>NC_015177.1:0-1200000 GCF_000190735.1 Pseudopedobacter saltans DSM 12145
TAAAATATAGTTTTTAATGCCGATTTTTTTTCGAATATTCGAATCACGGAAATAGACACCCCCGTCAATTTCCATCGCATTTAAAATCAGATTATTAAGGAAAATATGGAAAAAACTTGTGCCAGCGTTTGGAATAGCTGTCTTCAAATCATTAAGGATAATATACCGGCCCAAAGTTTCAAAACTTGGTTCGAACCTATATCACCACTTAAACTTGAGGGGAGTGTTTTAACTATACAGGTACCGAGTTTGTTTTTCTACGAGTGGCTGGAGGAGCACTACGTAGGTCTACTTAGAAAAACAATCAAAAATCAATTGGGAGATGCAGGGAGATTAGAGTATAATATTGTTGTAGAGAAATCATCTGCACAAAAACCCTATACTACTAATATGCCCTCAAGTGGTAACGGAGCAGAGGGCAAGAATCAATCTATGCCAATGCCTGTAGCATTGAATAAGGATATTAAAAATCCTTTTGTAATTCCTGGACTTAAAAAGTTACAGGTGGATCCTCAGCTAAATCCAAACTATACTTTCGAGAATTTTATCGAGGGGGATTGTAATCGTTTGGCAAGATCGGCGGGATATGCAGTTGCAGCAAAACCGGGAGGTACCTCTTTTAACCCTTTGATGATTTACGGTGGTGTAGGATTAGGGAAAACTCACTTAGCGCAGGCTATTGGGAATGAAATTAAGGCTAATATGCCGGATAAATTGGTGATCTGTGTTTCTTGTGAGAAATTCTGCCAGCAGTTTGTCGACTCTTTGAAAAATAATACAATTAACGATTTCGTTAACTTCTACCAGGCAATGGACGTAATCATAATGGATGACGTTCATAACTTTGCGGGTAAAGATAAGACACAGGATATTTTCTTCCACATTTTTAATCATTTACACCAGTCAGGGAAACAATTGATTTTAACTTCTGATAAAGCTCCTAAAGATTTAGCTGGTTTAGAAGAAAGATTATTATCAAGATTTAAATGGGGATTATCTGCCGATTTAACTGTGCCTGATATTGAAACTCGTATGGCGATCCTGAAGAAAAAAATGTATCAGGATGGTATCGAACTTCCGGAAGATGTTATTGAATATGTAGCCCATAATATAGATAATAACGTTCGCGAACTGGAAGGAGCTATGGTTTCTCTGTTGGCACAATCTACCTTGAACAAGAAAGAGGTCGATTTGGCTTTGGCAAAGCAGATGCTGAAGAATTTTATCAAAAACTCAAGCAAAGAGATTTCGATGGAATATATCCAAAAATTGGTTTGCGAATATTTTGAGGTTCCGGTTGATATGGTGAAGTCAAAAACCAGAAAGAGAGAAATTGTACAGGCTCGTCAGATCTCCATGTATCTGGCGAAAAGTCACACCAAGACTTCGCTAAAGTCTATAGGTGCATTCTTTGGTGGAAGAGATCATTCCACAGTAATTTACGCCTGCCAAACGGTTGAAGATTTAATTGATACAGATAAGAAATTTAAAACTTACGTTCACGATATTCAGAAGAAACTGAAGATGAACTAGAGTACAGAGATAAAAAACAAGAAAGGGAAAGCATTAGCTCTCCCTTTTTTGTTTTCTGTATATTAAGTTTTTAAACAAATATTTTTGCAAGAAAAATGTTTATATTTATGTGTTTTTAATTCTATACTGATGTATAAACCTTTACTTAACCTTAATTTATTTTATTGTTTTTTAGCAATAGGGTTAGCAAGTGTGTCTTGTGATGATAGAGAATTAATTGAAGATGCTGATACTGAAATTGTGTCAGATACAGTGGCTAATAATGGAAATATCGAATCCCCAACAGAAAATGGGTTTGTTGAGTTTTCCGAAGAAAATGCAGAATCTAAAATTTGGGAGGTTATAAAATGGAATACTTCTGACTTCACAAGTGTATATTTCGTCAATCAACAAACCGGTTATATATGTGGTGAAAATGGAATTATTCTAAAGACTACTGATGGCGGAAAGACTTATTTAAATTTGAATAGTGGGACAAATCAGTATTTGTATCATATAAAATTTATCAACGATTTGACAGGTTATGCTGTTGGAAATAATAAGACCATTCTCAAAACCACAAATGGAGGGAATACCTGGTCTGCTATAAATGTTTCTTTTTATGAAGACTTTAGGTCTGTATATTTCGTAAATGAAGAAATGGGATTTATTACTGGAAGTAATGGAATTATTTTAAGAACTTCTGATAGTGGAAAGACATGGTTAAGAGTATATTCAGGAACCTATGGGGAAGGTGTTTATGGTATGTGCTTTTTAGATAATAAAAAAGGCTACGCATCGGGCAGGGGTGGCTTAATCTTAAAAACTATCGATGGCGGTATTTCATGGAACGCTCAACCAAATTTGCCATTTTTGGATGAGCAGCATATACTTACTTTTATTCATTTTACAGATAAAGATAATGGTTATATTGTGGGAGGAATCCCTACAGGTTACAATGGAAGTAGTGTTTTATTAAGGACTTTTAATGGAGGAGAGAGCTGGCAACGAGTTCAGCTTCCAATATCGATAGATTATTTGACGGCAATAAAATTTGCTGATAAAAATGTTGGATATATTATAGGAGGACAGGTTATAAATAATACATCTGTAATTTTAAAGACAATTGACGGAGGAAGTAACTGGACTAAGGAAAATGTTAATTCTTCTCGACAATATGGTTTGGATATAATTGGAAATAATGTCTTTTCTGTAGGTATGGATGGGACAATTTTAAAATGGTAAATATTATTGAATAGAAAGTGCTTAGCTTCTGAAGATTATAAATCTTAGAATATATTCTTAGCTTTTATTAGAAAGCGGAAAAATCTGAGTTTGTTATTTTAAAGCTCCGATTTTTACCAACGCATACATTAATGCTGTAACGTGTAAGGCTTGTGGAAACTTATTCTCCAAAAGCAATTGTTTTACTTCCTCTATAGAATGCAAACTAACTTCAATATCCTCATGCTCATCTAAAGCCTGGTCTTGGATTTTCTTGCCACCTTTTGCCAAAAATCCATAGGTGATATTATTAGAAGTAGCAGGATTAGGGTAAATAGTAGATATCAGTTCAATATCTTCAAACAAATATCCGGTTTCTTCTAAAAGCTCTCTTCTTATTGCATCTTTTGGATCTTCATCCCGGTCGATAACCCCGCCGGGAATTTCGAGAGAGATAATATCTGCAGCATGGCGATATTGTTTAATTAAAAGAACCTCATTATTTTCGGTAATGGCAACTGCATTAGCCCAGTTTGGATACTCGAGTACGTAATAATCGCTAGCTATTTTTCCATTTGGTAATTCACAGGCATCGACTCTCAATGTTGCCCAGGGCGATTTACTGATATATTTAGAAGTTAGTTTTGTCCACTTTTTTATTGTTGTCATTCCTGTTTAAATTTGAAGTATAAACCAAAAGGGGGTTACTCGTGAAAGCTATAAGGATGATCTATAAGTTTATTAATACTTCAATTAGTAGTTGAGTTGTTAATGTCTTGTTGTTATTGTTTAAACTGTTGGGTTAGTGTTATTTCTGGTAAATATTGTTTCTCAATATCCAATACGCTTTACCCAATAGTATTAGCTACCAGCTTCCGCTACTACCGCCGCCACCAAAGCTACCTCCACCGAAACCTCCAAATCCACCACCGGAGCCTCCTCCAAATCCTCCAGAGCCTCCGCGACCAGAGTTCCCCAGACCATTTAAAATGGACCACCAAAAAATATCGGCTCCACCTCTGCCTCCAATCACATTTCGTCCACCACCACGTCCGCCGCGGCCTATTAATACGATAACGATAATTATGATTAATATAACCAGGCCAATAGGGAATCCTTCTCCATTACCTCTTTTACGCCCATCCCCTTTATATTCGCCTTTATTGTAGCTGATTATTGCTGAAGTTGCGGCATCTAATCCTTCGTAATAATTTCCAGTCCTAAAATAAGGTTTGATTTCGTTGTCGATAATTCGCTTTGTAATGATATCGGGAAGCATGCCTTCCATTCCATATCCAGTCTGGATAGTAACCTTTCTATCGTTTATAGCAGCCAATATAATTACACCAGTATTTTTTTCTTTACCCCCCACTCCCCAGGCTCTTCCCAGCCGGTATCCATAGTCGCTAATGTCATAGCCGTCTAACGACCTGATTAAAACGACGGTAACCTGAATAGATGTAGAGTCGTCAAAGGCCACTAGTTTGTTTTCAAGGGCCTGTTTTTGGTCATTAGAAAGTGTTCCTGTATAGTCGTTAACCAGGGTGTTGGGCTTTGGTGGGAAATCCTGGGCTTTGGAGAATAGCGTACCTATAACGAGTAAAAAGGCAAAAAGTATTTTTTTCATCTATGTGTGTTTAGCTAAGAAAAACAATGTCATCCGGTAATTCGTTAGTGTCGTTTTCTTGATATGGAAAAAACTTTTTCAATTGTTTTCCCGCTTCGATAATGCCAAGGCTAATTCCTTCAGCCAGATTATTTTCTTTAAAGTGTTGAGTCATGAGTTCTTTTGTGCTATGCCAAAAGTTGTCAGGTACTAATTTGTTGATTCCTTCATCACCTAAAATAGCAAACTTGTGATCGTCTGTAGCGATATATACAAGAACGCCGTTTTTTAGTTTGGTTTGCTCCATGCCTAAATCGTAAAAGCATTGAATTGCTCTTTCGTAAGGATCAGTCTTGCAATGTTTTTCAAGACAGACCCTGATTTCACCAGAGGTAGATTTTTCTGCCCATTCAATGGCCTCTTTTACTTTTTCTTGTTCTTTCTCGCTTAACTTTGCCATATTCTGATTAATGAGTGTTTTTCAGAAGGTCTGTCATATTTATTACAGACCTTCTGAATGAAATGAGATATTCATTTAAAACTTAACTTCCGGAGCTTTATTAGCACCAGCTTCTGCAGTAAAGCTTCCTTTTTGGGAAAATCCAAACATTCCCGCAAAGATGTTATTAGGGAATCTTCTGATGTTTGTATTGTATTCTTGTACCGCCTGATTGAAATCTCTTCTGGCTACAGCAATTCTATTTTCTGTACCCTCGATCTGAGTCTGTAAATCTAAAAAGTTTTGATTTGCTTTCAATTCCGGATATTGTTCGGAAACTACCATTAGCCTGCCTAAAGCCTGGCTTAACTGTCCCTGTGATTCCTGGAACTTTTTGATGTTCTCTTCTGTTAGTTGATCAGGGTTGACCTGAATAGAGGTAGCTTTGGCTCTTGCTTCAATCACCTGTGTTAAGGTTTCTTTCTCGAAATTGGCAGCGCCCTTAACAGTATTAACCAGATTCTGGATAAGATCTGCTCTTCTTTGATACTGGTTCTCTACCTCCCCCCATTGCGCCTTAACTTTTTCGTCAAGTGCCACATTGGTATTGTACCCGCAAGAATTAAGAGAAATAACAGCAATTAATGCTATAAATCCGTAAAGTAGTTTTTTCATTTTTCTAAGTTTTTGATATTGCAATTTACGGTTTAGACTTCAAATTTTATACCTTTGTTACGATTCGGGATAAATACCCGACAAATTAGCATGATAAAGGAAATTGAAGTAGTCATTTCTCCCGACTATATATTCAACAAAGACAAAATAACAGACCAAGTTATTCGACAGTCAGGTGTAAAACCTAATTCCCTAAAACATTATTCGATTAGAAAACGATCTATAGACGCCCGAGGAAAGAATGTGGTTTACCGACTTAAGGTTGTTTTATATATCGACGAAAATCCACTTCTCGAGCAACAGAGGTTTGCTTATCAACATGTAAAAGATGCGGAGGTTGTGATAGTTGTTGGTGCTGGACCGGCGGGACTTTTTGCTGCATTGAGATTGATAGAATTGGGATTAAAGCCTGTTGTGATAGAACGCGGTAAAGATGTTAAGCAACGTAGGCGCGATTTGGCAGCTATTAATAAACTTGGAGTCGTAAATCCAGAATCTAATTATTGCTTTGGTGAAGGCGGTGCCGGAACTTACTCAGACGGTAAACTGTATACAAGGTCTAATAAGAGAGGAGATGTTAATAAAATGCTTCAGATTTTTGTGGATCATGGTGCTACTGAAGACATTTTGATTGATGCCAGACCACATATTGGAACGAATAAACTGCCTCAGATTATTCAGGGAATTAGGGAAACCATAATTACTTCTGGAGGTGAAGTTCATTTTGATACCAAATTAGAGGATATACTTATCGATAGCCAGGGTATTAAGGCGGCGGTAACAAATAAAGGCACAATAGAAGGCAAGGCCTTAATTCTCGCTACGGGACATTCTGCAAAGGATATCTACTATCTTTTAGACAGAAAAAATATTTTACTGGAATCCAAACCATTTGCGTTGGGCGTCCGGATTGAACATCCGCAGGAAATCATAGATCAATCTCAATACCATTGCGAAATAAGACATGAAAACTTACCTCCTTCTTATTACAGTTTGGTAGAGCAGGTTGGTGGAAGAGGAGTATTTTCGTTCTGTATGTGTCCGGGAGGGATTATAGCTCCTTGTGCAACGGATGAACGTGAAATTGTAGTAAATGGATGGAGCCCGTCTAAAAGGAATAATCCATTTGCAAACTCGGGGACAGTTGTCCAGGTGAATTTAAGTGATATTGAAAATCCGGAAAGCCCTTTGGCTATGCTTGAGTTTCAGCATGCAGTTGAAAAAAGGGCTTTTCAAATAGGAGGAGGTGACTTAAAGGCGCCAGCTCAGCGTATGGTTGATTTTGTAAATAGAAAAATCTCTTCCGATTTACCCGAAAACTCTTATTTACCAGGTCTAAGTTCTGCAGATTTGTACGAAGTGCTTCCCCCATTCGTAGCGAAAAGTTTGGCAGGCGCTTTGCCTGTTTTTGGAAAGAAAATGGCGGGCATAAAAGGCAAGCCGGGATATTTTACCAATGACGCAGTTTTGGTCGGTGTGGAATCCAGAACATCGTCGGCAGTTAGGATTCCCAGAGACAGAGACACGCTACAACATCCGCAAGTAGCTGGATTATTTCCATGCGCAGAAGGAGCCGGATATGCTGGTGGTATAATTTCTGCTGCTATTGATGGACAGGCTTGTGCAGACGGTGTGTATAAATTTCTTAAGGGCTAGAGAAGTTAATTGCTTATAGTCTGATGGTAGAATCTAATGCAATAAAAAGATTTAATTATCGAAGACCGGTAGTCTGATAAAAAGCAATAATTGTGTTAACTAATGAGCTTAAATAATATGAAAAAGAAAACATTGGTTTTAGGAGCTAGTACAAACCCTGCAAGATATTCTTATCTGGCAGCAAACAGATTGGTTAACCACGGACATCCAATTATAAATGTAGGTTTAAAAAAGGGAGAGCTTGCTGGAACGTCAATAGAAAGACCGGAAGAAATTCATACTGATATAGATACAATAACGCTTTATGTGGGCCCTGCCCATCAAAAAGATTTGTATGATTATATCTTAAAAACCAAACCTAAAAGAATAATATTTAATCCGGGTACAGAAAATAGAGAATTGGAGGAAAAAGCCCAGGATTTGGGAATAGAGACAGAAAGAGCTTGTACGCTGGTGTTACTATCTACAGGCGAATATTAACAATGAACTTTAAAAGTTGGATTTGGTTATGATCTGAAAATGTTAAAGAATTTTCATCCTTCGTTCATCTTTCGTTATGAGCTATATTGCAGATGCTTTAGAAATGCTCCATTAAGAGAATGTTATTTTATATTAAAGAAGGTATCTAAAAAGTGTTAGTTAGATACCTTCTTTTTTTAGAATCATTATTTACAGTTCGTTGGCTTTAAGTTGAAGCCTTTTCCAAAATCGATTTGAGCGCCCGGCTTGAAATATGTTTTTCCTAAATAGGTTTCAATTTCACCATACCCCTGCGATAACTCTTCTCCCTGTTTAAGAAATACCAACGGGTTTTTAGATGGTGTTCCGTTTAAATCAAAAGAGTAGTCTACAAACAGAGTATCTCCCCTAAATTCACCAGAAATATCTCCCTGTGTATTTTGCTTCTCTTTAAATCTAAAAGCCAAGCTTCCTTGTACTTTTCCATCGTGATTGTGGATATGCATGTCTAAAGTATCGGCATTTGTAATTGCCTGATAGCACTGGTCATGCATTGAATGATCTTCTGTAGTGGCTTGCTGTGTTTGTTTGGGGTTTTGGTTGCAGGCTAATAAAACAGATGACATTATACTGCTTATAAAAAATAATTTTTTCATAAATAAAATTAAAGAAGTTAATACGTAACATAAATATAATAAGAAAATTAATTAGATGAGAATTGTTTGTGTTAAAGCGAATTTTTAAAGTTACAGTTTTTACTAAAAAAAATAATTAAGTGATCTTTTAATAATTATAAAAATTAATAACTTTAGTTTGTTATTAAAATTAATTAAATATGAAAAAACGATTACTAACCTTTATTTCCTTCATGGTTTTAACTATGAGCGCTTATTCCCAAGATATTTTGGTCAATAGGTTTTATAATAGCGGTAGCGGAGACGGTACCTCAGATTTGGTTGAATTGATAGTTGTTAAAGATAGTTTAGATATCAGAAACTGGATTATCAAAGATTATGCTAATGGAACAATTTCATTAGAAGATGCGGGTGGGGCTTTTAGATTTAAAAATATTGATTTATGGAAAAATCTTAGAGCGGGGACAGTTATAGTTTTGATAAAACGTGCCCTTGCAGAATTAACAACTTATTCTCCTGTTTTAAACGTAGACGGAGTAATTAATTTAGCAATAAACGATGCTAATTATTTAGAAGATTTAAATTCGAAATCATTTAATTTGACCTTGCATGAAGCAGTGTTAATTAGAAGAGATGATGGGACAGGAGCTTGGCAAGGACAAGAAAATGCAGTACATGCTTTAGGGTATGGAGATTTTTTCAGTAGAGAAACTTGGGGCTCAATATCTTCTCCAAAATCTTTATTTAATATTGGAGTTTGGAGTGCTTCGTCTTTAAGTAACGGTACTGTTGGTGCCGTTTCTTTAAAATATGAAGATCTACAGAGTTATTTGACTCCATTTGATGTAAGCGCTTCCCTGGAAGCATTTCCAAGTTATTGGAATAAACGTTCTGATTTAACGAGCTCTTGGCCTTATGGTGCCGAGGTTTATCAAATGACTTCTGAAACAGATGTATTCAACTTAAAAAAGAATATTTATTGCGTTGTTTTTAATCCTAAAATAATAGAGTTAAAAGTAGGATATTCTATTTCTCCCCAAAAGACACCACAAAAATTTGTTTTAGATGAGCCAGGAACTGTGTTGGCATGTTTGAATGGGACATTTTTCTCAACTTCTGGCGCTCTGGGCTTTGTAAAAGATAGAGGTAAAAAATATGTAGATGTATTAAATTCTCTTACGAGAGATGGTAAATCTTATCCTATTACAAGGGCTGCATTTGGTTTGTCACCAGACTTCGTTCCGTCTGTCGAATGGGTTTACGGATATCAATATACTCCTTATACTGGCGGTGGAACAGCTTATACTACACCTTATTATTACGCCGCACCGTTAGCTCAAGTCAGAGGGCAAGAGCCTCTAGTCGCTCCAGCAAAGGAAGCCGGAACATTATGGCATGTTAGCACTGCTATTGGAGGTGCGCCAATGCTAATTAAGAACGGTGTTGTTAATGTTACGGATGTTAATGAATTGGTGGAATTGGATAATACTAGTTTGAGAGCTAGAACAGCTGTAGGTTATACAGCCAAAGGGAATGTAATATTGCTGGCTGCAGAAGGAGGTAATACAGAAACAGGTGTTAATGGTTTAACATTGATTCAACTTGCTGATATTTTGAAAAATTTAGGATGTGTTGGTGCAATTAACTTAGATGGCGGGGGATCTACATCGCTAAGAATTGATAATCAACCAACTATTAAGGTTTCTGATGCTGGAGGTGAAAGAGTGATGCCGACTGTTTTAATGTTAAAAACTAGAAATTAATCAATTATGAAAAAGTTTATTTATACTATATTTATAACTGTTGCTGTTTTTGTTAATGCTAAAGCTCAGCAATTTAAAGGCCTCCCTGTTTCTAAGAATCGTTTAACTTTAGATATAACTAAGCCGGGTGGGGTCCAATTAATAGTGGGTTCTGCTTCTTTGCAAGGTTTGGGTGCTGGAGGTGCTGGAGCTCAATTAGTAACTTATTTAAAAGATGCCATAACATTGCCTGTTACTCTATCAAAATACGATGTTAAGAAAAACTATGATAATGTGGAGCTTTCTTGGGTTACAGTATCTGAAAGGAATTTTTCTCATTTCGAAGTTTTGAGATCTACAGATGGGAAAACGTTTAATAATCTTTCCAATGTTTATCCTAAATCAGGCTCTAATAATGAAGCTAAATCTTATTCATTTACAGATTTTAATCCTATTGCTGGTGTTAATTATTATAAGTTGAAAATGATAGATTTAGATGGTTCTGTAAAAGAATCTAAAATTCTTTTTGTAAATTATAATTTAAATAGCCATAACCTGGTCGTATATAAAGAAAACGAAACACTTCGTGTGAAATACAATTCGTTAATACAAGAAAGTGGTGAAATAGAGGTTTTTTCTATTGCAGGGGTTAAGATGTATAGTCAAAATAAGCAATTTATTGCAGGTGATAACTCTTTTATTATCCCACTATCATTGTCAAACTCGGTATTAATTGTAACGGTTTCGAGTTTAACAAAAAAAGAAAGTGTTAAAATAGTATACTAGTTTATTAGAATCTATCTAAAAGATATTTATAGATAGATTTTAATTTTTTTTAAAAAGACTATTATTATTTATAATAATATTATATATTTGGATTAACGTGAATTGTTAATCCAAATATTATGAAATCAAAGATTTTATTGTTTATAATCTCTTTTCTTTTTCAAACTGCTTTTTCACAAGATTTATTAGTAGTAGAATCTAAATTCTTAAATGCTAATGATTCTGTTCATATATATAAGCCTATTAATTATTCGCAGATACAAAAAATACCTGTTGTTTATTTATTGCATGGACATTCCGCTAATTATAAAAGTTGGGGTAAATTAGTAGATTTACAGCAACTCGCTAATCAATTTAATTTTCTAATAGTGTGTCCAGATGGGCAAAAGAAAAGTTGGTATATAAATTCTCTAAAAGTTGAAAATTCTCAATACGAAAGTTTTTTTATTAAAGAGCTTTTACCAAAAATTAATAAAGAATATGCCGTAAACGAAAAACAAGTTTTTATTACGGGGGCAAGCATGGGGGGGTATGGTGCTTTAAGAATGTTGTGTGTTTACCCGGATATTTTTTTAAGCGCAGGAAGCACTTCTGGCGTGGTAAATTTAAAACATTCTAGCTTTAAAAAGACAACTTTGGCCGAACATTTAGGAGATTTTTCAGAGGATAATCACTTATTTGATGAATATTCTATTTCTTATATATTGCCAAAATTATCAAAAGATAAGACATTTGTTTTTGATTGTGGTACAGAGGATTATTTGTATAAAGCAAATAAAGACTTAAGAGATAGGTGTGATGAATTGAAGTTAAAAGTTACTTATACAGCAAAGCCTGGGGCGCACACAGGATCATATTGGGCTGAAAGTTTACCTAGTCACTTTTGGTTTTTTACTAAACTTTTAAACAAGTAATAATTATACATAATGATTTTTAAAAACAGCTCGATTTTTTTATTAGGATTATTGACCTCAAAAGCGGTTTTTTCGCAAGAGATTGGTGTCGAATCCAGAAATAGGATTATGAATGCCAAACAAGGAACTATTGTAGAACTTCCTAATTTTCTTACAGAAAATTTTAAGCATATAGCTTACGATAAAATAATACAACCTGGTCCTCAGTTCATGATTTCGGATGACCCTGAATATATTAGAATTCCCGAAGGAATTGCGTTAAAAGAGTCAGTTAAACCGGGAGCAGTAAGGTTGTATGTTTATAATGTGAATGGAGTTAAAGAGCCCAAAAAAATTGAAAGAAAAATAACTGCTATTATTAAAAATACAGGTAATAAACCTTTAACTATTAAGATGCTTAAGTATTCGTCGCAGTTACCAAGTACCGATTATTTCTTTGTAGGTAAAAATGGTTTGTCTGATTATTTTTCGTCTAATGGAAAAGAGTTAAAAGATCGGAAAGTTGCGCCGGGCGAAGTAATTGCAATTGATCCTAAGCTAGAGAAACATGTTGTTAAATATGATGAACTAGTACATGGCTTCTATGAGTTTATTATTGATCAGCCCGCGGAGATAGCTGTATTGCAGACATCGCCGGAAAAATCGAGTGCGAAAGCATATACTGAAATTAAAACAGCAATCCCTAGCAATCATAAAAATGCAGGCAGAGGGTTGTTTGGCGTAAGTAACTATAAAATTTTTAATCAAAATATAATTAATACAGCAGAAGGTGTTTCTCAATTGGTGCTGGCTGATGGAAAAACAGATCCTTGGGTTGTTGGAATAGAGGGAGAAAGCGGAAAAATATCTAAGCTAGCTGGAAATTATGGAGTTATTTATGACATAGATTTACAATGGAAAAGTACTGATGGTAAAGGTTTGGCTTTAGTTACTTGGAACTCTAGAGCTGGAGATAACAAATGGTGTAGCGGAATGGCTGCTAGTATGGTAACTAGTGCTGGCGTTTTCAAGGAAGGCGTAGTGCAACTACCAAGCGACAAATTAATTACTAAAAGTGAACCAGAAGTAATTGTTATTCAGGTTTTTAAACCCAAAAATATTGGAGAAGTAGAAACTTTAAACTTGAAATATTCTCCCCCAGGAGCATCTTGTTTGCCAACACCTTTGATTTTTATTCCCGTAGATTTATAATATCCTAAAATATAATGAGAAGTATTTTTTTAGCCTCTATTTGTTTATTGTTCGCTGCCTGTTCAGAAGTTACCAACCAGGCTGTTATTGCACCTCAGGAAAATAAAGTAGAAAACGATTTTTTTATTGGTGAAGTTAGACCCGAAAAATCTAAGCCTTGTTTTAAAGGTGCTTATTATAGAAAATTAGTTTCTAGTCATGATAAATGGGTAGGCATTAGTGGAAAAGTTGTCCTACCGACAATTGATTTTGACCCTGGCAGAATTAACCCTAACAAGCCACAACAGTATTTGGATAATCCTTCTATTTATTTAGGAGGAAATATGGGTAATCAAGAAACAGATATTGGTCTAGCTTGGGAAATTATTAAAGATGAAAATGGTGTTATTTCAGCCGATAGAAAGGCATATCGCCCATTTTTAAGAAGAACAGGGCATATATCTGGTCAGTTAGCTATTTTTGAAAATGGGCCCGCTACTAAAGATTATTACTGGTATCCAGGAGAAGAAGTTTTTATGTCTATAGTAGTTATTTCTGATAAAAAAATCAGATTTGTAATTGAAGGAGCAGGTAAGAAATTTGAAAGAGATTTCGATTGTGATGGTTACAGTTTAAATGCTATTGGCGAATTTAAAAGAGTGAATGCTATAGATCAGGTGGCTAACGAAGGAAAACCGGTTCAAGCAACAAGTACAAAAATTAAAAACGCTGTTTGGAAGTATACTAACTTACATAGGTATGAAAATGGTAAGATTGTAGAAACTCCGTTTCATAACGAAAGATATACAGAGATGAATTGTCCAGAGCCAGGTTATTTTTCTGTTGCTGCCGATAAGTATGAAAAAAGCAGAGGAGCCGAAATTATCAATATCAGTGGCTCTAAATTTTAAATTATTCTAAATCTAGGAGTCTGTTTCTTACTAATAAACAGGCTCCAATTACTCCAGATTTTTCTCCTAAAGCTGATTTTTTAATTTTAGTATCACTATTAACTAAGCTTAAAGAGTATTTATTAATAGCACTTTTTAAAGGGAGTTCAATATATTCTCCAGTTTCGGCTAATCGCCCTCCTAAAATTACCAATTCAGGGTTGAAAATATTTATCAATAGAGCTATTCCTCGGCCTAATTTCTCTCCGATTTCGGCAATTAATTCTATCGCAAGAACATCATCATTTTTTGCAACATTTATAATGTCTTTCAATTTTATAGAATCAATCAATGTGTCTGTGAGTTCTTGGTTTTTAAAAATTAACGAAGAAGAACCTGATTTTAATCTTTCTTTAAAAATCCTTGTTAAAGCCCAGCCCGAAGCTTCAGTTTCTAAGCATCCTTTTTTTCCGCAATTACAGATAATTTCATTGTCAAAAATAGGTATATGACCAAATTCTCCAGCAAATCCAGATTTTCCGTAATATAATTGGCTGTTAATCATTACTCCCATGCCAATTCCGTAATCCATATTTAAGAAAATAACATTTTTTTCATCTTTTACCACGCCTGAGCTAAATTCGCCAAAAGCCATAGATCTTGAGTCGTTTTCTAAAAAAGTTTTTATACCTAATTCCTTTTCTAAAGTTTTAGAAAGTGGTTCTTCATTGAAATGGAAAAAACTATAACTGTATCCCGTCGAGTAATTTATTCTGCCTGATAGGTTTACTCCTAAACCAAGAATTTTTTCTTTATTAACTGGTAATCCTTTTACAAATGACTTGATAATGTTAATCAAGTCATTTAAAGATTCTTGATGATTACTTAGTAAAAAAGGAACATTCTCTTTAATAGCGATCAAATTTTTAGATAAATCTGCAATGCCAATATTTATATGATTTTGTTTTACATCCACACCTAGGAAAAAAACAGATTCAGGAATCATTCCGTATAAGTTAGGTCTTCTTCCTCCCGTTGAGCTTACTTTTCCTAAGTCTTTAATTAAACCTTCGGCTATAAGTTCGAATACGAGATTAGTTACTTTTGGAGTGCTTAGGTTGAGTGCCTTACATAAATCAGCAATAGTAGAACTACCATATCTACAGAAATAGGATATGATGTTTTTTTTAACCTGTATGTTTTTATAAGCTACTCCAGAAATATTTTCATCGTTTAACTCTTCTAGAAATGTCATTGCGCCTTTATTTTGCGGTATAAGCTGTTTTTTTTCAAAGATATATAAAAAAGATATTTATTTAATAATTAAGCTTTTTATTTAGATTTTCTTGCATAACAAGAATGTAAAATCCTTTGTTAGTATAACAGGTGTGTATTTATAAAAATAGTTAATAAAAAAAATTAAAAACTTTTATGTTGTTATTAAAAAATAAGTTATATTCGTTTGTACAAAAAGATAATTATGCGAATATTCTATACGTTTCTAGTTTGTTTGGTGTTTTTGGGGAATAAGGTTGCTTTCTCTCAATCATCAAAATTTAATTTACAAACAGATGTGCTTATTGTTGGTGGTGGTGCAAGTGGGGTTACTGCGGCTATTCAAGCGGCAAGAATGGGAGTTGCTGTTACAATAATTGAAGAAACAAATTGGTTGGGAGGTATGCTAACCTCCGCTGGGGTTTCCGCTATAGACGGAAATCATCAATTACCTTCCGGTTTATGGGGCGAATTTAGAGAGCATCTAAGAAACCATTATGGTGGAGCGGCAGCATTGGAAACGGGATGGGTAAGTAACACTTTATTTGAGCCCTCCGTAGGTAACAAAATATTAAAAGAAATGGTTGCCAAACATGCCAATATAGCTGTTTTTTATGGTAGCAGTTTGTCTAAAATAGAAAAGCAGGAAAAAGGTTGGAAAGTTGACTTTAAAAGAGGATCAACACTTTTTAAAATAAATGCAAAAATAGTTGTTGATGCTACAGAATTGGGAGATGTTTTTTCTAAAGTAGGAGTCAAATACAAAATTGGTATGGATAGTAAATTTATTACTAAAGAAGAATTTGCTCCAGAAAAAGAAAATGATATTATTCAGGATTTGACTTATGTAGCTGTTTTAAAAGATTATGGTTCTAAAAATAAAATAATAGCAAAACCTAAAGGTTATGATCCCAGAGAATTTACACATGCATGTGATGTACAAGATCCAGCATCACATGATAATACACCTATTATAGACTGTACTAAAATGATTACCTATGGTAAATTGCCTAATGGTAAATACATGATTAACTGGCCAAAAGACGGAAATGATATCTATTTAAATATTATTGAGAAATCGCCTAAAGAAAGAGAAGAACTTTTAAAAGAGGCTAAGTTACATACTTTAAGATTTGTGTATCATATTCAAACTGCTTTAGGGTATAAGAATTTAGGATTGGCTGATGATGAGTACGATACGAAAGATAAATTACCTTTTATTCCTTATCATAGAGAGTCTAGAAGAATTACGGCTTTAGCTAATTTAACATTACCTTATGTTTCTAAACCTTATGACCAAGAGAAACCTTTATATCGGACAGGTGTTATTGTCGGAGACTATACTATTGATCATCATCACTTAAAAAATCCTAGTGCGCCAGATATAGATTTTGTTAAAATTAAAGTACCATCGTATAATGTCCCTTTAGGAAGTTTAATTCCCATAGGTGTAAATGATATTATTGTAGCCGAAAAAAGCATAGGTGTTTCTAACATTGTAGCGGGAGCTACCAGATTACAGCCTGTAGTTTTAGGAATTGGACAAGCGGCAGGCGCTTTAGCCGCACTTTCTGTAAAGAAATCTTTGTCCCCGAGAGATGTATCTGTTAGAGATGTACAAGAAGAACTGTTAAAAAGTTCTGCCTATTTGATGCCTTTTATAGATGTGAAACCTAACGATAAGAACTTTGTAGCTATTCAAAAAATTGGAGCAACCGGAATTTTAAGAGGAAAAGGAATTGCTTATAAATGGGCTAATCAAACTTGGTTTTACCCTCACCATTTAATTAGTGAATACGATTTGCTACAAGGTTTAAAAACTTATTACGTTGGTTTAGAAACCGTACAAGCTTCCGGTAAAGATTTAGAAATAGATTTTGTTGCAGAAATATTTCATCAGATAAATCCAAAATTATCTAAACAACAAATTATAAAAGAATATAAAGGCAAACAATTTTTAGATAGAGAAACGGTAGCTGTATTGTTGGATGAATATTTAAGGCCTTTTGAACAACCTGTTAATCACTTAGGGGAATTAATAAAATAGAGTGTATTGTAGAAATTAATAAGCTGTCAATAGATGTCTAAGGTTTATAAGTTTTTAGGTAGTTATTTGGTGATTTACATCTGTGCATTAATGTGTTTTGCTCAAGATGTAGGTCATAAAATAATACCTGTTCCTGTGTCTTACAAACTATTAAAGCACAGTTTTATTTTAGACAACAAGACTGCAGTGTATTTTAATTCTGAAGAGGATAAGGAATTAATAAGGTCTTTTTTAGGAAGGATTAATGATGCCACGGGATATGATCTCAAACTTTTAAAGACTAATAGAAACGTTATTTTTTTCGAAAAGCTGAATCAATATCGCGAAGATTTGGGCGAAGAAGGGTATGAGTTAGAAGTTTCTAATAAAAAAATAAGAATTAGTGCGAATAACTCTCGAGGATGGTTTTATGGTTTAGAGACTTTAACACAATTAATACCGGTTCATACCTCAAAAATCAAAAGCTTCACTATAAATGGTGTTTTAATTACTGATTACCCAAGATTTAAATATCGTGGATTGATGTTAGATGTAAGCAGACATTTTTTTTCAATAGAAGTTTTAAAATCTTATATCAATCAAATGGCAAAATACAAGTTTAATGTTTTGCATTTGCATTTAACAGATAACCAGGGTTGGCGAATTGCTGTAGATGGTTTGCCAAAGTTAACTGAAGTTGGGGCATGGAGAGTTAGTAGAACTGGATATTGGAAAGGTTTTTTGCCACCTCAGCCAGATGAAACAGCAGACTATGGTGGTTTTTATTCAAAAGAACAGATTAGAGATTTGATAATTTATTCCTCTAAAAAGTTTGTAGAAATAATACCAGAAATAGATGTTCCAGGTCATAGTTTAGCATTTATAGCTTCTTATCCTTTGCTATCATGCACACAAACGCCACAAAAAGTTTTGGCTGGCGATCCGTGGAATAGCAGTAGAACTAATGTTTTGTGTGTAGGTAATGATTCTGTTTATGTGTATTTAGATAAGATTTTCTCAGAAATAGCAACATTATTTCCTAGTCAATATATTCATATGGGTGGAGATGAGGTGACCAGAGGTTATTGGGAGAAATGCGATAAATGTAAATTACTTATACAAAAAGAAGGTTTAGAGGGAGTGGAGGATTTACAGAATTATTTTATAAAAAGAGTAACGAAAATTGTAGAAGCAAAAGGAAAAAAAGTAATAGGTTGGAATGAGAATTTAAAGGGTGGTTTACCAGATAATATGACGGTCATGAGCTGGAAAAGTTATGAAGCGGGGATTAAAGCTTCTAATAATAAACAATTTGCAATTATGACTCCTGCTGCTTTCACTTATCTAGATTTTTATCAAGGAGACCCATTTTTAGAAAATGGTCCTTTTACTGTTGCAAGGCTAAACACGATGTATAAGTTCGAGCCTTCTCCGGAAGATGCTAACGAAGCGTTTATTTTAGGAGGTCAAGGTTCTTTATGGACAGAACAAGTTCCAAACGAGCGAAAGCTTCAATATATGACATGGCCAAGAGCTTTAGCTTTATCAGAAAGGTTATGGTCTTCTAAAAATGCGAGTGGTTGGGACTTCTTTATTAAAAGAGTTGAAAAGCATTTGCTCCTTTTGGATTCCTCAAATGTAAAATACAGCACCCAATTTTATGAACCTATTATTTTTTCAGTAATCGAAGATGGTGTTCAAAAAATTAAAATTACATCAGAGATCGAAGGTTTAGAAATATATTACTCATTTGACGATACAAGTCCCGATAAGTTTTACCCAATATATTCGCAACCGTTAACAGTTCCCAAAGGCGCGCATCACATAAGAGCAATATCTTATAAAGATGGAAAGCCTATTGGAAGGGAAATTAACTTACCGCTTGAAATAGTAATGAAACGACGGTAAATGAGAATTGTTTAATCACATGATTATCTATATAGTAAAAAAGTATAAACTAAACATTAACACTAATCATAATTAATATGCCTAAATTTCTTAAGACAGGAAATGCATGTGTAAAAAGAATACTAGTACTAGCATTGGTGATTTCTTTTTATACGATAAGCATTGCTTATTCACAAGTCAGAACTATAACTGGCAAAGTAACAGATTCAAAAAATGAACCACTAGTTGGAGTTACCATCGAAGTCAAAGAATCTAAAAAAACAACTATTTCAGATGCTTATGGTAATTTTAAAATCAGTCTGGGACCTAATGATAAAATGATAAATTTTACATACATAGGTTTCGAGCCTAAAGCAATTGTTATCGGTACACAAAAAGAATTAAAAGTTGTTTTGTCGGAATCAGTTGCTCAAATGAATGAAGTTGTTGTTATAGGTTACGGAACTGTGCAAAGAAAGGATTTGACGGGATCAGTAGGAACTGTAAATATAGCCGATTTACAAAAAGCACCAGTAAAGACATTTGATGAAGCTTTAGGCGGACGCGTTGCAGGTGTGCAGGTCACATCATCTGAAGGTCAGCCAGGTTCTGGAATTGATATTACTATTCGTGGTAATAATTCAATTACCCAAAGTAATTACCCTTTATTTGTCATAGATGGATTTCCTGTTGAAAATGCAGGTGACCAGGCTGTAAATCCATTAAATACAATAGATCCTAACGACATCGAATCCATAGATGTCCTAAAAGATGCTTCTGCCACAGCTATTTATGGAGCTAGGGGTGCAAATGGTGTAATTATAGTAACTACAAAAAGAGGCAAAATTGGTGCTCCAGTAATATCTTACAATGCATACTATGGTATACAAGAAAATAATAAAAGATTAAACTCATTAAATCCATACGAGTTTGTAAAGTTACAATGGGAAATCGATTCGGTAAAAACTAAAGGTCTCTATTTAAAGGATGGTAAGACATTAGATTCCTATAAAGAAATTAAAGGTATCAATTGGGAAGATCAGGTAACAAGAATAGCCCCAATGAGTAATCATTATTTAAATTTAGCAGGTGGTAGTGGCAAGACTAGATACTCTGCCACATTGTCTTACACCGGGCAAGACGGGGTTTTAATAAACTCGGGTTTTAAAAGAACATTAGGAAAGTTTGTATTAGATCAAGAGATTAACGATAAATTAAAAGTAGGGTTTAACGCATCTTATTCAAATGTCCAAAATTATGGTACACCAACGTCTACAAGTGGTTATGTTAACGAAACCAATATGTTGTTTAGTGTTTGGTCTTTTAGGCCAGTGGCCGTAGATCCAAAGCTCGACTTAATTAGTGAACCTATCGATCCGGAAGTAGAACAAGGGGCAAACAATACTTTCAATCCTGTTTTAACAGCTAAAAATGAGTTAAGAGAAAACTATGGTAATAGCTTAAACGCGAACGGCTTTATAGAATATAATCTAAATAAACACTTAAAATTTAGATTTACAGGAGGTTATAGTAGCGGGATAAGAGAGTACGATGTGTTTAACGGCCAGTATTCCAGAGCAGGATTTATTTCTAATAACTCTGTAAGTGGTTCGAAAACATTTTATAAGAATAATGGGTGGCAAAACTCTAATACTGTAACATACAGCAGAAGGTTAAATAAATCACACTATTTTGATGCAATGGTTGGCTTTACTGCTGAAGCTGGGTACAGTGAGGCTTTTGGTGCAAGTGCTATCTTATTACCTAATGAAAGTTTAGGGTTAAACGGTTTAGATGAAGGGACACCAAATCTTATAACTTCTTATGGTTCTGAATGGAAAATGGCTTCTTTTTTAGGAAGAGTAAACTATAAGCTGTTTGATCGATTTTTATTTACAGCAACAATTAGAGCTGATGGTTCTTCTCGTTTCCAGGGTAAAAATGTATGGGGGTATTTTCCTTCGGCTGCAGCAGCTTGGCAAATGGAAAAAGAATCCTTCATGAAAAATATACCTCAAATTTCTACTTCTAAGTTGAGGATATCTTGGGGGGTAACAGGTAACAACGCCGTAAGTAACTTTGCTTCTTATCCTGCAATGGCCCCGGTAAATACAGACGCGGGTAACTTTTATAATAACAACCCTGGATATACTTATGGAGGTAATTATCAGCTTGGCTTAGCGAATATTAGTATTGGTAATCCGGATTTAAAATGGGAGTCGACAAGTCAAATAGATATCGGCTATAACCTAGGCCTATTCAAAGATAGGTTGATGTTTGAAGCAGATGTGTACGAAAAGCGTACAAGTGATTTGCTTTTAAATGCAGATATGTCTCCAAATACCGGATATTACCGTTCAATTAAAAATATAGGTAAAGTATCTAATAAAGGTTTGGAGTTGTCATTAAGCTATTCGCCTATTATTAAAAAGGAATTTAAGTGGAATTCTTCATTCAATATCGCATTTAATCGAAATAAAGTTATCGCATTGGCAGAAAATCAATATTACATTGCGTCTAGCCAAGCATGGGGTGATGACTGGAAAAATATTCCAGGATATGTTGCAGTTGTTGGTCAACCTATCGCCCAGTTTTATGGTTTAATTTATGATGGTGTTTATGGATATGAAGATTTTATTAAAGTTGGACAAAATTATGTGCTAAAAAATGATGTTCCTTCAAATAATGCATCTAATAAAACAGTTCAACCGGGAGATATCAAATACAAAGATTTAAACGGTGATTATATCATTAATGATGATGATAAAACAATTATAGGAAATCCTGTACCAAAACATACAGGTGGGTTTTCTAACAACTTCACATATAAAGCATTTGATTTAAGTGTGTTTTTACAATGGTCTTATGGTAATGATATTTTAAATGCAAATAGAGTTGTATTCGAGTCGGCATATAAATATGGATATAACCAATGGGCTAGCTATGCAAATCGATGGACTCCGGATAACCAGGATTCGGATATTCCTGGAGTAGCTGCAATTAAAGGAAATGCAGTTAAAGCTTACTCAAGCAGAATTGTGGAAGACGGTTCTTTCTTACGTTTGAAAACGGTTTCGTTAGGATACACCCTGCCAAAATCGACAATCCAAAAAATCTACATGAAATCGGCCCGAGTATATCTTGCTGCTCAAAATTTATACACATTTACCAATTATTCTGGGTATGATCCAGAGGTGTCAGTAAGAAGAAGTGCATTAACACCTGGTTTTGATTTTTCTGCTTATCCGAGAGCTAGAACTTTAACTTTTGGTATTACTACTACATTTTAAGAATTAAGATTATGAAAAAGACATTTTTATCAATTATACTTTGTGGTTTACTTTCTACTTCTTGTAAAGATTTTTTAGATGTTGTACCAACAGATACAATTTCTCCTAAGGGGTATTTTAAAACAGAGGCGGAAGCAGAAATCGCATTAGCAGGTGTGTACGACATTTTAGCTAAATCTGGTACATACGGCAGAACCTTATATTTTGAAATGGATATTGCTGATGATAGTTTTGTGGCTTTATCTACATGGACACAAGATTTAGCGCTATTTAACTATTCTACTTCTGATACAAAAATTACCGATCTGTGGAACTATTTATATACAGGTATTAACAGAGCAAATACTTTACTAGATAATATCGGTAGAGTTGAAATGGATATTACTAAAAGAAATGCTATTGAAGGACAAGCGTTATTTTTAAGAGCATATTACTATTTTTTATTAACCAATTACTGGGGAAATGTACCAATGCGTTTAACCGCAACTTCATCTGTAACGGATAATAATTTACCATTTACACCATACAAAGATGTTTATGCACAAATTATTACTGATATGGAGAAAGCAGAGTCTATGGTTTATCCTGTATCTAAATATAATCACGCAGGCAGGGTGACAAAATCTGCAGTTTGGGGAATTTTAGCTCGGGTAAATTTAAAAATGGCAGGGGCTCCTTTAAGAGACGAATCTCGTTATGCAGAGGCAAAAAAATGGGCAGAAAAAGTGATAGCGGAAGGACACGCGTTAAATCCAGATTTTAGAGATGTATTTATTAAAATGTGCAAAGGAACTTATGATACCAAAGAATCTATTTGGGAAGTTGAGTTTAACAGATATAATGGTGGACAGAATGAAGAAGGATCAGTAGGTTCTATCAATGGAATTTCTGCTCCAAATATTCCATGGGGGTATAGTTACGGAGCTAAGCATACCACTCAGTATTTCTTCGATTCTTTTGAAAACTTTACTCAAAATGTGAATGGTGTCTTAGAAAATTTCTCTCATGATATGAGACGAGATTGGACTATCAGTCCTTATTATTATTCTGGAGAGGCAAAATTAACTTATAATGCTTCCCAAATTTATAATAGGATGGATGCTAAATGGAGAAGAGAATATGAGCCAACTGACCCTAAATTTCAAAATACCACAACTATTAATTTCCCTTTATTGAGGTTTTCTGATGTGTTATTGATGTATGCAGAAGCTGACAATGAGATTAATGGCCCTCAGTCTTTAGCGGTAGATTATGTAAATATGGTTAGGAGAAGAGCTTACGGCAAAAGTTTGGGAGAAGGGGTGAGGTATATTAATATAACTAATGGAGGAAGCGGATATACCGTAGCTCCAGATGTAAGCATTATTGGAGGTGCAGGTAATAGTGCCGAAGCCAAGGCAATAGTTTCTGGAGGTAAAGTCACAGCTATTCAAATTCTGAATGAAGGAGTTGGTTATACTTCTGCACCTTCTATTGTCTTTTCCGGATTAGGAACTGGAGCGGTTGGAACTGCTGTTCTTACAACGAGACAAACTATAAATGCAGATTTAAAATCTACAGATATAGAAGATCAGATCGCTTTTAGAAATGCTATTAGAAAAGAAAGAATGTTAGAACTTGCTTACGAGGGTTTAAGAAGATTTGACTTAGTAAGATGGGACAATTATATCCCCACTATGAAAAACGTAGCTGCACATATTAATAGTACAACAATTGGAAATACCACTTATCAATATGCGGCTAGGCATGGTAATAATGTTTCTGCTAGAGATACTTTAATTGCTATCCCCTCCAGAGAATTACAAATGAACAAAAGTGCTAAACCAAATAATGGTTGGTAATTATAAAAGAAATAAGACATGAAAAATATTTTATCAATATTAACGATAGCAACAACTTTTCTGTTTTCAAGTTGCCAAAAAGATGAGCCGGAAAACGTGAAATTTGATGTTACAACAGAAAAAAATGAAATCGCCGTTTCAGATTCTGTTACTTTTAATTTACAAGGCAACCCAGATTTAATCAGCTTTTATTCAGGTGAACCAGGTAAAGAATATAAATACAGAGACCGTATTTTTGAAGAAGGTTCAAAACTGGAATTAACAGTAGCTTCCAGGGTTTTGAATGGTTCGCAAGCAGATAATGTGAAATTGTTGTATTCAAATAGTTTCTCCGGTATTTACAGCGCAGCAGGCATTAAAAATGAAGAGTGGACCGATATCTCAAATAAATTTACTTGGTCAGTTTCTCCAGGGACAAATACCTCTGCAGCTGATTATACCACTTCGGCGCCAGTAGATATTACAGATTTATTAGTGAAAGATAAACCAATTTATTTTGGTTTTAAATACGAGAGTCAGGCTGCCGCATCTAATGCCTTAGGGGGTAAAACTTGGAGAATTCCAAGGTTTGATTTAGTTAATATTTCTAAAGATGGCGTAAGAACAACTATAGCTACTGTACATACAGCTGGTTTTACAAGTATTCCAATAATTGCGTCTACAGACCCTACACAGGCTTGGGTTTTTGCTCAGAACTCCGCAACAGACAGGTTTTTGACTTTTGTTCCATCAAAAAGATCTGAAGCTCATTTATATTGGGCCGTTTCTTCTTCGTTTTTACCAGGGACGGTAACCCCTGATAAATCAAAAACCATTAAAGCTTATTTAGATGAAATGAAGTCTACATATAAGTACAAGTTTAGTCGCCCAGGTACTTATATAGTGACTTTTATTGCTAAAAATGCGAATGGAAAGGGAAGTAAAGAAGTAGTTAAAGAAATAGAAATTGTTGTAAAATAGGATAATGAAGCTAACTGTTAAAAGAGATAGTAGTTTAGATTCTTTACGGGGAATAGCCATCATACTAATGGTATTATCTGGAAGTATTGCTTTTTCAATACTTCCAGGTTGGATGTACCATGCTCAGGTACCACCACCCGGGCATAAATTCATGCCCGAAATTCCTGGTATTACTTGGGTGGATTTAGTATTCCCGTTTTTTTTGTTTTCTATGGGTGCAGCTATCCCATTGGCTATGAAGAAAAAAATAGAGAATAGCTCGTCATTAAATATTTTTATAAGTATCGTAAAAAGGTTTGTTCTTTTAACATTCTTTGCGCTTTTTACCATGCATGCCAGAGCTTGGGTGTTAAGTTCAGAACCGGGGTTAAAAGAAAATCTTTTATCGATTTTATGTTTTGTGCTGCTATTTGCCATATATGGAGACTTCGGTAAGAAGGTAAATAAAAGAACAGATTTGGCCATCAAGATAGTTGGAATCTTATTAGCAATAGGTGTCATGTTTTTCGGCTTCAGTGGTGACAAAAAATTCAACTTGTTCAATCCGGATATTATCATTCTCGTATTGGCTAATATGGCTTTTTTTGGTACCATTATTTGGTGGTTAACAGCAAAGAATCTATGGTTAAGAATAGGTGTTTTACCTTTTGTTATGGCTATATTTTTAGCGTCTAAAGAACCTGGAAGTATCAATGAAACCATATTCAATTGGACACCCGCAGCGTGGCTGTATAAATTCTACTACCTAAAATATTTGTTCATCATTTTACCATCAACTTTGGTCGGAGAGTGGATTATCCAAGATCAAACAAATGGAGATCAGCAAGCTATCGTCAAAAAGCATTATTCAATTTTAGCTATCGTAGGATTTTTAGTAATTGTTTGTAATGTGGTGTGTCTGTATTCCAGACATCTGGAACTGAACTTACTCTTTAGCGCCATTTTTGCGGGGATTGCATTATATATTGCTTATCAGATTAAAAAATCTCAAGCACTCAATATTGTAGTAAAGCTCATCTATGTGGGCAGTTATTTGCTGTTTTTAGGACTTTTATTTGAGGCTTTTGAAGGAGGTATTAAAAAAGACTATTCAACATACAGTTATTACTTTGTGTGTACCGGACTTGCTTTTTTTATGATGTTGGTCTTTTATGCTTTAAATAAGATTCAGCTTTTTAAAAGATTTACCAATATGTTGGCTATGGTGGGTAAAAATCCGATGATTGCTTATACCGCAGGTAACCTATTGTTGATTCCAATATTAAAAATTACCAATACAGAAATATACTTAAATAGTTTACAGACAGGCTTTGCAGGAGGTTTATTAAGGGGGGTGCTGTTTACTGCTGTCGTGACTTTAATTACAATAATTGCTACCAAAAAGGGTGTTTTCTGGAAAACATAAAAGATTGGATACGAAACCTAAAAATTAAACGTGATAAAAAATAAAACTTTAAGCCCTATTTATTGGATCCCTA
This sequence comes from Pseudopedobacter saltans DSM 12145, assembly GCF_000190735.1. Taxonomy (GTDB): domain Bacteria; phylum Bacteroidota; class Bacteroidia; order Sphingobacteriales; family Sphingobacteriaceae; genus Pseudopedobacter; species Pseudopedobacter saltans. The sequence goes on from NC_015177.1 coordinate 26,466, forward strand.
CGACATGGTTCGCTATGGGACTACCATTTGTAGCTCTATCTGGCGCAAGCTCAATTATGTATAAAAATCTGGGAATTTCAGACTCTCAGATAGCTTTTTGGACTTCGCTAATTATGTTGCCATGGACATTAAAACCCTTATGGGGACCATTTTTAGAGCTCTATAAAACAAAAAAATTTTTCGTGTATATTACTCAAATATTTACGGGTGTTTTATTTGGTTTATTAGCTTTAACATTACAATTAGATCACTTCTTTAGTTTCTCCATAGCAATTTTAACCATCATAGCGATAAGCGGAGCAACACATGATACCGCAGCAGATGGAGTTTACCTTAACGAATTATCACCAAAACTTCAAGCCAAATTTGTGGGTTGGCAAGGGGCTTTTTATAATGTCGCAAAAGTATTTTCAGGAGGTGTATTGGTGTATTTGGCTGGTCAATTAGAGCAGGAAATCGGGATTAAAAATGCCTGGATGGTAGTCATGTTTATATATGGTATCATTATGGTGTGCTTAGGGATATACAATATGCGGGTACTTCCAGAGGGGAATGTGGCCAAAGAAGCAACCTCATTAAAAGAAGGTTTTGATACGTTAAAAGACGTTATCGTTACCTTTTTTCAGAAAAAGCACATCTGGTTTAGCCTCTGCTTTATTGTATTTTATCGCTTTGCAGAAGGTCAGGCAATAAAAATAACCCCCCTGTTTTTTAAGGCAGCAAGAGAGTCTGGAGGTTTAGGCTTAAGTACATCAGAAATAGGTCTGCTATATGGCGTTTTTGGTGCCGTAGCATTTGTATTGGGTTCCATTGTAGCCGGATATTATGTGTCTAACAAGGGGTTAACCAGAAGGACCCTGTTGATATTGTGCGCCTTTTTTAATCTTCCATTTGCCGCTTATGCCTTTTTAGCCATTACTACACCTACCAACCTGTATGTCATTGCTTCCGCGGTAGCCATAGAATATTTTGGATATGGATATGGTTTTGTGGGACTAATCTTGTTTATGATGCAAAATATCGCTCCAGGAAAATATAAGATGGCCCATTACGCATTTGGTAGCGGATTAATGAACCTGGGCTTTATGATTCCATCTATGATCAGTGGTTTCTTAAGTGATTTTTTAGGTTACAAAGAGTTTTTTATATGGGTGTTAATTGCAACAATACCGGCATTTATAGTAACCTGGTTGGTGCCTTTAAGATCAGTGGAAGAAGTAGAGCAGGAAGCAGAAGTTACAGCATAATTTCAATATGAAACTATTATATAAAATAAGTATAGCATGTTCAGCAGCATTGATGCTGGCTAAGGAAAGCAAAGCGCAGGAAAGCGCCACTATCGATAGTAGTTACCTTAATAGTCGCTATGAATATCGTTTAGACTTCTTCAGGAAGATGCCAAACCAAAAAAACGAGATTGTTTTTTTAGGGAACAGTTTAACCGAGGCAGGTAAGTGGCATGAACTAGTAGGTACAAAACGGGTCGTGAACAGGGGAATTAGCGGAGATGTTACTTATGGAATTATTGCCAGACTGGATGAGGTTCTTGAATCAAAACCGGCTAAAATATTCTTGCTGTCTGGAGTAAATGACATGAAGCGGGGGATTCCTAACGAAGTCATTGCTCAAAATTTTGAGCGGATAATCAAAATGGTAAAATCTAAATCACCTAAAACAAAGCTGTATATAGAAAGTATCCTTCCTGTAAATGAAGGTATGTTGTCAGACATATATGCTAAGGTCAATAACGTTAAAATCCATGATGTCAATAAAAGACTAGAAACTTTATGCGAAAAACATAAGGTTACTTATGTCAATCTGCATCCAGTGCTATCAGATGAAAAGGAACAGCTAAAAAAGGAGCTCAGCTCTGATGGTCTTCACCTTCGTCAGGACGCTTATATTTTATGGGTTAATTATTTAAAAGAACAAAAGTTTTTATAGGAGTTATCACATGAAAAAAGTTTGGTTAATGGTAGCCGTCTTAATGGGCTTAAATATCGCTGCCAAAGCACAAAATATAAAAATAGACAGCAGTTATGCTAATTGGTATTATGTTGAACGTATAGAATACTATAAAAAGCTACAGCCTGTTAAAAATTCGATTCTCTTTTTAGGCAATAGCATTACTGAACGAGGCGAGTGGGAGGAAATTTTGGCGGACAGCAAATATCCGATTATAAATAGAGGTATTGGAGGTGATAATTCTTTTGGGATTTTAGCTCGTATGGATGAAGTAATACGGTTTAAACCAATAGCAATCTTTTTGATGGACGGTATTAATGATCAGTTCAGGAAGCTTCCCCATGATGTAACCATCGAAAACTATCGTAAGATTATCAGAAAGATCAAAAAAGAGTCGCCAAAAACTAAGATTTATATAGAGAGTGCATTGCCTATTAATGAGAGTATGACGAAAGAGCCTTATACCGTTGGGCGAAATGTACTGGTCCCGGAGTTGAATGAAAAAATAAAGGAGCTGGCGCGGCAAGAAGGTGTGACCTATATCGATATCTGCCCATTGTTTCAGGATGAAAGAGGCGTGTTGAAAGCCGAATACACAATGGACGGAGTACACCTGTATCCAAGTGCATATATCATTTGGGTGAATTTCTTAAAGGAAAAAAAATATTTATAAAACTGACATCATTACAATAATGATTAAACACAGGGATAGTGATTTGCCAGTACAGATTACATCTGCCATAAAAATAACGAATAGATGAAAATAACAGGGACTTTCATTGATGAAATATCACACGATATTCCACATCAAAATTGGGGTGAGAAAGAATGGGATCGGGACTTTGCTTATATGAGAGCAATAGGGATTGATACCGTCATTATGATAAGAAGTGGATACAGAAAATTTATCACCTATCCGTCTACCTATTTGATAGATAAATACGGCTGTTATAAGCCAACAACCGATTTGGTTGAACTATACCTGCGATTAGCTGATAAATATGGGATGAAATTTTACTTTGGCCTGTACGACAGCGGAATTTATTGGGATACTGGAAACCTCCAACATGAAATAGATGCAAATCAATACGTTATTGAAGAGGTCTGGGCTAAGTACGGACACTATAAAAGCTTCGGAGGTTGGTATATCAGTACAGAAATTAGTAGAAAAACCAAAGGCGCAACTGAAGCTTTCAGGACTTTAGGTTTGCAATGTAAAACAGTAAGCAACGGGTTGCCAACCTTTATTTCCCCATGGATAGACGGAAAAAAAGCGGTAATGGCTTCATCTGCTCAACTTAGCAAAGAAGAAGCTGTATCTGTGCGGGAACACGAACAGGAATGGGGAGAAATATTTTCCGGAATTTCAGGAGCGATAGATGCTGTAGCTTTTCAGGACGGACATATAGATTATCATGAACTGCCGGCTTTTTTTGAAATAAATAAAAAACTGGCAGACAAATATGGAATGGAATGCTGGACAAATGCTGAGTCTTTTGATCGGGATATGCCTATTAAATTTTTTCCTATAAAATTTGATAAGCTGCGGCTAAAGCTGGAAGCAGCAGCACGGGCTGGTTATGATAAGGCAATAACCTTTGAGTTTTCGCATTTCATGAGCCCGCAATCAGCTTACTTACAAGCGGGACATTTATATAATAGGTATAAAGAATACTTGCAAACATTGAATTTTTGAGAGAAGGACAGATATGAATCAGTACAGTGAAATTTATAGAAAAGAGTTGTTGGACAACATTATGCCGTTTTGGACGAAACATTCTATGGACAAACAAAATGGAGGGTATTTTACTTGTTTGGATCGTTTCGGGAATGTTTTTGATACGGACAAGTTCATGTGGTTACAAGGTAGAGGAGTTTGGACATATGCTACTTTATATGATAAGCTAGAAGCTAAAAAGGAGTGGTTGGAAATTGCCATTCACGGTGCCGAGTTTATGAAAAAGCATGGGAGGGATGCAGAGGGGAATTGGTATTTTTCTTTAAATAGGGAAGGAAAGCCATTGGTGCAACCATATAACATCTTTTCAGATTGTTTTGCCACTATGGGTTTTGGAGCACTTTATACAGCTACTCAAAAAGAGGAGTATGGAGCTATCGCAAAAGCTACTTTTGAGAATATCTTAAAAAGAAGAACCAATACAAAAGGCCAGTACAGCAAAATATATCCTGGAACAAGAGATTTAAGAAACTTCTCTTTACCGATGATTCTAAGTAACCTTTCTATAGAAATAGAACATTTGTTAGATAAAAACCTGGTTGAGGAACTGATAAATGATGTGATCAACGAGGTAATGAATGTTTTTTACCAGGAAGAACATGGGATTATTTTTGAAAATGTAAATCAGGATGGTTCTTTTTCTGATAGTTTTGAAGGTAGATTGTTAAATCCGGGACACACCATAGAAGCGATGTGGTTTATGATGGATTTGGGCGTAAGATTAAGTAAACCGGAATTAATTAATAAAGCGCTGGAAATCGCCTTAAATGCTTTGGATTATGGATGGGACAAGGAGCATGGTGGTATATTCTATTTCTTAGATTTTAAAGGCTATCCTCCACAACAATTAGAATGGGATCAGAAACTTTGGTGGGTACATGTCGAAGCTTTGGTTTGTATGGCGAAGGCCTGGACACTGACTGGAAATGAAAAGGCTAAGGTTTGGTTCGAGAAACTACATGATTACACTTGGACACATTTTAAAGATAAAGAATATGGTGAATGGTTTGGTTATTTGAATAGACAAGGAGAAGTGTTGCTAAATTTAAAAGGAGGTAAATGGAAAGGCTGTTTCCATGTGCCTAGAGCGCTTTTCCAGGTTTACAAAACACTGGAATCTAAAAAGTCATTAGAATTAGTTTAAGTATATCACATATAGGATGATGCCCTGACATTTTCAAAGTGCCGGGGCATTATTTGTAAGTTTCATACAGAAACGCTTCTTTTTCTTATTACCTTATCGCCGGAAAAGACAGCCCTTTTATTTTTCCATACAGTTCCACAGCATATAAATCCGTCATCCCTGATACAAAGTCCAAAACAGATTGTATTTTAGAATAAGTATCATCCTTGTCTGTTAAAAACTGCTTAGGAATAAGTTTTACCAATTTTTTATAGTAATGTGTGTCGTTATGGATAAAAGCCGGAACAAATTCTTCCAATAAGCCAGCCATAACCTTATATCCTGCTACTTCTTTTTCAATTACCGAATAGTAATTGTATATTTTTTCTACAGATATGTTTTCAATTGCTTTCCAGGCCTCAATAAGCGGAGAGGGTAGAGATTCTGTCAAACTCTGGTTAAACTCACCTTTCAATATCAGTTCCTGCTTATCGAAGAAAATCTGCGTACAATTGATGATTAAAGTGTTGATTGCTTTAGCTCTTAATAAGCCCACTTTAGCATCATTATCATCATAATCGGTTTCCAAACGGGCTTCAGTAGAATTGCTATTGGCCAGTGGAAGCAGATATGATTTCACCTCCTCGTATGATAATATTTTTAAACGATGAGCATCTTCCAAATCAATAATACTGTAACAAATATCGTCGGCAGCTTCGAGTAAATAAACCAGAGGATGTCTATGGTAAATGATGGGTTCATCTCCGACTTTTAAAAGCTGTAATTCATCAGCTATCCTTCTGAAACTATCCTGTTCCGATTGAAAGAAACCATACTTTTTTCTGTTGATGAAAGACTTGTTTTTTCCTGCGATCGAAGCACAGGGATATTTAGCGATAGTAGCCAATGTGGAATAGGTGAGTGCATAAGAATCATTTCCCTTTCCGTTGAAAGGATGTGTTAAGATCCTTATCGCATTGGCATTCCCCTCAAAATGAATCAAATCTTTCCATTGAGCCGGAGATACTTTGTCTTGATATTTTTTACCGTCACCATCGGTAAAATATCTTGAAATTGCTGCCTCTCCAGAATGTCCAAAGGCAGGATTGCCCAGATCATGGGCCAAAGCTGCTGCGGCAACAATGTTTCCCACTTCGCTGATTAAAGGAACCTCTTTTAACAGATCCGGACGCTCATCCTGTACCTTGTTGTGGAAAATAGTACCTAAAGATCGTCCTACACTGGCAACTTCCAGACTATGAGTGAGCCGGTTATGCACAAATATACTTCCCGGTAAAGGGAAAACCTGAGTCTTATTTTGTAGTCTTCTGAACGGGGAGGAAAAAATAATTCTATCGTAATCTTTTTGAAAATCTGATCTTGCTCTGTCCGCATAAACAGGCCTGTCCTCTTGTCCAAATCTTTTATTAGAGATTAAATGTTTCCAATCCATCATAAAGTCCAAATTTGAATGCAAGTATAGTAATTTCTAGTTGTTAGTTCGTTAGTCTTTAGTTGTTAGTCTTGATACTTCACTTATTTGTGTCTTGTTCGTGTATTTTAGCTTCGGTCTCCGGACTTATTACTTTTACTTACATTTGTCTTTTCATAAAATTCAAAATTACAATGATACAAGATCCTAAACCGTTAGAAAGTGTAGCGGAATTTCATAAAGCATTTAAACATCCAGTCGAAGAAAAACCTGTAATTCCGGCAAAAGAGCGTTGCGAATTGCGTATTTCTTTAATTGCCGAAGAATTAAAAGAATTGCAACAAGCCATTGCCGATAATGATTTAGTGGAGGTAGCCGATGCTTTCTGTGATTTGCAATATGTACTTTCAGGTGCAATTTTAGAATTTGGTTTATCTGAAAAGTTCAAGACACTTTTTGACGAAGTACATAGAAGTAATATGAGCAAAGCTTGTAAAACTTTGGAAGAAGCAGAAGCAACTATGGCGCATTATCTGCAAAAAGATGGTACGGAAGCTTATTATAAAGAAGAAGATGGTTTATTTCTTGTTTATAGAAAGGGAGACAATAAAACCCTGAAATCTATAGCATATTCCCCGGCGGCAATCAAAGAATTGTTATAATATGATAAAAGAAAAGCTGGTTCAACTTTCCTGAACCAGCTTTTCTATAAACACACAATATTTTACCAACTTTTAGCCGATGAGCTCTCATTGTTGATACAAAAATAATCTGAAGTAAAATAAAAAACCATGGCTTGTGTATAAAATAGATTATTATTCTATAAAGTGTTTGTTTGACTGAATTTTTGTCTAATTTTGCTGTGATTTAATTCGATAAACAGAATATTTTATGGAAGAGTTAGATACAACAGACACCAAGATTCTGAATTTATTACAGCAGAACGCAAGATTGACCAATAAACAACTTGCCTTAGAGCTGCAAAAATCGCCCACTTCTATCTTCGAAAGAGTAAGGAAACTGGAAGAAAAGAAGTATATCAAAAGATACGTGGCCATTTTGGACGCACATCGAATCGAGCGAAAGTTAACTGCTTTTACACATGTTCAGCTGAAAGAACATTCCCAAACTATCTTAATGAATTTCGCGAAGGAAGTCGTAAAATTTCACGAAGTGATGGAATGTTATCATATGACGGGGGCTTTTGATTTCTTCTTGAAAATAGCGGTGAAAGACATGGAAGCCTATCATGATTTTTTGATGAATAAGCTCTCTAAACTTTCTGACATAGGGACATTACAGAGCTCTTTCGTTATGTCAGAAGCGAAGAACGAAACAGCTTATATTCTTTAATGGGCGAGTTATAACGAATCATTTTCGTTATTACTCTCATCTTTCTTTTCGGGACCTAACTCGGTTTGGATAATTTTGTCTTCTAATATTTTTTTATCCTTTTTGTTCTTTTTCGCAATCCAGACAAAGAGGACAATTAAAAGAAGAACGAACACAGCTAAAATCCCATATTCTACCGTATTTATCATTTTACTGTTTATATTAATTTGCCGTTTTAATATAAAACAGTAAAATGAACTTAAAGTTGCAGATATATTAAATTGATGTTTGCTTACAGCAGTTTATCGTTTTATCTCGTGATTTTTAATCTGAAAGGAGAAGAATATATCGTAAGCTCAAACAAGTTAGGGTTAGAAAATTGGAACGGTATATAAATAGTGTTAAATCTTAATTTTCTAAAATATAATAGGTTAGTACTTCACCTTCTAAAGCCTCTTTTCTTTTTACTGGGTCTTTAATAATACTCCTGTCGTCAATAGTTAACATTAAGGCTCCAGAGTTATTAATCTTTTGCTTCCAGATTAGCCTTTTCTCACCGTTTATTTTTCTAAAAGATAAGGACCAAATTTCGCCATTCTTGAGTTTTATTTTAGGAAAATCAAAAATAATATTTGGAGAATAAGGTTCAATTTCTAAGTTTATCACATCGACAACTTTTTCTTTGCCGTTATTAACTTTTATAAAACGAGCTTTGCCGTTTTTTATCTTTAGTAATTCAGTGAACCTTATATCTGTTTCTTGACTTAGGTTTTGTTTCAATTTCCACGTACCATTCAGTTCGTTTAATACTAGCGGTATCAATATATCAATTTTTTGACTTGCTCTGAGGCCTATACTACTTAGAGAGTCTCTTAATTTTATATAATTATACAAACCTAAGGCATTAGTATAGTTTTTGTTTGCTTCCTGTTCTATTGCGTTCTTTTCCAGATCTGTCGATGACTGTCCATAGAGAAAATGGCTGAAGAATAGTGAAGTTAAGAATATAATATGTTTCATTCTGGTAAGTGTTAAATAAAGATTTGTATTCTGTATGGTGCTAAGTGAGGTAGTGCGGCTCAATTGTTACGCTTGTCTTTGTTTCTAGCTTCATTTAACATGTTCTGAATAAATAGATTTCGACTATCCTCAATTCTTTTGCGAAGCTTTTCGTGTTTGTTCAAATAGGCAAGAACCTTTGGTGTGGGATGAAAAAAGATATCATGACCAACAGGTATGTAATTCCGTCGGATGTTATAATATGGCTTACATCCAAGCTCCTTCAATAGTTTATCGCATACATTAGCCTTACTTAATGAATTAGCAATAGTTATACGATAGGCAGTGTCGCTAATAGATCCAAATCGCAGAAATGCACCAGCAAGAAAGGCCAATTTTTCTTTTTCCTTTGGCATTATATTGTCTCTTAATTTACCTGTTAAAATCGGCTTGCCCTGTGTTGTATAAGAACTACTTTCAGTGTAACTGTAAAACCTATTAAATCTGTCCGCCAGGAATTTAGACGAGATTGTATTTGCTCCTATTTCTATCCCGTGATACACTTCATTTGGATAAGTCACTCTTATTAAAGAATCAATTATTGATTTCATTACACTTTCAGACGGATCATATCTATCTAATAAGTTTTCTTGTCTGGGATCCAGATTTCTTCCCATATAGTCTTTTAAGGTACCCAATATTAAAAACTCATTTAGAGATTTGTTTTCAGTCTGTGCAAGCGCATGGAAATTATATGGAAATATCCACGTCAGGAGTAAAAAGTATAATGTCTTCATGGTTTCTTATCCGACGGGCTTTACTTGTTTCCAAATTAGCCGCTTCTCAGTATTAAATATAAAGATTTATATTAATGTTATTAGAATAGTTCCTTATCTTAAGGATGTTTCTTTAATACGTTTTTGGGACTTCGTTTTTATCAAAATAGCTTATGTTCAGGTTTATAGCTTTTCAAAAGCCTTTTATCTTCTTATTATTAATAGTTAATACTATTACTCCAGTCCAGCGTTTGTTGATGTATAATCCTTCCGGTGCCTTTTCCAATATAGTAATTTGAACTTTTTCTGGTGTCAACCGATTGGCAAGTAAGTTCTTCAGCTTGATATTTGTTAGCTCATTTATAACAATTCCATTTGCTAATACTATAGGTGCATCATCTGTTTCCTGCAATGAGGCTTTAATTGATAAGGATTTTTATCTTTCATTTTAAAAGTTTGTGGAAGAGGACTTTAACTAGCAAACAGACGTATTGTACAGGTGAGTCAACAGGTGAGTCAAAGTGAGAATCAACCTAACTAAGCTCCACTCAAAAAGCCTTTAAAGCCTATTTAAATTTTTAATATTTACAACGGGTGATTTGCAGGAAATGTGTTTTGTGTAGTGTAATCAATTGTTTATAAAATGAATAAGCTCCAAACGGGGAGAATGGAGCTTAAACTAACCAATTATAAACCTAAATCAAATGATGACTCACTTAATCATGAAAAAACATTATCTGTTTTGACATTACAAATATAGGGGCTAAAGTGATATCATTTATCACCGTAAAGTCACCTATATGTAATGCTTTTGTTAACTCATTTGAGTGATTTTTGTGTTCTCGCGCAAAATTGCCAACTTTAAATATGCTAACTAAAATTTATATCAAAAATATGGTCTGTCCAAGATGTATAGCTTCTGTAAAGAAGGACCTGGAAGATCTGAACTATGAAGTGAATGATATAAAGCTGGGTGAAGTTTCTATAGTTGGCGAGGTAAATATACCGCTTATAAAGCAGAGACTGGAAGAAAGTGGATTCGAACTTTTGGAAGGTAAAAACACGCAAATCACAAATAGCATAAAATCTATCATAGTAGATCTGGTACATCATCACAATGGGGCATTGAAAGAAAATCTGTCGCAGGTTTTAACCAGAGAGCTTAATCAGGAATATTCGGTGCTCAGTAATATATTTTCATCGAAAGAAGGCCTTACAATAGAGCGATACTATATCTTGCAGCGGATAGAAAAAGTAAAAGAACTGTTAGAGTACAATCAATTAAGCCTGAAAGAAATTGCTTTTGATTTAGGATTCAGTAGTGTCGCACATTTATCTGCTCAGTTTAAAAAAGAAACCGGATTGAGTCCCAAACAATATAAAGATTTGGGAATGGCCGATAGAAAGCCAATTCATCAGATCCATTAGAATAATACAAGTACACGAATAAGATCACTTGTCCTAATTTGGATAGCAGAAAAATAATATAAACCTTAGCCATAATTATATAACACTTTGGGCCGCTACCTGACTTACTTTTGTAGTGATATTAATCATTATAAAAACTATGGTAGACAGCAAATCAGAAATATTTCCGGTAATCGGCATGTCCTGTGCCGGATGTGCCATAAGTGTAGAGAATGAGATCAGGTCTCTGGAAGGTGTAGATGAAGCATCTGTAAATTATGCCAATCAGCAATTAAAAGTTGTTTACGATAAAGAAAAAGTAAATCCGGAAACAATGAAAAATGCATTGTTAAGTGCAGGGTATGATATTATTATAGCAAAGGAAAATGCTTTTGAGGAAGCCGATCAAATGCGGCAGAAAGAATACGAGAAACTGAGACATAATTTCTATTGGGCGGTTATTTTAACCATTCCGGTTTTTGTAATAGGTATGTTTTTTATGGAAATGCCCTATGCAAACGAAATCATGTTTGTTTTTAGTACTCCGGTATTATTTGTTTTCGGCCGCCAATTTTTTAAAAATGCGGTAAAGCAATTCAGGCATGGATCAGCCAATATGGATACATTGGTTGCATTAAGTACAGGTATTGCATGGTTATTTAGTGTTTTTAATACTTTAAATCCTGAATATTGGCATCATAGAGGATTACACGCCCACGTATATTTCGAATCGGCTGCGGTCGTTATAACTTTTATCATGTTCGGAAGACTTCTGGAAGCGAGGGCAAAGCATGGAACTTCAGAAGCCATAAAAAAACTGATGGGCTTACAGCCTAAAACTCTTACCGTAATCCGGGATAATCAGGAACTGAATATACCAATAGCAGAAGTGCAGGTTGGAGATTTGATCTTAGTCAAGTCGGGAGAAAAAATACCGGTTGATGGCAAAATAGAGGAAGGGCAGTCTTATGTAGATGAATCTATGTTGAGTGGAGAACCCCTTGCAGTGGCAAAAGAAAAAGGCGCTCAGGTTTATGCGGGAACAATTAATCAGAAAGGAAGTTTCAAATTCCGGGCGCAACAAGTAGGCGATAAGACTTTACTTTCACAGATTTTGAAATTAGTACAGGAAGCGCAGGGATCAAAAGCGCCGGTTCAGAAGCTGGTTGATAGAATTGCGGGTATTTTCGTTCCTGTAGTGATCGTAATTGCGCTTGTCAGCTTAGTAGCCTGGTATTTATCTGGTATTGATAATGCGATAACTTACGGTTTACTATCTATGGTGACTGTTCTGGTCATTGCCTGTCCTTGTGCTTTGGGATTGGCTACGCCAACAGCGATTATGGTAGGGACCGGTAAAGGTGCAGAGCAGGGAATACTTATTAAAGACGCCAGTAGTCTGGAAATTGCAAAAGACGTTACTGCAATTATTCTGGATAAAACCGGAACTATTACCGAAGGAAGACCAGAAGTGATAGATAGTTTATGGTTGGAGAATTCCGAAGAAAATCAGGCTATTCTTTACAGTTTAGAGAAGGCGTCAGAGCATCCTTTAGCAGAAGCTGTTATTCAGCATTTGAAAGAAAGAGGAGTACAAGCGATGAATGTTCAGGCATTCGAAAGTTTAACAGGTAAAGGAGCGAAAGCCAGTTTCAATGGAAAAGACTATTACATTGGTAGCTCGAAATTGCTTCGGGAATTTGGATTGAGTATTGATGAAAATAGAATTGCAGAATGGCAGGAGCTAGGAAGTACAATTATTTATTTCTTTAGTACCGAAAAGCTAATCGCAGCTTTGGCAATTGCTGATAAAATAAAGGAAAGTTCAAAAGAAGCTATTGATTATTTACATAAAGAAGGGATAGAAGTGTATATGCTCACTGGAGATACACATTCTACAGCGGAGAAAGTATCAAGAAAAGTGGGCATTGATTATTTCTATGCAGAACAGATGCCCGGCGATAAGGCAGATTTCGTGAAGAAATTACAGCAGCAGGGCAAAAAAGTAGCTATGGTTGGTGACGGTATCAATGATGCGCAGGCGCTGGCACAAGCCGATATTTCCATCGCCATGGGAAAAGGTTCGGATATTGCGGTAGATACAGCAGGGATAACATTATTGTCTTCCGATTTGAGAAAAGTTCCGCAAGCAATTCAGTTATCCAGAAAGACGGTGTCCGCCATTAAGCAAAACTTATTCTGGGCATTTATCTATAACGTAATTGGTATTCCTTTAGCTGCAGGAATACTTTTTCCAATCAATGGATTTTTATTAAATCCGATGATTGCCGGAGCAGCCATGGCACTAAGTTCAGTGTCCGTCGTATTAAATAGTTTAAGGTTAAAAAACGCAAAAATTTAAAATCATGAATTCTTTAAAATTTAAAACAAATCTAAAATGTAGCGGATGTGTAACAGCTGTTGCACCAAAATTAGACGAGATCAAAGGAATAGATAAATGGGATGTAGATTTATCTTCACCAGAAAAAACACTAAAAGTAGAGGGAAATGTTCAGCCTGCTGAAGTAGAAAGAGCTTTTGAAAAAGCTGGCTATAAAGCAGAATTGGAACAATAAAGTCTGATAAAAAGCTTTGGTATTAAAGATTATCTGGTTCCATCCCAAATTAATAATGCAAGGTCCCCGCGATCAAAGGAAGCACAGATTTCGCAATGTCCAATATAAAAATGGTTGCAGTTTAGTTCAGACGGCACAACCGAGCCTCTTTTTCTTCAAAAAGGGATATGCTCTATATCCTTTTTTGAAGGAAAAGTTGGTGCGATACCATTTTTCCCTGAGCGCGAGGCAAGAGTGAAGGCCATAAAAAGAATATCGGCGTCAACCATGTTGGTAGAATACCTATGCGAAGAATGAAGGCCAGTTCGCCTCATAATTTGTCCCGAACTCCTGACTGCAGTTCGTTTTGTGGAGAGCTGAATCCTCATCCAAAACAAAGCAATAAATTTTTTATTACAGACATAAGTTGTAAACCCAAAAACACAACTTATATTTGGTTTTATAACCATAACTGAATGAAATATTTATACCAGATATTTATTCCCCTTATAGCGATAGTTACACTGGCTTTTACTAACAGTGACAATCCGGTTAAACAATCTTTTACGCTACCTGAAAATATTTCCTACGGAGATTATTTACCTAATACCATTATTGTTAAATATAAAAGCTTACCTGTTGCTACTTTGGCAGAGAGACAGGTAACTTCCAAAGAACTTTCCGGTATTGAAATTATATCGATGAAACCCGTGATAACTCAGCCCCTTAGAACATTGTCATATGCTGAGCAATCGAAGATTGACGATAATGGATTAAACAGAATTTATGCTATAAATTATAAATCAAAAAGAAATATTGAGTCTGTGATCAATCAGTTTTTAGCTGATGAAAATGTTGAATATGCCGAACCAAGTTATGTTTCAAAAACACTGGCTAGCCCAAATGATCCATTTTTTATAGGTGGCTCACAGCCTTATCTTAATCAGGTTAAGGCACCGCAGGCATGGAATATACAAAATGATGCAAACGCAGTAGTCGTGGCAGTCATTGATACCGGATCAGAACTGGCACACCCGGACCTGGCTGCAAATATTTTTATCAATTACAATGATCCTATAAATGGTATTGATGATGATGGCGATGGTTATGTAGATAATTATTATGGTTGGGATTTTGGAGGGGCCAGTTTAAATTCAACCCCGGATAACGATCCCAATGTTAAGGGGGCTGATGCAGATCACGGTGTGCATGTCAGCGGGTTGGTTTCGGCAGTAACAAACAACGGAATAGGAGTGGCAAGTATCGCAAAGAATGCAAAGTTGATGATTCTTAAAGCCGGTGTAGACGATGTGCCCAGAAGTGTATATTATGGTTATCAAGCAATTATTTATGCCGCAGATCACGGTGTGAAAATTATCAATTGTTCCTGGGGGAGTAATGGAAGAAGCAACTTCGAACAGGAAGTAATTAATTATGCGGTCAGCAAAGGTTGTTTGGTTGTAGCTGCGGCAGGTAACGACGGTAACGAAGTACCCGTTTATCCTGCGGCATATAGTGGAGTATTGGCAGTAGCAAATGTAACCGCTGAAGATATAAGAAACGGAGGTTCAAGCTATGGCTTTCATGTAGGAATCTCCGCGCCGGGGACATCGATTTTAAATACCACTTTTTCTGGTAGCTATGGCGTAAAAAGCGGTACTTCCATGGCAGCACCTTTAGTATCGAGCGCTGCAGCTTTAGTTGCTGCGAAATATCCCAATCTTTCTGGCGTACAAATTGGCGAGATTCTGAAACAGAGCACAGATGATATATATTCAATAACTCAAAATCAGGCTTATTTAAACAAGTTGGGAACCGGGAGACTTAATGTCGAAAAAGCGTTAAGCATAGCGGGAGGTCCTGCCTTGAAAAAACAGGGAATACTGATTCATGACGAAACAGGTTCGTTAATGGCTCAAAGTACAGCAACGTTTGATATAAGAGTCAAAAATATACTGTCGGATGCCAATGACGTTTTTGTCGAACTGGGATCTTTAAATGCTAATGTTAAAGTTGTTAATGGAAAAAGGCCTGTGGGATTCATGGCTGAAGGGGAAGAAAAGGAAATTAAGGGTTTGAGTGTGGAAATCGGAAATATCGGAGAAAATCAGGACGTGGTGTTTTATCTGGAGTACACTTCGAGTACACAAAATTATCGCTACAGAGAGTATTTTTCTGTTCCTATGAACAGAGATTACATTAACTATAGCTCTAAAGACCTGGCTACAACAATAACCAGCAATGGGAGAGTAGGATACAGTGATTTTGGAACAGAACAAGGTCAGGGATTTAATTATAAAGGTAGTAACCTGTTATACGAATGTTCTTTGATGATAGGCAACGCCAACAATCGGGTGTCTAATAATACGCGTGTAGATGGCCATGCTGACGAGCATTTTGTGAAAGTAAAAAGGGCACAACGGAAGTCTGCTGAATCCGGAGAGTTTTTAGCAGAATCTGTATTTAATGACTCCAATAGCCTATTTCCGTTGTCGGTGGAGGTTACTCACCGACATGTTTCTAAAGAAGATCAGGACTTTATTTTAGTTGAATATGAAGTGAAAAATACCGGAACCGAAGATTTGAACAATGTTTATTTGGGACTGTTTTCCGATTGGGATATCGGTGAAAGTGATAAAAACATCACCAAATTGAGCGAAGAAAACAGATTGGCTTATGCTTGCCCGGCAACCAATGCGCAAACCTTTGGAGGTTTAAGGTTGGTAACCGATCAGAAATTGAATTATTATCCAATGTCTTACATGATTCCGGGGGATTTTCTGGAAACAGGTGACTTCACTATTGAAGAAAAATACTTAAGCTTATCCAGTGGGATTGCTAAAAGGAGCCTGGGAGATGCATATGCTAACGGTGCAGATATCATGTATGTTTTAGGCGCTGGTCCATTTAAAATCCAAAAAGGTGAATCGGAAAGAGTAGCCTTTGCCTTTTTAGCCGCAGATAAACTGGACGATTTGATCGCTACCTCGCAAGCTGCACAAAAGGCATATGATGTTTGGGCTGAAAAAAGTAAGATTGTTAAATATGCCCTGATGCAAAATTATCCTAATCCGGTTATCAAAAGTAACAACCCAAAGACAACTATTAATTTGGAACTTCCTGAAGACAGTATGGTAACACTTAAAATTATAGATTTATTTGGCAGAGAATTTAAAACGGTTTGTCATCAAAAACTAACCCAGGGGAGACATGCCTTTGAAGTTGATATGAGTAATGCTTTACCCGGAATCTATTATGGTTATGCCAATTTTAATGGTAAAATAGCAGGTATTAAAATAGCCGTTGAATAAATAATCCTGAGCCGGGTAGCCGGATCAGGATTTATATTAATCAGGCGTTTATTCTTAATACGATGCTTTGTCTTCGTTGTAACAAACCCTGCAGCGAGGTTCGTAACTTTCTTTTTCGCCCAGCAAAACCTTATTTGGGTTGCTGTTTAACCTTAAACTATATAATGCGGGAGCACCACATTTCATACAAACTGCCTGCACCTTAGTTACATCTTCTGCGATAGCCATTAATGCAGGTATTGGTCCAAAAGGTTTTCCCGTGAAATCCATATCCAATCCAGCGACAATAACGCGGATCCCCTTATTGGCTAATTTTACACAAACATCAGGGAGTTCGTCATCAAAGAATTGAGCTTCGTCTATTCCGATAACTTCTACATCACTTCCATACAATAAAATAGCTGAGGAATTTTCTACCGGTATTGAAGGGATTGCATTGGCATTATGAGATACTACCGCGCTTTCATCATAACGGGTGTCTGTCTTCGGCTTAAAAATCTCTACATTTAGCTTCGCAATTTTTGCTCTCGTTAATCTCCTGATTAACTCTTCTGTTTTTCCAGAGAACATAGAACCACAAATGACCTCTATACTACCGCCAAACTCTTTATTCCTTTTCAAAATGTGAATCTCTGAATTATTGAAACCAAATTATCTTTAAATAAATAACCTTAAAAGCCTGTTTTTTGTGTTTACGGCTGTCAGGATATTTGCTTTTGTAAAAACTAATATCAGAATTTAAATGTTATTTTTGATAGCCAAATTACCAACGGTAATAAGCTAAAAGTAATTTTATGATGATGAATAAAGAAGATATCTTACGAAAAATAGGAAATATTTTACAGGAATTAAATGAACAGCATCAGTATTTAAGTGCTAACGAGCATGTGAATATTCTTGAGTTAGAGTTGTTTACCGCGAATGCGGATTTTCTGTTGGATCATATAGAAATCTTCAAGAAACTGAATGATAGAGACAGTAATCTACAGTTGCCAGCCGCATCTTCTGTCAAAGAGGAAGATCATTCTCCTAAAGAAGTTACAGAAAAGAAAGATGAGCCAGTTTTCGAAACTCCAAAAACTGTAGAAGAAACTCTAAAAGAAGAAGAAGCAGCTTTCAAATTTGATTTTCCTGAACCTACAGAAATGATCTTCGATTTTGAAAGAGATTTGCAGGTTGAAGAGGTGTTTGATAGAAAGCTTACTCACGAAGAACAGGAAGTTATAGATAAGCTTAAACAAACGGAGGGAAATCCGGAGAATGATTTTCCGGGGGAGACAATTGTTGAGCATGAGCTTATGGAGGTTGAAGAAGAAGAGCACTCTGAGTTTGACGAAAGGTCGAAGCCAGAGGATGATCTGTTACCAAAAATCGAGGAACCTATTGTTAAAGAAGATATTTTGGAAACTCCACCAGCTCCGGTTATTTCTAATGAGATACCTAAAGCAGAAATAGAAGTTCAGCCCTTATTTAGTGAGCCTAAGGAAGATCCAAAGCCAATATATGAGCCAAAGCAGGAGTCGACCGTAAAGGAAGAGTCGGAGAGAAAAATGTCTTTGAATGAAATTTTGTCTGCACAACGTAATCAGGCTTCTTACTCCAGACCTGTTACAGATTTGAAATCGGCAATTAGCCTGAATGATAAGATGATATTCATCAAAGACTTGTTTAATGGATATAATCTTGCTTATAGCGAAGCTATTGAGATTCTCAACCGATTTGACTCTTTTGAAGCAGCAGATAATTTCCTAATGAAAAATTATGCCGTTAAGAATAACTGGGCCGAAAAACAGCCTGTTGTTGATAGACTTTATGAGATCTTAAACCGTAAGTTTAGGAGTTAAGTCCCATTCTGTTCGAATCTAATTTTAATAAAATAAATAATAAAATAGTAAAGCTTAACAGGGATGAACCTCCGTAACTTAAAAAAGGAAGGGGAATCCCTATTACAGGCATAAGCCCTATCGTCATGGCTATATTAATAAAGAAGTGGCAAAAGACGATACAGGCCACACAATAGCCATATATTCTGCTAAAGGATGCTCTCTGTCTTTCTGCGATATAAATAATACGCAGCAATAAAGTGAGATAAAGGCCAACAACAACAAGACTGCCTATAAAACCCCATTCCTCACCTACGGTACAGAAAATAAAATCGGTGCTTTGTTCGGGAACGAAATTGAATTTCGTCTGTGTTCCCTGAAGATATCCTTTACCTTCCATACCGCCGGAGCCAATAGCAATTTTTGACTGGTTTACATTGTAACCAGCACCCCGCAAATCTTGTGTAATTCCGAGAAGAATATCAATACGGCCTTTTTGATGGGGCTTTAACACATTTTCGTAAACAAAGTCTACACTGAAAATGAAAACGATAGACAGTAAAAATCCAGCAATTACCGCAGTTATTTTTCTTCTGCTCTTTTGAAATTGATAGATTAACAGTCCTGCAATCGCGAGTAATCCTAAAATCACATAAAGTTTACCAAATAAGAGAGTGGTAACAAACAAAATAATCATCATTACGCCACAAATCAGGTAGTAAGGAGATAATCCCTCTCTGTATAATACCAGAATTAGCGAACCAAATACCATTGCAGAACCGGTGTCTGGCTGAAGCATAATTAAAAACATCGGAAGACCAAGAATGGCTGCACAAACGATTAATACCTTAAAATCCGTTAGTTTATAATTCCCTGTACTGATATATCTTGCCAAAAGCAAACTGGAAGACCATTTTGCAAATTCCGAAGGCTGAAGCCGGAAACTTCCGATAGGGATCCAGGCCTGATTACCTGCCACATTTCTGCCTATTACCAATACCAAAAGGAGTAACAGTATAGTGGCGCCGTAAAATATAGGCGAAAACGTGATAAAGAATTTACTGTCTAATAGCAATATGGTTAATCCGACCAAACCAGATATAATAATAAAGATAAGCTGTTTTCCAAAGTTGGTATTGATATCGAAAATTGAAGTCACTTCATCAGAATATACGGAGGCATAAATGTTAAACCAACCTATCGTTACCAGACACAGGAAAAGCAAAATAGTGAAGCCATCTACTCTAAAAAAGAAACCTTTATTATGTGTGTTGTAATTATTCATTTCCCTTTTTTTCTAATGAAAGTTGTGATGCAGTTATCGGTTGGCTATCTGCAGAATCTTTTTTTATGAGAGGTTTAATGGGCTTTTTTTGATAAGGTAGAAGATTAGCGTTTAATAACCTGTCTACATATGCTTTAGGCCTGCTGATATTTCCACTAATATATTGTTCTACCATTAAGCTAGCGATAGGAGCAGACCATGTAGAACCATAACCTGCGTTTTCTATTACAACGGCTATTGCAATTTTGGGATTTTCTCTTGGAGCGAACGCGACAAATACAGAGTGGTCGGCACCATGAGGATTTTGTACCGTTCCTGTCTTTCCGCACATTTCTATATCGGCAATTTTTGAATAATATGCGGTTCCGCTAGGCGAATTTACTACGTGGCTCATCCCTTCAACCACTGGTTCGAAGTATTGAGTATCAACTCCCACCGGAATTTTTTCGGTATATTCTTTTTTAATAACTTTTTTATCGCCAACAGCTTTAATCAGGTGAGGTTTATAGTAAAAACCCCGGTTTGCTATTATGGCCATTGTATTTGCCATCTGTAATGGCGTAATTCCAAGTTCTCCCTGACCAATAGAAAGCGAGATATTGAAACTGGAGCCCCATTTATTACTGCCCCACCTTTTGGTATAGAAGTCGGCAGTAGGTAATAATCCCTTTCTTTCAGCTGGTAAGTCTATACCCAGTTCTGTACCAATTCCAAATCGGGCAACTGCATTTCGCCATTTTGTATAGGCTAGATATGGTTTGGTATTAGTCTTATCTATCATACGGTTATAGATATAGCCATAATAAGTATTACAAGAACCTTCTATAGAACGGATCAGATTGGTATTCCCGTGTACGTGTGTACACCGCATAACTCCTCTCGAGCTGTAGCGGTAACCACCACCGCAGTAGAATGAAGTAGAGGCGGTTATAGCGCCAAATTGTTGTCCGATTAAAGCATTAATTACTTTAAAGATGGAACCCGGAGGATATTCAGCTTGTGTAGGCCTGATAAACATAGGTTTACTAGGATCCTTAAGCAGCTTCATATAGTTATTTCCCCTTTGCCGCCCAACCATCATATTGGGGTCGTAGCTTGGACTACTTACAAATGCCAATATTTCGCCGCTTGAGGGTTCTATAGCTACTACAGAACCTATTTTGTTTTTCATCAACTTTTCGCCCAGCAATTGGAGGTTCTTATCCATAGAAGATATCAATTTATCCCCCGCTATAGCTAAAGTGTCGTATTTTCCTTCGAAGAATGCGCCCTGTTCACGATTATGAACGTCCACCATGATATTTCTTACTCCTCTTTGTCCGCGAAGCAAGTCTTCATATGACTTTTCTATGCCTGATTTACCGATATAGTCGCCTTGTCTGTAAAATCCTTCAGATTTTTCAATTTCCCTATCATTTACCTCGCCAATGTATCCTAAAAATTGTGCTGCGGTTGAATCCGGATAATATCTTACGGATCTGTTTAAGACATAAAATCCCGGAAATTCAAAAAGCTTTTCCTGAAAGGCGGCATAAGTTTTTGCCGACAACTGCTTTTCAAAAAGGGAAGCCCGGTATTTTGAATAGGTTACCGCTTTTTTATATTTTTTATCAAATTGTTCTTTGGTAATATCTATCAGACCACAAAATTCCAGGGTGTCAAAAGCTTTGACCTGCGCTGGAATAACCATCAAATCGTATATCGGTTCGTTTTGGACCAAGGTTTTTTGATTCCTGTCCAGGATGATTCCCCGAGCCGGATAAATAACCAATTTTCGAAGTACGTTGTTATCTGCAGATAGCTTGTATCTGTCATCAACAACCTGTATATAATAGAGTCGGGCAAGTAAAGTCAGGGATACCAATATAAAGATGCCCTGGATAACATATTTCCTGGCAAAAAAACTATTCATTCTGTCGCGTTGTGGTTTGCAAAACTACGGCAAAACAACCATAGATAAAAATGGCTAAAGGAAGGGAACCTAACTCCGTTGTTTTTTCTTGTAGAATACCAATTCTGTTACAAAAATTAGCACTATAGTCAAACCCGAGCTAATAAAAACTCTTCCTAATGTATTGCCTATTTCCGAAAATCTAAAGACTTCCAGATTGAAAACAAAAAAATGATGAATCAGAGTGAGGATAACAGTATAGAAGAAGAACCATCTAAACCCCATAATACCAAGGGTAGGTTCGGGTTCACTATCATAATTATCCTTTTGCACAGTGATATTAATAAAAAATACACGTATTAAGGCAAGCACAGTACAAGCTGCTGCATGCAGACCCAATGTATCGTTAAACAAATCAATGGTTATTCCCAAAAGAAATGATAAGATAAACAGCAACCAGGTTGGTGTTTCGAAAGGCAGTAGTAAAATAAACAGAATATAAAGAAATGGAACATTGAGATTATAAAATACCATATTCTTTAATAGGAATACCTGTACAAATATAAGAACGATAAATCTTAAGATATTTTTAAATAATACACTATTCATTTATGCTTTCTTTATTTTGTTCTTCTAAAAGAGCCTGTTCTTCTGCAAAGAAATTCCTTATCACATATACGTGTTGCAGAGAATAAAAATCTGTTGCTAATTTAACGTTGATATCTAAGAAATTACCACCTCCTTTTACCCCTGATGCTATCACAGTACCTACTATAATCCCTTTAGGGAAAATTCTGCCCAAACCAGAGGTAACTACTTTCATACCTTTTTTGATATGAAGCTGATTAGGAATATCTGATAAGGTTACAACATTAGGATCTTTTCCGTTCCACATTAAAGGACCGAAATAGGGAGTTCCTTCTATTAAAGAGCTAATTCTTGTATCTTCGTGGAGAACCGATTGTATTGAAGCGAAATCTTTGGAAACATTCCATACGATACCAACAACACCTGAAGGGCCAATTACACCCATACCTTTTTTAATTCCATGTAGAGAACCTTTGTTGATAGTAAGGTAATTATTCCTGGAAGTAATAGTTTTATTGATTACCTGGGCTTCCAGATACTCGTATTGCACACGATGTACCGTATCTTTTATCAATTGCGTTTTTAGGCTGTCAGAGAAAAATGAGGAGGGGAGCATATTTCTCAACCTTGCATTTTCTTTTGCCAGACTATCGTTTACAACATCTAAATGCAGATACTTGGTAACCCCACTAACCTGATTGTAGATATTGCCAATAATTTGATTGGAAGAATTTAACGTACTCGCTCTTTGGAAATCGTTATTGCGGACCAATAAAATGATAGAGGTAGTAAAAAAGATAACGAATAAAAAGAAGGCGTTATAATTACTAATAAACCTCCAAAGATTGCGCATAGTATAATTAGCTATAAAAAGCCAGAAATAAAATGTTTTAGTCTTATTTCTGGCTCCTGTTATCTATTTTATTGTAATAAAAACTTAAAGTTTTGCGTGTTCTTAAGAGCGATACCTGTACCTCTTACAACTGCTCTTAGCGGATCATCCGCCACGTGTACAGGTAATTTAGTTTTTGCACTGATACGTTTATCCAAACCTCTTAGTAATGCACCACCTCCGGTTAGATAAATACCAGTTTGGTAAATATCAGCAGAAAGTTCTGGTGGAGTAATCTCTAATGCCTTTAAAATAGCTTCTTCAATTTTAGAAATAGACTTATCTAAACAATGCGCTATTTCGGTATAAGATACTGTAATTTGTTTAGGAACTCCAGTCATTAAATCACGGCCCTGAACAGCAAAATCTGCTGGCGGCTCCTGCAATTCCGGTAAGGCAGAACCTACTTCTATTTTAATTCTTTCTGCAGTTCTTTCCCCAATCATGATGTTATGCTGACGGCGGATATAGTTAACGATATCAGAGTCGAAATTATCTCCGGCAGTTCTGATCGACTGATCGCAGACAATACCAGATAATGCAATAACGGCGATTTCTGTTGTGCCACCACCAATATCTATAATCATATTACCCATCGGTTCTTCCACATCGATACCAATACCCACTGCAGCAGCCATAGGTTCGTGAATAAGATAAACTTCTTTAGCACCCGCTATTTCTGCCGAATCCTTAACCGCTCTTTTTTCAACTTCGGTAATTCCAGAAGGAATACAGATTACCATTCTTAATGAAGGGAAAAACCAGCCTTTACCGTTATTGATCATTTTTATCATGCCACGAATCATGTGCTCGGCAGCATTAAAGTTAGCTATTACACCATCTTTTAAAGGACGTACCGTTTTGATGTTCTCGTGGGTTTTACCCTCCATTTGCATCGCTTGTCGGCCAATAGCAATAACTTTATTTGTTGTTCTGTCAAATGCAACGATAGATGGTTCGTCTACAACCACTTTGTCGTTATGTATAATGAGGGTATTTGCGGTACCCAGGTCAATAGCAATTTCTTTTGTAAACCAATTAAATAAGCCCATTTATAACTTAGTCTTTTTATGAGTTGCAAAGGTGCAAAAAAAAAATGTTCTTAAATAGAACAAGTCTGATATTTAAGATTGTAAAAATATCGTTTTTTATTTTGTTTTAAAATTAATCTCTCGAGTATTTTTTGCTGAATTGTTAATAAATCAGCTTTTTGTTTTTGATTTTTCGAAAAATGCATTTGTCAAAAATGATTCAATCCAAAATATTTTGGGATATTCATACATCCTAAACTTAAAATCAGGAGTCTTATTGTTTGGACCTTTTAATTTTTTAATAAAATTTAGAAAATTACTAGTGATTCTGCTTTAACACCCTTCTCGGCTTTCTATAGAATAAAAGGTTTATTACATCTACTGACTTGCTGCCGATTTTTATAAGTCGGATAAATTGAGCCCGATGGAGGCAAATATGAACTTCGGATGTATAGTTAATAACTGAAATTGATGTTTCAACCTGATTTTAGAAAATTCTCAGTTCCAGTCTGAATTAAATTA
Source organism: Pseudopedobacter saltans DSM 12145 (assembly GCF_000190735.1). Lineage (GTDB taxonomy): Bacteria > Bacteroidota > Bacteroidia > Sphingobacteriales > Sphingobacteriaceae > Pseudopedobacter > Pseudopedobacter saltans. Next base: position 51,136 of record NC_015177.1, read on the forward strand.
GTCCAAAATGATAATTATGGACTAATTAATTTTGTACGCTCAAAGTAGAGGGTTTAGTTTTGGGGATTATTTTTATTGGATTGAATAAAAATTTTTACTATACCACCTAATGTAATATGGATATAAACTCTACTCCAAAGAGATTTGTTACTTTTTTTAAGAAGAAGGCGCTTTTTTTGTTTATTCTGTTAAGTCTTTTTGCCCAATCATCGTTTTCTCAACAACACAATGAATATTGGACAAATAACGGACGTGTGTTAACGGACGATTATAGGATTAATTTCAAGTGGAATAGACTACCAGATTGGGGAGGATCGGACAACCAAAGTAATATGCAAATTAAATTAGGACTGGATGGCCAAGATCAAGTACATATCTATAACGTAACTACTACAGGGTCTTTTTTTCGTTCTGATTCTGTGTTTCGAGCCATAGGTCCTAATCGTAATTATAGTTATTGGTTAAAATACGTTACTGAAGAAACTGATTATGTATTTACTCAGGAATTACATTGGGCGGAGATATCAGCATCAGGTACAACACCAAAGCTTAAAGCTCCTAAAAATGTTAAAATAACAGAGACTCCAAATATTTCGAAAGGGCAGGTTTATCCAACAATAACCTGGGAAAAGCAAACAGCTGTTCCAGATGCGCACATCAGATATAATGTTTATAGGAAAAAAGGAAATGAAGCTGCAGTGTTATTGGCTAATCTTTCTGCACATGTATTTAGTTATACAGATGATTCTTTAATAGAATCTGCAGATTATACCTATTCGGTACAAACTGTTTTGGCTCTGGATAATACACCTGTTGGATGGAACAGTAATCCTGCTACTGATTTCGATCCTGCGGTAGTCGCCGGGACTTTTAAATTCTCTAACGCAGATATTACTACAACACTAGATCAAAATGGAAGAGTAAGATTAAGCTGGAATCAGGTAAGAGGAATTGCGGGTTTAGAAAATTTAGTATTATATAGAAATGGAGAAGAATTAGTTCAATTTTCAAAAAACACTACCTCTTATAACGATTCTGATATATTACCGGGGATGTTTTATCAATATTCTATCGGGTATATTACCGATGGGCTTTCCGGAATTGATTATGAAAATTGGAGATCTAAAACTTTCGATGGTAAATCTCAGGCCAATGGGAAAATTAGTGGATATGTTAAGGGTAAAACCAATGCCGGGGTAGAGGGTGTTGTTGTTACAGCAACAACAAAATCAAACGTTTATAACGGTAAGACTACCGAACCTTATACCTACAGCGCAACAACAGATGCTTCTGGGTATTACGAGATCACTAAAGTTTTTTATGGGGAAGGGGCCAATTATGAAATGAGACCTCAAATGCCAGGTTATAATAAACCTAGGTTTGACCCGGAAAAGCTGTCCAGAAGTTTGTCATTTGATGAGTCGAACCGGCAAAATGTAAACTTTACAGATACAGCTTCTTTCGCTATTAACGGCAGGGTAAGTTTTGCAGCTATCAAAGATTCTCTGGATAATGATGTTTTTCTGCCAGTGCAAGATGCCGAAGTTTGGTTAAACGGAAAGAATTCGGCCGTTAAGACAGACGCAAAAGGACTTTATAGTTTGTCTATTACCAATGCTGGTTTGTATACCGTTCAAATAAAATATAAAGATCATCCTATATATTTTAGTGGTACAACTGATACAGTAAAGTCGTTGTATGTTAATAATTTGATGTCTAACGTCGATTTTATTGATACAAAAACAGATACTTTAACTATAAAAGTTGCGGCAAGTTGCGATGCTCCAATTGGAGAATATGTGACATTCTTGTTGAAATCAGAAAATGCTGGCTATGTATCGGCAAATTCTTCTGCAAAATATGCGAAAAAATTGCATATCAGCTCCAATGATTTAGAAAGCGGAAGCCCTAAAAATCCTGGTCAGCCGACGAGAGGAGAGGTAAAGGTTATTTTACCAGCTACTTCTTTCGAAGGTCAGGTTCTTCAAATTTCCGAAAAAGGAGGTATCAACTCTAATAAACTAGAGTATTTTACCAAAACTTACAATATACAAAAGGTTAGTTTGGCAGAACGCTTGAAGGAACAGAAGATAGACACGACCTACAGTATAAAGACTATTAAGGCCGATACTACCTTTAAGCCAGATGGTAGTATATATAAAATTATACCTTCAAGAAAGGATACTACAATCAATGTAGATACAACATATCTTGTTAAAAAGCCTTTAATGGATTTTATTTATCATGACAAACTCAAAGTTCTGGTAAATAATAACAATCCTGCTTTTGTAGATTCTGTTCAATTTGCACCTGGTAATACCTATAAGTATTTATTAGCTCAAAATGACAAACACCTTATAGATGTTAAAATTCAAGAGACTTATACTTATGATGGTATAACTTATAGTTGTACTTTGGATACAGGAACTGTATATATATATGATGGTATTTCGGATCTCGTGGATAGAAAGGAATATGCTTTAGATAAGATAAGCAAAAATGTGAGGCATACGATCAAGGTAGGTAATCCAGTTTTAGAAGCTCCTTATGAAAAAAATATACAGATTGTCGGAAAGGTAGGAAGTAGGCAGGCGAGTGCTATTATCAATGCAGTAGTAGAAGGTGAAAGGCCTCGTAACGCAACATTTGTTAGTAGAACACCTAGCATTCCATTTTTTGTGTTACATGATCCTCCCGGAGACAGATCATACGCTAAAATAAGTAAAGGAACTACATTTTCTAAAACAGGTACCACTTCGTTCAAATTTGGAGGAGGGGCCGGAGCTTATTCAGATATCAAAGCTGGGGTAGGTTCAAATATTCCTTTTGTTGGTAAAACAGGAGGAGGTGTCCATATACAAGCAAAAATGGAAGCTGGCAGAGATAATAATGAGGGCCTTGTAACGAACACCACATTTACCTTTACTGAAGATTTTTATACATCAGGCGAACCAGAATTTGTAGGTGAAGACGGAGATGTTTTTGTAGGAGCATCTATGAACATGGTTTATGCCATGACCGATGTGTTGAAATACGATGCTTCCAAGAAGGGAATGGTTAGAGATACGTCAGTTGCCATGAATTTGAATGACTTTGGGACTGTTTTCGTTTATACTCAACATCACATAAAGAACGTCTTGTTACCTCAATTAAGAACATTGTATTCTATATCAAAGACTAAGTATGACGAAGCGTACTTTAAGCTGAAAAGCAATAGCTCATCTATTAAACCAGAAGAGGTTGATAAGTTGAAGAGAACATATTCTGAATACGAGGCAGATATTACAGGCTGGGAGAAAACTTTAGAAGAAAATAAAAAGGATAAAGCGCAAGCAGGAGAAATAAATGCAGGTGAGAACCTTAAGGGAATTGTTGGGAACAATATTTCATTTAGTGCGGGCGCAATTTATGAGAATACCTTAACAACACAAAAAGATACTACGGACGTTACCGAAACACAAATTTATTTAAACACCGAAGGTAATGTAGGTGGTTTTGTGAATAGTGGCGAATCAAACGAAAAGGAAATTGGAGCTTTATTCTCGCTGAGATTCAATTGGGATTCAAGTACCGAAACTACCAACGGTAATACACAAACTACTTTCTATCATTTAGAGGATGATGATATTGGCGATTTCTTTTCGGTAGACTTAAAGAAAAATAAAAAATATGGTACTCCTGTTTTTAAAACAGTATCAGGTTCATCCAGTTGTCCACATGAGCCTGGAACTCAATATCGCCATCTGCCAAATATCGCGGTAAGCGGAGCGAACGAACAACGTAATGTTCCTTCGGATCAACCAGCAAAATTTGAGGTTTTAATCTCAAATAGAAGCGAGAGCGATGAGACCGTAGAGTACGGTATTAAGTTAATACCAACTAGCAATTTAGGAGGAGCGAGAGTATTAGTAGCGGGTCAAGATGTGACGAATGGTCAGGCTAACTTTGTAATACCAACCGGTAAGAGTTTCAAATTACCAGTAGAGGTTTATAGAGGAGCATTATATAGTACCTATGAGGGCTTAACTTTAGCAATGTTCTCTGCATGTGATAACTCATTGGAGGATGTTGATGATGATAATATAGCAAAACCAACCGTTAAACTGAATGCCTATTTCCAAAATAAGTGTAGTGAAATAGATTTGTTCTTACCAGGTAATAACTGGTTGGTGAATCAATCTAATGGTAATAAGCTGTATGTAGCGTTTAGCAAATTTGATGCGTCGGAAGCTTCTCCGTTAACAAGTGTTGCTTTACAGTACAGAAGAATTAATCAGGATTATGAGAATTCCTTATGGCAAACGGCAATAGATATTCCTAAATCAGAACTTAAGGATAAGTATTATGATTATACTTTTGATGTAAGTACGCTTCCTGATAGTAAGTATGAATTACGGGCTTTGGCTATTTGCGAAGGCGTAGATGTAAATTATTCTCCTGTATATACTGGAGTAATTGATAGATCTGCAGCGATAGCATTTGGTCTGCCTACACCTTTAAACGGTATCTTGACTACAAGTGATGTGATGAGCGTGACCTTTAATAAGGATATCACAAACTCAGCAAATGTAGTTTTAAAACGTAAGGATAATGGACAAATTATTCCTGCGACACTTGTTTACAACGATAAAACTATCGTGATTAAGACAGTTCCGGAAGCTGCAATTGCAGATTATGAGATGATGGAGTTGAATGCTACAGTTAAGAATCTTAGAGATGGTAGTGGAAATGTTCTAACAGATAGCGTTTCATGGAACTTCGTTGTCAATATGAGTCCAATTTACTGGTCTCCGGCAAATATCGATGTTAATGCTATTGAAGGTGTTCAATCTAGCTTTAGAGCTAAATTGGTAAACAAATCGGCACTAAATCAAAACTTTAGAATAGAGAGATTTCCAAGTTGGTTAACGCCGTCTATACGTAATTCCAGGATTGTTCCACTAGGAGAACAAAATGTGGATTTCTTAATAGATCCAAACTTAAATACAGGAACCTATACCGACACGGTATTTACCACTTGTGATGGTAAAAGGCAGTTGTTATATGTTACCGTAAATGTGCTTAAAACACCACCAAACTGGGCGGTAAATCCATCTAAATTTAGATATAACATGAGTTTTGTTACTCAGTTTAGTTTAGACGATACTGATGTAGCGACTTCTACAGATATCAGAGATATTATGGGAGTTTTTGCTGGAGACGAATGTAGAGGTTTAGCAAATATAGAATATGACTATGCAAGCAAAAAGTATGTAGCTTACGTAACAGCGTATGCTAATAAATTAAGTAACGAGAGTTTAAGTGTGCGTTTCTGGGATACTTATCCGGGTATAGAATATCAAAGTAAAGAGCGAATAAACTTTGTGTCTAACGGAATTGTGGGCAACGGGAATAATCCTTATATATTACATCCAGAAGGGGTTTTCCAAACAATACCTTTAAAAGCAGGTTGGAACTGGGTTTCTCTAAATGTCGAAAATGCCGACATGAGAGTAAGTAAGGTGTTCAGTAAACTAAAACCTACTAGCGGTGATATTGTAAAAACCTTAAGTGCTAAAAAACCTTATGCACAATATAATGCTAAAACTGGCTGGACGGGACCTCTAGATTCATTAAATATTTACCAGTCTTATATGGTATACTCAGCTAAAGCTGATACCATAAGAGTTTTAGGACAATTGGCTAGCCAAAGAGTAGACGTAGAGTTGAAAGATGGTTGGAATTGGCTAGGCTACCCTATGGCGGTAAATATGGAGCTTAATAATTACTTGAAAAATTATAGCTTCTCTGATGGTGCTACCGTTAGCAGTCAAGAGGAATTTGCACAATACAATGCAGCTTCTCAAAGATGGTCTGGTAGTTTGAAATATTTACGTCCAGGAAAAGGGTATAAATATTTTGTAGAAGGAGATCATTATGCTATACCGGTGGTCACTTATCAGCCAGATTTAAGTCCAAATATACTGGCAGATATTCCGCCAGTGAAAACCGGAATACAAAAAGTTATTGCATTCGATAATGCAATGGACGTGAACGATGTGAATAGTGGTAATCAGGTGAACTTAGATATAGCCAGATTTGAAAATAACATGTCTTTAACGGCAAAAATTAACTTAAACGGTTTAGATATTACTGAACCAGGGAGGTTTGAGATTTTTGCTTATGTAGATGGCGAATTGGTAAATTATGTAGATACTTTAGTAAATGGGTTAAGTTTTGTATCCATAAATAGTAATGTGGAAGGGGAAGATAAACCCGTTGTAATTAAAATTTACGATAGAATAACAGGAAGAACATATACTGCAAAATCTGATTTACCAGCAACGCCTCAACCGGCTCCACAGCAGCGAATGATGTTGAGAACGATGTTAAGAAGTACAGCTCCGGTAGATGAACCTATTACTACACAAAGAGCAGATGAAGTCTTAGGTACGCCAGAGCATCCTGTTTCTTTTAAAGTGATGGGCGACGCTGATATTGAGGTTTACAATAGCATCAGCAGAAACCTGATTAATATTGGCGATACGCTAAAATATACCCTGAAGTTCAAAAATTTAGGACCAGATGTAGCGGTAAATTCGGTATTAGTAGATACATTAAGTAGCGGATTAGAGTTTGTTTCTGCGACGAATGGTTTAACCTATGATGCGGCAACGAATACCTTAAAGGCAACTAAATTGCAATTAGGAGTAGATGAAATAGCTGAATATAAAGTTGTGCTTAAAGCATTAACTGTAGGTAATAAATTCTTTGGAAGAGGAGCTGTATCTTCAAATAATGATGTAGATGATTCTAACAACAGTTTCATCAGGCATACAGTAAGTGTTGCAGACCGTAGGGCGGATGTATACGTAGAAACGCAAATTAATCGAAACAAGTTATACAAAGGCGAAGATTTAATTTACACCATTAAAATTAAAAATAACGGGCCTGATGTGGCTAAAAACGTTACTTTAGTAGATGCGATTCCAAATGAATTTGAATATGTAACCGCATTAAATGGTACGGTTAATTTTACTAAAGCTGGACAAATCGTTAACCTATCTCAAGCTCAAATACCATCAGGAGGAGAGGCAGTCTATTCGCTGTTATTAAAGGCAGTAGATTTTGGAAATGTCAATCTAGGCCTGGGCCATGTTGCTGCGTCAAATGATAATAATATCGACTTTGATAACAATTCGATGAATAAGCAGCAAGTCGAAATTTTAGATAACAGAGTTGACTTAGTGATAAGTTCTGAGGTTTCTAAACCACGTTTAAATATTGGTGATTTGATGAAATATACCATCGTCATTAAAAATGTGGAACAGGATTTTGCAATGAACTATAACCTGGTAGATACCTTAAGTACAGCATTTGAATTTGTTTCGGCGACAGGTGGAATCACATATAATGCATCAAACCGTACTTTAACGGCCGATAAAGCTAAAGTTAATGGAGAAGAGGTAATTCGCTACGAAATAACTTTGAAAGCCGTTGCCGTAGGTAATCAAAAGATAGGTGCTGGTTTGGTAACGGTACTTAATGATATCAATCTTGACAATAATAAGGTAAACGTAATTCCGGTAATTGTTGAGGACAGAAGGGCAAATGTTTGGGTAAATACTCTGATAAGCAAAACGAAGTTAAATAAGAGTGAAGAATTAGTTTATACCATTAATGTAAGCAATAATGGACCAGATATAGCTTACAACTTTAAGCTACAAGATATCCTTCCAGCAGGCTTTGAATTTGTGTCTTCAACAGGAGGATTGGCTTATGATGCCGCAACAAGGAAAGTTTCTGCAAGCAAATTGCAAATGAAATCGGGTGAGGAAATTTCCTATACGGCAACCTTAAAAGCTTTAACCAATGGAACTTTCTTATTGGGGAATGGAAATATAGCTGCTGATAACGATAATGATATCGATTTTGATAATAATACAATCAGCCAGATTGCTGTTGTTGTCGGAGAAAATAATGTGGATTTTGCAGTAACGAAAGCCTTAAGCCGCAATCGTTTAAATATCGGAGATCAGTTAACATACACATTAAGGGTTAAAAATAACGGACCTGATTTTGGAATAAATTATAACTTGACAGATACCATAAGCTTTGCCTTTGATATTGTTTCTTTATCAGACGGATTGTCATTTGATATCAATAAAAGAACATTAACAGCAAGCAAAATACAAGTTGCTGCCGGAGAGGAGTTACACTATCAGGTAGTTTTAAAAGCCAATGCTGTAGGCGTACAAACTTTGGGCAAAGGTTTAGTTACCGTTTTTAACGACACCGATTTATCTAACAATAAAATTCAGCATACCAATGTAAATGTAGTTGATAGAAGAGCTAACGTTTGGGTAAGCAATCAGGTTAGTACAAATCAATTAAATAAAAGTGAAGAGCTTACCTATACCTTGTTAATCAGTAACAGCGGTCCGGATGTAGCTAATAATTTTAAATTACAAGAAAGCATTCCGGCAGGTCTGGAGTTTGTACGAGCTACCGGCGGTATAAAATATAATGCAACAAACAATACGATTACAGCTAGTAAACTTCAAATTAAATCTGGAGAAGAAGTAGAATATACAGTGGTATTGAAAGCGATAGTTGCGGGTACTATAAAGCTGGGTAACGGAGCAATTGCAGCTGATAACGACAACGATGTTGATTTTGACAACAATTCGATCAGCCCAATATCAGTTAATGTAATTGATAATAATGTTGATTTTGCTGTATCGTCAAAAGTGAATCGTCAGCGTTTAAATATTGGAGACGAATTGGTTTACGCTGTTTCAGTAAAAAATAATAGTGCCGATTTTGGTATCAACTATAAGTTAGTAGAGACTTTAAATAAAGCATTCGAGTTTGTATCTGTGACTGGAGATGCTGTTTACGACGCTATAAAACATACTGTATCTGCAACTCAAACAAGAGTTGAAGCAGGAACTAATTTAGAATATCAAATCTTATTGAGAGCGAAGACAGTAGGAACCCAACTTTTAGGAAATGGATTGGTATCCGTTAATAACGACATCAATCTTGCTAACAATACTTTCGCTCCGATAGCTGTTGAAGTAGTGGACAAAAGAGCAGATGTTACGGTAACCAATGTAATTAGCCGCAGCCAGTTAGCCAAGGGAGAAGAATTAACTTATACCATTAAAGTGAGAAATAATGGTGTCGACTTAGCGAAGAATGTAATGCTAAAAGATATCTTGCCATCAGGTTTAGAGGTGATATCGGTAGCAGGAGATGCTAGTTTTAATGCTGCAACAAGAATGCTATCAGCGAGTAGGTCGACTCTTCTTGCTGGACAAGAAGCTATTTATGCTATTACATTGAGAGCAAATGGTGTTGGTGTATTCCAATTAGGTAATGGTGCGGTAAATGCTGATAATGATAATGATGTTGATTTTGATAATAATACCATCCCTGCTTTAAATGTTAACGTAATAGATAACAGTGTTGATTTGGTAGTAAGTAGTCAGGTTGATAAAGCAAGCCTAAACATAGGTGAAGTATTCAACTATAGTATCAAGGTTAAAAACAACGGACCTAACAATGCAATAAATACGGCATTAGCAGATCAATTACCTGTTTCATTCGATTTTGTGTCATCATCTAATAATATTACTTATGATCGTGAAACAAGAACACTAAAGGCTACACAAGCCAATATTAATGCTAATGAAGAGGTAGTATATACCATTAAACTTAAAGCAAATACTTATGGCGTACTGATGTTAGGTAATGGTGCTGCCACAACTTTAAATGAAAGTAACGAATCCGATAACAAGGTAGGTTTAGTTTCTGTAGAAGTGGTAGACCCTAGAGCTACAGAAGCAAAAATTCTTATCCCAACTTTATTTACCCCTAACGGAGATGGAATCAATGATATGTTTGAAATATTGGGGTTAAATGAATATTACGTGTCTAATAGCTTAACTATCTTTAATAAGAGCTACAATGTGGTTTACAAAAAAGACAATTATCAGAACGATTGGACAGGAGATAGATTACCAATGGGCTCATACGGCTATATCCTGAAAACAGTAGATAAAACGGGTAAAGAGCGTGTGTTTAAAGGAACGGTAACAATTATTTACCAATAAAAAGCTTCGTGGTTAGATTTTAATTATTTAAAGCGTGAATATTTTAAAAAGAATATATCTATTGCTAAGTGTAGTTACACTTAGCAATATACAACAAGGCAAAGCCCAAACAGAATTTCAAGGCAGTCAGTATCTGTTAGATAAGTCTTACATCAACCCGGCATTTATGGGACTTCATACCAAAGCTTCTGCAAACCTACAGTATCAGGTTGCAGGAACAGGGGAAGTAAGTGGTGCGAAAAACTATACCGTATCTGCTGCCGGGCATTTCAGTTTACCTAAACTGAGATGCGCCATCGGCTTTAACGCGGTAAAAAATACTTTTGGAAACGATAGTTACAGCGTAGGCTACGGTAATTATGTTTATCACTTACAGGTTTCAGAAGATATCATTATGTCGTCTTCATTGGGTTTGGGGTTACAGCAGTATAATATAAATCTTTATGATCAGGTAACTGCAAATCCGCTAGACCCTTTAGCAAGGCAAAATGTCTATAGTTCTAAATTAGATGGGCGTGTTGGCCTGTTGGGAACCCTAAAGAAACAATACTACTTAGGACTTTCTTTTGATAATATATTGTCTTTATATACCAACAATAATAGTTTTTCCTATCAAGTGCCTCCTACTTTCCGTAAGATTAATATGTATTTAATTTTGGGAGCTAATTACGAGACGGAAGACAATTTAGTAGTGATGCCCTCTGTTTTATTTATTAAAAATATGGGAGGTATTACTTCTTTGGATATCAATACTTCTATTATGATGGAAAAGTCATTTGTTTTAGGAGTAGGATTTAGGCAACGTGTTGAAGAGCGAAATTCATTTATGGGAGCCGATGAAAAAAGTATATCACAATCCATTTTAAGAGCCAATATGTCTTATCAACTGAATAATGTTAAGAATAATATGAGGATAGGTTACTGTTATAACTTTAACGCGGCTAAAAGTGGTGTTAAAGTAGGAAGTCATGATATTTCGCTTTCTTTTAGTATGCCTCATTAGAGCTGAGAATTTTTCATTGAATCCGAAAATATCGGTGATTCTTTGCGAACACTTATGGTTTCAAGGCGAATTATTCGCCTTGAAATTATTTCCACAATAAAATTAAAACCTATACTCCTTAGTCATATCACTTTCAATATCTAAACATATTGTCTTCTCAGATGTGATAATAAGTGCCAATTCTTTTAATCTTTCTTTTATCTCTTTTACAGTTCCAATAACCAAAGGGAATGATAATGTCTTAGGTAAAGATATTCAGTATTTCGATCCAGGAATTTAACTTTTAAATCATAGTAGTAGTATCTTTTAGAAAAACATCTAAAGGAAAAGTATTTTATGCAGAAATATTTAAGATATTCATGGATCCTAAATGTGTATTAAAGTGTCTTATGTATATAAACTCTTTTTAAATTTTTACAATGAGATATAAATTATTAGTAATCGTCTTACTTTTTTGCAGCTTAAGAGGGATGTCTGATGCTATTCATGAAATTATAGAAGTCAAATGGGATTTAATAGATACGGAAACAGGTAAGGCAAACCCGGTGTCGAGGTTGACAATTATAAATCCTACAGATAAGCCTATTTCCTGCAACGACTGGAGTATCTGGTTTAATTACATGAGAAGAATAGACCCGCTTTCTGTAGATAAAAGGTTTAGCATTACTCATAAAAATGGCGACCTGTATCGTTTGGGATTTGAAGAAGCAAACCTTTTTATTCCTGCCAAAGGAAAACTGGAGATAAACTATGTTACTAAAGGGCTGGTACCAAATTTTACAGATGTGCCCTCTGGACTATATGTTTTGAATGAGAAAACAAATGAGACCAATAATATTAGAAACTATGATATAAATACGGATGTATTTACTCCAGCTCAGCAGAAAATAAAATTGGCAGCGCAATATGACATTAATAATAAAAATCTGGGTGGCGAAAAGCAATTGATTATTCCAACGCCGCAAACACTCCAATTAAAAACAGGAAAGGGATTTGTTTTGTCAGGTTCTACTTCTCTAATATTTCAACCCCAGTTTGAGAAGGAAGCAGGTAGGATAAAGGAATTCTTTAAATCTACTTTGGGTATCGATTTGAGTCCTGTTAAAAATAATGGAAGTGTTGTGAGTTTTGTTTTAGACAAAAATTTAGGCGCCGAATCTTACAAAATAGAAATACAAAGCAATAAATTGGAAATTAAAGCTTCCGGTACAGCCGGAGCTTTTTATGCTATTCAGAGTATAAAATCTTTGATTTCTGCAAATCAATGGAAAAAATCATCGTCAGTAGTGCTGCCTGAACTTAGCATTAATGATAGCCCAAGATTTGGATACAGAGGAGTTTCGATAGATGTGGCGAGAAACTTCCACGATAAGTCGGCTATTTTTAGAATTATTGATGCAATGGCGATGTACAAACTGAATAAATTGCACATGCATTTGATTGATGATGAAGGTTGGAGGTTGGAAATAAAGTCTATTCCAGAACTAACGGAAGTTGGTAGCAGGAGATCGGCGGGTTATTCCACCGGTTTAAGTCTGCAGCCTTCTTATGGTTCGGGAGCAATTGCTTCAAAAAATCAATATTATACGGAAGAGGATTTTATTGAGATACTTAGGTATGCAAAAGAGAATCATATAGAAGTGGTAACAGAAATAGAAACACCTGGGCATTCCAGAGCAGCAATTAAGTCTATGCAGGCCAGGTATCAAAAATATCTGGCGTTGGGGAATATTGCAGAAGCCGAGCGTTATTTATTAAATGATCCGTTGGATTTATCTATCTACAGTTCTGCACAATATTGGAGCGATAATGTAATGAACGTAGGCATGCCATCTACTTATCGATTCATCTCCACCGTTATCGATGAGGTAAAGTTAATGTACAAGAAGGCCGGTTTAGAGATGAAGCAAATTCATTTGGGAGGCGATGAAGTCCCGCGTGGGTCGTGGGAGAAATCTCCTAAAATTAAATCTCTTATGGATAGCTTGAAAATGACCTCTGTTTACGAAGTATGGCCTTATTATATTAGCAGGATATCGGATTTATGCAAAGAGAAAGGTTTGACTTTAGCCGGATGGGAAGAAATGGGAATGAAGAACGACGGGAAGGGAATGAAAGTTAATCCGGCTCTGGCGAACAGAGGTATCAGACTAGACGTGTGGAATAATATTGTTGGAGGAGGGCAGGAAGATCTCGCTTACAAACTTGCCAATGCCGGGTATCCAGTGGTTTATACCAGTGCAAGTAACCTTTATTTTGACTTAGCGTGGAGAAATGTTTTTGATGAACCGGGACATACCTGGGCAGGGTTTATCGATTTGTACAAGGCTTACTCGTTTTTACCAACTAATTTTTTCCTTAATATAACAGAGGATAGTAAAGGGAAGAAAGTAACATCGGCTCTTTTTGAAAAGAAAGAGAGATTGACTGCAAAGGGAAAGCAGAATATAATAGGTATTAAATCTGGCGCTTGGTCTGAGAAGATTTTAACGACCGACCGACAGGAATATATGTTGTATCCGAGAATGTTAGCATTAGCAGAACGGGCCTGGGCTAAGGAAACTATTTGGGAGAAAAATAATACGTTTGATAAGTCTGCTTTCGATAAAGATTATAAAAACTTTGTAGCGAAGGTAGGAGAGGATGAGCTGGGAAAACTTAATGTAATTAACGGAGGATATCATTATCGTTTGCCTGCAATTGGAATAAAAGAAGCTGCTGGCAAGTTATTACTAAATGTTGAATATCCGGGGTTTGATATTTTTTATACCGATAACGGAGAAGAACCCGGTTTAAGATCTGAAAAGGTTGGGCAGTCTGTAGCGTACGATGCTAAAAAGACTTATAAATTCAGAGTAATAACCGCTGAAGGTAGGATGGGAGAAGTTGTGACTTTGTAGAAAGCCCATTCAGCGTAATCGGTTTTCTAATAGGAAAGGGCACAACCGGTGACTTGGTTTTATAAAGGAATGGTATTGGACGATTGATCGTCTAAAAACTGATATTTAGAATAACATATTCTAATGTAGACTGTCTTATAAAACAACGACACAATTTATTAAACACTCCTGGATTACTTTATTCCTAAATGTTCGAGATTCTTCCGAGACAAAGGGCATTCTGATTCGAGACAGATTTGGGTCTGTTTCGAATTTTCTTTGAGATTTCTTCGACAGTTGTTCGACAAAACAGTAGTTTTCTTCGGGTGCGCTTCGACAAGTCTTCGACAAAAAGGGGTATTTCTTCGACAAAGCTTCGGCAACAGCCGAATCCGACTACAAGAAATATCGAAGAATGAGGCTAAAACTGCCGAATCTGTCTCGGACTAATATGTGCTTTGTCTTCTAAACATCTGGAAGCAGAATCGACCATCGTATAGGTTTATAGAAAATTGGTAAGTGTAATCTTTAGTGTGGGCAGGAATCGATAAAAAACAAAACAGGAGATATAGCGCATATATCTCCTGTTTTGTTTTATTCAGTTATTGGCTGATTAATGTTTAAAGTGTCTAACTCCGGTAGTCACCATTGCTAAACCTTTTTCATTAGCCTTGTCAATAGAATCCTGGTCTTTAATAGAGCCACCCGGTTGTAAAACCGCAGTAATTCCTGCTTCAGCAGCTAATTCAACACAATCAGGGAAAGGGAAGAAAGCATCAGATGCCATAACAGAACCTTTTAAATCAAAACCAAAAGACTCTGCTTTAATAACCGCTTGTTTTAACGCGTCAACTCTGGAAGTCTGTCCAACACCGCTAGCAATCAATGTATCGTTTTTAGCGAAAACAATGGTATTAGATTTAGTGTGTTTAACTACTTTATTCGCAAAGAATAAGTCTTTTAATTCTTGTGCTGTTGGTTGTTTCTCTGTAACCGTAGTCATTTGTTCCGGGCCTTCGCAAGTATTGTCTTTGTCTTGCTCTATAACGCCGTTTAATAAAGTTTTGAATAATCTTTTAGGAAGCTCAATATCTTTTCTTCTTAAAATGATTCTGTTTTTCTTGGTGGTGATAATAGCTTCAGCTTCTTTACTATAAGAAGGAGCGATTAAAACCTCGAAGAATAATTTATTGATTTCTGTAGCTGTAGCTTCGTCTACTTCGCCATTGCAAATGATTACACCACCAAAAGCAGAAACCGGGTCACAAGCCAGGGCATCGTTCCATGCCTCAAACAAATTAGTTCTGCTGGCAACACCACAAGCATTGGTATGCTTTAGGATAGCAAAAGTAGGTTCTGTAAATTCATCTATTAATGCTACTGCTGCATCAACATCCACTAAATTATTATAAGAAAGCTCTTTTCCATTCAATTTATCGAACATGGCGTCTAAATCACCATAGAAAAAGCCTTTTTGATGAGGGTTTTCTCCGTAACGTAAAACAGAAGCTTTTTGCTCGCTTTGTTTAAATACATTTAATGTATCATCACCTTGATTGAACCAGTTGAAGATTGCTGTATCGTAATGCGAAGAAACGTTAAATGCGTTTCTTGCAAACGCTCTGCGTTGCTCTAAAGATGTAGATCCGTTTTGCGCTTCTAACATATTGTTTAATGTAGAATAATCATCTTTAGAAGCTATAATTACAACATCTTTGTGGTTTTTTGCAGCCGCTCTGATTAAAGAAATTCCACCAATATCGATTTTCTCGATAATAGCTTGTTCCTCTGCACCAGACCTAACCGTTTCCTCAAAAGGATAAAGATCAACAATAACTAAATCTATTTCTGGAATTTCATATTGAGCGATTTGCTCCTGATCACCTGTGTTATCTCTTCTGTTTAGAATTCCACCAAAAACTTTTGGATGCAAAGTTTTTACCCTTCCACCTAAAATAGATGGGTAAGAAGTTAAATCTTCAACCGGAATTACATCAACCCCTAGGTTTTTAATGAAGGTTTCGGTTCCGCCAGTAGAGTAAATATTTACTCCCAGCTTTTGAAGTTGAAGAATAAGTGGTTCTAAATTGTCTTTGTAAAAGACTGAAATTAAAGCGTTTTTAATCTTTACAGGATGATTCATTGATGTGAAATTTGAAAGGTGCAAAGATAAGGTTTTTTAAAAAGAATTCTGTCTAATTTATTGAAAATTAGGAGAAGTGATAGATCAACTTCTTTTCAATACTAAGGGATGTGCCGATAGTGCTCAAATTTAACTATTAAAAAGAGGTTTTAGTAAATCTTTCTAGCTGCTTTTAAGAAGCTTAATCCGGAAGATTCTCAGAATCCTTTTTCGTTTTAGAAAGCTCCTTTACCAGGATATAACGAATCGAAGACGCATCTGCCGGAGGGTTAGCGATATTCTCTTTTTTAATAATTAGTTCGTATTCATATCCCGGCTCGTAGTTGAATCCCTGGATATTATCATATAAATAAGTCCAGTTTTCGTCTTTGTTTTCTTTTACCAATAAGCATTTCTGCGGACCAGCGCCAACGCAATCAACTTGTTTTGAAGCGACGTAAAGATTGGGATTACTTTTGCAAGCCATAGTTAGAACTGCAAAAATGACAATTACTATTGATAGATATTTTACTTTATTCATGACTAAGCTGTTTTTCTTTGTTACTAGATAACTGTTTACTAACAACGAAAGCCGAAAAAGGTTCTATGGGAAGGTTGCCAGTAAAGAAATTCGTTAAATTCTTATGTTGTAATATCTTTTTTTTAATTTAAATGTTTTGTTTTTCTTTTAAATTGTTAAATATTTGTTTTTAAATTTTCATTTGTTAATGGTATGAAGAAAATAGTTGCTTTAATAAACCTTTTGCTGTTTTTTCTAAGTTCTTTTGCTCAGAGAACGGAATATAAGTTTGGATTATTAGACAGAGAGCATTTAGATATGAAGGTTTATTCCCCAGATTCTTCTGCAAATTCTTTTGTAATAAGTGAATATGGCTATTCATTTATTTCAGAAGGGGAAGGACAAGGTCTAATTTTTGAATACTATGTGAAAATCAAAATACTCAATGATAAGGGAATTAATGAGGCAAATATCTCTATACCCTTAAGAAAGCAGGATTCAAATTACTTTGAGAAGATTTACGACATAAGAGCAGTGTCTCATACGCTGGATGAAAATAATACATACCGTAAGACGGAGTTAGACCGGAAAAATATCTATACAGAGAAAAAGAATAACTATTTAGACGTTGTAAAGTTTGCTATTCCTAATGTGAAGGTTGGTACCATAATAGAATATTGCTACAAGGTAGACAGCCCTTTTATTTACAATTTTAAAAAGTGGAATTTTCAATCAACAATTCCAAAAAAGGAAAGTGTGTATTGGGCGAAAATACCGGGAAACTATAACTATAATATTTCCCTTAAAGGGTTTTATAAGTTGTCGGACTCAAAATCAGAATTGGTAAAAGATTGCTTTAAAGTTGGCGGTGGTGTTGCGGATTGTGGTTTGTATAAATATGAAATGAAAAATATTCCAGCTTTCATAGAAGAGGAATATATGACAAGTGGAGAGAATTATCTTTCATCTGTCAATTTCGAGCTTATAGAAATTAAATATTTTAATGGCACCACAAAAAAGTTTACGAAAACATGGCAAGACATTTATAACGAGCTAAAGTCTAATGATGATTTTGGATTGCAGATCAAACGAAATTCTGATTTATTTAAAAACGAGCTGAAGCCAATAATAGAAACGGAAACTGACAAAGAAATTGTTGCAAGGAAAGTTTATGATATTGTTAAGAATTGGTATAAATGGAATAATTATTATGGGAAATATGCCGATTTAGGCTTAAAAAAGGCATATGAATCCCGGATCGGTAATATAGGAGATATCAATCTCGCTTTGATTGGAGCTTTACAATACGCAAAAGTAGATACTGAGCCGGTACTTGTATCTACCAGAGATAATGGACTACCCACCAGGCTTTTTCCGGTAATGAGCGACTTTAATTATGTGATTGCCAAGGTTAATGTTAATGACAAATCTTATTTGCTGGATGCTTCGGATAAAGAACTTGATTTTGGAATGCTACCGTACCGTTGTTTAAACGATCAGGCGAGAGCAATTGGTAAAGATTCTTGTTATTGGGTAAGTTTAAAACCAACTGAAAAATTTAAAAAATGGGAATATATGAATCTGGAGCTGGACTCTACAGGTTTAATAAAGGGACAAGTTGTTAAAAGATATTACGGTTATGATGCCTTGAGTAAGCGAAAGCTAATTAAAACCTATGCCTCTGAAAATAAATATATAGATGAATTAAGACAGAAAACACCAGGTATAAAAATATTAGATTTCAAAATCAGTAATTTAGATTCTCTCGCGGCTCCACTTGTAGAAGAATTGAATATTGAAATAGATGCTTTTGATAATCTCCATGGAGATAAATTGTCTATAAATCCGTTCTTTATGGGACATATGAAGGAGAACCCATTTAAACTGGATGAAAGAATATATCCTGTTGATTTTGGAGCGAAAACAGAATCTAACACTGTTTTAAACTTGAAGATTCCTAGCAATTTTAAACTGGATTATGCTTCGCCTGCTGTTGCTTTACAATTACCCAAAGGAAGTGGACATTATATTTGTCAGGTTGAGATGAGGAACGATAACATAATTAGTATGTACGAAAAGGTAGTTATAGATAAACCTATTTATTTTAGTGATGAGTATCAATACCTAAAAGAACTCTACAATAAAATTGTCCAGGTGAATAAAACCGAACTAATAATTTCTAAAACAGCAGCCAAATGAGGAAAATCGTTGCCGTAATGGCTCTGTTTGCGGTAAATCTAATGTCTGTTAGAGGACAGGATTATCAGGTGAAAAATATTCCTTCTCATTTAAAGCAGGAAGCTACAGTAGTTGTAAGAAAAGATTCCAGACAGATTCTGATTAATGCCCCAGATAACATGGTGTATAAGTTTAAAAAGGCGATTACCGTGTTTGACAAGAATGGAAGGGAATATGTTAATTTTAAGATTCCTTATAATAAATCCAGAAAGATTAAATCACTAAATGTTAACGTTTATAATGAATGGGGGATTTTAGTAGGTAAAGTAAAACAATCTGATTTTAAAGATGAAAGTTATATCAGCAATTATTCATTGTTCGAAGACGACCGGGTAAAGATTTATACTCCGTTTATAGAAACATTCCCTGTTACATTCGAACTGGAATGTGAAGTGGCTATGAACCAAACTTTAATTATTCCGGATTGGTTCCCTCAACCAGATGAAGAAGTAAGCGTACAACAGTCTACTTTAGAGATTTCTAAGCCCACGACTTTTCAAATTAATTATACAGGCTATGGTTTAGACGATAAACCGCAAATACAAACCTTAGGTAAAAGAGAAGTGCTAACCTGGAAGCTGGAGGATTTAGCTGCTTTTAAACAAGAGCCATACAGTCCACTGCTAAACACCCGCTTGCCCAATTTGATGTTTAGCCCTGTACATTTTGTATATGAAGGCGTATCGGGGAATTATTCCAATTGGCAGGAATATGGTAAATGGGTTAATAATGCACTTTTAAAAGGGCGTGATGTAATTTCTAAAGAAACAGAAGCGAGTGTGAAGAACCTGGTTAAGGATGTCAAGGATAAAAAGGAAATAGTAAGATTGATTTATCAATATGCGCAAAAGAAGAATAGGTATATCAGTGTGCAGATAGGTATCGGCGGTTTTATGCCAATGAAAGCATCTGAAGTAGATAATGTATCTTATGGAGATTGCAAAGCCTTATGTAATTATACGATGGCTTTGTTAAAAGCAGCAGGAATTACAGCTTATTATACGGAGGTATATGCCGGGGGCAGAAAAGTAAGTTTACATCAATCGTTTGCAAGTGGCGGGCAGGGTAATCATATCATACTATATGTCCCATTGGATACTGAAGCTATATGGTTAGAATGTACCAGTAAAGATAGTCCCGTTGGCTATCTGGGAAGTTTTACTCAGGATAGAAATGTATTGGTAATAAAAGAAGACGGAGGACATATTTATAAAACCCCTGCATACACCTGGAAAGACAATCTACAGATTCGGTCTGCCAATATTACATTGGATCTTGGGGGAAATATTGTTGGTAAAATAGAAACAAAATTTGCCGGTATACAATCGGAAAACAGGGGCGATATTGAAGTGCTTTCCCCTGTAGGAAAGGAAACCTATCTTAAGAAGATATTTCCATTCCCCAGCTTGGGTGTTCATACCTATCAACTAGATCGAAATATCGGTAATACTCCAAATACCAGAGAAATATTGAAGTTTGCTTCACGAGAATATGCGACAGTCAAAGGTCCGTATGGACAGTTTGATCTCAATCCTTTAAATGTAAGTACCCGCCAATTACCCGATACGGAGAGCCGCAAAAATGAAGTTTATATTAACGAAGGTTATACCGATGTAGATAGTATTTCTTACAGTTTGCCAAAAGAATTTAAGGTAGAGAATTTGCCTATATCAATTGTTAAATCTTACCCTTTTGGTGAGTACGAATTTAGCGCTCAATTGATTGGGGATAATAAAATTCTTGTTCACCGAAAAATGGTTTTAAAAGAAGGGACTTATCAAAAAGAAGTTTACAAAGATCTGGTAGAGCTTTATAAAACGGCTTACCGATATGACAGGAGCAGATGTATAGTAAAACGAGCCAATTAAACGTTATTCAGGAAGCTTGGTATTAAATGCACTTTCTTCAATGTAGTTGAGAAATCTCTTTTATTGGTAAAAAGAAATTTCTCAACTATGTTGAAACATGCATACCCTGTGTGTTAAAACCACAAATTTTCTGGGTATACCCCAGCATTTACCAATGCGGACAATTTTTCCTGAACAATAGGTTTATCCTCTTTGTAAGTTACACCGAACCACGTTGATGAAGTAGGTAACACTTTAAACCTGGCTTTACCCGATTTAATAATTTCTTCAGCGATAGAAGGAATATAAAATTCGTTTGTTCCGTTTTCCTGATCGTTCTCTGCGGCAAAATTTTTGAACATTTCAATACCTACTTGAAAAACCTTGGGAGTGAAGCCCCAGAAATTCATAGAGGCATAGCTGTTTTCAGGAACTGGGAAAGTGCCTTCTGGTTCGTCAAAAACCATTTTACCATTATCACGATAAACTTTCGTCCTTTCGGTAATTTCAGACATATAACCTTCTTCGTCTACAGAGAAAATTCCTCTGGATACTTTTCCGTGGTCAGAAAGTGTGTTGTTTACTTCAAACCCCATTAAAGCAAGATTTTCATCGGTAACCTCCTCACTTAAGAACTTGTACATCTTTTCGAAAGATTCGTATCCATAAAAATCGTCGGCATTGATTATGCAAAAAGGCTCGTCAATCTGGTCTTTGGCAGAAATTAACGCATGTCCCGTTCCCCATGGTTTTTGTCTGATAATTTCTTGAGCTATACCAAATTTGGTTAAATCAAAATCCTGAAAAACATAATCTGTCTCTATTTTACCAGCTAGTTTCTCGTCAAAAATTCTTTTGAATTCGTGATGGAAATCTTTCTTAACAATAAAAGACACCTTTTTAAATCCTGCCTTTATCGCATCATAAATAGAATAATCGATAATTGTTTCGCCCGAAGGACCAAAACTATCAACTTGTTTCAAGCTTCCGTATCTGCTGGCCATTCCGGCAGCAAGAATTAATAGCGTAGGTTGTTTATTTGTCATAATAAATCCGAGTGTGTTCGATAACGCAAGGTATAAAATGTAAATCATAAAAAAAATAATATTGTTAAATGTGTTCGGACACAAGCTGTAATTTATATCTTTGTTATCGGACACTGGCGTGTTAATCCAACCGATTGGGACATGCGGTTCTTACATTTAGAGTTTCAACTCTTTTTTAAATTTTAGATATTCGTTAAAAATTAAAATCTGAAAAATGACATTAATTAAGTCTATCTCTGGGATTAGAGGAACCATAGGAGGTAAAGCCGGTGAGGCCTTAACTCCTGTAGATATTATAAAATTTACAGCGGCATACGGTAAATGGATTGTAGCTAAAACCGGAAATAATAAGATTGTAGTAGGCAGAGATGCTCGTATTTCCGGCGAAATGGTACGTAATCTGGTAGTGGGTACATTACAAAGTATCGGAGTTGATGTTGTTGACTTAGGTTTGTCTACTACGCCAACTGTAGAAGTAGCTGTGCCGGATGAAAATGCTGCAGGAGGTATTATTTTAACGGCAAGCCATAATCCAAAGCAGTGGAATGCCCTAAAATTATTAAATAATAAAGGCGAGTTTATCTGCGATCAGGACGGTAAAGAGGTATTGGCTTTAGCCGAAGATTTAGATCTTTCTTTTTCTGATGTAGACCATCTTGGGAAAGTAACTTATGACGATTCTTATCTTCAAAAACATATAGACAAAGTATTGGCATTGCCATTGGTAGATGTAGCAGCAATTAAAGCAGCTAAATTTAAAGTCGCTATAGATGCTGTAAATTCTACGGGAGGTATTTTTGTGCCTGCTTTGTTACGAGCTTTGGGCGTAGAAACTGTGTACGAATTGTATTGCGAACCTAATGGGCATTTTCCTCATAATCCAGAGCCACTTCCGGAGCATCTGACAGAAATATCAAGAGTTGTAAAAGAAAATAAAGCCGATTTAGGTATCGTTGTAGACCCCGATGTAGACCGCTTGTGTTTTGTAAATGAAGACGGATCTATGTTTGGAGAAGAATATACATTGGTGGCTGTTGCTGATTATGTTCTGAAAAACACACCGGGAAATACAGTTTCTAATTTATCTTCGACACGAGCCCTTCGCGATGTTACCGAAGAAGCCGGACAAACTTATAATGCTGCGGCGGTAGGGGAAGTAAATGTGGTTAATAAAATGAAGGAGACCAATGCGATTATTGGTGGCGAAGGAAACGGTGGGATTATCTATCCGGAATCACATTACGGAAGGGATGCTTTGGTTGGTATCGGTTTATTTTTGTCTCATTTAGCTAAAGAGGGAAAATCAATTTCGGCATTGCGGACAAGTTATCCAGCTTACTTTATTTCAAAAAATAAAATAGAACTGGAGGCAGGAATGGATATCGACGGTTTGCTGTTAAAAATCCAGGAGCGTTATAAAGAGCAACCTATAAATACAATAGACGGCGTAAAGATTGAATTTGGAAAACAGTGGGTGCATTTAAGAAAATCTAACACCGAGCCAATCATCAGAATTTATTCCGAGTCGTCTTCCGAACGGGAAGCAAACGAACTGGCAGAAAAAGTTATTAGTGATATTAAGGAAATCCTGAAATAAATTTCCGAAATTTATAGCAGCCTGAGGAGTATAATTATTGTTTTTTACTTTCTTGGTTTGGTTTCTTAGTGGGAAACTTTAATTGTTTACAAATCAGGCTGTTTTTTAATTAGTTTATTAGTATTATTAAGTTCCAGTATGTCGCTTTTTGCTTTTAAACTTTATTAAAAGGCATTATCTCTTTATTCAAAACGATAAACTACGGACTGAAAACGAACAACTATCAATTCAAACTTTGGTCTCCGGTCTTCCGACTTCGGACGCCTTATTCCGAAACAATAAGATAATAATCGTCGGGATCCCATAAGCTAAACTGGTTCTTCAGCGAGTTTTCGTTGTAATGAATTTCCTTCTCAATATTGGCATTAAGATTTTTAGCGCTGCTGAAAATTGCTTTTATATCATCAACCCTAAAAAATAATATGACTCCGTTTCCAACCTTTTCTGTAGGATTGCGCATAGTTGGATGGTCATGTTCGCCCCATCGGTGTAGACAAAGGATAACCTTATCGTTATCTTTTAATATTTCGAAGGTGTCGCCACCATGGGCACTTTTACATCCAAGTAGATTTTGATAAAAAAGGGAGCTTTGCTGGATATCTCTCACCGCTATTATTGTTTCGATATTAACCATTTCTGTTTCTAATTTTTAATAAATTCAACAATGCTATTTAAAGTCTGGTTTTGTTGCTCTTCTCGTGTAATGCTAGCTTTATTATCGCCAAGTTGAAATCCGTAATAACCAAATTGAGCATGGTTACCACCGGTGATTTTTTGAAAAATTGTGTTTTTAGGCAGTTTAGATCGATTGTTGAAGAGGGATTCCTCATCGGCAACACCATCTTTAGAACCGTAAATTTTAAGTACCGGTATGCTGATATCGGCAAGAGAAATATCACGCGGATGGCTGGTACCAATTAGTATAAGCTTGTCTGCCAAACCGGGGTTTTCATACACAAATTGTGCCGCCATTTTGGCGCCTTGAGAATGTCCGGCAAGTATATAAACCTTTGTGGTATCGTTAAATAAACGAAGTGTTTTTGGTTTATTATAACCGTAAGTGGCAAGCCTGAAAGGCATTTTTATCAGATATACTTTAGTATCATTTTCTGAGATTCTTTTACAAAGCGGTGTATAAGCTTTGGGATCAACCATTGCACCTGGATAAAAAAACAAAACATTTTTATATCTCCCTGTAGGAGTGAAAGAGCAATAATCAGTTGTCTCTGTTACAGTAACGTAATTGTCTGATTGAAAAGCCGCTTTATTAACGCCATGGGACTGAAATGAATGAAATTGCCAGCAAATGAATAATATACCCAGTGCAATCCAAACCGTTTTGCTGATTTTTTTAAGAGTCCACTTTTTTTATTCATTGTTATGGCCTTATATGTAAATGTCTGAAGTTAGGTTTGACCGGCAAACTCTAGATTTTCTTTGTATGGTAGCTCGCATTTTAATGCATTAAGATAGTTATTTTTGAAATACATTGTGGGTAGGCATGAAAGCCAGTTAGTATCCAAACTAGGTTTGAAGTTGTTTACATAACCAGTATTGCATTTTTTAAAGTCCAGGCAAATTGCAAGATTTGCAGCATGAAAAAAATGGTAACTGCAGTGTTGCTAATGATGTCTATAAAGTCTTTTGCTCAAGTGAACTATTGGTTTAGATATACTAAAGAAGTAATGTCTATAGCTGATTTAGAGGTACAGGCTAGGGCATTAGAAAACGACAGGGCTCAGTACTCATTACGTGGATGGAGTTTTATTCCCTTAAATCCCAAAGGGCTGGAATTGATAGCTTCGCCATCTTATTTCTATCATAAACGACCAGTTAACTCTCGCCAGGAGTTACGTTTATCTGCCGGGTTTCGAGAAACTTTTGGCATAGTAGCCACTATACAAGGGCGTAGCCGGGTATTGGCAGATTACAGACATTTTATAGATGAACCGGCAGAATGGCGTTTCAGATTACAACAGGCTATTATCATTCCGTTAACAGAACGATATAAAATTAGACCACAAGCCGAATGGCTGCTGAGTAAATACACGGCAGACGAAGTGAGGTTAGAGTTGAGTGGTTTTTCTAAAGTTTTAAAGAATCACGAAATAGCTTTGGGATATCAGGCCCAAATTATCCATTCACTGGCGCACCATTGCTTGTTGTTACAGTTTAGGTAGGATAATCAATTATTCTTATTAGAATGGGATTCAATATGATCTGCTGTTTCCCTCATCTGCCCTTCGGGCACCTTCTTCAGAGCAGGTAGAAGGATATTATAGGAAAGGTTATAGCTGTTTTGTTTTTAGTAATTCTGTTCATCTTTTATTTTCCTTCTCTATAAGGGAGAAGGTGGCTGTAAGCCGGATGAGAGGGATTCTTAGCGATATTTTAAGTCTATCCAATAAGATTTATTCTTTAAAATAGAGTAGCCGGTACGAAAAATTTACCCTACTTCAACCATTCATTACCCCCTGTCAGAATCGTTTTATAAGCAATTTGGTTTTATAAACGATAAGCCAATTATGAACAAACTTTTACCCTTACTGTTTTTATGTCTTTTTGTTAAAAGCTCTTTTGCTCAGGTTATGTACGAAGATTTTGAATCGGGTGTTCCGGTTTATTTTTCATCCAATGCTTCGGGAGCTTTAAGTATAAAGAACCTGCATAAAAAGAAAGGAGCACAAAGTTTATCATGGAATACCAAAACGGGAGATGTATTAAGTATTTCAGGATTAGGAATTTCTACTGCAGATATCTATAACTATGCTGCAAACGCAGCACAATTTTGGATCTATTCCAAATCAGCTACTAAAGACACCCTTGTTTTTAGATTTTATGATACCTCCAACAACCTAAAAAGAGAGGGCCGTATTGTGCTTAATTATACAGGGTGGCGAGATTTTCACAGAAGTTATCGTTACGATTACAATAATGGAACAGAACAACCAGGATTTCCGCTTAATAAAATAACGGTTACTTATAGGGGATATCAGGGAAATACAAATGCTAATGAGGTCTTTATGGATGAAATGACATTTGCCAAGAATGGAGATGTAAGAGTTCCGGGGCCTCAGAATGGAGACGATTATCAGCACTTTCGTTTTACCAGTAATTATACACAAGCTATTTTGTCTTATCAAAATCAACCCGATTTACCAGTAACAACAGCAACATCTTCAGAAATAACAGCTATACAGTCTTTAAGAAATCAGTATCAACGTACTGTAGGTAGTGCTAATGCTACCCAAATAGCGACAGCAAAAACGTATGTTACGGGATTAAATATTACGACTAACCCCGACGGAACTTTAAATGGAAAGGGAATATATGATATCTATAAGTTAGATACCCTTCTTAAGATTTCTAATTATGTAGCCTACCTAAGCAGAGCTTATGTGAAGAATAATGATGCCGATGCCCTGGCAAAACTGAACGCCTTTGTTCCTTATTTAATAGAACAGGGCTTGGCAGAAGGCGGTAGGGTGGTTATACCTTATAATGATTATTCTTCCGCCAGAAATTTTCCGATAGGCTTTTTAGAAGCTTTGCCTTTGTTAAGTAATACGGCTGTGAAAGAAAGTATGGTGAAGATGCTAAAATGGTCGCATGAGTTTAATAATATCTATAATGCTAGCCCAACTCCAGGTTTAGAACTGGATTATATGTACCTAAAGTCTAATTTATTACTTGAGCTGGCTTTATTAGGTGCAGATAACAATCTTGTTGCCAGAGACCTGAAATCTTTTTCCAGATATCTGGAGCAATATACATATACGGGTGAAGGTGGAAGAGACGGAATTAAAATAGATGGTTCTGCTTTTCATCATCAAACGGCTTATCTCAATTATTTATATTCTTATACATCCTGGATTTCCAGAGCCTACGAGTTAAAGGGAAGTCCTTTCCGAATTTCTTCTGTAGCCTATAATAACATGAAGAAAGCGTTAAAAACACTTTTACTACAAACTTCTAAAGGAACCCTTATACCGCATGCTACATCAGGAAGAGCCCCATTTACAGCTGCTGTTCCTGTAAATGCAGCCAGTATAGAGAAATTTATCGAAGTAGGTGGTGATCTGATCGGACAGGCGTATGATACGGATATGGCTCAGTTTTATAACTATATCTACCAGAGTAATAAATACCCTGTGACTGCTATAAATCTGGATGGCTATCATCAGTTAAATTATGCGCAAACGGGGACTTATAGAAAAGGAAATTGGATAGCGGTATCTAAAGGATTAACAGATAGGATGTTTGGATCCGAAATTTATACCGCAGAGAACAGATATGGCAGGTATCAAAGCTACGGATCTTTAGAAGTACTGTATGATGGCAATCTGGCAAGTTCTGGATATATAGCCGCGGGCAATGGTTGGGATTGGAATATGATGCCAGGAACTACAAGTGTCGTACTTCCTTACGAAGATTTAAAGCCAATAGTATCTGGTACAGCAAGTGAGTACCAGGCAAATGCCTATGCGGGCGCTTTGGGAAATGGGAAGTACGGGATATTCGGGCTTAATTTTGCTCAAAATCCAGGGAATAGATATATAGGACAGCAATTACAATTTAAACAAAGCGTATTTACTTTTGATAGTTTAATGGTTTGTTTAGGGAGCAGTATATCGGCCCAAAACAATAGTGGGAAAGTTATATCTACCCTTTTTCAGAACGTAAAGGCAGATAATACTTTGCCAATTTATATTAACCAAAATCTGCAAAGCGGGGCAATTGATCAGCAAATAGACCTGAGTCAGCAGTCTGTAACTTTAATAAATACGCAGGGGACAGGATATTATATCCCCAAGGGAAATAGAAACCTCAATATATTCCGGGGAAACCAATCTAGTCCGCAACATACTACCAATTATACTTCAACTACGGCATCGGCTTATGCCAGTAAGGCATGGATAGACCACGGAACATCTACTAATAATAGTCAATATAACTATGTGGTGGTTCCGGCTACAAACAATAATAAATTAAATGCTATAGCACAGAAAGTAAATAATGGTGAACTGTTTCAGATACTGAGACAAAATGATTCGTTACATGTAGTCAAATCTCTGGCCGATACTGTTTATGCTTTTAATAGTTTTTATGCCAATCCGAATATTCGTATCGGTAAGGTATCAGGGATTGACAATGCAGCACTTTTCTTTGTAAAAGAAGGCGAAAATAGTGTAGATATTAAGATTGTTTCACCAGATCTGAATGTGGTTGATAATGCTTTTTCTGGTTGGGTATCAACTGTAAAGCCTATTACGATAAATATAAGAGGTTCCTGGAATGTAGCAAGTAATCCTGATAATGCTACCGTTAATCAATTAGATACTGTTTGTGCAATAACTTTTAATTTGAAAGATGGTCTTGAGCAGGAAATTAAGTTAAACCACAACATTTTAAGCATTCAAGAACCAGAAATAAATAAGCCGAAGAAAGCGTCAGAAGATACAAGAGTTTACCCCAATCCATTTCATTCCCAGATAAAAGTTCTGATTAAAGAATATTTAAAAGAGGATGTGAAAATATATGATGCTTTAGGAAGACTAGCGGCCAGATTGGATAAATCTATTGTCAAGCCAGAGGAAGAGAATGTTCTTGACTTTTCCTTTTTGAAAGCAGGGGCCTATTTCATAGTAATCGATAAAACTACTCAAACAATTATAAAACAATAAATCTTAAAATTATGAAAAAAACTTTACGCACTTCTTTAATACTAATGTTGGCAGCAGGAGCTGTCCAAGCACAGTTTAGCCCTTATAGTTATACCGTTAATGTGAATTTGAATAGAGGGGTTGGAAATGATAGTACAGCTAATGGTGTAAACTCTAAGTGGTACGAAAGTCCAAATCCTGTTACAGCAAATATACAAGGACGGTTTTTTCCGAATATTACGGACGGAGCATATAAGTTAAGAGCAATATCTTATCAAACGGATGCTCAATTTACTTTGTCAGGAGAAAAATTAACTATAAAAAATTCGACCAGTGGTTTAGCAAAAGTTTCTGCGTATAACATACAAAATGCAAGTGCTATTGCTAAATTTTCTTTTGATTTAGATCTTACAGATTATACAGGTATAAAAGAATTTGTCTTTGCTTTTGGAACTGCAATGATGCCAAATACATTAATTAATACCAGCTCTACGACATCTGCACCAACAGCAGATATCTTTGGTTCATTTAGAATTGTAAAGTCAGGTAATTTAGTAACACAATATAGAAATAGCGATGGTACCTCAAATCTAAATACAGCTTCTTACTTAATTAAAGCAGGGGAATCTCAAAGAGTAGAGATTTTTGTAAATAGTTCTGCATCCGATATCATTTATTCTTATGGGATATCTGAAGCACCAGTAACGCTTTTAGCAAATACATATCATGTATATGTTAAAGGGGTTAGATATGCAGAGGGCTTTCCAAAAGTAGGTACAGCATATGTTCAACCTACTATTAATACTTTGTCTTTTGCATATGCTTCTGCTGGTAGTGGTGGTACGCCAGAGAAGGTATCTATTTCTAATATTTCAGTAACCTATCAATCAGAAACTAATCTTCCAGTTTCTCTAACCTCATTCAATGCTGCAAAAACTCAAAACGGTGTGCAATTAAAATGGCAAACAGCATCCGAACAGAATAATCAATATTTCGATGTTTTAAGATCGGTAAATGGAAAAGATTTCGTAAGTATAGGAATTGTGAATGGAGCCGGTACAACATCAGAAGCCAGAAGCTATTTTTTTATTGACCATAGCCCTGTTTCAGGTTATAATTATTACAAATTGAAACAAGTAGACGGTGATGGGAAATCAACCGTTTATGAAAATAGAGTACAATCTGTTAATTGGGGCTTTTCAGAAGATAATGTCTCTGCATATTTTTCAGCAGATAAATTAATTGTGCAATTTAATTCGGATAATGCCGGAGAAGGAAATATTAAACTTGTAACAGTAGGAGGAAAGCAGGTGTTTTTAAAAAAGGTAAATGTTACAAGAGGGAATAATGAATTTGTTTGTGAAGCAACGGGTACAGTTAGTGGTATTTATTTAGTGAAAGTAAATACAGGTGAAAATGTTAAGAATATGAAAATTATAAAATAGTTTTTGCTTTATAATAAAGGAATCCGAAGTACTCTATTGATGTGCTTTGGATTCTTTGTATATATGCTTTTTGAATAATTAATTAAGACTATGAGATATCTGATTTTTGTTTGTTGTGTGCTATTTAGTTTATCTGTAACGGCACAATCTAAAGAAAAGAAACGGCCTAATGTTTTAATGATCGCGGTTGACGATTTAAATGATTTTATTGGAGCCCTGGGAAATCCGGATGCCATTACCCCAAATATTGACAAACTGGCTGCAAAAGGAGTTGTCTTTACCAATGCACATTGTCAGGCACCATTATGCGGTCCTTCCCGGGCGTCTATCATGACAGGTTTAAGGCCATCTTCGACAGGGATTTACGGGATGATAGCTGATAATGACATTAAAAATGTAAACCAACTTAAACAGAAAACGCCTCTATTGCATCAGTATTTTAAAGATGGAGGATATCATATTCTAGGAGTTGGAAAGATTTATCACCAATATTTCCCTGACGGTTTATTAGATGAAGAAGGTGGAAAATCAGAGTATGGACCTTTTCCGGAAAAAAGATTTAAATGGGATAAGAAAGGTACTGCTACAGATTGGGGCGCTTTTCCAGAGAAAGATACAGAGATGCCAGATGATCAGGCTACAGAATGGGCTGTTAAAAAGCTATCTCAGCAATATGAGAAGCCATTTTTTTTAAGTGTTGGATTGATTAGACCACATGTGCCTTGGTATGTGCCACAAAAATGGTTTGATCTTTACGATCCTCAAAAACTTCATTTACCTGCTTACTTACCGAATGACAAAGCAGATTTGCCAGGTATCACCAAAAAAATAGATGATTGGCCAATGATGCCAACTACAGAATGGGCTATTAAGAATAACGAATGGAGAAATATTCTTCAGGCTTACCTGGCTTGTGTTTCTTATACCGATTATAATATTGGAAGAATACTGAAAGCACTGGAAAAGAGCGAATATGCGGATAATACCATTATTGCATTGTGGTCTGATCATGGTTACAGATTAGGAGAAAAGAATACTTTTGCAAAAGTAGCTTTATGGGACAGAGCAACCAAGGCGCCACTAATATTCTCGGGAGCCGGTATTCCGGAGGGAAAAAAATTGGATCAGCCGGTAGAGTTACTCAATATCTATCCGACGTTGACGGAGTTGGCTGGGCTAAAAGCGAACAGGCTTAATGAAGGGGCATCGTTGGTGCCATTAATGACAAAAGAAAACTATAATTGGACAAAGCCTGCTATTACAACCTGGGGAAGAAATAATCATAGCATTAAAACGAATAATTACAGATTAATCAGATATGAAGATGGTTCGCTGGAATTATACGATGTGCAAAGGGATCCCAACGAATGGGAAAATCTGGCAGCCAGAGAAGACTATCAAAAAGTAATAAAGCAGTTACAAAATCATTTGCCAAAGCAAAATGTTGCTTGGTCAGACAAGTCTTTTTATAACGCTAATGAGTATTTTAGGAATAAAGGACTAAAATAGTTGTCTACAGTATCAATTTTTTTATAAAAGTCGGTTCAAACATTAGGCTGCTTGGCTTAGTCTTTGAACCGACTTTCTGGTTAAATAAGAGTGTATTGGTTAGGACAACTTATAGTTTATAAATACCCAAAGAATTTCTAAAACAGGTGTTAAAAAAAATGTTTAATATAAAACGCCTGAAAAATATTGGTTATAGTAATATAAAGCCTAATTAATTGCTGAGAGCCTATTTTGAACTAATTATTACCCTCATTTTAACTAATTATTACCCTTTTATTGATGGTCATTTAATGAAATTTGAGATAACACATTTTATTAAACGAAAAGGGCTCTAAATTGAGCGGGCCTAAAGAGAGTTAAAACAGGGTATTGATTTTAAAAAATGAAGAATTTATGAGGAAGATTTCTTTTTTCCTATTCTTACTCATCTCTTACGTAAACTTATCCGCACAGACAACAAAGCAGATAACAGGTTTAGTAGTAGATGCAAGTCAAGGAGACCCCTTGATAGGAGTAAGTGTTTCTATTAAGGGGAGTACATTAGGCGCGATTACTGATGTTAATGGAAAGTATTTAATTAAAGTAAAAGTAGACGAGAAACCAACTTTAGTATTTAGGTATCTGGGTTATGTAGTACAAGAAATTGCCGTGGGAGATAAAACTGTAGTTAACGTAAGGTTAGCGCAGGAGAATAAATCACTTAACGAAGTTGTTGTTATCGGTTATGGTGAAGTACAACGTAGAGACGTTACTGGATCTATCGGTTCTGTAAAAATGGAAGATTTGCAGAAAGCTCCAGTTGGAACAGCATTAGAAGCACTGGCAGGTCGTGTAGCGGGTGTTCAAGTGCAATCAGACAATGGTAAGCCAGGTGGTGGTATGAACATTGTTATTCGTGGAGCCAACTCATTAACACAGGATAACTCGCCTTTATATGTAATAGATGGATTCCCGATGGAAGATGCTAATAATAACATCTTAAATCCATCGGAGATTGAGTCTATGGAGGTACTAAAGGATGCTTCTGCAACTGCAATTTATGGGGCCCGAGGAGCTAACGGTGTTATCTTGATTACTACAAAAAGAGGCAAAGAAGGTGCGCCTGTTATCAATTATTCAGGATATGGTGGTTTCCAGAGTGTCATCAACAGAATGGAATTAATGAATCCTTACGAATTTGTAAGGTTAGAGGCAGAGCGTGACCCAACCGGCATAAAGAAAACTTACTTGCGTGGTGATACTACCTTAGAGTTTTACAGAAATGTAGCAGGTTATGATTGGCAAGACCAATTGTTCAGAACTGCGGGTATGCAAGATCATTCTTTATCTGTATCCGGAGGAAATAAATCAACTAGATATTCCTTCTCAGGGAATTTATTCGATCAACAAGGTGTAATTATCAATTCTGGATTTAACAGAAAGCAAGGAAGAGTAACGATAGATCAAACTTTCAACGATAAATTTAAAGTTGGAGTAGACGCAAGATATACCAGTACAAAAACTTATGGTACATCTCCGGGCGACCCTGATTCAAGAAACTCATCCATGAACTATTTGATGTATAGTGTTTGGGGCTATCGTCCGGTTACCTATATAGAAGGTCAGGATCTTTTGGATAATTTATTCGATCCGGATGTTAATACAAGTAACGACTATCGTATTAATCCAATTTTATCAGCTAAGAATGAGTTGAGAGATGTCTTCAACAAAAGAATTATTTTCAATGGGTTTGCAGAATATGCTTTCACGAAAGAATTGAAGTTGAAAGTAACAGGGGGTATTAACTCTTCTGATTGGAGAAATGACGTTTTCAACAACTCACAAACACGTTACGGACATCCACAAAGTTTAAATAAAGTTAACGGTAGTATTTTATATACAGAGAGCGATACCTGGTTAAACGAAAACTTATTGACCTATAATAAGCGTTTTAATAAAAAGCATAGCTTAAATCTTGTTGGAGGGGTGACTTTCCAGGAAAATAATTATAAGCGCTATGGTATAGGAGCTATGTATTTACCTAACGAAAACCTTGGTTTAGCAGGTTTAAGTCAGGGTGTAGCGATGCCAATTACATCAATCAATACGTCTTGGTCTTTGATGTCTTATTTAGCAAGAGCTACCTACAACTATGCAAGTAAATACATTTTAACAGCATCTTACAGAGCCGATGGTTCTTCTAAATTTGCGAAAGGAAACAGATGGGGCTTCTTCCCTTCTACTTCTTTAGCGTGGAGAGTAATCAATGAAGATTTTATGAAAGATCAAAAAATCTTTACGGATGCTAAAGTTAGAATTGGATATGGTGTTACAGGTAACAACAGGGTGTCTGAGTATCCATCTTACGCTAAGTTAAATTTTGATAATGTTGGACCTAATGACAATGGATATTATGCTTTTGGAGGTGCTTTAACACAAGGTTTATTCATTAGTTCTCTAGCTAATCCAGATTTAAAATGGGAAAGTACTGCTCAAAGTAATATTGGTATAGATTTAGGAGCATTTAAACAAAGAGCTACCTTAACCGTAGATTACTATAAGAAGAAAACAACAGATTTATTGTTGAACGCTTTATTACCAACATCTACAGGTTATAGTTCTGCTTTTAAAAATATTGGTAGTACAAGTAACGAGGGTATAGAGATTTCTTTATCTGGTGATATTATTAAAACGAAAGATTTTAGCTGGAATTCTTCTTTCAATATCGCTTTCAACAGAAACAAAGTATTGTCTTTAACTCAAAATCAGGAGTCGTTGACAACAGCGTTGAACTGGGACAAAGACTATACTACCACTCCTTTGTACATAGCTAAAGTAGGTCAGCCATTAGGTCAGTTCTACGGTATGATTTGGGAAGGGGTTTACCAACCAGAAGATTTTAACGAGTTAGGTGTGTTGAAAGGAAATATCCCAACTAATGGAAATCCTCGCGAAAGCATTAAACCAGGAGATATCAAATACAAAGATTTAAACGGCGACGGTGTAGTTGACGATTTAGACAGAACAGTTATTGGAAGAGGTTATCCATTGCATACAGGTGGTTTTTCAAATACATTAAACTATAAACGTTTTGATTTGAACGTGTTTTTCCAATGGTCTTATGGTAATGATATCATGAACGCCAACAGATTAATGCTTGAATACGGTGTGAAACCAAGAACCAATCAATTTGCAACATTTGCAAACAGATGGTCACCGGATAATATGGATACAGATATGTTCAGGTTAGGCGGGCAGGGGCCAACAGGTAATTCTTACTCTACCAGAGTTATTGAAGATGGCTCTTATTTAAGGTTGAAAACAGTTTCTTTAGGTTATACTGTGGATCCTGTTGCATTGAAGAAACTTAAAATTAAGTCGTTAAGATTCTATGCGTCAGCACAAAACTTATTTACGATTACGAACTACACAGGATATGATCCAGAGGTTTCAGTAATGTACTCGGGTTTAACTCCAGGATTTGACTATTCTTCATATCCAAGACCAAAAACTATTGTGTTTGGATTAAATCTTTCACTATAATATTTGATAGATTATGAAAATGATATTGAAAAAATTAAATATAAAAAGCGCTTTACTGGGGCTGACAAGCGTGGCATTGTTAAGTGCAGCTGGATGTTCAAGCTTTTTAGATAAGGAACCTACATTTATTACAAAAGATAACTATTACGCTAACGAGAACGAAGTAAATGTAGGTTTAACGGGTATTTACTCGGTTTTAGGTAATGAAGATGTATACGGGAGTAGTTTACCTTATCACCTCTCCATGTCAGACGAAGCGGTTTGGCAAAGAAATACCACACTGACTGGACCAGAAGTTTATGTATATGACTCGTCTAATCAATTGGTGGGTAACTTATGGAAATACTTATATGAGGGCATTGAAAGAGCGAATGTTTTCTTAGCTAAAGTAGAAGAAGCAAAAATGGATTCTACCAAAAAGGCAATTGCTATTGGCGAAGCTAGATTTTTAAGAGCTTATTACCACTTTGTATTGGCTAGTAATTTTGGTGAAGTACCATTAAAGAAGCAACCTACATATTCTGTAAATGATGTAAATGTGCCAAAAGCTCCAATGAAAGAAATGTATGAGTTCATTGCTTCCGAAATGGAGGCAGCAGAAGCAGTGGTACAACCAATTTCAGTTTATGGGCATGCAGGCAGAGTAACCAAATCTGCAGTAAGAGGAATTTTAGCCCGTGTTTATTTGAAGATGGCAGGTGCTCCTTTAAATGGAGGAAGACCGTATTATGAAAAAGCTGCTGAATGGGCCGGAAAGCTTGTAAATCCACAAGGGGCTGATTATAAACATAAGCTGGTTGCTGATTATAAGCAGGTATTCAAAGATATGGCCGCTGATAAATATAATATCGATGAATCTATTTGGGAAGTTGAATTCTACGGAAATAGAGTAGGAGATTTTGAAGCAGGTAGACACGGTAATATTGGAGGTATCCAATTTACAAATGAGAGTGGGCCAGATTCTTTGGGCTATAGTTACGGATTTCTTTTAGCTACTAAAAAGCTTTATGATAATTATGGAGCTAATGATACAGACCAAAGGAGAGATTGGAATATAGCTCCTTATGTTTATAACAATACTACCGGGGTAGCAACGGCTAGACCTGAAGTAGATAATAGATTCTCTGCCAAATTCAGAAGAAACTACGAAGTAGTAAAACCACGTCATAAAAACTATACACCAATAAACTTTCCATTATTGAGGTTTTCTGATGTATTATTAATGTATGCAGAAGCTAAAAATGAGTTAGGTGAAGTAGGCGAAGCAGGCTTAAAAGTTAAAATGGTGAGAGACCGGGCTCATGCTATAGATAGCACATCGACTATAGGAGCTGATCAGGTTAAGATGAGACAGTTTATCAAAAACGAACGTTATAGAGAGTTAGCTTTTGAAGGATTGAGAAAGTTTGATTTGATAAGATGGGGTGAATTTGTAAACACTATGCAGGAGCTTGGTGACAATATTAATACAACATATCCGGCAGGACGTAAATATGCTGCTTTCGGCCCTAAGAATGTTTCTGGAAGACATGTGACCTTGCCTATTCCATTAGGCGAGTTATCACTAAACGGATTAATAAAGCAAAATGTCGGTTGGTAATCTTTAACTGTAAATGAAAATGAAGAAATTATTTCTAATGTCAATTATAGCTCTGGGATTATTGAGCTGTAATAAAAAGGAGGCTGTTGAGCTTAAATTCAACGTAGAACCTACTAAAACTTCTTATAAAGTGAATGATACCGTAACTTTTAAAGTAAGCGGTAATCCAGATCAGTTGATTTTTTACTCTGGGGAAGAAGGTCGTCAATATATTTATAAGGATAGACTGTTTGCGGAAAGCGACGAAATTACTTTAGAGTTTGCTACCCACAAAAGATATGGGACAGCTGCTGCTCAGCCTAATACCATATCGTTGTTCGCGTCTCAGAAATATAACGGTGCTAAGACTACCTTTTCTGAACAAGATTGGGTGGATATTTCTAGTGCCTTCACTTTTTCTCCATTTGACGGTGCCGAAAATTATACACCTTCAGGTGTTGTTAATTTATTGCAGTTATCAAATTTAGGATTGAATATTGATAAAGAAAAACCCATTTATTTTGCTTTTAAATATCAGGGATTAAGTAATGCTTCCACACAGCCAAGAATTTTTATAAATAAGTTTGATATCAAAACCAAAACAAAAGAAGGTAAAGTTATTCCTGTATTAACATTAGCTACTGGAGGGTGGTCTTCCTTGAAAATTGGTAACACAGCCGTAGACTGGATTATAGACGGAGGATCCAATACAACCAGATTAAGAAATCAGGGAGCCGCAGCAAATGCACCGGCAAATGAGTCATGGGTAATGACAAAAGGATTTTTCTTAACATCCGTTATTCCGGATAGAGGTGTAGCGCTTAAAAATATGAGTACCCGTATTGGTGAGTATAATTATGTATTTACCAAAGCAGGCACTTATAAAGTCACTTTCGTGGCATCTAACGAAAATGTTTATGGTGGTGATAAGGTTATTAAAGAATTAGAGATTGTGGTTAATCCGTAATACCAAAGGGCCTTTAGTATTTTCGAGTAATAGTATTATACTAAAGGTCTTTTTGCAAAAAAAGAGTCTAAAAACAATATATATAAAAGAGAAGTGATGCTTAAAAATTCATTAATTGTAGGTTCTATTGCGCTTGTTGTTGCCGTTTCTTCGTGTAGTTCTAAGCAGGATTTTGTGAAAAATGATTTCGACGTTGCAGAAAAGCAATATGATCTAATGTTAAAACAGTCTACAGATTTAACTAGTTTTCCACGTACAACCAATGCGGATGGATCTGTAAAGGGGACCGATATCTGGGATTGGACACAAGGTTTCTTTCCAGGAGGACTATGGTATATCTATGAATACAGT
The DNA here is from genome assembly GCF_000190735.1 of Pseudopedobacter saltans DSM 12145. Lineage (GTDB taxonomy): Bacteria > Bacteroidota > Bacteroidia > Sphingobacteriales > Sphingobacteriaceae > Pseudopedobacter > Pseudopedobacter saltans. Next base: position 89,521 of record NC_015177.1, read on the forward strand.
CAGGATCCAAAATGGAAAGCCGCTGCAGAAAAATGGACGGAAGCTTTGGAAGAAGCTAAATTTTTGACGCAACATCATGATGTAGGATTTGTCATGTACTGCTCTTACGGAAATGCTGTAAGATTAGAAACGGACACAGCCAAAATCAATAAATACAATAAGATCTTAATTCAGTCTGCAGAGTCAGCATTAACGCGATATTATGATAATGTAGGATTAATTAAGTCCTGGAACGATAAAATGTCCTGGGACGGTAAGACATTATGGAAATATCCCGTGATTATAGACAATATGATGAATCTGGAATTGTTATTCTATGTGTCGAAATTAACTGGAGATCCAAAATATAGAAATGTAGCTATTTCCCATGCAGATAAAACTATGAAAAATCATTTTAGAGGTGATTATAGTACTTATCATGTTGTAGATTATGATGCAAAAACAGGAGAGGTTTTACATCAGCAAACAAATCAGGGGTATGCTGATAACTCAACTTGGTCTAGAGGTCAGGGATGGGCGATGTACGGCTATACACTAATGTATCGCGAAACCAAAGATCCTAAGTATTTAGAACATGCAAAAAAGGTATCTGATTTCTTTATCAATCATCCCAACTTACCAAAGGATAAAATTCCTTATTGGGACTTTAATGTAGAACAGGCAGGTTATACACCTGATTGGGATTATAAAGGTCAAAATAAATTGAATTACATTCCTCGTGATGCATCTGCCGGTTCTTTAGCTGCATCTGCATTACTAGAGCTAAGCACTTATGTAGATGGTGCAGAGAAAGAAAAGTATTTTAGAACAGCTGAAGAAATGTTGGAATCATTATCCAGCAAAGAGTATTTGGCAGATCCTGGAACCAATTCGGGATTTATATTGAAACATTCTGTGGGAAGTTTTCCTCATAATAATGAAATCGATGTTCCATTGATCTATGCTGATTATTATTTTCTGGAAGCACTTTTACGCTATAATAAGCTTAAGGAAAGTAAATAAAGTAAAAGTGCTTTTGTGATTTGGTATAAGCCTGTTTGATCTATTCAGACAGGCTTTTTTGTTGAGTTTTGGATACGGGTTTACATATTGTTTATATATAGCTTTATTTAACTTAATATATCAATACTATTTTTGAAAACAACGGATTAGTCTATTTATAAAAACCTCTATGGGTTTTTATTTGTTTCTTTTTGCGTTTTTTATGTTTGTTTTATAAACTTAAAGATATAGATTTGATACAGAATTATAAACTTATTAAAATCTATAATTTTTAGGAATTTTAGAGCTAATATTTAGGTGGATATACTAGGCACTTTTTTGGGGGACAAGGAACTTAACGATCAATCTACTGATGTTAAGGGACTCTTTGATAAATTTTACGATAGGCTGGTTTATTTTTCCTTCCAAATTATAAAAGATCAGGAATATGCTGAAGACGTGGTTCAGGAAGCGTTTGTAAAACTATTGAATAATAAAGATATATTAATCAATTCTGAACCTGTGTTAAAAAGCTATCTTTATAATTCCGTTAAGAATTTAAGTCTTAACGTGCTTCGAAGAGGGAAGGTTGCCGAAAGATATATGCAATTAACTAAAACCGATGATGAACCTACCACAGCCCCAATTGTAGAGGCTATAATATCGGCAGAAGTTTTTTCTCAAATTCATAGAGCATTGGATGAATTGCCGGAACATTATAAACAAATATCCTTTCTTAGCTTTTTTGAAGGAAAGAAAAATCAGGAAGTGGCGGATGAATTGGGCATGTCCATCAATACATTGAAAAAGCAGAAACAAAAAGCGATTCAGATGTTAAGGTTAAAACTGACATCCTTTTTATCTTTAATATTAGCCTTGTTTATCTTCTTATAAACTACCTTTTTATTCCTAATAGATGTAAATTAGGCATCTGTTTCTATAACTTAATTGCTGACATATGAATCATATAAACTGGGGTATTATCGGTTGTGGAGATGTAACCGAAGTAAAAAGTGGTCCAGCATTTAACAGAGTGCCCCATTCTTCCCTTGTCGCAGTTATGCGCAGAAATGCGGAAAAAGCGGAGGATTATGCGAAGAGACACAATGTACCAAAATGGTATAATAATATCGATGATTTATTGTCAAATCCAGATATTAATGCGATTTATATAGCAACTCCACCGTCCAGTCATGAAGAATTATCTTTAAAAGCTCTTCATGCCGGCAAGGATGTTTACCTAGAAAAGCCAATGGCTTTATCAGCGACGGCATGTTTAAATATATTATCTGTTGCTGATAGGCTGGGCAGAAAGCTAAGCGTAGCGCACTACCGGAGATTTATGCCCTATTTTGAAAAAGTAAAGCAATTGATTAGTGATGGTTTAATTGGAGAAATCAACAGCGTTAATCTGCGGATTCTGCAAGGCAGAGACAATAACGTTATTGCAAAGACAGCAGAAAATTGGCGGTTGGACCCTTCTATATCCGGAGGAGGTTTGTTTTACGATTTAGCCCCTCATCAAATAGATTTAATGATTTTTCTTTTTGGTGATGTAAAAAGTGCTACGGGACTCTCAGTAAATCGATATGGTAATGGTCAGGTGGATGATATTGTATCCGGCCAGATTTTATTTCAGAATAATATCATGTTTAACGGCTTTTGGAGTTTTAACAATGCGCCGTTAGATAATGTAGACTTTTGTGAGATTTTTGGAACAAAAGGAAAATTAAGCTTTGGTTTTTTTGGGGAGACGAAAATTAGTATAAAAACAGCTGATGGTGAAAATATAATGGAAATTGTACACCCAAAACACGTACAAGAACCTATTATAGAAAGAGTAAGCGCCTATTTCCGGGAAGAAGGGGAGAATCCGTGTTCGGGAGAAATAGGAGCTGAGGTTTTAAGGGTAATGGATGTATTTAGTGGTAGGATTTAGACGACTATATAATCATATTTTTTTTAACCGGGTTACCAGTATTTTATCAATTCTATGTCCGTCTTTATCAATAATTTCAAATTCATAATTACCCAAACGCACTTTATCACCAAGTTCGGGAAGTTCGTCATGTAAATAAATTATAAATCCGGCTACGGTGGTAAACTGATCGCGCAAGTGTTCGTCAAGATGTAACTTAAAGTATTTTTTGAAATTTAGAAAATCGTATTGTCCATCAACAAACCAACTATTTGCATCTCTTTTTACAATTTGATATTCTTCGTAATTGTTTTCAGTAATATCCCCAATCAAGGCTTCTAAAACATCATCCATAGTCACCATACCTTCAGTAGCTCCGTATTCATCGATAATGATCGCGTAATGCATCATATGTTTTTTAAATGACTCCAGAACGTTATAAGCGTATGTGTTTTCGTTAAAAAACAAGGGCTTTCTTATGTGTTTTTGAATGTCAAAGTCGCTTTTATCCGCAATAAACAAATCTTTTAGTAAGACAATACCTAAAATTTCGTCGAGATTGTTGTCCTTTACCAGGGGATAAGCGGAGTGTTTTTCTTTATTAATTTTGGTGATGATATCATCCCAAGTATCATCTGAGGAGAAGAACACCAGATCCCTTTTATGCGTGTGTAAAGATTTTATTTTTCTATCCCCAAGTTCAAACACCCGTTCTACAATGTCTTGTTCTATGTCTTTAATTTCCCCACCTTGGGCGCTCTCTTTTACCATAGATTTAATTTCATCTTCAGAGACTCTACTGGATATGGTGTTTTTTATTCCTAAAACTTGTAATAAAAAGTTATTGGATTTGGTTAATAACCATACAAATGGAGAAGTAATATTTGCCAAAATATGCATAGGTTTGGCTAAGATCACGGTTATTGGTTCAGGAAATGTCATGCCAATACGTTTGGGAAGCAATTCGCCCACAACAATGGATAAATAGGTGACAGTTACGACGATCAGTAAGGTAGCAACGCTATTGGCATATGGTTTAATAATCTCGAAGCTGGAAAGATAATAGGCAAAGTTCTCCGTTAAGTTTTCGCTACTGTAGATGCCCAGTAAAATGCCTATAAGTGTTATGCCAATTTGAACGGTAGAGAAGAATTTAGTAGGGTTTTCGGCCAGCTTTAAAGCTGTTTCTGCACCAGAGCTGCCTTTTTCCTTTTCATTTTGTAACTTAAACCTTCTGGAAGAAACCAAAGCCATTTCTGACATAGAGAATATCCCATTTAATATTATCAGCCCTATAATTATAATGATCTCCATTGGATGTTTTAATTACTTTGTTAACATCTTTTCGGCTATTTAAGTTTGAAATTCGTAAGATAATAATGTGAAGACTATTTTTTTGTAGAGCTTAATCTGAAAAACCTGGAATTAGTGGTTAAGCAACGATATCGTTTTATGTACATACAATAGCTTGTAGTAAATCAACATCTTCTTTAAAAAAGCTCAACATTTCTGATTTGATCTTTATATATAAATAATAGCTAACAATTTATTTAATCTTATATATGGCTTCTCTAACAGCAATCATATCAGGCTGATTATTTTTACAGTTTTGAGTGCCGTCTATAAGCTTGTCAGCAATAAATATATTATAGTCTTTACAGTTTTTAAAAATGTTGAATTCAGAATTTTGAATATCCCATACAACCCCTTTTCCCTTTATTGCATTAGCGGCCATAATTCCGCCTGCAACACCTCCAATTCCGTAACCAGTTCCTTGTGCCCAAGCATTAGCAAGCTCGACTTCTGTATAAAGAAAATTGTTCCCACCCATTAGAACTTTGCTATATGTATTTGGTGTATTGCTTGTTTGTGATTTATCTGCTTTATTTCGATTAGAGAGAATTGCTGCAATTTGAAAGTATAAAGCCCCTTTATGTGAAATTGCAAATGGCTTGGTTAATCTTTTATCAGTATCTTCATAATAAAAGAAGCAAACAGATTCTACACTGTCCAGCAATTTTCTGTTAATACCTAAAGTGCTTTTTGTAATCAGATTACGTTGCTCTGAAGGCGTTTTACTAATAAAGTCCTCTTTTGTTAGCTATATACCTTCTGGAAAATAATTTTGAAAACCTATTTGCGGCTGAGCAGATGATCTAAATGCAAATGTTAATAATAAAAATAGAGACAAGTAAAGATTCTTCATTTGAATTTTTTTACTAAAATTTCCTTTTTTATTAAAGGTTATAAATAAGTGATATTAAGAAGTGATTTTAAAAAAAATAGTCGGTTGGAATCCAGCCGACTATTTTAAAACTTGCTTATTAATAAATTAGCGTTTGCAATTTGCCGTCCAAACGCCTTTGTCATTTGTATAAGCAATAGAGAGATTGCTTTCAGTGATTGTAATGGCTTTTGATGCATCACCTCCAATGGAAATAACTGTATTGGCGTCTTTTCTAAACTCTACTCCGTTTAAGTCTGGAATACCATCAGAGAAAATGAAATTATAATTATTCCCTACTTTTACTACCCTAACTGTTCCATTGTCATTTTTCACTTCTTTATCACTACTTAAAAAATGTATACTACCTCTGTAAGTTCCTACAAATAAGTCATTATCTGCAGGATCGTCATCTTTACTACACGATACCATAATCACAGAAGCAAATGCAAATAATGCGAACACAAATAATTTCTTTAAATTTTTCATAGCGTTGTTTTTTTGTTAAAAATTCTAATAGACGCTATATGCCAACTATTGTTCCATATTTATTTGTGTTTTGCTGCTTTTTTGCTTTTTATGTTGTGTAAATGGTTGTTTTTCAAAGGTTTGATTTTGTGAAATTAGACTTAACTAAGTTCACAATAATGTGCATTCAATGCGATGCATTAGTGTTCAGAATATAGTTCAGTTTTATTATTCAAAAAAAGATAGATTTCTTTTATCCACTTTATAAAACAAGGTGTCTTAGTATATATATGCAGAATTTCGACGACTTTGATAAGATATTTAGAATTAGTGATCTTGTTGTAAAATACATCAGGAAGGAATTGAATATGCAGGAGCAAAGCGAACTGAATCAATGGATAGAAAGTGATTCTGAAAATAAAGCTTTGTTTGAAAGATTGGTGAAAGAGAGAAATATTGAAGAAGAATCCAATCTTTTTTCGACTGGTAATAAGCAACAGGCCTGGCAAAATATTATGAACAGAACAGAAGGGGTGGAATTAAAGCATCGCCGTGGTTCTTACATGAAATATGCTGCGGCTATTGCCTTTTTAATCTTATCGTTTTTTGCAGTTATTAAATTCAAGTTATTTTCAGGAGAGAATTTGCTGAAAGAAAGTCAGGTTGCAAAAGTTGAGCCTACAGAAATTTTTCCGGGCGGAAATAAAGCGGTGTTGACTTTGGGCGACGGGTCTCGCATTGTGCTGGATAGTCTGAAAGATGGAAATATAGCGGAGCAATTAGGAGGTATAGTAAAAAAGACAAAAGAAGGGCAAATCGTTTATGATCTTTCAGATATAACAACCAAAATTGAAAGTCAGAAGTTGGTGTATAATACCGTATCCACACCTAAGGGAGGCGAGTATCAGCTTACTTTACCCGATGGAACCAAAGTTTGGTTAAATTCTATGTCTACATTAAAATTTCCTGTGGTTTTCGCTGGTAATGAAAGAAAGGTAGAACTTACGGGAGAAGCTTATTTTGAGGTTGCCAAAGATAAAACCAAACCATTTTTTGTACAGGCCAAAGATACTAAAGTTCAGGTTTTGGGAACTCATTTCAATATTTCTGCTTTCGCAGATGAAACCGAAGTACGAACCACTTTATTGGAAGGATCTGTTAAGGTAGACAGGGGAATGAAAACGATCGTCCTTGTACCGGGACAAGAAGCCTCAGCTTCGGATTCCAAAGTAGGTTTTACAGTACGGGAAGCTGATTTAGAGAAAGTGATGGCATGGAAGAATGGTTATTTTGTATTTAGAGATGAACCTTTGGAAAGCTTAATGAAAAGAATAAGCCGATGGTACAACATAGAAGTTGACTATAAGGGTGATATGGGAAGTAATACTTTCGGTGGTAAATTCTCGAAGAATAGTACGCTTTCCGAATTATTAAGGAGTTTAGAATTAACAGGAACAGTAAAATTTAAAACGCAGGAAAGGAGGGTAACCGTAATGCAGTAATTTTTTACGTTCATAAATTCATTACAGAAAAAGCCGAGAGAGCTGGACCCTCTCTCGACAAAGTCGTCTGTAATTGATAACTGATTTTAAGGGAACCAGGTTAAAATATTACAAATTCATTCAAATGTATAAAAAATACACTGCTTTATGCAAGGCTTCTTGCATACCTATTAAATTTTTTCGTATAATGAAACTCAGTATTGTATTACTGTTAACAGCTTTCATGCAAATAGCAGGGGCCGCCAGTTTTGCCCAAAAGCTCACGCTGACTAAGCAGAACGCATCCTTGAAAAATGTATTGAAAGATCTTGAAGCTAAGACCGGCTACAATTTTATTTATAATACTACCATGCTTGAAGGGACAAATTTGGTCTCTTTCAATTTAAAAGAAGCGACACTGGAGCAGGTCTTAGATAAGGCGTTGGAAAACCAGTCCTTAAGTTATACTATTAATGGAAATACAGTAGTAATAATAAGGAAAACATTTACCGAACAGCCTAAAAAGCCAATAATCATCAAAGGAAAAGTAGTTGATAAGAATAACGAACCGCTTCCGGGCGTAGGTGTGAAAATAAAAAATACCAATGTGATGGAAGTGACTAATGTTAATGGAGAATATTCTATCAGAGTCACCGATCCGAAATCGATATTGGTATTTAGTTTTATTGGTTTTCAATCAAAAGAAGTAATCGTTGGGCAACAGACCAGCATTAATATAACATTAAATGAGGACGTAAAGGCGCTAAGCGAGGTTGTTGTAACCGCTTTGGGTATTCAAAGAGAAGAGAAATCTTTGGGATATGCTGTTACACAGGTAAAAGGTGAAGATTTAATGGATGCAGTATCCAATAACTGGACTGATGCTTTAAGTGGAAAAGTTGCGGGGCTAAATATGATAAAATCTGGTGGTGGACCTGCTGGATCTAATAAAATTATATTAAGGGGTGAAAGTTCACTAAGTGGAGATAATTCTGCGTTGATTGTGGTTGATGGTGTGGTAGTTAGTTCAAAAATATCCGAACCAAACGGATCTTATTTAGGAAGTGAAAACCCCATCGATCATGGTAATGGTATTAGTGATCTAAATCCGGAAGATATAGAAAGTGTGACGGTTTTGAAGGGGCCTGGAGCTGCGGCGTTATATGGTTCCAGAGGTTCCAATGGTGCAATTATTATTACTACAAAATCTGGTAAGCCTAGCCAGAAGGGATTAGGAATTTCATTTAATTCTAATTCTACTTTTGGTACAATTAATAGATGGCCCGACTTTCAGTATGAATATGGTCAGGGTGCTGTAGGTTCTGATCAATATTATTCCTGGGGAAAAACAGATGATGGTGCCAATACCAAAAATACGGGTGCTGCCTGGGGACCAAAATTTGATGGACAGGAATATTTTCAATGGGATCCTAATTTATTAGGTGCCGGTTTGGAAAGAACACCATGGGTACCCTATAAAAACAATAGAAAAGACTTTTTCGAGGTATCGCAAACTTATACAAACAGTTTGTCTGTAAGCGGAGGAAATGCAAAAACAACTGCTCGTTTAAACTTTACTAATTTAAAAAACGAATGGATTGTTCCAAATACAGGATATAATAGAAATACAATTGCATTAAATGTTACTCAAAAAGTAAACGATAAATTAGATATCTCCACGAAGATTAGTTACAATAATAAATATTCTGACAACTTACCTTCAACAGGTTATAATAACCAAACGGTTATGTATAATATTATTGCGCTGGTACCTAATGCAGATATTAATTGGTATAAGCGATGGTGGATACCTGGACAAGAGGGGTTAAAGCAAATTAGGATGTTCAGTAATGGTTTAGATAATATTTATCTATCCGTTAATGAAATGTTGAATGGCTCTAACAGAGATCAATTAATTGGTACTATCAGTGCGAATTATGAGTTTACAAAAAACCTAAATCTAATGGTTAGAGCATCAATGGATTGGTCGGGCGAATCTCGCTCTCAGAAAAAGCCTAAAGATTCTGCCAGATTTCCTGAGGGAATGTTCCGTACCCAGGATATCAATATGAAAGAGACTAATGCAGATTTTTTGTTAAGATATAAACATAAAATTAGTGAAGATTTCGAAGCCAATTATTCTTTTGGAGGATCTTCGATGTTAAATTCCTATAAAATGATTTCTTTATCGGCTGATCGTTTGAGATATCCGGGGATTTATACATTTGCTAACAGACAAGATAGGGTAGTTGCTTCATCTAGAACACAAGAGTATGCTGTAAATAGTTTTTACGGTATGGCACAATTTGCCTACAAAAACTTCTTGTATCTGGATATTACCGGACGTAATGACTGGGCCTCTACTTTAGCAACCAAGTATTCTACAGAAAATACTCCTTTTTTCTATCCATCGGTTAACTTAAGTGGTATTATTTCTGATATCGCTACTTTACCTTCTTCAATTTCTTTCTGGAAATTAAGAGCCTCCTGGGCAAATGTAGGCGGTGGCGGTGTTACCCCATATCAAACCGGATATAATTACGTTGCCAAAGAAGAGTATTCTGCAGGAATGGCAAACCCAACATTTATTGCCAATCCTAATTTAAAGAATGAACTTTCTGCATCTATAGAGTTTGGAACAGACATTCGTTTTTTCAAAGGCAGATTAGGTTTAGATGCTACCTATTATAAGAGTAACATCAATAACCAAATTCTAAGGGTTCCTGTAGATAGAGCCACGGGCTATAGCTATACGATGATGAATTCTGGTTTGGTACAGAATAAAGGAGTTGAAATCCAATTGAATGGAACACCAATGAAGCCGAAAAAAGGTATTACCTGGGACGTTTCGGCAAACTTTGCAGCTAATAGAAATACTATTGTGTCTTTAGCGGATAGTGTGACTACATACTTAATGCAAAGTGGTCCGCGTGGAACCATGGAAGCCAGGGTAGGCGGTAGAATGGGGGATCTATATGGATTGGGCTATAGAAGAAATGAAGAAGGAAAAATCATTTATAATGATCAGGGATATCCTACTTTGACGGAAGAAGTGATTTATTTAGGAAAAGCAACTCCAGATTTTACCTGGGGTATCACCAATAGCTTTAAATACAAGCAATTTAGATTCAAGGTATTGGTAGATGGCCAATACGGTGCTGTAGCTTATTCTCATACTCATGCCGCCGCTTCTATTGCCGGTAAATTAACAAACAGCCTACCTGGTAGATATAACGGAATTATAGGGGACGGAGTGCAAAGAAATCCAGATGGAACATATAGACCAAATGATGTTGTTGCACAGCAGATAGGGACCTATTATAACGAGCATTTTAAAAGCGACAACGTAGAAGCAAATACTTTCAGTACAGACTTTATTAAGCTACGAGAAGCAAGATTGGATTATACACTTTCTCCAAAACTAGTAAAGAAACTTAAGTTGCAACGGGCAACGGTAGGTATTTATGGGAGAGATCTGTTTGTGTGGAGCGATTGGCCAGCTTACGATCCAGAGTTTGGAACATTAGGAGGTAGTGATATCCAAAGAGGTTTTGAGGTAGCACAGTTCCCTTCTACCAGAAATTTTGGTGTAAACGTTTCATTTAGTTTTTAAGGAGGATATAGAAATGAAAAAAATTATAGCAGCTTTATTGATTACCGGAAGCTTGGTTTCTTGTACCAAAGATTTTAGTAAGTTAAATACAAGTAAAGATGGAGCAGAATATACTACTCCGGAAACTTTATTGGGGCCTGCAATTCATGATGTTATCAAAAGGAATCTTAACAGATGTTTAAGACTTACGCATGAGTTGATGCAGGTTCACGTAACATTATCAGATTCCGATGAAATTCACAGATATGTAATAAGACCTCAAGAGTCAGATTATATGTGGAACAATTGGTATTTACAGTTAACTAATATCAGAGATATTTACGAAGGAGGAGATGTTATTAACAGTAATGCGTTTATGGGAATATCGCTAATTCTGGATTCTTGGGTATATTCTCTGATTACTGATGTTTATGGAGATGTTCCATATTTTAATGCCAATAAAGGGAGAGAGGGAATATTACAACCGAAGTTCGATCGCCAGAAGGATATCTACGAAGATTTATTTAGAAAGTTGGAACAAGCAAATGAGTTGCTGAAGAATGCTTCTTTAACAGATACAGAGAAATCTCTTGATCCATTATATAAAGGTGATTTAGTGAAGTGGAGGAAATTTGGTAACAGTCTTTATTTAAGACTGCTTTTAAGAGTTTCTGGAACGGGCGAGCTAAATGCTACAGATAAGATATTGGAAATTGTAGAAACCCAAAAGGCTAATTATCCAATTTTTACGAGTAATAACGATTCTGCAATATTAAAATTTGAATCTAGTGCACCGTATCTGTCAGAGTTTCACGAATACAGAGATATAGATTTCAGAACAAATAGTAGTTATGGAAGTTTCTTTATTGATAATCTAAATAATTGGGGTGACCCTAGGCTGGAAAGATGGGCATCAAAAAAAGATGGAATATTTGAAGGCATTCCCAGTGGATATCCAGTTGGGCAAATTCCTGCACCTCAATCTCAGTATTTAGCGACATTAAAATCCGAACCTTTATTAGGGAATATTATCAATTACGGAGAATTAAAACTTATTCTGGCAGAATGCGCATTAAAAGGTTATATCCCGGGCAGCGCAGAAACGTATTATAAAGATGGCGTAACTGCAGCTATTACCATGTGGGGCGGCACTGTACCTAGCAATTACTTTTTAACTACTTCGGCAACATGGGACGAGACAACATCTTTGTCTCGTAAGTTAGAAAAAATTATTACTCAGAAATATTACACTTTATTCTTTACAGACTTCCAATCTTGGATAGAGTTAAGACGTACAGGATTCCCAGTTTTACCAAAAGGGCAAGGTTTGCAAAATGACGGTATTATGCCTACAAGACTAAAATATCCAGTTAACGTTCAAACATTAAACAGGGAAAATTATAAAGAGGCAGTTGCCAACATGGGAGGTGACGATTTGAAAACTAAAGTTTGGTGGAATAAATAAGAAATAAAGATGAAAATATATCTAAAGAATTTTTTTGTTTACCTGGCTGGATTAATCGTATTGGCATCGTGTTCTAAAAATGAATATGAGTCTGGAGGTACGGTAAGTACAGTGATGAGTATTACTAAAATAAAAAGTCTTCATAACGGAGATGACGTATTAATCAATAAAGAAAATTTTGAGGGCGCTTATCAAGTCTCTGGTGTAGTCATTTCAGATCGAAATAATGGAAATATTGCACCCAATGAAATTGTTGTTCAAAACTCCTCAAGAGGAACTACGTCTGGACTAATATTTAGTTTTAATGATAATAATGTGGATGTCAATTTGGGGGACTCAATTAAAATTGATATACATGGAACTGTTTTGGCCCGAAAAAATGGAGCATTAAAAGTTAGTGGAGAAAACTTTACTTTTTCTAAGATCACAAAGGTTTCTTCTAACAATATAGTAAAACCCAGGCTGGTAACTTTAATCGACTTATATTCTAACTTTTTTGGTTACGAAAGTACTTTGGTTCAGCTTAATAGTATGAGCTTTGATAATGTGGCAAATGGTCAGGTTTATAATGGAGAAGCGAAATTTCATACAGAAAGTGCAAGTGCCATTTATTTGACTACGCTACCAACAGCAAGCTTTGCCCAAAAAGCATTGCCTTTATTAGCAGATTTTGTAGGCATAGCCACCTATTATGACGCGAATTCAAACAACTTCAACAGAGCAAAGACTTTGTTGAGAATGAGAAATGAAGAGGATACTTTTAACGAAACAGGGGCGATCTATGCAAATTTTCCAGAAACTTTCGAAAGTGTACCAGCTTCTCAAAAAGCGGACTACTTAATGCCCGCAATTGACGATAAAGTAACATTTGGTTCAGGTACTTGGAGATTATATCAGGCAGTAATCGGAAACACACCTAGTTATGACAGATTTAATCCATTAAATGGTCTTCAAGCTATTCGTTTAAAAGATAAATTAAATGGGTCTGCATATTTAGAAATGAATTTCGATTTAACACATGGTGCCTCTAAAATTGAAATTATACATGCTATTTACGGTTTGTATTCAAGTGATCCAAAAGTTGCTTCGGCATGGAACCTGGAATATTCTCAGGATCAGGGTGCAACCTGGACGAAACTGGGTAATACTGTTGCAGAAACTAATACAAAAAATCCTTCAATAGTAACTTTTAATGTAAATATTAAAGGAAAGGTACGTTTTAGAATTAATAAGCTAGGATACGATGGTTATCCAAATGGGCAAACGGGTATGCTAAATATCGATGATTTTACAGTTTATCAAAATATTGATTAATTCTCAATCTAAGGAAATGAAAAAGATTTTAATAATATGTACAGTTTTAACTGTTTTGTTTACAGCATGTAAAGAAGACAATGGTAATTCTGTTCCACAATCTAAGAGTCCTTTAATCACTCAGATATCTCCTACCGTCGGACTGGAAAATAGTATTTTGACTATAAAGGGAAAAAGGTTTTCTCCGGCTCCTGCAGAAAATATAGTAAAATTTTCAGGTGTCAGAGGAGAGGTTTTAACGGCTAGCGATACTTTGTTAACTGTACTTGTTCCAGCAGGTGGAAGTACGGGGGTACTTACTATAACGGTAAAGAATTCAACAGCAAATGGCCCGGCTTTTACATACGGAATGCCTTCTGCTGATGTTGATGAAAATGGAAATGAAATAGAGTACACTTATTTAACTTCAACTTATGCAGGTGCAAACGTGGCAGGGAATGTTTTGGGGACACTTGCGGAAGCTAGGTTTATGCTGCCAAACGGTGTGTCTTTTGATCCAACTACAGGAGACTTAATCGTTGCGGATAGAACTGCGCAAGCAATAAAAAGAATTTCAAAAGCAGGAATAGTAACTAAGATTGCTGGTACCGGTACAGCGGGAAGAGTAGATGGCGATATTTCTATTGCATCTTTTAATAATCCGTATAAAACTGCTGTAGATAAATACGGTAATATTTATGTTGCAGATAATGGAAACCATAGAATTCGTAAAATTGATTTGTCAACTAATACGGTTTCTACTATAGCCGGAGGAGCAGGGGCGGCAACCTCGGGATATACCGATGGTATCGGAGCAAATGGACTTTTAAATACACCAACGGGTTTGGCAGTAGATGATGATTTAAATGTTTATGTAGCTGATGCAGCAAACCATGCAGTTAGAAAAATTACTCCAGATGGCAGAGTTTCCACCTTAGCGGGAAATGGAATAGCAGGTATAGCAGATGGTATCTGGCCTAATGTTACAGTTAACCGACCAACTGCTGTTTGTATGGGAAAGGATGGTTTTCTATATTCTGCAGATAGGTATGGTCAGCGTATTAGAAAAATTGATGTTCGTACAGGAAAAACCGTTACCATAGCTGGTTCTGGAGGTAATGCTGCGGGAACTGGGGGCCATGTTGATGGAGAAGTGTTAAAAGCAAGATTTAATAATATCTGGGGAATGGATATCGATAAAGATGGTACTATTTATGTTTCTGAGCTGGAAGGAACTGCCGGTAAATCTCATACCATCAGAATGATAAAAAACGGTCAGGTATCAACAATAGGTGGGCCGGATGCTTTTGATAATAATGGATATGTTAATGGATTGCCTGGCATATCAAGGTTTTATAATCCAACCGATGTTGCTGTCGACGAAGAAGGTAATGTATTCATAGCCGACATGAACAATTACGTGATAAGAAAAATCGTTAAAATAAAAAAAGACACATCTAATTAAAAACTGCAATAAGAGAGGTTATGAGCCTCTCTTATTGTTTGCATTAAATGCAGATTTTAAGGGAATCTGTATTTAGAATAAACTAATCAATTTATTATTCATTCATAAGCTGGACCATTATGAAAAAAACTCTACAAACATGTTTTTACATGTTCTTGGTAGTACTGTGTGCCGTTTTTACGTCTGTAACCGTACAAGCTCAAGAACAAATACTGCTGGGATGGCAGTTCAGAACTTCTGCTCTTGGAGGAACCACTGTATCAGGGGACTCTTTAACTTATACCTCAACAAATCATGCTTCTGGTATAAAAAGTTCTGTTTTAAGCCGTGGTGCCGGTTTTAAAGAGTATAACTACGCGAATTCGTTTGCATGTACAACAAAAGTAATTTTAGATACTTATCAGACTTCTCTTGCTCAAAATGGGTATATAGAATTTACATTCCAACCAAAAGATGATTTTGCTAGTTCCTTATCTACGCTAAAAGCTAAACTTAGAAGGTCTACAAACGGGGGTGATGCTACTTGGTATAGGTGGCGATATAGTATTAACGGTGGCGATTTTAAAGATTTATCTGAAGATAGGTCATTTACAGCAGATAATCAAGGTGTAATCCAAAGTCCGGTCGATTTAACTGGGAAAGAAGATTTACAATTAATTGCGGCAAATTCTATAGTTAAATTTAGATTATATGTTTGGGGGTATACTGTTGGTGTTGGTACAGGTGTTTTTGCGGTAGGTCGCTCATCAAATAATACTGATTACGGAATAACCATCGAGGGAAAGGTATATGATTATAATCAAGTAATTAACTCCACTATTCAACAAGCTTATTTTACAGATCAAAAGAAGATAGCTAAGGGAGAAGCATCCGAAGTAATTATTAATAAGTTAATATACAACATTAATCAAACACCGGCAGGAGAAGATATTCATATGAGTATTTATATGATTAGTCATCAGGGTGTTTTAAATGCATTAAAAGTTGCGGAACAAAGAGGGGTTAATTTGCATATGATAGTAGATATGAGTCGTTCTGATAGCCAAGTGGCTAATGCGACCAGTTTGCCCTGGTTACAAGCTAATCTGCCTGATTCTGAAATTATAACTTGTGTAAATGATGTAAGCTCCAATGCGATCAATCATCATAAATTTGTATTGTTTTCCAAAGTTCTAACTCAAGAGGGGGTTTTAAGTAATGTCACATTTCAAACTTCAAATAACTTCACGGTATCAGATACGAAAAAAATACAAGATGCTTTAATGTTTAATAGTTCAGGTATTTATCAGGCATTTTTGAGAAACTGGAATACCATTAAAACCTATGCTACATCGGGGATGTCTAGCGGTTTTGTTTACAATACTTTTAATGAAAATGATGTTAAACTGGCTTTCTTCCCTAAGAGAGGCACTGGAGTGAATACCAATGAAGATGATGTTGTTGAAAGCTTAAATGCAATAAGCAACGTTTCGGCTTCAAAAATCAGAATTGCAATGTCCGATTGGTCAGATTCGAGACCCGCAATAATAGATAAATTGATTCAACTTAGAAATCAGGGAGCTAATATAGAAGTATTTGCGAAGGATGCTGCAGGAACACAAACAAAAGTAAAATTACGTCAACTGCAAGCATTGGGTGCCACTGTGAGGATATTTAATTTAGAGGAGGGAGCCGCCGCTAAATTAAATATTCATGCAAAAATGATGTTGATAGAGGGAGATTGGAATGGTAAAATAAATGCAAAAGTAATTATAACGGGATCCCATAACTATACAGATGGGGCATTGAAAACCAATAATGAGGTTTTGGTTACTTTAACTAATTCGACTCTGTTCTCAGAATATAGTCAGTATTTCGAGGAAATAAAGAAAATTGTACCGGTAGTACCTGTATTTCAGTTAGACTTAAAGAGTATCGATTTAACTTCTGGAAACAATAGTAATGTAGCGACATTTAATTCAACTGCAAGTGTTGGTGGAGTTGTGAATGCCTTTGTTTCACGAGGAGCCGGGTTGAAAGGAAATACGGGTTTGCCTGAGGGCTATAGTAGTTCGCATCAATATGTTTATACAGCTGAAACCAAATCTACTTTCGCTAATGCATTCGACAGGGATGAATATTTGCAGATTCAGTTTGAAACAAAAAATGCGGTAAAATCTTCTTTAAATAGGATAGAGTGGATAATCAGAAAGTCAGCTGCAACTGCTGCGACACATTATCGTTGGTATTATAGTATTAATAGTGCAGAGAAAAGTGATTTCAAACCTATTAATGCCGTAGATCAGGCTTTTGTTCACGATGCTACAGCTGCTGTTCAACCCGAAATTAATCTAAGTGAAATACCAGAATTACAAAGTATAGGTTCAAATACTAAAATCTATTTTAGGCTTTATATAATAGGAGGAATTAATACATCCAGTACATTTGCGTTTAGAAACTTAAACGGAATTCCAGGATTTAATCTGTTTGGAGATGTGGATAACGATTTAACAGAGAGTTTATTAGGATGGGGTTTGTCTACTTCAAACAATGGATCAAGGGCAGAAGGAAACGAAGTTGCTATTACTTCAAATATAACACACGCTAATATAAAGCCATCCAGTTTAAAAAGAGGATCTGGTTTAAATGCAAATCCTGAATATAACGTCACTCTTCAAAGAGGGTTTACGGCAGTATCTTCTAATGTTGTTACAACTTTAGAAGAAGCAGAAAACTATGGTAACTATTTTACTTTCGACATTAGTCCAAAAGCGAATGTAGCTTTATCATTAAAAGCCTTACATGCAAACCTACGTAGGTCATCTGCAGGAGGGAACAAATACTTATGGCGATACAAAATAAATGATGGTGAGTTTGTAGACCTTACCAGTGAAGTTACATTTACCAGCACTAATACCAATGGCGTTTATCAACCTGTAGTAGATTTAGCTGGGATCACCGCACTTCAGAATGTTAAAGCAGATTCGATAGTTTTTAGGTTATACGTATGGGGATTTAATACAGCAAATTCGGGAACATTTGCAATAGGCCGTTCTGCAGATAGTTATGATCTTGCGCTGCAAATACAAGGTACTTCAACAATAACAAATCCACTACCAGTTACCTTAGCAGCTTTTGAAGCGAGTAAACTCAATAATACTGTAAAACTAAGATGGACAACAGCATCAGAGCAAAATAATTCCCATTTCGATGTCCTGAAATCCTCAGATGGAAAAGATTGGAGCTTATTAACTACAATTTCCGGTGCTGGCAACAGTTCAACTAAAATTGATTACCAGTATATGGACAATAATCCATTTGTTGGGATGAATTACTACCAATTGAAACAAATTGATTTTGATGGAAAATCGACACCTTCTAAGGTCCTTAATATAAATTTTGATAACCTAAAAGTTGTTTCAGGCATCTCGGTAAATTATCTAAATGAGAAATTAACTGTGTTTACCAATGATCGTGTTTTCAATAATCGGATATTACAGGTATACAATATAAATGGGCAGTTGATAACCATTAAAGATGTATCAAAGATGAACGGAGATATTGTTTTGCCTATTTCTTTAACACCGGGTATTTACATTTTGTCTATATCGTCAGATAATGGTATATCAACTACGAAGTTTAAAGCTAATTAAAGAAAAAATGAAGAAGCAACGTTATCTGGTATTTCTTTTTGTCTACTTCCTGTTTTTCTCTTGCAAGGTTTCGAATGAAACCTTGTCGAAAATAAAACCTGTTGATGGTAAACCAGCAGAAGAACAGGTAGAAAACAGCGAAAGTTTAGAATCTATACTTACAAAGAAGACTACCTTAATAAAAAAGGTAGTCTTCTATAAAGAAACGAAACTAAATAAAAGCGTAAAAGAGTATAATTTGGAGTACATAAGTAATAAGAATTTACCAATGGTACTTTTTGTTGTTAAGGTAGATCTTAACGATAAGGGCATCCAAATAAAGCCTTTGACGCCGAATGGTTCAATTGGTTTTGGTATGCAAACTATTCCGGATATGGTGAAGTCCAATCTTTTTGACGGATATCAAACGATAGCAGCACTAAATTCAGACTATTTCGATATGTCTACGGGAGAACCAAGAGGCATAACCATCGTAAATGGAATACCTTTAAAAGCCAAGACTACTGCTACGAGGTCTTATTTTGGAATTACGAAAACAGGAAACCCAATTATAGGAAATATGAAAACCTTTCCTAATGAACAAAATATGATTATGCATGCTATGGGCGGTTTTCAAAGATTAGTTCAAGAAGGGAAACCGGTAGCTCAAACAGATGCTGCTATCCATCCGAGAACCGCAGTGGCTTTTAATAATAATAAAGAGGTCTTTTTTTTAATCGTTGATGGTCGTAGTCCCGATTATTCCAATGGTTTGACTTTAGATGAGCTTGCAGAAATATTTCATGCTCTGGGTGTAAGGGAGGCAGTTAATTTAGATGGAGGAGGGTCTACTACCTACGTAGCTTTAAATCAATCGAATATTGCCGTAAAGAACCGTCCTTCTGGAGGTTCACTTAGAAAAGTGGCTAACGGATGGGCTATAGTATCAAAAACAAAATAATTAAATGAATAGAAGGAATTTGTTAAAAACGCTGAGCCTTACTTTAGGTGCATCAGTAGTTACTACGAATGTATTGGGAAAGATATCTGAAGATACTTTTATTTTTGATGGAGCGCCTGAAAGAGATTATAAGCCTATTGGCAGGACGATAACTGCAGTTACGATAGGAGCGGGAAGTAGAGGTACTGTTTACGGAAAATATGCATTATCCCGCCCTAATGAATTGAAAATAGTTGGTGTTGCAGATCCCAATCAATATAGAAACGATAAATATGCTAAAGATCATAATATAGTTAAGGAAAACAGATTTCAGACATGGGAAGATGTGTTCAGACGTCCGAAATTTGCCGATGCAATTATTATTTCTACACCAGACAACTTACATTATGGACCTTGTATGAAGGCCTTAGAAATGGGCTATGATATTTTGCTGGAAAAGCCAATAGCGCCTACAGAAAAAGAATGCAGAGATATTCTTAAAATGGCTCAGAAAACTGGAAGAATTGTCGCTGTTTGTCACGTTTTGAGATATGCTCCATACTTTGTAAAAATGAAAGAACTGGTTTCTAAAGGAGCTATTGGAGAAATAGTGAGCGTACAGCATTTGGAGCCTATCGAACATCTACATATGGCTCATGCTTATGTACGTGGAAATTGGCATAATTCAAAAACATCCACACCAATTATTATGGCTAAATCTTGTCATGATTTGGATATTGTACGTTGGATTGTAGATAAACCAAGTAAGCATATTGCCGCTATGGGAGATTTAAAATGGTTCCGTAAAGAAAATGCACCAGCGGGCAGTACTGCAAGATGTATTGATGGTTGTACCGTAGAAAAAGAATGTCCTTATTCTGCGCTTAAACATTATTATAGGAAGCGTATAAGAATTAGACATTTAGATGTTCCGACAGAAGGAATAACTAAGGAAGAACAGGGAAATATCATTTTGGAGAAATTAAAAACAACCAATTATGGTAGATGCGTTTATAAAATGGATAATGACCAGCCGGATCATTATGTTACAAGCATCCAATTCGACAATAGCGTTACCGCTAGTCTTTCTATGGAAGCATTTACCTCTTATGGAGGTAGAAGAACCCGTGTTATGGGCGCAATGGGAGATTTAGTGGGGGATATGAATGAACTGGTTTATACTGATTTTAAAACAGGAAAGAGAACAATATTCAAACCTAAGGCTGAAGATATTGAAGAATATAAAGATGCTGGACACGGAGGAGGAGATATGCTTATGGTAAGAGATTTTGTTCAAGCTGTAGCGAATCAGGATAAGTCGATATTATCATCAGATATTTCAGTTTCTGTGGAAAGTCACATGATGGCATTTATGGCAGAGAAGAGTAGAAAATCTAAAAAGATTTTAGCTATAAAACTTTAACACACCTATTAAATTTTCAATGTCCAAATGAAATAAAGGGCGGTTTGATAAAGTAGATTCAGAAATAATATTACAATGTTTTCTGCTTTTAAGATTGCCCCTAACATTTGGAGTAAAAGAATTTATGTATTTAAATAAAATACAGTAGTTTGGATGAACGGAGTTTTATAGGTACTTACAAAACAGATCAAACTTATAGTTCGTAATATTCATAAAAATGAAAATAAATGTTAAGAGTTAGTTATTTATTAAGTGCTGCGTTAATTTTCTCTGCTTGTTCAGGAAAAAGGGGAATCAGTCAATCGGCAGTTACCGAATTGAAGGAGAAAACAGGTTGGACCACGGACACCTTAAGGAAAGATGTAATATGGTATAAATATAGCAGCAAGACAGATAAACAGTTTGCCAACCAGAATGTGAACGTAATCAGCTTCAATCCGGGTGCGGGTTTAGGTAAAATGGTTTTCGAATATAAAAAGGAAAAAGATTCATTATCCGTTTTTGCAAACAGAATTCCGGGTGCTATAGCAGGTATTAACGCTACCTATTTCATAGAGAAAAAAGATTCAGCAGATTATATGCATTTGCGTTTAAAAGGGCAGGATATTCAAAAAGTAAAAGTGCCTAAAAGTAGCATTTATTGGTGGAAGCATCAGGGAATGTTTACGTTTGATGATGAGGGTAAACAATTTGATATTGAATTTTCACCAGAAAATTTCTCTGCAATAAAATCCAAAAATATCATGACAGGGGCGCCAATGTTAATTGATAATTTTAAACCGGTAGGCTTAACCTTTGCAGACACCACTGGTAAAGATATCAAAAAGCTCCATTATGAACATTATCTGAAACATCAGGGTGTACGTCATCCAAGAACTGCAATTGCTGTAACACAAGAAGGGCGACTATTATTAATTGCTGTTGACGGTAGAAACAAAGAAGCTCTGGGAATGTCGGCAAAAGAACTAACCGCATTTTTACAGCGTTTCTTCAATCCAAAATCTGCAATGAATATAGACGGTGGAGGATCTACAATGATGTGGGTAAAAGGTCAACCTTTTAATGGCATTGTCAACCACCCGACAGATAATAAAAAATACGATCATTACGGGCAACGTATGGTGGAAACTGTTATATTCATCAAATAATTGCGTAAAGCCATTTATGAATTCTTGAAAATCAACATGTTTTGTGGAATAAAAGGTGTTGATTTTTTTGACTTCTTTTTAGCTTCTTGTACATTTACAAGGAGTATAAACACATCTGAGAATCAAAATTGTTGAATGAAAACACGTAGCACACTAAACAGCCTGAAATTTTTTCTTTATTTAATGCTAACATGTGGTACTTTTACTGCACATGCTAAAGAAAAGAAAAGCAATGGATTGGCAAGACCTAAACTTGTTGTTGGTATAGTAGTAGACCAAATGCGTTGGGACTATCTCTATCGTTATTATGATCGTTATGAAACAGGTGGTTTCAAAAGACTGCTTAATGAAGGTTTTAGCTGCGAAAACACATATATCACACATTTACCTGCCGTTACCGCAATTGGTCATTCCACAATTTTTACCGGATCAGTACCCGCTATACACGGTATAACCTCAAATGATTTTGTAGACCAGCTTACCGGAAGAAAATGGTATTGTGCAGAAGACACAGTAGAACAAACTGTTGGAAGTAAATCGGCAGCAGGGAAAATGTCTCCGCGAAATTTATTGGCTTCCACTGTTACAGACGAACTGGCATTAGCTACCAATTTTCGCTCAAAAATAGTAGGTGTTTCAATGAAAGACCGAGCGGCTATTATGCCGGCAGGGCATACGCCAACAGCAGCTTTCTGGCTAGATAGCGAAAGTGAAAACTTTATAACCAGTACTTACTATATGAAAGATTTGCCTGCCTGGGTAAATGATTTCAATAGTAAAAAAGTAGGACGTAATTTAGTGAAAGATGGTTGGAATACTTTATATCCTATAGATAGTTATATACAGAGTACACCAGATTATGTGCCATGGGAAGGTCTTTTTCCTGGAGAGAAAAAGCCTGTGTTTCCACATGATATCAAAAAATATTATGAACTCAATCCAGATCATATCAGAAAAACGCCATTTGGAAATACTTTAACATTGGAATTTGCAAAAGCAGCAATCGAAGGGTATGATTTGGCAAATGGCACCGTTACTAATTTTTTAACAGTTAACTGTGCGTCTACCGACTATATAGGTCATATGTATTCGGCCAATTCTGTAGAAGCAGAAGATGGTTTATTAAGATTAGATCGGGATCTTTCTGTATTCTTCAAATATTTGGACAGTAAAGTTGGAAAAGGAAATTATACTGTGTTTTTAACAGCAGACCATGGCGGAGCTCATAATTCAGTATTTCTTGAAGAACATAATATCCCTACAGGTTTATTGGGCTTAAAGCAAAATGCCTTAACGGCGGTAAATAAAATGGTAGAAGCGAAATACGGTATCAAAAATATTGTTACTGGTAATACTGGATTATACATTTCTTTAAATGCTAAGGCTGCTATAGAAAAAGGAGTTGATTATCCAACGCTAAAAAGAGATGTTGTTACCTTGCTGATGAAACAGAAAGGGATCCAATTTGCAGCCGATATGGAAATTATTGGTAATGCATCGATTCCAAATAAAATTAAAGAAATGCTTGTTAACGGTTATAATGCAAAAAGAACAGGAGAAATAGCATTTATTCCAGAACCGGGATGGACATTAGGAGGCTCAAAAGGCGCTTCGCATAGCGTATGGAATTTATTCGATACCCATATACCTTTAATCTTTATGGGATGGGGAATTAATCAGGGAAGCTCCGTAGAAAACTATTCTATGTGCGATATTGCGCCTACAGTTGCAGCCTTATTACATATACAGGCTCCAAACGGTTCAATAGGAAAAGCAATTTCTGAAGTAATTAAAAAATAAGCATAAATAAACCATGAAAAATCTGATTTCCCGAAGAACCTTTATTGCAACTGCAAGGCTCTGGTTCGTTTTTCTTTTTTTAGGTCTCTCAGTATTTAAGACTTCTCATGTAAGTGCTCAAACCGGAAAGGTTACGAAAATACTCGCTATCGGAAATAGCTTTTCAGAAGATGGCGTAGAAAACTACCTTTATGATTTAGCGAAAGCAGAAGGTATAAAAGTAATTATTGCAAATCTTTATATAGGCGGTGCACCATTAGAACTGCATGTAAAGAATATAAGAGAAAATAAGGCAGTATATTCTTATAGAAAAATTGGATTGGATGGCGTGAAAAAAACAACGCCAAATACTTCTATAGAAACAGCTTTGGCCGATGAAAATTGGGATTATATCAGTTTTCAGCAAGCAAGCCCGCTGTCGGGAAATTTAGAATCAGTAAAGGAAAATTTACCGGAACTGTTTAACTATGTAAAGCAAAGAGCGAAAAACCCTGATGTAAAATACATATATCACCAGACGTGGGCATATGCGAAAAACTCGGAGCATAAAGGCTTTGATAATTATGACAGAGATCAGAACAAGATGTACCAGTCTATTATAAATGTATCTAAAGAAGTACAAAATATAGTTCCAATAAATATCGTTGTACCGGCAGGAACAGCAATTCAAAATGGCAGAACAAGCTATATCGGCGATAACTTCAACAGAGATGGTTATCACCTTGATTTAAACATAGGTCGGTTTACAGCGGCTTGTACATGGTTTGAAAAGCTTTTTGGCAAGCCAGTGCTCAATAATCCTTTTAAACCAGAAACAGTTAACACCAGAGCAAGTCAGCTGGCAAAAACAGCAGCCCACGATGCAGTTCTAAACCCTTATCAGGTAACAGAATTAAAAGATTTTCAGGCTAAAAATGTTCAATTATCAAATAGTCCCGTTTATATAAATTTTGGAGATGCAAAAGCCTACGACGATTGGAATAACCTGGCTTATTTCAATAATGGCGGAGGAATAGATAATCTGGTGGACAAAAAAGGGAACTTTACAGGAATCAGACTGACGCTGGTGGAAGGATTCACCGGTAAAAATGTAAGTGGACCAAAGAAAACTTCGACGACTATAGAGATGCCAGAAGATGTTTCTTCCAGTACTTTTTATGGAAATTCGAAAGAGGAATTTAATAAGAAAAAGGTAGAGAGAAGTGTGTTGAAAATCTCGGGATTAGATTCCCGAAAAAAGTATACGCTTAATTATTTCTCCTCGAGATCCGCAAAGGATGTTGATAACAGAGAAACACAATTTACCACCGACGGAGCAAAAAAAGTTATAGGTACGGTAAACGCAACAAATAATAACAGCCAATTGGTAACCGTAAAGAATATTCGTCCAAATGCAAATGGCGAGTTGATTGTAGATATAACTGCAGGGAGTAAAAATACAGACAAGCATGGATTTTATTATCTGAATGCTATGAGTATCAGTACAGGTAAATAGTTTTGACTATAAAAAGGGGGCTAAAATTCTCTAAAAAGTCCCCTTTTGTTTTTCAAGCTGCGGTTAATATCTATTTAAAATCTGAAATAATAACAAAGATTGTGGTTTGGAGGCGTTCTAATATTTGTAATCAAATGAAAAAACTTATTCTGATAATTCTTACAGTATTCCAGTTAAACTGTTTTGCGCAGACTAGCAAACAGGAATATAATTTCAATTATAAGGTCAAAGAAGTTTTAGGCGATCTCAACAAAGACGATTTATTAGATAAAGTTATTATAACTCAGGATACATTAAATGAAAATGCTCCTTATAGACTTCAAATATTTTTTCAACAACCAGATAGACAATTCAAGCTAATTGCAACTTCCGTTAAAATGATCGAAGCACAATATCCATACGGAAGAGATGGATACACACTGGAGATAGATTCTCTGATATAATAATAAAAAATGGCGTACTAAGTGTTAATGGTGAATTACTAAGAGGGCATTTTGAACATAAGTTTAGATTTCAGAATGGTAATTTTGAATTGATAGGTTTTTCAATAATTTCCTCAAATGGAAGGGGGGAATCTGAGATTGTTGATTTTAATCTTTCAACGGGAATAAGGATTGAAAAAACCGAACGGTATGATACAAATGCAATACTGCGTAATACGAAGAAGAAAATTTTGATAAGGCCCTTGCCTAAATTACAAGACATCATTCCAATGGAAAGCGAGCTTTACTAAGATTCTGTAGCCTAACCAACTTAAACAGCTTGTTGAACCAAGCTGAGAACCTTTTCCTGTTCGTAGAGTTAAGCAGAGCATCCCGACAGATTTAATTATAAAATGGAGTTTCTAACTCCACGTTCCTACCAATATCGATAACAAGAATTTCCCCAACTTTCGCCCGGTAAAACGTTAAAAGACTATATTCGTTAGTATGTCAGAGAGAGATTATTTGATTAAGGATCAGTTTGCTATTCATTTTATTATATTTTCAGTTGTACAATGGATAGATGTCTTTTCGAGACCCAGACTATGCTGACATCGTTGTGGAGAGTCTGAAATATTGTAAATTTTGGCAATAGGATAACCATCCAATACAATGCGAAAATGATAAGATACTTGAAACAAAGTTACAGTATCCACATGAAAATCCAGTTAGGGCAAATATTGTAAGGAGGGAACAAGATTATGTTTATTCTTCCGGAATAGATTATTATACAGCAGACAAAGGTTTGATTGAGTTGGATATGCTTTAATTCGGTAGTAAGTAAAAGAGATAGAGTCTGGAGACTCTATTTTATTTGATAATCCGTAGAGACGTTTCACTTAACTCTACGGACAGTCCTGTGCGAACAAGACTCTGTTTATTCCTCGGGATAGGTTTCCTGTGTTTTCTGTGTGTTTTCTGTGTTTTCTGTCCATAGAGTTAAGCCTGCGTCTCTACGGATTTGATAAATAAAAAAGGAGTTTGTAACTCCGTATTCCTATCAATAATAAGCATCTTCCATAATAAATAATAAGAAATCTAATTTCATAGTTCCTTATAACTAAAATGTTTTCTGTCCGTAGAGTTGAACACAGTGTCCCTACGAATTTAATAAATGAAAAAGGAGTTTGTAATTTCGTGTCCTCCTTTCCCAACATTAATAACAGGACGTTTCCAACTCTCGTCAATAAATTTTAAAAGACTATATTCGTTATTATGTCAGAGAGAGGTTATTTGATTAAGGATCAGTTTGCCATTCATTTTATTACATTCTCAGTAATACAATGGATAGATGTCTTTTCGAGAACGAACTATGCCGACATCGTAGTGGAGAGCCTGAAATATTGTCGGGCAAATAAGGGGTTAAGAGTACATGCCTGGTGTATTATGAGCAATCATGTACATTTAATAGTATCCGCTGTCGAACCTAATCGATTATCAGATATCCTAAGGGATTTTAAGAAATTTACTTCCAGTAATATTTTAAAAGCTATTTCAGAAAATAATCGCGAAAGCAGAAAGAATTGGATGCTATGGATTTTTAGAAAAGCCGGAGAAAGAAATAGTAAAAATAAAGATTTTCAATTTTGGCAACAGGATAACCATCCTATACAATGCGAAAATGATAAGATACTTGAAACAAAGTTACAATATCTACATGAAAATCCAGTTAGGGCAAATATTGTAAGGAGGGAACAAGATTATGTTTATTCTTCTGGAATAGATTATTATACAGCAGACAAAGGTTTGATTGAGTTGGATATGCTTTAATTCGGTAGTAAGTAAAAGAGATAGAGTCTGGAGACTCTATTTTATTTGATAATCCGTAGAGACGTTTCACTTAACTCTACGGACAGTCCTGTGTTTGCAGAACATGGGGCAACATATCCGTAAACCCCGCTGCATTGTTATTAAACCTGCCTTTGAAGATGGCCTTCCCATCTTTTAATGCTGTAATGTCAAAATAATCCTTTGAACAATCGATACCCGTTACCATTTTTCCTGTCCGTAGAGTTAAGCCTGCGTCTCTACGGATTTAATACATGAAAAGGAGTTTCTAACTCCGCTTTCCTAAAAAACTCATAGCTCCTCATAGAAATTCCTAACTCCCTTCCTCATACGATGTAACCCAATCTACCAACAGCGAAGAACTAGCAACAAACTTTTTTATAAGAGAATTATTTTATTAGATTTGCCTTGTATTTAGACTGAATTTAAATAACGATAATTGAAAGCATATATACGCGATATGAAAAAACTGTTATTTGCAGCGTTTCTTTTTACTACATACTTAGGAAAAGCTCAAACCAATTCTTTAATGAGTGCCGACTATTGGAAAAGCAATCCCGATTTAGCGTCGGTAAAAGCCGAAATAGCAAAAGGTAATAGCCCATCACAGCCAAATGCAGCTTCATTTGATCCGGTGACTATCGCCATTAACAATAAAGCTTCTAATGATATAATTAAGTTTTTGGTAGAGCAAGAGGGGAATAGTGTAACTAAAAAGACACACCATAGTCGTTCATACCTGCATTGGGCAGCGGCAGCAGGAAATGCGGAGATAGTTAGTTATTTAATAGCTAAGGGATCTGATGTAAATTATGCAGATAGTCATGGAGAGCCAATAGCAGCTTATGCAGCAGCTACCGGAAATCAAAATACTGCGGTGTATGATGCATTATTTAAAGCAGGTGTAAATCCAACACAGCGTTACGAAGACGGAGCGACATTAATGATGTTGGCTGCACCATTTGATAAAGATTTAACGCTAACAAATTATTTCATCACAAAAGGTCTTAGCCTTCAGGATAAGGATAATAATGGTAACAGTGTAGTAGATTATGCAGCAAGGTTAGGCAATCAGGATTTGATAAATAAGTTTATTCAAAAAGGAGTAAAACCTACAAGCGGAGCACTTTTCTTTGCTACTCAGGGATCAAGACAGGTAAGTAATGGAATAGACACTTATAAATACTTAGTAGAAACTTTAAAACTAGATCCTAAAGCAACCAATAAAGACGGAGCAACAATATTGCATGCTCTGGTACGCAGGCCAAATATGGAAGTAATTAACTATTTCTTAACTAAAGGAGTAGATTTAAACAAAGCAGATAGCGAAGGCAATACGGTATTAATTAATGCTGCGAGTGGTAGAGATATCACTTTATTGAATGTTTTATTGCCAAAAGTAAAAAATATCAATGCTGTTAATGAAAAAGGTGAGACGGCTTTAACCAGAGCGATTGCTTTCGGTTCTGCCGAAGTAGCGGGTGTACTTTTAAAGAATGGCGCAGATATCAATGCATTGGATAAGGACGGTAGAAATCTAGCCTACTATTGGTTTAATTCTTTCAGAGAAGGAAGACCAGGTCCGCAAACTGCCCCTGCAGGTAATGATTTCGAAGAAAAATTGGCTTTATTGAAGAATACAGGATTAGACGTCACCAAAGTACAAAAAGACGGAAGTTCTTTATACCATTTAGCAGTAGCTAAAGAGAACGAAAAACTTATTAAAAAAGCTAAAGAATTGGGTGCCAATATCAATGCGCAGGATAAAGAAGGAACAACTGCATTGCATAAAGCGGCTTTAATTGCCAAAGACGATAAAATTCTGAAAGAACTAATAGCGTTAGGAGCAGATAAGAAATTAAAAACAGAGTTTGACGAGACAGCTTACGATTTAGCTAAAGAGAATCAGTTCTTAAAATCCAATAACGTATCTATAGATTTCTTAAAATAATAGTATGAAGACCACCTCTTTAAAATTTTTAATACTGATACCCTTTTTAGCTTTTTCTTCTGTAACCGCTTTTGGTCAGGCTACTAAATATAAATGCATGATCCAGATGAACGCCTATCAGGGGAAAGAAGCATATGTAATTATATCCTTAATCAATCCAAAAGGAGGCTACGAGAAAACACTATCAGTTTTAGGAACCGACAAACAATGGTATAATACCCTCAAAGATTGGTATAAATTTCAGGCAAAAACCAAAGAGAAATTAAGTGCAATTACTGGTGCTTCCGTTGGTGGTGGCGACAGGGCAATGCGAACCATAGAAATAGAAGATAGCAAACTGGGCAAAGGTTATAAATTGCGTTTCGAGTCAGCTGTTGAAGAACAAAAATATCATGTTACGGATGTGGAGATTCCTTTAACGGCAGAAGCATTAGCAGAACGCGCTGAGGGAAAAGGATATATTCGTTATGTTAAGCTGAATGCTATAAAATAACATATGATTCTGTTACCCACCTTGTTTAGGTCGATCTAAACTTTTATAGAGCTGGATTAAAGGCGAGAAGAAAATAAAACAGTTTAAAGAATGACTTTATCTATTTGGAGGTATGCGCATTTAGCTTTGGCAATCATGTCATCGCTTTTTCTGTTGATACTTTCTGTAACCGGAGTAATACTGGCTATTGACGCAGTAAATGAAAAGGTACCTGCTTATAGGGTAAAGAATTTCGAATCTTTAAACGTAGCCCAATCTGTATCTGCATTGCGTAAGGTTTATCCGGAAATTATCGAAGTTTCGGTTGACCATAATCAATTTGTAAGCGTAGATGCACTGGACGAGGAAGGAAATACCGTTAAAGCTTATATCGATCCGCTAAGCGGGCAGATACTTGGATCGTTTAAAACCAAAAGTCAGTTTATACAATGGGTTACCGCCCTACACCGGTCTCTGTTTTTAAAGGAAACTGGCAGAATAATAGTGGGAGTAGTTTCTTTTTTATTATTGCTGATTACCTTTACAGGAACCATCCTGATTCTTAAACGGCAACAGGGAATCAGACATTTCTTCGCGAAAATTCAGAAAGACTTTTTCTCACAATATTTCCATGTAATAAGTGGGCGTCTATTACTGATTCCTGTTTTTATCATTTCCCTTACGGGGACTTATCTGTTTTTGGTAAACGTAAATTTGCTGGGTAAAGAGGGGCGGCAAACAGTATCCAAAAACAAATACAATGACAAATCAGGCCAAAAAGTAGAAGATTTCGAAATATTTAAGCAAACCAAACTGTCGAAAGTGGAAAAGATAGAATTTCCATTTGACAGCGAAGACCCCGAAGAGGTTTACGTATTGAAATTAAGAGATCGTATGCTGTCTGTTAACCAGACCGATGGAAGCATACAGGAGGAAACAAAATATCCTTCTACCGTAATTTTAGAAAAACTAAGCCTGGATTTACATACCGGAAGAACAAACGTACTTTGGGCAATTATATTAGGTATTGCCTCCCTTAATATCGTTTTCTTTATGTACACCGGTTTTGTGATTACTTTTAAACGTAGCAGAACCAGAGTTAAAAATAAATACAAAGCCGATGAGGCAGAGATCGTTATTTTATTCGGTTCTGAAAACGGAAGTACTTTATTTTTTGCTAATCAGATTCATAAGCAACTACTGGCAGATGGGAAAACTTCCTTTCTGGCAGAAATGAACCAATACCAAAGGTATTCGAAAGCAAGGCATATTCTGGTCTTTGCATCTACTTATGGTCTGGGAGATGCGCCAAGCAATGCAGGAAATTTTGAGCGTTTAATAGAAAAGTATCCCCAGGACCATACGGTGAGGTTTTCCGTTATAGGTTTCGGTTCAACATCCTATCCGGACTTTTGTTCGTATGCTGTATATACGGATCAATTGCTGGATAAACAATCATGGGCTTCCCGCTTTCTGCCATTACATACGGTAAACGACAAATCTCTTGAAGAATTTGTAAGCTGGGTACACCATTGGAGTGAAAAATCACTTATGGCGCTGGCAACAGCTCCGGCAGTGTATAGTTTTAAGGCAGAAGGCTTAAGGCAATTGCAGGTGGTTGAAAGAACACAACTTAGTGGAGACAATACAACTTTTAAGATTCTTCTAAAACCCTCGTCCAAAATCAAATTTAAATCGGGCGACCTGCTGGCTATATATCCGGCCAACAACAATAGAGAACGTTTTTATTCTATTGGCGAAAGTAACGGACTCATTCAACTGGTTGTAAAGCTATATCCTAATGGTTTTGGATCAGGTTTTTTATATCAGCTGGAAAAAGGACAGTGCATACAGGCAAGAGTGATGTTCAATCCGCATTTCCATTTTCCGGAAAAAGCACCGGCGATAGCTATGATAGCCAATGGTACAGGAATAGCGCCATTTTTGGGAATGATATTAAGCAATAGTCGAAAAAAGCCAGTTCATCTCTATGCCGGGTTCCGTTACGATAACGAACTGACACAGGATTACCGCCGATTTGCGGAGAAATCCATATCTCAACAACAGCTGAAGAGTTTTAAATTGGCGTTTTCAAGAGAAGAACAGCGTCAATATGTAATGGATCTTATTCAGCAAGATGCAGGTTTCTTTTTAGACTTACTGAGAAAAGAAGGTGTTATTATGATCTGTGGTTCGTTAAATATGCAAAAAGATGTGGAAAGGGTATTGGAACAACTGTCTTTAGAACAAAATGACAGACCTTTAAGTTATTATAAAGATCGCAATCAAATCCTGACAGACTGTTATTAATGGCTTGTATTAATAGACAACTTATTGCAATACTTCATTATCTGACGTTAATATTTTTATTTATATCGCTATTTCCATCTGTTTATGCCCAAGCCATATTTAAGCGGCAGGTTACACTTATGGGCTCTGTTTTCGAAATAACAGTAGTAGCCCATGACCAGCAGGAGGCAGATAAAAATACAGATCTGGTAATTGCTGAAATTTCCAGAATCGAGAACCTGATTTCTGAATGGCGGCCGGAAACGCAAATTTCCCTGGTCAACAGAAATGCTGGTATACAACCTGTGAAAGTAGATAGGGAAGTGTTTGAGCTGACCCAAAGGGCATTAGTGTATTCTAAAATGACGAATGGTGCTTTCGATGTAAGTATAGCGGCGATGGATAAAATATGGAAGTTCGACGGAAGTATGGATACGATGCCAACAGCAGAAGCCATAAAGCGTTCAGTACAATATGTAGGCTATCAGTTTATTGTGTTGGATAGCTTAAACTCCACTATTTTTCTTTCCAGAGCAGGCATGAAGATAGGTTTTGGGTCTATTGGGAAAGGCTATGCAGCAGACAAAGGTCGGGAATTAATGAAGCGTATTGGAGTTCAGGCCGGTATTGTAAATGCTTCCGGTGATATAGCTGCATGGGGTACACAGCCTAATGGAAAGCCGTGGTTAATTGGTGTTAATAATCCATTTAAGCCACATCATATATTAAAGAAAATCCGAATGAAAGAGGCTGCAGTAGCTACGTCGGGGAGTTACGAAAAATATGCGGAGATAAACGGACAGCGCTACTCGCATATTATCAACCCAAAAACTGGTTATCCATCTACAGGATTAACCAGTGTAACTATTTATGGCCCATCGGCAGAATTTGCAAACGCTTTAAGTACATCAATTATGGTAATGGGAGCAAGGGAGGGGAATAAGCTATTAAGACAATATCCCGCTTATAAAGGAGTTTTTAGGTAGTGACTATCGTCTATCGTTCATCGTTGTTTGTCTATCGTCTTTGTTTTTTTATCCTTGTTCTCTTTTATCTTTGCTCTCTGGTGTTTAATACCTGTTATTTCTACATCTAAATAACAGCAAGAACTGCATCATCAGTAAACTTTATCACCTGTTTTTCATTAAGACGAGAAATAATCAGGTTATAGTGCTGTTGCAGTCTTTCAGTTTCTATAACAGAGCCAAGATTAATAATATATTGGCCAATGGTAATTTCAGCTACAGGTATCAGTTTAAGTTTAGAGATATCTAAAGTGTCAGACTCATGCATAAGTAATGAATGTTATCCATATCAAATGGAATTTTTATAATAATTTTCTGTTTCAATTAGTAAAGTAACAAGAGGTTAAAAGTATTTAATAAGTACATAAACAATTTATATTCAAAAGTAATGAATTGTATCTGAAAAATTAAATAATAGTATATTTAAAAATATATTTATATCGAGAGTTTAGTCTGTCATTCATCGTTGTTCGTCTGTCGTTCATCGTTGTTCGTCTGTCGTTCATCGTTGTTAGTCTATCGTTCATCGTTGTTCGTCTATACTGCCATTTTCCGGACAGGGTCCTTAGTTTTCATTGATGATCTAAGAGTCGCCCCGCTTAACTCTTAAACCAGGGGAAAGCGGATTTCAAAAAAATCCGCAACATTCAAAGTTCGGGTTGCCTTTTCAAGAACAACCCGAACAGAATGTGTTATATTGTAGGGAATTAGTTTAGATTGCTTCGTTCCTCGCAATGACGCCCCTATTTTTGTCATTGCGAGGAACGAAGCAATCTCTTTTGGCATTACTCTCACAGCCTTTTTATAATCGACCCCTATACTGTCCGAAGAGTTAAGTGAAACGTCTCTTCGGATCAATAAATGAAGGAGTGTCTTCGACTTGATATATACATAAAGGAGTTTCAATCTTCCGAAATATCTCTACTGCCATTTTCCGGATAGAGTGCTTGGTTTTCATTGATGATTTAATAGTCGCTCCGCTTAACTCTTAAACCAGGGGAAAGCGGGACAGAATGTTTCTTTAATCGTTCTTCTCTTTAACTTTTTCAATCAGATAGAAAGGTGATTTTAGACAACGCATCCTTGTCCACTCGGACAACGCACCCTTGTCCGCTCGGACAACACACCCTTATTCGCTCGGACAACGAGCCCTTGTCTCTTAAGTGTTATACAATTACAGCTAACTCCTTATCGAAAACAGCAGTACGTGATTCTTTCAGCACTGTACTGTGCGAAGAGTTAAGTGAAACGTCTCTTCGGATCAATAAATAAAGGAGAGTCTTCGACTTGATATATACATAAAGGAGTTTCAATCTTCCGAAATATCTCTACTGCCATTTTCCGGATAGAGTGCTTGGTTTTCATTGATGATCTAAGAGTCGCCCCGCTTAACCCTTAAACCAGGGGAAAGCGGATTTCAAAAACAACCCGAACAGAGTGTGTTATATTTTAGGGAATTAGTTTAGATTGCTTCGTTCCTCGCAATGACAAAAAGGCGTCATCGTAAGTTTGTAAGACAGTATTTGGAGAAACTTAAACGGAATATAATTTTGTTTAGTTTTAAAAAGATCCAGCCGAGAGAAGGAAAAAGATTTCAGTTGGTCATTAGTCATTAAAGACTCTTCGCAATGTCAGTCCCTTCTCTCATTCTTATTATAACTTGGACAGTTCATTAGGCCTCGGGAGCCTGTTTTTACGATTGATAAGTCACGATAAGAAAGCTGTGATCCTTATTTTACGATTTTACAAATATGGTAACAGGTATCGATTGTTCAAAGGATTATTTTGACATTACAGTATTAAAAGATGGGAAAGCCGTCTTCAAAGGCAGGTTTTCTAATAATGCAGTGGGGTTTAGAGATATGTTGCCCCATGTTCTGCAAACCCATGTTGTGATGGAAGCTACGGGGCCTTATTATTTCCAGCTGGCAAGATTTGTACATGATTCAGGGATAAAGGTTTCAGTGGTAAACCCCTTGACTGTACGCAGGTTTGCGCAGATGAGAATGTCCAGGGCAAAAACAGATAAGAAAGACGCTATGGTTATAGCAGAGTTTGCGCAGATGACCAGTCCCAGGTTATGGGAGCCTCCCACTGAGGCAATCCAGCATATCCGTAATGTGGAAACCTATCTTGAAGGGCTAAAGCAAAGGCGGCAGATGCTGTCCAACCAGTTGCATGCTTTTGAGGCAGCAGGAACAATAGAGGAGCTGCTATATAGGGAGATAAAAGAGGAACTGCAAAGCCACGACACCAGGATCAGGGACAAAGAGCGGCAGATAGAGCAATTGATAAAGGAGAACTATGCAGAAATGGCCACCCATATCAGGAGCATACCGGGTATAGGGCCAAGGAGCGTTTCCATGCTGATTATCGCCACAGGTGGTTTTGGTATGTTTGAAAACTACAAGCAGGTGATATCTTATTTTGGACTGGCCCCAAGGATATATGAATCAGGAACAAGTGTTAGAGGGAAAGGCCATATATGTAAAATGGGAATGGGCCAGGTGAGAAAAGTTTTGTACATGGCTGCTACCTCTGCCATACGGTGCAACAAAGCATGTAAAAATCTGTACGAACGATTGAGGAGCAAGGGAAAACCATACAGGGTCGCTTTAATAGCAGCGGTAAACAAACTTATTAAACAGGTATTTGCTATTGCTAAATCTGGTAAACCTTATATACCACAATTTGGATAGAGGCAATAAAAACAGAATATTATTTTGGATATATTTTAATTTTTATTTGGATTTAAACACAGTTCATTGCGAGGAGGTACGACGAAGCAATCTCTTTTGGCATTACTCGATCAGTTCATTAGTCTTTGTTCTTTAATCGTTCGCAGTAAGAAAATTTAGGGGAACAGTCAATATCGAGCGATAGAGGTTGTCACTACCGTTCGGCTTGTCTATTTTAAGATTTATACTATCACGGTTAGTTCCTTATCGAAAACAGCTGTACGTTGCTCTTTCAATAAACTACCAGAAGTGTACTGCGTTGTAATCTCCAGTCGATAAGTTCCAACATCCATATCGGGGATAACTACCAGCACTTCTGAAGGATTGTTTACTAACCTGAGATTAATGTTTCATTGTTTTTGAGTGATTTGGACATTATTTCATGTTTAGTTCCGAAGTAAATTCGGAAGACGCCCCTATCTTTGTCATTGCGAGGAACGAAGCAATCTCTTTTTGGTATTACTCTCACAGTCTTTTTATAATCGAACCCTATACTGTCCGAAGAGTTAAGTGAAACGTCTCTTCGGATCAATAAATAAAGAAGAGTCTCCGATTTGATATTATATAATTAAAGGCGTTTCAAGCTCCTGTTTATTGTGTAATCTGGGAGATGTGACGTTTTAACTATACAGTCATGCCCGTAGAATGAACGGGATTTTATTATTCTGATTGTTTGAAGATCTGTTTTTATTACTAAAGAATTGAGTGAAGATGCCCATAAACTTGCTGCGGAGCCGAATGAGTTATTTTATGTAAAAGGTGCGGGGTATGTTGATTTTACGATCGGATTGAGTTTGATACCTTTTAATAAGCTAAAAGCTCTTTTTAGTAAGTTAGTGTAAAAAATGTTAAACATATGGAATACTCATTCTTAAACTCAGACGAGATCCTGAGGACTGGGAGGTGATATTAAAAAACAGCTTAACCCTATCTTTTGGCATATAAGATGTTATCCCTAAGCCGATAGTTATCTATATTATGAAAAAGTGGTATATCGGTTGCTCAGGGTTTTACTATAAGAGTTGGAAAGGTGCTTTTTATCCGGAAGATCTTCCACAAAAGAAATGGTTTGATTATTACTGCCAGTATTTCAATACATTGGAATTGAATGTGACTTTTTATCGCTTTCCGCAACTTTCATTTCTGCAAAACTGGTATACGAAAAGTCCGGAAGATTTCAGGTTTGCCGTTAAGGCTCCCCGAATGATTACGCATTATAAGAAATTTACAGATAGCACAGAAATACTTACAGACTTTTATTCAGTTGTTAATAAGGGCTTACAGCATAAATTGGGTTGTGTATTGTTCCAGATGCCACCCAGTTTTCATTATTCGGAAGAACATATTCAAAAGCTAATCGATAATCTTGATGCCTCTTTTTTAAACGTGGTGGAATTTAGAGACGAGAGCTGGTGGCGAGAGGATGTATATGATGAGCTGGCAAAGCATAATATCAGTTTTTGTGGTATGAGTCATCCTACACTTCCGGATAATGTGATTGCCAATACACCACATTTGTATTACCGTATGCATGGTGAAAGTCAGCTTTATGCTTCCAATTATTCTCATGAGCAACTGGATAAATTGGCCGGAAAAATCAAGGCAAGTAGGAAAGTGAAAGAAGTTTATATCTACTTCAATAATGACATACATGCCTATGCTGTTGAGAATGCTCAATATCTCCAGAGAGCCATATAGAAGTCCTGGAAGGAATTTATCGGAAGATAGGTTATGGTATATAGTTTGGACTCTTTTTTGTGGTTAATAAGTTGGTAAACAGTGTGTCTAATACTTATGGAAAAGCCGGTTTATAATAAAATAAGGGATGATACTTTACTTTTTAATAGCCTAAGAGCTAATGTGAACTCCAGAATTTCCTCAATTAAAGGAGACAGGGATTGGGTAATAAAATTTAAGACATTTCTGCTCCCTGCTTTATATTTTGGAGCTTATCTTATTGCTATTTTCAATATTAATAATTCGGGTATATATATTGCCAGTTTTGCCTTTATGGGCATTCTCGTCGTTCTGATTTATCTTAATGTAATTCACGAAGCTGCGCATAATAATATCTTCCGGACAAAAAAATATAATAAATGGGTTCTGAAGCTATTTGATCTTATCGGAGCGAATAGCTTCATATGGGAACGCAGACATATTTTAAGCCATCATTCATTTCCTAATGTGGATGGGTGGGATACCGATGTGGAACAAAGCGGACCTATTAAAATTTATCCTTACGGAGAAGCGAAGGGATTGCAAAAGTATCAGCACAGGTTCTTTTTTCTGGTTTATCCGCTATATCTTTTCAATTGGATGTTTATCCGTGATTTCAGAGATTTTTTTGATAGGAATAGGGTTATCCAGAAAACACAGGCGAAAATTCCCGATAAGGAAAAGTTGAAGTTGATCCTTTATAAGCTTTTTTATTTCTTTTATCAGATTGGAATCCCCATTTTTATTTTGGAAGCTTCCTGGCGACTTGCAATAGGAGCCTGGTTTCTACAGATAATAGTAGCCAGTTGCTTTGCCTTGCTTGTTTTGCTTCCTGTACATGCTGTTGAGCATAATAAGTTTCCTTCGGTTGATGAGAAAGGTAATTTGCCGTATAGCTGGTTCCGTCATCAATTGGAAGTTACCAATGACTTGTCTAATCATAATAAGTTTATAAGGTATGTTTTGGGAAATTTCAACTACCATGTAGCACACCATCTTTTTCCAAATTATACCTATGAATACTATGATGAAATTACTGATGAAATCAGAAAGTTTGCAGCTGGATACTATTTAAATTATAAACAGTACCCCATATTTACTGCGCTTAAAAAGCACTATAATCTCCTAAAGAGTAATGCGCTGAATATTGATGAAGTGATGGAGGAGAGTATGTGAGTACGGTATAATATGGGTCTTTACTTGTTTAGAATAGAGTTGAGGAGCTGTCATCCAGAGTGAAGTTGAAGCCGTTGTGGGGCAAGAGCTAAATATCAGCGTCAATATAATGTTAGTGGAATGCTTATGCGAAGAATGAATGTTGGTTCCCCTCATTGCCGGCGGCTGGCCTGGATACTTTTTGCAGAAAGTCTTTATGTTTCTATATGGCTTTCAAGAATGCTAAAGCATTTTGTCTTAGATACAAAATATCCAAAAAACGAGCTGGCGAGTTCATGAATGCCAGTAAAAAGCAATAAAAATTAATGAATAAATCAAGGCATACAATCTTTGTCGCTCCATCTGGATAAATTTTTTATTAGTGCAATCGGTATATATGTGAATGTTATTGCTTCGTGAAGCTTTTTACAGCACATTGGATTGCTTTTATTTATTGATTATTTGTTCGCAAAGATTTATCTGATTACTCCCGACGTAAAGTCGGGACAGGCTATCCAAATCTTATAATGCCACTGGGCGTACTATCGAAGAAAGTATAAGTTTGCAATGTCCAACCCTAAAAATGGTTACTGTTTAGAACAAATGGCATAACCGAGCCTCTTTTCTTTGCTCAATCGGGTAGATTATTTTCAAAAAGCAGAATGGCAAAGGAAAGTTGGTGCGATGACATTTTTCCTGGAGCGTGAGGATAGAGCTAAGGCCATAAAAAGAAAACGTTTTTGTTTCTTTTTCAAAAAAGAAAAAAGAGTATCAGCGACAATAATATTAGTAGAATGCCTATGCGAAGAGTGAATGGCAGTTCGCCTCATAGCCGGCGGCTGGCCTAGTCCTTTTTTTCGATATAGTATATTATTTAATAAGGCTCTCAAGAATGCTGAAGCATTTTGTCTTGATACAAAAAGGAACCAAAAAAACGAGTAAACGAGTTCATGAATCCCGATAAAAAGAAATAAAATCTAATGAAAAAATCAAGGCGTATAATCTTTGTCGCTCCATCTAGATAAATCTTTCATTAGCGCAATCCGGATATGTGTGTTCGTTGATACTTTATGTTACTTTCTGCAACACATTGGATTGCTTAGGTTTTGCCTGTTGATTGTTTGTGTACAAAGATTTATCTGATTACTCCCGACGTAAAGTCGGGACAAGCTATCCAAATCTTATAATGCCGGGTTCACTATCATTTTACTGGAGCTGTGTCAGATTTATTTCTCCAATTTCAATAAACTGGCGTTAATAGCCACTACAATTGTACTAAGGCTCATCAAGATGGCACCAACAGCCGGGCTCAAAACAAATTTCGGATATAGTATACCTGCTGATAGCGGTATTGCAACTATATTATAACCTACTGCCCAAACAATGTTCTGTATCATTTTGCTATAAGTTCTTTTGCCAAAATCAATCAGTTTAACAACATCTTTTGGATCGCTGTTAACCAGGATAATATCAGCTGTTTCTGCAGCTACATCCGTACCGGAGCCTACCGCAATGCCTACATTTGCCTGTGCCAATGCGGGAGCATCATTTACTCCATCACCCGTCATGGCTACAACTTCGCCATTATTTTGTAGTTCTTTTATCTTCTCAAGTTTATGATGCGGTAATACATTTGCCCAATAGCCATCCATTCCCAGTTGCTTTGCTACGGCAGCAGCTACTTTGTCATTGTCTCCCGTTAACAGATAGGATTTGATATTCATTTGCTTTAGTGCGGTAATGGCTTCTTTTGAACTCTCGCGAATACTGTCGGTCAGGGAAATAATACCCGCTGGTTTATTATCGATTAAAACAAAGTTGATGGTGGCCGTATTTTGATCAATTTCTTCTGGTGTGTCAGGTGGTGTCAGGTTATTTTGTTTAAAGTAATTGGGGCCGGCAGCAACAACTGTTTTACCTTTTACCGTTCCTTTTACACCTACTCCCTGAATGTAAGAAAAGTCCTCGGACGGCCAGAGCTCCAAATTCTCATCCTTCAATTGTTTTAATACGCCTTTGGCGATATGGTGTTCGGAATTTTGCTGAATGGCAGCGGCGTACTGAATTATGTCATCTTCATTGTACTGATCGGTAAGTGGTACTACCTTTTCTACAGCATGGGAGCCTTTGGTAAGTGTACCGGTCTTGTCAAAGATAACGGTAGACAGTTTTCTGGTTACCTCGAAGGCGGTGCGGTTACGAATCAATAGTCCATTAGTAGCTGATAAAGTTGTGGAAATAGCCACTACCAAGGGTATCGCTACACCTAATGCATGTGGACAGGCGGTAACCATTACTGTTACCATTCGTTCCAATGCAAAAGCCAGATCCTTACTGTTCAATAACCAACAAAGGAATGTGATTAATCCGACACCTATAGCAATAAATGTTAACCATTTGGCTACTTTGTCCGCCAGATTCTGGGTATTTGATTTGGCAGCCTGAGCATTTTGTACCAGGTCAATTACTTTGTTCAGATAGCTTTCTTTCCCTACGCCTGTTGTCTTTATTTTTAACACACCATCTCCGTTTACCGATCCTGCTATGACTTTTGTGTTAGCTTCTTTCTTAACTGGGGTACTTTCTCCTGTAAGCATGCTTTCATTTACATAGGAACTGCCTTCATTCACCAATCCATCTGCAGGGATTTTTTCTCCGGGTTTTATCACAACAATTTCGCCATTTCCCAATTCATCTAAATTGATGGTTACCTGTTGCCCTGCTCTTTCTACCGTTACTTTATTGGGAAGCAGTGCAACAAGTGATTGCAGTGCTTTGGATGCTTTGGCCTGTGATCGCATTTCCAGCCAATGTCCTAAAAGCATAATCACAATAAGTGTGGCCAGCTCCCAAAAAAAATCCATGCCTCTTAATCCCAGGGCTACGGCTACAGAGTATACGTAAGCTACAGAAATAGCAATGGCTACCAAAGTCATCATGCCAATGGCTTTGGCTTTTATTTCGCCTGTCATTCCTTTCAAAAAAGGCATACCCCCATAAATGAAAATTATTGTTCCCAATAGTAATAATACAATATTGTCTCCCGGAAATGTAAAGCTGAAACCTAACCATTGTTGTATCATGTGCGATAAGAAAAGGATAGGAATGGTAATGATTAGGCTTATCCAAAATCTCTTTAGAAAATCGCTGGTATGGTGTCCTTCATGTTTATTGTATCCTGAGTGGTTATCCTGTGTATGATGATGTTCATCCGTATCTGCGTGCTGATGAAGGTTGGTGCCAACAGGTACCAGATCCATACCACATAGAGGACATTTTCCAGGTTCATCCCTTAGTATTTGGGAATGCATGGGGCAGGTATATTTTGTCATCGTCTATTCAACTTTTAAAAACTAACAATGCGTTTGACATAAAAGTTTTAATGACAGGCTTAGCCTCATAGTTGAGAATTGGATTAACTATATACTGTACAATTAATCAGAAAGGAGTTTGTCAATAGGCGTCTTGCTAGCCATAATAAATAATTCAAGGGGTTTTCTGGTAGGGATTTCAACTATGTTTCCTTTTTTATCCAATAAAACATAATGGGGGATGGTAACAATGTTGTAGTCTTTGCGAAGTTTCTCGTTTGCCGGGTTTCCCGCTATCAGATTAATACCTTTTAAATTGTATTTGGTTAAGGTATCTTTCCATTTTTTAGCATTCGTATCCATGCAGATATTTATAAATACTACATCTTTTCCTTTGTATCTTTTATGAAGATCAGGGATATAGGTTTTTATGTCTTCCAGGCAAAGCCGACAAGCGGTTTCCCAGAAATAAATATAGACTATCTTTCCTTTAAAGTTCTTTAGGGAAACCGTTTTTCCTTTGTCGTTCTTTAAAGAAAAAGGGGGAGCAGGAGTACCTGCAGCCGATTGTTGTTTTATGATATTATCTTGTAATAAGGTTTTCGTTAAGTAAGGAATTAAATTGCTATTTTGACTATTCTCGCAGGCTTTCTTTACATGCGCTTGAATAAGTAATGGCATTACTAAAAAAGTAAGTAGAATCAAGTGCCTGAATTTCATTTGTAGCTTTATTATTTAAATAGTCCGTTTTTTATATTTAAAGATAAGTAAAGTGTATAAAAATAAGGTGTATGAAAATCGAAAATAACTTATCCTAAATAAGATGTGGAGCTTCTTACCCGCCTTTTTAATTCGGCGCGAATATGAAAGGATTCGCGCCAAAAAAGAATCTGATAGCCTATAAATAACTATAACATGCTAATGCTCATGTTCTCCGGTATTACTTAACTTGGCATTGATGAAAAAGGCTCCTTTTGTCACTATTTTAGTATCCTTTGGAATTTCGGTTACTGGTGTAATAGCAGTATAACCTAATTCAGAGACTCCTTTTGCTACTTCTATTTTTTCGAAATTTATAGTGTCCGTATGTTCTTTACTGTGGGCTTCTTCTTTTTCTCCTTTCTGATGTTCGTGATCTGCAGCCGGTTGCTGATCAGTCTGAACAAAAATGTAGAATTTACCGTCTGCTTCCACAATAGCCTCATTGGGGACTGTAGCGGTTTTAAGATCGCCTATACTTATCATTCCTGTAATATTCATCCCATCTATCAAATCGGTTTTATTTCCAATAACAGTGCAGTGAACGGCTACTGTTTTACTTTCATCTTCAAAAGAAGACCCGATGTTGAAGACCCTGGCGGTATAAGTAACCATGGGATTGTTGGTAAGGGTAAAATTAACAGCCTGTCCAATTTTAATGTGTGGCAGATCTTTTTCAAATACTTGCAGATCCAGATGGAGTAGCGAATTATCTACAATTTCAACAACGGGTGAAGATACGTCTACATAACTGCCTATTTTAGCAAATTCACTGCTAACTGTACCGTTTACCGGGCTGGTAACCAGTAATGCCGATTTTAGATTAGAAGAGGTGATACTGGCAGGATCAATACCCATTAATTGTATCTGTTTTCTTAAGGAAGCTTTGCGTGTCTTTAAGGTATTCAGCTCGGCAGTTGCATTTTGCAGGTTCTTTAGTGCACCGGCATTACCGGCATTCAGCTCTTTCTGGCGTTGCATCTCCTGTTCGGCAAAGGTAATTCTGTTATCTATTGTCAGGTACTCTTCCTGTAACTGTATAAATTGTGGATTTTCGATAGTGGCGATCACCTGTCCTTTACGGACATAATCTCCAAGCTGAACCTTCAAAGTTTTCACGACACCTCCATATAAAGACGTGGCATTTGCTTTATTATTATTAGGAACCCTCAATGCTCCGTTTGCTTTGATGGTTGCTGTAAGATTTTTATTTTCAATGTTTCCCAAAGTAATTCCAACCGCTTTGATCTGCTCTTGAGTAAGCGAAGCAATAGTAGGAGATTCCTCTCCCTGGCTTTCCTCTGTTGTTTCAGAATCTTTTGTTGCTGTATTTTGACTATTTCCATCACCGTTTTTATGAGTTTCTCCGCAACTGTTTAATGATAGTATGGCAACAGCGATAAATAATATTTTTATTATGATTTTCATTGCGCTTATTTGTTATTTAAGTAGTTGAAATTGATGGCTGACTGATTGAACTGGTTCAGGATGTCTAAATAGTTTTGGCGAATACCAATAGCCTGACTTAAAAACTGACCGAGTTCCGCAAAACTTATCTCTCCCGCTTTATAACTCAGACTAGCTGCATTAATGATTTCTTCAGCCTGTTTCAGTCCCGAGGTTTCATAAAAATTC
This sequence comes from Pseudopedobacter saltans DSM 12145, assembly GCF_000190735.1. Taxonomy (GTDB): domain Bacteria; phylum Bacteroidota; class Bacteroidia; order Sphingobacteriales; family Sphingobacteriaceae; genus Pseudopedobacter; species Pseudopedobacter saltans. Next base: position 134,146 of record NC_015177.1, read on the forward strand.
AATAACGAACGGTTTTTTTCCATTTCGGCATTAGCCGATGATTCCTGGGTTTGCAATAACTGAGTTTGGTAAGCCAGTGTTTTTTCCTGAACTTCCTTTTCAGCAGCTGCTACCTTCACCCGGTTCCGATAAGCGCCTGTGCCAAATAGCGGAAAAGAAGCTGTTACAGAAAACCCGGTAAAAGGATCTGCTGCACCCCAAAGTCTCTGACTAAAAAAGCGCCCCGAAAACTCCGGTCTGTTCGTGTTTTTTTGTACTTTAATAGCAGACGACGCAATATTCACATTTTGTTCCTGTAAAACCAAAAGAGGATGGGGAGCATTGTTTTCTGCTAATGTAACGTCCAGTCTTTTCAGAGGTGAAGCTACAGGCAAAAGCCACTCGTTCCGATTCAAAATCATCATCAACTGCTGTTGCTGTATCTTCATTTCTTTTTCATTTTGCTCCATATAAGCCTGTAACTCCTTTAATTTCGCTTCTGCGGCAATTTGATCTAACCTGGCGACATCACCGGTTTTTACGCGAACTTTTGCGGTGTTAAATAGCAATGTATAAATACTATCTAAACGTTTAAGCAGATCCTGCTTGTCCTGCAAATACCATAACTGATAGTACGCAGATCTCACATCTTTCCTAATGGAGGCGTTTAAAACATTTCTATTTAACTCTGCATATTTCAGTTGTTCCTTCAGGTAGTTTTTTCGGGCAGCATAGAGTCCGGGCCATGCAATACTTTGCGTTATACCAATCTTTAAAACCCCGGTCTTGTCCGAAGGGCGAACGTCTTCATTTTCGGCAAAAAGTCCGGTCTTGGGAATCTCGCCGGATGTTTTAGTATTGAGATCAGCACTTCGTATCTCTGCCTCGTTTATACTGAGTTGCTGATTGTTTTTTAATGCAATTTCGATGGCCTTGTTGAGGCTTATTCTTTGCTGTGCATGAGCCGAAGAGAGTCCGGCGAAGCATAATATAAAGATTATTACAGTTTTGTTCATTTTTAATTTCCCTTTAAGATTGATCCCCGAATCGAAGATGATATACAGTAAAGGCAATACAAAAAGTGTGAGAAAAGTTGCTGTAATTAATCCACCAATTACAACAGTAGCTAAAGGTTTTTGTACCTCAGCTCCGGCGCTTGTGCTGATGGCCATTGGGAGAAAGCCAAGTGAAGCGACAGTAGCGGTCATTAATACCGGTCTGAGACGGGCAATTGTTCCTTCTTTTACCCTTTGCAGGATATCGTTTATTCCTTCTTTTTTTAGCTGGTTAAATGTGCCTACCAGCACAATCCCATTTAATACTGCTACTCCAAATAGAGCTATAAAGCCGATGCCGGCACTGATGCTAAAAGGCATTCCCCTTAACATCAGCGCAAAAATACCACCTATAGCACTCATGGGAATCGCAGTGAATATTAAGGTAGCTTGTTTAAAGGAATGAAAAGTGAAATAAAGCAACATAAAAATCAATAGTAAAGATGCTGGTACAGCCACCATTAACCGGGCGCTTGCTTTTTGCAAATTTTCGAACTGACCGCCATAGGTGAAATAATATCCCGAAGGCAGGTTGACTTTTTTAGCTAATTCCCGTTGTATGTCTTCTACGACACTTTGCACATCTCTGTCCGATACATTAAAGCCGATAACAATTCTACGTTTACCTGCCTCGCGACTTATTTGTGCAGGACCGAGCTTATAGGCTATATTAGCCACCTGAGATAGCGGGATCTGAATGCCGGTATTGGTGGGAATCATCAGGTTGCTTACATCGTCAATACTGCTCCTGTGCATACTGTCCAGACGAACTACCAGATCAAAACGTCTCTCATTTTCGTATACCTGACCGGTTGATTTTCCTGCAAAAGCAGTACTTACCACATCATTTATATCCTGTATGGTTAAACCATAATTGGCTATGCGTGTACGATCATATTCGATGTTGATCTGCGGTAGTCCACTTACTCTTTCTATTTGCGGAGATGTGGCACCAGGAACACCTTGTATAATCTCGCTTACTGCTTTTGCGTAGGTTGCGAGTGTATCTATATTCTCTCCAAATATCTTCACAGCAACATCCTGCCGTATACCAGTCATCAGCTCATTAAAGCGCATTTGAATCGGTTGGTTCTTTTCGAAGAATACTCCGGGTATAATCTCCAGTTTTTCTGTAATGGCATCGGCCAGTTCATTATAGCTTCTGCCAGATTTCCATTCTTTTTGAGGTTTCAGTACGACCATAAGGTCTGTAGCTTCTGGTGGCATCGGGTCGGTAGGTACTTCTGCCGAGCCGGTTTTGCCAACTACCATTTCAACTTCATCAAATTGTTTGATGATTCTGGATGCCTGCATAGAGGTCTCTATACTTTGGCTAAGTGAACTCCCTTGCGGCAGAATACAATGGTAGGCATAGTCACCTTCCTGTAATTGCGGAATAAATTCTCCGCCCATCCGGCTGAAGAAAAACAGCGATACCGCAAATAGTGCAGTTGCTATTCCAACGATGGTGTATTTGATGTTAATGGCTTTCTGTAATAATGGTTGATAAATGCTTTGCAGCTTGTCCATCATTTTATCACTGAAAGTTTTTTTGTGACTTACTTTCTTTGATAAGAACAAAGCGCACATCATTGGAATATAGGTAAGCGATAAGATCAATGCGCCAAAAATGGCAAAACCTACAGTCTGTGCCATGGGGCGAAACATTTTACCTTCAACACCCACCAGAGTTAGTATAGGAATGTACACGATCAGGATAATGATTTCCCCGAACGCAGCACTGGTACGTATTTTAGACGCAGATAAAAATACTTCATTATCCATTTCGTTTTGTGATAATCTGTCTACCGATTTTCGCAGACCCAGATGGTGCATGGTGGCTTCAACGACAATCACGGCTCCATCTACAATTAAACCGAAATCTATAGCTCCTAAACTCATCAGGTTGGCACTTACACCGAAAACGTTCATCATACCAAGTGCAAACAGCATAGCAAGCGGTATGGCAGATGCTACAATGAGTCCGGCCCGTAGGTTTCCCAGAAATAAAACCAGCACAAAAATCACAATCAGGGCACCTTCTATCAGGTTTTTCTCGACAGTACCTATTGCCCTGTCTACAAGATCTGTCCGGTCCAGATAAGGTTCTATAGTAACATCAGCTGGCAAAGATTTCTGAATGGTAGGCAATTTTTCCTTTATACGTTTTACTACTTCGTTGCTGTTTTCGCCTTTTAGCATCATCACAACACCACCTACGGCATCTACTTCGCCATTATAGGTGAGCGCGCCATATCTGACAGCATGACCAAATCTTACGTCGGCTACGTCATTGATATAGATAGGGATTCCACCTTTGTTCTTTACAACAATCTTCTTTACATCTTCTAAAGAGGTCACCAACCCTATACCCCTAATGAAATAAGCATTGGGTTTTTTATCGATATAAGCTCCGCCAGTGTTTTCATTGTTCTTTTGTAATGCGGTAAAGATATCGGGAATACTTACTCCCATGGCCCTCAATCGATCCGGGTTAACAGCTACTTCATATTGTTTCAGTTCTCCGCCAAAGCTATTTACTTCGGCAATGCCCGGTGTGCCGTAAAGTTGTCTGGCTACAATCCAATCCTGCATGGTGCGCAGGTCTTTGGCATTGTATTTATTTTCACTTCCCTTTTTAGGATGGATAATGTATTGATAAACCTCACCAAGTCCTGTGCTTACAGGTGCCATCTCTGGCACTCCAATACCTTGTGGAATTTTGTCTATCGCTTCTTTTAATCGTTCATTAATCAGCTGTCTGGCGAAATATATATCTACATCTTCGTCAAATACCACAGTAACTACAGATAGGCCAAAGCGTGATATACTACGGATCTCTTCGATTTTAGGGACATTGGCAATACTTTGTTCGATAGGGAAAGTCACCAACTGTTCTACTTCCTGTCCCGCAAGGGTAGGGCAACTGGTAAATATTTGTACCTGATTGTTGGTAATATCCGGTACAGCATCTATGGAAAGTCTGGTGGCACTCCACCCTCCCCATATAACAAGCAGCAAAGTCATTAAACCAATAATGATCTTGTTCTTGATACTGAATTTTATGATATGGTCTAACACAATGTGTTTTTTGTTTTTAATACCTGATAAATAATGTCGAATACCTTCTGCAAGAGCGCATCTAAGGTGATATGAATACGTTACAGACAGATCATAGTCTGAATTTTACATAACAGCTTAGTTTTTCAGGACAGTATAAGTCCCAAATTAAGCCCGGCTCGCTTAAAAATGATGAAATCAGGCTTTGGATTTTGGCGGTTGCCAGATATTGTCGAGGTAATTGGAAGTGAATGAAATATCCCTTATTTCAGTTTTTTTGGTTGAAAATAGTTGTACAGGGATATCGAATTTATGAGAAATAAATACAAAAGTATCTACGGAAACACTGCAACAGGTACATTGACAAAAAGGAGTACAGTTATCATCATGATCTCCACCATGATTGTGTGCCTGCTCTTTTGCTATTGGTTTAGCATCTTCACAACTATTTTTAGCATCACTGCAAGGCACCGCAAATAGTACCGTGAAGTAAAATAAAAATATAGTTGCTATCCATCTCATTAAAACAAAAATATAAAAATATTTCATGCAACGTAATTGCAAATTTAATTGGTGTTTAGATTCCATGACTTCAAGAATGAAAAGCTATATATGTAATTTGCTGGACTCGAATAGTGGAATATGTTACTATCTTGGTTTATCTATACTGTCGGGATATTATTACTGCTCAAGCTTTCTGGTCAGATATATAATCAAAAGAGTACCTAGAATCATGATTAGTGAAAACAAGACCAGACTCATATTTTCTACATAAAGATTGTTTTCTGAAAGAGCTGCTGGATTCAGAAATCCTGTTGACTGATCTTTAAATCCTGTAAACCATTGTCCGAAATTCCAGGCTGCATGTAAGCCAATTGGTAAGCTAATGCTTCTGCTCCTTAATGCGGCTACACCAAACAAAATTCCTCCGAACCCCGATCCGATAATCGACATTTTTATACTCAAACCAGAGACAATGTGTTCGAGTATAAAAACCAGAGTCACTATAATCAAGGCAAATAAGAATGAATATCTATAGTGTAATGTTCTGATAAAATAGGAACGGAAGGCGAGTTCCTCTCTGACTGCAACCAGAAGAAATAACAGAAAGTGAAAACAGAGCGAAGTGAAGCTAAAAGCAGGGTTAATCTCTAATTTTATCAGACCCAATGCATTTAATGTGGAAAGGTGAAGGGCAACTAGAATCAATCCAATGATATATCCCCGGATAAACCCGATACTAGGATTTTTCTTCACTGAAATTCCGATATCCATCAATTTTAGTCTTTCCCATTTGGTGAACAGAATAACCAGGCAGAATGTCAGGCCAACTGCAAGCAATATGTTTATTCCCTCTTTGTAATTGACATTCAGAGATTTCGTAATACGGGAAGTCACCATCAATATAACTATTGTGGAAATATAGAACAGGAAAGTTCTTAATAAAGGAGCTATAGAACTAAATGGTGCTTTGGTTTTCATTAGTAGCGGTTTCTTGTTCATTATTATAATAATTCCAACCCTATTTTAAATTTAATAATGATATCTGAGATTTAAATATATTTGCATCCGAAATGAAAGGACTGCTTCGTTATCTTCTCATGCTTATTATTTCCGTTTTCTACCTGCAAGCGGCTTTAGAGATTAATGAGGGACCTATAACGAATACCTTTGACGATGAATACGATACTTATGTGTCTGTAGAAAATCAGTCATCGATTCATTCTCAAAAAACAGAGCAAACTCTTGGTTTTGCAATTCTTCCAAATTTTCTAGGCTGTTATGAGTGGGTAAAACCATTGGAAAGGTTTGAAAAGGCTGTATCAACTCTTTATTGTCCTCTTGTTAGTCACAAACGATACATTAAGCTTTGTACCTGGCTAATTTGATTAAGTGCAATATTACCTGCCGTATTTATTGTTCAATTTAAAATCAAATTAAAATGAAAATCTTCTTTTTGATGCTGATAGGTATATTCAGCTTCACAATTGTGTTTGGACAAAACACCCTGAAAATTGTATTAAAGGACAGTGAGACTCAAGAACCATTGATGTTTGCCTTAATCTCCGTCCAAAGCAAAAATATAAGTGCCAAAACAGATACAAGCGGATTTGTTGTATTGTATAATGTTCCTAATGGTGAGCAAACAATATTGTTTAGTACCATGGGATATAAAGCCAAATCTATCTCTTATCAATTTCCATTAGCAGATACACTAACAAAAACTGTATTGATGGAAAGCGAAATGCATAATATGGACGAAGTGGTGGTTTCGGCAACCCGTAGCAGCCGAACTATTTCCGATATTCCTACCCGTGTAGAAACTATTGCGGCAGAAGAATTGGACGAAAAAATTACTATGCAACCCGCGAATGCAAAAATGATTCTGACAGAAAGTACCGGAATACAAACCCAGCAAACCTCGGCTACATCAGCGAATGCAAGTATACGTATACAAGGTCTTGACGGAAAATATACACAGCTGTTAAAAGATGGTTTCCCCTTGTATTCGGGGTTTTCTGGTGGACTAAGTCTTGTACAAATACCGCCCCTGGATCTTAAAAGGGTAGAGCTTATTAAAGGGGCTTCATCTACACTGTACGGAGGCGGGGCCATTGCTGGTCTGATTAATTTCATCACAAAGGAACCTACCACTAAAAGGGAATTATCCTTGCTGCTTAATACCAACAATACTAAAGCCGGAGATATCAGTGGATTTTACTCAGAAAGATTAAAAAAAACAGGGTTTACAATTTATGTGTCGCAAAACGTTCAGAAAGCTTACGACGCAGATAAAGATGGCTTGTCGGATATACCTAAGTTTTCACGCTTTACCCTAAACCCTAAAATATTTTATTATATCAATCCTTCTGCTACCATTTCTTTTGGAGCAAATTCATCTTTCGAAAACCGTTTAGGTGGTGATATGATTGTTGTTGAGGATAAGGCTAATGCTGAGCATTCTTATTTTGAAAAGAATATTTCGAGCCGTATCTCGTCACAGTTGAAATTTGAAAAACATTTTACCGATAAGTCAGTATTTACTTTTAAGAACAGTATTGGATTTTTTGACAGGAGTATCTCTAAATCAGACTACAATTTTTCAGGTCAGCAAGTCTCCAGTTTTTCAGAACTTTCCTATTTATTCAACCGGAAAAAATCAGAATGGATTGTAGGAGGCAATCTTTGGACAGACCGTTTTAAACAGGATAATCTAACACCATACTTACTAAATAGTCACTCGGTTATAGGAGGTGCATTTGTACAAAACAACCTGATGGCAACAGAAAAACTTATTATCGAAAGTGGTCTCAGAACAGACGCAACAAATCAAAATGATATTTTTATACTTCCGCGTATTTCGTTACTTTATAAAATTACTCCAAAACTAAGTTCGAGGCTTGGTGGAGGATTGGGCTACAAAACACCCACATTGTTTTCTGAAGAAGCAGAGGAACGAAGTTTCAGAGATATCCAACCGCTTGACCTAAGCAAAGTAAAATCTGAAAAGTCAATAGGGACAAGCTTCGACCTGAATTATAAAACACAATTGTTCGACGACATTTCCTTTTCTGTTAATCAAATGTTGTTTTATACACGGTTGAATAAACCTTTGATTTTAAATAATGATCCTTTATCCAATGGTAACTATGAATTTATAAATGCCAATGGAAATCTAGACAGCAAGGGATTTGAGACCAACGTGAAATTCCGTTATGATGATGTTTCGCTTTATTGCGGTTATACTTATATTGATGCTGAAAGGAATTTCAACGGTAAAAAGACGATAAATCCGCTGACTGCAAAGAATCGGATTTATACTACTTTTTCCTACGAATGGGATGAAAAACTAATAGCCGGTTATGAGCTTTTTTATACGGGTAACCAGATGCTTAGTAATGGAGAAATGAAACCTGCTTATTGGGTGATGGGAACATCAGTTCAGTATAAATTTCCGTACTTTAGCCTGTTTGTGAACGCAGAAAATTTTACAGATATCCGTCAGACAAGATATGAAAACATTTACATGGGGACACCGCAAAATCCGCAGTTTAAGGAAATATGGGCACCTACTGATGGCTTTATATTTAACGGAGGTATCAAACTGACTTTATAATGTTAACCGGACTAAAAACACGGACGAAAAGGCTTAAACAGGAAATAATACCTGTGTACTATGCTTTGTTTGATAAACGTACTCCTGTAATTGCAAAAATATTGGCTGGGTTGACTGTAGTATATTTGCTAAGTCCTATCGACCTGATACCAGATTTTATACCAATTATAGGACTCCTGGACGACATCATAATCGTACCTCTTTTAATAAGTATTACGATAAAGCTGATACCGAAGTCGGTGTTAGAAGATATCAGAAATAATAAAAAACTGCAACGGAAATTAAAGAGACGATGGTATTACGCTTTACCTATCATTTTGCTCTACGCTTATCTTTTATACTTGATTTTTATGTTCGTTATACGGTTGATTTTCTAGAAGATATAGATTTCGATTTCAAAAACATTAGCATATGCCCGGCTTGTTCTGGAAAATAAAGGCATTTCATGAACAAATCTCGAAGCAGTCCGAAGAAAAATGCTGGGAAAGTAGCAAACACTGGTAAAGTAAAAAACGAACGCTAAATTTTTTTAGTAATTTATACACTTTAATTTTGTATTAGGAAAAATAACGAGGCATCGTTGTAAGGTGTTTTTAATAGTTACCGCATGGCAACAGCTCTACAAGATTTGGTTTAGTTGGAACGTTTGTATTTAATAAGTAAGCCCTCAGGAAGTGGCTTGCTACCTCAAAAAAACGATGGTTTTTTTATGTATCTTGTGTAGTTCACAAGTTAATTATTCATTTCACCTATGCGCAACAAAGCAACTAAAAAAGACAACTCCTATCTCCCTGTCGCATGGGAGTATCGTGAAACAATCGAGGAACAGATCAGTAAAAAAAGCACAGGGAAAATATTCTATTTTGGGGAGGATAACCAAATAGAAGAAGCTCAAGGTACCGTGTTGGAAATGAAAGAACAAAAAAATGCTGGTGTGTTTATTTTTATGGATATGGGTTTGCGGATAAGAATAGACCGTATAATAACACTCTTCGGGAAAATTGGTGCAGCTTATGATGAATATGATGCCTATTCGAATGCATGTATGGATTGTATGGGAGGCTATACCAGGGAAGAACTTGAGGAAGAGTAGTGGAGCATTAGGATGATTGCTCAATACTAAATTGCGACGTAACGGTAGTATGTGCCTTGATGTGTAACTCGTGTTGCAGGAAATAAGTTTAGACTTAGGTAAAGGTGCAATCAACAAGGGGGCAGATTCTTGAGTCTTTAATTTTATGCAACCGGTTGCGTATAATTAAGTTAATTGTTATTTTTGAGCCGAGGCCAATATTAACCAATACATTTTTCGATTGGAAATTGCTCAACGAAAGAAGAGTTGCTTTTGCAAAAGATCTCCATGTATTTGATAGAGGTTTTAAAACTTAAAGAATAGCTAATACTTTTATGAGGATCTTTGGTATTTACCTTTTTCTGATTTTTATCAGCTCACAATTACTGGCTCAGAGCAAGCAATATCCTTTTCAGGACGCTAATTTGCCTTTTGAAAAACGGGTAAATGATTTGCTGAGCCGTTTAACATTAGAAGAAAAAGTTTCGCTGATGCAGGATGTATCCAGATCAGTAGAACGTTTGGGAATTAAACAATATAACTGGTGGAATGAAGCTTTGCATGGCGTAGCGCGGGCGGGTTTGGCAACGGTATTTCCACAATCTATAGGTATGGCGGCTTCTTTTGATAGGGATGCGCTGTTTAATGTGTTTAATGCAGTTTCGGACGAGGCAAGGGCGAAGCATAATTATTATTTGTCGCAAGGCAGTTACGGCCGTTACGAGGGCTTAACAATGTGGACACCAACCATTAATATCTTTAGAGATCCGCGTTGGGGCAGAGGAATCGAAACTTATGGGGAAGACCCTTACCTTACGGCAGTGCTGGGAGTAGAGGCAGTAAAAGGATTACAAGGTCCTTCCGGTGGCAAATATGATAAGTTACATGCCTGCGCTAAACACTTTGCTGTTCATTCTGGTCCGGAATGGAACAGACACTCCTTTGATGCCGCTAATATTAAGCAGAGAGATTTGTACGAAACTTATCTTCCGGCTTTTAAGGCCTTAGTAAAAGACGCTAAAGTGCAGGAGGTAATGTGCGCTTATAATCGGTTTGAAGGTGATCCATGTTGTGGAAGTGATAAATTATTGCAACAGATATTGAGAAAGAAATGGGGTTCGAAGGCATAGTGGTAGCCGATTGTGGTGCTATTGCGGATTTTTTTAAAGAGAACGCTCATAAAGCTATCCGTATAGAAAATATTTATTATGATTTTGATAAGTGGAATATCAGACCTGATGCGGCTGTAGAGTTGGATAAATTGGTTAAAATATTAAAAGATAATCCAACCATTTGGATAGAGTTGGGGTCTCATACCGATAGCAGAGGTAAAGATGCCTATAACTTAAACCTGTCTCAAAAAAGGGCAGAATCAGCAGTTGGTTATATTGTATCGAGAGGAATTGATAAGAATAGAATTGCAGCAAGGGGTTATGGTGAGACCCAATTATTAAATCGTTGTTCAAATGGCGTAGAATGTACAGAAGAAGAACATCAGTTAAACCGCAGAACCGAATTTAAAATTGTTAAATATTAATTACGTACTTTAAATAATCAATTTAATGGAAAACCAGATGCTACTGTGCGTCTGGTTTTTTTATTCTAGGCTTATGTTACTCGCTAAAAGCGGTTGCTCTTTATACATATTGAATTACTGTCTTTGGTATAAATTTTCATAAGATACTTTTAAAGCGAAGCTATATTACGAAAACGCGGAAGAGTATTGAGGAAACACCTTTTAAATTAAAATATAGTGCAAGATCTTTAAAGAAGATAATAGTATTATAAATCTTTCAAGCATCCGGATAGAATATCCAAACTTATGGCAGGAATTAACATTTACTTTGTTTGAGTGTTCTGTTAATAAGCAGACATTTTTTTCAAATTAACAAAAAGAAGATGAGACTATTTTTATTGTGCCTTTGCATTTTTACGTCATGTGATGCAAAAAGTAGCAGTTCTGAGTATGAAGCTGGCGCGCCCCAAGAAACTATTGTAGAAATGGTTGCTAAAAGTAATATTAAAGGAGTGAAAGCGGCACTTGATCAGGGAGCCGATGTAAACACCCGTGACCGCAACAAGCGAACATTGTTATTACTGGCCACTATAAACAAGAATGCAGAAATGGCGAAAATGTTGGTAACGCATGGGGCGGATGTAAATATGCAGGATAATATACAGGATAGCCCTTTTTTATATGCCGGAGCAAGCGGACAAACAGAGCTTGTTGATCTGTTTTTGAAAAACGGAGCTCGATTTGATGTGTTTAACAGATATTACGGAACAGCTTTGATTCCTGCCTGCGAGCGCGGGCATGTGGAGACGGTAAAGCTTTTGGCAAACACCAAAAACTTTCCGATAAATCATGTCAATCGTTTAGGTTGGACAGCCTTGATGGAAGCGGTTATTCTGGGAAGTGGAGGAAGTAAATACCAGGAAATAGTGAAAATACTGAAAGACAGAGGAGCTGACCTTACTATTCCCGATCATAATGGGCAAACGCCATTGCAGCATGCGAGACTGAGAGGGTTTAATGAAATAGCAAAAATATTATCGGAATAAAAATGGAACAGCAGACTAATAACCTGTCTGGCGATAAGCAATATGCATTTAAGAATGTATTGCTGGAAACCGGGTTTGAATACGACGGGCAGGAAATTATAAAAACCCAAACCGGACTTTTCTGTATAGAGATAGAAAATGGTAAAATAAAGACGATTACGCCGAATGATCTCAATAAAAATGCAATTGATGCCGAAGGCAGATTGATGTTGCCTGCTTTTAAAGACATGCATGCGCATCTGGATAAGATGCTTTATGGTTTGCCGTGGCAAGCGGTGTCTGAAAAGAGGAAAACGGTAAAAGATATGATTGCTTATGAGCAACAAATGATTCCGGAATGGTTAAAGACTTCGGTGGTACGAACTGAGAAGCTTATCGATATGCTGCAATCCTATGGAACGCATTATATCAGGTCGCATTTTAACATTGATCCGACTTCTGGCTTTGAATCTTTGAAACATCTTGAGATAGCATTGCAATATAAGGAAAGGACAGTTGGAACTGAATTGGTAGCTTTTCCTCAGCATGGTATCTTCTATACAGATACAGCACCTCTTTTAAAAGAAGTTGTAAAAATGAATATAGATTTTATTGGAGGAGTAGATCCGTTTTCTATTGATGGAAGTATAGAGAAACCAATGGAACTGATCACCCAGCTGGCTGTAGATAATAACAAGGGTATTGATATCCATTTGCATGAAACAAGTGAGAGTGGAGTGAAGACTATTGAATACCTGATTGATAAGGCTATGGAAAACCCTCAAAATCTTAAAGGAAGGACATTTGTTAGTCACGCATTTGTTTTAGGGCATCTTCCACTTTCAAAAACAGAAAGTATTGCTGAACGTTTGGCTGAGGCTGGGGTAGGGATTGTTTCATCTGTACCTTTTAGGGATACGGTTATGCCGATTCCCCTCCTGAGGAAACATGGAGTAGAGGTATTGGTAGGCAATGACAATATCCAGGATCACTGGAGTACATTCGGTTCTGGTAATATGCTGCAAAAAGCACATTTGATTGCCGAACTTTATGGCTACACTACTGAATGGGAGCTGTCGCGTACTTTGGGTCTTGCGACCAGACAGATCTTACCGTTAGATGATAAAGGTAATCAGCAATGGCCCAAGGTTGGAGATGAAGCCAATCTGGTCTTTATTGAATCGTCCTGTTCGGCAGAAGCCGTTGCAAGGATTTCGCCCGTAAGATCTTTAGTACATAAAGGAAATATTGTGTATTAACGACGAGTACTTTTATAAAGATGGCTAGTTTGCATTTTTCAATTCTGGTTATAAATTTTTCAAGCAAAGGGATAAAAAGTTCAAGTTGGTGTGGGTAAAGTAGATATACCTTTGTGAAAAAGAAAAATCTTGTAATATGAAGAATTTTAAAAAACTAGGTACAGTACTTTTACTGACAATTAGCAGCATCGTTTTCTTTAGCTGCAGTAAAGATGACAAAGATACACCAGAAAAATCGATGACGCCAAGCGAAATACTGGCAAGCACATTCTGGGAAACAACAGATGCAAAAGATAGCAAGGGTGCGCATGTGAATTTGAAAGACGCGAACGTATCGAACTTTGTAGGTTTTGCTTATTTTAAAGCTGATGGTACATTTACAATGTACAATTTGGATGATTCTCCAAAAATGCATGGAGATTGGTCAGTTCCTGCAGACGGAAAGACGCGTACAATTGTTGCCAAAAATGATAAAGGAGAGGTGTTGTTTACTCGTGTAGTTGATATCACTGTTCTGACTAAGCAGGAGTTTACTTATCGTATATATCCAAATGCTGATGATAAAACGGTGTATTTTGATATTATCCATACACCAACTGCACATGCTGAGCCTAAAAAATAGATAATATACAATTTCATAACAGGATAAGGTCGGTTCTATATTTTAAGGTGCCTTATTCTAATGAAAGACATGGATTGACGGAGAATATTTTCAAAATCAATCCATGTTTTTTTATTATAAAATTCCATATATTACAATAGAACCCAATTGTATTTGGTATATGGTTAAGGATTTGTACGATGAAGAGACATATATTCCGATTATAGGAATACATGAATTTCGAAAAGATCAATCGGCTGGTAGGGAAGAGTTCCTTTTTAATGAATTGCATGGAGAACGACATATAGGCCGGCCGCATAAGCATGACTTTTTTATCATCATATTGTTTGATATAGCAGAAGGTGTTCATACAATTGATTTTCATGATTACCCAATAGGTAACAGGCAAATTCATGTGCTGTTTCCGGGGCAGGTACATACCTGGGACATAAAACCTAATACCACAGGTTACCAATTGATGGTACAACGGAGTTTTTTCGAACGTTTTGCTCCATTTTTTAGATTTTCGTTTTCGCACTATATCAATCATCCGGTAATTTCTCTTACTGATAATAACTTCGATTTGCTGAAATACGAGTTTGATGCGATAAGAGATGAACTTAAAACAGGGAATTCATTACAGGAGGTTATCAGTGCGAGAGCCGCGGTAATAGCAGCTATAGTAAGCAAAGAGGCTGAGGCAATCTTTACGGATTTTAAAGTATTCCAGTCTAATCCCCGGCTGGCAAAATTCAATATGCTGATAGATAAATTCTATAAGCAGGAAAAGCTGGTTGGATTTTATGCATCGAAACTTAACATATCTTCAAATTATTTAAATATTCTTTGCAAGACTCATCTCAACATATCGGCAACCAAGCTGATTCAGCAACGTGTATTGTTGGAGGCGAAACGTCTTCTTCAATCAACAGATTTGTCTATAAAAGAAATTGCATTCGAATTGGGGTTTATTGATCATGCTTATTTTTCGAATTTCTTTAAAGGCCATGCGGGAGTTACTCCCACACAATTTAGGGATAGCGATGATACATAATGAGATATTTCTCTTTGCTAATTGTTATGCTGAAAAATCATCCAGCATATCCATTGATGGGGCAAAGAATAAAGTTGCGGTAATTATCTTTGGTGTAAATTCTCATCTGATACATTTAGAGCGAGCTATATTACGAAAAAATAATGGAGTGTTGTGAAGGCGAAAAAACAAAAAAGCACCACTTTTGCAGTGATGCTTTCGTAGCCCGTAGGGGAATCGAACCCCTGTTTCAAGAATGAAAATCTTGCGTCCTAACCCCTAGACGAACGGGCCATTTTGTTTTTGGTGGTGCAAATATAGAAACGTAAATATAAACTGCAAAATAAATTTAAAATTTTTTTAGCCCCCCTATTTAGGTACATTTGTTTATCAAAAAACATGAGATGAATGTAGCTATAAATGGCTTTGGACGCATAGGACGGACGCTAACAAAATTGCTTATAGACAAACAAGATGTAAACGTATTGGCTATAAATGATTTAACAAATGCGGACACCTTGGCTCATCTCTTTAAGTACGATTCTGTTCACGGGAGGTTTGACGGAAGGGTCTCTTCCGGAGATGGATATCTGGAAATTAATGAAAAAAAAATACAGGTTCTTTCTGAAAAAAATCCTGAAGACTTACCCTGGGGAGAATTAGGAATTGATGTAGTAGTTGATGCAACCGGTAAATTTTTGACCGAGGAACTGGCAACTAAACATTTGAAGGCAGGTGCCAAACAGGTGATATTATCGACTCCGACTCCTGATAAGAATATTCCAATGGTGGTATTGGGCGTTAATGACGATGCGATAAATCTAAGAAGTCCGATAATTTCAAATGCGTCTTGTACGACCAACAATGTAGCAGCTCTGATTAAAGTATTGAATGACCATTGGAGAATTAAGGAAGGGTATATTACAACGGTACATTCTATGACGGGTGATCAGAATTTACATGACGCACCTCATAAGGATCTAAGAAGGGCGAGAGCAGCTTCAGAATCTATTATTCCAACAACAACAGGCGCTGCAAAAGCTATAACCAATATCTTTCCACATCTGGAAGGGAAATTGGGAGGAGCGGGGATCAGGGTTCCGGTACTGAACGGTTCGCTAACGGATTTTACTTGTCTATTGGAAAGCCAGCCAGCTTCTGTTGCCGAAATTAATGAGGCTTTTAAGCTTGCTTCAGAAACTACCTTGAAAGGTATTCTGGAATATACAGAAGACCCGATAGTTTCGGTAGATATACTGGGAAATCCACATTCCTGTGTATTTGATGCCAGGCTGACTTCTATCGTAGGCGGTATGATAAAAGTGGTAGGATGGTATGATAACGAGTTTGGATATTCATCCAGACTGGCGGATTTGATTGATAAAATAAATAACCAAAAATAAACAGATGGTAAAATTCGTAAACGCCTCGGATGTATTATTTGTAAGGAATATCGTTTTAAGAGACGGTAAACTTACCACTTCGGAATGTGTTTTTGAGAATGACGAAGCACCAGGTTCTTTTCATTTGGGATATGAAATAGAAGGTGAACTGGTGAGTGTTGCTTCCTTTCACAAAGTATCGCACCCGGATTTTCCCGGAATAGGTTACCAGCTTCGTGGAATGGCAACTTTGTACGAGTTTAGAGGAAAAGGATATGGTAATATGCTTCTTAATTTTGCAATCGTATATTTGCGGGGACAAAAGGCAAATTACATCTGGTGTAATGCAAGACAGGTAGCCTACAAATTTTACCTTTCGCTAGGTTTTGAATTTATTTCTGACGAGTTCGAGGTCCCTGAGGTTGGTCCGCACAGACAGATGTACCTGAAAATTGTTTGATAGAAGAACCATATTTATATTATATAGAAAATGAAAACTGTAGACAGCTTAAATTTTAATAATAAGAGAGCTCTTGTAAGGGTAGATTTTAATGTGCCTTTAGATGCCGAATTTAACATTACTGATGACAAAAGAATAACAGCAGCTTTACCAACTATTAAAAAAATTCTTAATGATGGTGGATCTGTTGTATTAATGTCGCATTTAGGCAGACCAAAAGAAGGTCCAACAAATAAATTTTCTTTAAAACACGTTGTTGCACACTTATCTACATTATTAGGTAAAGAGGTTCAATTTGCGGATGATTGTATTGGTGAAGATGCTAAGGCTAAAGCCGATGCTTTGAAAGCCGGAGAAGTTTTATTGATTGAAAACTTACGTTTTTACAAAGAAGAAGAAAAAGGTGATGAAGCTTTTGCAGAGAAATTGGCTCAATTAGGACAAGTTTATGTAAATGATGCTTTTGGAGCAGCGCACAGAGCACATGCTTCAACTGCCGTTATTGCTAAATTTTTTCCGGATGCAAAATATTTTGGCTATTTAATGGCCTCTGAATTAGAGAATGCAGAAAAGGTATTAAATCACGCTTCCAAACCATTTACAGCTATCATGGGCGGATCTAAAGTATCTGATAAAATTCTGTTAATCGAAAAATTGTTGGATAAAGTGGACCACCTGGTTGTTGGTGGCGGTATGACTTATACTTTTATCAAAGCTTTAGGCGGATCTATTGGTCAATCTATTGTTGAGTTAGACAAATTACAATTGGCTTTAGATGTGATTGAAAAAGCTAAAGAAAAAGGAGTGCAATTGCATTTAGCTTCTGATTCTGTTATTGCAGATGATTTTTCAGAATCAGCTAATATTAAAATTGTTCCTACCAACGAAATTCCTGATGGATGGGAAGGTCTTGATATTGGTCCAGAAACAAGAGAAAGATATGCTAAAGTAGTTTTAGATTCAAAAACTATTCTTTGGAATGGTCCAATGGGTGTTTTTGAAATGAATGCGTTTGATAAAGGAACAAGAGCTGTTGCAGATGCGATTGTAGAAGCTACAAAAAATGGTGCATTTTCTCTGATTGGTGGTGGAGACTCTGCTGCTGCTATTGCTAAATTTGGTTTAGAAAATGAAGTAAGCTACGTTTCTACTGGTGGTGGTGCTTTGTTAGAGTATATGGAAGGCAAAGAACTTCCGGGAGTAAAAGCTATCCAGGGATAATTTCAGGCTGAGATATTCTAAGTAAAGAGGCTTAAAGAGTTTTTACAAAATAAAACTCTTTAAGCCTCTTATGGTTTATTATGTATATAGTTTATTCTCGATAGAAGATTAAAGTCCCATAAACTAAGACTTTTAACTTGTACAGCTCATGTCAAAAATAAAAATAGCCATTCAAAGAGCTTATGACGCACCTGCGGAAGAAGAAGAATCTTTCCGGGTTTTGGTTGACCGACTTTGGCCACGGGGACTAAAGAAAGAAAATCTGGAACTTGATTTTTGGGCAAAAGATATAAGTCCTTCTGCAGAGGTGCGGAAGAAATATCATAGTCATCCTGATGATTTTGCAGCTTTTAAAAAAAGTTATTTAAAAGAACTGGAAAGTAATCCCAATTTGGATTTTCTTACAAAGGAGTTGGGGAAGCATAAGCGTATAATATTATTATATGCATCAAAGGATAAAGAACATAATAATGCAGTTGTTCTGAAAGAATTTTTAGAAAAAAAAATGGGTTAGCTAGTTGCGGTAACTCGACATTGAAACTGGGTCTGGTTGTTTGTAGTGTGTTGATTTTCTGGTGTTAAGATAGGTTTTATGCTTCAGATTATTAATTTCCGATTATTCTGATAACCATTCCGTCGGGAATATCATTTAATCTAATCTGGCAAGCTAGCCTGCTGTTAGTTTCACTATGAGGAAGGACATCAAGCATAGATAATTCTATTTCCTTTGGTTCCGGAATTTGCTCTTCTTTTTCTAAAACAGCTATATGACAGGTCGCACATAAGGCAATACCTCCACAGCTGGCTTCAATATCATAATCGGCGGCTTTCAAAAATTCCATCAGACTCAGATTTATACCTTCAGGTATTTCCAATTCCTTTTTCCTTTCGGCTTGATCGATCACAATTATCATGGACATAATTTACAGAGGATTTATACCGTAAACGGTCGTGTATTTAAAGGTTAGTTTCTCGTTTGGATATACATACTTAAAAGCACTTTGGGCCATTAAAGCTGCTTCGTGAAAACCGCAAAGAATAAGTTTTAATTTTCCTTCGTAAGTGTTAATATCGCCAATAGCATACACACCTTCAATATCTGTAGAATAATCCTTGGTATTTACCTGTATAGCATGTTTATCTATATTTAGCCCCCACTCGGCTATAGGCCCAAGTTTAGGTGTTAAACCAAAGAGCGGGATGAAATATTCGGCATCTATTTTTATAGTGTTTTTATGATGATCGAGTAGTTCTACGCCTTCTAGCCAATCTTCACCATACAAATCGACCACATTAGTTTTCAATACCAGATCAATTTTATTTTGCCGGGCCAATTCGAATACCTTGGCAGCGGAATCAGGCGAACCTCTGAAAGTATCTCCACGATGTATCAATATAACACGTTTTGCAATATCGGCTAAATGAATGGTCCAATCCAAAGCAGAATCTCCTCCACCAGCAATTACTACTTTTTTATCTCTTAAGATCTCTGGTGATTTGATTAAATACAGAACACCTTTAGTTTCGAACTCTTCCAGAGAATCAATAGCGGGTTTTCTCGGTTCAAAGCAACCCAATCCCCCTGCGATGACAATAGCTTTAGCGGCTATTTTAGTGTTGTCACTGGTTACTATCTCAAATATTCCCTCTTTGTTTTTATGAAAATATTCTACCCGTTCTCCTAACGTAAAAGTTGGAGAGAAAGGATGGATCTGTTCCATTAATTTGTCTACCAGTTCCTGCGCAGTTATTGTAGGATATCCGGGAATATCATAAATTGGTTTATGAGGGTAAACTTCTGAAAGCTGACCGCCAACTTGCGGCAAGGCATCAACCAAATGGCAGCGCATGCGTAAGAGACCAGCTTCAAAAACTGCAAAAAGTCCAACAGGTCCGGCTCCAATAATACATATATCACAGTTGATCATCTTGCTAGTTTTTAACCTTGTATCAATAAACAAATGCTGTCTTCCAGAGAATACACCGAATGAATAACATCGGTTGGAATTTCTAAACTGTCGAAGCTTTCCAGATTAATCTCTCTGTATTTTTCTTTATAAACTACATTGCCCTTGATGACGAGCAATGTAGTAGGTATATTGGTTTTGTGCTCCTTTAGTGTGATACCTTCTTTTAGTCCTAAAACAATTGTTTTACTATCTGTTCCTTTTTTTAAAACTTTAATTATCGGTTTGTTGGAAGAAGGCAGCTGACTTAGTATTTCATTGATCGTATTGTCTTTCATGTATCCACTTTTTTAAATTGGCAGTTTAGGTCATCATCATTATTCCAGCACTTTGATTTTTAAACCATCCAAATGTTCATCAATTAATATCTGACACGCTAAACGGATATTTTTGTTTTGCATATGTTGTCTTTCTATCGTAGTTCCTTCATTCCTGTCTAAAAATGTAGGTTGCGTTTTAAACTCTAATATTTCTATTAAACAGGTTCCACATTTACCCATTCCCAGGCAGTCTCCGAAGTCATCAGGATATAGATTGTCATAAATCAGCATCATGAGATTCCGGTATTCATTATAATATGTGTTGATATTATAATAATCTCCTCCATAAATAATGCCGATACTGATGTTTTTGTCTCTATTTAGCAAAACGATTAATTAATGTTTCCAAAATTCAACATGGTAATCATCTGCAAAATCATCCTTCTCGTTTTTAAGTGTTTCGCCAATTTTTTCCAGCTCTTCTTTCGAAAGTGTTTTTTCAAGGAAAGGAAAAACCTCACGTTCCTCCAATCGTATATGTTGATTTACTCTATCAATTAAAGTTTGAAATATTGTCTTTTGAGGATTATCGGAATCCTTGATTTGCGAAATGATACCATTAATCTGCAGATGCTGCTGTGTGACGAGCTCGCAAAGTGAACTGCTGCTTCGCGCAAATAACAGTTCTTCTTCCTGATTAAAGTGTTTTTGCATATGCTCATTCCAGAAAAATAATACATAATCTTTTAGGATAAGAGGAATATCCTTCTTTAAACCCTCTTTTATTTTCCAGCAAAAGAGTAGAGTTAAATGATGGTCCCTGGATAATTGAACTAAAAATTCTGACCTCTTAATAGGTGCTTTTTTCATGATTATTCCTCCGGAATTTGTTTTACTGCTTTCATAATTCTTGCAATGCTGAATGCCCTTTTCTTTGCATTCGAAGCAATTTTACCTGTGAAAAGCTCATCAACAGTTTGGTTAAAAAGCGATAGCCATCTGTCGAAATGCTCTTTATCTACCTTTAACGGAAGGTGACTAGGCAGTGGATCTCCCCTGTAAGTTCTGGTATAAAGCAATAGTGTAGACCAGAACTGAATCATTTTTTCTAAATGAGGATCCCAGTCTTTTATTATAGCATTGAAAACAGATGATAAAAGCTCATCCCTTCTGATTTTATCATAAAAAGTATTTACCAATAATGTGATATCCTCTACGCTTTCAATGTCTTTCTCTGTATTGATTGTTGCTACCATATCCTCTAAATAATAACCTTGTCAGCACCGCCACGCATATTTTCCAATCTTGTAAGAAACATAGAAGCCATAAGTTCCGAGCGATGTTTGCAGTCTTCAGCAATTTCTCCGGAAAAGAAATGGTCTATGGTTTGCTGAAATAATTCCAGCCAACGTTCGAAATGATTCTTTTGTATAGGAAGCGGAGCATGTTTGGCGAAGGGATTTCCTTTAAACCCGGGGACACCGAACAGCGCTGCGTTCCAAAATTTATACATTTTATCCAGGTGAGTTGGCCAATCCTGAATGGCATTGTCGAAGATTGGTCCAATAAGTTCATCTTGTTGTACCTTGTAGTAGAAATCGTCAACAAATATTTTAATGTCATCTATATTTCTAATGTCTGTTTTCATTCGCATCTCTTTTAACTTTCTATTACCTGTTCTCTACTGTCGGCTATTTCTAATTCCTACGTTAAAATAAATTGATAGCGGACGAAGTGGTGAAATAATAAATGGTCCAGGCAATAAAGAGAATTAACAAAATAAATATCCAAAAAGGTATGCTCTGTGGAGATTCACTTCCCGATATCAAAAAGTTTTTTTGGCTCCCTTTGCCATAAGCATTAATCATGATTGGGATTTTTCCATCTACAATTGCATTTTCCTTTATTCCTTCTACTGCAATGGACGGACCATTTCTTACTTCGAACGGAATTAACCTGACACCTTCTTTTCCCTGCGGATCTTTACTTACTATTTTTAGTAAATGTTTGCCATCGACCAATTTGGAGGTATCAAGCTCGAAATTTACAGGTGCAAATAATTCGGCAACAGGGGTGATATTATCATCTATAAACAGAAATATTTTACTTTTTTCTTCCATACCAATTTAGTTTATAAAGAGGTTCTTAATGTGAGATTCCGATTTTTCTCCTGGTTTTATCAAATACTTAAGGGAATAAATCAATGTAATTAAAACCAGGATTGCGACAACAGAAATAATGATATAATCCCAATTATTTTGAGGTCCGGCCCCATGTGTTATGCCTTTCAATACTTTTGGTTGTTGCTTTTCGCATACAGGGCATGCCCACAAAGCAATATGAGAAAACAATAAATAAAAGATTAACAATAATTTTTTCATCTTACGCCTGTTTACTTTTTGACTTTTTTAACCAGTTCATCTATTTGCTGGGTAGTGACTTTTGGAGCATTATTACCCCAGTTTGTTTTTACATAATTCATGATAGCTGTAATTTCTTCCGGAGAAAGGTTGTTGTTTGTGCCAACGGGAGGCATTACTGCATAACCTTCACTTATTCTGCCACTGTACCCATTCATTATAATATCCACCATCGTTTTGGGATCCTCGTTTAATACTACTTTGCTGTCTTTTAAAGCCGGAAAGGCACCTTTTAAACCTTTTCCATTTTCCTGATGGCACATCTGGCAATTATTTGCATATAATGGAGCACCATCCAGTTCTTCTTTTTTTCCGTTGCTCGCAGTTACCGTTCTTATTTCCTTTTTATATAAGAATATTGGTTTAGCAACAGTTTCCGGAAGATCGGCCTGAACCAAAGATTGCAGGTAAGCAATTAAATGCAAAGCTTTTGGCGTAGCCACAATTTTATTATGCTTGTTTGTGAGATATTCTTCAGGAACGGTAACTACAACATCGGTAGGTAACACATTTTCTTTTTCTTCAAACAGCCATGGATAAGATGGCATAATGGATTCTTTAACCAATATTCTTGGATTATAAAGGTGTGTAAGGTTCCATTCCGAACTGGGTTGTCTGGAACCGATATTAGTTAAATCAGGTCCGGTTCTTTCCGTTCCCATTAGTGTAGCTGTATTTCGCCAAATATCAGTTCTGGAAATTCCAGCATAATCGGCTGCAATACTTGGGCGTTTTCCCCAGGTTTTGTCCATATCTACATTTCTTACCTGCTGGGTATGACAGGCCATACAACCTTCAGATACGAAAATGGCCTTACCCATTTCGGCTTCTTTACTTAAAGGTTTTGAGTTGGGCAATGGTGCGTAGTTTTTTTCATTATCTAAAGCGGGAATAATACATACTAAAATGGTGAGTGCAACAAAAAGGGTAGTTGCGGTTATATAAAGATTTTTATGGTTATTAAAGTATTCCATGATTATGGGTGATTATATAGCGTTCTCCTTATTGACGGTTTTGTTAAGTCTGTTAATTGCCATTTCGTTGATATCTATTGATTTGTGATCGGATAACATTTTATATAGGTTATAAATGAAAAACAAGTGAGATAACCACATCAAACTTCCGCCGATTGCCCGCCATAGCCAATATGGAGCCATTAATACTATACCTTCGATAAATGGCTTTCCTTCCATCCATAACATGCCTTTTAAAGTGCTGCCATACATTAGGGGTACAGTATATATCAATAAACCAATTATTGCTAACCAAAAATGTATACCAACCGTTAATTGCGGTGCTTCTTTACCTGTCAATCTTGGGATCAAGGCATAAATGGCAGCCCAAAGGAAAAAGCTGATGATGCCGTACATGGTTAAGTGAGAGTGGGCAACAGTAAAATCGGTAAAGTGCCATAACAGGTTGGTGTACCTGAATGCTTCCGCAGTTCCTTGTAATGACCCCGTGAAGTAAAAGACTATTCCAACAAGGAAGAAAGGAAGCGTATAGCTCTGACCGATCTTATACCAGGAACCATTAAATGTTAACAGGAAGTTGGCTGTGCCAGCAGCAACAGGAATAACCATGCCCATACTACCTATAATAGCTGTAGTTTGTAGCCACCAGGGAATCGAACTGAATATAAAATGGTGAGTACCTATCAAAGTATAGAAAAGAATCTGTGCCCAAAATGCAAGAATGCCCAGACTATAAGAATATATTGGTTTATTAAGTTGTTGAGGTAAAAAGTAATATACAATACCTAACGTAAATAACATAAACCACATGCCTACTCCCTGGTGCATATAGTAACCCTGCACTATGGTTTCTCCTAAACCATGTTGCCAAAAAGGTAAATAAGCAACCAGTGAAATTACAATGGTAAACAGGATGGAGGCGATCATATACCAATTGGAAATATAAATTTCCTTTGTTTTTCTTTTGGCTATGGTTTTAATAAAATTGATGACCGTTATAACCAGCGCAATGGCAAAAGGAAGCATAATTGGCCATATATATTCCCTGTATTCTCCACCACTATTGTTTATTCCTGCCATTAGAGATAAAGTACCAGATATGACCGTGATATTAATCAGGGCGAAAGCCCACCAGCCCAACTTTATGTTGTGAATAGGAGTATTACTTACACGTGGGATTATATAATGCCCGAGTCCAAGCATGGCTAAAGAGGCCCACCCCCAAAACACAGCATTTGTATGGACGGGCCTCAATCTGCCAAAACTCAACCAGCTAATACTATCGGCTTCCGGGGCCATAAATTTTATGCCCAGATATTCTCCTATCGTAGTTCCGAATAATAGCCAAAATGCGGCAGCACCTATATACCAAATAATCAGTTTGCTTAGAGCCGGAGATATTTGATGCCTTTGCAGCGCTTTCTTCTTTGCGGCAACCAAAGGCAATGGAGCCTGATGTTCAATGTCGTTTAATAATCCAATGGTATCCTCGGCAGGTATATTGCCAGAAAGTTGATTGTCGGGAATACGGAAATCCAGTGCTTTTTTTCGTTTAATAAGCTCTTGTTCTATTGCTTCATCCTCGTTACTCTCCAAAAATTCAGATAGTTTTATCGCTTCGCTGATGTCCTGCTTTCTTTTGTATTTATCCAAAGCATTAATCAGCTTAATAATCAATATGGTTATTCCAGCTAATACCGGAATAAGTATGAGTATAATGGTAATAATAATTCCTCCGCTGGAAAGGGGGGAATCTCCGTTTTGAGTCTGAGAAAAGGAAGTTTGAGCGCTAAGATTTAGCAAAGCAAAGATTGCGATACCAAGCAGTCTATTTATATGTTTTGTTTTTGGTTCTTTTTTATAGCTTAAATAGGTGTCAATTTGTTCTATATTAAAGTTGCTGATACGTTTTTTAAATCTTAAAGTATCATCATCATTATTGTTTAAAGTGTTTTTAGTTACGGTATCTGCTTTGTTTTTGATATGTAGCACAGCCATTAATATAATTAGTAGTGCGAAAAACAGACTCCCCATCACACTTATTTGAATAATAAATGAATTTTTGCCTTCGGATGCACTACAAATTGAAGGGAGGGCAATCAAAAAAATTATAAAAAGTGATCTTATCGGGATTTTCATTGCTTTAAAAATATATTAATACCTTTTTGTCTTTTATTATTTTAAATTTTTTTATTTTTTCAATGTAGAGTTTCCTAGAATTAAATCCTCGTTGAAATCTTCTATAGTTGTGTTTTTAAGCATTTTAATAATATCATTCCTGATTTTTTTAAATTCATGATGAATAGGACAGGGGTTGCTTTCAGAACAGTAATTTAATCCCAAACCGCAACCGACAAATATTTTATCTCCATCTATAGCTTCAACGATGTTAGATAGTGGTTGCTTTAATGTAATGCTATCCATATAGAAACCGCCATTTGGCCCCTTTGCAGATAGAACGATACCTTTGCGACTTAAATCCTGCAGTATTTTTGCTAAAAAGTGCTCAGGGGAATTGATTCCCTGGGCAATTTCCTTTATACCAACTTTTTTGTCCTCCGAAGTTTTATAGGCGATAAAGAAAACAGCTCTCATCGCATATTCGCAAGTTTTTGAAAAAACACTCATATATTATATAATGCAAAGATAATCTTAAAGCTGAAAAAATAAAAGAGTTTTTTATCTTTTATTAGTGTTACTGGAAGTTCTCCCACTTTTTTTAAAAAATGGAGATTTTATTGGTTAAAATTCCCACTTTTTTCAAAAAACACAATTTCCTGTTCATAAAGGCTGGTTTTTACTGATTATTCCCTATTCTTCTATTTGTATAGAATAGAGAAAAATTGTAGGATTTAGCCTTTTTTTTAAAAAAATCGCCTTGTTGAAAACTTTTTGTGGTAAAAAGTGGTAATTAGTGGAAGATATATTTACTTTTACATAACCAAAAAACTGTATTTACAAAATGTCTCATCTGATAGGAGAGTTTGATTGTAAGCTTGATGCCAAAGGGAGGTTAATGGTTCCTGCTGGGCTTAAGAAGCAATTGCCTGCGATTGATGCAGATGGGCTTGTTGTGAATAGGGGTTTTGAAAAACATTTGGTTGTATATTCTAAAGCAGAGTGGGATAAAGTGACAGCAGAATTGGCTCAATTAAATCCGTATGAGGAAAAGAATAGAAAGTTCGTTAGGTACTTTACCAGAGGTGCTACCGAGTTGTCTTTGGATTCATCAGGACGTGTGTTGTTGCCAAAATCGCTTTTAGAATATGCAGGGATAGGATCTGAAGTGGTGTTGTCTTGTCAGTTTAATAAGATTGAGCTTTGGTCAAAAGAAGCTTATGAAGAGCAAATGGATGATGAGCCTGAGAATTTTGCGAGTTTGGCGGAAGAAGTAATGGGTAATAAAAGGAGGGAAGATGTCTGAGGTTTATCATGTGCCGGTTATGCTTTCTGAATGCATTGAGGGTTTGGATATAAAACCAGATGGAGTTTATGTAGATGTGACTTTTGGTGGTGGTGGGCATTCTAGAGAGATTATCAAGCATTTAGGTGAGGATGGTGTTCTGGTTGCATTTGATCAGGATGTGGATGCGCAACAGAATCGGATCGCAGATGACAGGTTTGTTTTTATTGATCAAAACTTTAGATATCTGAAAAATAATCTTCGTTTACATGGTTTGGCTCCTGTGGATGGGATACTGGCTGATCTGGGTGTTTCATCTCATCAGTTTGATGTGCCGGAAAGAGGGTTTTCTATTCGCTTCGATGGAGATCTGGATATGCGGATGGACCAATCCGGGGAATTGACCGCAAAAAAAGTAATAGGTGAATATTCGGAAGAAGAGCTACATAAAATATTCGGTATTTATGGAGAGATCCAAAATGCCAGATCGCTGGCGAAAACTATTGTAACAGCCAGACTGAACAAGGAGATTGTGACAATAGAGGATTTGAAAAGCGCGATTGCGAAGTTGATTCCTCGAAATAAAGAGAATAAGTACCTGGCGCAGGTTTTTCAGGCTTTAAGAATAGAAGTGAATCAGGAAATGGAGGTTTTGAAGGAGTTTTTGGAGCAAGCCGCGGAGGTGTTAAAGCCGGGAGGGAGATTAGTTGTGATGTCGTATCATTCTTTGGAAGACAGGTTGGTGAAGAATTTTATGATGAAGGGTAAGTTTTCTGGACAGGTCGAGAAAGATTTTTACGGAAATGAAATAAAACCTTTTACTGTTTTGACTAAAAAATCAATTACAGCAAGTGAAGAAGAGTTGTTGCGAAATAATAGGTCAAGAAGTGCAAGGTTGAGAATAGCGGTTAAAAATGACTAATAAGATAAGGATACCATTGGAAGAGGAGGAAGCTCCGATTGAGAACCGGGTTGAAGAGCAGGAAGAGAAAAGTCCTGCCATGTCGGCTTTGGTTTCTTTCTTTACCAGAGGTGTTGTGTCTAAAGAAGCGGCAACGGAAGCTTTGCCTTTTGTTTTGTTTCTGGGTTTTTTAGGGATGATGTATATAGGGAACAGGCATACCGCGGAAAATAATATTAGGAAGATAGATAAATTAAATAAAGAAGTAAAAGAGCTGAGCTGGGATTTTAAGACACTTAAAGCCGAGCTTATGTTTAAGAGTAAACAAACAGAAGTTGTTAAAAGAGTGGATTCTGTTTTGGGATTGAAAGTTCCGACGGAACCACCGATAAAAATAAAAGTAGGTCAAAATGAATATCAGAACTAATATTCTTCTTCGCGTTTATGCGGCTTTTGGCTTTATAGTGGTGTTTGCCATTTTTGTGGTGACAAGGATGGGGTATGTGCAGATTGTTCAGGGAGAGAAATACAAGGCTATGGCGGATAGCTTGAGCACTAAATATGCTGAAGTAGAAGCGGCGAGAGGAAATATTTATTCTGCGGACGGTAGTTTATTGGCGACGTCTGTTCCTGAATACGAAATCAGAATGGATTTGCTGGCGGGGGGGATCCAGGATGACCAGGTGTTTTACGAGAAAGTTGATTCTTTGGCTTATAATCTTTCCAAGCGTTTCGGAGATAAAAGTCCAAGAGATTATTCTCGTTTATTGCGTGATGCCAGGGCAGAGAAGCAGCGTTATTTTCTGATAAAAAGAAAGGCGACCTATCAGGATTTGAAAGCTATGAAAACATTCCCGATTTTTAATATGGGAAGGTATAAAGGTGGTTTGATAGCAGTTCAGAAAAATAAAAGAATCTTTCCTTTTAAAGATTTAGCAGCCAGAACAATAGGTTATTATAATGAGAATTCCAGTGTATCTGTTGGTTTAGAGGGGGCTTATGGCGATTATATCAACGGCGAAACAGGGAAAAGGTTGGTGCAGCGTATTGCTGGTGGTGTTTGGATGCCGGTAAATGAAGATGCCGAAATAGCCCCTAAAGATGGCGCTGATATTATTTCTACAATAGATATCAATATTCAGGATTTGGCCCAAAATGCTTTAAAAAAGCAATTGACAAAAAGCGAAGCTGATTTTGGAACTGTGGTGGTGATGGAAGTTGAGACCGGGCGTGTTAAAGCTATAGCGAATTATACCAGGGTAGATGGCGAATATAAAGAAACCTTTAATTACGCGATTGCACAAAGTGCCGAGCCTGGATCTACTTTTAAGCTTGCTTCTTACATGATAGCGATTGATGATAAGAAGTTTGGTCTTACAGATAAAATTGATACCGAAGGAGGAAAATATAAATTATTCAGACATACTATTAAGGATTCTCATGACGGTGGTTATGGAGTAATCACTATGAAAGAGGCTTTTGAGGTTTCGTCTAACGTTGCTATTGTAAAGCAAATCTATAATCACTATAAAGATAATCCATCCAGATTTACAGACAGGCTGCATGATTTGAGATTGGGGGAAAAGATGGGCTTGCAAATTCCAGGAGAAGGGTCTCCTTTGATAAAAACGCCGAAAAGTAAATCGTGGAGTGGTTTAACATTACCTCAGATGGCTTATGGCTACGAGCTGAAAATGACTCCGATAGAGATTTTATCGTTATATAATGCGGTTGCAAATGGGGGTAAGATGATTAGTCCTCTTTTCGTTCAGGAGATCAGGAGATTGGGAAATACTGTTGAGCAGTTTGAGCCTCGTGTAATCAATCAAAAAGTATGTTCCGACAGAACTTTAGAGATGTTAAAGGAAATGCTTTTAGGTGTGGTTGAAGAAGGTACAGGAAAAATAATTCAGAATCCTTTATATAAAATAGCTGGAAAAACAGGAACAGCGCAGGTTGCTGATGGTTCCAGAGGTTATAAAGGAAAGCGTAAATATCAAGCTTCTTTCTGTGGATATTTCCCTGCAGAAAAACCAAAATACTCGATGATTGTAGTGGTTCAGAATCCAACTAAAGGTTCTTACTATGCAGCGCAGGTAGCAGGACCGGTTTTCAGGGAAGTGGCGGATGTTATCTATGCTAGCGATTTACAGATGTATGCAGATGTGAAGGAGCCTAAAGTAATAGGTAATACAAGGATGCCGTCTGTAAAATCGGGTCATAAAAAAGCAAGTCAGCAACTATATAAAGAATTTGGTATAAAATCTTATTTCGCTTCTGCGAACGAGATGGATGTAGATACCAATCAGGGCGTTGCCTATAAGGAAATACGTTCCAATAGCGGTGTCGTTCCGGATGTAACAGGTATGGGGTTAAGAGATGCAATATATGTTTTGGGTAATGTGGGGCTTAATCCAATAGTTAAGGGCGCTGGAGAGGTGTATCAGCAATCTATACCAGTTGGTGCAAAAGTAATGAAAGGGACTAAAATCACAATAGAATTACGGTAATGGCAGTATTAAAAGACATATTATATGGAGTTGCCATAGAGCAAGTAGTAGGATCTACCGAAATTGAGATTTCCCAATTACAGTTTGATTCCAGGAAAGTTTCGGAAGGAACTTTGTTTGTGGCTATAAAAGGAACTCGTTCCGATGGCCACGATTTTGTAAAAGACGTAACAGAAAATGGGGCAAAAGCGGCGATCGTCGAGACGCTGCCTGAGGTTATTGCAGAAGGAGTTACTTATATAAAAGTAGCGAATTCTGCAACGGCATTGGGAGTTGTTGCTTCAAACTTCTATCATAATCCATCCTCTAAATTAAAATTAGTAGGAGTAACAGGTACAAACGGAAAGACAACGGTTTGTACGCTTTTATACAAGTTATTTAAAAAGTTGGGCTATAATGTAGGTTTAGTATCAACCGTAGAAAATTACATTAATGATCTGGTAGTTCCGGCAACACATACAACACCAGATCAAATCGCATTAAATCAGTTGCTTAACAGAATGGTTGATGCCGGATGTGAATATTGCTTCATGGAAGTAAGTTCTCATTCAGTAGTACAGCATAGAATAGACGGTCTTGAGTTCGCTGGTGGTGTTTTTACCAATATAACCCACGACCATTTAGATTTTCATAAGACTTTTGATAACTACATCAAAGCAAAAAAAGGATTCTTTGATAATCTAACCAGTAAAGCTTTTGCTTTAACGAATGTAGATGATAGAAACGGCAATGTGATGTTGCAGAATACCAGGGCACATAAAAAAACGTACGCCTTAAATGCTGTAGCGGATTTTAAAGCTAAAATTATAGAAAACCTTTTTTCCGGATTGCATTTGGATATCGACGGAATGGAGGTTTATTTCAGACTGGTTGGTTCTTTCAATGCCTATAACCTGCTGGCGGTTTACGGAACAGCTTTGTTGCTCGAACAGGATAGGACTAAAGTTCTTACTGTCCTGAGTATGCTTACTGGAGCAGAAGGAAGATTCGATTATATTATTGCTCCTAACAAAGTAATAGGCATAGTGGATTATGCCCATACGCCAGATGCGTTGAGGAATATTCTTTCTACAATAGAAAATATCAGCTCGGGAACAGAATCTATTATTACTGTTGTGGGATGTGGAGGAGATAGAGATAGGGAAAAGCGTCCGATTATGGCTCAAACTGCCTGTGATTGGAGCCATAAAGTGATTTTGACATCTGATAATCCAAGGACCGAAAAACCTGAAGATATCTTAAACGATATGTTGGCTGGTGTATCGGCGGTAAATCAAAAAAAGGTATTAACGATTTTGGATAGAAGAGAGGCGATTAAAGCAGCATGTCATCTGGCTAAACCAGGAGATATTATATTGTTAGCCGGCAAAGGACACGAAAAGTATCAGGAGATAAACGGGGTAAGGACTGATTTTGATGATAAACAAATATTAACTGAACAATTTAATTTATTGGCCTAATGCTATACTACCTATTTAACTTTTTAGATAAACATTTTGATTTTCCCGGTGCAGGGATATTTCAGTTTATCTCTTTTAGAGCGGGGATGGCTATTATTTTGTCCTTAATCATCACTACTGTTTTTGGTAGCAGGCTTATAGCTTATTTACGATACAAACAGGTTGGTGAAACAGTACGAAATTTAGGTTTAGAAGGTCAGATTCAAAAACAGGGTACCCCAACAATGGGTGGTTTAATCATCATTGCAGGTATATTGATTCCGGTACTTTTATTTGCCAAGCTGGAAAATATATATATCATTTTAATGCTAATCACAACCGTTTGGATGGGTGCAATTGGATTTTTGGATGATTATATAAAGGTTTTTAGAAAAAATAAGGAAGGACTGGCCGGCAGGTTTAAAATCGTAGGTCAGGTTGGTTTAGCACTGATAGTTGGTTGGACCATGTATTTCCATCCACAAATTTTAGTTAGACAAACTGTTACCGGTCCACTGCCGGTTTCAGTTAAACCGCATGCTCCTATAAAAGGACTTAGCGAAGAAATTATAGTCAACAAAGAAGGCGAAAGATTGATAAGAGTAGAGAAGGCAACGGGTGTTTACTATGCTAAAGACGTAAAAAGTACCACTACAAATGTGCCTTTTTATAAAAACAACGAGTTCGATTATGCCAAAGTGCTTAAGATTTTTGGAGGCAACTATCAGGACTACGCACTTCTGGTCTTCCTGTTGTTTGTGATTATCATTATAACAGCCGTTTCTAACGGAGCCAATATTACCGACGGAATTGATGGCTTGGCAACAGGTACCTCCGCGATTATAGGGATAGCACTGATGTTGTTGGCCTATGTTTCAGGTAATACCATCATAGCCGATTATCTAAAGATACTTTATATACCAAATTCTGGTGAGCTGGTAATTTTTGCCTCAGCCTTTGTGGGGGCATGTATTGGTTTTCTTTGGTACAATACCTTTCCTGCACAGGTTTTTATGGGCGATACAGGAAGTTTAACCATTGGGGGAATCATTGCAGTATTTGCGATTATGATTCGTAAAGAGTTGCTGATTCCGGTATTGTGTGGGGTGTTTCTGGTAGAGAATTTATCTGTAATTATTCAGGTAAGCTGGTTCAAATACACGAAAAGAAAATATGGTGAAGGCAGGAGGGTATTCCTGATGTCGCCATTACATCATCATTTTCAAAAAAAGGGATATCACGAAGCTAAAATTGTAACGCGTTTTTGGATTGTTGGAATATTATTGGCCATTATCACTATAGTAACTCTGAAAATTAGATAGTCATGGAGAAGAAGGCAAGAATAGTAATATTAGGATCGGGAGAAAGTGGGGTAGGTGCCGCCATCTTAGCGCAAAAGAATGGCTTTGATGTCTTCGTGTCCGATTTTGGCGCTATTGCAGATAAGTATAAGGAAGAACTGGAGGAGAAGGGAATTGCTTTTGAAGAGAATAAGCATACTGAAGAACTTATATTAAATGCAGGTGAGATTATAAAAAGCCCCGGTATTCCAGACAAAGCGCCAATAATTAAAAAAATAAAAGAAAAGCAAATTCCAATTCTTTCAGAAATTGAATTTGCCGGACGATATAACAAAGCGAAAACAATTTGTATAACTGGCTCGAACGGAAAGACAACTACTACTTTGCTGACTTACCATATTCTAAAGAAAGCGGGTTTAAATGTCGGTTTAGCCGGAAATATAGGTTACAGTTTTGCAAAGCAGGTGGCTGAAGAGAACTTTGATTATTATGTATTGGAGCTTAGTAGTTTTATGCTCGACAATATGTATGATTTCAAAGCAGATATTGCGGTTTTATTAAATATCACGCCAGATCACTTAGATCGATATAATTACGAAATGAAAAATTATGTTGATTCTAAGTTCAGGATAATACAAAACCAGACATCGCAGGATCATTTTATTTATTGTGCAGATGATCCTGAAACGATAGCTGCGCTGGATAGACATCAGATAAATGCAGAGAGACACCCATTTTCAATAACAAATAAAGTAGAAAATGGTGCATTCTTAGAAAACGATACTATATACTTCAACTTAAACAACACAGAACCCTTAACTATGACTATTCAAGAACTTGCTTTACAAGGCAGTCACAATGTTTACAACTCTATGGCATCGGGAATTTCAGCGAAAATTTTAGAGCTAAGAAACGAGACTGTGCGGGAAAGTATGGGAGATTTTAAAAACGTGGCTCATCGTTTGGAGTTTGTGGCTAAGATTTCAGGAATCACTTTCATCAATGATTCAAAAGCAACCAACGTAAATTCCACGTGGTATGCGCTGGAAAGTATGAGCTCTGATGTCGTATTGATACTTGGTGGAGTTGATAAGGGGAACGATTACTCGATGTTGAGGAATCTGGTAAAAGAAAAGGTGTCTTCTATAGTATGTCTGGGTTTAGATAATAAAGCGATTCACGATGCTTTCGAAGATGATGTTGAAATTATAGTAAATACAAAGTCTGCTGCGGAAGCAGTAGAGGTAGCTTATCATTTAGCGAAGAAGGGATCAACAGTGTTGTTGTCTCCTGCATGTGCCAGTTTTGATTTGTTTAAGAATTACGAAGACAGAGGAGATCAGTTTAAAGCAGCAGTTAGAGAATTGTAGCATTAAAAATGTTTACCAATATGATTAAGGACATATTAAATCACACTAAAGGAGACAGATGGATCTGGCTGATCATCATTCTGCTTTCTTCTATTTCTGTTTTAGCGGTTTATAGTGCAACAGGTACTTTGGCTTATAAAAGAGGTGTAGGGTCGGAATCATTAATGTTTAAACATTTATTGTTTATCGTTATCGGTTTCGTGTTGATATATTTTGCCCATCTATTGGATTACAGGTATTATGCGGGAATATCTAAAGTCTTAATGATTATTACAATTCCTTTACTGGTATATACATTGGCTTTTGGTAGTAATTTAAATGACGCAAGCAGGTGGATTTCTATTCCAGGTACAGGTTTAACCTTCCAGACTTCTGATTTGGCAAAGCTCTCGCTCATTACATTTTTAGCCAGAACGCTCACCAAAAAACAGGAAAACATTAAGGATGTAAAAAAGGCCTTTCTTCCAATTATGGGTTCCGTTTGTTTGGTTTTTATTTTAATAGGTTTAGCAAACTTATCCACTGCCCTTATGCTGTTTGGGGTAAGTATATTGATATTATTAATAGGTAGGATTAGTTTTAGACAAATCGCCATTGTATGTTTCGGTGGCGCTTTGTTACTTTTAATTCTAGTCTTTTTTGGCCCACGGAGAGAAACATATAAATCACGTATAAATGCGTATTTCCATCCTGAAATGCAGCATTCCGATAAAACTTTCCAACAAGACCAGGCTAAGATTGCAGTAGCAACAGGTGGATTCTTTGGAAAGGGACCAGGTAACAGTACGCAAAGAAACTTTCTGCCACATCCATATTCAGATTTCATTTTTGCAATTATCATAGAGGAATATGGCATGTTCGGAGGTATTATAATCGTAGCGCTTTATCTTTTATTGATGTATAGGATTATACGAATAGTTACACAGGCGCCCAAGGCATTTGGTGCGTTATTAGCAGCCGGATTAGGCTTTAGTTTAACCATTCAGGCCTTTGCAAATATGGCCGTTGCGGTAAACCTTTTTCCGGTAACCGGTGTGCCATTACCTTTGGTAAGTATGGGGGGAACATCCATTTTATTTACAAGTGTGGCTTTTGGAATTATACTTTCTGTAAGTAAAGATGTAGAGGATTATAAATTGCAGCAAAACAACAGTGCTAATCAAAGCGATAAAATTATAGTAGGTGAAATTCCCGCGATGGGATAAGGAGTATTGAGATTTGAGTATGGCGTATTGAAAGGTTAATTTGAGAGAAAGATAGATGTGAGACTTGAGATATGAGATTTGAGAAATGAAACGAAAAGAAGAAATAAGAGATAAAAAGTAAAACTAAGAACTAACAAAAAAATAGGGCATGGCAAAAAGAGTAATCATAAGCGGCGGTGGAACAGGAGGACATATCTTCCCTGCTATTGCTATAGCCAATGCTTTAAAATCTATAGATTCCAATACAGAAATATTGTTTGTAGGTGCAAACGGTAAAATGGAAATGGAGAAAGTGCCTGCAGCGGGGTACGAGATAGTTGGTTTGGATATTCAGGGATTTCAGCGGAGTAATCTTTTAAAGAATATTCTCCTGCCAATAAAGATTGTAAAGAGTGTATTGAAAGCGCTTAGCATCATCAAAAAGTTTAAACCAGATGTTGTAGTTGGTGTTGGAGGCTACGCTTCGGGACCTTTATTGTACGCGGCTTCTTTAAAAAGGCTGCCTATACTGATACAGGAGCAAAATTCCTTTGCAGGTGTAACTAACAAATTTTTAGGAAAATCTGCGAAAAGGATCTGCGTAGCTTTTGATAATATGGATGCTTTTTTTACAGCCAGTAAGATTATCAAAACAGGAAATCCGGTAAGAAAAGATACAATAAATATAGAGGGGAAAAGAGAAGAAGCTATTCGCTTTTTTGAATTGGATCCGGAAAAAAAGACAGTTTTAGTTATAGGTGGGAGTTTAGGAGCCCGTACGCTTAACGATAGTATGACTTCCGGAATCGAAAGCTTCAGAAACGAAGATATCCAGGTAATTTGGCAAACGGGCAAGTTCTATTACAGAACCATTATCGACAGGTTTGGAAACCAGCCTAAAGATAGCGGAATCCGGATTCTGGAATTCTTAAACAGAATGGATCTGGCTTATGCGGCAGCGGATCTGATCGTGTCGAGAGCAGGGGCGGGAACAATCTCCGAACTTTGCTTGGTAAAGAAACCGGTGATTCTGGTGCCTTCTCCAAATGTGGCGGAAGACCACCAAACAAAAAACGCGATGGCTTTGGTAAATGTAAGAGCAGCTGTTTTAGTGGCCGACAGACATGCCGAGGCAGAATTAGTAGACCAGACAATAAAATTATTAAAAGACGATGTCGAAATGAAGGCATTGTCTGAAAATATAGCTGCATTGGGTTTACCAAATGCAGATGAAATAATAGCAAAAGAAGTTTTATCAATAGCAAGAAATGGTTAATCTGGAAGATATAAAGAGAGTTTATTTGGTTGGTATCGGGGGTATCAGCATGAGTAGCCTTGCTCGCTATTTTCAAAAGAGAGGCTGTCAGGTTGCAGGATATGATAAAACCTCCACAGTATTAACCAGAGCGTTGGAATCGGAGGGGATACCAGTTTCTTACAAAGATGAATTGGAAGCAATCCCTGCTGAATTTCGTATCAAAGATTCTTCTGGTTTGGTAATCTATACACCTGCAGTACCAAAGAACAGTGTAGTTTACAACTACTTTGCAGATGCAGGTTTCGATGTATATAAAAGATCGCAAATTTTAGGTTTGCTGTCCAGAGGAATGTTTACAATTGCAGTTGCCGGAACTCATGGGAAAACAACTACAAGCTGTTTAATTACCCATTTGTTGCGTCATGGAGGTAATCAGTGTTCTGCGTTTCTAGGTGGAATTTCGGTTAACTATTATACCAACCTGATTATTGGTGAAAACGAAGTGATGGTGGTGGAAGCTGATGAGTACGACAGGTCTTTTTTAACATTACATCCGAATATCGCTGTGATCACATCTATGGATGCCGATCATCTGGATATTTATGGGGATAAATCGCATCTGACAGAATCTTTCGAGCTTTTTGCTTCTCAAGTAGACTCTGGAGGTACTGTTTTTCTGCGTAAAGGTCTGGACGTAAAGCAATCTGTTTCTACCTATGCTATTGAACAGGATGCGGATGCAAAAGCAGTAAATATCAGGGTGGAAGACGGAGAATTCCGATTTGATTTCTCTAATGACGAAATAGAAATGAAAGATTTAGTGCTGGGGCTTCCAGGGCAGCATAATATCGAAAATGCTGTAGCCGCAATTCAGGTAGCACTAAAAATGGGGATTTCGCAACAGGATATCAAAAGTGGGTTGAAATCTTTTAAAGGAGTAAAAAGAAGGTTCGAATATATTGTTAAAACAGATGCATTCGTATATATTGATGATTACGCGCATCACCCCGAGGAATTGAGGGCATGTTTTAGGGCAGTGAGAACACTGTACCCAACCCGGAAATTTACGGCAATTTTTCAACCGCATCTGTTTACCAGGACAAGAGATTTTATAGATGGCTTCGCCGAGGTGCTGAGCTCGGTAGATGAATTGATATTACTGGAAATTTATCCGGCGAGAGAATTGCCAATAGAGGGAATTAATAGTCAGTTTTTATTAGACAAAATCACATTGGAAAATAAAAAACTGTTAACAAAAGACGAAGTGTTGAAATTTATTAAAAACTCTGAGCCAGAGCTATTAGTTACTGTGGGGGCGGGGGATATAGATACATTAATAAAACCGATTAAAGAGATATACGACAATGCTTAAAAGAATAAAATGGAAAAGAGTTCTGTTTGTTTTTTTATGGCTGATTAGCCTAAGTGGGCTAATTGTGTTAATGAGTTTTATAAATGTCAAAAAAAGTGCTACAACTTGTAAAGAAGTTAAAGTAATTTTGCCCGGAAATCAGTTTTTTCTGGAAAGGGCAGAGGTCGATCAGATACTTGCTTCTAAGAACGGATTGTTGGTTGGCAGAAGGCTGGACAACATAGATCTGCAGAGGTTAGAGGATAGGTTGAGGGCAAACCCATTTGTAGAATATGCAAATGTTTTTGCCGATATGAATGGTACCGTTCAGGCTGAAATTGTTCAGAGGACACCTATTCTGAGAGTATTTAATATAGCTGGTCAGAGTTATTACGTCGATCAGAAAGGATTTAAAATTCCTATATCAAGCCGTTTTACTGCAAATGTAATTGCTGTAAATGGAGATATAAAAGAGGGGTTTTCCGGAGAGGTTGATACCGTAAGGACGCAACTGGTTAAGGATCTGTATCAGTTGGCAGATTTTGTGTCGAAAGATACAACCTGGAACAATTTATTTGTCCAGTTCTACGTAAATGAAAAGAAAGATATTGAACTAATACCAAGAGTTGGAAAACATACTATCATCCTTGGGGATGCAAGTGATTTAAAAGATAAGTTTAGAAGATTAATGGTTTTCTATAAAAAGGCAATCCCTTTTGTTGGATGGGATGCTTATTCAACCATCAATCTTAAATTTACTGGGCAGGTAGTGTGTGTAAAAAGCGATTCTACGATCATGAGGATCAAAGAAGAAGAGATGCGGGTTAAAGACAGTATTAGACAGGAAGAACAAAAAAAGAAGAACATTTAGTAAAGTGATATAATATGGAAAAAGGCATTACAAAGCAATCAAAAGCTTCACCTATTGTGGTAGGTCTCGACATCGGTACAACTAAAATTTGTGTCATTGTAGGTAGAAGGACCGAACATGGTAAAATAGAGGTGTTGGGAGTTGGTCGGGCAGAATCTGCCGGGGTAACTCGTGGAGTTGTGTCTAATATAGCAAAGACTGTACGCGCAATCGTTCAGTCTGTGGAAGAGGGAAGTACACAATCTAACGTTGATATTAAAATTGTAAATGTCGGTATTGCCGGACAGCATATAAAAAGTTTGCAGCACAGAGGTATTTTAACACGAAAAGATCTTTCTACAGAAATTTCTAAGAGAGATATCGATCGTTTAATCGACGATATGTTCAAACTGGCTATGAATCCCGGAGAGGAAATCATTCATGTATTACCTCAGGAATTTACAGTTGATAACGAACCGGGAATTAAAGATCCGGTTGGTATGGCAGGTGTACGTCTGGAAGCAAATTTCCATATTATCACCGGACAGGTTACTGCCGTAAGGAATATCATGAAATGCGTAGATCAGGCTGATCTGGAAATACAGGATTTGATATTAGAGCCATTAGCTTCTTCTGAGTCTGTGCTAAGTGAAGAAGAGAAAGAAGCGGGTGTGGTTTTGGTTGATATTGGTGGTGGTACAACAGATGTGGCTATTTTCCACGAAGGCATCATCAGACATACAGCAGTTATTCCTTTCGGAGGAAATAGCATTACAGAAGATATCAGAGAAGGATGCTCGGTAATGAGAAACCAGGCTGAATTATTAAAACTGAAATTCGGTTCTGCATTAGCAGAGGAAAATAAAGAGAACGAGATAATCTGCGTTCCGGGATTAAGAGGAAGAGAGCCAAAAGAAATTTCAGTGAAGAATTTGGCTTATGTGATACAGGCCCGTATGGAAGAAATTATAGATCACGTTTACTACGAGATTAAATCTTCAGGTTACGAGAAAAAATTAATCGGAGGAATCGTTATAACAGGTGGTGGTGCACAATTAAAACACTTATCACAATTGGTAGAATACGTGACAGGTCTGGATTGCAGAGTTGGTTATCCAAACGAACATCTGGCGAAAAATGAAACGCTTCCGAAGAATATTTATGAGGATTTAAAAAGCCCGATGTTTGCTACCGGTATAGGTTTGTTAATAAAAGGTATCGATAAAATCGAGAGCGAAATACAACACAACGATTACGAAAGAAAAGTGACCCCAGCACCACAGGAAGCGGCTAAAAAGAACCGTGGTTTATTCGCTTCTTTGCTTGAGGGAACGAAGAAATTTATTAAAGATGATATTAGCGATCAGGATTTTTTAAGATAGTTTTCCACAACGAAAAAGTTTTCCACATTATTAACATCTGTGGAAAACTTATGTGGAAAAATAGCTAATATTACAAGAGTAAGAATTTAATTTTTTGGAATCGATTAAAAGCTGATAATTAAGGATATGCAGTTTGAAATGTTAAAAGAAAAATCATCAATAATTAAGGTTGTTGGTGTTGGTGGTGGTGGTGGCAATGCTGTAAACCACATGTATAGGCAAGGAATTATGGGTGTTGACTTCATTATCTGTAATACCGATGCCCAGGCCTTAGAGCTAAGTCCTATTCCAAACAAAGTACAACTGGGAGCATCTCTAACAGAAGGTATGGGAGCCGGGTCTATTCCAGAAGTTGGGAAAAACTCAGCTATCGAAAATATCGAAGACGTTAAAGAAATGTTAGGTGCTAACACCAAGATGTTGTTTATCACAGCAGGAATGGGAGGTGGTACCGGTACAGGAGCAAGTCCTATTATCGCTAAAGCGGCCAAAGAATTAGATATTTTAACAGTTGCAATCGTAACAACGCCATTTTCTTTTGAAGGTAAACGCAGAAGAATGCAAGCCGAAGAAGGTCTGGAAGAGTTAAAAAAATATGTAGATTCTTATCTGGTAATTTCCAATGACAGATTAAGAGAGATTTTTGGAAACCTCACTTTAGGTTCCGCTTTTGCACAGGCAGATGATATTTTGACAACTGCGGCAAAAGGTATCGCTGAAATTATTACCGTTCCGGGTTATATAAACGTCGATTTTAAAGATGTTAGAACAGTAATGAAAGAAAGCGGCGTAGCAATTATGGGTAGCTATGCAGCTGAAGGTGAAAATAGAGCTTTAAGAGCTGTAGAGGGCGCATTGCTTTCTCCGTTATTAAAGGACAACGAAATAGAAGGTGCAAGATATATTTTATTAAATATCTCCTCCGGAGAGAAAGAGGTAACCATGGATGAAGTAAGTGTAATTACTGATTTCATTCAGGATCAGGCGGGATTATCTGCAGATTTGATCTGGGGTAACTGTTACGATGCTTCTTTAGGCGACAAAGTTTCGGTAACTATTATAGCCACTGGATTTCAGACTAAAGAAGAAAGAGTAGCAATTGAAGAGAATGCGCCAAAAAAGCAATTCTTAACATCGGATACTCCTTTAATTCGCCCAGTTAACGAATTTACGAATAAAGTTGCAGAGAACACGCCGATATTTCAAACTCCTGTTCAACCGATAGTTGTTGAAACACCAGCGCCTACGACTGCTTCTCAAAGCGATCTTTTTGGAGGAATTCCTATTCCGGAAACAAAAAAAGAACAAGAAGTTACTATCAGACATCAATTGATAGAGGATGAACCAGAAATTCAACAAGAAGTAAGAGAGCAGGGAGGTATAGAATTTAGTGTTAAGGTAGCAGAACCAATCAGTTTTGATTTGCCTCGTACTGATACTTCTAACCCAATCAATAATTCTTATCAACAGAATCAATATGAGCAAGCTCCTGTATCTCAAAGAGTGCCAGAGACAGTTTCTCAGCATTCAACTTACGGAGTTGATGAACATAAAACAGATGATTCAATCGAAGAGCAATTGAGAAAATCAAAAGAGAGGATTTTGCGTTTGAAAGATTTGAGTATGAAATTACGTTCGACTACAGGTTTACAGGAACTTGAAAACGAGCCTGCATACAAAAGAAAGCAAATGCAACTTAAAGAAGTTCCTCATTCTTCAGAATCACAAGTTTCAAGATTTACATTAAGTAATGAAGATGGTCAGACCGAAATCAGACCGAATAATTCGTTCTTACATGACAATGTAGATTAACGATTAACCTACGAAAGCCATTCAATCAGAATGGCTTTCGTTTTTATATAGACTTTTCTCATATAAAAGCAATTAATACAATAGTTACTTCTACAGATTTGTTAATCAAATTAGTTCGATTAAATTTGCGTGTATTTTAATTTTAAACTAACAAATAGATAATAAGTTGGATATTTTTGATAAGATAGCAAAGCACATGGGGCCGATAGGTCAACATCAAAAGTGGTCTCATGGTTATTTTTCTTTTCCAAAATTGGAGGGAGAAATTGCTCCGCACATGTACTTTAATGGTAAAAAACATTTAGTATGGAGTTTGAATAATTAC
Source organism: Pseudopedobacter saltans DSM 12145 (assembly GCF_000190735.1). GTDB lineage: Bacteria > Bacteroidota > Bacteroidia > Sphingobacteriales > Sphingobacteriaceae > Pseudopedobacter > Pseudopedobacter saltans. The sequence goes on from NC_015177.1 coordinate 176,633, forward strand.
CTGGGATTGGCAAATCACCCGGAGGTAAGAGAAGCAGATGCTAAAGCAGCAGAAGAATTTGGGATGGCTTATCCGATGGGAGCCAGAATGATGTCTGGTAATTCAAAATATCATGAGCAATTGGAGCAATCGTTAGCGGAATTTACTGGCTTCGAAGATGCTTTTTTGCTTAACTATGGTTATCAAGGAATGGTTTCTATCATCGATTCGTTAGTTGATAGAAACGACGTTATAGTGTATGATGCAGAGTCACATGCATGTATTATAGACGGGGTTCGTTTATATATGGGAAAGCGTTATGTGTACACACATAACGATATGGATAGCTTGCGTAAACAATTAGAAAGAGCAACCAAATTGGCAGAGCAAACCGGAGGTGGTATATTAGTTATCACAGAAGGTGTGTTCGGAATGTCTGGGGCGCAGGGTAAACTAAAAGAAATAGTAAAGCTAAAATCCGAATTCAATTTCAGGTTGCTAATCGACGATGCACATGGTTTTGGTACTTTGGGTAAAACCGGAGCCGGCGCTCACGAAGAGCAAGAGTGTATGGATGGTATAGATGTGTATTTTGGTACCTTCGCAAAATCTATGGCAGGTATTGGTGCATTTGTTGCTTCAAATACTGATATCGTAACTTTTTTACGTTACAATATGCGCTCTCAAACTTATGCTAAAGCTTTACCTATGCCAATGGTTATGGGTTTAATCAAGCGTTTAGAATTATTGAGAACCAGACCAGAGCTAAGAGAGAAACTTTGGACGGTTGCTAAGGCTTTACAGAATGGTCTAAGAGAAAGAGGATTTGATATTGGAAATACAAACTCGGTTGTAACTCCTGTGTTCCTGAAAGGAGAATTGCAAGAAGCAACAGCCTTAACATACGACTTAAGGGAAAACTATGGTATTTTCTGCTCAATAGTTGTGTATCCAGTCATTCCTAAAGGATTAATTATGTTAAGATTGATTCCAACCGCAATGCACACTCTAGAAGACGTTCAGCGAACGTTGGACGCTTACAGCGAAGTTGCTGAGAAACTAAAATCAGGCTATTATCAAACGCATAAGTTTGTAGAAGCATAAATAAAGAGAAGACCGATTCGAACAATCGGTCTTTTTTTATCTACTTTTTGGGTGAAAAATGTTGAAATAGGGTAGAATGTTGATAAAATAATGCTATCTACTTAGTAAATAGTGTTTTAAATGTTTTTTTTTAGAAAAAAACATTATACATTAGTAAAGAGTAAACATTAATATTACTAACCAAAAAACTAAAGGAGTATCAACAATGGCAAAAGAAAAATTCAATCAATTAAAAGATCTAATTTCTGGTTTAGAGGCTGACGCAGAAAAGTTTTATCAAAAGGGTAACAGTGCGGCTGGTACTCGTTTAAGAAAAGGACTTCAAGATGTGAAAAACCTTTCTCAATCTATCAGATTAGCAGTACAGGAAACAAAAAACACAAAATAGGAATTCATATAAATTCTTTAACTAGAGTAAAACTGATTGGTTTATTGACTAATCAGTTTTTTTATTTCCAGAGTGGAGGTTATCTGTTTGATGCTCCAGATTTACCTTCGTTGAGATATTCTACATAGATACATATTTAAAAGATACCGTGTTCTTAAAAGAGAACGACAATTCTTATAAGAAATGTTATCAATATGTACATCGTTTGAATATTCCTTCTTATGAAATACCTTTCTTATTTTGGCCAAGTTTTATTTTATCCACAACAGTCTCTTCTTCGTTTGTTTAGATCTTTCCCCCGAGCAAGGCGCTTCTGATATTTAACTGGTTCTCTTTTTTATAAATATTTATTTAATATTAAACTATATAAAGTCCATGTTTTACATGTAAAACATGGACTCAAATTGGATTTTCTATGGATAACACTTGGATTTATGAAAAATCAGGTACGATATTAACTACAAGCAGCTATGTGGAAATAGAAGTAAGGACTAGTTGATCAAACAGGCAATGCGTTGTAAGTAACAGTACGTTCTTTAGTCGGTAAAATTATCGCTGACAAAGTGTTCTATAGAGTTAAGTGCCTTCTTCTTTTTGGAAAAATCAGCTCAATTTTTAACGAGAGCAGATTGTATATGGCTATTTCAGTTTGTTGGACCGGAAGTTTATTAGCATTGTAATATGAGGTGTTTTTGTAATTCGTTGATTGACTGATTCTTTCAATTTAGGCGAGGTTGAGTTGCTAAATTTTTAGAGATTTTCTTTGAAGTTTGTTAAATATTTAAATAATTTCGGGATACGGTTAAAAAGTGTTAAAATTGCTCGCTATTTAACAGCCGATATTATTTTTGGTAAAATATGAGACGAATATTATTTGTCAGCTTTTTAGGTTTGTTTTTCCTTATTTTATTTAAGGGCAATCATACTATTAAAAGGACGATACAAATTATTGGTGCTTCATTAAAAACAGAAAAAGTATTGCCTTCTATTTCCAAAGCAGGAGATATTAAACAATCAGAAGATCTTCTTTTTATAGAAGATTATGATGTTAATTTCCACTTCGAGCAGGAATATACATTTTTGTCTTTAGGGCTTTTAGCAAGTTTATCTGCATTCTATAATCTTCTCGACAATGACGAAGAGACAGAAGGATTGCCCAATAGAATTCATCTTAATCTTACCGCTAATCCAAAGTATATTACCCATAGGGTTCTCAGAATTTGATTTTATCTGAAATGGAAAGTACAGTATTCTAAATACTGTCTTCCTGGAAAGAGAGTACATATAAATTAGTTTATAAGACTACTCTCAAACTTTTGTTAGATATAATCGATTGTTGTCATTTTTTTGATTTTAGAAATGAAAAGAGGCCTGGTGCTTATAACTTTGGGTACGTTGCTGGTTTATGCTAGCTGTACATCAGAAAATAAAGGAAAAGAAGTTGAAGAGAAATATACTGTTACTGAGCCTTTCAGGACGGATACTTCCTATAATAAAGAATACGTTTCTCAGATTAAATCCCTGAAAAATATTGAGATAAGGGCTCAGGAAAAGGGATATTTACAGAACATGTATGTGGATGAGGGGCAATACGTAAAAGCCGGACAGTTATTGTTCCGTATTATGCCGAAAATGTACGAGGCTGAATATCAAAAGGCCGAAGCCGAGGCTAAGATTGCCAATATTGAATACCAGAATGCAAAATCTTTAGCGGAAAAGAATATAGTTTCTCCTAACGAAGTGGCTATGGCAAAAGCCAAATACGATCAGGCGAACGCGGAAATGTCAATTGCTAAACTACATTTATCATTTACCGAAATCAGAGCTCCATTTGATGGGGTGATTGATAGGATTCCACTTCGTTTAGGGAGTCTGGTTGAAGAAGGCGAATTGTTAACCAGTTTGTCTGATAATAATCAAATGCAGGTTTATTTTAATGTTTCGGAACCTGAATACCTGGAGTATCAAACTAATGTTGCCGGACGCGCAAATCCTAAAGTATCGTTGATACTGGCAAATAATCAAACTTTTAAAAATAAAGGAGATATAGAGGTGATAGAAGGGGAGTTTGATAATGAAACAGGGAATATAGCGTTTAGGGCGAAATTTTTAAACCACGATCATTTGTTAAAAAACGGGCAGACGGGTAAAGTGCAAATGACAGTTCCTTTAAAAAATGCACTCATAATTCCACAAAAGGCTACGTATGAACTGCAAGACAGAAAGTATGTATTTGTAGTTGATAAGAATGGTGTTGTAAAATCCAGAAACATCGAAATAGGCGGGGAGCTTCCTGATTTATATATCGTATCGAATGGAGTTTCCGAACATGATAAAATTCTTCTGGAAGGCGTCCAGAAAGTTAAAGATGATGATAAGATAAAGTATGAGTTTGTTTCGGCAAGCCAAGCATTATCTCAATTGAAATTAAAGGCAGAGTAAAGGTCGGGTTCTAAAAGAGAATTATCATGTTTAATAAATTTATACATAGACCGGTGTTGTCTATTGTGATATCGCTTATTATAGTCTTCTTAGGCGTATTAGCAGCGGTACAGCTTCCTATTACTCAATTTCCATCTATTTCACCTCCAAAAGTGAATATCACTGCGGAATATCCTGGTGCAAATGGGGAATTGATGATTAAATCAGTAATCATTCCTTTAGAGCAAGCTTTAAATGGTGTGCCGGGAATGAAATATATGGCTTCTGATGCGGGTAATGATGGTGAAGCTACTATTCAGGTTGTGTTTAATTTAGGCACCGATCCTAATCAAGCTTCGCTGAACGTCCAAAACAGGGTGGCTTCGGTTGTAAATAAACTTCCTCCAATTGTTGTGCGCGAAGGGGTAAAGGTTACCAGAGAAGAGTCTAATATGTTGATGTATGTGAACCTTTATAGTAAGGACACTAGTTTAAACGGAAACTTCTTATACAACTATGCAGATATCAATGTGTTACCTGAGTTGAAAAGGGTAGATGGCGTGGGAATGGCCGATATTCTCGGTAACAGGGAATATGCCATGCGTATCTGGTTAAAGCCGGATCGGATGCTGGCTTATAAAATCTCGGCAGAAGAGGTGATGAAAGCACTTGGCGAACAAAGCTTAGAAGCTTCACCAGGAAAAACCGGCGAGTCTTCAGGAAAACGTTCGCAAGCTTTTGAATACGTATTGAAATATCCGGGGCGTTTTACAACTAAGGAAGGATATGAAAATATTGTTTTAAGATCCAGTGCTAATGGCGAGCTGTTGCGGTTAAAAGACGTTGCCAAAATTGAATTTGGAAGTACACTTTATGATTTGTATTCCACTCTTAACAATAAGTCATCAGCGGCTATTGTGTTGAAACAATCATATGGTAGTAATGCCAGCCAGGTGATAAAGGATATCAAGGCGAAGATGAAAGAGTTGGAAGCTAGTTTTCCAAAAGGAATGAAGTACGAAATTAGTTATGACGTATCCAAATTCTTGGATGCTTCTATGGAAAAGGTTGTCCATACCCTGGTGGAAGCGTTTATACTAGTAGGTATAGTTGTATTTCTATTCTTAGGAGATTGGAGGTCAACTTTGATTCCCACGATTGCGGTACCGGTTTCGCTGATAGGTACTTTTTTCTTTATGCAGTTTTTCGGGATAACTATTAACCTGATTACTTTATTCGCTCTGGTTCTAGCCATTGGTATAGTCGTCGATGATGCTATTGTGGTGGTTGAGGCGGTGCATGCGAAAATGGAATTGGAAAATATTTCTGTTTTGAAGGCGACAAAGAAGGCCATGCATGAAATTAGCGGGGCTATTGTTGCCATTACCTTTTTAATGGCTGCTGTATTTGTGCCGGTAGCGTTCATGTCTGGTCCGGTGGGGATTTTCTATCGGCAGTTTGCTATAACCATGGCTACTTCCATTGTACTTTCGGGGATAGTTGCTTTGACATTGACACCGGCTTTGTGTGCGATCATGCTGAAAAACAATCATGGCAGACACAGAAAGAAAACCGTTTTAAATAGGTTTATTGATGGGTTTAACCATAAATTCGATAAGCTTTCGGGACGTTACCAAAGAGTTTTGGGAAAAATGGTAAACAAAAAGTCTCTTACTTCGGCCATATTGCTGACTTTCTGTGTTGGGGTTTATTTTTTGAACAATAGTGTGCCAACCGGTTTTATCCCTAATGAAGATCAGGGAATGATTTATGCCATTATTCAAACGCCGCCGGGTTCGTCTCTGGAAAGAACCAATAAAGTTGCTGAAACATTACAAAAGGCAGCCGAGGATATCGATGGAGTACAATCAGTATCTTCTTTAGCGGGCTATGAAATCTTAACAGAAGGTACTTCGGCTAATACGGGTACTTGTTTGATCAACTTAAAGGACTGGTCTGAACGTAAGGAGAATGCCCAGGAAGTTATCGAACAACTGGAAGAGAAAGCTAAGGGAATACCAGGTGCTTCAATAGAATTTTTTCAACCACCTGCAGTACCGGGATATGGAGCGGCCGGAGGTTTTGAGTTGAGGTTACTGGATAAAGAGGGCAAGAACGATTATAAAAAAATGGAAGAAGTGAGTAAGGAATTTGTGAGGGCTTTGAATAAAAGACCTGAGCTGACCTCTGTTTTTACTTTCTATAGTGCGAGTTTCCCCCAATACATGTTGAAGATTGATAATGATATCGCGCAGCAAAAAGGTGTGACCATAGATAATGCCATGAATACGCTTTCGACTTTGGTTGGTAGTAATTACGAAACCAATTTTATCAAGTTCGGGCGTCAGTATAAAGTGATGGTTCAGGCTTCACCTGAATACAGGGCTTTGCCGGAGGATATACTGAAGTTATATGTGAAAAATGATAAGGATCAAATGGTTCCGTTTTCGGCTTTTATGAAAATGGAAAAGGTGTATGGTCTGTCGGAAATCACAAGACATAACCTTTATAATGCTTCGGAGATAAGCGGTTCTGCGGCACCGGGGTATAGTAGCGGCGAGGCTATCAAGGTGATTAATGAAGTTGCTAAAGAAACTTTGCCACGAGGTTATGGAATAGATTGGGCAGGTATTTCTAAGGACGAAGTTGGTCGCGGAAATCAGGCTATTTATATCTTCCTGATCTGTTTGGGCTTTGTCTATTTAATCCTGGCTGCTCAATACGAAAGTTTTATTCTTCCTCTATCCGTTATATTGTCTTTGCCAGCTGGTATTTTCGGCGCCTTTCTGCTATTGAAATTGTTCGGTCTCGAAAATAATATCTATGCGCAGGTGGCGCTGGTGATGTTAATCGGCTTACTGGGTAAAAACGCTGTGTTGATAGTCGAGTTTGCCGTTCAGAAGCATCGGGCGGGATATTCCGTTCGGTCGGCGGCATTGGAAGGAGCTAAAGTCCGTTTCAGACCAATCCTGATGACCTCTTTTGCATTTATTGCCGGACTAATTCCATTGGTTTTTGCTTCGGGTCCCGGAGCTTTAGGTAACAGAACAATTGGTACCGCGGCAGCCGGAGGAATGCTTTTCGGGACTATTTTCGGTGTAGTTCTTATCCCGGGACTATACTACATTTTCGGGCGAATAGCCGAAAAGAGACAATTGATAAAAGATGAGGAAGAAAATCCATTAACAGAAGAAATAGATCATCATGTTTATATGTAAAAGATTAAGCTGGCTGCTTTTTACCGGTTTAGCCATTGTAGGGTGTAAGGTGCCAAAGTTGACTGAGCAAAATGCCAATATTGCTTTGCCTAAAACATATGATACTTTACAGGATTCGCTTAGTTCTGCCAATTTAAAATGGCAGCAGTTTTTTACCGATCCTTATCTGGTGAGGCTTATCGATACCGCAATCCGTAATAACCAGGAGCTACAAATAACTTTGCAGGAGATTGAGATCGCGAGAAACGAGGCCAGAATTAAAAACAGTCAGATTTTTCCAAGTGTGGGTGTAAAAGTAGGAGTCGGTTTGGAAAAGGTTGGGAGATATACGAGTCAGGGAGCCGGAGATGCTTCTACGGACATGACGGAAGGAAAGCCAGTTCCTGACCCGCTGGCAGATTTTGGAATTATGGCAAACGCAAATTGGGAAGTAGATATCTGGAAGAAGCTTCATGATGCAAAGAAAGCTGCATTGAGCCGTTATCTGGCGACTATAGAAGGAAGGAATTTCGTGCTGACTAATCTGATTGCTGAAGTAGCAAATACTTATTATGAGCTATTGGCTTTAGACAGTCAGTTGGGCATAGTGAGAGAGAATGTGAAAATTCAGACCGACGCACTTCGGGTGGTAAAAGCTCAAAAAGATGCTGGCAGAACCAATGAACTGGCGGTTAAGAAATTCAATGCCGAGGTTTTAAAAACCAGTTCAATGGAGTTTGATATCAGGCAACAGATTGTTGAGACGGAAAATCGCTTAAATTTGTTATTAGGTAGATACCCTAAAACTATAGAACGAAACAGGGCTGATTTTACAGGTTTGTCTCCTTTGGCAGTGAAAAATGGAATACCTTCTCAGCTACTGGCAAACAGGCCGGATATACAACAGGCTGAACAAGAGTTGAAGGCGGCAAAGTTGGATGTAAAAGTAGCAAGGGCAGAGTTTTATCCGTCTTTAGGGATTTCTGCAGGTTTAGGCTTGCAGGCGTTTAAACCATCTTATCTGTTTACTTTACCTGAGTCTATGTTGTATGCTATTGCAGGAGATTTAGCTACTCCAATAATTAATAGAGGCGCTATTAAAGCCGAGTTCGCCAATGCAAATGCCAGACAGATACAAGCACTTTATAATTACGAGCGGACTGTTTTAAATGCCTATCTGGAAGTTGCAAATCGTCTATCTTCTATCTCAAATCTGGAGAAAGCTTACGATTTAAAATCGCAGCAGGTAAATGTATTGTCACAGTCTATAGAAATATCTAATGACCTTTTTAGGTCTGCACATGCAGATTATTTTGAGGTTTTGATGACCCAGCGCGATGCTTTGGAAGCAAAATTAGAATTGATAGAAACGAAGAAAAATCAGTTAATGGCCACGGTGAATGTGTATAAGGCTCTGGGCGGCGGCTGGAAATAATAAGATTTTTGGTTGTTGTGATTTATAATGTTTGACCCCGGGAGGAAATCCCGGGTTTTTTGCTACAGGGGGAACAAAATATTCATTACGGTAATACCCAAATAACAGGGAGAAGTTATTTAACAGTTGATCTTCAAGATTTGGTAGGCCAGTTAAACGATGGTAACCACTATGGAGGTATAGTAATGGAATAGCTATAGGATGATTAAAGGAATAGACCAGATACAGTGCGGTATATGTGGATAAAAGGTGGATCATATATGGACGATAGGTGGAGTTGTAAAATCTTTTTTGAGGTTGTTTTTAGGCGAATTCAGGTAAATATAATGATTTTTAAGAAAATAACTAAGTAAACAGGGATAAATTCTTATGTTTTTGTATATATTGAAGGTTAATAAATTGATCTAATTCAAGCGCTATGGCCTTCGGGGATGGATTGGAGTGAAGTGGCTTTGGCCATTGAGTATAACCACAAGTCAAGTCTTAGCTCAGCCATAACCCAAAGGCTGGTGCTAGAAAGGAACTCCGCTCAGCCTGACAAGTGGTACTTATGATTCGTTTCCTTTTATTAATTTCTCATGTTGATAAATTGCAGCGGTTGCCCGAAGTTTTCAGACCTGCATAGTTGTATAACGGATTGTAAATCGTCTATTTTTTTTCCTTGAACACGAACCTGATCGTCCATAATAGAAGCTTGTACTTTTAAGCCTGAATCCTTGATTTTTTTTACGATTTTTTTTGCCGTTTCTTTATCAATTCCTTCTTTTACAGCTATATCTTTTCTGATTAGATTACCGGAAACACTGTAAAATGGCTTTTCAAGGTCTAAAGAATTTGGGTCCAGATTTTGCTTCATCATTCTGGAAATAATAGAATCTATAATAGCTTTCAGACGCATATCATTTTCAGTAACGATTGTCAGCGAATTGGATTTTTTATCCAGATCGATAGTGCTTTTAGAGTCATTGAAATCATATCGATTCAAAATCTCTTTTTTAGCGTTGTTGATTGAGTTGTCTAATGTTTGACTGTCAATTTTACTTACTATATCAAAAGAAGGCATGATGTGAAGTTTGGTATTTCAATTTTTTAAATATAGCTTTAAATGGACCAATAAAAAAATACTATGAAAACGAAAAAAGGAAAAGAGCAAAAAAAAGTAAAATCTAAAGGTAAATTAGAAAAAAGCTTACGTACAAAAATGTCTGATTTTATAAAAAGTTTAGGGCATGATGCGAAAGAAATAACATCTGATTTAAAGTCTGTTAGTAAAATGTTAGCATCTAAACTGACAGAAAAAAAAGATAGTAAAAAGAAAGATAAAAAGGCAAAAAGGGACGAAACTAAGGCTAAAAAAATAAAAGAGAAAAAGAGCCAAACAGCTAAAGAACCAAAGGTGAAAGTTCTGGAAAGTGTAGAAAGCAAACCTGCAAGTGTCCAGGAAAATAAGCTGAAGTCCGTTACTGAAAATAAGCCGAAATCGCCAGCAGCGGCTACTGCAAAAAAAACTCCTCAAAAAGCAGAAAGTGCGATCACTTCGGTGCCAGCGGTAAATCAGCCTATGAAAGCCGAAACGCCAAAAGCTACTTCTCCGGCGAGTATGGCTAAAAAGACTAACACAACAGCTGCGCCTAAAAAAACTACGACCGCTGCAAAAGCAAGTCCTGCCAGGGCAACTCCAGCAAAAACGGCCGTTTCTAAACCAGCTGCTACAAAAGGAAGTACAGATAGTTCAAAACAGTCAACACCAGTAAAGAGAGTGGCCCCGGCCAAGCCAAAATCGACACCCGCAGTTGAGGAAGTGAAAACAGCGACTCCGCAAAAAGTAAACGAGCCTAAAGCTGAGGAAGTGAAAAATGATAATTCTATTGCATCAACAAAAAACACTTAACGGAAATTAAACATAAGTTTCCCTTATTTGCTTTTTAATTTCAAATAATAGATGAGCGATAATAAGGCGCCTTTACTAAATAGGGAGATCAGTTGGTTATATTTCAATAACAGAGTATTGCAGGAAGCAGCAGACAAAACTGTCCCGTTGATAGAACGGATAAGGTTTCTTGCAATATTTTCTTCGAATCTGGATGAGTTTTATAGGGTGAGGGTCGCTACTCTTAATCGTCTTGCAGATATAAGTAGCAGGACTAAAGAAGAGCTGGGCTATAATCCTAAAAGGATTCTTAAAGAAATAAAGAGAATTGTTGTCAAGCATGAGCAGAAGTTTAATACTCTGTATACGGAGATTATAACTGAGTTAGCCGAAAATAGGATATTTATTCTGAATGAAAAGCAACTAAACGTTAGCAGGGGGGCTTTTGTTCGTGATTTTTTCAGAGAGAAGATTCTGTCTGCAATAGTTCCTTTGATTTTGACAGAAAAACTTCCTTTTCCGGAACTGAAGGAACAATACCTGTATTTTTTTATTAGAATTAGCAAAGTAGGAAGTAAGTCTAAATATGCACTTATTGAAGTACCGAAATCACTGAATAGGTTTTTGGTTTTACCAGATACCAATGCATTGAAGTTTATAATTCTCATAGATGATATTATACGATATAATCTGGAGGATATATTCTTCTCTTTCGAGTATGATCAAATAGAATGCTATGGTATTCAAGTCACCAGGGATGCGGAGTTTGAGCTTGATAATAAAGTAAGCGATAAATTTGTCGAGGCTTTGAGTAAGAGTCTTCAGAAGCGGAAAAAAGGTAAGCCGATGCGATTGCTATACGATTCGGAAATGCCACAAGATATGCTGGATATCATTATCAGGCAGTTGAATCTGAAGGCTGAAAGTTTGATTCCCGGCAACAGATATCAGAATTTTAGGGATTTTATTAAGTTTCCGAATGTGGGAAGGTCCGATTTGGAATATGAAACTTTACCTTCTCTGCCTGTTTTCGGACTAAGCTATAATAGCGGTATTATCGAGCGTGTGAAAAAGAGAGATTTTCTGGTAAACCTTCCTTATCAGTCTTTCGACTATATTATTCATTTTTTGCGTGAGGCCGCTATAGATCCAAAGGTTACAGAAATTCAGATCACGTTGTACCGTTTAGCGGAAAACTCTAAAATCATTAACGCGCTAATTAACGCTTCCAGAAATGGAAAGAGAGTTTATTGTTTGGTAGAACTGCAGGCCCGTTTTGATGAAGAAGCGAATATTTTTTGGGCAAGAAGGCTGGAGGAAGAAGGGGTAAATGTTAGCTATGGAATTCCGGATTATAAGGTCCATAGTAAAATATGTTTGGTAACCCGGATAGAAAAGGGGCAAAAGGTTTATTATGCTACCTTGTCCACCGGAAATTTTAATGAATCATCTGCAAAAGTTTATGGTGATCATAGTTTGTTTACGGCAAATAAAAAGATAACGCTGGAATTAAGTCAGTTATTTAAGGCTATAGAATCTAATAAGCTATCCGGCGGGTATAAAAACCTGATTGTATCTCCTTTTGAAACAAGAGATAAGTTTTTTAAATTGATCGATGCGGAAATAGCCAATGCCAAAAAGGGGAAGTTGGCTTATATGATTCTTAAAATGAACTCTTTAGACGACGAGAGGACTATTTTAAAACTCTATGAGGCAAGTAATGCTAGTGTGAAAATTAAGCTGATTATACGGGGGATGTGTAGTTTGGTGCCAAAAGTGAAAGGATTTAGTGAAAATATAGAGGTGATCTCTATTTTAGACAGATTTTTAGAACATGCCAGAATCTGGGTTTTTGGGAACGGGGGGATGGAGAAAGTCTATTTACTTTCCGCGGATTTGATGACCAGAAATCTGGATCGTCGGATAGAAGTTGGTTTTCCGGTTTATGATGAGGAAATAAAAGAAGAAATAAGGGATATCATTGATATTCAGTTAAGCGACAATACAAAGGCCAGAGAGATTAACAGTTTAAACAATAACAGATATAAGAGAAATAGATCCAAACTGAAAGTCCGCTCGCAACAGGATACTTACAAATATTTAAAAGCAAAACATAGTCATTGAAATACGCAGCAATAGACATAGGGTCAAATGCAATTCGTTTACTGATTGCAGAAGTGAAAAAGGAAGGTTCTTATAGAACATATAAGAAAACATCTTTGATTAGGGTACCGCTTAGATTGGGAGACGATTCATTCATGAATAAAAAGCTATCAAAATCTAAGGCAGAAGATTTCTTTAAAACTATGCAGGCCTTTAAGAATCTTATGGAAGTGCATGAAGTGGAAGAATATATGGCTTGTGCAACTTCTGCTATGCGGGAAGCAAAGAATGGGCAAGAGATTATCGATAAGGTGAACAAAAAGCTCGGCATGAAAATAGAAATTGTAGCCGGTGCAAAAGAAGCCTCAATTATTTATGCAAGTCATGCAGAAGAACATCTGGATAAAAGCAAAAGCTATTTATATATTGATGTAGGGGGAGGAAGTACGGAGCTATCTCTATTTCATCGGGGAAAAATAAACTATTCGAAATCTTTTAATCTGGGTACAATTAGAATTTTAGATGGGCAGGATAGAGCGGAAACCTGGAGGGGAATGAAGCTTTGGCTTGAAAAATATGTAGTGGATTTAAAATTAAGTGCTATTGGAACGGGCGGGAATATCAATAAATTGTTTCGTTTATCCGGTGTGCCCGATGGAACTGCTCTTTCTAAAGTCAGGCTTACTGAGATAGCAGACTATTTAAAATCTCATACACTACAGGAAAGGATAGATAAATTGGGTTTAAATAAAGATAGGGCCGATGTTATTATCCCGGCCAGTGAGATTTTTTTGTATGTTATGAATTACGGAAAGATAAACGAAGTTTATGTACCAAGGCTGGGAATGGTTGATGGTATAATAGAAACGTTAATGAATAAGTATCTTTAATTACCTCAGCCCGCCAAAGGAAGTTTTAGGTAATGAAGGATAAATTCTTGCTTCTGCAGGTAATTTAATGTATTCGTTATAAGAATTAACGATATAAGATCTTAATTCGAATTCATTCATAGCAGCAACCTGAGAATAGGTTGGTCTGTAGTAAGACATAAAGTCTTCCAGAAGCTGTCCTCTGATTTTAGTAAGATCAGTTACCAGTTGGCGGTTAAATTTCTGGTCGATAACTTTTTGGTTCAACTCTTCGTCCATGAACTTTTGGAAAGCTCTTTTTTGTTTCGCCTGCGTACTAAAAGCATTGTATAAGCTTAATTCGCCATTTTTACTTAATATGCTGGTTGATGCCGAAGAATATGCCGAAGAATATACTTCTTTTAAATCCTGGGCTTTACCCTGTGCGGTAACGATTACCTGATCTAATACAATAAGAGCAGGTCTTAATAAAACCATTTTGGGAGTAAGGTCTTCAACAATAAGCGTATCACTAAGATACCCCGGACAAGAAAATACGACTAAATCTCCAATTTCTGCCTTTACCGAAAAGTCTCCTTTTTGTCTGGAGTGTTCGCCTTCTTTCTGAGTAAGATTATTCACAAAGACTAAACCCAGCTTATTCCGGCTGTCTGCATCATAAGCCGTCCCTTTTAAAGCGCTTTCCTGTGCTTTAACCACAAAAGAGGTTAGGATAAAGAATAGCAAATTGATTGTTGTCTTCATAATTCTAAAATGGATTAAACTCTTTGAAAAATCAAGACCTTAACATTATTTAACGAAATTATAAATGAGTTGTTTTAAGGTTTTCCTCGTCAAAACCGATTGTATTACCTTTTTTACTTTCGATAATAGGTCTTTTAATAGCACTTGTATTTTCAAGCATAAGGTTGATGGCAGACTTTTCGTCTGTCACTTTATCTTTTATCGCCTGGTCGAGGTTTCTCCATGTAGTACCTTTTCTATTTAAAACCGATTCCCACCCAAATTCAGAAACCCATTTCTCCAGTTCTTTTTTGTCTACACCTTTCTTTTTGAAATCATGGAAATCTTCCTCAATATTGTGCTCTTTTAGCCATATTCTGGCCTTTTTTACAGAATTACAATTTGGTATGCCAAATATTTTAGCTTTCATAAAAATTATTGTATTTTATCCTGGACTTTTTACAAAGTTAATGAAATATATTTTTCATTATTGTTAGTGGTGTTTGTATTAAGTCAAATTTATTTTAGATATTGTCGTTTTAATTTTTCGAAATTTTTAAAATATTGTCGACTTTTGCATTTCAATTTAATTAAAGACACCAAAAAAGATAAAAAAGGGTCTGGATTGGAAGTGATATAAATAGGGTTAAATCGGAATATGATTGTTAGGGAGTCTAAAGATACTTTTACGCTTATCGCACAGCATGACCATGCAACGCTTTCTGGTGAGATGTTTATGATGTTGAAAAGGGATTTTGTCAGTGCCGAACACTATGAATCTTTAAGTTTTGCTATATTCCAGCATGACAGAGCATGGCAGGTTCCGGATTCTGCACCAATTTGGGATGATTTAAGGCAAAAGCCCTTCGATTTTAACACTTATCCTGAAGAGTTAAAAGTGTCTTTTTATAAAAACGGAATAGATCAGGTAGATAGAGTTAACTCTTATTCTGCATTGCTTTGCAGTAAACATTACAGCTCGTTTTATCAACACTCGACAGACGAGATAGGCCGTTCTTTTTATGAAAGGGAAATTCAGAGACAAAAACACCTGATGGGAAAGCTAAAAGTGCATAAAGACTTTTTAGACTATCAGCTAAGGATTTTAAAGTTCTGTGATGATCTGTCGCTATACGTTTGTATGAATAAAGTTGGTGCGTCTAAAGTAGAAGAGATAGATCTTTTTAAGAAGGGTTTTGATAATTCTGAACTTTTTAACGATAGGAATGACACTAAAATAGTGGCATCTTATGTTGATAGAAAAACAATATCTTTTAATGTGTCCCCTTTTTCAAAGAGGTTTGACGTTAAAGTTCCTGTTAAAGTGGTTAGAAAAGAGCGGATTGCCGAAACTGGATTGCTTCAGGCGTATAAGGAAGAAAAATTCAGCCATATGCTGGTGCAAATTGGGCTTTAAGCCTTTGTTTTTAGTTTTGTCTTCTTTTAAAATTATCAGCAAAATAGTAACTTCGCTGGCATGTCGCTTTTCGAAATAAAGGAGAAAATAGATGCGCTGGTAACCGAACTGAACCGGCACAATTATAACTATTATCAGTTGGCCATGCCAACTATTTCCGACTATGAGTTTGATCAGAAACTTAAAGAACTCGAGAAGTTAGAGCAGGAAAATCCCGCATTTATTCGTATAGATTCTCCCACCCAAAAGGTTGGGGGAGAAATTACCAAAACATTTAAAACAGTTACTCATAAATGGCCCATGCTTTCTTTGGGCAATACTTATAATGAACAGGATTTGGTTGATTTTGACCAAAGGATAAGGAAGATTATAGGTGATAATTTTGAGTATGTATGTGAGCTGAAATTTGATGGTTTATCTATCAGCCTTACTTACGAGAATGGGGATTTAATTAGAGCGGTAACACGTGGCGACGGAACTAAGGGAGATGAGGTTACGACAAATATCAAGACAATCAGGACAATTCCTCATCGTATAAAAGGCGAGGGAATTCTTCCTTCGTTTGAAATAAGGGGTGAAGTTTTTATGCATAAAGCCGCTTTTGAGAAACTAAATCAAGAGCGCATAGAAAATGGTGAACAGCCTTTTGCAAATCCCAGAAATTTTGCATCCGGGACGGTTAAAATGCAGAATTCTGCGGAAGTAGCCAAAAGACCGTTAGATTGTTTTCTTTATTTTTTATATGCTGACAAAAAGCCTTTTCCTACACATTGGGAAAGTTTACATGCGGTAGAAAAGTGGGGATTTAAGATTTCACAGGAGTCCAAACTTTGTAAAAATTTAGCAGAGGTTTTTGATTTCATTACTTATTGGGATCAGGAACGCTTTAAGCTTTCTTATGATATAGACGGAATCGTTATCAAAGTGAATAGTTATGCGCAACAAGAAGAGCTTGGTTTTACAGCTAAATCTCCTCGTTGGGCCATCAGCTATAAATTTAAGGCTGCGGAAGTGGAAACGGAACTGATAGAAGTAACCTATCAGGTTGGGCGTACAGGAGCAGTGACACCTGTGGCTAACTTAAAACCGGTTCTTTTAGCGGGAACAACGGTTAAACGCGCTACGCTCCATAATGCCAATGAAATTGAACGTTTGGATCTTTACGAAGGTGATACCGTTTTGGTCGAAAAAGGAGGCGAAATTATTCCTAAAATAATGGGGGTTAATTTAGATAAGCGGAAATCGGATGCACAAAAAATTCATTATATCACCCATTGTCCGGAATGTGGAACTGAACTGGTTAGAAAAGTGGGAGAAGCTGTTCATTATTGCCCAAATGATGAAGGTTGCAGGCCACAAATTATAGGGAAAATGCAGCATTTCATTAGCCGTAAGGTAATGAATATTGATGGAATTGGAGACGAAACTATAGAAACTTTATATTCTAAAGGATTCATTAGACATATCAGTGATATCTATAATCTTAAGCAAGATGAGGATAGTTTGAAGCAAATGGACCGGTTTGGGGAAAAATCTGTCACCAATATGTTATTGGGTATTGAAAATTCTAAACAGATGCCTTTTGAGAAAGTGCTGTTTGGTTTGGGAATAAGATATGTAGGCGAAACGGTAGCCAAAAAATTAGCTTTACATTTTAAAAATATCCAGAATTTACAACATGCCAGTTTCGAACAATTGATAGAAGCAGAGGAAATTGGAGAAAGAATAGCGCAAAGTATTTTAGAATATTTTTCAGACGAAACTCATATTAATGAAATAAATAAGTTAATTACATATGGTTTACAGTTTGAAATTGAAGAAAAGGAAGTAATTTTACAAAGTGAAAGTTTGTTGGGACAAACCTTTTTGATATCAGGTGTTTTTGAAAACCATAGTAGAGAAGAGCTTAAAAAGATTATAGAGGATAATGGTGGTAAGATGCTAAGTAGTATTTCCGCCAAATTAAACTATCTTGTAGCCGGAGACAATATGGGTCCTTCTAAATTGGAAAAGGCAAACAAACTTAACATTCCAATTATAAGCGAACAGGACTTGTTCAACTTATTGGGATAATAAAACGAGATAAGTTCTGTTTTATTAAAAACAAAAAATCCGGTAATATGAAAAAGATTTTCAATCAATTAAGATTACGCTCTGGATTTGCTAGATTAAAGCAAGAACTAAAGAAGTTAAAGAGACAAAGTCATTCTGTTTCTTTAAGTGAGGCAGAGAATATAGCGATTCTTGTTCCGATAAAGAACGAAAGCGAATTGGCGGAGGTGGAACAGTTTGCAAAAACGCTTGAAAATGAAAACAAAAAAGTGAAACTTTTAGGCTTTTTGTTTGATAGTAGCCTGAAATCAAAACTAAGTAAGAATATAGATTTGATTTCTAATGAAGACATTAAATGGAATTATATTCCGGACAGGGAGAAAATAAAAGGATTCGTAAATAAAGAATTCGATATTTTAATAAATCTTTGTACGGATTTGTGTTTTCCTTTGATGTACACCGCTGCGATTTCAAAATCGATGTTTAAAATAGCAGCGTATGATGCGAGACAGGCAGCATTTTTTGATTTCATGATAGAAACTAACGAAGCGGGGATAACGGAGTTCTCCCGAGAGATAAGATATTATTTAGATAAAGTAAAATGAGCAGATTTTTGGGAACCGGCGTAGCGATGGTGACGCCTTTTCAAGCAAACGGGAGCATAGATTTTGACGGACTGGCTGCCACAATAGAACATTTAATAAACGGAAAAGTAGAATATATTGTAGTATTGGGTACTACAGCGGAATCTGCAACATTATCTAAAGACGAGAAAAAACAGGTATTTAAGTTTGTTACGGAACGGGTTAATGGTCGTATCCCTTTAGTCGCCGGTATAGGTGGTAACAATACAACGGAGGTGGTAGCGGAAGTGAACCAGTTTGAAATGGTTGGTTATGAGGCTATCTTGTCTGTTGTACCTTATTATAATAAGCCAACGCAAGAAGGAATTTATCAGCATTATAAATCTATTGCACAGGCCGCAAAATTGCCAATTATATTATATAATGTTCCGGGAAGGACAGGTGTAAGTATGTCTGCTGAAACTACGATCAGACTGGCCAGGGAATTTAAAAACATTATAGCTACAAAAGAAGCAAGCGGAAGTTTTGATCAGTTTAACGCAATTATGGCGGATAAACCTGAAGGATTCGAACTTATTTCAGGTGATGATCCGATTACTTTGCCAATGGTTGCTTTGGGAGCAATTGGCGTAATTTCCGTGGTTGGGAATGCGTTTCCTGTAAAATTTTCAGAGATGGTTCGCCTTTCTTTAAATGGCGATTTTAAAGCTGCAAGACCTTTGCATAGTAGTTTCCTGGAATTCACGAGACTTTGTTTTGTAGAAAGTAATCCTTGCGGAGTAAAAGCTGCCATGAAAGAATTGGGAATAATAGAGGACTATGTTCGTTTACCTTTAACGCCTATTGGTGATAGTACAAGGGCCAAAGTGGTGGCTGAGGTAGCTAAATTGAAATAATTTTAAATAATCTATGATTTAAATCCCGAAGGTAACATCTTCGGGATTTTTTTATTTATGGCATATCAAAATCAAAGTTTTTTCTGGTATATGCTCCCGGTGTAGCATGGTCGCCTATTTTGAAATTGAAAAAAACGACCCTTATGGAAGGTATTTCTGTTAAGGAGTAAGTGCTTTCTGCCAGAAATACCCTGGCTCCTGTAGAGCCACTGGCCTGCGTTAGATAAGTTGCGTTTTCAACCTTTACAAAGACTGTATCAGCGTTTTGTTTTTCAAATACCAGTTTGTTTTCGGGATACTTTCTATTGATTGCTTCCAGTACATTGGTAATATCTAACACTTCACCTTTTATGGGTTCGTTTCTGACCATAGTATACTGTTGGGTAGTAGAATCTAAGGTTGCAGTCCAGGGAATGTCGCTTAAAACATCTAGAGGAGTTTCTTTAACGTTTTCGTTGGTTGAAATGGAGTCGGATGCAGATCGTTCTTTTTTGTCATTTGTACAGGAAAAAAATAAATAACAAAAAAGAACGGTTGTAAATAGTTTAAATATTCTCATATATCGGATTTTGTTAAAAAGGCACAAAATCCTTGCCATATAAAGAGATTTCAATTATGGAGTGGTAACAGCGACCGGAATTATCTTCCCATTGAAAAATTTGGCCCCTGTTATTGCAAAATCTGCAATGTATTTCCCCATCTCGAAAGCCTGAACAGGGGACTGATATCCGGGAAATGCTTTTTCCAACATTTCTGTTTGAGCTGAACCTAAAGCCAGACAATTCACTTTGATTCCTTCGTCGGTTAACTCCTGTGCCAGGCATTCGGTGAAATTATGTAATGCAGCTTTACTTGCCGAATAAGCGATAAGGCCAGGGAATTTAGCACTTCCCATGTAGCCACCCATTGAGCCGATATTAAGTATATGGCCTTGTTTTTCGATAAAAGGAAGGAGTTCCTGAGTGATTCTGAAATGCCCTAGAACATTGGACTGAAACATCTCTATCATATCAAATTCAGTTGTTTCTTTAAACGGTTTACTGATCAGGGAACCAGCATTATTGATAAGGATATTGAATTTGCCCCATCTTTGTTGTATAAACTGGACAAGCCCAGCATATTCATCATTTACAATATCGAAAACGATAGGGAAAAACTTTGCTTCGGGATTCAGGCTATAAACGATTTGATGCAGATTTGTTAGTTTCTCCTGTGATCGGGCCAAAGCAATCACTTCATGGCCTTTGATGGCTAATTCTATAGCAGCTTCAAATCCAACGCCGCTACTTGCTCCGGTTATAATAACTTTTTGTAATGGTTGTTCGTCTGTTAAAGATGTCGTTTGCATGAATGAGGGTTCGTTTGTTTTAGTATCGAGTATTAAGTATTAAGTATGCGGGCATGACAATCAACGAGGTATGCTTTAAGATGTTTTGCTTTGATAGCTATCTCTCGTTTTTTATCATTATTTCTTTTTCTCAAAATCTAACCTTATTGAAAATACATTGCTATATATGGCATCACTTTGGTTTCCGATATTTGTTAAAGCGTAATCTATGGAAAAGTTCTTTAATCGGATTCCAACTCCCATGTTAGGTTGGATGTTATAGGAAAGCTTTCCGTCAAAATCGCTGGTTTTTTGAATGTTTCCAATTCCTCCTCTTAGATAAATTACTTTTTTATAGTTAGCTTCTAATCCCCCAACCGGATCAATACTTACAGGATCTGCAGGAATTAATACATTTCTTTTTCCATCTGTCGTGAAACTAAAATTAGCTTCTGTAGTAAGCCCGAAATTTTCGCCGAATTTTGAGTAATAAGAAGCACCTAAAACTAACCGGGGTAGTGTAATTTCGGTTGCATTTTTTGGAATGTTATCTTCGTTGTAGTCGTAAACAGTACTAAATTTATCCTGATTGTATGACCAAGAGTTAAAGGTTGTGGTGATATCTTTTCCTACAACAGAAAAGATGAAATTTTTCAATTTGTATTGTGCCCCTAAATCAATTCCGAAACCCCATGATTTGCCAAATTCACCAACCTTACGATGGACAATTTTTACATTTCCTCCATAGCTAAGTCCGTCTTGGTTTGTCTTTCTTTTTTTATGATTACGGGCGTAGCTAAACATGAATGCATAGTCCGCTGCTGAGAAAGACTTTACTCTGTCATAATTGATATTTCCGTCTGCATCTATTAATTCAGATGTGTCTGGTATATCATCTACACCAAAGCGAATGACTGAAACACCAACTACCGCCGTATTATCCGCTACAAAAGTAGCTAATCCGCCATAGTCATACTTGGCAATGCCAGAAAAGTAAGCCGAATGCATTAAACTTACCTGAGTAGGAGTTCGCATATTCATTAATCCCGCGGGATTCCAGTATCCTGCGGTTACGTCGTCTACAGATGAAGTTACGGCGCCGGACATGCCGAATGATCTGGAACCTACTCCAATTTGTAAGAATTCGTTGGAGTATTTTCTGGTTTGAGAAAAAACTACGCCTGGTAACATTAAAAAAGCAAAAAGTAGTTTTTTATTCATTGATTAGCAGGGCTTCTATCTCATCAAAGATAAACATAAAATTTTCGTCTAAAAGCGAAATATAGCTGCTGATAACTTTTGTCATTTCTTCTTTTTTATAATCGCTGAGAGGGGTAGCCCAAACTCGCATACATATGCGTTTTAATGCGTAGCTGATACTTTCTGGCTTAATATAGGTTCCTAAATAAGCTTCTTTTACAAAACTGGAGTAGTATTTTAAGAAAATGTCTGTTTCCACTATATCGTTTATCCGTAAAAACTCTTCGATAGCTTTATAATCAATAGATTTTAAGTGTTTATAGAACCTGTTGATATCTATGGTCTTGTATTTTAATAACAGGTGGTCCAGACAAAGCTCGTAGCCCACATGACCTACGAAGAAAGGTTTTATAGGCGTTCCGGCCAGAATAGTCGTAAAATGATTCTTCAGTTCATGCTGGTGATAAAAAAAGGAAGAGGTATTATGGAATATTTTATCTACAGCCAGATGTTTTTTCCATCCGGTTATTAAAGCTTTCAGCTCTGAATTATGGTATAACTTTTCGCTAGTTTTCTCGGGGAATAGCTTCCAGTTTTTATTTGCATTTTTTAGCAAATCCGGTAAAACGGCTCCTAAAACTTTGTATGAGTCTGATTCATTTTTATCGAAGTAATAATGGGAAAGAAAGTTCATTCGCTCTTTTTAAATCTACTGAAAACAATAAGTATCTATTCTTATATTTGCCGAATTACAATATAACAAATAAAATTAAAGAGATGAATTTCGTAGAAGATTTACGTTGGAGAGGGCTGATACAAGATATTATGCCTGGAACAGAGGAAGAACTTTCTAAAGGAATGGTCTCTGGATACATCGGTTTCGACCCAACTGCAGAGTCTTTGCATGTTGGCAGTCTTTCTCAAATATTTACGCTTGTAAGATTCCAGCAAGCCGGACATAAACCTTTGGCTTTGGTAGGAGGAGCAACAGGTATGATTGGTGACCCTACGGGTAAGTCTCAGGAGCGTAATTTACTTTCTGAAGAGGAGTTAGCAAAAAACTTAAAAGGTATTCAGAAGCAATTAGAACAGTTTTTAGATTTTGATTGTGGTGCAAATAGTGCAGAAATAGTAAATAACTACGATTGGTTTAAAAATTATAGTTTTTTAGATTTTATCAGAGATGCTGGGAAACACATCACTGTAAATTATATGATGGCTAAGGATTCTGTAAAAAAACGTTTGGAAAGTGAAGTTGGGATGTCATTTACAGAATTTACTTATCAGTTGATTCAAGGTTTTGATTTTTACCATTTATGGAAAGAGCGAAACGTGAAGTTGCAGATGGGCGGTTCGGATCAATGGGGAAATATTGTTACCGGTACAGAATTTATTAGAAGAAAGGCACAAGGCCAGGCATTTGCTTTAACATCTCCGCTTATTAAGAAAGCGGATGGTACTAAATTTGGTAAAACCGAAGGTGGAAACATTTGGTTAGATCCAAAGCGTACCAGCCCATACCAATTCTACCAGTTTTGGTTAAATGCAACTGATGAGGATGTGAAAAATTACATCAAAATTTTCACTTTTATGACAAAGGAAGAAGTTGACGCTTTAATTGCTGAACATGACCAGGCTCCGCATTTACGTGTTTTGCAAAAATCTTTGGCAGAAGATATCACAAGAAGAGTACATGGCGAACAGGCTTTACAAACTGCTTTGAAAACTACTGACTTTTTATTTGGCAATGGTTCTTTGGAGTTTTTAAACGCTTTATCGGACGAGGAAGTTATTGGTGTTTTCGAAGGAATTGCCCAGTTTAAGGTAGACAGAAGTGCTATTGACTCAGGTGTGGATGTGGTGAGTTTGTTAGCAGAAAAAACACAGATTTTCCCATCTAAAGGGGAAGCTAAGAAAATGATCCAGGGTGGAGGTGTTTCTATTAACAGAGAAAAAGTTGGTGGACCAGACGTGATTGTTAGTACTGCTAACCTGGTAAATAATAAATTTATAGTTGCTCAAAAAGGAAAGAAAAACTACTTTTTGATTATAGCAGAATAGGAAAATATTCTTTAATAAAGCGTAAGAGGCACAAAAATTTGATTTTTGTGCCTCTTGTGTTGAATAGGAATTGATTTAAAAAATTGTTGGGAAATTTTATTTTCATGACAAAAATACATATATTAGTGGATAAATGTCGTAATAATGAAAAAGCAACAATTAGAAGAGCCTTTAGCAGAATACATCACAGCAATGGATGTTGCTAATAATGCATTTATAGGAATGTTGGGTGGGGGTGGCCTGTTGGGAATGCATCAGAAAATAAAGTCTGATTTCGATTTGTTGGAGCTTACAAGAAAAGGTCTTCCAAAGAAGGCTATTTTGGCACTTGCAAAAAAAATATCTTTTCCTATTCAAGAGCTGGCTAAAGTAATGCACATTTCCGAGCGAACTTTCCAACGTTTCGATGAAAAGGAACTTGTAAAGCCAGAATATTCTGAAAAAGCTATAGAATTGGCGAAGTTGTATCTGAAAGGCGAAGAGGTTTTTGGTTCTTTAGAGCGGTTTAAAACCTGGATGAAAACGCCTTCAGTATTTTTTAGGAATGAAACCCCAGTATCTCTATTGGATACCTCTATTGGTTTTAGTTTAGTTAAAGAAGAGCTTGGCCGTATAGAGCATGGCATTTTCGCTTAAATATGTTGTTATTTAGATTGACCCGTAAAAAATATGCAGATGATTTAAGTGGTACTGGAGCCAGACTAAACGGTGGCAGATGGAATAATGTGGGGACTTCAATGGTGTATCTAACTTCGTCGAAATCACTGGCTGTTTTAGAAGTATTGGTTCATCTGTCATTTGATTTAATGCCTGAAGATTTTTATATGGCCACTTACGATGTGCCAATGGAAGAAACTCTGGAAATTGAAGCACACAAGCTTCCTTCTGGCTGGAAGGAAATCCCCCATCAGAATTGTACCCGGAGTATAGGGGACAGGTTTATTAAAGATGCTGAGTTTTTTTTATGTAAGGTTCCATCTATTATTATTAATGATGAATTTAATTACCTTCTTAATCCGGCTCATCCATCAATGGGAAAGGTAAAGCTGGTGAACTTAGAGAGTTTCGTATTTGATGCAAGATTAAAAGGTTGAATTTAATTGTAACTGGTAATAAATGTTCACCGTATTTTTAATTAACATTAGCTGATCAACAAGTTGCATCCTCTTATATCGCTATTATCGAATCGACCTAAAATTTCAAAAGTATTCGGGCTTAATATTTTTCCTAAATCCTGGGTGGCAATAAAGGAACAGGAGTAAATATTGGCCAGATCAATAACATTAATACCACCCGTTTTATTATTTTCTAAAATGGTCAATGGATCATTAATATCGCGGGTAATAATCTTCATCCATTTTGGGCTTTCGAAAATGCCGTTACCAAATGAGTATCCTTGAGACAGAAGCTCTGTCATTCCATATTCTGAATGGATAGTTTTTACCCCGAAACCATTGCATAAAATTTTATGTAATTCTTCACGAACCATTTCTTTTCTTTTACCTTTCATGCCACCTGTTTCCATAACAATAAGTTCTGGAAAATCGATTTGATATTTTTCTATAAAATCAAGTAAAGCGTAGGTAACACCAATTAATATTGTTTTCTGTCTGGATTGTTTTAGTTTTTGCAATTTATTGAATAATAAATCATGTTCATAAAGCAGGAAACCACTGTCTGGATGTTCACTTAGGTTAATCAGGTCTTCTACCATGTAAATTAGTGAGGAACCTTCTCTTTCCAGATAGCTTGGTAGAAGGGCTATAATACATAGATTCTGAGGGGTTCCATAAAATTGTGTGAAAGCTTTTTGGTAACTTTTTATATACCAGTTTATATCTTTTACAAAATGTTTGCTTGTTTTTGATCCTGTTGTTCCTGAGCTGCTAAAAATAATATCATATGAGTCATTCGAATTGATAATTTGATGGCTTTTGAAGAATTCAATTGGTAAAAATGGTATCTGGCTATAGTGGTCGACTTTATCAATTTTTAAATTCTTTATAAATTCTTTATAAACAGGAATATTTTGTTTTTGAAATTGGTAAACCTGAAGCGATATATCGTTGAATTCTTCTTCTGAATTGATTTTGAAAATTGTGTCGAAATCTATGTTCATGTTACAAAAGTAACATATGTACGGGTATTTTCATTTTCAGGTATTCCATTATCTGTTTGTAAAGCATTAAATTTTTAGTGTAGGTATGCCCAAATAGATGATAACTGTCAATATTCTTCTGTATTACAAAAAGATATTTTGTATATGAAATGTCTTTTTGTTAATTTTAATTGATTGATAATGAGAATTGTATATGTTTTTGTTTTTGAGAACTACCAATTAAAAAACCAAATACCAAATATGAAAAAAATAGGAAAAATAGCAGTATGGCTAGTTATTGTCTTGGTATTTATGGGAATAATATTGCTTGGTTATGTGAAATTCGGTTTGCCCGACGTTGGACAGGCAGCTGATCTTAAAATAGAATCAACAGCCGAACGTCTTGAACGTGGTAAATATCTGGCTAATCATGTTTGCCTTTGTATGGATTGCCATTCGGTTCGAGACTGGTCTAAATTAAGCGGTCCGGTAGATATGAATAGTTTCGGCGCAGGAGGTGATCGTTTTGACCATAATATGGGTTTGCCAGGAATTTATTATGCCTCTAATATTACACCGCATGGTCTAAAAGATTGGACTGATGGCGAGATTTACAGGGCAATAACCAATGGTGTAACGAAAGATAACAGGGCGCTATTCCCAATCATGCCTTATCAGCATTTTATGCAAATGGATCCTGAAGATGTTTATTCGATTATAGCTTATATTCGAACATTACCGACTAAGGAAAGTGAGATAAAAGCTTCGGAATCGGATTTTCCAATGAATTTTATCATTAATACGATTCCACAAAAAATGGATATAAAAATAGTGAAGCCTTCTGCTAATGATCAAATTGCTTATGGTCGTTATTTAGTCAACGCAGCATCTTGTTCAGATTGTCATAGTAAAATGGAGAAAGGAAAGCCGGTATCCGGTATGGATTTCGCAGGAGGGAATGAGTTTAAATATCCTGATGGAAAGACATCAAATTTTTCGGCGAACATTACACCGGATACGGAAACTGGTATTGGTTTATGGACGGAAGAGCAATTCGTAAATCGTTTTGCAGCTTATCGTGAAATAAAGGAAAATCCAAGAGCGGTATCAAAAGGGGAATTTCAAACAATTATGCCGTGGATCATGATGAGTGGGATGAATGACAGCGATTTAAAAGCGATTTATGCTTATTTACGTACAATAAAACCAGTTAGGAATAAAGTTACACCCTTCGTTACCGCAGACTGATGAATAATTGTGTCAATAAATAGAGACTTTTTTCTTTGAGAAGGTCTCTATTTATTAGTGAGCTGTGGTTTTAAATAAACTATTACAGATAATTGTATTTATCTATTTAAAATATTGTTTATGGAAATCAGCTCCTCTTCGCTAAATGTTGTATTTCTAATGCTGTTTAAAGAATCTAACAACTGCTCTGAAGAACTTGCGCCAACTAGAACGCTCGTTACTCTTTTATCTTTCAATAGCCATGCAATAGCCATTTGGGCTAAAGATTGATTTCTTTGTAAAGCTATTTCACTCAGCTGTTTAGCTTTTTCTATTTTGTCGGGCGTTGCGTAAGCTTCGGTTAGAAAACCATGAGCCTTTGCCAGTCTAGAATTCTCAGGAATACCTTTTAAGTATTTATTAGTTAATAATCCCTGGGCTAAGGGAGAGAAAGGAATACAGCCGATTTGTACTTTTTCGAGCGTATCTAACAGGCTTTTCTCTACCCATCTTTCAAACATCGAATATTTGGGCTGATGGATAAGGCAAGGTGTGCCCAATTCCTTTAAAATTGCTGTTGCTTTTAGAAATTCAGGAGTATTGTAGTTACTTAAACCCACATAAAGAGCCTTTCCCTGGCGAACGATTAAATCCAATGCGGCCATGGTTTCTTCTAAAGGCGTTTCAGGGTCGGGCCTATGATGATAGAAAATATCTACATACTCCAATTGCATCCTTTTTAGGCTTTGATCCAGACTGCTAACCAAATATTTTTTTGAGCCCCAATCGCCATAAGGTCCCTGCCACATGGTATAACCCGCTTTTGAGGAAATAATCATTTCATCCCGATAGGAAGAAAAATCTTTCTTAAGTATTTTTCCGAAATTGGTTTCCGCAGATCCGGGAGGAGGGCCATAATTATTTGCCAGATCGAAATGTGTAATACCGTTGTCGAAAGCAGTTCTTATAATCTGATTTGATGTCTCAAAGTTGTCTACATCTCCGAAATTATGCCAAAGTCCTAAAGAAATTTCAGGAAGTTTAATGCCGCTGTTTCCACAGCGGCGATAATTCATTTCTTTATATCTCGATTCTGATGTCTGATAATCTTGCATGTATTAATTGAGTTTATAATCTAATTCCAGATTATCTAATTTAGATAATAACTCGTTACAAATATTAATTTTTTGCGATCTGCTTTTCATATTAAGGAGTACCCGTTCACGCATATCCAGGATCGTGAAATTTAGTTTTTTACTTCCAGAATAGTTAGTAAATATACTTTCAAGATCTTTGGTCAATTCTACTGATATATGTTCGATATTTAATCGGATATCCAGACTTGTCGATTGTTTTTCCAGGACATCCCTTAGGTCTGTAAATTCAGAAAATGAGATTCGGGGTTTCTTAGAACCATCAGCATTGTTGTAATAAGATACATTGCCTTTGATCTGTAAATAGTTGTTAGGAACAAGGTGATGTTTGTGTTTTAAATAATCATCACGATAGATCGCAAACTCATAGCCATCATCATATCCTTCCAATTTAAAGAAAGCCCAGCCGCGGCCATCTTTAGTAACCATATGTCTTACGGAGGACACAATTCCTCCTACTTTAAATTGAAAATCGAGGCCTTTATCGATATCATTAAAAATATTCAGATTTCCGGCAGAGCAGTATTTTTCTAAAACAAATTTATAATCATCCAGCGGGTGACCGGAAATGTAAATACCTACTACATCTTTTTCTTTCGCGAGTTTCTCCATCGTTCCCCATTCGTCACAAGCAGGAAGTGTAGGCTCTGGTATTTCAACAGCACTTCCACCACCAAATAAGCTGGCTTGAGAAGAGTTTTCATTCTCTTTATATTTTGCGCCGTACTTAATGGCTTTTTCCATTAAGATTGAGCCATCTCCGTCATCGAAGAAATATTGCGCTCTGTGTGTACCTTCAAAACAGTCGAAACCTCCGGCTAAAATCAGATTCTCGAAAGCTTTTTTGTTTGCTGCTCTTAAATCTATACGTTTAGCCAAATCGAAAATGGATTTGTATTGTCCTGATTTTCTATTTTCAATAATGGTTTCTACCGCTCCGGCACCTACACCTTTAATTGCTCCCATTCCAAAACGGATGGCATACTTATCGTTTACTGTGAATTTATAAAAAGACTCGTTAACATCCGGGCTTAATACTTCCAATCCCATACGCTTACATTCTTCCATAAAGAAGGTTACCTGTTTTATATCGTTCATGTTGTTGGAAAGTACTGCCGCCATATATTCCGCCGGATAATGAGCTTTTAAATAAGCCGTTTGGTAAGCTACCCAGGCATAGCAGGTAGAGTGGGATTTGTTGAAAGCGTAACTTGCAAAAGCTTCCCAGTCTTTCCATATTTTTTCTAGTACTTTTTCGTCGTGACCATTTTCACCAGCTTGTTTGATGAATTTTGGTTTCATTTTATCCAATACATCTTTTTGCTTCTTACCCATGGCTTTACGTAAAACGTCTGCCTCGCCTTTAGTAAAGTTGGCCAGCTTTTGAGAAAGAAGCATAACCTGCTCCTGGTACACCGTGATACCATATGTTTCTTTAAGGTACTCTTCGCAGGCATCCAAATCGTAGGTGATGGGTTCTTCACCATTTTTTCTTCTGACGAAGGAAGGTATATACTCCAGTGGCCCCGGACGGTATAATGCATTCATGGCAATTAAATCTCCGAAGACTGTAGGTTTTAGTTCCTTCATGTATTTTTGCATTCCGGGAGACTCGTACTGGAATATACCAACGGTTTCACCTCTTTGGAATAACTCGTACGTCTTGACGTCGTCTATCGGGAATTTATCAGGATCAAGTTCAATCCCGGTTCTATATTTCACCAGTTTTACAGTATCCTTAATAAGGGTTAACGTTTTTAACCCCAAAAAGTCCATTTTTAATAATCCCGCACTCTCTACTACAGAGTTATCGAATTGAGTAACATATAAATCGGAATCTTTTGCTATGGAAACAGGAACGAAATTCGTGATGTCGTCTGGTGTAATAATTACTCCACAGGCATGTATTCCGGTGTTTCTAACAG
Organism: Pseudopedobacter saltans DSM 12145; assembly: GCF_000190735.1. Lineage (GTDB taxonomy): Bacteria > Bacteroidota > Bacteroidia > Sphingobacteriales > Sphingobacteriaceae > Pseudopedobacter > Pseudopedobacter saltans. The sequence continues at coordinate 206,663 of NC_015177.1, forward strand.
ATCCTTCCAATACTTTAGCCTGTTGGATGGTTTCGGCACTTAAATCGCTTCCAGAAGCTAATTCTTTTAATTGCTGTACGCCTTCCAATTCTTCGGAACGAAGAACGCTACGCAAAGCCTGATCGTCCATGTTGAAAATCTTATTCAACTTTAAGTTGGGAATCAGCTTTGCAATTTTATCCGCCTCGAATAATGGCAAATCCAGTACGCGGGCGGTATCACGAATAGACGATTTGGCTGCCATGGTACCGTAAGTGATAATTTGCGCCACCTGATTGGCTCCGTATTTGTCAATAACGTATTTCATTACATCACCTCGACCTTCGTCGTCGAAGTCGATATCAATATCGGGCATGGACACACGATCTGGGTTCAGGAAACGCTCGAAAAGTAAATCGTAAGCTATAGGGTCCAGGTTAGTAATACCAAGGCAATAAGCTACAGCAGACCCGGCAGCTGAACCACGGCCCGGGCCTACGGAAACTCCCATATCACGAGCAGCTTTGATAAAGTCTTGTACAATAAGGAAATAACCCGGATATCCGGTGCGTTCTATAGTTGCCAATTCAAAATCTAAACGCTCGCGAATTTCTTGAGTAATTTCCGGATAACGGCGTTTGGCACCTTCATAAGTAAGATGATGAAGATATTTGTTTTCTCCTCTTTTACCACCATCGATTTCATCTTCTGCAACCTGAAATTCTTCAGGAATATCAAACTTAGGTAACAAAACATCACGCTGAAGTTTGAATATTTCGATTTTATCTACAATTTCCTGAATATTGACTATAGCTTCGGGCAAGTCCTGGAACAATTTCTTCATCTCGTCCTGAGACTTGAAATAGTATTCCTGGTTTGGCATTCCGAATCTAAAGCCGCGTCCGCGTCCAATGGGAGTGTTTATCTTCTCGCCATCTTTTACACATAGCAAAATATCGTGTGCATGGGCGTCCTTTTTATTGATATAGTAAGTATTATTGGTGGCAATCAGTTTTACCTGATGCTTTCTGGCTAATTTGATTAAGGTTTGGTTTACACGATTTTCATCTTCTTGTCCGTGGCGCATTACCTCGATATAAAAATCGTCTTTAAAAGTGTTTTTCCACCAAATTAAAGCGTCTTCCGCCTGAATTTCACCAACATTTAATATCTTATTTGGGATTTCTCCATAAAGGTTACCAGAAAGTACTATAATATCTTCTTTGTACTTTTCTACTATGGCTCTGTCTATTCTAGGTACGTAATAGAAGCCGTCAGTATAAGCTAAGGAAGACATTTTAGCTAAATTATGATAGCCATTTTTGTTCTTAGCAAGCAATACAATTTGATAGCCGTTATCTTTTCTAGTTTTGTCTTTATGATTATCGCAAACGAAAAACTCACAACCTAGAATTGGTTTTATAATCTGTTCTGTAGGAGTTTCTCCTTTTTCTTCAGCTTCGGTATTTTTTGCCTGCGCTGATTTATTATGATTTAGAACGTTGTTAACAAAATGGAAAGCTCCCATCATGTTCGCATGATCGGTAATGGCAACTGCCTGCATTTTATTTTTTACAGCTGCTTTTACCAACTCAGCAATAGATGTTGTCGATTGTAAAATGGAGAACTGAGTATGGTTGTGAAGATGAACAAAATCGACGTCTGTTAAATCTACAGCAACTGTACTTCCGTCACTTTGTGAAGTTTCCTGTGCGCTTTGCCTTTTTCTGATTGCGTCAGAAGCTTCTTTCAGATTTACGTGTTGTAAACCCAGTGGTTGAATGATTCCGGCGTTATATTCCTGGAATTTTAAAAAGTAAGTGGTATCAACCTGGAGTTCTTCTACTGTGAAAACTTCTCTTTTAATTAACTCTAAGAAACAACGAGTAGTGGCTTCAACGTCGGCAGTAGCATTATGTGCTTCTGCAAATGGGACATTGAATAAATATTCATGTAATTCAGTAAGTGTGGGTAATTTAAATCTTCCGCCTCTACCGCCAGGTAGCTGTAATAAGTTGGCGGTGATTTCTGTACAGGTATCAAGAACAGGAAGTTTTGATAAAGCGGATTCGACTCCATATCTATGGAATTCTGCTCCCATGATATTGATATCGAAACCAATGTTTTGACCAACAACAAATTTAGTTTTACTTAAGGCTTCGTTGAATTTATCTAAGATTTCTAAAAGTGGAACACCTTGTTCTCTTGCTAAATCGGTGGAAATACCATGAATTCTTTCTGCGTCGTATGGAATATCAAAACCATCTGGAGAAATCAAGTAATCCTGATGTTCTATCAGATTACCCATTTCGTCATGTAACTGCCAAGCTATTTGAATACAACGCGGCCAATTGTCTACATCTGTAATTGGCGCATCCCATCTTTTTGGTAATCCTGTCGTCTCGGTATCAAATATCAAATACATAGTAAAGAATTTAGCAGAATAGTAACATTAAGAGCATTTTTAAAATTAGTTTTATAAATTTGAATATGCTCTGAAATCTCATCCAAAATTATCAAAAATCGGTGTCATTTTTCAGTTATGATATCAACATTCGGATGTGGATTAAATTGGAGCAAACAATACCTTGTAAAATAGGTTTTTATAGAAGGAGTGCTGTGAAGCATAATTTAGGATTCCAATAAATTCTATTCGATATGTGCATTTCTGTTGCATTGGGATTCGATTAACGAGGAAAGTTCATTCATCATTAATTATAGAAAACCATGAAAATTACTGTAGTAGGAGCCGGCGCCGTAGGTGCAACCTGTGCCGATAACATTGCAAGAAAAAAGCTTTCGGAAGAGCTGATTCTTTTAGATATAAAAGAAGGGTTGTCGGAGGGGAAGGCTATAGATATGATGCAAACAGCGGCTCTGTTAGGTTTTGATACAAGGATTAAGGGGGTTACTAATGATTATGCAGCTACGGCTGATTCAAGTGTTGTCGTGATTACTTCAGGTTTACCAAGAAAACCCGGTATGACCAGAGAAGAGCTAATAGGAACTAATGCGGGAATTGTTAAATCTGTTACTGAAAATATTCTTAAATATTCTCCCTGCACTATTATTATAGTGGTTTCAAATCCTATGGATACCATGAATTATCTGACTTTGAAAGCATCAGGGTTGCCTAAAAATAAAGTTTTAGGAATGGGCGGTGTGCTTGATTCCTCAAGATTTAAATATTACCTAAGTCAGGAATTAGCCTGTTCTCCTGCCGATTTAAATGCGGTTGTAATTGGGGGACATGGTGATACGACCATGATACCTTTGATTAAACATGCGACGTGGAACAGTATACCGGTAACCAATTTTCTATCTGAAGAACAACAGCAGAAAATAGTAGCAGATACGATGGTAGGAGGGGCGACACTTACAAAATTAATTGGAACTTCGGCCTGGTATGCGCCTGGTGCAGGAACTGCCGCGATGGTTGAATCCATTGTTAGAGACGAGAAGAGATTGCTTTCCTGTGGTGTGTATCTGGATGGAGAATACGGGCAAAATGACGTTTCTCTGGTTGTTCCGGTTGTGCTTGGTAAAAATGGTTGGGAAAAAATCGTTAACTTCGAACTTAACGAACAGGAAAAGGAAACTTTCAAAAAATCTGCAGATGCTGTTAGAGGTATGAATCAGGTTTTGAAAGATGAAAAGATTATATAATGGAAGAATTCATTATTCCTCTGCAGTTAATTAATTTGCAGGGTGATGGCTTCCACCTTTTGGTGGAAGTTTTTGTTTACGGACAAAGTTTCAATTTGGTTTTAGATACAGGAGCTTCGAAAACCTCCTTAGATAAGGATACGATAACTCTTTTGCTAGAGGGGGAAGATACTATACAACATTTACCTGATCAGCATGCGGTAGGTTTGGGAACAACAACAATGGAAAGATATATTGCTGTGTTGCCAGAATTTAAAATAGGTGATTTAGGTATTACTGCTTACGAAGTGCCAGTATTTGATTTAAGTACCATAAAATATGCTTATGAACAACTTAATCTGCCTTCTGTAATAGGAGTTTTGGGTGGCGATATTTTAGTTGAATATCAAGCGGTTATTGATTATAAATCTTTAATTATGAGATTGTGTAAATAGTAGAAATGTGATAATGATCATGTGAATATATATTTCGTAAAAGCATCTTTGTAAGATGATAGGGAAGAGAACTATTTGTATAGGGTTTATGTGTTTTGAGATATGTAGCTTATGAAAAAGGATATAGAAACTATGACGGATATCCAGCTGTTAGTGGATAACTTTTATGATAAAGTAAATAAAGATGAAATGCTTTCTCCAATATTTAACGAAGTTGCGAAAGTAAACTGGGAAAAGCATATGCCAATTATGTATAAATTTTGGGCTTCCACTTTATTAGGAGAGCAAGGATATGTAGGTAATCCAATGGATGCACATTTTAGGCTGAATGAAAAAAGAAAATTGGAAGGAGAGAATTTTAGTCGTTGGAAAAGCCTGTTTGTAGAAACTGTCAATGAGCTTTTTGAAGGAGAAATTGCAAATAGGGCAAAAAAAAGTGCTTTTGCTATAGCGGATTTAATGTTTTATAAACTGCAAAACTACGAGCAATCTGCTGGTGTAAATATTGGTGAAATACGCAGACAATAAAAAACCGGACCTAAATCCGGTTTTTTATTGTCTGCGTATTTGCTTTAAATATTACAAGTCTATTTTGGCATATCTTGCGTTCTTTTCAATAAACTCTCTTCTGGGTGCTACCTCATCACCCATTAACATAGAAAAAATTCTATCTGCCTCGGCAGCACTTTCGATAGTTGCCCTTTTTAGGGTTCTGGTTTCAGGATTTAATGTAGTTTCCCATAATTGTTCCGCATTCATTTCTCCTAAACCTTTGTAGCGCTGTATGTGTACACTATCTTCTTTTCCACCACCTTTTAATCTTTGAACGGCGGCATCACGTTGTACATCATTCCAGCAGTATTCGAACTCTTTTCCTTTTTTAACCTGGTATAAAGGAGGAGCTGCAATATAAATATTTCCCGCTTCGATAAGTTGTTTCATATATCTGAAGAAGAAAGTTAGAATCAACGTAGTAATGTGAGAACCGTCAACGTCGGCATCCGTCATGATGATTACTTTATGGTATCTCAGTTTTTCAAGATTCAATTCTTTTTCATCTTCCGCTGTACCAATGCTTACACCTAAAGCGGTAAATATATTTTTGATCTCGTCGTTCTCATAGATTTTATGTTCCATGGCTTTTTCTACGTTCAGTATTTTACCTTTTAAAGGTAAAATCGCCTGAAAGTCACGGTTACGACCTTGTTTAGCAGTACCACCTGCAGAATCTCCCTCTACAAGGAAAAGTTCGCAAACATGAGGATCTTTATTCGCGCAATCGGCCAGTTTACCAGGTAATCCCGATCCGCCCATAACGTTTTTACGTTGTACCATTTCCCTGGCTTTACGGGCAGCGGCTCTGGCGGTGGCAGCTAAGATAACCTTGTTAACGATAAGTTTGGCTTCCTTTGGGTTTTCTTCCAGGAAGTTTCCTAAAGCTTCTCCTACAGCGATATCAACAGCACCAGTAACTTCTGTATTGCCTAGTTTTGTTTTGGTTTGTCCTTCGAATTGAGGTTCTTGTACCTTAACGGAAATAACTGCTGTTAAACCTTCTCTAAAGTCATCCCCGGTAATTTCTACCTTAAGGTTTTTTAGGAGGCCAGATTTCTCTGCATAAGACTTTAATGTTCTGGTAAGGCCTCTTCTGAAACCTGCTACATGGCTACCTCCTTCTATTGTGTTGATATTATTCACATAGGAGTGAATATTTTCGTTGTAAGAATTGTTATATGTAAAAGCAAGCTCAACAGGTATACCATTTTTCTCACCTTCAATATATATAGCATCCGGAATTAAAGGTGTTCTTGTAGAATCCAGGAAAGTTACGAATTCACGTAAACCACCTTCGCTATAAAATTCTTCAGAAAGAAAAGAACCATCTTCTTTAACTTCTCTTTCGTCAGTTAGGACTAAACGAATTCCTTTATTTAAGAAAGCAAGCTCTCTTAATCTTCCTGCTAAAGTGTCGAATCTATATTCTGTAGTTTGCGTGAAAATTTCAGGATCTGGTTGGAAAGTTTGAATGGTTCCGGTACGGTCACTTTCGCCAATCACTTTTACGTCGAATAAAGGTTTTCCTCTTTCGTATTCCTGAGTAAATATTTTTCCTTCCCTATGAACAACTGTTATTACGTGTGTAGAAAGTGCATTTACACAACTTACACCCACACCATGTAAGCCACCAGATACTTTATACGTGTCTTTATCGAATTTACCACCGGCGTGAAGTACGGTCATTACAATCTCAAGGGCGGATTTGTTTTCTTTTTTGTTTATACCCGTTGGAATACCGCGGCCGTTATCTTCTACAGTAATTGAATTGTTTTTATGTATAGTGACAAGAATATCTGTACAATAACCGGCTAAAGCCTCATCGATAGAGTTGTCTACCACTTCATATACTAAGTGGTGTAATCCTTTAACGCCAGTATCACCAATATACATGGCAGGACGTTTTCTTACAGCCTCTAATCCCTCTAGTACCTGAATGTTATCTGCTGAATAATTTGAATTTTTTTCTATTGCTTCACTCATGATTTATAAAGTAATAACTTCAAAAATAAGCTTTTAAGACGGATTTTAGGGTAAGATGTGGATAAATATCTTGTTACGTGATTTTCCGGGTTAATGTGTTGATTTACAGAGTTTTTTGTGGTGTTTTTTAAGGTTTGTTTTTGCACATTTTTATCAATTTACGGAATGACCTTTTTTTTATCGAATTTTACCTAAATTAATTGACATCTAGATGTGTGAATATGCTGAATAAAATTAATTTGGAAGATCTTAAAGAAGGAGTAAACATTGAGCTACTTGCTAGACAGGTGGTCGAAGGTTTTATTACTGGTTTGCACAAAAGTCCTTTTCATGGTTTTTCCGTTGAGTTCGCAGAACACAGATTGTATAACGAAGGAGAATCGGTAAAAAATGTTGATTGGAAACTGTTTGCAAAAACAGAAAGAATGTTTACAAAGAGGTTTGAGGAGGAAACTAATTTAAGATGTCATTTAGTGCTGGATGCATCTTCATCAATGTTTTATCCTGAACATTCCCTTAATAAATTTCAATTTTCTGCCTTGTGCTCTGCAGCAATCATAAACTTATTGAAAAAGCAGCGGGATGCTTTTGGACTAACCGTATTCGCTGAAGATGTGGAAATATTGACCCCAGCGAAATCTACCATTGCTCACGAAAAATATATATATCATCAGCTGGAGAAATACTTAAATGAACCTGTGCGAAATAAGAAAACGAATATTGTTGTTTGTCTGCATAAAATAGCAGAAAGTTTACCCAGACGTTCTATGATTGTTTTGTTTTCAGATTTATTCGATAATTTTTCCAATGAAGAGGATTTATCTGATGTCTTTTCGGCATTCCAGCATTTAAAGTTTAATAAGCATGAAATAATTGTATTTAATGTTTTGGAAAAGAAACATGAGCTGGAATTCGATTTTGAAAACCGACCTTACCATTTTATAGATTCTGAAACTGGCGATCAAATAAAGTTAAACCCGGCGTACCATATGAAGGATTACAGAGAAAAAATGGCCAGTTTTAAAAATAATATAGACATTAAATGCGCCCAGTTAAGGGTAGATCTGGTTGATGCCTATTTGGAAGATGGTTTTAACCCTACATTGAATGCATGGTTAATCAAAAGAAATAGAATGTCATAAAGAAGGGCTGTTTAAATTAGCCCTTCTTTGTTATGATGCTTTTTGATAAACATGCACAGTGGTATAAGAACTAGGCTGCGCAATTTTATTTTGGTCAAAAGCCTTCTTCACTGCTTCAATCTTTTCGGTTTCTAAAGCTGATAATATTGTTGTATTTACAAGAGCTGTTGCTTTTAGACTTACAATGTTATTACTTACTGAACTTACTACAATAGACGGAGTTGTTCTATTTAGCACTCTATCATCGTTGAAAATTACTTCTTCGATTATTTTTCTTGCCAGATCGATATTGTCACCATAATTTATATTAAATATCCAGTCGATTTTTCTGGAACTTTCTACAGAGTTATTGATTATAACATCATTATATAAAGCACCGTTTGGAATAATAACTGTTTTTAGATTCGAGGTTTTTAAAACTGTATGAAAAATCTGAATTTCTGCAACAGTACCTGACACTCCTTTGGCTTCAATATTATCTCCAACTTTAAAAGGTTTAAGAAGGAGGATTAAAACTCCGCCTGCGAAATTTGACAAGCTTCCCTGCAAGGCCATACCTACCGCCAGACCTGCAGCTCCTAATAAAGCAAAGAAAGAGGTCATTTCTATGCCTAAGGTTGTTAGCACTGTCATGATTAACAGTACAGTAAGCGCATTATGGATAATGCTTTTTAGGAAAAGTTGTAACGAGATATCAACTTTATTTTTTTGGATAATGGCAGAAAAAGCTTTGTCTATCAGCTTTATTACTTGTTTGCCCACAAACCATATTAAAATAGCTTTAATTAAACCTATTCCAACTTCGGTCCCTTTTGTAACTAAAAATTGCTGTACCGTTTCCAGGTAGCTAATCGTCTCAGACGTCATAAACTGTATCTATTGTTTTTTTAATGATATTGCAAGCGTTAATTATTTCTTCGTTAGTAATTGTTAGAGGAGGGGCAATGCGCATTGCCGTTTCGCAGTGTAAGAACCAATCAATAATAATTCCTTCTTTTACGCACAGAGAACTGATTTTTTCTACGTTCTCGAATTTATCTAACTGTATTGATAACATTAATCCTAGACCTCTTACTTCTTTAATTTTTGGGTGTGCTAAATGTTTTCTGAACAAAGCTTCTTTCACTGATACGGTTTGGTGCAATCGCTCCTTTAAGATAATTTCCAGACTGGCCAAACCAGCAGCACAGCTTACCGGATGACCTCCAAAAGTTGTAATATGGCCCAGAATTGGATTGTCTTTTAAAGAGTCCATTATCTCTTTCGAAGAGATAAATGCACCAATAGGCATTCCTCCTCCCATACCTTTTGCAACCAATAAAATATCAGGAACTAAGTCATAATGTTCGAAACAGAAAAGTTTTCCAGTTCTACCGAAACCAGTTTGTATCTCGTCTAAAATTAATAGTGTGCCTGTTTCAGAACATTTTTTTCTAAGTTTTTTAAAATAGGATTTATCCGGAACTCGAACTCCTGCTTCCCCCTGGATGGTTTCCAGAATGACAGCTGCGGTTTTTTTCGTAATCAGGTCTAATTGATCTTCGTTATTAAGATCTAAAAAACCAATATTGGGAAGTAAGGGACGATAGGCTTGCTTGTAATATTCATTCCCCATAACGCTTAAAGCTCCATGAGTGCTTCCGTGATAGGCTTTGTTGAAAGCCAGAATTTCAGATCTTCCGGTATACCTTTTTGCAAGTTTTAAAGCGCCTTCTGTAGCTTCGGTTCCAGAATTGGTAAAGTATACTGAAGAAAGGTCTTCCGGTAAAACAGTGGATAAAAGATGAGCGAAATTAACTTGAGGAGATTGAACATATTCGCCATAAACAGTAACATGGAGATATCTGTCCAGTTGCTTTTTGATAGCCTTTATTACTGCGGGATGCCGATGCCCGATATTGCTAACTGCAAATCCAGATACAAGGTCTAAATATTTTTTACCATCGACATCGAATATGTAGTTACCTTCTGCTTTTTCGATTTCCAAAAATCGCGGGTTGTTGGATGTTTGTGCAGTGTTTAATAGAAATAATTGTTTCTGACTAAGCATGTACAAATATACACCAATATGAGATCTTCATGTCGTCAGAAACAACTAAATTACATCTATTTCTTTTTGAGTTGTTGCATAAGCTCTTCTCTGAAATCTCTTTCAGAAGAATACATTGTACTAAGTTGCTCTGAGCTTAAAATCGCTTCAAATTTTTTCTTATACTCTTGTTTAACATCCAATATTTTAGACTCGAAAGAGAAATCTGTATCCACCTGTTTTCCAGGATTTGCTTTATTCTGCTCTCTTATCCTTCTGCGTTCGGCATAAACATTTCTTAACGCTTGTTGATAACTGGAGTATAGAGGAATAAACTTATTTTCCACAGCATTCGGAAGCTGAAGTTTCTTTATTACAAATTGAAGTTTTAACGCATCAATTTTTTCCCATTTCTCTCTGTCATTGGAATGAGAAGGTCTTTCTTGTGCCACTAAGCTATTGAAAGATAGTATTAGTAAAACAATAACTAGCAAATTTTTCATAGCACTTTTATAAATGATTGATATGATTTTCCAAAGAGGATAAATCATCGGTATTTGTGTTTTCTAAAATAAGTTGAATATCATTAGAGTCTGAATACATATTCAGATAATCTATTATTTCCTGATCCGGTATTTTCGCTATTTCTGTATCGATATTTGTTTTTTGCTGACTGAAATACAGTGCTAAACCTGTTGATATCATAATCAATATGGCAGCTGCGTATCGGATTAAGTTTCTACTAAAAATAGAACGGATATTGTTTTTCTGAGTTGGTTCCTCAACCGATGCTAAAATCTTGTTTTCTAAACTTTCGAAATACTGATCAGGAACTTTAAATATACTGGATCCATTTTCAGGAAGAACTACTTGTGAAAGAACCTGTTCTTCTAATGTCTGGAAATAATTTTCAGGGGTTTTAAAAACGCCTTCTTTCTTAATATCATCCAATTTAACATTCGATAATATTTGATCATGTAAATTATCGAAGTAATTTGGTTTTACTAAGAATGGATTAGTTCTAAGGCCTTCTAAGAAAGTTCCATCCATTTCTCCATTACTATTTACTTCTTCTTTCATACTTCTACAGAGTCAATAAATCAGAAAAGGTTTAATCTGATGTTAACAAAAATTTTTCAATTTTCTTTACGGCAAGGTGGTAAGACGTTTTTAAGGCGCCTACACTTGTACCCAGAATATCAGAAATTTCCTGAAATTTCAAATCATCATAATATTTCATATTAAATACCAACCTTTGTTTTTCGGGCAATGCAAGAATCGCTTTTTGCAGTTTTTTCTGAATAGCTTCGCCAGAAAAGTAATTATCATCATTTAATGAATCTTCCAGCTTTTCGGCTAATTCTTCGTATGAAATATTCAAATGATTTTTTTTCTTGTTCAGGAAAGTAATACACTCATTAGTTGCTATTCTATATATCCACGTGTATAACTGCGAATCCTGTCGAAAAGAATTAATGTTCTTCCATACTTTTATAAATACTTCCTGAACAATGTCGTCGGCATCATCGTGATCGATAACCATTCGTCTTACATGCCAGTATATTTTTTGCTGATATTTTTTCAGTAATATCGAAAACGCTTCATGGCGTTTCGACTCTTCCTGAAACATGTTTAACAATTCTGAATCTTCTATCAACATAAATTATATCAAATAAAAAAGCCGAAGTAAAACTCCGGCTATTAATATCTAAAAAAATAAAGAAACTATTTACGTTTCATTACTTTTTTTACAGCTTCAACAATATTAGAACTGTCTAAACCATATTTTTTCATTAATTCAGCAGGAGTACCGCTTTCACCAAAACTGTCATTCACAGCAACAAATTCCATAGGAGTAGGTAACTCTTTTGCTAATAATTGTGCAATACTTTCTCCTAAACCTCCGTACCTGTTGTGTTCTTCGCAAGAAACAACACATCCCGTTTTCTTAGCTGAATTTAAGACAGCTTCTTCGTCAAGAGGTTTAATGGTGTGAATATTTATAATTTCAGCATTAATTCCTTCTTCTGCAAGTTTTTCGCCTGCTAAAATAGCTTCCCATACTAAATGTCCTGTAGCAAAGATACTTACATCAGTTCCTTCATTAACCATCCATGCTTTTCCAATTTCGAATTTTTGATCTGCAGGGGTGAAAACAGGGATAACCGGACGTCCAAATCTTAGATAAACAGGTCCTTCGTAATCTGCAATAGCAATTGTTGCTGCTTTAGTTTGATTGTAGTCACAAGGATTTATAACTGTCATCCCCGGTAACATTTTCATCATACCAATATCTTCAAGAATTTGGTGGGTAGCACCGTCTTCTCCTAAAGTTAAACCTGCGTGAGAAGCACAAATTTTTACATTTTTACCAGAATAAACAACAGACTGTCTGATTTGGTCATAAACCCTACCTGTAGAGAAGTTAGCAAAAGTACCAGTGTAAGGAATTTTGCCACCTATAGTCATACCGGCAGCCATACCAATCATGTTTGCTTCTGCAATACCTGTTTGAACGAATCTTTCCGGAAATTCTTTTTGGAAGTCGCCCATTTTTAATGAGCCAATTAAGTCAGCACAAAGACCAACAACATTTTCGTTTTTCCTTCCTACCTCTAACAAACCAGCACCGAAACCAGAGCGAGTGTCTTTTTTCTCTGTATATGTATATTTTTTCATTGCAATTATCGTGATAAATTAAGTTTTGATTAGTAGTCTCCTAAAGTCTCTTCTAATTGAGCTAAACCAGCCGCAAGTTGTTCTGCATTTGGAGCTATACCATGCCATTTATGAGAACCTTCCATGAAATCTACACCTTTACCCATTTCGGTTTTCATAATGATTGCAATTGGTTTGCCGTTTCCGGTTCTGGATTTAGCCAACTCTAAAGTTTCTACGATTTCTGTCATGTTGTTTCCGTCTGCATGTAAAACTTCCCAACCAAATGCTTCAAATTTTGCGCCTATATCACCTAAGCTTAATACTGAAGAGGTAGGACCGTCTATCTGCTGACCGTTAAAGTCTACAGTAGCAATTAAATTATCTACTTTGTTATGCGGAGCAAACATAATAGCTTCCCAGTTTTGGCCTTCCTGAAGCTCACCATCACCATGTAAACTGAAAACAACAGAATTATCTTTGTTTATTTTTTTGGTTAAAGCAGCACCAATTGCTACCGATAAACCTTGGCCAAGAGATCCGGAAGCAACTCTCACTCCAGGTAAATGTTCGTGAGTTGTAGGGTGCCCCTGTAATCTGGAATTTAATTTTCTGAAGGTTTTTAACTCTTCTACATCGAAATAACCAGATCTAGCTAATACGCTGTAAAAAACTGGCGATATATGTCCGTTTGATAAGAAGAAAAGGTCTTCTCCGATTCCGTTCATATTGAACTTAGGGTCATGTTTCATTACTCTGAAGTATAGAGCAACCAAAAAATCTGTACAACCTAATGAACCTCCAGGGTGGCCTGACTGGCAGTCGTACACCATTCTAATGATATCTCTTCTAACTTGAGAAGCAACTTTTTCTAATTCTTTAATTTCTTTAGCCATTTTTCGTTAAAACATAAAAATCGGGCTAATGTAACTATTTTATTGTTAAATCGTATAAAAAAAACAATTGTAAAGCTGTAAATGTTTTTTTAAATTGATTTAAAATATTTAATTTATAAAATTATATATTGTTTTCAGTTTTGTAATTGTAAATGTTTTTTGTTTAATGATATTATGTGATTTTTTTATAGTTTATATTTAATCTATGGATAAAGCTTTACCTAAAGGAACTTTCTTGAAAAAAATCCCAATTCTATTTTTTTTGCTATTTGGAAGTGTGCAATTATGGGCGCAATCTGGATCGGTAGGAATTGGAACAAGGTCTCCAAATGAGAATGCCATATTAGATGTTTCCTCCAAGGAAAAGGGGGTTCTTGTTCCAAGGTTATCTGATGGAGAGAAGAATGTACTTTCAACGAAATTGGCATTACAGGATAAAGGACTATTGATTTTTAATACTTCTACAACCCAATTTAATTATTGGGATGGTATTGCCTGGATCGCAATCACAAATGGCGACGGAATTAGAGGAACTATTTGGTTTACTGGGCCAAATAATCCAAGTTCTTCCTATCCAGTTAGCCCAAATCATCAGGATATGTATTTGAATACTGCTTCGGGAGATGTGTTTAAATATGACAATAGTGGCTGGAACCCTATTGCCAATTTAAAAAACGGAGCAGTAGGACCAAAAGGTGATAAAGGGGATCCGGGAACAAAAGGAGACAAAGGTGATCAGGGAATTCAGGGATTATCCGGAGAAAAGGGCGAGCAAGGCGTTCAAGGGATACAAGGTATTCCGGGAATTCCTGGTCCAAAAGGTGATAAAGGGGAGGTGGGAGATCAGGGACCTCGGGGAGAGATAGGTCCAGTTGGACTGCAAGGAGAAAAGGGGGCACAGGGAGAAAAGGGTGACCAGGGGGCTAAAGGGGATAAGGGGGAAAAAGGAGACAAAGGTGACCAGGGGCCGTTATGGTTTACCGGTACAGATGATCCACAAAGGTTATCACTTTCGGGAATAAGAGAGGGAGATCTGTTTCTTGATACAAATACAGGCAAGGTATATCGGTTTGAAGGGGGGCGTTGGTCTGCGCCAGTTGCGAACCTGACAACAGGTGTTTTGGGACCTCGTGGAGAAAAAGGAGATCAGGGTGCTTTGTGGTTTACAGGAGATAAAGATCCATCTGGATTATTATTATCTGGTTTAAGAGAGGATGATTTGTATTTGGATACAAGTACAGGAAAAGTATATAGATATAAGGCGGATGGCTGGTCTCTGCCTATTGCAAATTTAACCACAGGAGTTGTTGGACCGATGGGGCCTCAAGGGCCAGTGGGTAATAAAGGTGAAAAAGGCGATACAGGCCCTCAAGGAGCACAGGGAGTACAAGGCGCAAGAGGAGATAAAGGAGAGCAAGGGCCGACGGGTCCTCAAGGGCCAAGGGGAGATAAGGGCGACCGTGGAGATCAGGGGATTCAAGGTATTCAGGGAGCGCAGGGTTTACAAGGAGTTAAGGGCGACCAGGGACCGCAGGGACTGAAAGGGCCACAAGGAGACAAGGGAGAAAAAGGAGATCAAGGGCCAATAGGTCTTACAGGTCCAAAAGGAGATCGAGGTGATCAGGGTTTGCAGGGGCCAAAAGGGGATAAGGGAGACAAAGGAGACAAAGGAGATCAGGGTACACAGGGAATCGTTGGACAGACTGGTCCCATTGGACCTCAAGGGATTCAAGGACCAGCGGGTCCACAGGGAGCGATTGGACCAAAGGGGGATAAAGGTGATATAGGTCCCATTGGACCTACAGGCTTGACTGGTCCGGCAGGATCTAAAGGTGATCAGGGATTAAAAGGTGAGAAAGGGGATAAGGGTGATAAAGGCGATCCGGGAGTTCAAGGAGCCGTTGGGTTAACTGGGCCTATTGGCCCACAAGGAATTCAGGGGCCGGTAGGAGCTGTCGGGCCAGAGGGCCCGCGGGGTTTTAAAGGAGACAAGGGGGATAAAGGCGACAAGGGGGATAAAGGCGACACTGGAGAAATAGGGCCGGTTGGGCCAATTGGACCTCAAGGGCCACAAGGTATTAAAGGGGATGGAGGCAATGTTTGGCATGAGGGATCCTCGGTGCCAGATGAGTTATTAGGCAGTATTGGTGATTTATATTTAGATAAATTAAGCGGTGATGTTTATAAAAAAACAGGTCAATTTGTGTGGGAAAAGACTGCTAATATTAAAGGACCTGTTGATACTTCAACATCCTGGCAGATAAACGGTAACACGGGGACAAATCCGGAGATATCGGGGGCATCAGGATCATTTTTGGGTACTAAAGATGCAAAGGACTTAGTTTTTGCGACAAATAATATAGAGGTAATCCGTATTAAGTCCTCAGGAAATGTTGGGATAAGCCAAAGTTCACCTCTGGCGAAATTTCATGTAAATGGAGATCTTTATTTGGGGTCTGCCGGAAGCATATTGAAGGGAATTGCTAAAGGTACATTTACATTTTTAGGAGAATCAATTGCACCTGGATCTGCAGTTAAGAAAAATATTTCTTTAGGTAGGGTAAGTCTAGAGTCTGTAATAACAGTATCTCCTAATCAAGAACTCCCTGACGGTGTAACAGTTTCTTATGTCAGGGGCATTTCAACTAATCAAATAGAGGTGAAATTATATAATTCGAGTACCAATATAGTGGTTTTGCCTGATGTTGTTTTCAATGCTGTAATTATTAACTAGATGATGAAAATTGCAGCTATCATATCAATGTGGTTGTGCACTATGAACTTATGTGCTCAGGTGATTATCCAAAAAGGGAGTGGGGTGATCATCCAAAATGGGGTAGAAGTAGTTGTGGGATCAGACTTTATTAACGAAGATGAAATACAAAATGATGGAACTTTGAGACTTACCGGCAACTGGGAAAATAAAAATAAAAATGGGGGATTGATAGATTCAAAGGGAGAAGTGGTGCTTATAGGGGGAAATCAGGAATTAAAAGGAGACTATCCGATGTCTTTTCCTTCACTAAAGCTTTCCGGTACAGGTATTAAAGTTGTCTCTCAAAATGTGCGAATTTTCAATCTTTTAGATTTAAGCGATAGAGAACTAAGTTTGATAGGTCGCAAACTAACTTTGTCAAATGCATCAGAAAGTTCGCTGAATAGGAGCAGCGGTTTTATAAGTTCAACAGAAGGAGGTTTTTTCTATCGTAAATTAGGACAATCAGGGAATTATTTATATCCCATGGGAGCGAATGATAATGGACAATTTTTATATAGACCAATCGAAATAAATTCGCCTTCTAATGAAGGAAATACAGTGGGTATTTCTTTCTTAAAAAAAGATCCAAATACGGCGTATTATTATCGAGAAAGTCGAAAGGATAATATTTCTGATGTAAACTTTAAATTTTATCATGTTATAGATAGAACTGATGGGGATTCCCGAATGAAGGTGAATTATTTTTATAATAATGAGGATGGATATGCTTCATTGGCTAAATGGAAAGATAGTTTTTGGGAAAACTTATCTTTAAATAAGTCGTTGGATTTAACTTCTCCGGATTTAAATAAACAGTTTATTTTTGAAATTGATGACTCTTTTAAAACTGTTCCTATAGCATTAGCTAGTGTAAAAGACGCTCATAATCTTGTTTTTTATAACAGTTACTCGCCAGACGGAGATGGAAAGAATGATACTTGGACCATAGGTAACATAGACGGCTATCCAGAAAATGAAATTACTATTTTTAATAGATGGGGAGGGGAAGTTTTTAAGACAAAATCCTTTTCTTCGTTGAATAGATGGGATGGATCATCATTAAATGACGGAACGTATTATTATTTGTTAAAAGTGAAAATTGGAGACGAATATCGGGTGTTTAAAGGGTTTATTTCATTAGTAAAGAATCAAAAGTAATGAAAAGGTATCTTATACTTTTTTTTATTGTGATATCAATAAGCTTAGAGGCTCAGGCACAGCAAGATCCTCAATTTTCTCAATATATGTTTAATAATTTGATTATTAATCCAGCGTATGCCGGATATAAGGAAAACTGGAATGTAAGTGCTGTTTACAGAAATCAGTGGGTTGGAGTAGAAGGCGCTCCTAAAACACAAACTTTTATTTTAGACGGGTCGCTGGCTAAGGACAAAGTAGGTTTGGCTTTAGGCGTAATAAACGATAAATATGGATTAAGAGGAAAGTTCTCTGCATATGTTAATTATTCTTATAAACTTTTAGTTGGCGAAGAAGGTACTCTCGCTTTAGGTTTGGCGGGAGGAATTTCACAATTCACATATGATTCCGATAAGGCAACCTATGAAGAGGAGCAGGAACGAGATTTTCTAAATGGTAAATATACCTATATGGAACCAGAAGCGAGATTTGGCATACATTATAGTACAAATCGGTTTTTTTTCGGTGCCTCGGTTACCAACCTTTTTTCTCAAATGTTTTCAAAAGAAGGCTCAATACGCAATATAGTTACTAATCAGAATAATCATTTCTTTCTCTCATCGGGTTATCTATTTGATATTAACGACTACCTGAGGTGTAAACCTACTATTTTATTGAAAGAAGATTTTAAAGGACCAACTGGTTTGGACGGAAATTTGAATTTTTTAGTAGCAGATAAAGTCTGGATAGGAGGATCTTACAGAACAAATATAGATATTTGGAAAAAAGAAGTTGAAAGTCTAAGTGGAAGTTCAGTTGTAGGAATGTTTCAGTTTGTAGGTGATACATGGAACATAGGTTATTCATATGACTATTCAGCTGCAACTTTAAGGAGCTTTAACTCTACACACGAAATTAGTTTGGGCTTTGTTTTAGGTAAAAATAGAAACTTAAAAATCTTGAATCCAAGATATTTTTAATATGAACTTCAAAAAAATATTTTATATCTGTCTTTTTATATCGGCATCAGGATATTTATTAAGTCCTTCTAAATTAAAATCTAATGATTTAGAAAAGGCCAATGCATACTATGATAATTTGGATTACTATTATGCTATAGATATTTACGAGAAATTAATAAAAAAGAAGCCATCGTTAGATGTTGCAGAAAAATTAGCTAACTGTTATAGATTTGTAGGAAGGACACAGGAGGCAGAACAGACATATAAAAAGGTTATAACTTTCCCGAATTTCGATCCGGTGAACTATTTTTATTACGCTAATGTATTAAAACAGAACTCGAAATTTGAGGAAGCGAAGCATTACTATTTAATGTATGGAGAAAGAGTTCCGAAAAAAGCTGAGTTGGCACTTACTCAGGCAAATTCGTGTGATGCAGCTCGTTTATGGTTGGATAATCCTGATAAAACGGTAGAAATTTCAAATGTAGAGGCTTTGAACTCTAGCGCTTCAGATTTTTCACCAGTTATTTTTAATGACGGTATTCTGTTCTCTTCCGATAGGGCATTCGTTGCTGCGAACGAGAAAAAAAGTAAAGATAAAATTTCGGGGTGGACAGGTAATTCTTTTATGAAAATCTATCAGGCTGTAGGCGAGAATCCACAGGGAGAAAATTACAAATTAAGTTTATTGCCATCACACATCAATAAAGATTACCATAATGGTCCTGCGGCAATTAGTTGGGACGGACAATATTTGGTGTTTACGCGTATTGGAAATGTGAATAAAAAAGAGTTGAGAAATGTGAAAAATCCTATAGTTAGAAAAGAGATTTACTTTTCAGAAAAGAAGAATGGGGTTTGGACTGAAACACAACCATTTCCGTATAATAGTAATTTTAAGTATTCTGTACAACACCCTACCTTAAGTCCAAACGGGAACATATTGTATTTTTCTTCTGATATGCCTGGTGGATTTGGAGGAATGGATTTATATTATTCAGTAAAAATAGATGGAAAATGGACGGTTCCGGTAAATTGTGGAAATAAGATCAACACGGCTGAAGATGAAGCTTTTCCTTACGTAAGGCAAGACGGTAAATTATTCTTTGCGTCTAAAGGGCACATTACATTGGGAGGATTGGATATATTTTCTGCTACTGGCGAAAAAGGTGAATGGGATGAACCTGAGAATTTAAAAGCTCCTATCAATTCTCCAAAAGATGATTTCGGAATTACTTTTTTTTCAGATAATACCACCGGATTATTTACTTCCAACAGAGTTGGAGGGAAAGGTTTGGACGATATTTATCATTTTTCCAGAAAAGAGGAAACTAAACCAGAAATAATCTGCGTAGTGGCTGGTAAGGTCGTAGAAAATGGAACAAATGACCCTATATCTGGACTTCGTGTTTATCTGGTAAATAAAAGTAAAGGTGAAGAAAAGTCGGTTCTTTCTAAAGAAGATGGTACTTTTTCTTTTGATTTGGAAAAAGAAACTGACTACGTTTTGAGAGGAGACTCTGATAAGTTTTTATTAAAACAGGAAGGACAACTATCAACAAAAGGAATTAAAGAGTCTACCATTTTTAATGTTAGGTTCGAAGTGGAAAAAGCAGAGGACGCCTATTTGGTGAAATTAAATAACATTTATTATGACTTTGATAAATATACCATTAGGAAAGATGCAGAGCCGGAATTAAATAAAGTATTGGCGTTTATGAAGAAAATGCCTTACGTCAATATAGAACTTCGGGCCCATACCGATTCGAGAGGGAAAGCTTCTTATAATATGTTATTATCAGAAAATAGAGCGAATTCCGCTAAACTGTTTCTGTTAAACGGAGGCGCAGACGGCTCAAGGTTGTTGGCTAAAGGATTTGGAGAGACACAACTATTAAATCATTGTAAAGACGGTGTTAAATGTACTAAAGAAGAGCACCAATTAAATAGACGAACCGAATTTAAGGTAATTAAGATCAATCCGGTTCAGGCAAATCACCAATCAAAAACAAGTAAATTGAGATAATAAAACTCCGCGCTTTAGCGGAGTTTTTTGTTATTATCAAGCATTAAAAGCTAACTTTGTCGAATGAAGTTTAATAAGTACAATATATCATCAGGTATTAAAAGAAGTTTGGAAGAGGCAGGTTTTAAAAAGCCGACAGATATACAATTCAAATCTATTCCTCAGATTCTTTCCGGTCAGGATATATTGGCGATAGCTCAGACAGGTACGGGAAAAACTGCAGCTTTTGCAATCCCTTTGATTAGTATGCTTGAGCGATCAAAACCTCATTTAGATAAGCCGACCATAAAAGCCGTAGTAATGGTGCCAACAAGGGAACTTGCCATACAGATAGAGCAGGTTTTTCTAAACCTGGGAAAATATACATCTATAATTCCTTTAGCTGTGATAGGTGGAGTTGAGATTGAACCACAACTCAAAAAGCTAAATAAAGCGGATGTTTTGATTGCTACGCCAGGCAGAATTATGGATCTAGTTTTTAAAGGCCATCTTTACCTTAAACAAATAGATTTTTTAGTTTTGGATGAAGCTGATAGAATGTTGGAGCAAGGTTTTTACAATGATATCAAGAAATTAATAACATTGTTACCCAAAAGGAGACAAACTATGTTTTTCTCTGCAACCATAAATGATACAATTAAAGATCTAGCCTATGCATTGGTAAATAAGCCGGTGCGTATCCAATTGTCTCCAAAAGATCCTGTGTCTAAAAATGTAGATCACGCCGTTGCATATGTAGGGATGGATGATAAAAGATTTTTCCTGGAAAGATTAATTAAGGAGAATCAGGGGAAGAAAATTATAGTATTTGTAAGAACCAAGATAAGGGCAGAGCGGGTTGCTAAAGCGATGGAAAGAGTAAACATCCATACAGAAACTATCCACGGAGACAAAGATCAAAAAAATAGATTTCAGGTTTTAGATAATTTTAGAGATGGAAAAAATCAGATTTTAATAGCAACAGATATAAGTGCTAGAGGACTTGATGTAAAGGGTGTAGATTTTGTTGTAAACTACGATTTGCCTGAAGTTCCTGAAAACTACGTTCACAGAATAGGCAGAACGGGCAGAGGTACGAGCCGGGGAAGAGCAGTGTCGTTTTGCAGCGAAGAGGAGAAGGCTTATTTAGACGCAATACAGGAATATATAGGTAAACCGATAGATGTAATGGAAATCAATAAGGGAGCGTATGAAGAAACTATTGTGTTTTCCCAAGCAAATCCATACGATTGGAAAAGCCTGATGAACGAAGCCAGACAAGATAATAATGGAAAACGTAAAAAGAAATAAAATTTTCTGATTGATTTACAGTCTGTTGTTCGCTAGTTTGATATTTAGTTTAGAATAAAGATAAAAAATGATACCTTTGTGCCGGGTTAGTCTTCTACGACCAGCTCCCTCTGAATTCCCCCAGGGTGGGAACGCAGCAAGGGTAGGAGGTTGTAGCGGTGCGATAGAAGGTGCTAGCCCATTTTTTCTTTTCTCATAATTCTAAAAAATCAAACAATTTACTACAAGAATCTTTTCCTAATTCGTTTTCTATTCGTAAATTTGTAACGAAAAAATTATCAGGGGATTTTTTCTTTTGTTTTTGACAATTTTTCAATCCTGAATAGTATTTAAAAATCAATCAAACATTTAGAATATAAAAAGATTATGAAGTTTTTTATAGATACAGCAAATCTTGCTCAAATTAAAGAAGCGCAAGATTTAGGTGTTTTGGATGGTGTAACAACCAACCCTAGCTTAATGGCTAAAGAAGGTATAACTGGTGAAGAGAATATCTTAAATCATTACAAAGCTATTTGTGATATCGTTGAAGATAATGTAAGTGCAGAGGTTATCTCTACAGATTACGAAGGGATGATTAAAGAAGGTGAAGCTTTAGCAGCTTTAAACCCTAAGATTGTTGTTAAAATTCCTATGATTAAGGATGGTATCAAAGCAATTAAATATTTCAGCAGCAAAGGAATAAGAACAAACTGTACTTTGATTTTTTCTGCGGGACAAGCTTTATTAGCGGCAAAAGCAGGTGCTAGCTATGTATCTCCGTTCTTAGGCAGATTAGATGATATCGGTGCAGATAGCTATGGACTAATAGAGGATATCAGATTGATTTTTGATAACTACGGTTATGAAACAGAAATCTTAGCGGCTTCTATCAGAAATGCAGTTCACATTGTGGAGTGTGCAAAAATCGGCGCTGATGTAATGACAGGTCCTTTGTCTTCTATCTTAGGTTTGTTAAAACACCCATTAACTGATAATGGTTTAGCTCAATTCTTAGCAGATCATGCTAAAGCTGCTGGTAAATAGTAAGTAAAATCTTAAAATGATATAAGGCCGGGAGAATACACTTCCGGCTTTTTTGTTTTATTTCAAATTTGGAAATAAATGGATTACGATATTTTAATTATAGGGGCCGGACCAATTGGTCTGGCATGTGGAATAGAAGCTAAGAAAAAAGGATTGTCATATATAATAATAGAGAAAGGCTGTTTGGTAAATTCTTTATATAACTATCCGCAGAATATGACTTTTTTTTCGACATCAGAAAGGTTAGAAATAGGGGATATTCCTTTTATTTCCAATAATTTAAAACCAACTCGATCAGAAGCGTTGGAATATTATCGGAGAGTGACACTCTATTTCGATTTGAATGTTCGTTTATTTGAAGAAGTTTTAGACTTAAAAGGAGTGCAGGGAAGTTTTGAAGTAAAGACAAGTAAAAATTTCTACAAGGCTAAAAATATAATAGTTTCTACCGGATTTTATGACATCCCTAACTGGATGGGAGTAGAGGGGGAAAACTTATCCAAAGTATTTCATTATTATAATGATCCCAGCTATTTTGCGATACAAAAAGTAATGGTTGTTGGAGCCAGTAATTCGTCCGTAGACGCTGCTTTGGAATGCTATCGCAAGGGAGCAGAAGTAACGATGGTTATAAGAAATGGTGAAATTAGTGATAGGGTAAAATATTGGGTGAAACCTGACATCGAAAATAGGATTAAAGAAGGAAGTATTAAGGCCTATTTTAATTCCGAAATAAAAAGCATTAAAGAAGATGTTGTTCTGATAAATACGCCAAATGGAGATTTGCAATTAGATAATGATTTTGTGTTGGCTTTAACAGGATATCAGCCTAATTTTTCTTTTTTACAACATTTGGGAATAATGCTGGAAGGACGAAATCGCTATCCAAAATATGATGAGGCAAGCATGGAAACAAACCGTAAGGGAGTATATCTGGCGGGTGTTGTTTGCGGCGGAATGGATACGCATTTATGGTTTATAGAAAACTCAAGAATCCATGCAGAGATAATCATTTCCCATATTGTAAGTGAATGACTGTCCTCGCATGGATTCTCAAATAGAATTTACATTTTGGAAGAGTCTGATGTGCTTCTTATAAGACCAATACCTGTAAAGAAAAAAATGATGCCTAAGATAAGGTAGACTATCAAGCTTCTGGTAAAGTCGCTTCCTCTTGTAAATTCTAAAGCACTGTATACTAAACCGATGATTCCTAGTATTGTTAAAAGTGTTCCAAAAATTCTTTTTAAGTTCATAGCAGTAAATGTTTTACTTAAGAAAGCAAAACGGTTGCCAGAAATTTTTTAATATTCGGAACCTACTTAATCAAATGTAAAATTTCACCCAAAGGTTGGTCAATCTCAATCTTAATACCAGTCATCCCTGCAGCTTCAGCAGCTTCAACATCAGTAAATTTATCACCAATAAAATAAGATTGTGAAGGATCTATACTATGATCTGCAATTCCTTTCAATAACATACCCGGTTTAGGCTTTCTGCAGTCGCATTCGCCGGTAAAGTTTGGATGATGAGGGCAAAAATAAAAATCAGTAAATTTTACGCCATAAGGCTCGTAGGCTTTTGCCAGCCTGTTATGCATTTCATTTAAGGTGTCCAAAGTATACCATCCTTTAGCTATTCCTCCTTGATTAGTAGCAACCATAAGAAGGTATCCTCTGTCCTGTAATTCTTTTAAAGTTTCGTAATTATGTTCAAGTATTTCAAAATCTTCTAAAGTGCAAACATAATCTCCCAATTCTTTATTCAACACACCATCTCTGTCTAAGAAAACAGCCTTATTCTTAATTTCCATGGAGCAAATTTAAAAATACTAATCTTTTGTTTGTTTTGTTTTTAATAATTTAAAATAAAGTTGTTTTGATTGATTTATTTGTATTTTAAATATTATTTTATTGATTTTTTATTATTTTAATGTATGTTTCGTTGATGAATTGATAAAATTAAGTACTTTAATGATATGGTTTATTGATAAAACTATAAAAATTCAATAAAGTTCTATTTTGAAGAATTTAGTATCTAATTTTGTGTTAAAACAAAATTAAATTTTATGATGGGTTGGTTTGATCAAAGAAACTATGGTTTGTATGATTCTAAATTTGAACATGATGCATGTGGAACCGGATTTATTACCAATATCAATGGTAAAAAATCTCATGAAATTGTACGGAATGCGTTGACCATACTTGAAAATATGGAGCATCGTGGTGCTTGTGGTTGCGACCCAGATTCTGGAGATGGAGCGGGTATCTTTACTCAGATTCCACACAGCTTCTTTTTAGAGGAATGTAATAATTTAGAAATCAACTTAAAAGAGCCCGGACATTACGGTGTTGGTATGATGTTTTTGCCACAGGAAGCATTGTCGAGAAAGGCAATTGTTGATATCATTACAAAATGTGCAGAGCAGCTGAACTTCGAAGTTTTGGGATTTAGAAAAGTGCCTGTAGACAATTCTGTGATCGGAGAAACAGCCAAAGCGGTTGAACCTATGGTTAGACAGGTTTTTGTGTCAAAGCCAGCTCATATTAAAGAAGGTGATGAGTTTGAGCGTAAACTGTATGTTTTAAGAAGACTAATTACCAAAACAGTTCAGGAAGAAATAAAAGAAGAATCAGAATATTTTTACTTTACGTCGTTCTCTTCAAGGACGATAGTTTACAAAGGCCAGCTTACAACTTTTCAGGTAAGACAGTATTACAAAGATCTTCAGAATGAGAAATACCAATCGGCGTTTGGTATGGTACATTCACGTTTTTCTACCAATACATTCCCTTCCTGGAAATTAGCACAACCATTCAGATTTATTTCTCACAATGGCGAAATCAATACATTAACAGGAAACTTAAATTGGTTTTATGCAGCGGTAAAATCTTTGGTGTCACCTTGTTTTACCAAGGAGGAAATGGAAATTTTACTTCCTGTGATAGAAGGAGATCAATCAGATTCGGCTTGTTTGGATAATATTGTAGAAGTCTTAACACATTCGGGAAGATCATTACCTCATGTGATGATGATGTTGGTGCCAGAGGCATGGGACGGAAACGAAGATATGGATCCGCTGAAAAAAGCATTCTACGAATATCATGCTACTTTAATGGAGCCATGGGATGGCCCTGCAGCGCTGACATTTACAGATGGTGTTAAATTGATCGGTTCTATCCTGGACAGAAACGGCCTTCGACCTTTACGCTACGTAATAACTGAAGATAATACCTGTATAGTAGCTTCAGAAGCGGGAGTTTTGCCTATTGAAGAATCACAGGTAATTACCAAAGGGCGTTTGCAACCGGGTAAGATGTTTTTGATTGATATCGAGCAGGGGAAAATCATTAAAGATGAAGAAATTAAACATCAAATCGCTTCTAGACAACCATATCAGGAATGGCTTGATAATTATATTATAAAATTGGAAGATCTGCCCGAGCCTCGGGTTTCTTTTACAAGCTTAGGCAGAGAGGCTGTTCATCGTTATCAAAAAGTATTTGGATATAGCAGAGAAGATGTTGATATGATTATCAAACCGATGGCTCTGGACGGTAAAGAGCCGATAGGATCTATGGGAACTGATGTCCCGTTGGCAGTATTGTCAAACAAACCTCAGCATTTATCAAGCTATTTTAAACAATTCTTTGCTCAGGTAACCAATCCTCCGATAGACCCGATTCGTGAAAGGCTGGTGATGAGTTTGGCTACTTTTATTGGTAACAACGGAAATATCCTTGCAGAAGATAAAAAGCACTGTCACTGTGTAAGTATCAAACATCCAATTTTGAACAATGCTGAGCTGGAAAAGTTGCGTAGTATCGATACAGGAAGTTTCAATGCGAAAACTTTACAGACCTATTTTACTGTAGATGGTAAAGATGGCTCGCTGGAACGGGGGCTGGAAAGATTATGCCGTTATGCGGAAGACGCTGTAAATGATAATTTTGAGGTTATTATTCTTTCGGATAGAGCAATAGATTCAGAACATGCACCAATTCCTTCTTTACTCGCTGTTTCTGCTGTTCATCACCATTTAATTAAAAAAGGACTAAGGGGAGCTATCGGATTGGTAGTTGAAGCCGGAGATGTCTGGGAAGTACATCACTTTGCCTGTTTACTGGCATTCGGAGCAACAGCTATTAATCCTTATTTGGCTTTGGCTTCTATCGAAGCTTTGCAACAAGACGGAAAAATAGCTAAAGATATTTCACGTGAAAAATTAGTTTATAACTACACCAAATCGGTTTGTGACGGCTTGTTGAAAATCTTTTCTAAAATGGGGATTTCTACATTGCAATCTTATCATGGCTCTCAAATCTTCGAAATTTTGGGAATCAACAAAGATGTTGTGGATAAATATTTCGTAGGCGGAATTAGCAGGATTGAAGGTTTAAACCTGGATGATATTGCTCGTGAAGCATTAAACAAACATGTGAACGGTTTTAAAGCCTCTGATGATGAAGTTTCTTTACTCACAGAAGGAGGTATTTATCAGTGGAAAAGAAAAGGAGAAGCTCATCTGTTTAATCCAGAAACTGTTCATTTACTGCAATTAGCAACTCGTACAGACAATTACGATGTATATAAAAAGTATGCGGCCCTGGTTAATAACCAGAACGAAAAGATATATACTTTGCGGGGATTGATGGATTTTGCTCAACATAGAGAATCTATTTCTCTGGAGGAGGTTGAACCGATAGAAAATATCATGAAGCGTTTTGCAACCGGAGCAATGTCTTTTGGCTCGATTTCTCACGAAGCGCATAGCACTTTAGCTATTGCGATGAATAGAATTGGAGGGATGAGTAATACGGGAGAGGGAGGCGAGGATGAACTTCGTTATCAACCACTCGCAAACGGAGACTCTATGCGTTCTGCAATTAAGCAGGTGGCTTCAGGAAGATTTGGTGTTACTATTAATTACCTGACGAATGCAGATGAGATTCAAATTAAAATGGCTCAGGGAGCAAAACCTGGAGAGGGAGGACAGTTACCGGGGCATAAAGTAGATGCTTGGATTGCAAAAACGCGTCACTCTACACCAGGTGTAGGATTAATTTCTCCACCGCCACATCATGATATTTATTCAATTGAAGATTTAGCTCAGCTTATTTTCGACATGAAGAATGCGAATAGAAATGCCAGAATTAATGTGAAGTTGGTTTCTAAGGCTGGTGTTGGAACTATAGCTGCTGGTGTTGCAAAGGCTCATGCCGACGTAATTTTGATAGCTGGGCATGATGGCGGAACGGGTGCTTCGCCAATCAGCTCTATCAAACACGCAGGTTTGCCGTGGGAGCTTGGTCTGGCAGAAGCTCACCAGACTTTGGTGAAAAATAAGTTAAGAAGCCGTGTTATTTTACAAGCTGACGGACAGCTAAAAACAGGTAGAGACATTGCAGTTGCAGCTTTATTGGGTGCGGAAGAATGGGGGGTAGCGACGGCGGCTTTGGTAGCGGGCGGTTGTATTATGATGCGAAAATGTCATCTTAATACTTGTCCGGTAGGTGTTGCGACTCAAGATCCGGAATTGAGGAAATTATTTAGCGGAAAACCGGAGCATATCGTTAACCTGTTCAAATTTATAGCTCACGAGTTAAGGGAAATTATGGCAGAGCTTGGATTTAGAACAATAAACGAGATGGTTGGAAAAGCACAATTTCTAAAACGCAAAGAAGGTATAATACACTGGAAAGCAAAAAAAGTCGATCTATCAGGAATTCTACATCCGGTATCAATTCCAAAAGGAATGACACTTTACAACAGCGAAAAACAGGATCATGGTATAGACGGTATCCTGGATTGGCAATTGATTAAAAATGCTGATGAAGCATTGAAATCTAAAACTCCTGTTTTTGGAACTTTTAAAGTAAAAAATACAGATAGGACAATAGGTACAATGTTGTCTAATGAGATTGCAAAAATCTATGGTTCAGTTGGGCTTCCGGATAATACAGTGAATTATAAATTCGTAGGATCGGCTGGTCAAAGTTTCGGAGCTTTTGTTTCAAAGGGTGTTTCTTTTGAGTTGGAAGGAGAGGCTAATGACTATGTGGGAAAAGGACTGTCAGGCGGACAGTTAGCAGTATATCCTTCTAAGGAAAGTCATTTTAAAGCTGAAGAGAATATGATTGTTGGTAACGTCATTCTGTATGGGGCAACATCGGGAGAACTTTATGTGAGGGGAATGGCAGGCGAACGCTTTGCAGTCCGTAATTCCGGAGCAACATCGGTGGTAGAAGGAATTGGAGATCATGGTTGTGAGTATATGACCGGAGGAAGAATCTTGATTATAGGTAAAACAGGAAGAAACTTCGCCGCAGGCATGAGCGGAGGAATTGCATGGGTTTACGATGAGTACGCCGATTTTGAATCGAAATGTAATCTGGAGATGATTGATCTGGACCCCCTTACTTCAAAAGATGAAGAGGATGTTAAGAAACTATTGCAAAAACACTTTCAATTGACAGGAAGTACTGTTGCAGAAAGGCTGCTTAAAAATTGGAAAGAAGAATCGGCTAAGTTTATTAAAGTATTTCCTAAAGAATACAAAAGAGTATTGTCTCAACAGGTTGAATTTGAAAAAATAGCAAGCTAAGAATTATGGGAAAGCCAACAGGATTTAAAGAATTCGGGAGGGAACTCCCTAAAAAAATAGAAGTAAAGGAACGGATAAAGCATTACGATGAGTTTATCGGCTCTTACAGCGAAGAGCAATTAAATGCTCAATCCGCAAGATGCATGAATTGTGGTATCCCATTTTGTCATTCTGGTTGTCCATTAGGGAATGTGATTCCAGAATTTAACGATGCCGTGTATAATGGTGAGTGGGAGGAGGCATACAGAATTTTAAGCTCTACGAATAATTTTCCTGAGTTTACCGGTAGGATATGTCCTGCGCCCTGCGAATCTGCTTGTGTGTTGGGAATCAATAGACCGGCAGTAGCTATAGAGGAAATAGAAAAGCATATTATAGAAATAGCTTTTTCTAAAGGTTTTGTAAAGCCAAATAAATCTTTTATAAAAACAGGAAAAAGAGTAGCTATTATAGGCTCGGGTCCTGCTGGTTTGGCTGCGGCTGCACAATTAAATAAAGCCGGACATGACGTTACAGTTTACGAACGTGACGATCATCCAGGTGGTTTATTAAGATATGGAATCCCTGATTTCAAATTGGACAAGAAAATTGTGGAACGTCGCATTTCCTTAATGGAAGAAAGTGGTGTCGCGTTCGTTTGCAATACAGAAATTGGAAAGGATATCGAAGCAAAAGAATTAGTGAAAGAGTATGACGCGGTTCTTTTGGCAGGTGGCTCGATGGCACCTCGTGAAATGCCAATTCCGGGAAGAGACTTGAAAGGTATTCATCACGCTATGGATTTCCTGAGGCAGTCTAATAAAAAGATCAGTGGGATAGGTTTTGATGATGAAGAAATTCTCGCAACTGGAAAAGATGTCATTGTTATAGGAGCCGGAGATACAGGTTCAGACTGTATTGGTACAGCTAATCGTCAGACTGCAAAATCTATAGTACAATTCGATAGAAATGTTATGGCTCCGCTGGAAAGGCCGGTTTATCAGCCATGGCCAGAAGTTCCGAAACTGTCCAAACTTTCATCTTCTCAGGAAGAAGGTGTCGAGCGCCGGTTTACAATAGTAGCCAAAGAGTTTGTAGGGGATGACTTGGGGCAGGTAACTGGAGTGAAAGTGATTGATTTGGAGTGGGATTTGGAGCCAAGCGGTAAACCGATTAAGTCTAAAGTAGTAGAAGGTTCTGAGAGAATTTTGCCGGCACAATTGGTATTGTTAGCCTTAGGTTTTGCAAATCCGATTTACGAAGGTATGTTAGAACAACTTGATGTAGAATTGGACAGCAGAAAGAATGTGTCGGCTACAGAAAAGGATTATAAAACCAGTGTAGACAAAGTATTCGCAGCGGGAGATATGAGAAGAGGACAGTCTTTAGTAGTTTGGGCGATTTCCGAAGGTAGAGAAGCTGCCAGAGAAATTGATAAGTATCTAATGGGGTATTCTAAACTGGAGAGTAAGGACGGTGTGGATGTCTTTGCAGACGTTTTTTGAACAACCTAAACATAAATAAACCCGGGTTTACCAATAAAAAAGGTAAACCCTTTTTTATTTCTCTGACGGATTTTTCTTTTTATTAAGCAGCTTTTCTACAAAAGCTTTCTGTCTTTCATCCTTTGTTTTTTGTTGTTTTGCGGTTAGTAGCCAAATAAGATATTCTTTTTTGTTCGTATAGCTAAGGCTGTCAAAAAAGTTCTTTGCTTCTGGTATTGGCTGCAATAAAGCTTCCAAATAATCAGGAAGTTTTATAATTCTATTTTTAACGTCTATAAATTCACCAAGCTCATTTTTCGCAATCGATTCATTGCTAGATCCAGATACTTTAACAGCTGCAATAGGTTTTATCTGTAACGCCGTCCAGTTTTTATCGACGGCAATAGACGCAACTGGTCTCAACCCATATTTCTCCAAATCCTTCCAGGAGGACATCATTTCCAGATCAGTGGGAATACCAGAAGTTTTTTTTGGGTAGCAAATCCAGAACAATGTTGTTGCAGACAGGTCGGATTGAAGTTTGTCTATCGCACTATATAACTCATCGCTATTTTTTGCAAACAGTATAATAACATCCTGGTTTTTTTCAGAACTGACAATATCGAAATTCTTTTCAACCTCATTAATGAAATCTAAAAATTTAAGAGGAGCATTTTGGATAAATACTTTTTGACCTGATTTGATTTTTAGTTTTTTTATTAATGATTGGTCCATGTTTTTATTTATTTAGTTTCGAGAAAAAATCCCACAGTACAATGCCTGTACTAATCACGATATTGAAAGAATGTTTGGTTCCAAACTGGGGGATTTCTATGCAGGTGTCAATCTGTTTCATCACTTCTTCACTCACGCCATTTACTTCATTTCCGAAGAATAAAGCAAATTTTTGGTCTTTTTTTGGTTCAAAATCTAGCAGACTTATGCTGTTTTCCGCTTGTTCTATGGCGATAATTTGATAGCCATTTTCTTTTAAATCAGCGACTGCATCAGCTACATTAGCGAAATATTGCCAATCTATAGACTGTGTTGCTCCGAGAGCAGTTTTCTCAATTTCCCGATGTGGAGGTTGTGCGGTAATTCCACATAGGTACAGCGCATCTACAGCAAAACCATCAGCTGTTCTAAAAGCAGAACCCACATTGTGCAAGCTTCTTACATTATCTAAAACAACGACAATTGGCAATTTATCCTGATTCTTAAATTCTTCTACGGAAGGACGATTCAATTCATCCAGCTTCAGCTTTCTCATGTCGCAAAGATAATCAGCATGATGCTGTATATCCTATTATATTTCTTGATATTTGCAGCATGATAGAAAAGTTAAGTCCATTTTTACAGAACATTGGGATTACGCAATTGAATGAAATGCAGTTGGAAGCAATAACTGCTTTAGAGAAAAACAAAAATTTATTGTTATTGTCCCCAACAGGTTCTGGCAAGACATTGGCTTTTTTATTACCACTTTTCTTACGATTGGATGTGGATAGGAAGGGAGTACAGGCTATTGTCGTTGTTCCGTCCAGAGAGTTGGCCTTGCAGATTGAACAGGTTTTTAAAGCATTACAAACAGGCTTAAAGGTAACCTGTTGTTACGGTGGGCATTCTGCAAAAATAGAAGCCAGCAGCCTTTTGAATGATGCGCCAACGTTAATTATTGCCACTCCGGGAAGATTAGCATTCCATATCAGGGAAGGGAATTTTGATGTTTCCAGCGTAAGGAATCTGGCTTTAGATGAGTTTGATAAATCTTTGGAATTGGGGTTTGAAGAGGAGATTACTTTCATAGTGGATGAACTGTTCAAGGTAGACGGGATGATTTTGACATCAGCAACTCAATTTGAAGAATTACCTGCATTTATTGCCTCACGGGAGTTCTTTACGCTAAGTTTTTTGAAAAATGAAGAGCATAAACCAAGTTTTACAACCGAGATTATCCAATGTAAGTCTAAAGATAAATTGAGGGCACTGCTGCAATTGCTTTGTAAATATCCCAACGAATCTACTTTGGTGTTTTGCAACTTTAGGGAAGCTACGGAGCGCGTTTATGATATGCTGACCGATAAGGGAATTTCGGCCGTAGTTTATCACGGTGGCTTAGATCAGCAAGAGCGTGAAAAGGCTTTAATGAAGTTTAGAAATGGAACTTCTTCTGTTATTGTAAATACTGATTTGGCTTCCAGGGGATTAGATATTCCTGATGTGCAACATGTTATTCACTATCAACTTCCGTTAAATGAGGAATCTTTTATCCATCGGAATGGAAGGACAGGAAGGATGAAAGCAGAGGGACTTGTACATTTATTGTTATCGGAAGAAGAATATAAGCCTGAATATATTACAGATTATACTGAAACAGATTTTGAAGAAAAGGAGTTACCGCTGCCTTCTGCAACAAATTGGATCACTTTTTATATCGCTGCGGGTAAAAAAGACAAGATTTCAAAAATGGATATTGCAGGGCTTTTCTATAAAAAGGCATTTCTGGAAAGGGATGATCTGGGGATGATTACTTTGCAAGATAAAATGTCTTATGTAGCTGTCAAGAGAGATAAAGCGAGGGAAGCTTTATCTAAAGTTAAAAATGAAAAGATAAAAGGCAAGAAATACAGAATTGGAATAGATGGCTGATTTTAATATTGTCGAATTCTGCATTATACCATATTGGTAGTTAAGTCTATATATTCAAGTAATTGAACTTTATGCGAATTGTTCAGTCCACTTTCGTCTCTGCTTTTTTGAAATTCTAAGAATGAAGCGTTATTTAAAGCCTGATTTTGTATATTCTCATTTTCATAGTTTGATATATGTACGAAGGTTATTCCATCTTTGTCTAAAAAAAAAACTGTAATCAAATTTTGAGTTCCAGTGCTTCAAAGTCTTTGAGGAATTTCTGAATATTTGATTTGTTTTCAGTCACAAATTCTGGTTTTACCTAATAGGCTACTATTACATTTATCATTGGGATCAGACGGAATTGAAATTTGACAAAGATGTATTAAATTAAATAAGTCCAATAAATTAAATAGTCTGAAATTTATCCAGCCAGTTTTCATAAGCGTTGATGAAATTCTGGAGAAAGTCTTTTGTATTTGCTGCCAAATTTCCGGCTTCATCGAATAAGTTGCGCGCATTGCCGATATAGGCTTCGGGTTGTGGCATCATTGGGACATTTAAAAAGACCATAGACTGGCGCAAATGATGATTGGCGCCAAATGCACCCAAGGCACCGGGAGAAACGCTTACTACTGCACCCGGCTTTCCTGCCCAACAGTTTTGTCCATAAGGTCGTGAAGCTACGTCTAAAGCATTCTTCAACACCCCCGGGACGCTTCGATTATATTCGGGTGTGAAAAATAGAAAGCCATCTGAATTTTTAATTTTATTTCTGAATTGTACCCACTCTTGAGGCGGATTGCCCTGATCAAGATCCTCATTGTAATGTGTTAATTGACCAATTTCTAAAATCTCCAATTCTAAATTAGATGGAGCGATTTTGATAACCTCTTTGGCGATTTTTTTATTGAATGAGCCTGCTCTGAGACTACCTACCAATACTGATATTTTCTTTTTAGACATTTTGTTGTTTTTAAGCGAATTTCAAAGATTTCCGGGTAGTTAAATAATCATTTGAAAAAATTCTAACAAAATCGCTGCCACAAACAAGAAACTTAATCTAGGTACGGCTTTTTCCACATCTATTTAGCAAATCTCTTTGTACCTGCCACACAAAGAATTACTCCAAGTGTAACAGCTAGCATACCTATACTTACTTTTTCATGAAGTAGCAGTGCCGCTAAAGCCAAACCTAAAAGAGGTTGCAATAACTGCAGTTGTCCTACTGTTGCGGTTCCTCCCTGGGCTAAGCCCCGATACCAAAAAATGAAACCGATAAACATGCTGAACAACGAAATATATGATAAGCTGATCCAGGCTCCTGTGCTAATACCTGTGAATGATGCAGGTGAAAAAATAAACATGAGAGGTAGCATTATAGGAAATGATAATACCAATGCCCAGGAGATGACCTGCCAGCCACCCAATGTTTTTGTAAGTTTTGCTCCTTCGGCATAACCCAGTCCGCAAAGTATTATCGCCGCAATCATCAGGATATCACCTATTGGAGAAGACGTAAGCCCTTGTGCTGCCGAATAACCCACAACTAAAAGACTGCCAATAACAGAGAAAATCCAGAATGTGGGCCGCGGGCGCTCACCTCCTCGGATAATACCAAATATAGCTGTAGCCATAGGTAGTATGCCTAAGAAGACAATGGAATGGGCAGAGGTTATATATTGCAACGCCAATGCTGTTAGTAAGGGAAAGCCTACTACCACACCAAGAGCAACAATAAGCAGGGGTAGAATATGCTTTCGGGCCGGGCGTTTCTCTCTAAAAATTAATAAGGCGATAAGAGCAAGTATTCCTGCAATTGAGGCTCTGACAACGGTTAAAAATACCGGATTGAATTCTAATACCGCTACTCTGGTAGCGGGTAAAGAACCACTGAATAATACTACACCGATAGAACCATTTAGCCAACCTCTTGTCGAGTTTTCTTTTACTTTACTCATGTTCAAAAATAAAAAACAATATTTGGTAATGGTTCTTTAGCTCTGGATAATATTATTCTAAAAATGAATAATTTGGTAAGAAGCTCTCCTTAATCATCAATTCCCTTTCCATCCAAAATGTGCTGATGGTATTTTTCTATCCTGATTTCCCGTGTTTTGGATTGTTTAGCCTGATTGAAATAAAACAGATATCCTTTCTGGCGTCCGGGAGTTAAGGAATAAAAGGCTTTGTTCAGTACTTCATCTTCATCAAGAGCCTTTTGGAATTCGGGAGGAATAGGATAGTCTGATACTTTTTTCATTTCTATTTTCTTACCCGCTCTTTCTATTTCAACTGCTTCTGTGATATATTCTCTGATAAAGGGACTCAGTTTTATGATCTCCGTAATATTGGTGAATCTTATTTGTCTGGCAGACTGTACATTCTCTGTTTGCTGTATTAAAATGTTTTTGGTGTCTTTCAGTAAAGCACCTTTGTGGAATAGCAGGGCACAATAATATTTAAACCCATGGATTAGCACAACGTTTTTTCCTTCGAAAGTATAGCAGGGATGCATCCATTTAAAATCTTCTTCGAGGGATTTATTCTGGCCGATGATTTCCCGCAATAGGCGAAATTCTTCATTCCATTTTTTTGCCTTTTCAAAAAAGTGTTCTGCTTGTATGTTCATGATTATTTATTTAGAAGTGATAATTTCCTGTCTGCTGGCCTAAAGTACCATGATAGCATAGTTGTAATTAATAAAATCAATGAAGGAACTGCTTCTGTAAAAGGCTGCCCAACTGCTAAATGTGAAATTGCTGCGCCGGACATTGCAAAGAAGAATCCCGCATAAGCCCACTCTTTTATCAATGGGAATTTTGGGATAAGTATAATTATAATACCCAATATTTTCCAGATACCTAAAATAGTTAGCAGATATAACGGATAGCCCAGTCGGGTTGCAATCTCATTATAGCCTCCAATTTGAAAAGTTTGTTGTATGCCGCCTGCTAACATACCGGTTGATAGGAATATCGTAACTATCCAATAGATAATTTTGTTTCTTTTATTCATTTCTGTTTTATTTCAGTTGGTTAACAATATTTTGAAGTCTGTCATGTGCCATGCTTAAACCTTTAGCAAAAGGCATTTCTAAAAGTTGATTGCGATATTCTACTGATTTGAATATTTGTTGGATGGTTAATTTGCTTTTGTCATTAGCGATGGTTTCAAAGGTCAAAAATTCTAATTGAACCGGGAACGGACTATTTTCCATTTTAAAAGTTCTGGTTATTTTTTCATTTGGTACAAATTCCAGGATTACACCATTTGCTGAAAATACTACTTGTCCGTCGTGATAAGTTTCAAACTTCCAGCTTCCATGTTCGTGGTTTTCCAGCTTCACTACTTTTGTGCCCATCCATTGTTCTACAATATCGGCATCTTCATAGGCTTTAAA
Organism: Pseudopedobacter saltans DSM 12145; assembly: GCF_000190735.1. Lineage (GTDB taxonomy): Bacteria > Bacteroidota > Bacteroidia > Sphingobacteriales > Sphingobacteriaceae > Pseudopedobacter > Pseudopedobacter saltans. The sequence goes on from NC_015177.1 coordinate 243,305, forward strand.
TAGTAGTTCTATAGGCAGGTCGAATTCTCTTGTGATAAATAACTCTTGTTTATTGTCTTCGGCTTTAATTTTTGTTTTTAGTTCCATTGTTTTCTAGTGTTTATGGTTTTTCATTATTGATTCTAATTTATTGAAACGATCGTCCCACATTTTGCGGAATGGTTCGATAAAATCAGCTATTTCTTTCATTTTTATTGGATTAAGGTGATAAAGAATTTCTCTGCCATTTTGCTCTGGTTTTAAAAGTTCGCACTCACTTAAAATCTGGAGATGTTTGGAAACTGTAGGTCTAGCAGTATCAAAGTTAGAAGCAATAGCTCCTGCAGTCATTGATTGGGTTGCTACTAAAAGAAGAATAGCTCTTCTTGTCGGATCAGCGATAGCCTGAAATACGTCTCGTCTTAAATTCATTATGTAGTCATTTGACTACTAATATATGTGTAGTTATTTAACTACGCAATTTTTTTTAAAAGAATTTGATTTTCATGTATTTGCAGGGAAGGATTTGAGGCTTAAGACGTTAATCTTTTGCTGTCTTCTGATCACTTAAGGTTTAAATCATAAGGGTAAATGAGTAGTTCAATATGCTTTTCAACATATCGAACTACTAAAACAGAACCCATTTATATTTCCAAATCACCTTCTCTGCCCACATCGTTTGCTTCGCCAAGAAATCCGGATAATGCAATTTGGGCAAGTGTAATCAGATGACCATTTTTACTTTCCCAATAGTGAGCTTCGGAGGGTATAAGTTTAATTAGCGTAATATTGGGATCTTCTTTGCTCTCAAACCAGGTATTGAAACTAGAATCCCATAATTTATCTAATTTGTTCTGGTCGATAATGATTTCTGAAATACCATATACGCTTAAGAAATTACTATAGGTAGATCCCTGAAAGAAAAGATGGGTAAAAGGATCTTGCTCTATATCCTTATTTTTGGTACTATCTTTTTTACTGATAAACCAGATATTTCCGCGATCGTCTACTTCCAAAGCGGTCATGGGAATAGCGTTGGCTGGAATTCCGGTTTTTATTCCTGTACAAAAGAAACAGGTTTTTGCTTTTTCAACTAAGGTGTTCAGCTTTTCAATGGCTTCCTGTCCTTTTAAGTTCTCAACTGAAGAATCATGATTGTTTTCCATAATAAATAGTGTTTGTAGAAATAATTCTCGTACAAACATTATTCCATTCGGTTGTAGACTTGACCAATCATTTAGAGTTAAAAACTAAACATTATTTAGCCCATTCAATATCCTTTTTTAGCAAATTTAATGTATTTTCTTCCAGGCTGTCTGGTTTAGTCTGATAGTTATAAACCCATGAGGCCATTGGAGGCATACTCATTAAAATAGACTCGATTCTTCCGTCAGTTTCTAAGCCAAATTTAGTCCCAGAATCGTAAACCAGATTAAATTCTGCATATCGGCTTCTGCGTTGAAACTGCCATTGCTTTTCATCCAATCCGAATTTCTTATAACGAGTTTCTTTAACCAATTCAGTGTATATCGGAATAAAGGAACGGCCCACATTTTTAGAGAAGTCAAAAATTCCTTCCCAATTTATTCCTGTACTTTCAGGAGTTAGCCTGTCGTAGAAGATTCCGCCGATTCCGCGGGTTTCGTGTCTGTGTTTTATATAAAAATAATCATCTGCCCATTTCTTGAATTTTGGATAAAATTCCGGGCTGGATTTATCGCAGACAGATTTAATATAGTTATGGAAGAATTGCGCATCTTTCTCTATGATATAATGGGGCGTTACATCTATACCGCCTCCAAACCATTTTAATGATTGTCCGTTGTCCGAATCCATTTCAAAATAACGGATATTCATATGGATGATAGGTACCCAGGGATTATGGGGATGCAATACAATCGAAACTCCAGTAGCAAAAAAATCGTCCTTATCTGTCTTGAATGCTTTCTTTATTGCATTAGGTAATTTGCCGTAAACAGCAGAAAAATTAACTCCGCCTTTTTCTATCAGGTTGCCGTTTTGGATAACACGGGTTCTTCCACCTCCACCACCAGGTCTTTCCCAATGTTCTTCTTCAAAAAGAGATAAACCATCTAATTTTTCTAATCCAGAAGTGATTTCGTCCTGAATCTTTTTGTAATCTTCTGCAATTTGATCTTTCTTCAGCATCAGCTAATCGTTAATTTTAATTTATTTCTATACGCGGTAAGCAGTAAACTTTTAGAGGCAAAACCTTCGAGTTTATTGCCGTCGAACACTGGAATTAGCCGGAAATCTGTTTGGTCAAAAACCTCCACTATGTTTATTACCGGCGTCTCTTCAGTAAAGCGGATATTGCTGGATATCATCAGCTCATTTGCTTTAATATCTTCCTGAAGATCCCTGTTCAGCAATAATTTGCGTACGCGATCAAAGGTAATGAAACCTTTGTATTCATGATTGGTATTGTATATAGCTATTATGTCATAATTCGAATCGCGAAATTTAGCTGAAATTTCTTTAAGAGTACTATCTTCCGACATAGGTTCGAATTCCTTAGTTAAAATTTCATGCATTTTTATCAGCGAAATGATATTATCATCATAGTTTTCTGAAAAAACCTTTTTCTCCTTTATCAGACTTTTGATATCCATTGAGTAAGGTTCAAAAAACTTGGCAATAAGATAAGAGGAAGTTGAAACAATCATAAGTGGAATTATCAGTTCATATCCACCAGTTATTTCGGCAATTAAGAAAATACCAGTTAAAGGAGCATACATTACGCCACTTAATATGCCGCACATTCCCACTAAAGTAAAATTGCCTACCGGTAAGTTCTTCAATCCAAATTCATTAAATGCTGATGCAAAGAAAAAGCCCAGAAATGCTCCGGTAAAAAGTGAGGGGGCAAAATTTCCACCGCTACCTCCACTGGAAAGAGTAACTGAAGTAGCGAAAACTTTCATTAAAACGATTAATCCTGCAAAACAGATAATAGTCCATTGATTGTACCCGTTGAAATTGAAAAAGGTGCCTTTAAGAATTTCCTCTGGGGTATTTGACGCCAGAAATTTAATGCTTTGGTAACCTTCGCCAAAGAGAGGAGGGAACAGGAAGCAAAGTAAGGCCAGCACTAATCCTCCAAACAAAGCTTTTGTATAGATATTCCAATCCAGGTGATTATGGAAAAAATGTTCCACATTTTTAGTCATACGGACATAGTATACAGATACCAATCCTGCTAAAATTCCCAATAATATATAGAGAGGAACATTGGTATGATCAAATTCTCTAAGCGAGGCGAAATCGAAAAGTATATCGGCGTCTAAAATTATTTTAGATAGTAATGCTCCGGTTACTGCAGAAATTATCAGAGGAATAAAATCGGAGAAAACAACACCGACCAATAATATTTCCAGAGAAAACATTAGACCGGTAATAGGAGCGTTAAAAACAGCCGCGATACCTGCCGATGCGCCACAAGCCAATAATAATACCCTTTCCCGGTAAGATAAGCGATAATTTCTTGCATAATTAGAGCCAATTGCAGCTCCTGTAACAGCGATAGGGCTTTCCAAACCGGCGGATCCTCCGAAGCCTATGGTTAAAGTACTAGCAATTAACTGCGAATACATTTTGTATTTAGGTACTGCCCCAGACCGCTGAGAAATATCTTGTAATACTGGTGCTATTCCGCGCCCGTCTTTTTTTCTGAGAAAAGTATTGACTACCCACACGGTCAATAATAAACCTAATAATGGTAAAAAAAGATTGAAGTATGGGTAGTTGAAAAAATGTCTTTGCTCTGTTGTCAGCAGATTGATATGGTGAACAGCCGTTTTTAAAATAATGGCTGCAGTTCCAGCGGAAAGACCTACAAGTATACCGGATAAGATTAGAAACTGACTTCTTGTTAAATGTTCGCTGATGTATCTTATAAGTACTTTATGACGCTGGAAATAACCCATATTTATTCTTCTATATAGTCGAGATCTTTGCCGTAAGTCTCCTCTAAATTATAAACGGATATAAACGCAATGGTAATGCATGTTGCACCTACCAGCAAAGCTGCATTGATAATCCCTAAAGGAGTTTTTAACCACTCGAAGCTTAATGTTACCAAAACAAGCGAACCCCGTATAAAGTTTGGAACTGTTGTAGTAACGGTAGCTCTTAAATTGGTGCCAAACTGTTCGGCAGCAATAGTTACGAAGATAACCCAGAACCCTGTAGACAGACCTAAAAGCACACAGATGAAATAAAATCTTTCGGTTGTCATTTCCGAGGAGAAAAGGTAAATAAGTACACTGATTAAAGTCGCTACCAGAAAACCTGCCACTACTTTTTTCCTCGTTTTAAAATACTGGCTTAATAAGCCCGAGATCATATCGCCGATAGATATCCCAAGATAGGTGAACATAATGCCTTTTCCCGCGCTTAAAGGTTCTGTAGCTCCAAGTGCGTCTCCAAACTCGGGAGCAAAAGTAACCAAAATACCAACAACAAACCATGTAGGTAAGGCTATTAAAGTACAATTCAGATATTTTTTTAGTCGACCCCAGTTCCCTAAAATCATCATAAAGTCGCCCTTACGGATGTTTTTATCCTGTATTTTGTGGAACATACCAGATTCGAAAACGCCAATACGTAATATCAAAAGGATTATTCCCATTCCTCCACCAATGAAATAGGCCGTTTGCCATGCAAATTTATCACCGATTAATCCGGCGGTAACAGCTCCAAGTAAACCAATGGAAGCAACAAGCATGGTTCCATAACCACGTTTCTCTTTGCTCATACTTTCTGTTACCAGAGTAATTCCTGCTCCCAGTTCTCCAGCCAGACCAACCCCTGCAATAAACCTTATCAATCCGTAGGTAAATACATCGGTAACAAAACCGTTGGCAATATTGGCTGCGGAATACATTAGAATGGAGCCAAATAATACCTGCAATCTTCCTTTCTTATCTCCCCAAATTCCCCACAACAAGCCGCCCACAAGCATTCCAATCATTTGAGCGTTGATTAGAGAGACGCCTACAGAAAGCAGATCCTCGTCTGCAACTCCAATTCCTTTCAGGCTGGCAACTCTAATCACAGAGAAAAGCACCAGATCGTACATGTCTACGAAATAGCCGAGAGATGCTACTATAATTAATAAAACAATGTTTTTGTTTGATTTAGAATCGGTTGAAGTGATCATATGTCAGGTTAAATTTCAGGTTCCAAACATCCGAAAAATCTGAATAAGTTGAATTCCTAATTGTAATATTTTTTTCATAATACCGGCTCAAATTCTATTTCCAGGTTTATTTTAAGACCTTTGCAGCACATGAAAGTGAATGCCAATATATTGAAATGGACACTCAGGATGTATCCTCCTTTACTTTTCCAAAGGATTTGGGTAATTGGTTTTGCCGAAGATTTTAAATCTGTTGAGGTGAAAATCAGTAAGAGTTTGTTCAATAAAAATTATAATGGAACCATTTTCGGAGGGACAATTTTTAGTGCGGGAGATCCTTTTTATGCTATTTTGTTCGACCAGACTTTTAAAAAGATGGGCTATAATACTATCGCTTGGTTAAAAAGTGCGCATATCCAATACCTAAAACCGGGCAATTCTGATCTGTTTTTTAAGGTTGAGATTACAGATCAGGATATACATGAAGCTCAAATTGCTTTAGATTCGGTTGGAAAATTTGTAAAGACTTTTAAGATAGAGATAAAAAATAAGGTAGGAGAGATTTGCGCAATTATTCAAAATGAAGTGTATGTCCGAAATCTGGATAAGAAAAAAGCTATTAAATAGCAATTGAGGGGTGTGTATGAGCAATGTTTTTTCTACGTATAAGCAGCATTATAAAGATAATTTAGTTTTGGCTATTCCAATTGTAATCTCGCAGCTGGGACATACAATGGTTCAAACAGCCGATAGTATTATTGTCGGCCATTTTGCAGGTACAATTTCCTTGGCCGCTTCTTCACTGGTTCACAGTATTTTTATGGTAATCATGGTGATAGGTATTGGTATTTCCTATGGCCTTACACCACTTATTGCGCAGGAGAACGGCAGAGGGAACAAGGAAGAATGCGGTAAATTATTGTCTAATAGCTTATATCTTAATATACTTACGGGTATTTTGCTTTTTAGTGTGGTTTATCTGGGCTCTGTTTTCCTCATAAACCATTTAAAGCAAGATGCGGCGGTTATTGTCGAAGCAAAACCTTATCTGAATGTTTTGGGTTTCTCGATAATCCCTTTGATGGTCTTTCTCACTTTTAAGCAATTTGCTGAAGGACTGGGATTTACTAAGCAAGCTATGATGGTTTCGATCTGGGGAAACGTGTTGAATATTATCCTGGGTATAACTTTTGTGAAAGGGCTTTTTGGTGTTAAACCAATGGGCTTAATAGGCGTGGGGTATAGTACTCTTATCGACAGAAGCCTCATGGCTATAGTCATGGCCGTTTATGTTTTTAAATCGAAGTATTTTAGAGATTATTTACGACAATTTACCTTCAGGCTAATAGATAAAGTAAGGATGTCTAAAATTTTTAAGATTGGTTTGCCTACCGCTTTACAATATACTTTCGAAGTGAGTGCATTTAGTGCCGCGGCTATTTTAACAGGTACCATAGGAGCTGTAGAACAGGCTTCGCATCAGGTGGCAATTAATCTGGCGGCTATGACTTATATGATGGCAAGTGGTATAGCATCGGCTGCTGGAATAAAATCCGGAAATAATTTCGGTAAGCGGGATTTTTTCAATTTAAGGAAATCTGCAATTGCTAGTTATCACATCGCTATCGTTTTTATGTGTGTTGCGGCTTTGTCATTTGTAGTTTTTAATGGTTTCCTGCCAAAGCTCTTTACCGATGATATTTCGGTAATCAATATCGCATCAGGATTATTGTTAATTGCCGCTTTATTTCAATTGTTTGATGGTACACAGGTAATTGGCCTGGGAGTATTAAGAGGTATGGGAGATGTAAATATTCCGACACTGATAACTTTTACATCATACTGGATTTTTGGTTTGCCTGTAGGTTATTTATTAGGAATTGTTTGGGGTATTGGAGTAAACGGTATTTGGTTGGGGCTAACATTAGGATTATTAGTCGCCAGTTTGCTATTATTTATCCGTTTTAATTTATTAACAAAGAAATACAATAAAACATTAGTGTCTTTAGCAGATGCTTAGCTTTTAAATTTAGGATGCACAATTTCTAACATTCAGGTTTAGACTTTGAACTTTACACTTTTTACTTACATAATGGATACTAACAAATTATTAAAGAACTTTAGATTTATTGCCTATTGGGAAGGTTGGTCATATCTGACTATTTTTGTAACCATGATTTTTAAATATGCTTTGAAAATGGGAACTGCAAACTTTATTGTTGGTTCTATTCACGGAGCATTATTTATCATCTATATGCTTTTACTATTGCTTTTGTTATTGAAAAAGAGAATCAATTTTGGACAGGCAGTAATAGGTTTTATAGTTTCTTTAATTCCGTTTGGAACTTTTATAGCAGATAAAAAATGGTTCTCTAAATGGTAATTTTGAGTATTTGATATTGAGGTTTAACATTTTTATATTATGCAGATTACAAATGAAGATGAATTAGCAGGAATAAAAGCCATAAGTAAAGCGGTTGCTGATACATTAAAGGCGATGGCTGATTATGCTAAGGCCGGACTTTCTACTAAAGAACTGGACGATTTCGGAGGGAAATATTTAAGTGATCTTGGAGCTAAATCTGCACCAAAATTAACCTATGATTTTCCAGGGTGGACGTGTATTAGCGTCAACAATGAAGTTGCTCATGGTATTCCCTCAGAAAAAACAGTGTTAAAGAACGGTGATCTGATTAATATCGATGTGTCTGCTGAGCTTAATGGTTATTGGGCCGACAATGGATGTTCTTTTATTATTGGAGACGATGTAAACAATCATACGAAATTAATAGAAGCTTCAAAAGATATTCTAAAAAAGGCCATTTCCAGAATAAAAGGCGGAGTTAAAATCAATGAAATTGGTAAATTGATTGAAACAGAAGCAAAGAAAAGTGGTTTCAAAGTTATTAAGAATTTAACAGGGCATGGCGTAGGCCGAAGCTTACACGAAGAACCGCATGAAGTTGCCAACTTCTGTGATAAATACAATCAGTCCCGATTCAGAAAAAACTCGGTCGTTGCCGTAGAAACTTTTATTGCGACTCATTCCACTTATGCAGATACATTATCAGATGGCTGGACATTAGTAGGAAATAACGGTGGTTTTGTTGCCCAACACGAACATACCATATTGGTTACAGACGGAGAGCCTGTAATCCTGACAGAGGGTAATGGCGTTTGGGAATAAACGTCATTCTCCAGGTTTAAAAAATAAAAAGCTGTCTCTTGATTTGATAAACAATTTCAAGAGACAGCTTTTTTCATTTATTCTGATTTGCTGCTCTGCTTTCTTATTCCAATCATCATTCTAATTTTTACCGCTAAAAATGCTGTAATGGAATATATAATCAGTAAAAGTATCAGATGTTTCAGATCCCCCGTTAACTGATGGAGTTCAGCATGCTGAAAAAGCATAGCTTTATGAATATTCAAAAACGGTGTTAGGGGGATAATATTAGCTAAAAATCTAACCCCGCCAGGCATAGCTTCCATTGGCCAGGTATATCCACCAATAATAAATGCAGGTGTGGCTATCAGCATTAAAATTTGTGTTGCCCTTAACGAATTAGTGATAATAGCACTAAAAGTTACGCCAAGAAAAGATACGGCCATAATAAACAGCGAAGTTGAAATGGCATAGCTTGTTAACGGAGTTGGAATTGGTGCCTTAAAAATAAAATGGAACATGTAGTAGATTGCCAGTATGAAAATGCTGATAATCCAGAAAGGCAACACCTTAACCATAACTGCCGTAAATGCAGAGTGTGTATGGCCTAATAATTCGGAATTAAAAGTATTGTTCTCATATTCCCGGGAAAAGCTTACAGCCATACCTAAAAGTAATACCTGTTGCAAAACTACCGCTAAAACACCAGGCCACATAAAGCTTAGGTAATTTGCCGTTTCGTTGAACAAACGGATATAATTTACTTTAAAAGGCTCGTATTGTGATGCCGCATAAGTACTGTTTTTACCTGTTTTTTCTATCGATTTTATACTTATTCCTGCACTAAAAGTACCAAGTGTGGCTTGTAAACCTTGTGTTGCTATGTTTGCAGTTAAAAGATTGGTGGTGTTGATATAGGTGTTGACTTCGGGGTATTTCTTTTGCAGCATAGACGCTTCAAAACGATCGGGGATAACCACAACCAATACAGCTTTCTTTTCTAACAAGGCATCATTAGTACCAATATTATTGTATTTGGTTTCTACAACTTTAAGTTTTTCGTTGTCGTTAATCATGTCAATTAACTGATTACTTAAAGGAGTATTGTCCATATCCACAACAATAACGGGTAAGTTTTTCAATTTACCTTCCCGATAAACGAATCCAAACAAAAGCGCATAGATAATAGGGGCCAGGATGAATACAGACAACAGGGTAGTATCTTTGAAAAATAGCCTGAATTCGCGTTTTAATAGTAAAAGAAAATTTTTCATATCTATTTTTCTAAAGTTACTGTAGCATTTGCCAACAGGTTATCTGCATCTTTCATATTGTCGGGAATTATTTTTAATTCATAAATAGCCTCTTCAATTTCATAATTTGGATAGGCAGCTGTAATATCCGCATATCGGGTAAGTTGTTTAATGGTCTGTACAGTTCCTTCCATACTTTTTTTAGCGTATGGAACATAAACTTTTAACTTCTGACCTTTTCTATAATTACCGATTTCGTTTTCCGGAATTGTAATCCTAAAATAAGCTGAATGTGGTTGATAGCCATTGAAAAGAGGAAAACCTGCAGCGGCCAACTCCCCAACACTTAAAGAAATCGTTTCAATTTCCATATCGTTGGTAGCTATGATATACTTTTCAGATACAGCAATTTCTACTTCCTGCAACGCTCCCAAAGCCTGATCTGCTTGTCCTTGAGCTGCCGTTTTTGTTTCGGTCCTTACACCGTGAAGCGCTTCATTCATTTCTGCGTTTACCGCATCTAATTGAGCTTTTGCACCCTGATATTTTGCAGTAATTTCATCAAAAGCCTGTGGCGTCATCATGCTGTCGGCAAACATTGCCCGTGCTCTGTCGAAAGACTTTTTAGCGAAGTTATATTGCTCCTGTAAGCCGGATTGTTTGGCTCTTAATTGTTTTAGCTGATTGGCAGTGGCACCGTGATTCGCCATGTCTCTCTGCGCTCCGCTGGCTTTAACAGCACCTTTTACCTGCGAAAGTTTAGCATCTACTTCGGGTACATCCAAACGGGCTAAGGTGTCTCCTTTTTTTACCAAATCACCCTCTTTTACATAAATTTCGGCAACTCTTCCGGTTACTTTTGGTGCAAAAGAAATAGTAGATTTTCTGATTTTTCCTTCTATGGTTCTTTCCGGCTTCTGGGTGCAGGAAGCAAACACTGCGATTGAAACGAATAATAAAAAAACTTGTCTAAGCGTATACATATAGCGAATATTTTTATTGTAAAGATTGAATGGTTAAGTCCCCTGTTGATTTTAAAAGTTCGATGGAGTTACGTCTTTGATTGAAAATTGCCTGATAATAATCTAAAGCTGCGGTTTGATAATCTGTTTGTGCGCCAATTAGATCACTAGCTTTCACCAGACCGACTTTAAATTCTTTTTCAGCAACGTCCAAAGCACCTTTAGCAACATCCATTTGTTTTTGTTTAACCTTTATTTCTGCATTTGAATTTTCATAATCGGTAGTGTTTTTTACCAAATTTAATTTTAGCAACTCTTCGGCCTCACTTCTTTCATTAATAGCTTTTTGAACCTCAATTTTTGCCTGCTGAACTTCGCGTTTACCTTTCAACCCATCAAAAATGTCCCATTTAAAACCAACACCAAGAACCAGGCTGGGAGCAAGTTCAATTTTATCAGCTCTTAATTCTGGCCTGCCAACTAGAGGCAATTCATGTTTTGCAGTGGCTTTTACATCAAAAAGATTCAAATAACCTAAAGAAGCGGCAGCCTGCACTTTAGGAACCCACCATGTCTGAGCGGCTTTAACCTTATATCTGTAAGCTTCAATGCCAGAATTTAAAGCCTTTAATTCGGCCCTATTCTCGATAGTACTGGTGTTTTTAACCTGTGTAAAAGGCTTAAGTTCATTTTGTATCAACTCCAGTCGTTCTAATGAAATATGGGTAAGTTTATGTAACTGCTGGATTAATAGAGTCCTTTTGCCTTCATATTCCTGAGTCTTGGATTCTAATTGAATTTTTGCCACTTCTACTTTCTGAAAATCGTATTTAGTAATCAATCCGTATCCTAACGCTTTGGTAGCAGTTTTTAAATTGATCTCCAAACGTCTTTGATTTTCGTTGAGAAGTAATTTTACCTGAGACAAAAGCGCAATCTGGTCATAAGCTTTGCTTATTTCACTAATAATATCCTGTTCGCTTTTCTCTAAAAGGATTTCCTGGGCCTTGGACTTTTCGTCTAAAGCTTGTTTTAAGGCAGGTACTTTACCTCCGGAAAACAGAACGGATGATATGTTTAAGTCCGCTTTAGCCAGGTTTGCCCGATTATTAAAGCCGCCGCTAATTTCAGGAATAGGAATGTTAAGAACAGGTAGCGTGGTTTCAGGAAAAACCACGTTAGAATTGCTGCTTAAATAGGCGTATTTTCCGCTGATATCCGCATTTGGCAAATACACCTCGTTTAGTTTTTTTCTATCAATTTTGGCAAATTCGATATCTAATTTCTGATTTGCCAGTTTGTAGTCTTTGACTAAAGCGCTGTCTACCAGTTCCTGCAAAGTAGGAGCTGTTTGTGCAGACAATTGATTAGAGAAGCAAATGCCCAATAGTAACAGTTTAATCGGTTTTTTCATTCAGTCGATTTTTATTTGACCCAAAATTCCTAAGAAATAATCTATTGTCTTTTGATATAAATCAAATTCAGAAAATAATTTAAGAAACTATTTTCACCAATGATATAACAGCCAAAAACTTTTACTGTTTTCTAAGGTCCGCTGCTGAGTTAACTTGATAATAGTATATTCTTTCTAGGTGGGGCAGAGTGAAAGGGGATATTTCGAAGAAAAAGTGTCTTTCTTCTTCGGTTTGCCTTCGTTTCTCCTACGTTTCTCCTTTACTACTCCGTACCATCTCCCTTGCAAGGCTTACGATTGGCTTACATTTCTCTTACGTTTCTCTTACGGTTGTCTTACGTTTCTCCTACGATTGTCTTACACCGCGCTTACGGGACGAAGGAGAACCGTAAGAAAAATGAAGAAGCAATGCAAGTTAACCGATGAACCTGTTCTGGTTTTGGTTATGGCCAATCCTGGTAATTTGAGCTGGAATTGAAGGACGATAAAAAGACCATATTATTTTTTTGCGCGAATTCTGCTCAGCGTTTCTTGCGTAATACCTAAATAAGATGCAATATGCCCTAAAGGAGCTCGTTGTAAAATCTCGGGTTGTTGTTCTAAAAGTGCATCGTACCTTTGTTGTGCACTTTGAAATTGTAATGCAACAATTCTGGATGTTGCAATGAGCAGAAAATATTGCAGAACATGACTTTTAACTTTTTCGATAGCAGGGAATTCGTTGTTTAAGTTTACAAAATCTCGAAAACTGATAGCAGCTACCAAACAATCTTCCAGGCTTTCTACACAATATACCGAAGGGCTTTGGGTGAAGAAACTTTCCGCTATAGAAATGAAATCACCTTCTTTATAAAAGCCGTAGGTAATGTCCTTACCAGACTCGTTTACGTAGTATATCCTGCATAAACCTTTTTCTATAAAATAAAGTGTGTTTGCTACTTCACCATAGTTTTTAAGTATATCCAGCTTCTGATATTCCTTTTGTTTAAAAGCATGGTTAATAGCTTCGCGAAGTTGGCTGTTTACCGGAATTATATGACTGATGGCGGTTAATAAAGACATATTGATAAATGCTAAAGCAAACGAAAATAGAAATTAGCATTAAAAAAGAAAAAAGCCTGATTAAATTTAACTTAAGTTAAGAAATAAAGATAAAGTAGCTTAACTTAGCGTCCGATTTTATATTTTACGTAGCTATGTCTAAGAACAACGACGAAATTTTTAAGAATGTAATTTCACATGCAAAAGAGTATGGATTTGTGTTTCCTTCGAGTGAAATTTATGATGGTTTAAGTGCTGTTTATGACTATGGTCAATTAGGGGCCGAACTAAAGAATAATATTAAGGCATACTGGTGGAAATCTATGGTGCAGTTGAACGAAAATATTGTAGGTATTGATTCTGCAATTTTCATGCACCCTAAAATATGGAAAGCAAGTGGTCATGTTGATGGATTTAATGATCCGATGATCGATAACAAAGATTCTAAAAAGCGTTATAGAGCAGATCAGCTTTTAGAGGATAAAATTGCTCGTTACGAGAAGGACGGCAAGCAAGATAAAGCGAATCAGCTGCAAGAAGAAATGGACAAAGCTTTAAATGATGACAATTTAGCTCGTTTAAAAGATTTGATCATTGAACATGAAATTGCATGCCCTGTTTCAGGAACCAGAAACTGGACGGATGTTCGCCAGTTTAACCTGATGTTCTCTACACAAATGGGCGCTATGGCCGAAGGTTCTGATGAAGTTTATTTAAGACCAGAAACCGCTCAGGGTATTTTCGTTAATTTTCTAAACGTTCAAAAGTCCGGAAGAATGAAAATTCCTTTCGGGATTGCACAAATTGGTAAAGCATTCAGAAATGAAGTAATTGCCCGCCAGTTTATCATGCGTATGCGCGAGTTCGAACAAATGGAACTGCAATTCTTTGTGAAACCAGGGACAGAAATGGAATGGTATAAAAAATGGAAAGAAACCCGTTTAAAGTGGCATTTGGCTTTAGGTACAAACCCGGCTAAATACCGTTTCCATGATCATACTAAATTAGCGCATTATGCAAATGCTGCAGTTGATATTGAGTTCGAATTCCCTTTCGGATTTAAAGAAGTAGAAGGTATCCACTCCAGAACAGATTTCGATTTGAAACAGCATCAGGAGTTTTCTGGAAAGAAACTACAATTCTTCGATCCGGAAATTAATCAAAGCTATGTTCCTTATGTGGTAGAGACATCTATCGGTGTGGACAGATTTTTCCTGGCTACTTTAATCAACGCTTACGAAGAGCAGGATTTAAGTACTGAAGATAAAAAAGATTCTAGAACAGTTTTACATCTGCATCCGGTTTTGGCTCCTTATAAAGCAGCTGTACTTCCTTTAACTAAAAAAGACGGTTTGCCAGAAAAAGCTCGCGAGATTATGAATCGTTTAAAACTGGATTACAATGTAACTTACGATGAAAAAGATTCAATTGGTAAACGTTACAGAAGACAGGATGCTATTGGTACGCCTTTCTGTATTACAGTAGATCATCAGTCTTTAGAAGATAATACGGTAACTATCCGTCATAGAGACAGTATGGAACAAGAACGTATTTCTATTGCCGATTTGGATAGAATTATTGGAGAATTAGTTAGCTGGAAGAACGTTTTAGCTGGTCTTCAAGAATAAATACAGATATGCCGGAAGTTATATTAGTTGTTTTTGTAATTGCTCTGGTATTTTCTCCGCAAATTTTAGCTTATAAGTTTGCGGAATATTTAGGAAGAGATAAGAAGTTTTGGTTTTGGATATCGTTTCTAATTCCGGTTATTTCTCTGTTTATTCTGATGTTTTTACCAGAAACTGAAAAAAAGACCTAGTAATAGTAAAGCAAATGATATTGAAGCCGTTTTGATTTAATCAGGACGGCTTTTTTGTTTGGGAAAGTGTTTGTTGTTGTTTTAGGAGTAACTGCAGAGAATACAAAGAACGCGAAGGAAAATTCTTGGTTATTTTTTGAGTTTGAAGGTCGTATTTATTCTCTTCTATTTAGTTTATTTCCGACTCTTGCCTGCCAGGCAAGTTATTTCGTAATTTAATCACTAGACTAAAAATGGTTATAATGGGAATATTAAAAAGCCTAAATAAAAAAGCCATTTCGAAACAGCTTCGAAATGGCTTTATGATAATTTTCAGAAAACCAGTTTATAAACTTGTGTTTTGTCGAAGCAGGCCTTTTAAAAGAGGCCTTGCTACATTATATATTCCTGCTGATTAAAAGATATTACTTCTCTGCATTCAGAAAAACAAACTGATTGTCGAAAACATCCAGTTTAATTTTACTGTCTTTATCAATTTTTCCAGACAAGATTTGTTTAGAAAGCTCGTTTAAAATACGTTTTTGAATAACCCTTTTCAGTGGTCTTGCACCAAACTGAGGATCGTAGCCTAATTGAGCTAACCAATCCAGCGCTTCCTCCGAAGCATCTAAATCTATTCCCATTTCAGCTAAAGTATGTTTAACACCTTGGAATTGCAGATCAACTATATTTCTGATTTCGTTTCTGTTCAAAGGCGTAAACATAATCAACTCATCAATCCTGTTCAGGAATTCTGGTCTGATTGTTTGTTTCAATAGTTCGAATAGCTCGTTTTTTGTTTTAGCAATAACCTCTTCATGGTTGCTTTCGTCAAGATTTTTGAAATTATCTTGTATCAAATGCGCACCAATGTTAGAAGTCATGATGATGATAGTGTTTTTGAAATTCACTACCCGACCTTTGTTATCTGTTAAACGACCATCATCTAAAACTTGCAACAATATATTGAAAACATCAGGATGCGCTTTTTCGATCTCATCTAAAAGAATGACAGAATATGGTTTTCTTCTAACAGCTTCAGTAAGCTGTCCACCTTCATCATAACCAACGTATCCCGGAGGGGCACCAATCAATCTTGAAACCGCATGTCTTTCCTGATACTCACTCATATCAATCCGAATCATGGACTGCTCATCGTTAAATAAGAACTCAGCTAAGGCTTTTGCCAATTCTGTTTTACCCACACCCGTTGTACCTAAAAAAATAAACGAACCGATTGGTTTTTTCTGATCGCTCAAGCCTGCTCTGGACCTTCTGATTGCATCTGAAATAGCCTCTATAGCTTCATCTTGTCCCGCGACACGTTTGTGTAATTCTTCTTCCAGGTGCAAAAGTTTATCTCTTTCACTGGCAACAAGTTTAGTAACCGGTATACCAGTCCATCTGCCTACAACACCAGCAATATCTTCGGCAGTAACTTCTTCTTTAAGCATTCTGCTGTCTGAAGTTTTATTGGACAATTCTTCTTTCAATTTTTCTACATTGTCCTGAGCTTCTTTAATGCGACCGTATCTGATCTCAGCGACTTTACCATAATCGCCAGCCCTTTCTGCCTGTTCAGCTTCAAGTTTCAGATTCTCTATGTTTTCAATATTGCTGTTAATTTTATCAACCAAATCCTTTTCACTTTGCCATTTGGCTTTGTATTCATCCCTTTCTGCCGCTAAATCACTTATTTCTTTAGAAAGATCTTTAACCTTTTTCTCATCGTTTTCACGTTTGATAGCTTCACGTTCTATTTCTAACTGCATAATTTTCCTATCCAGTTCGTCCACAGCTTCGGGGACAGAGTCCATTTCCAAGCGCAGTTTAGAAGCAGCTTCGTCCATCAAGTCGATGGCTTTATCTGGTAAAAAACGGTCGGAAATGTAACGTTGAGACAGCTCAACTGCAGCTATAATAGCTTCGTCTTTAATTCTTACCTTGTGGTGTGTTTCGTAACGTTCCTTTAAACCACGAAGAATGGAAATAGCATCCTGAGTATCCGGTTCATCGACCATTACTTTCTGGAACCTTCTTTCCAGTGCTTTATCTTTCTCGAGATATTTTTGATATTCGTTTAACGTTGTGGCACCGATAGATCTAAGCTCGCCTCTAGCTAATGCCGGTTTTAAGATATTTGCGGCATCCATAGCACCTTCTCCACCACCCGCCCCAACTAGTGTATGTATCTCATCAATAAACAAAATGATCTCACCATCGCTATCAGTAACTTCTTTAACAACAGCTTTCAAACGTTCTTCGAATTCACCTTTGTATTTGGCACCTGCAACCAGCGCGCCCATGTCAAGTGAGTAAACCGTTTTAGATTTAAGATTCTCCGGAACGTCGCCTTTTATAATACGATGAGCAATACCTTCTGCGATGGCTGTTTTACCAACGCCCGGTTCACCAATTAATATCGGATTGTTTTTAGTTCTTCTTGAAAGAATCTGGATAACACGTCTGATTTCCTCATCACGCCCAATAACCGGATCTAATTTTCCCGATTCTGCATATTCGTTCAAATTCCTTGCATACTTGTTTAGGGCGTTATAAGTAGCCTCCGCATTTTGATCGGTAACTTTTGAGTCGCCACGTAAATCCTTGATAGCTTTTTTCAGATCTTTCTCATTTACACCCTGATCTTTTAAAAATGTAGATGCTTTATCGTTGGAAGCTAAGATAGCCAGTAAAATATGTTCTACGGAAACAAACTCATCCTTAAACTCTTTCAGATAAGATTGGGCCTTAATCAAAGTAGAGTTAGCAGTGCTGGAAAGGTAAACGTTGCTTCCGCTCACTTTGGGATAAGAGGCAATCGTTTCATCCAAAGACTGATTTAATCTGTTAATATTTACGTTTAGTTTTTTTAATAAGTAGCCAACTACATTTTCGTCAACTGAAAGCAGTGCTTTCAATAAATGAGCGTTTTCAATGGCCTGTTGCTGAAAACCAGTAGCTATTTCAGAAGCCTTTTGTATCGCCTCCTGGGCTTTTATTGTAAAGTTGTTGAAATTCATAATTATATCCTCCAGGTTCCTCTCATCAAAAACACATCCAACTCTTATAGTGTTTTTAAAACCTGAAAATAAGTCTGTTACTTTAAAATTAATGGAGACAAAATGTCTTGTGAACTTATTTTTTTCTGTAAAAATGTCTCGTAGTAAAGATCGTTTTTTCCGAATTTTACCAACGTTCTGCGTTTAGATATTTCTAAAAGGCAATTATTCCACCATCGGCTGGTAATGAGGTGGGCCTTCATCATTCATATAGGCATTCCAACTGTATTGAGACTGATATTCCTTTTTCTTTTTATGGCCTTAACTTTTTCCTTACGAGGGAAAAATGATATCGTACCGACTTTTCCTCCAAAGGGATATTTCCTATCTCGTTTGAGGGAAAACAGTCTCAATTGTACAATTTGCTCAGAAGTAGAACTGAAGACCGCAAATTTGTAGTTGCTTTGAATTACGTATTCGGCATTATAAAATTTGGAGAGGTTGTCCCGAGTTACGTTGGGGTGGAATCAGTTTAGTCTTAATCATCAAAGAAATATGAATCAACAAAAAAGATATTAAAAAAATAAGCCAACTCTTTTGAAGCTGGCTTATTTTTAATTTTATCGTGGTATACTTTAACCAAGTTTGCTTGCTAAAGCATTTGTCTGATAGTCTGTTAATTTTTGCAGAGGGCCGCTGGCCAACATTTTCATCATCATATTTAATTCAGCAGAGATGGTTAGTTTAGCTTCTGTAGTACTGCCTTTGTCGGTTAATGTCCACTTTAGATTCAAAGCAATAGGAGCTTCTTCTGCTGGAACAATAAGTATTTCTTGGTTTCCAATTCTTGCCTCTACCTTTAAAGCTAGTTTAGCCATGTTTTGTATCGTAAACCTGGCTTCGTCTTTAGTACTAGACCAGTTGTAGATATTTTCAGGCATTAAACCTTCATGATTGTTCAGGTCCTCTAAAAAAGAGTAAACATCAGAAACAGGTTTATTTAAAACGACTTTACTTTCGAAAACAGTCATGACTAAGCTTGTTTAGGTTCAAAATTTTCGCCCCATCCCGATGGATCTTTTCTCCATTGTTCTAACAAATCCAAATCAGATTTAGGGAACAGATTGTGTTCTACGGCATAAGTTAGCAAAGCATTATAGTTCGAAAGTGTAGTGAATCTACATTTTGCTTCTTTAAAGTTCTCGGTGGCGATATCAAGATTATAAGAGAAAATAGCTACTAAGCCTACAACATCGTAACCGGCTTCTTTAAGCGCGTTAACCGCCTGGATACTGCTTTTTCCGGTAGAAATTAAATCTTCAATAACCACAACTCTTTGTCCTTCGTTAATTTCTCCTTCGATTAAGCTTTGCGTTCCGTGATCTTTTGGTTTAGATCTTACATAGATAAAAGGTAAGCCCAATTCCTGTGCAACCAAAGCTCCCTGAGGGATGCCCGCTGTGGCAACTCCGGCAATTGCGCCCACAGATCCAAACTCTTCTTGAATAGCTTCTGAAAGCTTTTGTCTGATGTAAGTTCTAATAGATGGATAGGATAATGTTATCCTGTTATCACAATAAATTGGAGATTTCCAACCCGATGCCCAAGTAAAAGGATTATTAGGTTGTAATTTAATTGCTTTTATTTGCAACAAAAATTCAGCAATTTTCTGTTCAGTCTCACTTTTGTTGTACATGATGCAAAACTACAATATTTATATCAACGAAAAAGCCCTAATTATAACTTCTGTTGTTAATAATCAGGTCGAAAAAGCTCAAATCATTGATGGTCAGCATTTTGATTTGAGTAAATTTTATGATGAAATTTTAGAAAGAAAAGAAGATCACTTTTATATCCTGTCTGATAATCCTGAGGAAACTTTTAATGAATTGACGAAAACAGTCAAAATTATTGAAGCTGCAGGCGGTTTGGTGGAAAGCGCTAAAGAAACTTTTCTTTTTATAAAACGATTGGGGAAATGGGATCTCCCAAAGGGAAAACTTGAAGAAGATGAGGTAATAGAGGAAACAGCAGTAAGGGAAGTGGAAGAGGAGTGTGGGGTTGTGGTGAACAAGTTAAATCAAAAAATTACCGATACTTATCATATGTATAAGATGAAAGATCAGGTGATTTTGAAGATTACTTATTGGTATAGCATGAGTGTCGATGAGGAAACGGAATTAACTCCGCAAACTGAAGAGGATATTACAGAGGCGAGATGGTTAGGTAAAAGCGAATGGTCTATGGTGTTCGAGAATACCTATCCATCTATCCTGGAAGTATTGAAAAAATCGGGTGCTACGAATTAACTTTTAAAAATGGCATGGCGGCCGGGGGGACAAATTTCTCTACTTTTCCGCCATGTCTTAAAATATCTCTGACAATAGTTGAACTAATAGAAGAATAGCCCGGTTTGCTAAGGATAAAAATAGACTCGATTTCCGGTTCCAGCGCATGGTTCATCTGAGAAATAGCTTTTTCATATTCAAAATCAGAAACAGTTCTGATACCTCGAATCATGTATTTTGCTTTAAGCTGCTTACAAAACTCTATCGTTAGGCCTTCGTAAGTAAGCACCTCTATTTTGGGGTCTTTACCAAAAACAGCTTTGATCATTTCAAGCCTGGTTTCAGGCTCCAGATGAGGCTTTTTGTTCCCGTTAATTCCAATACCAATATAAATCTTGTCAAACAAAGACATGGATCTTTCTAAAATATCGACGTGAGCTTTGGTGATTGGATCAAAAGAACCTGGAAATAATGCTATTTTCATTCCTCTTGGTTTATTTTAATGTTAAATATTGTTTGATGAATTTTTGTTTTCGAAAAAGCTAAATGTAGAATAGCCATATTTTCTTTTTTCGACGAAGTTTGGATGACCTTCCAAATTCTGCAAACTTTGATGCTCCACTACCAAAATTCCATTTTCAGTCAGCAGATTTCGCTCAAATACCAACCTCGCGATATCAGGAATTTTCGAAATATCATAAGGTGGATCTGCAAAAATAAAATCATATTGTGCAGTTTCTGTAGATAAGAACTTGAAAACATTTCCTTTTGTTACCTTAATCTGGTTCAGATTACATTCCTTTGCCGTGTTTTTTAAATAATTTACACATCCATAGTTTAAATCAACAGATGTAATTTTAGCAGCATTTCTCGAAGCAAATTCTAAGGATATATTTCCCGTGCCACTAAATAAATCCAATACGTTCAGGCCTTCAATATCTACTTTATTCTGTATGATGTTAAATAAAGCTTCTTTAGCCATATCTGTGGTTGGCCTTACGGGTAAATTTTTGGGAGGATTAAACCGCCTTCCCTTTAGTGTTCCGCCTATTATCCGCATGATATGAGATTTAAAAGTGAAAAATAACGTTGAATATCTGCGTTATTAAACTCTTGATCAATCTTTATATTGGTTTCAGGTTTTCTTATGCTTAAAAGTGGGATAAGCGTTTTTAACCTTTGGAAAGTCAAAAAATCTTCGGAAATATCTCCACTGATATAAACTCTTTCTTTTTTTCCGTCAATTGCCTTTTGCTGAAGAATAAGTATCAGAAAATATTGTAGTTCGTTATCGCTTTTAAATTCGAATATGTTATAAAAATTCAGCGCAGAATTTTTAGTAATAAGAACTTCAGCATAAGAACCTCTTATATTTACATATACACCATTGTCCCTGGAACCTTGCCATAATGGATTAATCTGAGGGAAAAGTGCAAAATTCTGAAATAAATCATAAAGAGCTTGTTGTCTCGCTATATTTATAGTATAAACTACAAGAGCTTCACTATTTAAAGCACATGTATTAAAAGTTTCCCTTTCAGAATTAATCTCCATTAGATTTTTAAAAGAAGAGATCTCCTGTTCAAAATTGGAGGGAACGATAGAGAAAGATTTAGAAAAATAACTGATTTTAATATTTGATAAATTGAGATTCAAAAAATCAGCACTTTCTAAATTAGATGTACTGCTGCCGATAGTTTTCAAAGAGCTATTCTCATCAATTAAAGCATAGTTGTAAGAA
The DNA here is from genome assembly GCF_000190735.1 of Pseudopedobacter saltans DSM 12145. Lineage (GTDB taxonomy): Bacteria > Bacteroidota > Bacteroidia > Sphingobacteriales > Sphingobacteriaceae > Pseudopedobacter > Pseudopedobacter saltans. The sequence continues at coordinate 265,110 of NC_015177.1, forward strand.
TCCTGATTGATTTCTAACAACAATTGAAGCGGTTTTGATTCATCAAAATCTGCCGATTTAATCTGTATATTTCTTTCCATTCCTTAACAAAAGTAAAATTTTTAGTTTAGAGTGTGTTTAAATTTATAGGCTATCCCAAAAAACATAAATTATTAAATGATTTTAAACAAGAATTCACTGTCATTTACTAATTTTTCCCAACTTTGAAGCTATGGCAATTTCACAGGCTTTAACCAGTGCTTTTCCACATTATCCCAATCAGGGGCAAATGGGATTGTTTCTCAAACTCGAGCAATTTATTCAAGATCGTAACCAGGATACTTGCTTCGTATTGAAAGGATATGCCGGTACCGGAAAAACGACTGTAATCAGCACCTTAGTTAAGGTTTTAAAAAAATATAAGATAAATGTAGTCTTGCTGGCACCAACCGGTCGGGCCGCTAAGGTGCTGTCATCTTATTCGGGAGAACAGGCTTCTACTATCCATCGTAGAATTTATCGAAAAAAGAGTTCGGTAAATGTGGATGCGGGTTTCTCCTTGGCGCCTAACTTAAGCAAGAATACGTTATTTCTCGTAGATGAATCTTCCATGATAAGCGATGAGCGAAATGATTTCAGTGGGAATAGCTTGTTGGACGATTTGATACTTTACGTATATAATGAACAAAACAATCGGATAATATTTATAGGCGATACCGCGCAGCTTCCACCTGTTCATGCAGAGAATAGTCCCGCACTGTCAATGGATTTTCTTAAAGGTTTTGGATTTGATATTTATAGCCAGGAGCTAACAGAAGTAGTTCGTCAGGAGAAAGAATCAGGTATATTATATAATGCAACTAAAATTCGTGATCAGATAAGAGATCAACCTACTTATAAATTTCCTAAGCTAAATACCAGTAAGTACAAGGATGTATACCGGATGAATGGAGATAAAATTATAGAAGGGCTGAATTATGCTTATGATAAATATGGATTGGAAAACGCTTTGGTTGTTTGCCGGTCTAATAAAAATGCAAATGTGTATAATCAGCATATACGAAATCAGATTCTGTGGCGCGAGGATGAAATTACGGGGGGCGATTTGATAATGGTTGTGAAAAATAATTATTATTGGATGCCGGAAGAGAAAGGCGGGTTTATAGCTAACGGTGAAATAGCCAAAATAACCAAGGTAAAGAATATTCGGGAAATGTACGGATTTCGTTTTGCAGATGCGCAGATTGAATTTCAGGATACGGAAAACTATACGCTGGAATGTAAAGTGCTGTTAGATACGCTTTATACTGATTCACCAAGTTTACCTTATGATGATCAAAAAAGACTTTATTCTGAAATACTAACGGATTATGCCGATTTACCAAGAAGAAAGCAGATAGAGGAATTAAAGAAAGATCCATACTATAACGCCCTGCAAATAAAATTTTCCTATGCAGTAACCTGTCACAAATCTCAGGGTGGACAGTGGGAGGCTGTTTTTGTTGATCAAGGTTATTTAAATGAAGAAATGCTAAATAAAGAATTACTAAGATGGCTTTATACAGCAACAACCCGGGCAACTAAGGAATTATTCTTTGTGAATTTCAACGATAAGTTTTTTTAGTAATCCACTGTACTCCAGTATGCATTCTTTTCATTCTTATTTTATATAACCAGTATCTATATTTAAAGAATCTAGGGGTCAAAAATAAAAAACAGGGTAACCTTTTCCGATTCTATATAGTAAAAAGGAGTGGATGAGGATTGTGTTTGTAGTATTTTTTATCGTATTGTACAGCTTTAAACCTGTATTGGCTCAACAGAGAGTATATCAAAATTCTTATTTATATGTAGGGCTAAATGTTAATCTCCTTTCTATAGCAACAAAAATTGATTACGCTACTTTGTTTAGTTTCAAATTAGGGTATCAGCATAAATTGAATGAGCTGTTTTCTGCGGGTCCACATGTTGAGGTTTTGTTTGCCAGGCATCCTAAAGATAGAAAAGCAAAGCCTTCTATTTATATGGGGCCATCTATAAAATTGGAAACAAGCCGGCTTTATGCTGATTATTCAACCATAAAAGATTTTCCTGATCTCACTATTTCCAATGCTTTTTTCTACTTAATGCCTGTTAAGCCGGCTGTTTTAAATTATGATTATCATAAATTATATAGGTTTTCAACAATATTTAGGACATCGCATATTGCAAATTATGAGCTATTGATGGGGCTAAACCTGGATTTTCAGGAATACGACCGCGGAATTGTAAGCGAGGATAGGGGAAGCCTGACGCTTGGAATAGGGAGCTCTTATGCCTTTTAAAAAAATAGAATGAGATAAGATTAAAAATATCCGCCTGTTCTACAGCGTATTGCGTTTACTGGTATAAAAAGGTTTTAAAAAGATTTGCGGGTTAATATAAAGTTCGTACATTTGCACTCCCAATCGCGAGGAAGGGGCATAGGAGGAAGGGGCATAGGAAACTGAGGGAATAGGCAGGAACGGCAGCAGCTTAAAGGGTTAGCAGGAGAGGGATAAAGAGAGGAAAAAGGGTTGCTAAAAAAAAATAAAAAAAAGTTCTTGCAGGAGAGAAAAAGATTCCTACCTTTGCACTCCCGAACGGGACGGAGCCACGAGGGCTACGGAAAACAAAGCGAAAAAGATTTCCCACCTGAATGGGTGGAAGATATAAAAGCCGACCAGTGACTGGAAGGCGGGAAGTTCTTTAAGATCATATCATATAGCACAGTCAACAAACGTCGGGACAGACGGAAGACAAGAAAAAAGAAATATTGACATCATGTCAGTATCGAACATAACATTTTACAATGGAGAGTTTGATCCTGGCTCAGGATGAACGCTAGCGGCAGGCCTAATACATGCAAGTCGAACGGGATTCAGTTTAAAGCTTGCTTTAGGCTGATGAGAGTGGCGAACGGGTGCGTAACGCGTATGCAACCTACCTATCACAGGGGGATAGCTCGGCGAAAGTCGGATTAACACCGCATGACATCATGATATGGCATCATATTATGATCAAATCTGAGGAGGTGATAGATGGGCATGCGTGCCATTAGCTAGTTGGCGGGGTAACGGCCCACCAAGGCGACGATGGCTAGGGGATCTGAGAGGATTGCCCCCCACACTGGTACTGAGACACGGACCAGACTCCTACGGGAGGCAGCAGTAAGGAATATTGGTCAATGGAGGGAACTCTGAACCAGCCATGCCGCGTGCAGGAAGACTGCCCTATGGGTTGTAAACTGCTTTTGTTAGGGAATAAACCTTCTTACGAGTAGGAAGCTGAATGTACCTAAAGAATAAGGATCGGCTAACTCCGTGCCAGCAGCCGCGGTAATACGGAGGATCCGAGCGTTATCCGGATTTATTGGGTTTAAAGGGAGCGTAGGCGGCTGGATAAGTCAGGGGTGAAAGACGGCAGCTCAACTGTCGCAGTGCCCTTGATACTGTTTGGCTTGAATATAGTTGAGGTAGGCGGAATGTGACAAGTAGCGGTGAAATGCATAGATATGTCACAGAACACCGATTGCGAAGGCAGCTTGCTAAGCTATAATTGACGCTGAGGCTCGAAAGCGTGGGTATCGAACAGGATTAGATACCCTGGTAGTCCACGCCCTAAACGATGATGACTCGATGTTAGCGATATACCGTTAGCGTCCAAGCGAAAGCGTTAAGTCATCCACCTGGGGAGTACGTCCGCAAGGGTGAAACTCAAAGGAATTGACGGGGGCCCGCACAAGCGGAGGAGCATGTGGTTTAATTCGATGATACGCGAGGAACCTTACCCGGGCTTGAAAGTTACTGAATGATTTAGAGATAGATCAGTCCTTCGGGACAGGAAACTAGGTGCTGCATGGCTGTCGTCAGCTCGTGCCGTGAGGTGTTGGGTTAAGTCCCGCAACGAGCGCAACCCCTATGTTTAGTTGCCAGCATTTAAGGTGGGGACTCTAAACAGACTGCCTGCGCAAGCAGTGAGGAAGGATGGGACGACGTCAAGTCATCATGGCCCTTACGTCCGGGGCTACACACGTGCTACAATGGTCGGTACAGAGGGCTGCTACCTGGCAACAGGATGCCAATCTCAAAAAGCCGATCACAGTTCGGATCGGAGCCTGCAACTCGGCTCCGTGAAGTTGGATTCGCTAGTAATCGCGTATCAGCAATGACGCGGTGAATACGTTCCCGGGCCTTGTACACACCGCCCGTCAAGCCATGGAAATTGGGGGTGCCTAAAGTCCGTAACCGCAAGGAGCGGCCTAGGGTAAAACCGATAACTGGGGCTAAGTCGTAACAAGGTAGCCGTACCGGAAGGTGCGGCTGGAATACCTCCTTTCTGGAGCTGTCCGAGACGGACGGTGCTATATGAATATATCTTAATCAAAAAAAAGAGATGAACCTTTAAAGAGATGTAGCCGGTTAGTGAAGATAACGGCAGGCTAAGGGGAATATAGTCCCGTAGCTCAGTTGGTTAGAGCACTACACTGATAATGTAGGGGTCAGCAGTTCAAATCTGCTCGGGACTACAGGGGACATCCTTAAGAGGGGAATTAGCTCAGCTGGCTAGAGCACCTGCCTTGCACGCAGGGGGTCAACGGTTCGAATCCGTTATTCTCCACGAGGAAGTAAATAGTGAAATGAAAAGAGTAGCGATACTAATAACATTTAGCTATGAACTTCAGAAAGTTCTTTGACATATTGGAAGAAGTAGAAAAAGAGAAGACAGCAGATGGCGTATGCCATCAGCAATGAAGAAAGTAAATAAGGGCACACGGAGGATGCCTAGGCTCTCAGAGGCGAAGAAGGACGTGATAAGCTGCGATAAGCTACGGGTATCGGCACATACGACTTGATCCGTAGATTTCCGAATGGGGAAACCTGACATACTGAAGGTATGTCGCACAAGCGCAAACCTGCTGAACTGAAACATCTAAGTAAGCAGAGGAAGAGAAAATAATAATGATTTCCTGAGTAGTGGCGAGCGAAAGGGAAAGAGCCCAAACCGGACCTGTTACGGCAGGTCCGGGGTTGTAGGACTGAAAAGTGGGTATATCGATGAAGCAGAACGGGATGGGAAGCCCGGCCATAGCGTGTGACAGCCACGTATGCGTAAAGGAATATACCCTATCAGTATCCTGAGTACCGCGGGGTCGGAGACGCCCTGTGGGAATCTGCCAGCACCATCTGGTAAGGCTAAATACTCCTGAGAGACCGATAGTGAACCAGTACCGTGAGGGAAAGGTGAAAAGAACCGTGAATAACGGAGTGAAATAGAACCTGAAACCGTGTGCCTACAAGCGGTCGGAGTCCCGACTTATCGGGATGACGGCGTGCCTTTTGCATAATGAGCCTACGAGTTGCTCTTCCCTGGCAAGGTTAAGTACTTCAGGTACGGAGCCGAAGCGAAAGCGAGTCTGAATAGGGCGTACAGTCAGGGGAGGCAGACGCGAAACCTTGTGATCTACCCTTGGGCAGGTTGAAGGTGCGGTAACACGTACTGGAGGACCGAACCGATAAACGTTGAAAAGTTTCCGGATGACCTGAGGGTAGGGGTGAAAGGCTAATCAAACTGGGAAATAGCTCGTACTCCCCGAAATGTTTTTAGGAACAGCGTGGTGGTTAGTTTACTAGAGGTAGAGCTACCGATTGGGTGCGGGGGAGTCAAATCCTACCAAATCCAGACGAACTCCGAATGCTAGATAAATATACACTGCAGTGAGGCGCGGGGTGCTAAGGTCACGCGCCGAGAGGGAAAGAACCCAGACCATCAGCTAAGGTCCCCAAGTGTACGCTAAGTTGAACTAACGAGGTCTGATTGCATAGACAGCTAGGATGTTGGCTTGGAAGCAGCCATTCATTTAAAGAGTGCGTAACAGCTCACTAGTCGAGCGATCGGGCATGGATAATAAACGGGCATCAAGTGTACCACCGAAGCTATGGGATTGAAATATATCGGTAGGGGAGCATTCTATGTGCGGCGAAGGTATCTGGTAATGGGTGCTGGAGCGCATGGAAAAGCAAATGTAGGCATAAGTAACGATAAGGCGGGAGAGAAACCCGCCCACCGAAAGGATAAGGTTTCCTGATCAACGCTAATCGGATCAGGGTTAGTCGGGGCCTAAGGATAACCCGAACGGGGATTCCGATGGACAACTGGTTAATATTCCAGTACTTTTGTTAGCTGCGATGGGGCGACGGAGTAGTGACACTGCCGCGAACTGACGGAATAGTTCGTTAAAGAGCGTAGGTATAGGATCTGTAGGCAAATCCGCAGGTCTTGCTGAAACTTGATAGTACCGGGCGGCTTCGGCCAACTGGATAGCGCAGGTAATCAGACTTCCAAGAAAACCCCCTAAGCTTCAGGCTAACAGAACCCGTACCGCAAACCGACACAGGTATCCGGGAAGAGAATTCTAAGGTGCTCGAGTGAATCATGGCTAAGGAACTCGGCAAAATGGCCCTGTAACTTCGGGAGAAGGGGCGCTGGAGCGATCCAGCCGCAGTGAAAAGGCCCAGGCGACTGTTTAACAAAAACACATGGCTTTGCAAAATCGCAAGATGAAGTATAAGGCCTGACACCTGCCCGGTGCTGGAAGGTTAAGAGGGGATGTCATCGTAAGAGAAGCATTGAATCGAAGCCCCAGTAAACGGCGGCCGTAACTATAACGGTCCTAAGGTAGCGAAATTCCTTGTCGGGTAAGTTCCGACCTGCACGAATGGTGTAACGATCTGGGCGCTGTCTCAGCCATGAGCTCGGTGAAATTGTGGTCCCGGTGAAGACGCCGGGTACCCGCAACGGGACGGAAAGACCCCATGAACCTTCACTATAGTTTAACATTGACATTGGGTGCATGATGTGTAGGATAGGCGGGAGATATTGAAGCGGCGTCGCCAGGCGTCGTGGAATCAACGTTGAAATACCGCCCTTTATGTATCCGGTGTCTAATCCCGAAAAATCGGGAGACATTGTTTGACGGGTAGTTTGACTGGGGTGGTCGCCTCCAAAAGGGTAACGGAGGCTTTCAAAGGTAAGCTCAGTACGCTTGGTAACCGTACGTGGAGTGCAATGGCATAAGCTTGCTTGACTGTGAGGCCTACAAGCCGAGCAGGGTCGAAAGACGGACATAGTGATCCGGTGGTTCTGCATGGAAGGGCCATCGCTCAAAGGATAAAAGGTACTCTGGGGATAACAGGCTGATCTCCCCCAAGAGCTCATATCGACGGGGAGGTTTGGCACCTCGATGTCGGCTCGTCACATCCTGGGGCTGGAGAAGGTCCCAAGGGTTGGGCTGTTCGCCCATTAAAGTGGCACGCGAGCTGGGTTCAGAACGTCGCGAGACAGTTCGGTCCCTATCTGTTGTGGGCGCGGGAAATTTGCGCGGGGCTGACCTTAGTACGAGAGGACCGGGTTGGACTGACCTCTAGTGAATCTGTTGTACCGCCAGGTGCACTGCAGAGTAGCTACGTCGGGAATAGATAAGCGCTGAAAGCATCTAAGTGCGAAACTAGCCGCAAGATAAGATTTCCATAGAGGACCCCCGAAGACTACGGGGTTGATAGGCTACAGATGTAAAGGCAGCGATGCCAAAGTCGAGTAGTACTAATTGTCCGAAAGCTTTCCATTGGGCTTGCCTAACTGTTGTTTTCTCTGTCCTGCTTCTTTCAATGATATGTCATACCGAACAAAGATATTCGGGTGCCTATATCGGCGGTGTCCACCTCTTCCCATTCCGAACAGAGCAGTTAAGCCCGCCAGAGCCGATGGTACTGCAGTAACATGTGGGAGAGTAGGTCGGTGCCTTACCTTAAAGAAGGGATCTTCAGCTATTGCGAAGGTCCCTTTTATTGTTTTTGGGCGAGGCCAGGGCGCATATCCCGCCGGGGCCCAATCACATAAACCCAACCCGTCGTAGCCTTTATGTTCACATTATTTCAGGGGGATCCCAGCTGGTTGAATGATGTATGTCAGATCCCATGTTGCTTCCTGTCCTGGGCGGTGCATAACGGAGAATGAGGAAGAATATTGGTAAGTCCAAGGCCAGGCGTACTACGGGTAGCTTTCCTGTTCCGTATAAGATAGCCCTAAAGGCAAGGGGCCTCCAGCTAGCCTTTACTCCATCATATACGCTCGAGCCCTAGATGATCTATTCTAATTATTTCCTTTGCGATAGGTTGCTTTTCGGTTCCGGGAGATCAGCATAACTCGGTAGTTCAGGGGGCATATAGCGAAAAAAGCGGAGGACGTTATTGGATAAACTCTCTTTATTAAGGAGTGATTTTAATCACAAAAAATTGAGCGCATTTAGTAAATATATTTCTTTTGATTTATTTATCGGATTTATAGTATCAAGTTTGGGGATCGAAAGTGTAGTTATATGTTTTTTGAAAACGTTTATATTGAGTTTTTATGCTTCTTTTTCTAGATTTTTTCAAATTGTGCAGACCAATTTTCAAAAAGGGATAATTAGACTGATTATATATAAGGGGATTTAGTGAGGTTAATCATTTATTTTGAATGCTACAAGCCTTATCTTTGTGAAAGCGTGACGCTCAGATGTTGATATGTTAAAGCCAAATTGACAAATGATTGACACATGATTGGCAATACAAGGCTACTTTTGTACAGTTTAAAAATTATCTAATTGAAGACCTTAAAAGTTATAGCATTTACTCATAAACACATTGAATTGGAAAAATTGGGGTGTTTAGTTTTATGTAGTGATGCTATTGATAGTGTACTTACCTCTGTTCGACATAAGTTTGGAATTCCTGAGATATTTTATCTGGGAACTTGTAATAGGGTTGAATTTGTTTTCACATCTGATCATACTCTAGATAAAGACTTTGCATTATCTTTTGTGAAAGCATTCCATAAAGAGAATGTTTTAGACGATAAGATTTTGAACTCTTTAATTGAAGACAGTAATATCTACGAAGGGGAAGAAGCCCTGAATCATTTGATGCGAGTTTCAAGTTCTTTGGAAAGCCTTGTTGTTGGTGAGAAGGAAATACTGGCTCAGGTAAGGAAAGCTTACGAGACATGTAGAGAGAGAGGATTTACCGGGGATTTTCTTCGATTGATAATGAGTAGGGTAGTAAAGACCGCAAAAGAGATCTATACCTACACCAATATTTCAAAAAATCCTATCTCTGTAGTTTCTATAGCCTATAGAAAATTAAGATCCTTAAATATTAATCCTAATAGTCGGATTTTGATTATAGGTGCGGGAGAAACAAATCAGAATATCTCTAAATATCTGAAAAAACATAAATATCACAACTTTTCTGTATTTAACAGGACGCTTAGTAAAGCCCAGGCGCTAGCAGAAGTGTTGGGAGGGAGTGCTTACGATCTGGAAGCTCTAAAAACATATAAGGAGGGGTTTGATATCATTATCACCTGTACGGGTTCTGTGGATCCTATTGTAACCAATGAGCTTTATACATCTTTATTGGCTGGGGAAGCAGGTAAAAAGGTTGTAGTTGATCTGGCTGTTCCAAATGATGTATCGCCTGAAGTAATGGAAAACAATCACCTGGATTATATTGAGGTTAAGACATTACAGGATATAGCAGATCAAAATCTTAAGGAACGCTATCAGGAACTGATAAACGGTGAAGCTATTATAGAACAGAATATCAAAGAATTCTGGCCGATTTTAAAACAAAGAAGAGTGGAGATTGCGATGAGAGAGGTTCCTGAAAAGATTAAAGAAATTCGTTCGCGAGCTCTAAACGATGTTTTCGTTAATGAGATTAATAGTTTAGATGATAATTCCCGAGAGGTTTTAGAGAAGGTAATGGCATACATGGAAAAGAAATATATTAGTGTGCCTATGGTGATCGCTAAGGATATCTTAGTAAAGCACTCTTAAGTCGAATAGCTTTTTTTATCGCATCCTATTAAGTAAATTTACGGGAAATACTATACATCATTGGACAGAATATTTAAAATTGGTACAAGAGGTAGTGATCTCGCTTTATGGCAAGCCAATCACGTTGCTTCTAAACTAAATGAGGCAGGTTATCAGACAGAAATAAAAATCATTAAGACTCAGGGGGATAATATCCTTAATTTACGTCTTGATAAATTAGAGGGAAAAGGTTTCTTTACTAAAGAGTTAGAGGAACATTTACTTGCAGGCGACATTGATCTAGCCGTACATTCACATAAAGATTTACCTACTGAAAATCCCCCAGGTTTATTTATATCAGCAGTTTCCGAAAGAGAAGATCCATCGGAGGTTTTACTGATTTTAAAGGACTGTGTGGATACTTCTAAAAAGCTTTCGGTTAAGCATAACGGTTTGGTTGGAACTTCTTCCAATCGCAGACAATCGCAAATATCTTCTGTGAGACCTGATCTGGAATTTGAGGATTTAAGAGGAAACGTAAATACACGTATCCAAAAGCTTAGAGACGAAAATTATGATGCTATTGTTTTAGCAAAAGCAGGTGTTTCCAGACTGAATTTAGATTTGTCTGAATTTTATATCGAAACTATAGAACCTGTTGCTGAAATGATTCCTGCCCCTGCTCAGGGCGTATTGGCTGTGCAAATAAGGGAAGGCGATAGTGAACTGGATGCTGTTTTGAAAGAAGTAATTCATAACCAAGAGGTTGCCAATTGCATTTCTGTGGAGAGAAAGGTTTTGAATCTTTTTAACGGAGGTTGTCACATGCCACTTGGTTCTTACTGCAAAAAGGAAGACGATATATACAAAGTATGGACGTCTAAGGCAAACGAAGCAGAGGAATTTGTAGACAGGTTATATCTGGAGTCTGAAACTACGGAAGGACTTGCGGAAATTATTGTCAGCAAATTTGATTATCCGAATAGAAATTTGCCAAAAAAGGTATTTATATCAAGAGAACTATCTGAATACAGTTATTTCGCAAGGGCTATGGCTAAACACGAAATAGAAATAGATGCGAGGTCTTTGATTAAAACAGTTCCAACGATACATAAAATAGATTCTTACATTTTTAAGCATTTTGATTGGATATTTTTTAACAGTAAAAATGCCATAGAATACTTTTTTAATCTGGATCCGGTTTTACCTAAAAACATCAAGTTTGGCGTTGTAGGCAGAGGGTCTGAAGATGCTTTACGTTTAGTGGTAGGAAGAGTTCCGGATTTTATAGGGGAAAGTAGCGATACTGCTGAGATTGCCGAAGAGTTTGCTACTGTGGCGAATGGAACCAATGTTTTGTTTCCTTTGGCAAAAGATTCTTTAAGAAGCATTGTAAAAGGACTTTCTCCGGATACTAAAATTAAGGAACTGGTTGTTTACGAAACAATTTTATTGGATGACGTAGATAAGAGTTATGCTGATGTGCTTGTTTTTACTAGCCCGTCCAATGTTGAAGCATATTTTGAAAATAATCTTTTGGATCCTGAACAAAAAATTGTTTCTATAGGCGCATCTACAGGTAAGAAATTGGAAGAAATTAATATTACATCTTATATTTTACCTGCTTCTCCAGACGAAATTGGTTTAGCGGAGGCAGTGTTTGGTATAGATATTAAGTAAAATAAAAATAAACAAAATATGTTAAGCAGACCAAGAAGAAATAGAAAATCTCAGGTGATTAGGGATATGGTGCAGGAGAATCATTTAAGAGCTTCCGATTTAATTTTTCCGTTGTTTATTATTGACGGACAAAATAAAAAGACAGAGGTTTCTTCGATGCCGGGGATTTATAGATATTCTATAGACTTGCTTTTAAAAGAAGTGGAGTCCTGCATGAATCTGGGTTTGAAAACTTTTGATCTTTTTCCAAATATTGAAGAGTCTAAAAAAGACAAATTTGCCACGGAAAGCTTAAATAAGGACGGAATTTATTTGAAGGCAATCCGTGAGGTAAAAAAGTATTTTCCTGAATCTTGCGTTATCACCGACGTTGCTATGGATCCTTACAGCTCTGATGGGCATGATGGCTTGGTAGAGAACGGAGAAATTTTAAATGATGAGACATTGGATATTCTGGCGGAGATGTCATTGGCACATGCGGAAGCTGGGGCGGATATCATTGCTCCTTCTGATATGATGGATGGCCGTGTTGGATATATACGTGAAGCTCTGGATTCGCAGGGTTTTACAAATACTTCGATTATGTCTTATACCGCTAAATATGCAAGTGCGTTTTATGGCCCTTTTAGAGATGCGTTAGAGTCGGCTCCTAAATTTGGCGATAAAAAGACTTATCAAATGAATCCGGCTAATCAACGGGAAGCTTTAATAGAAGGAGCTTTTGATGTTGAAGAAGGGGCAGATTTTCTAATGGTAAAACCTGCTTTGGCTTATCTGGACGTTATTAAACTTTTAAAGGATAATTTTGATTTGCCAATTGCGGCGTATAATGTTAGTGGTGAATATGCGATGATTAAAGCTGCTGTACAAAAAGGATGGTTAGAAGAAAGCCGAACAATAACGGAAGTGTTAATGGGGATGAAACGAGCTGGTGCGGATGTTATTTTGACGTACCATGCTAAGGAGGTCCTTGAAAAGGGCTGGATTTAATTTGCTTATACAATTTATTAATACTCAATTCTATATATAATGTTCGATTCTCTTAAGAATATGTTGTCGGGAAATGACGGAGATAATACCGTTTCAAACAAAGAAAAGCGAGAAATTGTGAGGGAAAAATCTGCGGCTTTGTATGAAAAGGCAAAAACCTTTTTCCCTGGAGGTGTAAATTCTCCGGTTAGGGCTTTTAAATCTGTTTACGGAACGCCATTGTTTATTGAAAAGGGAGACGGATGTTTTTTATGGGATGCAGACGGAAACAAATTTGTTGATTTCTGCTGTTCCTGGGGCCCTTTGATTTTAGGTCATAATCATCCTAAAGTTAGAGAAAAAGTTATTGAGGTTATGCAGAACGGAATGTCTTTCGGAGCACCAACTGCTTTAGAAAACGAATTAGCGGGGTTGATTGTCAATAACAATAAATATATAGAGAAAATTAGGTTTACAAGTTCTGGTACTGAAGCTGTGATGTCTGCTATTCGTTTAGCCAGGGGAGTAACAGGAAGAGATAAAATTATCAAATTTGAAGGTTGTTATCATGGTCATTCTGATTCGCTTTTAGTAAAAGCAGGATCGGGTTTGGTAACTTTTGGCGAGACATCATCGGCCGGAATTCCAAAAGCGTTTGCTAACGAAACAATAGTTGTACCTTTAAATGATAGAGAAGCAATCTCAGAAGCGTTTAAAACCTTTGAAAGCCAAATTGCAGCAATTATTATTGAACCGATTCCGGCTAATAACGGACTTTTATTGCAAGACAGGGAGTATCTTGAATTTTTAAGAAATATCACTAAAGAAAATGGTACATTATTGATTTTTGATGAGGTTATTTCGGGATTTAGAGTAGGTTTTGAAGGTGCGGCAGGTTATTACGATATCCAACCTGATATCGTTACCTACGGAAAAATTATTGGTGGAGGATTGCCCGTAGGGGCTTATGCTTCTTCTTCTGAAATTATGTCGCATATATCACCTGATGGAGGTGTTTACCAGGCAGGTACATTATCAGGAAATCCGGTAGCAATGGCTGCAGGTATTGCTCAATTATCTGAATTGTTAAAGTCAGGGTTTTATAAAGAGCTAAATGCGAAAACGCAGGAATTTGCTGAGTCTATCCAACGTTATGCTTCGGCTAAGAATTATAAATTAAAGGTTTTCAAAATTGGTTCAATTTTCTGGATTTCCTTTACAGATAAAGATAAAATACAAAGTGCACATGATATTGACGCAGGTGGTATGGATAAGTTTAAAGAAATGCACAAAGAATTACTAAACCGGGGTGTATATTTTGGACCATCTGGTTACGAGGTAGGCTTTATTTCTTCTGCGCATAATAAAATGGAATTGGAGAAGGTAAAACGTACGATTTTTGAAGTTTTGGATATCATTTTCAAAAAGTAAGATATGAGACCACTAACCATTTTTTATGTCATTGTTTTCTACGTTATAGCGCAGCTATTCTGGTGGGCGACTTTGTTAATTGCATATAATCCGGTTAGAAAGTGGATGGTTGTTGGAGAAGGTGTGGTTTTCCTTTCGTTAATGACTTTAGGTGCTATTATGTTACATAAGGCATTTAACAGAGAGCGCAGAATGAATGTGCAGAAAAAGAATTTTCTACTATCTGTTACCCACGAATTGAAATCGCCGCTGGCATCTATAAAGCTTTATTTACAAACCATTATGAAAAGGGATTTGGACAAGGAAACGCAACGCGGTTTCATTAGAAAATCTCTTTTGGATATCGAAAGATTAGATGATATGGTGGAAAATATGCTATTGGCGTCTAAAATTGAAAATAACTCTTATTCTTTTCCAAAAGAAAATTTTAATTTTTCTGAACTGGTAGATCGGGTTGTAGGAAGATTGCAAATTCATGTTTGCAGTAAAGAGGCTTTGGTTACGAATATTGAACCTGATGTTTTTGTTGAGGGAGACAAATTTTCATTAAGTGCGGTGGTATCGAACCTGATTGAAAATGCTGTGAAATATTCGGCTGAATGTGATCCGATTTTTGTTGGTGTTTCTAAATTACCAAATGGGAAGGTTTCATTTAAGGTGGCAGATTTAGGAATAGGAATTTCGGATGAGGAAAAGCCTAAAATATTTAATAGGTTTTATAGAGTTGGTAGCGAGGAAACTCGTAAAACTAAAGGTACTGGTTTGGGGTTATTTATTGTGAAGCAGGTGTTGGATAATCACCAGGCGCAGATAAAAGTTAAAGATAACACGCCAAGAGGAACTGTTTTCGAAGTTCTATTGGATTAAAAAAACGTATTTATCATGATAAATAAACAAAGAATTTTATTGATGGAAGATGAAGAACATCTTCTGGAAGCTATTAAATTGAACCTTGAGATGGAAGGCTTTTTTGTCAGAGCGGTTACTGATGGAAAGAAGGCTTTAAAGGTTTTCAAGGAAGAAAAATTCAATTTGATAATCCTTGATGTTATGGTTCCTGAAATTGATGGATTTCAAGTTGCCGAAACCATTAGATTAGAAAACTCAGAGGTTCCAATTATGTTTCTAACCGCTAAAAATACTTCTGAGGATAGAATTACAGGGTTAAAAAAAGGTGCTGATGATTATTTAACTAAGCCTTTCAATCTGGAAGAGCTAATTTTAAGGGTAAACAACCTGATTAAAAGGAGCATGAAAGGTGACGATTTGAAAGAGCTGAATTCTTATAAAATAGGAGATAAGACTATTTATTTTAACTCTTATGAATTGAAAAATGAAGATGGTACAATTACTCCATTAACTAAGAAGGAAACCATGCTGTTAAAGCTGCTGATCGAGCGAAAAAACGAAGCTGTTTCGAGAGAGCAAATCTTGGAAACGGTTTGGAATTATGACGTTTACCCATCAACAAGAACAATAGACAACTTTATACTTACATTTAGAAAGTATTTTGAGCCAGATCAAAAGAACCCTATATATTTCCACTCAATTCGTGGCGTAGGATATAAATTTACAGACGCAAATTAATGTTTACCAACGGAGCAAGGGGTTTAGTTTGCGTACTTTTAGCTTTGACGGCCTTGTTGGCCGCTTATTTCAAAGTCTATGAAATAACAATTTTAGCTGTTTTTTTCATAGGCTATGTTATTTGGGGCTATTATAAAGAAGGAACGGTTGTTTTAGCTGCAAAACAGTATAAGAACGGAGACTTTGGAAAAGCTAAAGAGCTTTTGTATTCTATTAAGAATCCTCAAAGGTTGAGTAAAAAAAGGCTTCCTTATTATGAGTTTATTTTAGGAAGCATAGCACTTAAGGAATCTGATTATGAAGAAGCGGAAGCTCATTTGAGCAGGGCAGCTTTTTTAGGATTAAGAGCAGGTGATATCATTTCCTCCTTGCTGCATTTGGCTAACATAGCCTTAAGAAAAGGAGAGAAAGAAAAAGGCTTGGCCTGGTTGGCAGAAACGGAAGATTTACCTCTAACATCAAGACAAAAAAGTATTATAGAAAACATAGAAAAGGAGTTAAAGAAAATTAAATGAAAAATTCGTTATTTATTAAGGCGGCTTTATCACAGGAAACAGAACGTCCACCGGTTTGGATGATGCGTCAGGCAGGACGATTTATGCCCGAGTATTGGGAAATTAAGAATAAATATTCATTTCTCGAAATGTGCAAAACTCCTGAAATTGCTGCAGACGTTACGATGCTTCCAGTAGATTTATTGGGCATTGATGCTGCAATTTTGTTCTCTGATATTTTGGTAACTGGAGAGGCTATGGGCGGACAGCTAAGTTTTGAGCAAGGTGTAGGACCTCGGTTTGCTAATCCGGTACAAAACTTAAAAGATGTTGAGGCTTTGGAAGTCGACGTGTTGGATAGGCTTCAGTATGTGGCCGATGCGATTAGGGTTATTCAGAGCCGTTTATCTAAGTTGGGCGATCAACAAATTCCATTAATTGGTTTTGCTGGTGCTCCTTTCACGGTGATGAGTTATTTGGTTGAGGGTGGATCTTCTAAAGATTTTAAAAAAACCAAGTTATTTATGTTTAACCAGCCTGAAGCTGCACATAAATTATTACAGAAAATTGCAGATGTTACGGTAGATTATTTGAATATGCAAATTGCTGCCGGAGTAAATGCTGTTCAGATTTTTGATAGTTGGGCTCTTGCGTTAAGCTGGGACGATTACAGAGAGTTTTCTCATCAATATATTCAAAACATTATTTCCAGGTTGAATCGTACAGTTCCTGTAATCTCTTTCTGTAAAGGAAGTTCGGTTTTTGCACCTATAATGGCCGAAGCCAAACCGGATGTAGTTTCTGTTGACTGGAATGCAGATATTAGAAATATTAAATCAAAGCTACCACAAGGTATAGCGGTTCAGGGAAATCTGGATCCTTTTGTTCTTTACGCAGATAAAGCGGTTATCAAAGACAGAATTTTAAGAATTATCGAAAGAATGAGAGGTGAAAAAGGATTCATCTTTAATTTAGGGCATGGAATTATGCCAGATATTCCTTTTGATAATGTTAAATATGCGGTAGAGGTAATTAAAGAATTCAGATATTAATATTAGTCAATGTACAGATACGTTTTAGCCGTTCATATCATTTTTATGGTCAGTTGGATGGCTGGCTTATTTTATATCGTTAGACTTTTTATCTATCATACCGAGGCGAATGAAAAGCCTGAGCAGGAGCGCAAGATATTGCATAGTCAATTTCAGCTAATGGAGTCGAAATTATGGAACATTATTACTACTCCAGCTATGGTATTGACTGTACTTGCCGGAATAACCATGTTGTATTTAAACTTGGGACTGCTGTCTTTGGGTTGGATGCATGTTAAGTTGACTTTTGTTTTAGGACTACTGATTTATCATTTCAGATGTCAGGTAATCATGAAACAATTGCGAAAAGGTGAATTTAAGTTAAGCAGTACGCAATTGCGTTTTTGGAATGAATTGGCGACTATATTCTTAGTGGCAATAGTTTTTACTGTAATTCTAAAAAGTGCGATAGACTGGCTTTATGGGCTTATAGGTTTGATTGTGTTTGCTGTGGTTGTTATGAGTGCGGTTAAGATTTATAAATATTACAGGTTAAAAAAACGTAAAGAACTCTAAGAAATACGCAAAGAGCGCAAAGAATTTTGCTTTAGAAAGAACCGTAAGCAGTTTGTAAAATAAAAGGAGAAGCATTTTTTGCTTCTCCTTTTATTTTACAAAGACCTTGAATAATCCAAAATTCTTGAAATCGTTTCTTCTGATGGAGATTTAATCAATTCATCTAAATTTGGAGATATCTTTTTGTAAAAATCCTTTTCTAAATCTGTAATATTTTCCATAAAATTACCTTTTATGTCTTTTTCAACGGATCCGTTGTCAATAGTAGAAGTTTCCATCATATATCTTGTTTTCATGTTTTATATCATTAGAAACGGCAACAATACTGAGTTATTTTATGAAAATCAAAATAAATTAAACTTTGTGTAGTATTTTGGGAAATAGTGTGAATTTTTGTGTATGTGCGGAAGTATAGGAAAATAAAAAAGGGAAAATTTAATTTTTCCCTTTTGTTTTCATGCAATTAGCTTTTTAATAGCATCTCTTTTTCTGCTATCATTTTTCTAAGATTATTCAAAGCATATCTCATTCTACCCAGTGCGGTATTGATACTCACATTGGTTAAATCGGCAATCTCTTTAAAAGAGAGCTCGCCAAAATGTCTCATAATCAATACTTCTTTTTGTTCCGATGGCAAATGATGGATAAGCTTTTTAATATCACTATAAGTTTGCTCTTTAACCATTTTGTCTTCGGTACTTTCGTCCGCTATACCTAAAACATCAAAAATATCGAAGCCGTCGCTATTTACAATAACAGGAGATCTTTTTTGTTTCCTGTAATGATCAATAACAAGATTATGCCCAATTCTTAATGCCCAAGGCAAAAACTTTCCCTCTTCATTGTATTTTCCAGCTTTAAGAGTGTTTATAATTTTTATAAACGTATCCTGAAAAATATCCTCAGCTAAATACTCATCTTTAACAAGTAGATAGATGGAAGTATAGATTCTTGATTTATGTCTTTTGATAAGCTCAGTTAAAGCAGCCTCAGTACCATTAATATACAGATGTATTAATTCTTGGTCTGTTTTAAGATGAAAGCCCATAATTCTCCTCCTTAATTCTGTTTAGTTTATGTTATTAAGTAGAGCTTTTTTCCTATAGGCGTTTCCTTGTTGTTTGATCTTAATTAATGTTTGGCCAAATGAAATAATAAAATCAGAAAAAACAAAATTTAAAATGTTAATAATTATAAAATGTTTGTGATAAGTTACAATAAGTTGATTTGCAGCTTATTCATCTTTAAGTGTTCTATCTAAACAATTTATTTCAAATATTAGTCAAAAAAACAGTACGGTTAAAAAAACAATTTTATAAGCCGTATTTTTGTAAGATATAAATCTTGGCAAAAGGTTTAATTTGGAACACAAAGCATGATAGAAAATAAAGATTCTGCAAAGAATATTCTAATAAAAGGAGCAAAAGTACATAATCTCAAAAACATAGATGTAGCTATTCCGAAGAACGAATTAGTCGTTATTACTGGAATGTCGGGTTCTGGAAAATCGTCTTTGGCATTTGATACTTTATACGCAGAAGGGCAAAGGCGATATGTTGAAAGTTTGTCATCTTATGCCAGACAGTTTATGGGGAGGATGAATAAACCTGATGTTGATTATATCAAAGGGATTGCCCCGGCGATAGCGATTGAGCAGAAGGTTATTACTTCCAATCCACGTTCGACAGTGGGCACTTCTACAGAAATATATGACTACCTGAAATTATTATTCAGCAGAATAGGGAAGACAATTTCTCCGATATCTGGAAAGGAAGTGAGAAAAGATACGGTAACTGATGTTGTAAATTATATAACGGATTTACCTGAAGAAACTACAGTAACTGTTATTTGTCCGCTGCATCCTCAAAATAACAGAACGTTGAAAGAAGAATTGGCAATCTTACTTCAGAAAGGTTTTGTTAGAGTAATGCTGAAAGGCGCAATTCGTAAAGTTGAAGATATTATAGAAGACGAAACTGTAGAAAATAAAGAGCTACAGCTTTCTGACGAATTATATATTATTATCGATAGGATTGTTACCAACAAGGAAGATGAAACTTTAAGCAGAATAGCAGATTCTGTACAGACAGCTTTTTTTGAAGGTAAGGGTGACTGTTATGTGGATTTTGAAGGCGAAAGACGACATTTTTCTGATCGTTTTGAGCTGGATGGTTTAAAGTTCGAAGATCCTGTCCCCAATTTTTTTAGTTTCAATAATCCATATGGAGCTTGTCCAACCTGTGAAGGCTACGGAAAAGTTATTGGAATAGACGAAGATTTGGTTATTCCGGATAAGTCAAAGTCGGTTTATGACGGTGCTATAGTACCATGGCGAGGAGAAAAGATGAGGGAATGGGCAGATAAACTGATAAAAAATGCTTCTAAATTTGATTTTCCGATCCATAGACCTATTGCTGATCTGACTAATGAGCAACGAGCACTTTTGTGGACCGGAAACCGTTATTTTAATGGTTTAAGTGACTTTTTTAAATATTTAGAAGAGCAGACTTATAAGATTCAATATCGTGTGATGCTTTCGAGATACAGAGGAAAAACGAATTGTCCGGATTGTAAAGGAACAAGATTGAGAAAAGATGCGACTTATGTTAAAATCAAAGATCAATCGATCTCCGATTTGGTATTAATGCCTTTAGATAAGTTACTGGCCTTTTTTGACGATTTGGAGCTTGACGAAAGAGAACAAGTTATATCTAAGCGGTTGCTGCTCGAGATTTCAAATAGAATTAAGTTTTTAAATGAAGTAGGGTTGGGGTACCTGACTTTAAACCGTTTGTCGAATACTTTGTCCGGTGGCGAATCGCAACGGATAAATCTGGCAACATCTTTAGGGAGCTCTTTAGTAGGCTCAATTTATGTGCTGGACGAACCTAGCATTGGTCTGCATCCGAAAGATACTAACAGACTGATAGGTGTACTGAAATCTTTAAGAGATGTAGGAAACACTGTTTTGGTGGTTGAACATGAAGAGGAGATGATGAAGTCTGCGGATCATATTATTGATATTGGTCCGGAAGCTGGTTCAAATGGTGGAAATCTTGTTTTCGAAGGAAGCTTTAAGGAAATATTGAAAGACAAAAACAGTCTTACCGGAAAATACCTGAACGGAGATTTAAAGATAGATATTCCTATAAGAAGACGTAAAGCATTGGATTTTGTAACTATTAAGGGAGCCAGAGAAAACAATCTTAAAAATGTAACTGTACAATTTCCTTTGGGAGTTTTAACGGCCGTAACGGGAGTCTCAGGCTCCGGAAAGACATCTTTGGTTAAACGTGTGCTGTATCCGGCTTTACAAAAAGTTTTAGGTAATTATTCTGGTGAACAAACCGGTGCATATGACGGGATTGAAGGTGCATATGATTTATTGGCCCAAGTAGAATTGATTGATCAGAATCCAATAGGCCGATCCTCCAGATCGAATCCTGTAACTTATGTGAAAGCCTGGGATGAAATAAGAGCATTGTACGCTTCGCAATCTTCAGCCAAAGCAGCAGGATTGAAACCAGCAGCATTTTCATTTAATGTTGAAGGTGGGAGATGTGATATTTGCCAGGGTGAAGGAGAAGTTAAAATTGAGATGCAGTTTATGGCAGATATTTATTTGCCATGTGAAGCATGCAATGGAAAACGCTTTAAACAGCATGTTTTAGATATCACTTATAAAGAGAAAACTGTTTCTGAAGTTTTAGATATGACTATCGATGAAGCTTTGGAGTTTTTTAAGGATGAGCAAAAAATATTAAATAAATTGCAGCCGCTTGCTGATGTTGGGCTGGGGTATGTTAAATTAGGACAATCCAGTAATACATTGTCTGGAGGTGAGGCACAGCGTATAAAACTGGCTTCTTTTCTTATTAAAGGGAATAACAGTAATAAAAGTCTTTTTATTTTTGATGAACCGACTACCGGATTGCATTTCCATGATATCAAAAAACTGTTGAAATCTTTCGAAGCGTTGATTGAGCAGGGAAACTCCATTATCGTTATCGAACATAATATGGATGTGGTTAAATGTGCCGATTGGGTCATTGATATTGGACCCGAAGGTGGAGATAATGGAGGTCATGTTGTTTTTGAAGGGACTCCGGAAGATCTTATTAAAGAAGAAAAGTCTTATACAGGCGAATATTTACAGGACAGGTTTTTATAAAAAATATAAATTTGCCCGTAATCAGAAAAGGCAAATAACTAAATCAATGAAAGAAGAGTCAAAGCTTATCAGAACCCAAGCTAAAAGGTCTGAAAACAGAGAGCACTCAGTGCCTCTTTATCTTACTTCAAGTTTTATTTTCGACGATGCTGAGCAAGGTAGAGCAATTTTTGCAGATGAAATAGAGGGAAACGTATATTCAAGATATTCCAACCCAAACACATCAGAGTTTATTGATAAGGTGTGCGCATTGGAAGAGGGAGAAGCCGGATTGGCATTTTCGTCGGGAATGGCAGCAGTTTTTGCTTCGTTTGCAGCTTTATTGAAGAGTGGTGATCATGTTGTTTCATTTCGTTCGGTATTTGGTTCAACTCATCAATTACTCACTACTTTATTTCCAAGATGGGGAATAACCTCAACTTATGTGGATGCATCTAATCCGGAAGGAGTATATGACGCTATTCAAGAAAATACAAAGATGATCTTTTTAGAGACGCCGTCTAATCCAGGTTTGGAACTGGTTGATTTGGAGTGGCTTTGTAAAATCAAGGAGAAGCATCCGAATATTATTATCAATGTAGATAATTGCTTTGCTACGCCATATTTGCAAAAGCCTTTGAAATATGGAGTTGATATTGTTAGCCATTCCGCTACAAAATATATGGATGGTCAGGGAAGAGTGTTAGGAGGTGTGGTCGTTGGACGGAAAGATCTTATCAAGGAAATGATGTTCTTTATAAGACATACGGGCCCGGCAATGTCGGCTTTTAATGCATGGTTGTTATCTAAAAGTTTGGAAACTTTGCCATTGAGAATGGACAGACATTGTAGTAACGCATTGGCTGTTGCCGAGTTTTTAGAGACGATGAGTGAGGATATTGAAGTTGTAATGTATCCGCATTTACCTTCGCATCCGCAGTATGAACTTGCAAAAAAACAAATGAAGCAAGGTGGCGGCATCGTTACTTTTGTTGTTAAAGGTGGGGCAAAAAGAGCATCGGAATTTTTAGATTCTTTGAATATGATTTTATTTTCATCAAATCTTGGTGATTCGAGATCTATAGCAACTCACCCTGCAACAACAACACACTCGAAGTTGAGTGAGCAGGAAAGACAAAATATTGGTATCTTTCAAGGAACAATACGATTGTCTGTTGGGTTAGAAAATATTGATGATTTAAAACACGATTTAGAACAAGCATTAAAGAAATCCAGATAATATGAAAGTTGAACTCCAACGTAAAAATCAAGCGGTTCATTTCGAAGCTAAAGGCACTGCTACAGACGTAACAGTTAAAATAGACGGTTCTCCTGAAATTGGAGGCGAAGGATTAGGTGTAAGACCAATGGAGTTGGTACTTATGGCACTCGGATCTTGTAGCTCATTAGACTTGTTAGCTATTTTAAAAAAACAAAGACAACAGGTTGATGATTTGCAGATGGAAGTTTCTGCTACAAGAGCTGACGCCATACCGGCAGTATTTAAAACCATCCACATCACTTTTAAGTTTAAAGGTGATTTAGATCAAAAAAAAGTAGAAAAAGCTGCTGAATTAGCAGTAAAAAAATATTGTTCTGTCCATGATATGTTAGCCGCAGGTGGTGTGGAAATAACATATTCGGTGGAAATTGAATAATTAAGGATATTTGGGAGTAACCATATGTTATCTAAAAAAACTAAGTACGGAATAAGGGCTTTAATAGCGCTGGGAGAACATTATGATAAAGAACCAGTGAATATTTCCTTTATAGCAGAAACGGAGAAAATACCTAAGAAATTCTTAGAACAAATTTTGTTGGAGCTAAGGAATGCCGGCTTTCTGTATAGTAAGAAAGGAGCGGGAGGTGGTTATTCTTTGTTAAAAAATCCTAAGGATATCAATTTAGTACAGGTAATGAGAATTACCGGTGGACCCATAGCGCAGCTTCCCTGTGTTAGTTTGAATTTCTATCAGCGTTGTGAAGAATGCAAAGACGAAGAAAATTGCGGTATCAGAGATACTTTTAGAGATGTTCGCGATGCTACTCTGAAGATTTTGTCCGAAACTACTATTGCAGATTTAATTGCGAAAGAAAAGGGACTGCCAAGGGACTAAAAAAAATGCAAATAAAGTCTACTAAATCCGTATACATTATATATATTTGTAGGATAATAGTTTAGGCTATTTGTTAAGTGGTGTAGAATGTAGAATTTGAGTTCTTTAGTATCAATAAAAAGAACTTTTTAAATAAAATTATGCAAAGTTTTAGAAGTGAATTGGAAAATCCTTTGGTGGCAAAGGAAATCATAGACTTAGAGAAAAAGATCAGAGCCTTTCGCGAAGGCAAAATACACGATGAAAAGTTTAGAAGTTTACGATTGGCGAGAGGGATTTACGGTCAACGTCAGCCGGGGGTACAAATGGTACGTATCAAGATACCGTTTGGTAAAATCACTTTTAAGCAAATACTTAAAATAGCAGACGTTTCTGATGAGTATGCATCAAAAAATCTGCATTTTACAACACGTCAGGATATTCAAATTCACTATGTTAGTTTAGATAGAACACCTGAGTTATGGGCTAAGCTGGCTGAAGACGATATCACCATTCGCGAAGCTTGTAGTAATACTGTTAGAAACGTCACGGCGTCATGTACAGCGGGTATAGATCCGGCAGAGCCTTTTGATGTTTCTGCTTATGCACATGGTTTCTTTAAATATTTCTTAGGGAATCCAGTAAGTATGGAGTTGGGAAGAAAATTTAAGTTTGGTTTTTCTTCAAGTGAAGAAGATACGGCTTTCTCTTTTATCCATGATATTGGTTTTATACCAAAAGTGAAGTATGAGAATGGTGAAGAAATAAGAGGTTTCAAGGTCCTTTTAGGCGGAAGTTTAGGTGCTCAGCCATATATCGGTCAGTTAGTAACAGATTTTATGCATGAGGATTTAATTATTCCTTTCTCTGAAGCTGTTTTACGTGTATTTGACAGATACGGTGAACGTACTAATAGAAATAAAGCCAGATTAAAATTCTTGCTTAATAAAGTGGGATTTGAAGAGTTTTTGAAAATGGTAGAAGAAGAACGTGTATCTACCAAAGTAAAAACTTATAAAATTGATACAAGTGTTATTGATACTCCGAATATTCCGGAGCCAGTGGAGATAACAGTAGAAATACCGGCTTACAAGCAATTAGCGTATGAAATGTGGTCGGCAACCAATGTTTTTCAACAAAAGCAGGAAGGTTTTTATGGTGTATTTGTAAAGGTTAAAACCGGAGATATGTCTACTGAAAAGGTTCGCAAATTTGTTGAAGCTGTGAGACCTTTAATTGCTGACGAAATGAGGGTTACAATTAATCAGGGCTTATTGCTTAAATATGTTAGGAAAGAGGCGTTACCTGCATTGTACCTGATTTTGGATGAATTAGGTTTATCTGAGCCAGGGCATAACAGTGTTGCCGATGTAACAACTTGTCCGGGAACAGATACCTGTAATTTGGGTATTTCAAACTCTATGGAGTTATCAAGAGTATTGGAAGCTTTGGTACACGAGGAGTATGAGGATTTTGTTTACAACAAAGAAATCAAAATAAAGATTAGTGGTTGTATGAACAGCTGTGGCCAGCATGGTATAGCTCATATTGGTTTCCATGGAAGTTCCATGAAAGTGAATGGGAAAATTATGCCAACTGTACAGGTACTATTGGGTGGTGGTGCTGTTGGAAATGGCGAAGGCAGAGCGGCGGATAAAATAATTAAAGTTCCATCTAAAAGAGCGCCACAGGTTTTAAGAACTATCCTTGACGATTATAGGATTAAAGGTGAATCTTTTGGAAGTTTCTTGAATTACTATGACGGGCTTGGAAAGGATTATTTCTACCAGCTATTAAAGCCAATTGCAGATCAGGAAACAGTAACCGACGAAGATTTTATAGACTGGGGACAAAACGAAGATTTTGTAAGAGCTATCGGTGTAGGAGAATGTGCGGGTGTAGTTATTGATTTGGTGGCCACATTAATCTTCGAAACAGAGGAGAAATATGGTTGGGCATTAGAGGCATATGATCAGCAATTATGGTCGGACGCTATTTATCATGCTTATAATACTTTGGTAAGTGGAGCTAAAGCCGTTCTATTAGATAAAGGTATAAGCCAAAGTACGCAAATAGGTATAATCAAAGCTTTTGATGAACATTCTGCTGCTGAATTTGATGTTGACGGATTTGAAAATCTGGTTTTACAGATTAATAAATATGAACCTTCGCAAGAATTTGCAGAAGCTTATTTAGCACAGGCAAGAGATTTCCTTGAAAAAGTGAAATCCTTTAGAGGAAGAACAGAACAAGTAGGTTAATAGTGTTCATGTAAAAAAGCTAATGAATTTATGCTAGCTGGAACAGAGGATTTGGAAATATTGGAAAAACAGGGTAACCAGCTTTTTCCAATATTTCTTAAGTTAGAGAATTTTAATACTTTATTAGTCGGGGCAGGAAATGTGGGCTTGGAAAAGCTGGAAGCTATGTTGGCTAATAGTCCCCATGCTGCCATAACAATAGTTGCTGATAGGGTTTTAGAAAGCGTAAATTCATTAGCCGATAATTTTCCTCAATTGCAAATTCACCAACGTGTTTTCCAATCTTCTGATTTGGACAATAAAGAATTGGTGGTGTTGGCAACGGATAACCACGAATTACATAAAGAGATTCATAAGCTTTGTAAAGAAAAAGGAATACTGCTTAACGTAGCAGATACTCCGGAGCTTTGCGATTTTTACTTAGGTTCGATAGTAAAAAAAGGTAATCTGAAAATAGCTATTTCTACGAATGGAAAATCCCCGACTATTGCAAAACGTATAAAAGAGGTTTTAAACGATAATATCCCCAGTGAAATTGATGAGTCTTTGGAGAATATTAATAAACTTAGAAATACGCTTTCGGGAGATTTTACAGAAAAGGTAAAAAAGCTGAATGAAATTACAGCAGGTTTAGTAACTAAAGATGAGACTAAAGGGTATATAACGCCTAAAAAGCTAAGCTTTATTATTTGGTCTATTGTAGTTGTATTCTGCGCGATTTTGTTTGTCACTCTTTACGAAAGAGACCCCGAGTTTAATACATTTATTAATAATGTAAATCCGGAGTTTTATAAGTTTTTAGCGGCGGGTTTTGTGTTTGCGATGATAGACGGAGCCATAGGTATGTCATACGGTGTAACTACAACGACATTTTCACTATCCATGGGGATTCCTCCTGCGTCTGCAAGTACCGGAGTTCACATTTCTGAAATTTTAAGCAATGGGATAGCGGGATGGATGCATTATAAAATGGGTAATGTAAACAAAAAGTTGTTTAAACTTTTGGTTGTTGCAGGAATAATTGGTGCCGTTACGGGCGCTTACCTTTTATCATCTTTAGAACATTATAGCCATTATACAAAGCCGATAATTTCTGTCTACACTTTTTCTTTGGGAGTATTGATATTAAGAAAAGCATTTTTAGCTCAGCAAAGAGCAAAGAAAAAAATTAAAACAAAGAAAATTACGAAGATAAAGCCGTTGGGTTTTTTCGGAGGATTTATAGATGCAGTAGGAGGCGGAGGTTGGGGGACCATTGTACTTTCTTCATTAATAGCTGGAGGAAGACATGCAAGATTCTCATTGGGATCGGTAAAATTGAGTAGATTTTTTATTGCACTAATGAGCTCACTAACATTTATTACTATGTTAGATAATCTTCATTGGTATGTGGTATCCGGACTGGTTTTAGGAAGCGCAATTGCATCACCAATAGCTGCGAAAGTTTCGAATAAAATATCTGCCAAATCTATTATGGTTGCGGTAGGTGTTATTGTAATACTGGCAAGTTCCAAAAATATTATAGGTTTTATTCTAAGCTTTTTTAGGTCGTAAATACGAGAAGATAATCGTAATTTTGCACATTTAAAAATCATGGACAGAGCAAACGAGGTAAAAGAATTAATAAAAGGACTTACTGAAGAGTCTTTGGCTGTTTTAGCCGAACATTTTGCCGGAGATATAGTATTTTCTACAAGTTTTGGTTGGGAAGATCAGGTTATTTCGCATATGATTTTCAGCAAAAATTTGCCAATTGATGTATTCACTTT
Organism: Pseudopedobacter saltans DSM 12145; assembly: GCF_000190735.1. Lineage (GTDB taxonomy): Bacteria > Bacteroidota > Bacteroidia > Sphingobacteriales > Sphingobacteriaceae > Pseudopedobacter > Pseudopedobacter saltans. The sequence goes on from NC_015177.1 coordinate 293,007, forward strand.
AGATACTGGCAGGTTCTTTACTGAAACTTATTATGTATGGAACAGAACATTAGAAACTTATCAAAAACCTATTCATACTTTTTACCCGGATGCGAAACTATTACAGGAATTTGTAACGGAAAAAGGGCCTAACAGTTTTTACGAAAGTGTAGAAAACAGGAAAACTTGTTGTGGAATTAGAAAAGTAGAGCCTTTAAACCGCGCTTTAAAAGATAAAAAGATTTGGATTACTGGCATAAGAGCGGAGCAATCTTTAAATCGCACAGATATGGATTGGGTAGAATGGGACGAAGCTCATCAGTTGGTAAAAGTACACCCCATATTCTTCTGGACATTGGATGAAGTGAAAGCTTATGTTTCAGAACATCATATTCCGTATAATCCATTGCATGATAAAGGTTTCCCAAGCATAGGTTGTTCACCTTGTACCCGAGCGGTAGCGCCAGGCGAAGATTTTAGAGCCGGGAGATGGTGGTGGGAAGACCAAAGTAAGAAAGAGTGTGGCTTGCATAGTAAATAGTATCAAGTAGTAAGTATCAGGTACTAGAATCTAATATAAGATGAAGTGTACTTGTTAGGTAGTAGAATATAAAGAATAAAAGCTTTAAGCCTTTTGCTTTTAGCTTTAAGCTTAAAAATATGGATTATTTAGATCAGTTAGAGGCAGAAGCGATTGCCATTTTAAGAGAAGTAGCGGGGCAGTTCGAGAAACCTGCACTTTTGTTCTCGGGAGGTAAGGATTCAATTACTTTGGTGAAATTGGCAGAAAAAGCTTTCCGTCCGGGTAAGTTCCCTTTTCCTTTAGTACATATCGATACAGGACATAACTTTCCTGAAACAATTGAGTTTAGAGATAAACTTATAGCGGATTTGGGAGAGAAATTAGTTGTCGGTTATGTTCAGGATTCGATCGATCAGGGAAAGGTAATCGAGCAAACAGGGAAAAATGCCAGCAGGAATCAATTGCAAACAGTTACATTATTAGATACTATTGCTGCGGGCGGATATGATGCTTGTATAGGTGGGGCGAGACGCGATGAGGAAAAAGCAAGAGCTAAAGAACGCATTTTTTCTGTAAGAGATGAATTTGGACAATGGGATTCAAAACGCCAGCGTCCGGAACTTTGGAATACTTACAATGGAAAAATCCATAAAGGAGAAAATGTACGTGTTTTCCCTATTAGTAACTGGACAGAACTAGATGTATGGAATTATATTAAAAGAGAAAATATAGCGTTACCATCAGTTTATTTTTCTCATGAAAGAGACTGTATCTTGAGAAATGGACAATGGATGGCTGCATCTGAATATATGAATATGGATGATGAAGATATTGTTGTAAGAAAGCAAGTTCGTTTCAGAACTGTGGGAGATATGACATGTACAGCAGCCGTAGAATCTGAAAAAACAGATATTGACGATATTATCCAGGAAATAGCTCAGTCTAAAATCTCTGAGAGGGGAGCGAGAATGGATGATAAGGTTTCTGAAGCAGCAATGGAAGAACGTAAAAAAGGAGGATATTTCTAATGGATATTTTAAAGTTTATTACAGCAGGTAGTGTAGATGATGGTAAAAGTACACTTATCGGTAGATTATTGTACGATACTGGATCTGTATTACAAGATCAATTAGAAGCTATCCAGCGTTCGAGCAGAAAGAATGATGACGGTACTGTTGATTTAGCTATTTTAACTGATGGTTTGAAAGCGGAACGTGAGCAGGGAATTACCATTGACGTAGCTTATAAATACTTTCAGACGGACAAAAGAAAGTTCATTATAGCTGATACACCTGGGCATATTCAATATACAAGGAATATGGTTACAGGCGCATCTAATGCCGATTTGGCTATTATTTTGGTTGATGCCAGAAAAGGTGTAATCGAACAAACTATTCGCCATACTTACTTAGTTTCCTTATTAGGGTTAGAGCATGTTGTTCTTTGTGTGAATAAGATGGATATGGTAGACTATAGCGAAGAGGTTTTTAATAATATTAAAGCGGCTTACGAAGAACTTATCGCAAAAGTAAATGTAAAACATGTACACTATTTACCAGTTTCGGCATTAAGGGGCGATAATATTGTTAGCAAATCTGTTTATACTCAATGGTATGATGGATTGCCTTTATTAGATTACCTTGAAACAGTACCTGTAAGGGAGGAAGATAAAAATTTACCAGCCAGATTTCCGGTTCAATGGATTATCAGACCTCAAACAGCGGAATTGCCGGATTACAGAGGTTATGCCGGTAGAGTGGCCAGCGGAGCTTTCAAGGTAGGAGATAGCGTAAAAGTTCTTCCAAACGGAATGCGTTCTAAAATTGAAAGAATAGAAACTTACGATGGAGATTTAGATGTAGCTGAAGAAGGTAAATCTGTAACAATTCATTTAGCTGATGATATAGACATTTCCCGTGGAGATATTATTTCTGAAGTGGAAAGATTGCCGATGCTAAGCAATCAGATAGAAGCGGATATCTGTTGGATGGATACCAGAGAGTTAGATACTTCTGCGACTTATTTTATTCAGCATAATAGTAAAGTTACAAGATGCAAAATTCAGGAAATTCTATATAAGGTAAATATTAATACCCTGGAAAAGGTAAATGCAGATTTCTTTGGATTGAATGATATAGGCAGGGTTGAAATTAAAACAGCGGATGAATTGGCATTTGATGCTTTTGAAAAAAATAAAAGGAATGGCGGCGCTATTATTATCGATAGCAGGACAAATGTAACAGTAGGTGCTTTAATGTTGAGAGCAGCACTGTAATAGTATTTCTTTACAAATACAATGGAGGGCTTAAGATTATTCTTAAGCCCTTTTATCGTTTTACAGAAACTAGGGAATAATAATATATTCCCAATATGATAACCAAAATCCCAATACAGCCTAATAAAGAAGGGAATGCTGCGTTTAGAAACAATATCTCTGCAATTAGCGTAATAACTATCTCGATGGATTGGGTCGCTTCTACAGCACCTAAAGCTTCGGCATTATTACCGGCCATTTCTGTGGCTTTAAAAAATATTACTGTGGCTATAATGGTAGAAAATAATGAAATCAAACCAGACTGTATGATCTGGTTTTCGGAGGGAAAGCCACTTCTTTCGTAAGCTATTGCTGATATGATAAACCACAAAGGCATGGATCCTAAAGTCATACAGGCTACTCGTTGTATAGGAGAAAGCTTGGTACTTGAACGCTCTTGATACAATAGTATTTTTCGATTTCCTAAAGGAAAGAATATAGCCGCTAAAATAACCAGAAGTGTCCCCAATATTAAAGAAGAGGAGCTTTCGCGTTGTATCTCCCCAATTTGGGACAGCAGAACTCCTGATAAGATGATTGTACTTGCATAAAGTGCTTTTTGGGGAATTTTCCTTCGGTTATCTTTATAAATAAACGGAGATAAAAATAAACCCGCTATTATAGTTGTTTGAAAAGTACCGGCTATTAACCATGCTGGGCTGATAGCTGCGGCAGCTGTTAAACAAAGATAAAAAAGGCCAAATCCGACAGTGCCCCAGAGCAACCAAGGGCCAGGACTTTTGAAGAAGGAAGAAAAGAGAATTTTTGCTTCTTTATTGAAAAGTGCTATCAATAGTATAATAGGTAAAGTAATAATATATCTTAAGCTGGCACTCCAAAGAAAATCTCCTCCAGATAAAGCCATACTTTTATTGAAAATATACGTTGCACTAAAGAAAAATGCGGAAACCAGTCCAAAAAGTATAGCTTTATTAGTTTGCCCCATACTTGTACAAAAAAGCAATTTATTTTTTGGTTTTTTATCATGTCATTTCGAAAAGTTATTATGTGAAAATCACATAAATGATGTTGCAAATCCAGAATAGCAACCTATATTTGCATCCATGCTTCTTCAGAATCTAATTGTAGCTATTGTTGTCAATTTTATAGGATATCTTCCTTTTGGTAATATCAATTTAACAGCCATTCAGATTTCTTCAAACAGGGGCTTAAAACAAGCATTAACTTTCGTCACAACCTTTGCCATTTTCGAGGCATTTTTTACTTATATTTTATTACAATTTGCTGAGTGGTTTGCTGATAGAAAAGATCTTATTCATTGGTTAGACTGGGTGTTGGTTGTCATTTTTTTGATTTTGGGTATGAGCGCATGGCGGTCGGGGGGTAACCAGAATTTTAAAGAAAAGGAAAAATATAGTAAACGCGATAGTATACGTTTAGGAATCGTATTAGGGATTTTTAACCCAATGCAAATACCTTTTTGGATGATAGGCGGCACTTATTTAATTTCTAACGGATGGGTTGTTGCTGATAATTTGGGTTTAGAAGTTTTTGCTGTCGGAGCTGCAATTGGCGCATTTTTAGCGCTTTATCTATTCGCCAGATTTGCTCTTTATATTAAAGAAAAATTTTCTTTAAGCAGTAAGGCTATCAACAAAACGGTAGCTGTAATCTTCTTTATATTGATATTCGTTCAACTAGGCAAGATCTATTTCTCTGCTATGTAGAAATATTTGATGAGCAAATGCAAATGTTGTAACAATTTAGCTGTATAGTTTTTTGTTGAAAATAAGCCGGTACATTTGTAATGTTTAACAGCGGATATTGCTGTTTTTATTAAACATAAAAATCTACATATACACTAACACTAAAAAGTTCTTCTATTATAGGAGAACTTTTTTATGTGCTGAACTTTTCTAAAACTGCAATTTTATCGTTAGCAAGTTGATTTTTTAGTTCGTCTAATGAACTGAATTTGATATCGTGACGAATGAAATGCCAGAAAACTAACTTTATTCTGCTGTGGTATATATCCTCATTGAAGTCGAAAATATTTACTTCAATATTCTGGCTCATCCCGTTTATCGTTGGACGGTGTCCGATATAAGCCATACCCAGAAATTTATTATTTCCCGAGGTGTTTTCTGTCCCATAAGGATTGATAATTTCCTGATTTTTATTCTTTACAGAGGAATCGACAAAAACTTCTACTGCATAAATTCCATCGCTGGGAATAAGTTTATATTCTTCTTCAATAAACAGATTAGCCGTAGGGTAGCCTAGAGTCCGGCCTATTTGATCTCCCTTAATAACCTTTCCATTTAGTTGGAAAGCATGTCCAAGAAATTCATTGGCATGATGAACATCTCCGTTTTTTAAAGCCTCTCTAATTTTAGTAGAAGAAATGGTTATTTCATTAATATCCTGCTCGGGAATCTCGGTAACCTGGTATCCATAAGTTTTAGCATAGGTTTGTAATTCAGGTAAACCACCAGAGCGGTCTTTCCCAAATCTATGGTCGTATCCGATAACAATGCTTTTAGTCCCTATTTTATCAACCAGTATATTTTTTATATATTCTTCAGGAGAAAGATTTGAAAAATCTCTCGTAAAAGGTGTAATAATTAAATGATCTACTCCCAATTGCTTTAATAGTTCTGCCTTTTCGGGCATAGTTGTGATTAGCTTTAAACTGTGATCTTCGGGGTGTAAGATCATTCTTGGATGTGGGAAAAACGTAAGAATAACAGTTTCTCCGTTTATCCTTTTAGCTTCTTCTTTTAATTGGGAGATTATCTTTTGATGTCCAATGTGCACACCGTCAAAGGTGCCAATAGTGACAGTAGCATTTTCTATAGGAATAAATTCATCAATGTGATTGTATATTTTCATTCCTCAGGTAATTATTTGAATTCAGGATCTTGTTTAATTTCCTTAATATGATTTACCAGCTCCATTATTTCGAAAGCATTATCTATGCGGAAATTTCCACTTTTTGTTCTTCTCAATTTAGATAAATGAGCACCAATGCCTAATTGTTTTCCAAAATCGTGTGCCAGCGATCTTATATATGTACCTTTTGAACAAACAACCCTGAAATCTACTTCGGGAAGTTCAATTCTGGTAATTTCGAATTCTGTGATACTTACTTTTCTGGCAGATACCTTGACTTCTTCGCCGCGCCTGGCTTTTAAATACAAACGTTCTCCGTCTTTTTTTAAGGCCGAATGGATAGGAGGAAACTGTTCTATATCTCCAATAAAATGTTTTGTGTTTTCTTTTATCTGATTTTCGGAAATGCCTGAAATATCAAAAAACTGATCTGGTTCGGTTTCCAGATCGTAAGATGGTGTAGTACTGCCTAAAGTGATAGTTCCGGTATATTCTTTCTCCTCAGCTTGAAAAGAATCGATCTGTTTGGTGAGTTTTCCTGTACAGATAATCAATAGGCCCGTCGCCAGTGGATCTAAAGTTCCAGCATGGCCAACTTTTAACTTCAAAGGTTTTAAACTATTACGCAGTTTTCCTACGATATCGAAGGATGTCCATTTATAAGGTTTGTTTATTAATAAAACTTCCCCTTGTGTAAAGTTAAACGTTGGATAAATTTTGTTTTTTTCTATTTCTTCGCTCATTACATCACCTGCAAATTACTTCCGCTTAATAACAAAGCTAAAATAATTCCTCCCACAATTATTCTGTATATACCAAATGCCTTAAAACCGTATTTACTTACGAAACCGATAAAGCTTTTTATAGCAATAATAGCTACAATAAAGCCAACTATGTTACCTATAACAAGCAGGTTAATTTCTTGTCCTGACAGTGTATTTCCATGTTTGAAGAAATCATACAGCTTTTTTGCTGTCGCACCAAACATTGTAGGAACCGCCAAAAAGAAAGAAAATTCCGCGGCAGCTTTTCTGGTTAGTTTTTGTGCCATCCCACCAATAATGCTTGCGCCAGATCTGGAAACTCCCGGAATCATTGCAATACATTGGTAAAGACCTATTTTAAAAGCTGTAGGATAGCTTATTTCGTTAGTGTCGTTTACTGTACCTTTATTGAACCATTTGTCTGCATAAAGCAAAATAACCCCGCCGATAAGCAGGGAAATAGCTACAGCTAAAGGACTTTCCAGTAACTCGTCTATTTTATCCGAAAACAATAATCCAAAAATAACTGCTGGTAAAAAGGCAACAAATAATTTGAAATAAAAATCAAAAGACTGGAAAAATCTTTTGAAATAAAGTGCTACTACCGAAAGTATGGTACCCAACTGTATGGCTACCGTGAAAAGTTTTACGAAATTATCAGATTGAATGCCCATTAAAGAAGAGGCAATAATCATATGCCCTGTAGAAGACACTGGTAAGAACTCAGTTAATCCCTCAATAATAGCCAAAATGATGGCCTCAATAGTATTCATTATTTGTTAAAGGAGTTCTTTTTTAAAATAGCATAAAAACCAAGTCCAAATCCTCCGATGACAACTATAGGTGCAAGGATTATTTTTCTGAAACTGTAGATGTCCGTATCTCCCGACATCAGAGCAAAGCCTACAATAACAATAAGAATACTGATAATTAAAATTTGGTAATTGCTTTTGTCAAAGACGAAATTAACCTTGTTTTTATTCTGAGATTGATTAATCATGTTTTTATCTGTATAAATCGTAAACTTTTAATTTTAAGTATTTAGTAACTGCGAAATAAGTACTTAGACATGAAATTAGAATACCTACACCAATTACTAAAATGAAAACAAGTCCAAATTCGAAGTAATTTCTAAGAATTACCAGTTCAGGAATTTGTTGTTGAGCGAGATATAGGGTTAAGATTAAAAGGATAATTGCTATTAATCCCGCTATTAATCCGTGTAAAACACCATATAAAATGAAAGGTCTGCGAATGAAACCTTTAGTAGCACCAACCAACTGCATACTCTTGATTAAAAAACGTTGTGAGTATATAGCCAATCGAATGGTATTATTTATTAATCCAACAGCAATGATTAAAAGCACTGCGCCAAATCCAAAAATCACTAAAGAGATGGTCCTTATATTTTGGTTAATCATGTCAACCAACGATTTTTGATAGCGAACTTCGTTAATTAAAGGGTTGCTTTGTAATTTTTGACTCAGTATAGCAATACTTTCGTTATTTGCGTAATCGGCTTTCAGATAAACATCGATAGAAGATAACAAAGGGTTGAAACCTAAAAATTTAATGAAATCTTCACCCAAATCCTGAGTTAGATTTCGGGCAGCAAGTTCTTTACTGATATACTGAGTTGATTTCACGTACTCATTACTTTCGATTTGTTTTTGCAAAGCCAAAATGTCTACTTCATTGGTACCCTCATTTATAATTACGTTAAGTACGATATTTTCTTTAACATAATTAGAGAGATTTCTTCCGTGTACAATGATTAAACCCAATAGCCCTACCATAAGTAATACAAGAGAGATGCTGATTACAGTAGAAACGTATATGGTTTTTGTTTTTTTTGAAGCCCTGCTATCTTCGAATTCTTCCATAGTTGTTCGATTATCTTGCGAAAATAATAAACCTGAATCTAAAATGCACATTATTAACAAGCATTTAACGAATTAAATATAGAATTATCATTCGAGATTTATTTTTTACCTGATTGTATTACAAAATACCTAGTTCTAGGTATTTTATATCAACTAATAATGTTGGTTTTTTGCATCAACAATAATTTTTTAAAAATCTATAGTTATGAAAAGATCAATTTTTACACTAATGTCAATTTTTACACTATTGGTGATGTTTAATGCTTGTAAAAAAGACGATGACAAAAACACTAATGGAATAGAAGGAACATGGAAGTCCACAAAATCTGTTTATTATTCAAAATTGAACGGAGTTAAAGAAGGAAAAGATGAGGTAGACCTTCATGATAATGAAAACTATAATATATTGACATTAAAGGAGGGAAAATATACTGTAAAGGAGTATTATGAAGGAAAAATGGAAGATGAAGATAATGGTACATATACTTACTCTAACGGTAAATTGATTGTTGATGGTGAAGCTACATTAACCGTTACTATCAGTGGAAATACATTAGTTTTAGTGAGCGAAAACCCTGATTCTGAAAACGAAAAAAGAGTATATGGTAGTGAGGAGCATTATATAAGAAACTAAGATTATCTAATTGCAATCGACGAATTAATTAAGAAAGGCGTTCTATATTGAACGCTTTTTTAATTAAGAGAGAAAGTACATGGTTTTGGTGGTTTATTATCCGTATTTTATACACTAAGCTACCGTCTTGTTCAGCTCTCATATTCATACATATTCAAGACATCTCACTCCCTAGGTAATACTTTTTATATAAGAATAACCTTTAAAGGCTTAATACAGCATTAAATAAGGTTTTAATTGGTTTAATTGAACTGATTTTATGTGTTTTTCGTTTCAGTATGAAATAACCTCTATTGCTTGAATATACAATAAGGTTAAAGAAAAACAGGCGCGATTTGATTCGGAGTAACTGCAGAAGATATAAGAGTAAGTAAATAATGTGATTTAAGAAAAGTGTCTTATCACTGATTTTTTTGTCATGTTCAATCCATAGGTTGGATTAAGCTATTGTAAATAGCTAATTGTAATTTTACTTTTGATTATAAAATATAAGGAGAATATGAGAAAATTCTTTTCGGTATTGATATTGTATATGTCAATCACTACAGGTTTTGTTGGTTGTAAAAAAGATGATAGCGGAGATAAATTAAGGCAGATAAAGAATAACCTGTTAGGGGAATGGTTTGCTGTAAGTCGAAAGATTTATCTTGTTGAAAATGGAGAAAAAGTACTTCATCAAACTTATTTTATTGATGGTGGGTTCGAGTTTTTTGGTAATGGCGATTTTAGACATTTTTTCGATGACGAAAATATATACGAAGGTGATTTTGATGTTTTAGAAGATGGAAAGTTACTAAAGATACATTTGAAATCTGGAGATAATAAAGGAGATACATATTCTTATAAAATATTAACAGCAGATAAAGAGAATTTGATACTTCAATTTGGAAATGAAGAGAAAGGGGATGATATAATAGGCACTCTTAATTTTGTTAGAAACAAAAATAAATAAAAAACTATAAGGGTTGTATATTCTCTCTCAGGCAATAACAATTTAATGAATGCTTCAAGATAGCCGTTCTAAAAAATGATGGAATGGCTTTTTATTTAAGTACTTTTCTAACGGAAAAGAAGTGCTCTTCATATTAATTTTTTATTTTCGCCTTTTATACGAAAAATGAATATAATATCTTTTATATCTAAAGGCGCATATGGATTATCAATTTAAAAATATAGAAAAAAAGTGGCAGAAGTTCTGGGCCGATAATGAAACCTACAAAGTAGAAGTCGACAATTCAAAACCAAAATATTATGTTTTGGATATGTTTCCTTATCCATCTGGTGCGGGGTTACACGTAGGGCATCCACTCGGTTACATTGCATCTGATATTTTTTCCAGATATAAAAGATTGAAAGGATTCAATGTATTGCATCCCATGGGATATGATTCATTTGGTTTACCTGCTGAGCAATATGCAATCCAAACAGGGCAACATCCAGCTATTACGACGGGAACAAATATCAATCGTTACCGGGAACAATTAGATAATCTTGGTTTTTCCTTCGATTGGAGTAAAGAAGTACGTACAAGTTCGCCAGATTACTATAAATGGACCCAATGGATTTTTATGCAATTGTTCAATTCATGGTATAATATAGAAACGGACAAAGCAGAACATATCTCGACATTGGTTCATAAGTTTCAAACCGAAGGAACAGTAGCAGTAAAAGCCGTTTGTGATAGCGATACGAGAAAAATGCTTCCTTCTGATTGGACTTCGTTAACAGAAGACGAAAAGCAGGAAGAATTATTAAAATACCGTTTGGCTTTCTTAAAGGAGAGTACTGTAAACTGGTGCGCTGCCTTGGGTACGGTATTAGCCAACGACGAGGTTATCGGTGGTTTTTCTGAGCGTGGTGGGCATCCGGTAGAGCAGAAGAAAATGATGCAATGGAGTATGCGTATTACCGCTTATGCTGAAAGACTGCTTAAGGGGTTAGATCAGATTGACTGGCCAGAACCATTGAAAGAAATTCAGCGCAATTGGATTGGCAAAAGTGTCGGTGCAATGGTAGATTTCCAATTAGCAGATGCTGATTATAAAATTCAGGTTTTCACGACTCGTGTGGATACCATTTATGGTGTAAGCTTTTTGGTGATCGCACCAGAACATGAGCTGGTCTCTCAAATTACAACCGAAGAACAAAAAACAGAAATAGAGCAATATATTCAACAAACCAAGAAAAAATCTGAACTGGATAGAATGGCCGATACAAAAACTGTATCGGGTGCTTTTACAGGTGCATATGCTATCAATCCATTAAATGGGGAAAAGGTTCCGGTTTGGATTGCGGATTATGTTTTAGCTGGATATGGAACAGGGGCCGTTATGGCGGTTCCGTCTGGAGATCAAAGAGATTATTTGTTTGCAAGTCATTTTAATTTGCCAATTATCCAGATTTTAGATACTCAGGTATTGGATGGCCAGGCAGATCCTACTAAAGAGGGACAATATATTAATTCGGGTATTATCAATGGACTGGGATATAAAGAGGCTACAGCTAAATTAATTTCCTTTTTGGAAGAAAAGGAGCAGGGTTATGCAAAGGTGAATTACCGCATGCGTGATGCCATTTTTGGACGTCAGCGTTATTGGGGAGAGCCGGTTCCAGTATATTTTAAAAATGGTTTGCCTTATTTAATTGACGAAAGCGAATTGCCTTTGTTATTACCAGAGGTAGATAAATATTTACCAACCGAAACGGGAGAACCTCCACTAGGAAGAGCAAAAGATTGGAAATACAAAGGCGAGTATGAATACGAGTTAAGTACTATGCCAGGTTGGGCAGGAAGCAGTTGGTATTGGTACAGATATATGGATGCACATAACGACAAAGAATTTGCTTCTGAAAAAGCAATTGAATATTGGAAAGACGTGGATTTATATATCGGAGGTTCGGAACATGCGACCGGACACTTGTTGTACAGCCGTTTCTGGAATAAGTTTTTGAAAGATCTGGGTTTTGCAAAAGAAGAAGAACCTTTCAAAAAGTTAATCAATCAGGGGATGATTCAGGGGCGTTCTAATTTCGTTTATAGGATAATGAGCGAAGACGGAAGAGGAACAAATACTTATGTATCCAATGGCTTGAAAAATAATTATCAAACTACTGCTTTACATGTTGATGTTAATATCGTTGAAAATGATATTTTGAATTTAGATAAATTCAGAAACTGGAGAGAGGAATTTAAAGATGCAGAGTTTGTACTGGAAGAAGGAAAATATATCTGCGGAGTAGAAGTAGAGAAAATGTCCAAATCTAAATTCAATGTTGTAAATCCCGATGACTTAATTGAAAGATATGGAGCAGATACTTTAAGAATGTACGAAATGTTCCTTGGACCTTTAGAACAAAGCAAACCATGGAATACCAACGGTATCGAAGGAGTATTTAAATTCTTGAGAAAATTCTGGAAACTCTTCCATAATGATGCTTTTGAATTTGTAGTTTCCAATGATGAGCCTACAAAGCAAGAACTTAAATCTTTGCATAAGTTAATCAAGAAAGTTGAAGATGATGTAGAACGTTTTTCATTCAATACATCAGTGTCAAGCTTTATGATTACTGTAAATGAGCTTACAGATTTAAAATGTAATAAGAGAGCGATTTTACAGGAGATGGTAATCTTGCTTTCTTCGTATGCACCGCATATTACCGAAGAACTTTGGACATTATTAGGAAATACAGAAGGTACTTTATCAAAAGCCCGTTTTCCTAAATTTAATGCGGAATATCTGGTAGAAAGTGAATTTAATTATCCTATTTCTATCAATGGAAAGACCAAAACCAATCTAAGCTTTGGTTTAGATTTAGATAACGTAGAAATAGAGAAGCTGGTTCTTGCAAATGAACAGGTACAGAAATACCTAGACGGTAAAACACCGAAAAAGATAATTATTGTAAAAGGAAGAATTATCAATATAGTGGCATAAGGGAAGGCGGTTTTAACCGCCTTTTTCTTTAACAAATTTTTGCTTTTTAGTGTTTTTTAAAAGGTTATTTTTGCCGGAACTCATTAAAATCAAAAATTTTCGTAACAAAAAGCGACAGATTCGATCAAATACTAAAAAATATTCATGAAGCGTTTTTATATCCTATCAGCTTTTTTTCTTGCTCTAAATCATTCTTTTGCGCAACAGGGCCCCAGTGGAGTAGCAGGAGCGCAAAATAGTATCGTAGGAAAAATTTCAGGAGTTATTATAGACTCATTAACTAAAACTCCGGTAGACTATGCTGCGGTTTCTTTATCTGCTGTAAAGCAAACTAAATCTATTAATGGTGCTTTGGCAGATGATAAAGGTGCTTTTAAATTAGAAAAGGTTGTTCCAGGGAAATACCGATTAACTATTTCATTTATTGGTTATAATACAAAGATTATAGAGCCTATAACAACAACTAACAGTAAGCCTGATCTAAATTTAGGAACAATTATACTTGTCCCCAGCAATAAAATATTACAGGAAGTTGTAGTAGAAGGCCAGGCAAATATTATCGAAAATAAAATCGATAAATTGGTTTATAACGCTGAAAAAGACGTGGCGATTTCCGGAGGGACAGCTGTTGATGTATTGCGAAAAGTACCTTTATTATCTGTAGATTATGAAGGAAACGTATCTTTAAGAGGAAGCTCAAATATCAAAGTTCTGATAAATGGAAAACCTTCGGGAACGATGGCGGGTAATATTGCGGATGCGCTGAAAGCTATTCCGGCAGACCAGATAAAAAATGTGGAAGTAATAACTTCTCCATCTGCCAAATATGATGCGGAAGGAACGTCAGGGATTATCAATATCATTACCAAAAAGAATAATTTAGAGGGGATAAGCGGATCTGTAAATGCAGGTGTTGGAACCAGACAAAACAGTGGAAATATCAATCTGAATGCAAAAAAAGGAAGATTAGGTTTATATGCCAATGCTGGTGGGTATTATTCATGGCCACAAACATCTATTATAACGTTTGATAGACAAAACACAAATGGTGATTACAACAAGCAGAATGGTGAAAGCACAACCGAGCGATTGGCAACGAACGGATCAATTGGTGCAGATTACGATTTCAATAAATACAACTCTATAAGCTCCAATCTTAAAGTAAATTGGTTCCAGTTTAGTATCGATGGATTTAATGATAATAAGAACAGTTTTGGAGGCATAGAAAATGCTTTTAAAAGAATGACGGATAATAAAAATAAGGTTATCAGCTTCGACTGGAATAATGATTATTCCCATAAATTTAAAAAAGAAGGACAGGAAATAACTTTTGCATGGCAGTTGAGCAGAAGTGAACTGAATAATGACTATAATTCGTTTATCGATCAGCGAGTGAGAAAAGAAATTGGCGCAAGCGATGCAATAAATAAAGAATCAACATTTCAGCTGGATTATACCCATCCGTTTAAAGGAATTACTTTAGAAACCGGAGCAAAGGCAATTATTAGAAATATAGACAATGACTCTAAAGTAGACAGTACCGATTTATCCGGAGGAAATAGAATCCCTGTTCCAAACCGAAATTTCATATATGACTATAATCAGAATGTGTTTGCTGGTTATGCTACTTTAGGCTTTACTGTTGCAAAAAACTACGGAATTAAGGGAGGTGCAAGATACGAGTATACCGATATAGATGGCAACGATGCTGGGAGCGGTACCTTTGCTCCTTTTAAAAATAATTATGGGAATTTTGTGCCAAGCATAGTAATATCAAGGACGTTTAAAAATTTCCAGACATTAAAGCTAAGTTATAACAAAAGGATTCAGAGGCCAAGTGTATTTTACCTGAACCCTTTTAGAAATGCTGCAGATTTTTATAATCAATCGGAAGGTAATCCACGTTTGTCGCCAGAGGTTTCAGATAATATCGAACTGGGATATTCACGATTCATTAAAACTACGGTAATCAATGCGTCTTTATATTACAGAAATACGCAGAACGTTATAGAAAATGTAGTTAAACAAATAGAGATTGATGGAAAGACAGTTTCCTTAACAACTTTTGATAACGTTGGACGTAATAATTCTTTCGGGATGAATTTTTTCGGTTCTATTAGCCCGGTTAAGCCCCTCACATTGAGAGGTAACTTTAATGTCTACACTTATGATATCAGTTTGGGACAAAGTAGTGCAAATCTTTCCGGTGCAGAAAATAAAACCTATTTTATGTACAATGCATTTTTAAGCGGTACTTATGCTTTTTCTAAAGGTTTTACTTTCGAAACTTTCCTGATAACAAATTCGCCACGAAGGACTTTTCAGGGAAAGAATCCATCATTTAACATGTGGAATTTAGGACTGAAAAAAGAATTATTCGATAAAAAAGGAAGTGTTGGAATTAATGTAATCGATCCATTTAACAACAGAAAAAACTTTAAATCGGAAATTACAGGAGATGGATTTATCCAAACCAATAACTTCTCGATTCCTTTCAGATCAGTTGGAGTTAACTTTAGTTGGAGGTTTGGAAATTTGAAAGTAAACCAAAACAATAAGCGGGGAGTTAAAAATGACGATCTAAAACAAGGTGAAAGTAGCGGCGGAGGAATGGGAGGAAACTAAAATCCGAATAAAATAGAAATATGGTTGAAGCCTTCTTGATAAAATCAGGAAGGCTTTTTTATTACGCTCTGTAATCATTTCCTATCTTTGCAGCATAAAAATATTTGATAATGGAAATTTTAGGTGTATCCGAACGAAACGAAACATTAGCAGAAGAACTACAAGAAAGAGTTGATATTGTTGTACATAAGCTAAAGTTCTTTCCGGATAAGCCAAAGATTGCCTTTATTTCTGATTTGAATGAGATTGCAGTTGCTTATGATGAGTCACTAAATGACATTGTGAGCAAGGGAGGTGGACATCTGATTTATGCTAATAGTTGGGAGAGTTTGCTTGATATGGACCCAGATATCCTGATTTTATCTTTAAATGGCGAAAGTATAGAAAGCAGCTTGCCAAAAGTTTCAGATCTTTTACAAATGCCGAATTTTACTGAATTAAAAGCAGTGAAGGGAAATAAAATTTTTATACTGCGGAACGATTTGTTGAAATCTGAATTAGCAGCGGAAAGAGTAGACGTTCTGGAATCGATTGCGGAAATTATTACTCCTAAATATTTTAATTTTGGCTTTGAAGGTAGCGCTTGGATTAACTTTGCAGTTTAGTTCTCGTGATTCATTACAATTTCCTGTTGCAATTTGCAAAAACCTAAATACAGTTTTTCTGAAATAGGATTTGGATAGCTTAAGATTGTTAAACTTAAAGGAGCATTGCCTTTTATAAAAGCGGGTTGGTAGTGCCTATATGTATTGTTCTTAAAGCCTACACGCTCATAAAACCGTAAACGACGTACGCATGTTTCATCCTTAGGGTGTTCAATCTCAAGAATTATGGGGAGATCATGTTCGTTTATAAAGTCAGATAAAATAATATTTCCCAAGCCCTTACCTTGCCCGGATTTAGTAATTGCCAGATGCTCTATAAAAATAAAGTTGGGGAATGACCAATAGGCTAAAAATCCTTTTAAAGCGCCCTCTTCTAAATAAATATCTAAAGAATATTCAGGTTTACTGAAAATTTCCGTTTGCTGTAAGACGTTGCGCTTTTCTTCTTGTGGAAAACTATCATTATATACCTGCCAAAACTCATCAAAAAATGGGTGAGCTGCGTTGTTAACTTTTTGGATGTCCATAAGAAAGATTAGTACTTTATAAACTTGTCAATCTGTTGATTAACAAACTTAATAGTGTCCTCATTAATGAAATTGCCCAAATCGTTTAAATCTTTATTGATATAAGTTAAATGGATTTTTAAGGGCATCACATTTAAATGAACGTAATTACATACACCAGTAAAGTGGTCGATACCTCTGATATTTCCATATTTACCCGAAGACAATCCTACTAAAGCGGCTTTTTTATCATAAAAAGAAGCGGGAAAATCACAGGCATCAATAAAAAGTTTTAGAATGCCAGGGAAACTGCCATTATATTCCGGTATTACAAAAAGAAATTTTTCGGCTTCATTGACTTTTTGTAAAATTTTTGTGAAAGCTTCACTTCTTTTTCCGTAAAGGTCTGTAGCTGCAAGATTTTCAGGCAAATCCGTTAACGACAAAATCTCGCTTTCATAGTTCTTTTCGGTCAGTATTTTCTGATAATATTTGGAAACTTTTAACGTATTACTGTTGAGTCGGTTAGTTCCTGATACTATTAAAGTCTTCATTTATGTGTATAAATCGTATAAACCTGTTGAAATTGGTATTGTATAAATTTGTATCTTGTGCCCATCTGTAAATAGGGGTAGGATGCCCCGAAATTACGATTTTATATAATTGGGATTACAATAAAAACCGAAGAATATAGCTTTATTGTTTAGATGAGTAAAATAATAGCAATTGCCAATCAGAAAGGCGGAGTAGGCAAAACTACTTCATCTATAAATTTAGCAGCTAGTTTGGCTGTTTTAGAATACAAAACTTTAATTGTTGATGCCGATCCTCAAGCCAATTCTACGTCAGGTATTGGGTTTGATCCAAGAACTATTAAAACCAGTATTTACGAATGTATTATTAATGATGTAGATCCAAGAGAGGCTATAAAGAAAACCGACACGCCAAATCTGGATTTATTGCCTGCACATATTGATTTAGTTGGTGCCGAGATCGAAATGATCAACCTTCATGAACGCGAATACAAAATGAAAGGCGTTTTGGAGAAAATAAAAAATGATTACGATTTCATCATTATAGATTGTTCGCCATCTTTAGGTTTGATTACGATTAACGCTTTAACAGCAGCAAATTCAGTTATTATTCCTGTACAATGTGAGTATTTTGCTTTGGAAGGTCTTGGGAAGCTGTTAAACACTATCAAAATTGTACAAACAAGACTGAATCCTGAATTAGAGATAGAAGGGATTTTGTTAACGATGTACGATGTGCGTTTAAGACTTTCTAATCAGGTTGTAGAGGAAGTGCGCTCGCATTTCGAAGACCTGGTTTTTGATACAATCATAGCAAGAAATACAAGATTAAGCGAAGCACCAAGTTTCGGAATTTCTGTCATCATGCATGATGCAAATTCAAAGGGAGCTATCAACTACCTGAACTTAGCTCGCGAGATTATTCAGAAAAATAGTATGTCGAAAGACACAGTGGGATCTATTAAAGACGCAGAGGAGAATAAGAAATAATGAGCAAAGACAGAAAATTTGGACTAGGAAAAGGCTTAGGTGCATTATTAAATGATACGCCGGAAGTACAGCGTAGTTCATATACGCAGCAACAGGTTACAGAAACTAATCCTGGCTCAGTTTCAGTGGGGTCTGTTAATAAAATTCTAATCAATCAAATAGAAGTAAATCCTTATCAACCTCGTTTCGAGTTTGATGAAGAGGCATTACAGGAGTTGTCAGAGTCTATAAAATTACAAGGACTTATTCAGCCTATTACAGTTAGGAGAGTTGGAGATAACAGATATCAATTAATTTCTGGAGAGCGTAGGTTAAGAGCTACCAAAATGGCGGGAATAGAAGATATTCCGGCTTACGTTCGTACAGCCAATGACCAGCAAATGTTGGAAATGGCTTTAATTGAAAATATTCAGAGAGAAAACCTGAATGCAATAGAAGTTGCCTTGAGTTTCCAAAGAATGATTGATGAGTGTAGTTTGAAGCAGGAAGAACTTGGAGACAGGGTTTCTAAAAACAGATCTACAGTAACTAACTACCTTCGTTTGCTGAAATTGCCTCCGGTAATTCAGGCATCTATCCGGGACAGCCAGCTATCTATGGGACATGCAAGAGCATTGATTAGCGTAGAGGATCCGGCAAATCAGTTATTTATCTTTCAGGAAATTATAGATAAAGACCTTTCAGTTAGAAAAGTAGAAGAGCTAGTTCGGAATATCAAACAAAACGAACAGGTTAAGATAGAAAAAGGGAAGAAGGCAGAAGGTATTTCTTTTCAATATCAAAAGATTCAGGACGACCTTTCATCTAAATTCGCAACTAAAATCAAAATGAAAGTTGGAACTAATGGAAAAGGCGCTATTGAAATACCCTTTTTGTCAAATGACGATTTAAATAGAATTCTAGAGCTTCTAGATTGGTAGCAGATGATTAAGTATGCATTCTCTATTATTTTATTGCTGGGTCTTGTCTTAAATGTAAAAGGACAGGAGTTGGACTCGCTTTCTAAACAAATTATCAAGGAAGGAAGCGACGTTGGACCGGCCATAAAGGAAAGAGGTAATACACTTTTTAGAGATTCAAGTTCATTGCAATCTCCAAGAAAAGCTGTGTTGAGATCTGCTATAATACCGGGATGGGGGCAAATCAGAAATAAAAAATGGTGGAAAGTACCCTTAGTTTATGGCGGTTATGTAGGAGTTGGTTTGTATTATGAGTTTAATCAACGCTATTATAAAGAATTTTTATCAGAAAGTCAGGCCAGAAAGCGAGGCGAATTTAAGTATGAAAAATACCAATTTGCTACAGATGAACAGATTTACAATACAAAAGATTTTTATCGAAGAAACAGAGATTTGGCTATTATAGCCTTTTTTGCTTTTCACTCCTTACAAATGATAGATGCATATATAGATGCAAAATTGGCCACTTTTGATGTAAGTGATAATCTGTCTATAAATTTAAAACCTTCAATTTATACACCAATGTATGCGGGATCAGGTTTTCAGGCACCTGTTCCAATGCTTAAACTAAATATTAAATTATGAAAATAGCGTTACTCGGTTACGGAAAAATGGGGAAAATGATCGAAGGCATTGCCCTGGATCGTAATCATGAAATTGTATTAAAAATAGACGAAAACAATACACACGAATTAACGATAGAAAATCTGCGAAAAGCCGATGTAGCTATCGAATTTAGTACTCCTCATACTGTTTTAGATAATATCTATAAATGTATCGAATCGAAGACACCGCTGGTAGTTGGAACAACAGGATGGTACGGACATTTACAACAGGTAAAAGATGCCTGTGTAGAAGCTAACTCATCGGTAATGTATGGTTCTAATTTTAGCGTAGGTGTAAATATATTCTTCCAGATCAGTAAGATGGCGGCGAAAATGATGAATAATTTTTCCGACCAATATGATGTTTGTATGGAAGAAATTCATCATATTCACAAACTGGATTCTCCAAGTGGTACAGCAATAACTATTGCAGAAGATATTTTAGAAGAGTTTAAAGAGAAAAGGCAATGGGTAGATGTTAACGCAGAAAATTCTGATGATGTAACATTGCATAAGCCAGAGAATCTAATTATAAATTCTTTCAGAGAGGGAGAGGTTCCGGGAACACATGTTGTTCTTTATGATTCTGATGTAGATAGAATCGAATTGAAGCATGTGGCACATGGTCGTCAGGGATTTGCATTGGGCGCAGTTTTAGCTGCCGAATGGCTGCCTGGCAAAGCTGGGTTCTACTCGGTGAAAGAAATGTACGATTTCAAGGTTTAACATACGAAGCTAATGAGTTTAAAATTTTGGCAAAAAGGCGATAAAAACAATAAAGCCAAAAAGAAAAAAAGTGCCGGAAGAGAATGGTTGGATGCAATCATTTTTGCCGTTATCGCCGCGACAATTATCCGAGGTTTATTTATAGAAGCTTATACAATCCCAACAGGATCAATGGAAAGATCATTGTTAGTTGGTGATTTCTTATTTGTGAGTAAGATTAATTACGGTGCCCGTACACCAATTACTCCAATTTCATTTCCTTTTGCACATCATACGATGCCAATTACCGGGACAAAAGCATATTGGGATGGCTGGCAATTACCTTATTACAGATTGCCAGGATTGCAAAAAGTGAAGAGGAATGATGTCGTGGTATTCAACTATCCCATGGATGCCGACGAACCTCTTAACAGACCTATAGATAAAAGGGAAAACTATATAAAAAGATGTCTAGCTATAGGTGGCGATACTTTGGTTATCAATGACGGAGTTGTATCTGTTAATGGAAAAGTAGCAGACATGCCAGAGAAAAGCCAGACAGAATATTATGTGAAAACGAACGGAGTAGATTTTAATCCAATTGCAATGTCAGATTTGGATGTTGATCTTATACAAAGACCAAGCAGAGATGTTTATGTTTTTGCAATGCCTCATTCAGAAGTAGACAAAATTAAAGCTTTTTCTAATGTAGAAGCAGTTAAGGAAATCTACAGTGAAAAGGGAGAGTATAGAGATGAAATTTTTCCACATGATCCCAGACATCCATGGAATCAGGATAACTACGGACCTATCATTATCCCTGCACAGGGTTGGACTGTAAAATTAGATTCTAATAATTTCTCTATTTATGAAAGAGCAATTAGAATCTACGAAAATAATAAGCTGGAAGAGAAAGATGGTAAATATTATATTAACGATAAACAGGCTGACTCTTATACCTTCAAACAAAATTATTATTGGATGATGGGAGACAATCGCCATAATTCAGCAGATTCTAGATATTGGGGTTTTGTGCCAGAAGATCATATCGTTGGTAAAGCTTTATTTATATGGATGAGCTGGAATGATCAGGGGTCTTTCCTTTCCAAAATCAGATGGAACCGATTATTTAGAGGAATACATTAAAAACAAAAAAGGAAACTAATCTTAGTTTCCTTTTTTGTTTTTAATAATCTTTCGTCCCATAAGAAATCTTCAATTTCTGATATCTTAACCTTTTTATTGTAATAGGAGTGATTGAAGATATATCGGTTAGAAATAAGATGTAGGTCGTTTCAACTTCTGTTAAGATACAAATACCGGGAAAAGTTAATTAATTCAATTTCTCAATACCAAACTTCTCTGCAACCTCATTCAAATCATTTACGACTACGTCTATCAAAGGAATTCCGTTTTTTCTTCTTTCTATTTCCGCTTCATATTCCGGTTCTCCGGGAATAACAACACGTTGATCGGGATTTATTGGAGTAGCCTGTTTAAAGCGGTCTATCCAATTATCCATATGTGATTTGAATTCATCTACTGGTCTAAAGCCATCTACTCGCATAGCACCTAAAAAGTGTCCTAAACCTTGTCCGGGCTGATCTGGCAGAGGATTAATAAAAGCAACAAAAGGCGGAGCCCACGGCCCGTAGCTTGCACCAGATAAAACAGCAGATAAAATATCTACCGTTGCACTTAAACCAAAACCTTTATGACTGCCATGTTCCCGGTCCGAACCTAAAGGAAGTAAGGAGCCACCTTCTTTCAATCCATGAGGATTGGTTGTAGTATTTCCATTTTTATCCTGAATCCATCCGGTAGGGACATCCGTACCTTTCCTTTGTGCAATTTCCAGTTTACCATTTGCTGCGGTAGAAGTAGCCATATCCGTTATAAATGGAGGATATTTTCCTGCAGGGAAGGCATAACAAATAGGGTTTGTCCCCAGCATTCTTTCGGTCGAAAAGGTTGGAGCTACCAATGGACTGGCATTGGTTACTGCAAAACCAATCATATCTTGTTCCACAGCCATTAAAGCATGATAACCTGCTATCCCAAAATGGTTGGAGTTTTTAATAGCTATCCAGCCCGAACCAGCATTTTTTGCTTTTTCAATGGCAATTTTCATAGCGAAAGGAGCCACTACCAAACCTAAACCTGCATCTCCGTCTATTGTAGCAGTAGATGGTGTCTCATGCACTATTTTAATATCAGGCTTGGCATTTACCCGTCCTTTTTCCCAAAGTCGCACATAGCCCGTTAATCTGGCAACACCATGAGAATCTATACCTCTTAAATCGGCTTTTAAAAGAACATCAGCAGCTAAAGTTGAATGTTTGTCGGAGCAGCCCATACTTCTGAAAACATTTTCTGTGAAGTCTCGCAGGGCGCTCTCTTTTATGATATAATATTCATTCATTAGGAAAGAATTGTGTACTTAAAATCTAAAGGATGTAAGTTTTTAAGAAGCGAAGGAATAAAGTCCTCGCCGTATTTTACGTAGAACATTCCAAAATTCTCTTTACGTTCCTGTAAAGTTCCTCCTGGAAATAATTCGTCTTTTATGTTTTCTATATTTTGTAAAGCTTCCGAGTGATTTTTCTTTTCGGCTTTTAAGAGTTTCTTTTCTAAACTGCGCATTGCTTTATGCAGGCGAATTTTTATAGCTTCGGTACTTGGAGCAAGAGTAGGATCTATTTTATGAGCCCTCAGCTTGAGTTTTTCAAAGATACAGTCAATTTCCCGCCACTCATTATCAATGCTTAAATCATGTTCTGTGGTCCTCAAAACCCATTTGTTTTTTAACTCTTCCTTATTTTTGAAAATATCACGATAGGAAAACCCTAAACGCTCCAGTTTGTCGTCAATTTTAGGATTAGCTATCGAGGCGCAATTCCTCAATATTAAAATAGGAAAGTCGATATGATAATGATTAAAATTTGACTTTAATTGCAGCCAGTAAACCAGTTCCGCCGGTCCGCCAATATATGCAAGATTAGGAAGTATAACTTCCTGATATAGCGGGCGCATTACAACGTTAGGACTAAACCTTTCGGGATGACTTGCAATTTCCTCTTTAAGCTCAGTTTCAGAAAATGAAATGTCAGAATGTAATATATTGTATTTTCCATTCTCGAAGACAATACGTTCTCTTAAGTTATCCAACATATAAAAGAAGTTGATTTCTCTGGCATTTACCTGTGGCGATACTCCAGCTTTGATCAATTCTTCATTCGTATGATTGATATTTTTGAAACTATTTTCAGATATGATGTCTTCTGCAATAATGGTAGAAAATAATGATTTTAATGCAGGTTCATCAGCATCTAAAATAACCAGCCCATACTTTCCAAAAAGGGAATTTACAAGATGTCTGGTTGCTTTTGATAGGTTTTCTTCTTTATAGGCAGTTTCGACAAGTTCTCCTAATTCCTGCGCATTTTCCGATATACCCAGAACGCTGATGTATTCTTCAATTGTTTTTTTTATTCCTTCGGTAGATATTCTGCCTGTAGCACCGTTCGTTTCTATTGGCCAGGCAACCTTTTTAGAATTGATGAATGTATGGTTAATTTCATCAAAATCATGATCTTCGGTAGCCATCCAGTAAACGGGGACAAAATCTTTTTCGGGGAATCTTTTCTTTAGATCATTACACAGATTGATTGTGGAAACAATTTTGAAAAGAAAATATAGTGGCCCCGTAAATAAATTCAGCTGATGACCAGTAGTAACAGTAAAACAGTTTTCGTTTTTTAGAAGAGTAATATTTTCTGCCAGTTGCTGGGAAATATTTAACCCTTCATATTGTTTTGTAAGTATTTCGCTTAAAAGCTTTCTGTTAGTAGTAATCTTTTTAGAAGATAGAATTTTTTCGAAGCCTTCGAGTGTAGCGTTTTGATTATAAAATGGTTTTAGGGATGTGTCTTTGTCCAGATACCTTATTACTGCTGGAGAAAAGGAGCCGGTTTCTTTATAATCAATATATTGTGCTTTCATAAAACCACGAAATTATAGAAATAGAAATAAACTCATCAATTGATGAGTTTATTTTACAATTCTTCCATAAAGATCGAAATCTTCTGCTCGGTCTATTTTTATATTTACAAAAGAGCCTACAGTGGCATAATCTGTACTGGCGTTTAAAAGGACCTCGTTATCAACCTCCGGAGAGTCAAATTCAGTTCGTCCAATAAAGTAATCGCCTTCTTTTTTGTCGATAAGTACTTTATAAGTATTTCCTACTTTTTCCTGATTCAGGTCGAAAGAAATACCCTGTTGGATATCCATAATCTCCTCTACACGTTGTTCTTTTACTTCTTGAGGAATATTATCTTCTAAATCGAATGCCTGTGTTTTTTCCTCGTGAGAATAAGTAAAACATCCTAATCTGTCGAAACGGGTTTCTTCCACCCATTCTTTCATTTCTTCGAAATCCCTTTCGGTTTCCCCAGGATATCCACAAATTAAAGTGGTACGCATGGCAATATTTGGCACCTTATCCCTAATCTGATTTACCAGATCGATGGTCTTTTGTTTAGTCGTACCTCTGCGCATAGATTTCAGCATATTGTCCGAAATGTGTTGCAAAGGCATGTCTAAATATTTACAGATGTTATCTCTTTCATTCATGACATCCAGGATTTCCATCGGGAAACCAGATGGATAAGCATACTGAAGTCTGATCCATTCAATGCCATCGACATCTGAAAGGTTTCTTAAAAGATCTGCTAACTTTCTTTCGTTATATAAATCCAGCCCGTAATAAGTCAAATCCTGTGCAATCAGAACCAATTCTTTGGTTCCGTTCTTAGCGAGATTTTTGGCGTTTTTCACCAACTCTTCAATAGGGAAGGAAACATGTTTGCCTCTCATAAGAGGAATAGCACAGAAAGAACAAGGGCGATTACAGCCCTCGGCAATTTTGAAGTAAGCGAAGTGTGACGGTGTAGTCAACAAACGCTCACCTAAAAGTTCATATTTGTAGTTGGCACCAACAGCGTGTAAAAGATTTTGCAAATCGTTTGTACCAAACCATGCATCAACATTCTGAATTTCGGCAGAAAGTTCCGGTGTATATCTTTGAGAAAGACATCCAGTAACAATAACTTTTCCAACCTTTCCCTGATCTTTCAGGTCACTGTATTGCAAAATAGTGTCTATAGACTCCTGTTTCGCATTATCAATAAAGCCGCAAGTATTAATAACTACTATATCATTTTCGCGAACATTATTCGCTTCGTGAACCACATCAATATGATTGCCTTTCAACTGGCCCATCAATATTTCAGAATCATAGGTGTTTTTAGAACATCCAAGCGTTACGACATTCACACGTGGCTGAACTTCAGGCTCAACCTTATTCTTTTTTCTAACTTCCATGATTATTGTTTGAACAGACTGTCAACAAAATCTTTTTTGTTAAACAGCTGTAAGTCTGTCATCTTTTCCCCAACACCAATATATTTAACAGGAATTTTAAATTGGTCAGAAATACCAATTACCACACCTCCTTTGGCAGTTCCATCCAATTTAGTTAAAGCCAAAGCATTCACATCCGTAGCTTGTGTAAATTGTTTGCATTGCTCAATAGCATTTTGACCAGTAGAAGCATCTAAAACCAACAAAATCTCATGAGGAGCACCGGGAACTACTTTTTGCATTACGTTTTTGATTTTGGTTAATTCATTCATCAAACCAACTTTATTATGTAATCTTCCAGCGGTGTCAATAATGGCTATATCTTCGTCATTGGCAACAGCAGATTGTAGCGTGTCAAAAGCTACAGAGGCAGGGTCTGCATTCATCCCCTGAGAAACAACTCTAACATCAACCCGTTCGCCCCAAAGTTTAATCTGATCTACTGCGGCAGCCCTGAAGGTATCTGCAGCACCCAATACAACTTTGTTTCCAGCCTCTCTTAGTTGATAAGCCAATTTGCCTATTGTAGTTGTCTTTCCAACTCCATTTACCCCTACAACCATTATAACATAAGGCTTTTTGCCACTATAGTTAAACTGCTCGAAGTCTGCGGAATTATTTTCTTCTAAAAGGGCTTGAATTTCTTCTCTTAAGATTTGATTCAGTTCTGACGTGTTCAGGTATTTATTCTTTGCAACCCTGTTTTCTATTCTTTCAATAATCTTCAGAGTAGTGGTTACACCAACATCAGAAGTGACAAGAATTTCCTCCAGATCATCAAGAACCTCATCGTCAACGGTAGACTTTCCTATAACAGCTTTACTTATTTTAGAGAAAAAGCTGTCCTTGGTTTTTTCGAGACCTTTTTCAAGAGCCTCATGTTCTTCAACCGTTTTATCTTTCTTTTTAAAGAAATCAAATAATCCCATAGTAGCAAAATTAAACAAAAAAAGCCATCCCGATTCTCGGGACGGCTCTAATATCAGTAATTTTTAATTACAAAGCACCTTTTTGTGCAGATGCAATAGTGTCTTTTACGTTATCGTTATGAGCAATTGTTTCTTTGAAAGAGTAAGCTCCAGTTTTAGCTGATCTAACTGTAGTAATTACTTTTGAAAACTCTTTCCCAGTTCCTTTTTTTAAGGTAGCAACAACTTTCTTTGCCATGTTAATTATATTTTATTGCTAACAGGTAGCAGTGAATTATTTAATTTCTTTGTGTAAAGTTACTTTTCTTAAGACAGGATTGAATTTCTTCATCTCTAATCTCTCAGGAGTATTTTTACGGTTTTTAGTAGTGATATATCTGGATGTTCCAGGCATACCGCTTTCTTTATGTTCAGTACATTCTAAGATTACCTGAACTCTGTTTCCTTTACCTTTCTTAGCCATTTCTATTGGGTGTTAAAAGTCTTTAAATTAAATAGATCCTTTTTTAATGAATCTGTTAATAGCCTCGGTGATACCGATTTTATTGATTGTTTTAATCGCTGAAGTAGAAACTTTTAAAGTAATCCAACGATCCTCTTCAGGGATATAAAATTTCTTTAATTGAAGGTTAGGATAAAACTTACGGATTGTTTTCACGTTCGAGTGAGAAACGTGATGACCTTTCATTGCTGCTTTTCCTGTTAAATCACAAATTCTTGACATGACTATATTGTGTTTTTTCTAATAAAACTCAGTTCTCTTTTCACAAAGAGTTCGCAAATATCGTAAATAATAATCTAATAGACAATAGATGTTTTAAAATATTTTAAAGTATTTTTTATGCGAAGGAATTCGGATGCCAACTGATTTTGCTCGTATACATATGATCTCGTGTTTTGCAATCTCCTAAGCCTATGCTGAAAGATAAAAGAATGTAGTTTCTTTGGTGATAAGAATCCAATCTTTGTGCGACCTATCAAAACGAATCAAAATTATAAACTAAAATAGATAAACGTACATTAAGAAGAGAATAATACAATGGAATAGCGGTATCATTATTAAAATATTTAAAAAAAGTTTCTATATATAATTGATTTTTATTAATTATGAGACTTGATTAATAAACTGAAGTTGCTGTTTGTTTATACTAAGACTTATAACTGAATAATAATTATGGAATTTTTAAATGGTATTAATGCGCTAACGCTGGTTTTTGTGTCTTTGTTGGTTTTTGCAATAGCCTATCGGTTTTATGGGATATTTATGGCGAATAAAGTATTGCGGCTAAATGCAAGCAATATTACACCAGCAATAGAATTTGCAGACGGGAAAGATTATGTGGCAACTAACAAGAATGTACTTTTTGGACACCACTTTGCGGCCATAGCCGCAGCAGGTCCGCTGGTAGGTCCGGTGCTTGCTGCTCAATTCGGTTATTTGCCAGGAGCATTGTGGATTTTGATAGGTTGTGTTCTTGCAGGAGGGGTACATGATATGGTTGTGTTGTTTGCATCTATCAGACATAAAGGAGAGAGTTTGGCTACTATTGCTGGTAAAGAAATAGGTAAGGAAACAGGGTTGATTGCAGGATTCGCAATACTTTTTATCCTCATTTTGACATTGGCAGGCCTTTCATTAGCATGTATAAGTGCAATGCATGAAGCGTCATGGTCTTTATTTACAGTAATCGCTACGATGCCTATCGCTATCATCATGGGGTTGATTATGCGATATCGTAAGGACAGTGTTACGATCGCAAGTATTCTTGGGGGAATTATGTTAATTGCTGCGATTGTGGGGGGACATGAGCTGATGCAGTTTAAGGAAATCAGTAATCTGTTCCACTGGAAGATAGAAACCATATCTATAGCAATTACTGTATATGGTTTTTTCGCTTCTGTACTACCTGTTTGGTTGCTATTGGTTCCCAGAGATTATCTGTCGACTTACTTAAAAATAGGAACAATACTCATGTTGGCTATTGGAGTTGTTTTTGTACATCCTACGTTGCAGATGCCTGCGATAACAGACTTTATACACGGAGGAGGCCCAATAATAGGAGGGCCGGTTTTACCATTTATTTTTATAGTAATTGCCTGTGGAGCTATCTCAGGATTTCATGCAGTAATAGCTACCGGAACCACGCCAAAAATGTTGACAAATGAAAAGGAAATTCTATTTGTAGGTTATGGTGCGATGCTTGTTGAGGGTTTTGTTGCCCTGATGGCATTGATAGCAGCTTGTACGCTGGTACCCGGGGACTATTTTGCTATCAACACACCTAAAGAAATGTACGAATCTTTCATCGCCCAGAACCCGGGCTTAAAGCCGGTTGAGCTGGCCTATTTCAGTGAAAAGATAGGTGTTGACCTCCAAGGTAGGACCGGGGGAGCAGTTTCTTTGGCAGTTGGCATGGCGCATATATTCAATAAGATTCCTTTTATGGATGATGTTATGGCTTACTGGTATAATTTCGCTATTATGTTTGAAGCCGTGTTCATCCTAACAGCAATAGATGCCGGGACAAGGGTAGGTCGGTTCTTTTTGCAGGAAATGCTGGGTACCGTAGTGCCAAGGTTTAATGATAAGAACTGGATGCCGGGTATCATCATCAGTAGTCTGCTATTTACCTTTTCGTGGGGTTATCTTGTTTATACCGGAAATGTAAGTAGCATATGGCCATTATTTGGTATCAGTAACCAGTTGTTGGCTGCCTGTGGGTTGATTGTTTGTACAACCATGCTCATAAGAATGAATAGGAAGAAGTATGCTTTATGTGCGGCTATACCGGGAATATTTATGGCGTTAATAACTTTTTGGGCAGGTTATGAGCAGATTATGAATGTCTATTTGCCAAAAGAGCAATACCTATTATCGTCTTTAGCGCTGCTAGCAATGGTTTTAATGTTAATTGTCTTTATCAATACTTTTAAAAGGTGGTATAGATTGTTAAGTATGAGAGCCGATAAAATAGATTATTATGGAGATACTGTGAAAGAATTAGTCGAGAGGTAAGCAGGATCTTATGTCTAAAAAATCAGGAATTTAGTTATAACTCTTTGCTGGTAATTTATTTATCTACAATATTAATTGAAATATCTTGTGATAAGGTTTATTGATTTATTATTGCCAAATTAATATATATTTGCTAAAATAATATATCTAATTATGAGCCTTCAGGAAGAATATCCTTCAAAATGTCCCAAGTGCCTTTCGGAAAGTGTGGTGAAAAGTGGTTTGATCAATAATAAGCAAAGATTTAAATGTAAAGATTGCAATTACTTTTTTACGGTAGGGAAATTGGGTAAAAGCGTAGATAACTATTACGTTATAAAGGCTTTGCAGTTATATTTGGAAGGTATATCCTATAGGGAAATCGAAAGGATTTTGGGGATTAGTCACGTTACAGTTATGAATATTGTGAAAAGACATCTTGGAGAAAAACCTGTGGTAAATAAATATAAACCCAGTTATAAAATTATGCGTTATCAGGAATTGGTTGATTTTTTTGTTAACAAAGAAAGTTTGAAAGGTCAGGGATTGGTGGTTACCGAGTTGGGTGATAAATATATGGTTATCACCTGGGATAGATTTAAGCGATAGTTTGTGTATATATAATTACCATTTGTGTATATTCATTTTGCTTTTGAATTTTCTTATTATAAAATTTAGTCAAGATTTCGGGCAGCCAATTAGCTCAAAATCAAAACCAAACCTAAATTTTATAATATGGCAGAAACACTTCCTAAAGAGAAGGTTGAAAATAAAAACCTTTGGAAAGTTATAGGCGTCTCTTCAGCAGGGACATTAATTGAATGGTACGATTTTTACATTTTTGGTAGCCTGGCTGTTGTTATAGCAACCAAATTTTTTCCACAGGATAATCCCACGGCGGCATTTTTATCTACATTGGCAACGTTTGCAGCTGGTTTCGTGGTGAGGCCGTTTGGAGCTCTTTTCTTTGGGCGTCTGGGCGATCTGATAGGTAGAAAATACACTTTTATGGTAACGTTGTTGCTGATGGGCTTGTCTACATTTGCTATCGGACTTATACCAGGGTATGAAACAATAGGTTTCGCTGCACCTGTATTGGTATTGGTTTTACGCCTTTTGCAGGGACTTGCTTTAGGAGGAGAGTATGGTGGAGCCGCAACTTATGTAGCAGAGCATTCTGAACCGAATAAAAGAGGTTTACGCACTTCATGGATTCAAACGACCGCAACTATAGGCCTTTTTATCTCTCTTTTTGTTATCCTGATAACCAGAAACTCTATGGATAAAGCGTCTTTTGAAGACTGGGGATGGCGTGTACCTTTCCTATTATCGATTGTAATGGTGGTTGTTTCTTATTTCATCAGAAGGAATATGGACGAATCTCCACTTTTCAAAAAAGCAAAAGCTGAAGGCAAGACCGTAGCCAATCCTCTAAAGGAATCTTTCGGTAAAAAATACAACTTCAAGTTTGTGCTGCTTGCTTTATTTGGAGCAGCTATGGGACAGGGAGTAATCTGGTACACGGGCCAATTTTATGCATTATCATTTTTACAAACCGTTTGTCATGTAGAGTTTGAACAAACAAACTATATTATTGCCACAGCTCTAATGATGGGAACCGGTTTTTTTGTGTTTTTTGGATGGCTTTCAGATAAAATTGGCAGAAAGGGAATTATGCTTGCAGGTATGTTAATTGCAATCTTTACCTACAGACCCATTTATGATAAAATTTATAAAACATCCAGTTTAGAAGGTAAAGTGGAAATGATAGACAGGGCGACAACCGATATTAGCTATTCTACAATTCATGATGGAGCAGATTCAGTTAAGATTACAACTGTGCAAAAATTGTATGAGGATGGTACTACTTATCAGGAAATCACTACTTTAAATCTTACCACAAACCAGACCACGGTGAAAAAGATTACCGATTTGTCGGATGGAGCATTTTGGACCATTGTACTTTTGGTTTTTGTACAAGTTATTTATGTGGCCATGGTGTACGGCCCAATAGCTGCGTTTCTGGTAGAAATGTTCCCAACTAATATTCGCTATACTTCTATGTCTTTACCTTATCATATTGGTAATGGTGTTTTCGGAGGGCTCTTACCTGCAATTGCAACTTATCTGGCAACTAAGGCTGAGACAGCAAATACTGTTGCCGCTGCGGCTGGTGAAGTATTACCTTTTGATAAGCCTTATTTAGAGGGGTTGTGGTATCCGATAATAATTGCCGGTATTTCTTTTGTGATAGGCATACTATATATCGATACCAAACAAAAAGCAAAGGATTAATAACCAATAAAAAACTAAACAATGAATGCAATCAGAAGATTTTTGGGAATTGTATGGATGATAGTTGGCATTGTTGCAGGCTATTATCTTTTAGTAAGTCAGGCCATACCAAAATTTGGAACCGGCACTACAGAAGATCTCGTACCGGCTATAATATATAGCTTCATATTAGCTCCGATTATAACGGGAGGGATGTTTGTTTTTGGATTGTATTGCCTTCAGGGAGAGTATGATTTCAAAGATTGAGATTAATTGATGAAAGAACGGTTGAATAAAGAGCGTCTGGTATTTGTTAGTATTATCTTTTCGGTTTTACTTACCTTTCCTGTACTCTCCATTTCCAACCGTTCAATTTTTATTGGCGGCATCCCTTTATTGTACATTTATCTGTTTGGTGTATGGTTGCTGTTGATTATTGCACTTTTTTTATTTTCAAAAAGGTATTGATAGATGGGAATAGGAGTACTCATATCAATTTCTTTTGGATACCTGCTGGCACTTTTTATGCTGGCTTACGGAGCTGAACGGAACCCGAAGCAGCTGAGTAGATTTAAACCCGTAATTTATTCTTTTTCAATAGCAGTTTATTGTTCTGCATGGGCTTTTTATGGTAGTATAGGAAAGGCCACTCAGGACGGCTTGGAGTTTTTGGCAGTGTACATTGGCCCAACGATTACAGCTCCGGTATGGTTTTTATTACTTAGAAAAATTATACGTATTTCTAAAGCGCAACGGATAACTTCGATAGCGGACTTCATATCTGCAAGGTATGGTAAAAAAGCTGGCCTAGGTACATTAGTGACGATAGTTTGTGTAATAGGATTGGTGCCTTACATCGCATTACAGATAAAAGCGATAGCAATCACTTTTGGTTTTTTGTTGGAAAACGTATCGCAGCGAAAAATATATACTCTTCCAAACACACAAATACTTCAGAATATTTCATTTTGGATTACAGTTTCACTGGCGGTATTTATGATGTTTTTTGGCACCAGGAAAATTGATTCTGCTGAAAAACATGAAGGTATGGTTGCAGCTGTAGCATTTGAATCGATAGTCAAATTGCTGGCTTTTTTAGTAGGCGGAATATTTATAGTTTATTTTATATTTAACGGGGTTGCTGATGTTTTTCAGCAAACCGCAAAAAATGAAGTTTTCCAGCAAGCTTTTCTTATTAAAGAACAGCGGGGGTATGTAGACTGGTTGGTTATTTGTTTATTATCTGCATTGGCAGTAATACTTTTGCCCAGACAATTTCAGGTCTCCGTGGTGGAAAATACAAACGAAAAGCATTTGAATAAGTCGCTATGGCTTTTTCCTTTATATATGCTTATTATTAATTTGTTTGTGTTGCCGGTTGCTTTGGCGGGGATTATGCTTTTTGGAAATTCACTTCAGGCAGATTATGCCATCTTATCTATCCCTTTTTCAAATAATCAGCAATTTTTGGCTTTATTAGTTTATCTGGGAGGATTTTCTGCTGCTACGGGGATGATTATCGTAGAGACAATCGCACTAAGTACAATGTTGAGCAATAATCTGCTTTTACCCATTATTTTAAAAGTCAATCCTTTAAAAGAAGCTTTTTTAGGAAATGCAGAGCGTTCCGTTAAAATAATCAGAAGGTTTTCTATAGTTTTAATCCTCTTGCTGGCATATCTCTATTTTGCCAAAGTTGCCGAAAGTTACTCTTTAGTTTCCACCGGACTTATTTCCTTTGCTGCAGTTGCTCAGTTTGCTCCTGCGGTTATTGGTGGCCTGTTTTGGAAAGGAGGAAATCATAAAGGAGCACTGTTGGGAATCATCATAGGTGTTGTTATTTGGTTTTATACCCTGATTATTCCAGACATGATAGGAGTTGGCTTGCTTCCTGCTCACATACTTGAACAAGGTTTATTCGGAATAACTTTTCTGAAACCACATGCACTGTTTGGTCTAACCGCACTATCGCCTTTAACGCATGCTTTCTTTTGGAGTATGTTTGCTAATATAAGTGTTTATATTTTTTGTTCTTTGTTTCTTGAAACTGAACAGTCGGAAAGCGTACAGTCTAGATTGTTTGTGGATGTTTTTAAATATCAGACACCCTATGAGCTTTCGGTGCAACGGAGTGGAAAAGCAAAACTATCACAAATTCTGTTTTTTCTTCATCAGTTTCTTGGAGAAGAAAA
The DNA here is from genome assembly GCF_000190735.1 of Pseudopedobacter saltans DSM 12145. Classification (GTDB taxonomy): domain Bacteria; phylum Bacteroidota; class Bacteroidia; order Sphingobacteriales; family Sphingobacteriaceae; genus Pseudopedobacter; species Pseudopedobacter saltans. The sequence goes on from NC_015177.1 coordinate 327,234, forward strand.
AACAGAGCGTTTGATTCAGGAATTTCAGGAGAAGTATAATGTAAAAGCGTTGGGGGCAAATGAGTTTGCCGATCAGCGACTACTCAGCTTTACTGAAAAAGTACTTTCAGGTGTTATCGGTACCGCGTCTTCAAGAATCCTGATTGACTCGATACTTAAAGAAGAGGAAATAAGTTTGAGCGAGGTAGTAGAGTTGATAAAGGAATCTCAACAGCTTTTGTCCTTAAATAAGGAGCTAGAACAAACATCTTTAGAGCTTAAGAAAGTTTCAGATTCCTTATCCCAGGCAAATCAGAAAATGAAGGATGCAGAGGTGTTAAAAGACGAATTTTTATATAGTATTACGCATGAGCTCCGAACTCCTCTGACTTCTATAAGGGCTTTTTCGGAGATTTTATACGATAATCCAGATATAGACGAGCATCAAAGAAGAACCTTTTTAGCTACTATGATTAAGGAAATCGAGCGGTTAAGCAGTTTGATTACCCGAGTTTTGGATTTAGAACGCTTGGAATCTGGAAAAGAGGAAATAAACAAAACCGCCGTTAATTTAAAAAGTTTGATTGAAGAAGAGCTGAACGCACTTTCGAAATTATTTAATGACAGAAATTTTAGGATAGTTAAAGAAATCGGTTTTGAAAGAGATATCATAGCTGATAAATCATTATTGTCACGGCTATTACAAAACCTATTTTCAAACGCAATTAAATATGTAGATGTGGAAGATCCATTGCTTAAAGTTGTGGTAGTAGAAGATAGAGATATGATAAAGATAGAGATTAGTGATAATGGAAAGGGAATAGACGAAAAGCACAGACAGCATATTTTTAGCAAATTCTATCAGATCCAATCTGCAAATCATCAGGGAAGCGGTTTGGGGTTGGCTATCTGTAAGCGTATAACAGATTTACACGAGGGAGAAATATGGGTTGAGAATGCTAAAGAAGGAGGCGCGGGTTTTTTCTTCATTTTACCAAAAGGAGTATAATTATGAGCGGTGTAGATTTAAAAAATAAGAAAATATTAATTGTTGATGATGACCCTTCTATTGTAATGTCTTTGGAGTTCTTGCTACAGAAATCTGGAAGCAAAGTTTTTATAGCTTCAAACGGTCGGGAAGCTATGGAGAAAATAGATGCACATCAACCTGATTTGGTGCTTTTGGATATCATGATGCCGGAAGTTGACGGCTATGAAGTATGCGAGTATGTCAAAAAAAATTACGCTATCCCAGCTATAAAGGTTATTTTTATATCTGCAAAGAGCAAAGACGAGGACATTAAGAAAGCCTATACTAAGGGAGCTGACTTATTTGTTATAAAGCCATTTTCTACCCGTAGACTATTGGAGAAAATAGCAAGCCTATTAAAAGCAAAAAATAAACACACTAAATAATACTAAATTAAACAAAGATGGATTTGAGAATTAGATCGTTTGAAGAATACGAGAAAGCGTACAAACATAGTGTAGAACAACCAGAAGAGTTTTGGGCTGGTGTTGCCGATAACTTTTTATGGAGAAAAAAGTGGGACAAAGTTCTTAACTGGAACTTTAAGGAGCCTAATATCAAGTGGTTCGAAGGGGGAAAGCTTAATATCACAGAAAACTGTCTGGATAGACATTTGGAAGAAAGAGGAGATGAGCCAGCCATTATTTGGGAATCGAATGACCCGGAAGAACATCACAGAATTTTAACCTATAAAAACCTTCATGATAAAGTTTCGCTTTTTGCGAATGTATTGAAAAACAATGGCGCGAAAAAAGGTGATAGAATCTGTATTTATATGCCAATGGTGCCGGAATTGGCAATTGCCGTCTTGGCATGTGCCAGAATTGGTGCTGTTCATTCGGTAATTTTTGGAGGATTTTCTGCCCAATCTATTGCCGACAGAATCCAGGATGCACAGTGTAATATTGTAGTAACTGCAGATGGCTCTTTCAGGGGGACTAAAGATGTAAGCTTAAAAAGCGTTATGGATGACGCATTAGTTGTATGTCCGTCGGTTCAAAAAGTAATTGTACTAACCAGAAGCCGTACTCCGGTTTCGATGATAAAAGGCCGTGACGTTTGGTGGCAGGATGAAATCAATAAAGTAGAGACTTTGGGGTTGACAGAATGCCCTGCGGAAGAAATGGATGCAGAAGATCCATTGTTTATACTTTATACTTCGGGCTCTACAGGAAAGCCCAAAGGTGTAGTGCATACCTGCGGTGGATATATGGTTTACACCGGATACACTTTCCGAAATGTTTTTCAATATAATCCTGGAGAGGTTTATTTCTGTACTGCAGATATTGGTTGGATTACGGGGCATTCTTACATTGTATACGGACCATTGTCTCAAGGGGCAACTTCTTTAATGTTTGAAGGTATTCCTACGTGGCCGGATGCCGGTAGATTTTGGGACATCGTAGAAAAATTCAAAGTTAATATATTATATACAGCACCTACGGCAATCAGATCGTTGATGCAATATGGAACCAGTTTCGTAGAGGGAAAAGATTTAAGTTCTTTACGCGTTCTGGGTTCGGTTGGCGAACCAATTAACGAGGAGGCCTGGAATTGGTTTAACGAAGAAATCGGGAAGAAAAAATGTCCAATTGTAGATACCTGGTGGCAGACGGAAAATGGCGGGATTTTAATTTCTCCTTTGGCAGGAATAACGCCAACTAAACCATGTTTTGCTACTTTACCTTTACCTGGGGTTCAGCCTGTTATAGTTAACGAGAAGGGAGATATATTAGAGGGGAATGGTGTAGAAGGTAATTTGTGCATAAAATTCCCTTGGCCGGGTATGTTAAGAACTACATATGGAGATCATGAGCGTTGCAGAACAACTTATTTTGCGACTTATGACAATATGTATTTTACGGGAGATGGTTGTTTAAGAGATGAGGATGGTTACTATAGAATTACGGGAAGGGTAGATGATGTAATTAACGTTTCTGGACACCGAATTGGAACGGCCGAAGTAGAAAACGCGATTAACATGTTTTCTGATGTGATTGAATCTGCGGTAGTAGGTTATCCACATGATATTAAAGGGCAGGGATTGTATGCTTATGTTATTTTAGCTAAAGAACCAACCGACGTAGAGCTGACGAAAAAAGATATTTCGGCAACAGTCAGCAGATTAATTGGCCCAATAGCTAAACCGGATAAAATTCAATTCGTGTATGGTTTGCCAAAAACCAGATCGGGGAAGATTATGCGTAGAATTTTGAGGAAAATAGCGGAAGGGGACTTGTCTAATTTAGGAGACACTTCCACTTTACTGGATCCGGCCGTAGTAGATGATATAAAGGATAATCGTTTATAATTTCCAGAGAATAATTCTAGTGGCATGGTATTAGTACATGTTTGTACGAAAATATGAACATCTAAAAAGAAAAACTATGGACAAATTAGAATTGAAAGGAAAGTGGAACGAATTAAAAGGAAAAGTTAAACAAGCATATGCAGACTTAACAGATGATGATTTAAAGTATGAAGAAGGGAAAGATGACGAATTGTTAGGTAAATTGCAACAAAAAACGGGTAAAACCCGAGACCAGGTTGTAGACTGGTTAAAAAGTTTGTAACAAAGGGGAGATAAATATTTATCTCCCCTTTGTTTTGGCACAGTACTTGATGTTGTTTTAACATAAGATTTTAGACAGTCTTATTCATACGTTTAGGTTTAGGTTTAGTAAAGAAAGGAAGCAGCGATTGCTTCCTTTTCTTTTTTAGCCTTACTACTAACTAGCCTCAATTGGTATTCTGGGATCAAGTAAAAAAGTTGGGGCTAGGAATAAAATATTAGTTTTGCTGTTATTCATCAAGACATCGGAACAGGAACCTCTATTATTGTTATTGTCTTCAGGGCTCATAGAATTTCAAACTCATTCACGTTGAAAAGATGGCGGATGGCCATCATCTCTATAATCCCAGCACAATATCCATCGCTTAAAGACATACTATAAAGGTTAAGTTTTTTTAAGAGGTGCTGCCTATATAAACTTTTCATAATCCATTATGTACAGAAAAATACACTAAGCCCTCTTAGGTGTAACCACACTATAGCTATATTGGAGCTATACTATAGCTAAGCACCGGAAATAAAAAATAAAAAAATTCGTTTACAGCCAATAGGGAGGGGCGCAAAATGGCTTTTTTGAAATAAAAATACACTAAGCACTGCAAACGACCAACCGCCAGCCGATTCTGTGCTTATAGGCTCTTTACCAAAGAGTTATTCTCTTCTCGGGGTAAAATTTTTATAGTTCGACTTATTCAGAAACGTGTGAGTAGGGGGGTATTTTGTATTGAATAGTATGAATTCGGTTTAAGGGAGAGGTATGAGTATGAACAAATTTAAGCGAATAGAAGTTAACAGCCTTAAACTATTGTTTAGTTCTTCTATCTTTTTATTTTTCGGATGAAAACTCATATGATGAATTTCTAGGAGAGACATTATTTGATAATGCCGGACATAGATTTTCTATTCTTACTTCTGATATTTCCTATATTTGTTCAATGAAAAAACATCAACCGACCATCCTTGTCGTCAATGACGATGGTATTATTGCGCCTGGTATAAAAGCATTAATCGAAGTTGTTAAGGGAATAGGAAAAGTTGTAGTAGTAGCTCCCGATAGTCCTCAATCTGGAACTGGACATGCCATAACCATCAGCAAACCACTACGACTGGATAAAGTTGAAATGTACGAAGGCATAGAGATGTACAAATGTTCCGGAACTCCTGTAGATTGTGTGAAATTGGCGGTGAATAAGATTTTTAAAGGGCATAAGCCTGATATTTGTGTTTCCGGAATTAATCATGGGCTAAACAGTTCTATCAATGTAATTTATTCGGGAACTATGTCTGCTGCGGTTGAAGGAGCTATTGAAAGTATACCGTCTATAGGTTTTTCTCTGGATGATTTTACATGGACAGCAAATTTTGAACACTGCAAGAAATTTGTTGAAAAGCTTGTGCTGCAGGTTTTGGAGCATGGACTTCCACAGGGAGTTCTTTTAAATGTGAATTTTCCGGCCGGAGAAGATATTAAAGGTTTAAAGATATGCCGCCAGGCCAATGCTAAATGGAAAGAAGAGTTTGACGAGCGAATAGATCCATACCATAGAAATTATTACTGGTTAACAGGTGTTTTTCAGAATTTTGATAAAGGTGAAGATTCAGATGTATGGGCTTTGGAGAACGGATACGCATCAGTAGTTCCTGTACAGTTTGACCTTACTGCACATCATGCGATGTCAATTTTAAATACTTGGGATTTAAATGTTTAAGAACGATTCTGTTTGGTTAGGCATACTGTATGGTTTAGGTTTACCATCTTTGGCTTTCTTAATTGTAGAGTATTTAAAAAATAATGTCGAACTCTTGAGAAAAGCTGATCTTTTATATATTGGTTGTGTGGCTTTGAACTTTATTATATTCAATCAGGCGTCTAAGTATTACAAGGAACGTACTGCTAGAGGTATTCTTGTATCGACTTTTATCTGTGCGCTTATATTCGCTTATTATAAGTTTGTTAGTTAGTAAGTAATCATTAGTTGAATTGGTTCGGTAAGTTTATTTAGTATGGCAGGTGCTTTAAGTATTTCTTTCATTTTGTTTTTTAGTCTCTCCAAAAGAATACCTTTAGTAGTTGTCTCAAATCTCATATCTAAATCTTGTATCTAAAAAATGAAATATTACTTAATAGCAGGAGAAGCTTCTGGTGATTTACATGGAGCAAACCTAATGAAGGCGTTAAAAAAACAGGATAATGATACTCAATTTAGATTCTTTGGTGGTGATTTGATGCAGGAACAAGGAGGCACTTTAGTAAAGCACTATAAAGACATGGCATTTATGGGATTTGTAGAAGTATTGCTAAACCTGTCTACGGTACTAAAAAATATTTCTTTTTGTAAACAAGATGTTTTTTCCTATAAACCTGATGTATTAATTTTAATAGATTTTCCTGGTTTTAATCTTAAGATTGCTGACTTTGCAAAAAAAAATAATATAAAGGTATTCTACTATATCTCACCAAAAGTTTGGGCATGGAACCAAAAAAGGGTACTGAAGATTAAGAAAGTTGTCGATCGTATGTTCTGCATTTTTCCGTTCGAAGTAGATTTTTATAAGAAATGGGGAATGGATGTTGATTATGTAGGAAACCCTTTATTGGATGCCATTCATGATTTTAAAGAGAATCCGGATTTTAGGGCTTCACATCAACTGGAAGGAAAGAAAATAGTAGCACTATTGCCCGGAAGCCGAAAACAGGAACTAAACTATTTGCTGCCAACGATGATTTCGGTGGTAGACCAATTTCCGAAATATCAATTCGTTATTGCAGGAGCACCGAATTTTTCAAAGGATGATTACGAAACTTATATGCAGGGGAGAAATTTGCCTGTAGTATTTGGTGAGACTTATGATCTGTTGAGTAATTCCGAGGCGGCAATTGTAACTTCGGGAACAGCAACCTTAGAAACCGCTTTATTTAAAATTCCAGAAGTCGTTGTTTATAAAGGAAACCCAATTTCTATAGGCATAGCTAAATTATTGGTTAAAATCGGTTTTATTTCTTTGGTGAATTTAATTGTCAATCGGGAGATTGTTAAAGAGCTGATTCAGGAAGATTGTAATACCCAAAAACTAGGAGAAGAATTATCCAAAATATTGTCTGGCACCGGACGGGAGCAGATGTTGGCGGATTATGAGGAGTTGATGGAGAAGATGGGAAAACCCGGTGCTTCGGAGAAAACAGCACAATTGATGATTAAGTATTTGAGTTAATCAAAAAAATTACAATATTTGCACCATATAAAAAGGGGGTTTAGCTCATTTGGCTAGAGCGCTTGCCTGGCAGGCAAGAGGCGACCGGTTCGAATCCGGTAATCTCCACCATAGCAGAGTCTCCTTTTAAAGAGACTCTTTTATTATAATCCAATTTACATATCTATTGGCCATTTATTACTTACAATAAAGGCACATCATAAGTGTTATTAGTTAACTTCATCGTTAAACTTTGAATTGGTGTTTTACCTCTTTTTTAGATATTAAGCTTTTATTTTACAGACAGTTTAGGATTAAAGAGTATTGTTTTTAGATAAAACCCTCCAAATTAATAATTCTGTCAAGTAAACTGGTTTCACGAAGTTCTTCTTCCGAAGGAATTTTGCTGACGGTAGAACAAAAAATCAGTTAATAGCAGATGTCCTTATTTTACATCCATTATTACCTCCTGAATTTTAATTACAAGTTTCTATCTATTGTTTGAATATGTGAATATAGTTTGTTTTGAATATAATAATGTATGTGTTCGAAAAAAACAGTTTATAATTAAAGTTAATAAATGGCAATTTTATTGAATGATTTGCCAAAAAAATACAATAAAAAAAAGACGAAAAGGTCTAATCTTGTTAATAACTAATTATAAAACCAAATGAAAGAAAAAATCATCCCTTTTGGTGATAATAGAAAGTTGTTAGGATTTCTATTTTTAAATTTAGGTATCAATAAGAGAATCACAGGGAAAATTACTTTCAAGAACCTGTCGGGCTAATAGGTGTCAATAAGTTTTATTTATCATGTCATGAGATCAAAATTTATTGTTTATGCCAAAATATTACTTCGATAGACTTGAATATCTAGATGAATTGATACGACATAGAAGAACAGGAAGTCCATCCCAATTAGCCGAAAAATTTAATGTGTCTAAACGTACTGTTTTTGAATATATAGAGATTTTAAAATCTCTGGGAGCTGAGGTTGAATATTGTAGATATAGGGAGACATATTATTATAAACGACAGGGGCGATTTGATTTCCATTTTAAGTTAATCAATACGCTAGTGATTTTGTTAATGCAATTTGTTATCTCGTTGGAAAGCTATTTGTTTTAATTGTTTTTTTGTAAAAAATAAAACATCCTTTTTCATAAACTTCTTCTTATGCATTTATTCATGATATTAAGAATTCCTATACCACTTTTTGTTTTGGCAGTTATCGTATCCTGTAATAATACCGAAACGACAGATTCAGATAATGTTATCCAAAAAAGCCCTTTTCAAAAAACAGAAGTCGTAGTGCAAACCGTACCTGTAAAAACAGGTGTCTTCAATCAGGAAATTATTAGTAATGGAAAAGTTTTTGCTGAAAATAACGCAGAAATAAAGTTTCCGGTATATGGTGCCATCCAACAAATTTTTGTTAAAAACGGACAAAGAATATCAAAAGGACAACTCCTTGCTACTCTCGATGACACAGACTTAAGAAACAAATTTAATCGTATTAAGGAAGCTCTGGAAAAAGCTCAGGTCGATCTGGATGATCGGCTTATAGATTATGGTTATCGTCTAAAAGATTCGACAAAAGTTCCTGCCGATATTATGAAAATGGCTCGTATTAAAAGCGGATATGCAAGTGTCCGGTTTGATTACGCAGAAGCTTTGGCAAGTTTAGGAAAGACTCGGATTATTGCACCCTTTTCGGGGAAAATTGCCAATATGGAAGCACGAGAATTCAATACGAGCGATAACTTTAGGAAATTATGTACCTTAATAGATGATTCTCGCTTGAATGTAGAATTTAATGTACTGGAAACCGAATATCACTCTATTTCAAAAGGTTCCGCAATTGAGGTATCTCCTTATGGAAGTAATATCTCGGTAAAAGGAATCGTATCTGATATTAACCCTTTGATAGATGATAACGGAATGATTAAGATTACCGGAGTAATAAATAATATCGGTGAAAATTTGTTAAATGGAATGAGTGTTAAAGTTATTATAAAAAAAGGTATTCCGGAACAAATGTTTATTCCTAAACAGGCAGTATTGCAAAGACAAGATAGGCAAGTTGTTTTTACTTACGAAAATGGTCGGTCGAAATGGAATTATGTAGAAACCGAACTCCAGAATACTCATTTAGTAACTATTAAATCGGGATTAAAAAATGGTCAGCAAGTTATTATAAGTAATAATTTTAATTTGGCGCATGATGCCGAAGTGATTCTGGATGATAGCAAATCAGAACCCCAATAACTCTTGTGATAAAGGAATAAAGCTGGGATTCCCGGCCTTTAGTGTAATTATCGCTTTTACAATTTTTATGATTGTAGGAATAGCGATTACGCCTTTAATTTCACTTAGATTGGAACCATCGGGTTTCCTTAACTCTATTACTATAAATTTTAATTGGCAAAAAGCTTCTGCCGAAATGGTAGAACATGAGGTAACAGCTCGTTTGGAAGGTGCTTTAGCAACGTTAAAAGGTGTTAAAAAAATCAGTTCAAGTTCCTATACAGGAGGAGGATATGTCCGTGTAGATTTGGATGAGCATAGCAGCGTAAACCAAATCAGGTATGAAGCAGCGATACTTATCAGACAAATTTACTCAAAATTACCTATAGGTGTTACATACCCGGTAATTAGGGTAAATCAGCCTTTGGGGCAGGGGAATAAATCAGTTTTGTCTTATACAATAAATGGTAGGGGAAACTTGTCTGAAATACAACGATATGCTGAAAGAAATATTGTTCCAACATTAGCTCAGCTGAATGGGGTATACGACATTCGTATTTACGGTGGAAATCAATATAACTGGGAGCTTCAGTATAACTCCTCTGACCTTGTACGATATCGTATTTTTCCAGATGAAATGGTATCAGCGATAGATAAGTACTTTAAAGAGTACGAGCTGGGCAGGGTGCATGTAGATAATTACTTATCGGGAGATAGCGAATATCGTTATCTAAAATTGAGGGCAAGAAGAACAGATTCTATCCCGTGGGGAAGTATTCCGGTAAAAAAGATAGGTGGTGGGATTGTTTACCTGGGGGATATAGCTAAAGCAAAATATGTGGAACAGAAACCCGGATCTTATTATCGTATAAATGGTTTAAATGCGATTAATCTGATCGTATATGCGGCAGAGGGGACAAATTATATTTCATTGGCAGGAGAAATTAAAAGGCAAATGGAGCAGTTGAAAAAAAGTCTTCCTGGTGATTATTCTATCGTTCTCTCTTATGATTCTTCCGAACATCTCAAAAAAGAGCTGGATAAAATAATTTGGCGTTCACTTTGTACATTGGCAATTCTGCTGCTATTTGTATTTATAGTGAGTCGGCAGTTAAACTATTTACTCCTTATTCTAATTTCGCTTGTAGCTAATTTATTATTAGCATTTATTCTTTACTACTGTCTGAAGCTGGAAATTAACCTTTACTCTCTGGCAGCTATTACTGTATCTATGGGGATGATCACAGATAACAGTATAGTGGTTATCGATCATGTCCGACATAAAAATAATTTAAAGGTTTTCTTAGCAGTAACAGGCTCGACCCTAACAACAATAGGTGCAGTTTGTATTATTTTTTTTCTGGACGAGCAGCAAAAAGTTAATCTACTGGATTTCGCATGGGTAATGATTGTTAATCTGGGGATTTCCTTATTGGTAGCCTTATTTCTTATTCCGGCTTTACTGGAAAAAATACCTCTGCCACAGCAGCGCTTGTCTTTAATGATCCGAAGGAAAAGGAAGGTAGTGAAGTGGAACCGATTTTATTCACTTTTTATAAGTTTTAATTGCCGTTTCAGGATATATTATATTATAGTTCTGATTCTCATCTTTGGCCTTCCGTTTTTTATGCTTCCTGCAAAAATCGAACAAAAAGATTTCTGGGGAGCAAAGATGTATAATGCAACCTTTGGTAGTAGTTTTTATAACGAAAATATAAGGTTCGGGGCTGAAAAATGGTTGGGTGGGACATTGCGGTTATTTATATCGCAGCCCGGCAGATTTGACTATGGTAATAATTCTCATGAGCGTACCCGGTTAACCGTAAATATCAGTATGCCAAAGGGAGCAAGTTTGGCCCAAATGAATCGGATAGCAGTGGATTTCGAGAATTATCTGAGTCAATTCAAAGAAATAGAAAAATTTCAATGTAAGGTTAATAGTGGACAGAGCGCTTCTATTGATATTCTGTTTCATGAGGAATATGATGAAGGAGTTTTTCCTGATTTTTTAAAAAGTGAACTGGAAACAAAGGCGATTTATACGGGGCTGGCAGATTTTACGATAAGTGGTGTAGGGCAGGGATTTAATAACCAGGTTAATACACAGAATGCTAATTACAGCATCGTTTTACAGGGGTTTAATTATCAGGAATTGCGCAATTGGGCAGAACAGGTTAAAGATATACTCTCCGAAAATCCCAGGGTTGATAAGATTTCAATTGGAACTGAAAGAGACTGGTCGGGAAGAAAGCTGGATGATGAATTTGTTTTTCGTATTGATGACAACGATCAATTACTGGTTAATAATGTATCCCCAAGAAATATGCAAGCTGCATTTAATGATTTTTCTGCCGATAAACGTCCCGCAGGATCAATATTTTATCGAGGAAATTACATTCCGGTAGTATTAGTCCCGACTAAACCTACTTCCACTATATGGCAGGTGATGAACGAACCTGTACAGGCCGACTCGGGAGCCTACATTCGATTAAATGGCTTCGCTTCGGTTGATAAGGAAAAAGTGGAAGATAAAATATTTAGGGAAAATCAGCAGTATCAGCTTGTGGTAAATTATAATTTTATTGGAGATCATTTTTTTGCTACGATGCTGTCCGATAGAGTCATAAACCGTATAAAAGTCAATTTGCCTTTTGGATATACTATAGAAAGTGCCACAGTAAACTTTTGGAGAGGTTCAGAAAAAAAACTGGCGTGGACTATCTTTCTTACCATAGCCATTGTATTTATGGTCTGTGCTGTTTTACTAAACTCTATAAGTCAGCCATTAGCTGTAATCGCCATGATTCCGATCTCTTTCATTGGGGTATTTATCACTTCTTATTTTTTCGACTATCGTTTTGATGAAGGCGGATATGCAGCTTTTATTATTTTATGTGGTGTTGTCGTGAATGCCGCGCTCTTTATTCTTAATGATTATAACAATCTTTTAAAAGATCAGGGACATAAAGATAAATTGACATTATTTGTAAAATCATATAACTCTAAAATAATACCTGTTATTCTCAGTACGGTTTCAATGATTATTGGGTTAATCCCCTTTATTATTTACTCTAAAAATGATGTTTTCTGGTATGCGCTTGCTATAAGTACAATCGGAGGACTGGTTTTTTCCATGATAGCAGTACTGGTTTTCTTACCTATGTTTTTAAAAGGAATAGGAAAGAAAAGCAGAAAATTTAAATTGATTAAGAACAGGTTATAAAAGATTAGCGTATGGTCAAGTTTCTTATACATAAGCCGGTAGCTGTAATTGTTGTTTTTGTTGCACTAATGCTTTTAGGTATTCTTGCTATAAAAAAAATACCTATTTCTTCCTTGCCTGATATCGATATTCCAGAGATTACTGTTCATGTAAATAATAGAAATTTTTCGGCTTATGAATTGGAAAATACTGTGATTAAACGTCTGCAGGCTTTATTATTTCAGGTGCCGGATATTGCCGACATACATACAGAAACAAAAGATGGCTACTCTATTATTCGCCTGCGGTTTAATTATGGGTCGGATATTAACCATGCATTTCTTGAAGTAAATGAAAAGATTGATCTTTCCATGAATAGTTTGCCTCGAGATATGGAACGGCCAATCGTAATTAAATCGAGTATAACAGACTTGCCTGTATTTTATATTAATCTTCGCTTGAAAAAAAATGATGCATTTAAAGATGCTTCCTTCAGATTTATTGAATTGAGCAATTTTGCTGAAAAAGTTATTAAACGCAGGTTGGAACAGTTGCCAGAGATCGCTTTTGTAGATATTACCGGCATGGTACATTCAGAGGTTTGTATTATCCCGGATAAAGCAATTATGCAGGCATTAAACTTTAAAGATGACGATTTTAAGCGAATTATCGAAAGCAATAACCTGATTTTGGGTAATGTAAGAGCTACAGATAGCGATTTACAATATAACATACGGTTCTCATCGGCGAATATATCCTCAGTTGAAGATATTCGTAATATTCCATTTATCCTTAGGGGAAGAATATTCAAATTAAAGGATATAGCCAAAATTGAAATCAGAAGCCAGGAACCATCAGGAGCATTTATAGCGCATAATGAGCCTGCATTAAGCCTGGCTGTTATCAAGCAACCTGCTTCCAGAATGGAAGACCTGCATGAAAATGTTAAAAAATTGCTCGAAAAGCTCGAGAAGACATATCCGGATATACAATTTGAGCAAACGCAGGACCAAACGGAGCTTCTCGATTACTCAATCAGCAATTTAAAGCAGGATTTACTGGCAGGAAGTTTTTTTGCTTTTATACTCATGTTTTTCTTTTTGAAAAATTTACGGAGTCCTATTTTAATTGGTATATCTATTCCCGTTTCGCTGATACTAAGTATACTGTTTTTTAAGCTGTTTAATATAACTATCAATATTATTTCTTTGGCCGGTTTGGTTCTTGGCGTAGGACTGATGATAGATAATTCAATCATAGTAATAGACAATATTACCCAGTATCGCGAACGTAAATTTGAACTGTCTGATGCTTGTGTAAAAGGAACTAACGAAATTATTCGGCCATTAATTTCTTCGGTACTTACTACCTGTTCGGTATTTCTACCTTTGATATTCTTAAGTGGGATATCAGGTGCTTTGTTTTACGACCAGGCAATGGCTATAACTATTGGTTTGACAGTTTCCCTGTTTGTATCTATTACGCTTCTTCCCGTATTGTATAGATTGTTCCATTTAAAAAAAGTACGATTGATGGAAACCGCCTTTTTTGATAAATATGGGATTACTTTTTTTGAAAGCCTTTATGAGTCTGGTTTCCATTGGATCTTTAAGAATAAACTTGCTTCCCTGTGCATTGTTTTAGCGCTCATTGTTTCAAATATTTTCTTTTTTAATATTTTAAAAAGAGAAAAATTACCCGCTTTTGAAGAAACGGAGATCGTATTGCATGCCGATTGGAACCAAAATATCCATCCTGATGAGAGTGTAAAAAGATTGAAAACGTTAATTAATCTTTTTAAAAAAGAGGATATTTCACAGTCGAACGCGGCAGTAGGGGGGCAACAATATTTGCTAAATAAAGACAAACAACTTTCATTATCAGAAATTGAACTTTATATAAAAGCTAAAGATGTCCAAACTTTAAAAAATATTAAGGAGAAAATACAAAGCTTTATGGCCCTAAATTTTCCTGCTGCCTCTTTTGAATTAAGGCCTCCAAAAAGCCTTTTCGAACGAATATTTGAGAATGGTGAGACCGATCTTGTGGTCCAATTATCACAATCGGGAGATAAATTATTACCCTCTAAAGAAGTGGTAGACCAGGTTGTTAAAAAATTGAATGCCCGATTCCCTGAAATTCATATTAATCAGATTCCTTTACAGCAAACACTTATTTTAAATATCGATCAGGAGAAATTACTATTGTACGATCTTTCTATGGATAAGGTTTATGCCAGATTAAGGAGCTTGTTAAATGTCAGCGAGATTAGTAAACTGGGCAATGGCCCGCAACAGGTCCCTATCGTGGTTAGTTATCCCCCGAGTAATCTTGCGGAAGTTATACATACTGTAACGGTAAGTAATAATAAAGGAATATCTATTCCTGTTTCAGGTTTTTTAAATATGAATGAAGAGGCTTACTATAAGACTATAGAAGGCGGAAGAAATGGTAATTTTATTTCCCTGCCTATTGAAACCTCCAATCCCGAAAAAGTAATTCATTATTTGAATACAGAAATACAGGGAAAGGATAATCTGAAAATTACCTACGAAGGAAGCTATTTCTCGAATAAAAAGCTGGTTAATGAAATGACTATTGTATTACTGGTATCTGTACTTTTACTGTATTTCATTCTGGCTGCGCAGTTCGAATCGCTTATACAACCTTTAATAGTCTTGTTTGAGTTGCCTATCAGTATGAGCGGAGCGTTGATTTTACTGTATGTTTTTAATTCCTCTTTAAATCTTATTTCACTGATAGGTCTGGTGGTTATGTGCGGGATTATTATAAACGATTCGATTTTAAAAATCGATACCATAAACGACTTATGTAAGAATTATGGCTATAATTTAATGGATGCCATTCATACAGCAGGTACCAGGCGGTTAAAATCTATTATCATGACCAGTATGACAACTGTTCTTTCGGTAATTCCTTTTTTATTCGGAAATGATATCGGGTCTGTGTTGCAAAGGCCATTATCATTAGCGCTGATAGGTGGAATGCTGATTGGTACACCAATTAGTCTGTATTTTATTCCTTTGGTTTATTGGTTTTATTACCGAAATTCCGAGTCTCCAAAGAAATTATAATCTATTAAGTATTATAGTATCTCATTTTCCAATTTACCGCCTGTTAGGTTGGAAGAATAATATTACAAGGATTTATACACATTAATGGATTTGGGAGTCCTTTATATTGATTATTGAGATATTTCAACTGATTGCCTATCTGGAGAAAAAATCTGAGTGCAGATTTTCTGCATTGTAGATTGGTAACTTTATAACAATATAAACCTTTTAATTTTTTTTATATGAAAAAACAAAAAAAAGCAATTCCCTTAGTAGCTAAGGTAATTGGAAGTGCTGTATTTCTTTTTGTATTTATTTTTAACATCATGATGTTCGTCCAAAAGAATAGCAACACCAGCAATTTATCTCTTGAAAGCCTGAAAGCTTATGCGCAGACGGGAGGAGAAAATGGGGAAGGGGGAGAAGGAGGGGGAGAGAACAGTACTTGTCCGGAAGGGCTTTCTAAAGGAGATTATTCTAGTGTTCAATTGGGGGAACCTTATCAATGGTGGAATCCAAGTGAAGGAAAATATTATACTTGTTATAATTATGAGAAAACTTTTATATGTAATGAGGATGGCTCAGCATGTGATGATTGTGATAGAGTTGATCAGAACTATAACTGTACTCCAACTTCACCGTCTATTTAAGTGAATGAGTTATAGCTTTTGAAAGAGTGAGTAGTTCCAAGACTTGTGAACTTTTTTAGCTCACAAGTCTTGGAATATAATAATTATTGTATGAAAAGAATAGTAGACTATTTTTTAGGAACCAGCCTGCTAATTTGCAGTATAGCCTGTGGTGACCGTAATGGAAACAGACCTGTTAAATCTACTCCCATTACTTTTGAACCTTACCGGCAGGAAGTTTTTTTGGAAGACATAGCAGATGATTTTTATTATCTACCGTTAGGTTCCACCAACCATTTTTTTATAAGGAATGTTAATCGACTTTTTTTAACAGATAGTACAATTATAGTTGCTGATTTTAGTCAAAAAGCGGTTTTTGTGTTCGATCAACATGGAGTTGCTAAAACTAAAATCAACCGCTATGGACAGGGCCCGGGCGAGTACCCTCAGATGACTGATGTGCTTTTTGACGAAGAGAACGGCTGGATAGAAGTGTTTAGTCCACAAGTAAAAAAAGTGTTTTCTTATGACCAGGAAGGAGGACTGGTGAAAGAAAAAAAGATTTTGGATGGTAAAAGGTCCGGGTTACGCTTTGCCAAACATAAAGATTTTTATGTTTTTGACCGTTGCTGTTATCCCCGGGATAAAAACAGGATGGGGATCTTCTACAGCGATGGAAGCGATATAAAATTTATAAATTCGTATCTGGCAATACCTCCGGCAATCACCGGAATAGGATACTGTGGGGGGAATACGTTGGATACGAACAGGGATTCTTTGTATTTTCTTCCTACGCTTGGTGATACGATTTATTCTGTTAGCAAAGAAGGTGTAAACGCAGCCTACCATTTAGATGTTCCCAAAGAAAACCAAATCCCCAGAACTTTGTTTCAGGAAAAAGCTTTTAAGAACTTTGACGAATATTCGGTCCAAATAGATAGTAAGTGGGTATCTGATCCTACTTGGTTGCTTGTTAACGATAAATATATCTATCTTAATTATTCCTATTCTTCAAGTATGATTAGTCTTTTTTATTCGAAACGGAGCGGAAAAGTGAAACAGATGACATTGTATAAAAGCAGGTTAAACCCAGAACAGAGGCTGTTACATGTAATGAAAGCAAAAAAAGCAGATTATTTTGTCACGACAATTCATCCTACCCAATATGTCAATCTTCCGAAAAAGATAAGGAATAAATTAAATGACAAGAGCAATCCGGTTTTGCTTCTTTTTAAGTTAAAAGACTTTTAGAAGAAAAGTTTATATGGCCATAGCGTAAAATGAAAAGAATAGTAAACTATTTTTTAGGAATCAGCTTGCTAATTAGCAATATAGCCTGTGGTGACCGTAATGGAAACAGAACGGTTAAATCTACTCCTATAACTTTTGAACCTTATAGGCAGGAAGTTTTTTTGGAAGATATAGCAGATGATTTCTATTATCTTCCGTTAGGTACTACATCCAATTTTTTTATACAGGATATCAATAAACTGTTTTTTAGCGATAGTACAATTATTGTGGCGGATTTTCGTCAGCAAACAATTTTTGTATTTGATCAGGATGGAGTTCCAAAGTCCCGGATCAACCGTTTAGGGCAGGGACCGGGCGAGTACCCCCAAATGGCTGATGCGCTTTTTGATGAAGAGAATGGTTGGGTAGAGGTGTTAAGTCCAAAGTTGAAAAAGATATTTTCTTATGATATGGAAGGGAAGCTGATGAGGGAAAGGAAAATCCTGGATGGAAAGAAATCTGGGTTGAGGTTTGCCAAACAAAATGATTTTTATGTTTTTGATCGAGGAACCTTTCCCAGAGGTAAGGATAAAAACCGGCTTGCCATTTATAGTAATGAAGAAAATATGAAGTTTATAAATTCCTATCTGGCCATACCACCGGCAATTATCGGTATGGGATATGCCGGAGGGCGTGCTTTCGATACGAATGGGGATTCACTGTATTATCTTCCTACGCTTGGTGATACGATTTATTCTGTTAGTAAAGAAGGTGTAAACGCAGCCTACCATTTAGATGTTCCCAAAGAAAACCAAATCTCCAGAACTTTGTTCGGGGGAAAAGCTTTTAAGGACTTTGCCGAATATTCGTCCCAGATAGACAGTAAGTGGGTAGATGACCCTACCTGGTTGCTTGTTAACAATCAATATGTATACTTCCGCTATTCCTATTCTTCAAGCATGATTAACCTTTTTTATTCCAAACAGAGCGGAAAGGTGAAACAGTTTGACTTATATAAAAGTAGGTTAAACCCTGAACAAAGACTGATGAATGCGTTAAAGGCGAAAAGAGGCGACTACTTTGTTACAACAATTCACCCTACCCAATATGTCAACCTGCCGGAAAAGATCAGAAATAAATTAAACGACAAGAGCAATCCTGTCTTGCTTCTTTTTAAGTTAAAAGATTTTTAGGGGGAAGCGTGTATAATAACAAAGTGAAATGAAAAGAAAAGGAATTATTCGGGAATTTGCCACGTCATATGTTTCCCAGGTTAATGTAATCTCTTTTATTTATAGTGATAAAACTATTCAAAAAATGAAAATTGTGTCGTTGTTTTGTTCTATAATTTTAGTCGCAGTTTCTTGCAATAAGCTGGAAAAAAAACATATTGCAATCAGTTCTGAATACCAAAATATTAAAGTTAATTTAGAAAATGATTCTATAATCAAGTTTTCCGATATAATTAAATCTTCCTTTTTTTTGAAACTAGAAACAAAAAATGATGCATTAATCGGTAATATCGATAAATTGGTTTTTGACAGTGGAAAGATATTTATAGCAGATAAAGATATTGCAGAAGCAATTTTTATATATAGTGATAGCGGCAAATTTCTTAAAAAAATAGATGGAAAAGGGCAGGCTCCAGGAGAGTTTTTAGAAATTCGAGATTTTACCTTAGATACGGTTAATAAATATTTATATGTCTTAGATTTACAAGGCAGGAAGGTTAATGTATATAATTATGAAGGTGAATTTTTACGTTCCAATCCTATGCCTTTCCTTTTTTCGGCGTTTGCTTATATCAATTCTAATATTTTCGCAATGTCTACTGCTACTGCCTATAATAAGCAAAATCCGAAAATAAATAATCACTATTTAGTGACGGCAGAGTTGAGTGGTAAGATAGTGAGCGCAGAATTTCCTTTTAATAATAAAGAAAGAGATTTTACTTATTTTAATGCAGCTCCCCTTAGAACCTTTGGTTCAAAGGTGTTATTCTACCCACGCTATAGCAATACAATTTATGAGGTAGGTAATAATAGTACAAAACTTTTATATTCCTTGGATTTTAACGGAAAAGGCATTCCTTCAGAAGAGAGGGAGACTTTAAATGATGTTAATTTTTTGAAATTACAAGATTCTTATAGTTATTTCTCAGGAGATTATGCGGATCTTGACCGGTTCGCATATTTTATTGTAAATACTCCTAAGGGAAATCGGAAATTGTTTTTTTCGAAAAAATCAAAGAAAACTCTTATTACAAGTCGCTATCTAATATCTGATCCTATGCATAACTTCATAACGACTCCTATTGCAACAAAAGGCGGAGATACCTTGGTTACATTTGCTAAGTCAATGGAAGTTTTAAATTTGAAGGCATTAGCTGTAGGGAAAGATACTGTCGTAGCTAATCGATTGGCTAATAACTTAAGCTTGAATAGTAATCCTATACTTTTTTTCTATAACCTTAAGGAGTTTTGATATATGAAGAAATATTATTTGATAATACTATTTAGTATCTTTTTTTTATTAAATGTATGTTTGATTACTAAATTTATGCTTTTTAGTAAGGCAAGTAAACAAAAAGAGTCTCTTTTAGAAATGGAAAAGAAGTTTCTTACAGATTTTATTATTAAATATTCATTTAGTTTTCCATCCTTTCCATTATCAAATTCTATCGTTCTTGAAGGAGAAAATGGTCAGAAAGAGTCATTAAAGTCAGTTGTTGGGGAAAGTCAAATAACTATATTAAAAATTTCTCAAAACAATTGCTTCTCATGTATTGAAAGTGAATTTAATGTTCTTAAAAATTTGAAAGGAAATCGTTCCAATATCATAATTATCGCACAATATGACTCTATTAGAGAATTGGCGTTATTAAAGAACAAAAATAATTTGGAATATAAGATATTTAATACTGTTGATCAATTACCGATGGATAAATTAGAGAAGCTAAATGTACCCTACTACTTTACTGTAAATGAAACGTTAAATATGTCTTCGTTTTTTATTCCAGATAAAAATTATCCTTTTTTATCCGAAAACTATCTTATTAATAGAGCTTATAATTAAAAAGTTTGTTTCTAGACTAAATAAAAATTAAATTTATATAAAAGAGAGTAGTTAATATCGTTTTTTGTAGCCTTACTTCAAGTGTTATTTCCCAGGTTTGGTATCTTATAACAGCTTTGTTGAAATACAGCAAAGGGTAGCTGTACCTATGATGCTTTTTCTGAAAGCCAACTGTCTTGGACGCTCACGGAATTAATTTTATAAACTCAACCCACATTAAGGTATGCCATAACAGAGGGATTCATAACCATAAGGTATTTGCTGCTGTAGCCGAACGGGAACAGTGTTCACTGGGCTGGTTTTATGGCTTTAAACTGCATCTGATTATCAATAACAGAGGTGAAATTCTATCTTTCTACTAAACAAAAGGCAATGTTGATGACAGAAATGTGAAGCTGATGAGCTCCATGACAGAATATATATTTGGTAAACTATTCGATGATAAATGCTATATATCAAAGGCACTAGCAGATTTATTTGGGGGGAAACGGCATACAGATGATTACCAAACCACGGAAAAATATGGAAAGAATTCAATATCTCCCAAGCAGATAAAATCATGCTCAGAAAGAGAGCTATTATTGAATGTGTAAACGATGAATTACAAAATATTTGTAAGCTGCCGCATACCAGAATCGCTCTATAAACAACTTTTTAAATGAATAGAATGGGAGTACTTTGTGCTTATCATTTCTTCCCTAAAAAAACCTTCTCTGAATATCGGTTTTGAAACAAATGATAAGCAATTACTTTTAGCCGCTTAAACCGACATTTCTCAAAATAGAAGACGGATAAAACTCCCACTCAGATACATGTATCGGAAATACCAGAGCGAAAGATTGAGGTTGTAAGGCAAGACAAGAGAAATAACAGGTTTTCTTCAGAAGGCAACTCTCAGATCTGCTTTGGTAAACATTGAATGTGTCAATGATGAACTAAAAAATATCTGCAAGCTCCAGCACACCCGTCACCGTTCGATCAATAACTCCCTAATGAATACAATGGGGCGTACTTTGTGCTTATCTTTCTTCCCTAAAAAAACTTCTCTGAATATCGCTTTTGAAACAAATGATAAGCAATTATTATTAGCTGCTTAACCCGAACTCAGGTTAAACTAATTAAAATCCAAATCAGAAAACTCAATATTTTTATTTTTTTCAAAATCATAGAGCGTTAATCTTCGCATAAGATAATATAGCGACCAATAATTTTTGAGGTTGTTGATATGGTCGGTTACTGCCCTGTCTTTATCAAGTTGGGCGTTATTAAAATCTGTAAAACTAATGCTGCCTAAAGCGTATTTTTGTTTAGCGATATCATAGCGTTGTTCTGCCAGCTTGCGTGTTTCGAGTGCAATAGCAATCTGTTCATTTTGCATCTTCCATTTCAATACCTGATAGTATATTTCCTGTTCGGCGGAAAGTTCTAGTTGACTAATATTATTATTTTCAAGTTCAAGATTAGCCTCGGCCTTTTTACGGTTTGATTTGTTTACGCCCCAATCCACCAAAGGAATGCTGAAACCAATAGTTACTGATTGATTACGTAACAGGTTTTCATAAGCATACTGTAATTCACTTCCACGTTGCGTCACTCCAATATTTGCTCGGAGAGTAACAGATGGTCCGGTTTCTGATCGGGTTCGCGCTACAGCTCTTTCGGCTTCGAGCCTTCGACGCTGAATTTCTATTATAAATTTCCTGTTAGTTTTTGCCTTTTCCAATGCCACGTCTGGGTCGATCTCAAAAGAACTAACTTTGTCTGGCAACTCAAGTGCTGTTTTATCATCTTTTTTCAAATTGAGGAAACGGACAAGATTCTGTTTTGCGGTTTCTAATCTTAATAAAGAATTTGCTGCCGCTTTTTTTGCATTTAGTAAACTTACTTTAGATTGTAAAACTTCATTAAGCAGTACTGTGCCGATTTCAAAGCGAGATTGTGTTATTTTAACTAAAGTGTCAATATTTCTTAAGTTTTGATCATCCAGTTTTTGTTGAATATCAGCTGATAATAACTCAAAATATTTTTCAATTGTATTATAGGAAATAGCTTCCAGATTTTCCAGATAAGCTCGTTGTGCCTCCTGTAATCGCAAGGGTTCAATTAACTTTTGCCATTTATAATCATTATAGAATAAGTTGTTTTGAAAGTAACTTAAGGAAAAAGGAACCGATGTATATGCTGAATTTTTTTGAGTTCCAAAATTATCGATTCTACGCAGAGAGGAAGATGCCGATATTCGCCCTCCTGTTAAGCCAATGTTTTGCGAAAGGTCTGCACTGAGTCCGGAATTAGCTACATTTTGGCTGACAAAGCTATTCTCTCCTGATGGTAGCGTAATAGTATTTATAGTTCTGTAATAGTCTGGTAGTGTTCCGTTTAAAGAAAGTTTTGGTAGAAAACCAGCTTTGTATGATTGATAATTCCAATGTGAAGATTTAGCGGTATTCAGAGCAATTTTATAATCGAGAGAGTTTTTTTGTGCGAGTTGAATAGCTTTATTAAGAGAAAGACTGTCCATGGATTGCGAATACGCCTTAAATAAAGCAGTAAAAAAGATATAGAGTGTAAAAATAAGTTTAAGATAATTCATCATTCATTTTTTTGTTAAAAATATGATTCTAATTACTTGAATGCGCTATAAGTCTCCTTATATCATCTTTCATTTCTTTTATTGCCGGTGATGGTATTTTAGGATTTGTAGATAAAATATTCTGAGAAACTTCTTTGGCTTTATCTATCTGCTTTGTGTTAAAATAAAGTTTAGCTAATAAATATTTACTATACAATCGATTGGGGATCATATTTGATGCAAGTATTAGAAAATATTCAGCTTTGTTGTATTCTTTTATAGCTATATAAGCCTCTGCAAGATTGATGCAAATAAAAGGATCTGACATATATCGATTCGCTTCCCCAAGTATGGAAATTGCCTCTTTATATTTTTTTTCATCTAATAAAAGTTTACCATATTTTGCTCTGAAATTTGCATCTGTTTTTAAACTCGGATACAATTCGGAGAATTTAGCGGAAGACTGATTCTCATTCGTATATATTTTCCATGTGGTGTAAGCATTGAATTTATTTTTTGCCTTAAGAAATAAGGTAATTGATCCGGAAAAAAGCAAAATACCGATTATTAGAGAGAAATTTTTAGAGAATTTTTTTAGATGTATTTGATTTGCTTCAATATCATTAAAAGCTGATAATAAGGCTAAATTGATAAAAAAAACAATATGTACCGCAAGAACATCAAACGGGTAGGAAAATTGTCCGCAAATAATTATCGCAATTATTGATGCTGCAACACCTACGCCGAAATAGGCGTTAGATTGAACTTTGAATGTGTTTTTATAAAATTGTTTAAAAATAGAATAAAGTATTGCAATGAACAGAGCCAACCCTATAATACCTTGCTCCGTAAAAATCTGGATGAAAATATTATATGGATAATAAACTTTATCTGCTAATTCGATCTTTTGAGGATCCCGATTGTCGGCCGCAAAGTATGTCGCCTGATAGGTATTGTAGCGACTTTCAAAATTGCCATAACCTATTCCTGTAAGTGTATTCTGTTTTATGATGTCTGTACTAATTTCCCAAACTAATAAACGCCCGTCTGCTGATTTAGGTTTCAGATGATATAATGCAAGTAAAAAGAGAAAACCTGTAAACAGAAGACCTCCAAGTGCAAAAACTGTTTTTCGAATAGTAAAGAAACGAAATACCTGGTATTTATAGAAAATAATAAATAAAGCGGCAGCTACAGTACCGAACCATGCAGCTCTTGTATAAGTAATGGGTAAAATAAGTGTCCCTGCAAGTGTTGCGGAAAGGGAAATAAATTTTATGATAGTGGCATGAGGCGATCCTTGAGGATATAAAAGATATGTAGCAAAAGTAAGTGGTAATAAGGCAGTCAGATAATTTGCATAAGGCGCAGGGCTTTTAAATTGACCCGTTACTTTGAAGAACATATCATTGGGGTTTACTAAATCATATAATTGAAACAAACCATATAAAGAACTTGATAATAGAATGACAGCTGTTAGCAATATTTGATAATATACAAATTGTTGTAGTTGTTTAGGATTGAGAGTAGTGACGTATGTTTTGAGAATCAAATAGAGTATCGTCAGACAAATATAGTTAGAAAGCTTATCTGAAAAAAAGTCGTCTTGACTAAGTCCTTGTTTGATCAATATATACAGTAAAGTAACAACAATTAAGATGTCTGTTAAATTGATTTTCGCGGCTTTGATGTATATCATATTAGTTATTAAACCAACCGAAGTAACCAGTAAAAGAATACTCATTTGTAAGTAGAATACAATTTTAGGACCTGTTACAAACGCATTAACCATTATGCTTTGTGGAACTATGAAAGAGATTGTTAGAAATGTGCTGGTTAACAATACCATAAGCCACATATAGATATGTTTCCTTTTAGAAGATTGTTTGGGATTTGCGGTGATATTCATTTTTAATAAATCTTTTTAAATAAATCATAGAAGCGTACGGAAGATGAATTTTTATTCTGTCTTGATGAGAAGACTTTTAATATAGCTTTACCGATAATATCTTCTTCAGGAAGAAATCCCCAAAATCTGGAATCCGTAGAATGCCACCTATTATCGCCTAATGTGAAATAATAGTTACGTTTAAATCGGTAAGAGGAAGCTATTTTTCCATTGATTAATATATGATCATTGAAAATTTTTATGTTATTTCCTTCATGTTTTTCAATGACGGTTTTGTACGCTCTGATATTTATGGGAGAGATACCTATCTCCATGTTTCTTTTAGGAATAATTACCGGGCCATAATTTGCTTTGTCTTTTGACCTGAAATATTGCGGAAGATTTTTGGGGAATTTCAGATGATATATTATTGGAACGTTAGAGGAAGGTTTTTTTGCTTTTTCTAATAGGCCTGATATATAAGGGGTGTTGTTTACGATTAAAAGAGTATCTCCCGGCAGGCCTATACATCTTTTTATCCAGATTTCTGAGTTTGCCTGAGGATGATTAAAAACAATGATATCATTTCTTTTTACTGGAGAAATTCCGGGGACTTTCAGATTGAAGAATCTAGTTCCATAATGTATCTTACTAACTACGATACCATCACCGGGATATAAGGTTTTTTGCATAGATATAGAGGGTATCATATAAAACTGAAAAATGAAAGTTTTGCAAAACAGGGAAGTAAGTATTGCTGCAAAAATTATTAATGCCAGATTTTTTATAAAAAAAAAGGATTTGTTTCCATTAAAAAATGCTTTTACTACCACCATATTTGTTTTCCATTTTCGAATGTGAAAGTACGTTCTTCTTTGCCACCAGATAAATTGCGGAGAATATAAAGGCCTTTTGAAGGAACTTCTTTAAATACAATTTTTTGATCTGTAGCTATCTGTTTTCCCATAGACGCCCAATGATCCTTATTCCAGTAAAAAAGCTCATATAGATTACCTATAATGATGAAGTTTGTGTCACTTCGGGGAGCATATTTAATTCTATTTATTTTTTTAGGCTTCCCAAAATCAAGCCCCGCCCAGGAGTAAGATAAGCTATCCTTGTTTCCTAAAAAGAAGGTTTCTAGTTTGCCATCAAAAGCATCCTGATAAGAATCACCTATTTCAGCCGGTATTTCGGGAAAACCGATAGCTTTTCCTTTTACTTTAGTTGAGCTGGAATTGGTATAAAACTCTAGTTCAGCAAGATTAGCAGCAGCTTTGGGAGGAACATATCTCACGTAACGAAATGGCTTGGTGTTTTTCAGAGAAACTTCTTCAAATTTAATAGGAACAGATTTGATAGTATATAGTGTTATCGCATCACTGAAATCAGGTCTATTTGAACCCTGAATCTTTCCATCAAGCAAACTTTTTGCATTATTGTCGTTCGATGGGTAACTGGGATTCTTACGTAACAAAAGCATTTCCTGTTTTTTATCCTTCAATAGAGATATATAAGTTATTTTTCCATTTTTATGAAGAATAAAAGGATCTGTAGCAGGATAATAGTTTCCCGAGTCATAATACATGACCAGATAAACCAGGTTGGCTCCCATATTGTTGAAATAAGCCTTGTTGTTTTCTATTTCGCCATAATATTGAGCTGCCCATTTTTTGCGATCAAATGTGCATATAACAGCATACTTTTTTTGTTTGTTAAAAGAATAAGTTAAAGGGATACTCAAATTAAAAGTTTGAGTATATTCTTTGGTTACGTCAATTCTCTGACTAAGATAGTTAAGTAAATTATTAGGTAAATCACTCTGATTGACTTCAAGAGGTTGGATGGCGAATGTTTTTCTGTAAACTTTGCAGAAACGATAGGGATATTTATTTAACCCTCCAAAATTAGAGGCAGCGGCATCGAAGGGGAAATTTTTCCCGTTTTCCATGAGCACAGTATTCCAATGATGTCCTCGGTCGAGATCTCCCCATAAAGGAGATTCATCTATTCCGACAGGGATGCCATTGGCTCTCATTACCATTGCTGTATAATAAACGAGATGCCTGCAAGCACCTCTTCCAGCTTTTTCCATTTGATAAACATCCATGTCATAAGGATAGGCCCTTACAATACGATTGAGAGATATACTGTCTTTAAGTACAAAATTGAGTTTGGAGGCAAGTTCATGACGATTTTTAAACTTTACAGTGTCTCTGAAAGGTTGAAATTTTTTATATAAAAAGTCACGCCAGGGTTGGAGATTTTCAGAACCAATTCGATAAGGCAAGAGGTATTCACAGAACTGTTCAAATCTCAAATCCTTATTCCAGAAAGAGGTCTTCCAAAGTTTATATGACAGGTCGATATTGTTAATAAGATATTGGGCACTAATATTCTTATAGTCAGTTTTAATATCTGATTTTAATTTTGAATTCCAGTTATATGCTTTGCTTAACGAATCCCATTTTTGCTTAACGATTGGAGCTAGAGTGGGAATTACTTTATATTCCTTTTTTAACGAATCGAGTATATTAAAAAGAGGATCATATTTTTTTACATCAGGTCCGTCCAGGCTGAATCTGTAGGCCATATTCTCTATTAAGAAATATGCAGCTTTTAGTTTCTCATCATTTTTTTCCCGTTTGTAATGTTCTATCACTTTTTCGAGTTCACTGCGATTCTTTTCGGATGCTTCTAAAATGATATCAATATTTTTTGGAGTTTGTGAGCATGAAAAGCAAAAAACGGGTAGAACAAAAAATAAGATTTTTTTCATTATTAATCAGTTTATAACCTTACGCCATTGAAACTTCCTGTTAAATAGGATTGAAAGTTTTTCTAAAGATAAATTTATTCAATGCGAAAATTCTGCACTCATATTAGGTGATTTGTCTCCATTCTTTAAACATCTAGAATATATCACTAAACGAAAGAAGAACGAAGGATGAAATTATCTTAAGGATTCTCTAAAAATGAAAATATGTTGTTGAAAATAGAGCCCCAAACAACACCTGTAGATACTGGGGGAACTAAGATTTGAAAGTAAGATAAAAAGTATAAAACTAATCGCTTTTTCAGTTTATAGCACTTAGCTTTTTTTACAAGTAGATATTTACTATTTTTAGTAAATGGTGTATCGTTAAATCACCAATAAGACATGGAATTAATAACAGTAAAAGTATTTGATAATTCAATTGAAGCCCATATTCTGAAATCAAGGCTAGAAAGTGAAGGGATAGATTGTTTTATCTTTGATGATCATATGGTGTCTTTAAATCCATTGTATAACGTTACTCTCGGCGGAATTAAATTGAAAGTTGGAGGAAGTGATGTTGAACGGGCAAATACTATTATTGAGCAAGTTGATAATGTGAAATCCTTAGATGACAATGGCAAAATCATCAAATGTCCAAATTGTGATTCTACAGATTTGTATACTGGATATAAATCCATGAGAGGTACAAAAGGAGTACTTTCTGCAATTGTTTCATTCCTGTTTATGGTATTTCCGATTTATTATAAAACGGTATATAAATGTAAAACATGTGGTGAAGAGTTTAAAAGAGAATAAGATTAAGAATAGCTTTTTTCTTCTTTCAAGCTAATATGCTATAGTAGAATGTAAATATAAGATAATAAAAAGATGGGCCGTTCAGATATTTTTGTTTATAGTATATTTGGTGATCCAATTATTAAAACGTATGTCAATTATTACAGAATCTCAGAATTCCCCAATAGTGAACGAAACAGGAGCAGCTTCGAAGACTAAATATTTAATACCGTTTATTTTAGTAACAACTTTATTTTTCCTTTGGGGGATGGCCCATAATCTGGATTCCATTCTTATTCCCCATTTGAAAAAAGCTTGTCAATTGAATAATCGTCAGTCTACTTTAATAGATACAGCGGTTTTTATGGCTTATTTTCTAATGGCCTTACCGGCAGGTATGATCTTGAAGAAATGGGGATATAAAAACAGTTTACTTTTAGGTTTATTGATATTTTCCGCTGGCGCTTTCTTGTTTGTACCTGCAGCAAATACCAGAGCTTATGAGTTGTTTTTGATTGCTCTATTTATTATAGGTTGTGGTTTAACCCTATTAGAAACAGCAGCAAATCCGTATGCTGCGGTTTTGGGGCCAAAGGAAACTTCGACTTTCCGATTGAATCTGGCAGCGTCTTTTAATGGTTTAGCTGCAATGGTAGCTCCTATTGTTGGCGCCTTATTCATTCTCTCAGGACAAGAACATACTGCTGATGAATTGGCCGCTATGTCAGAGGTAGATAGATTGGCTTATCTGAATTTTGAAGCTGGTTCAGTAAAAATGCCGTATATAATATTGGGGACATTTTTGTTAGTAGTTGCTTTGTTATTCTATTTTATCAAATTCCCGGAGGTAAAAGTAGAAGACGACAACCAGGGAGAAAAAAGAAGCCTGTGGGCGGCCCTAAAGCACAAACATTTAAGCTGGGCAGTAGTATCTCAGTTTTTTTATGTGGGCGCTCAGGTTTGTGTAACCAGTTTCTTTATCAGAATGGCACAGCAAGGAGCAAATTTTGATGAAAGAACTGCGGGCTATTGGTTAGGGGTTTACGGACTATTGTTTATGGGAGGCAGATTTGTTGGAACTTTCCTGATGAGAATCTTTAAACCAAATGTGTTACTCGCCATTTTTGCTGTTTGCGCAGCTTTACTAAGTATAGTTGCTATAACAGGTGAAGGTGTAATTGTGATTTACGCTTTAGGCGGATTAGGGTTCTTTATGTCTATTATGTTTCCTACAATTTTTGCTTTGGGGATTACAGATTTAGGAGAAGAAACTAAAGCAGGCTCATCCTGGTTAATTATGTCTATCGTAGGTGGCGCAATTCTACCTTATATTATGGGAACTATAATCGATTTAAATCATGATAATATTCAAATCGGTTATTTTATTCCGTTTGTATGTTATTTAATCATCCTGTACTTTGCGCTGATAGGGCATAAAGTAAGAAATAAAGTCGCTTAGTTTTATTTAACAGGAACGGCAACATCGTATAATCCTTAGAAAACTTCTTATAACATTTAAGCGTGTCAAAATATTAGCTTTGGGTTATTTTAGATTATCATCTTTGTAAATGGATGATAATCTAAGAATAACTCGAAACTATTAGAAAGATGCGTATCCTTAGCTATTTGTTATTTTTGTTTTTATTATCAATTTTTAGCATAAACTCTTCCTTTGCTAAAAACGAGAATAAAGTCAATATCATTGTAGAATCAAAAGAACCCAGAATACTTTTTGGTGCCGAAAAAGTAATTGCTGCATTAAAAGGTGTTGGTATAGAAGCAAGTCTGGCTTCCAATAATAAAATCAGCGCTAAGCAAAAAAATATAGTAGTAGCAACACAAGCTACTTTATCTTCCGCTATAAAAAAGCAAATTCAAATAGAAAAATATCCTACAGCAAAAGAAAGCTTTGCAATAGCTTCATTCGGTAAAAACAATAGCTTATTACTAGGGGCAGATGCATCAGGTGCTTTATATGCTTGTTTGGAATTAGCTGATAAGATAAAAGAAACTAAGAAAATTCCAGCATCGTTCCAGCTATATGATGCTCCGGAAATGGTATTGCGGGGTACGGCAATTGGTATTCAAAAACCTGAATATTTGCCAGGTAGGGATGTTTATGAATATCCCTATACTCCTGAATCTTTTCCGTGGTTTTATGATAAACAACATTGGATAGATTATTTGGATATGTTGGTGGAGAACAGGTATAATTCATTGTATCTGTGGAATGGACATCCATTTTCGTCATTGGTAAAGCTGAAAGATTATCCTTATGCTTTAGAAGTTGACGAAGCCACATTTAGAAAAAACGAAGAGGTTTTTAAATTTCTAACTGAGGAAGCGGACAAACGTGGAATCTGGGTAATCCAGATGTTTTACAATATCCTAATTCCTAAACCTTTTGCAGAAAAGCATGGATTGAAAACTCAGGATAGAAATCGTCCAATAATTCCTTTAATTGCAGATTATACCCAAAAATCTATCGCTGCTTTTGTAGAAAAATATCCAAATGTAGGATTATTAATTACGTTGGGTGAAGCGATGGAAGGAGTTGGGCAAGATGATATTGATTGGTTTACAAAAACCATTATTCCCGGGGTGAAAAATGGTTTAAAAGCTTTAGGCACTCAAACCGAACCGCCAATTGTGTTAAGGGCTCATGATACTGATGCTCCTGCGGTAATGAAGGCTGCATTGCCATTGTATAAAAACCTATATACTATGGCTAAGTTTAATGGCGAAGCCTTAACGGTTCCGGAACCGAGAGGGAAATGGGCAGACCTACATCGTACGTTGAGTAGAATTGGAACAGTGCACATAGAAAACGTACATATTCTAGCTAATCTTGAGCCATTTAGATACAGTTCTCCGGACTTTATACAAAGATCTGTTAAAGGAATGCACCATGTTTTGGAAGCAAATGGTCTGCATCTGTATCCGCAAGCATCTTACTGGGACTGGCCCTATACTGCAGATAAAGCCCCTAAACGTTTGATGCAAATAGATAGAGATTGGATGTGGTACAAGGCTTGGGCAAGATATGCCTGGAAAGCAGATAGGAACTCTACAGAGGATTTTAACTTCTGGTCTAAGGAGCTTTCGGATAAATTTGGAACAAATGCAGATGCTAATAAATATTTTGTAGAAGCTTATAATCAGGCGGGAGAAATCTCACCGAAGATTTTGAGAAGATTCGGCATTACTGATGGAAATCGCCAAACTTCGACTTTAGGAATGTTGATGACCCAATTTATCAATCCGTTCCGGTATGGCTTGTTTACTTTGATGTATGAATCAGAAGCGCCCGAAGGGGAGATGATCATCGATTATGCTGAGAAGGAATGGAAAGGTGAGAAACATGTGGGTGAAACTCCAATGCAAATCGCAGAGGAAATTGTTGCACATGGAAAAAAGGCCGTTGCAGCAATTGAAAAAGTAGCACCTTATGTAACCAAAAATCAGGAAGAATTTAATCGTATTAAAAACGATATGTATATCCATTTGGCAATGGCTCAGCATTATTCTGATAAGGTGAAAGCCGCCATTCAGGTATTGAGATTTAAATATTCGAATGATGTTACTGATTTGGAAAAAGCCTTGCCTCTGTTGAAAAGCAGTGTAGCATATTATAAAAATCTGACTTCTTTGACTGAGAACACTTATTTGTATGCGAACAGTATGCAAACCAAACAGCGGAAAATTCCGATGAGGGGAGTAGATAAAACATTTATCCATTGGAAAGAGGTGCTGCCTGTATTTAAAGTGGAATTAGCTAACTTTAAGCATAGTATTGATTCTTTGAAAAATACAAAAAACACAAAGGCTCCTACAGTCAAAGCTTATGACAATGCCAATGTAAAATTGTTGGGTAACTATCAAACTTATATCGTACAACAGAATGCAAAGCCGTTTTCAGATAAGGACGAAAAGATAGAAGCGCTGGCTCCAGAATTAAAAGGTTTAAAAGGAATTGCTTTAAATACGTCAGAACAGCAAAAAAATGGGACTAAACTGGAGTTCAGCAATACAAAACCAGTAACTGTTTTAGTCGGATTTTTTACAGAAAAATCACTGGCATATTCTCCTGCACCTGTTTTAGAGATCGATGCCAGTGCAAATAACTATGGACAGGCAGAAAGCAAAATTTCCAAGGCAGTAATTCTGAAAGGGATGCCAAATGTTAATGTACATGCTTATACTTTTCCAACTGGAAAAAATACCTTAACACTAGCAAAAGGGAAGGCTTTGGTTTTAGGATTTGTTGATGGAAATCAGAATATTAAAATCTATGATGCAGCGTTAGATGGTAGTGGTAAAGATATCGATTGGTTGTTTGGCGAATATAAGCCAACAGATGTTAAATTGTAGGAAGATTGAGGTCAGAGGTCCGAAGTCGGTAGAAGTATTAAGTAGTTAGTATCAGGTATAAAGATTTTAAATATAAGGAAAAGAACGTTTTGGACAGTCGATAGCTTCGGACACCGGTCTTTTGACTTATTAAACATTAAAAAAATGGGTTTATCAAAATATATTTTAGCTTGTACGCTGTGTGTTTCTCAGCTGTCCGTATTTGCACAAAGCGATTTACTGGATAAAAAACTAAGAAACTATGTGAAGGAATTCAATGCCAATGATAACGAAGCAGTTATCAATAAAATATCCAATGCACAATCGGCAGACTGGATGGCGGCAAATGTTCCTTTGCTGGACTGTCCTGATAAAGAAATTGAGGAGAAATACTATTTCCGTTGGTGGTCTTATCGGAAGCATATTAAGGACACTCCGGAAGGCACTATTGTCACCGAATTTATAGAGCCTGTAAAACATGCGGCGAAATACAATGCTATCAGCTGTGCGTTGGGACATCACCTATATGAAGGTCGTTGGATTAAAAACAACGATTTCTTAAAGGAATATGTGAACTTCTGGTTATACAAAGCCGATGTCGGAGAAAAAAAGCCAAGATTTCATCAGTTTTCGAGCTGGCTGGACGATGCACTTTTGGCTTATTACAAAGTAAATCCGGATAAGGAATATATTAAAAGCATTATTGCAGATCTGGACAAAGATTTCCAAAAGTGGGAGCAAGATAGAAAACTGGCCAATGGTCTATTTTGGCAACATGATGTGAAGGATGGAATGGAGGAATCTGTTTCAGGCTCTCGGGTTGACAAAAATATGCGTCCAACTATTAACGCCTATATGTATGCCAATGCTGTTGCTTTAAGTACGTTTGCTGATATTTTAGGCGATCAGGCTTTGAAAGCCAAATATCAGGCTAAAGCAGAAGAGATCAGAAAGCTGACTATTAACGAGCTTTGGGATAAAGACGAGAAATTCTTCAAAACAAAAGTCGAAAAGACGAACCAGTTACATGAAGCTCGGGAGGCAATAGGTTTTGTTCCCTGGTATTTTAATTTGCCCCTGGATCAAAAAGAGTATGCACAAGCATGGGACCAGTTGTTAGATACCGCAGGTTTTAAAGCTAAATGGGGATTGACTACGGCAGAACGTAGAGAACCAACTTTTAGAACCAGAGGTTCTGGACATGGTTGCGAGTGGGATGGCGCAATATGGCCTTTTGCAACAACACAGACTTTAAGAGGTTTGGCGAATTTGTTGACAAACTATAAACATCACGCAAAAGTGGATAAGAATGTTTTTTATAATGAATTGCATAAATATGCTTGGTCGCAACAAATGTACGGTAAACCATATATTGGCGAATATCAGGATGAGAGTAATGGAGAGTGGTTGAAAGGTGATCATCCGCGTAGTAAATTCTATAACCATTCTGCATTTATGGATCATGTGATTCAGGATTTAATAGGATTCAAACCGCGTTTAGATGCTGCTTTTGATATAAATCCACTTATCCCTAACGGGAAATGGGATTACTTCTGTCTGGATAATTTGACTTATCAAGGCAAGCAAGTGAAAATCCTTTGGGATAAAACAGGTAAGCATTATCAACAAGGAAAAGGATTTAAAGTATTTGTAGATGGCAAATTGGTAGCTAAGAAATCGTCTATTAAACCGTTGAGTGTGAAATTGTAGTTAGTTAGTTAGTTAGTTAGTTAGTTAGTTAGTTAGTTAGTTAGTTAGTTAGTTAGTTAGTTAGTTAGTTAGTTGTCATCCCGAGCGCAGTCGAGGGATCTGTTACATCAATAGTTTACAAACTTCTCCACTTTTTTCAATTAGTCGAAATAGCGGGAGTTTTTAAATATAATATCGAATATAAAATCTAACCTTAATCTTATGAAGGTATCTAAACTTAAGTCTCTTTTATTACTGATCGCGCTCTTTTTTAGCACAAGTACTTTTGCGCAGCAATATTTTAACGTTACTAAATACGGAGCTAAAAATGACAGCTCCAGGCTGGCAACAGACGCTATAAAAAAAGCCATTGATGCGGCAGCGAAAGTTGGTGGCGGGACGGTTTATTTTCCTGCCGGAAAATATCTGACTGGTCCTATACATTTAAAAAGCAATATCACTATTTTTATAGATGCTGGTGCAGAACTGCATTTCAGCGATAATTTCGATCATTACTTGCCAATGGTTCCGTCTAGATGGGAAGGTACAGAAGTAATCAATTTTTCACCGTTGTTTTATGCAAAAGACGTAGAAAACATCGCGATTGTTGGTCGTGGTTTAATTGATGGTCATGGTAAAAACTGGTGGAGATTTTCTGAAGTAGAAGTAAAGAAATTAACAGAAGACAGCAAATGGCAAAAAGAATTTAAACGCTTGAATCCGAATGTGTTGGCTCCGGATCTGCCGGGCTGGATTGAAAGAGGTTTTCTACGCCCGCCTTTTATCCAGTTTATGAACTGTAAAAATGTACAGATTAAGGATATCAAGATTCAAAATTCGCCATTCTGGACAATCAACCCGCAATATTGTGATAATGTAACAGTGGATGGAATTACAATAGACAATCCACCTTCTCCAAATACAGACGGTATTAACCCGGAATCATGTCGAAATGTAAGAATTGCAAACTGTCATATTTCAGTTGGAGATGATTGTATTACCATTAAGTCCGGAAAAGACCGTTCTGGAAGAAAAGTAAATATCCCGGCAGAAAATTATACCATTACCAATTGTACCATGTTACGCGGACATGGAGGTGTGGTAATAGGTAGTGAAATGTCTGGAGGCGTTAAAAATATAGCGATTACTAACTGTATTTTTGATGGTACAGATCGTGGAATTAGAATTAAATCAGCAAGAGGTAGAGGTGGTGTTGTGGAAGATATCCGCGTAAGCAATATCATTATGAGAAATATCAGAGATCAGGCGATTGTATTGGACTTACAGTATGCAAAAACCAATCCTGAGCCTATTTCCGAACGAACACCAATTTTCAGAAACATTCACATTAGTGATATTACAGCTTCTACAAACAGAGCTGGTTATCTGAACGGTTTAGAGGAATTACCTATTTCAAATATCAGTTTTAACAATGTCAACATGACTGCGAATACTGGCTTTCTGATTAAGAATTCCAAAGATATCAGCTTCAACAATGTTCAGCTGAATGCTAAAAGCGGAAATATCATCACCACCGAAAATGTATCGAATGTAAATGTAAACGGTGTCAGGACTTTTGAGCCGAAAGCCGGAGCTGCCTTGGTAGAGCTAACTAATACTCAGGGTGTTTATATCCATAATTCTTTTCCTATTGCAGGTACAGACACTTTTGTTTCTGTAAAAGGCGAGCAATCTAAAGATATTGTGATCACAAACAATAATCTGAAAAATGTAGCTAAGGTTTTAGATAAAGCTGCAGATGTGAAAAATGAAATTCAGGTAACCGGAAATATCCAAAAATAAGATGAATAAAACTGCGTTAAAGGCGATTCTAATATGTTTGGGTTTGGGAAGTACTTTCGTCTCTCAAGCTCAGCAATCAAAAAATGTCTTGTGGTATAAACAACCTGCAAAAGAATGGACAGAAGCTTTGCCTATTGGAAATGGTAAAATCGGAGCCATGATTTTTGGAGGTGTGGCACAAGACAGAATCCAGTTTAACGAAGAAACCTTATGGACCGGAAGTCCGCGAAACTATAATAAACCAGATGCTTATAAATATCTCCCGCAGATTAGAACACTTTTGCAGCAAGGTAAGCAGCGCGAAGCTGAAGCTTTGGCTATGCAGGAGTTTATGGGATTGAAAAGCGAAGCAGGAGATAAGGAAGCATGGTTGAAAGAAATAGAGAAAACGAGGCTGAACCCGAAAGGGCCGGCCGCTGCTAGTTTTAATGATAAAGCATGGAAAGGCTTTTACGTACCGACTTATGAAGGCTGGGAAACTTTGGGTTTAGAAGGTCTGGATGGTGCGTTATGGTTTAGAACGCAGTTTACTCTGCCTGCTAATTGGAAAGGTCAGGATTTAATACTGGACTTAAATAAAATCAGACAGGTAGATTATACCTATATAAACGGGCATTTGGTTGGTCATTCAGAAGGGGACGACGTAAAAAGAAATTACACTATTCCGGCTAAATATCTAAAGCCTGGAAAAAATATGGTTGCTGTTCAGGTAATCAATTTTATTGATAAAGGTGGTATTTCAGGATATAAAGATACCACCCAACATATAGGAGTGTTTCCAAAAGGGAAATCTGTAAAAGAAGGAATTTCTTTAAACGGAAACTGGAAGTACTGGGTTCAGGATGATAATCCTCCGGCTCCTGCGGTTTATCAGGCAAGTTATCAGCCTTTTGGTGATATTTATCTGAACTTTAAACATCAGGAATATACAAACTATAAACGCGAACTGGATTTGAATTCCGCTCTGGCTAAAACATCTTATAGCCATAAAGGAACAAATTATACAAGAACGTATTTTGTAAATGCTCCTCAAAATACTTTGGTGATTCATCTGGAAGCTAATCAGCCGAAAAATGTAACTTTTACAGCATCTTTTGATTCTCCGCATTCACAAAAAAGCATTCGTAAAATAGATGATCGCACTATTGCTTTGGATGTAAAAGTTAAATACGGAGCACTGTTTGGCGAAAGTATTCTGCATTTAAAAAATAAGAATGGAAAGATAAGTGTTAAAAATAATCAGCTGGTTGTAGAAGGTGCAGATGAAGCGACTTTAATGCTATTTGCCGCAACTAATTTTGTGAATTTTCACGACGTTTCCGGAAAGCCATCTGTTAAAAATCAACAGACTTTAGCATCTGCTAAAAATCTGGATTATCAGACTTTAAAACAAAACCATCTACAGGATTATACAAGTTTATACAATCGTTTCAGTTTAAGTTTTGGAGGAAATTCCAGAGAGGATTTACCGACAGATGAACGCATTCGGGAATTTTCAAAAACAGCTAATGATCCCGCTTTATTGGCTTTGTATGCTCAATACGGACGCTATTTATTGATCTCATCATCCAGAGCCAATACACAGCCAGCTAATTTGCAGGGTATCTGGAATCATCTGTTGGCGCCTTCATGGGGAAGTAAATACACCACAAATATTAATGTGGAAATGAATTACTGGCTGTCGGAAATGCTGAACCTTTCCGATTTACACCAGCCACTCTTTGGGATGATAGAAGATTTATCCAAAAGTGGAGCCGAAACAGCTAAAAACTATTATAATCTTCCGGGCTGGGTTCTACACCACAATACGGATATCTGGCGCGGAGCTGCACCAATAAATAATTCCAATCATGGAATTTGGCCAACGGGAGGTGCATGGTTAACAACACATCTTTTAGAACATTATGCTTTTACAAAAGACCAAGCTTTTCTGAAAAAGTATTATCCGATTATCAAAAATTCGGTACTATTCTATAAAGACTTTTTAGTTGTAGATCCAATAAGCGGATGTTTGATTAGCACTCCGTCGAACTCGCCTGAGCATGGCGGTTTGGTTGCAGGTCCAACCATGGATCATCAAATCATCAGGGCTTTATTTGATGGTTTTGTAAATGTGAGTGCGGCTTTAGGTTTAGATGAGGATTTGAGAAAGGAAATCCAAACTAAAAAACAACAAATTTTACCAAATAAAATTGGTAAGTATGGGCAGTTACAGGAGTGGATGGTTGATGTAGATGATAGAAACGATAAGCATCGTCACGTTTCTCATTTGTGGGCATTGCATCCTGGAAATGAGATCAATTGGGAAACGACTCCTGATTTATTGGAAGCTACCAAACAAACTTTAAAGTTTAGAGGTGATGATGGAACCGGATGGAGCCTGGCGTGGAAAATCAATTTCTGGGCGAGGTTGAGAGACGGTGAGCATACTTACAAAATGATGCAGATGTTGTTGGCACCGGCTGGAAAAAGTGGTGGATCTTATCCAAATCTGTTTGACGCACATCCGCCTTTTCAAATAGACGGTAACTTTGGTGGAGCGGCGGGCATTGCAGAAATGTTGGTGCAAAGTCATACTTCTTTTATAGAAATTTTACCCGCTTTGCCTCGAGCTTTACAAACTGGCGAAGTTAAAGGGCTGAAAGCAAGAGGTGGTTTTGAGCTGGATTTCTCGTGGTCAAAAGGCAAGTTGCAAAAGTTAACGGTTAAATCTTTGGCAGGAGGAAATTGCCGTTTGAAAGTTGGAACTTTAGAGAAGGACTTTAAAACTGAAAAAGGAAAAGTTTATACTTTTGACGGTGGTTTGCAGAAGTTGTAATATCAAATGAGGGGTAAAGTCTATTCATCGAGAAATTAATATGGACGACGTTACAGTTAGAGATTGCTTCGTTCCTCGCAATGACTTTCGATTTTTGTCATTGCGAGGAACGAAGTAATCTTATTATTAGTGCTTTAATTAAAATATTAATGGTAGTCCCCAATGCTTTCGGGAAATGATTATTGCAAAAGATTTGATATGAAACTTTCCAGGTATCGCCTGGTAAATTGAGTTATAGTCGTTACACTGAATATTATTCGTTTGTTTCTTGATTTAATAGACATATCATATTAAGCCTCGTAACAAACCAGAACAATTAAAAGCGAAGACAATTTAAAGAACATAAGGTTTTTGAATTTTTACTTTATATAGAAAATGAATTTATTGAGAAGCGGATTAACAAGCATATTTTTATTAATTTCTTTTTACTTATCTAATGCAACAGAGATAAGGAAATCCATTTCCTTAAATAATGAGTGGAGAACTGTTGCTGATGATTTTGATAAAGAAAAATACAACGACTTTAATCAGGCATCATTTAATGACAAAGATTGGAAGAAAGTAAACGTTCCGCATAATTGGGATAAATACGCAGGATACAGAAGGCTTTTGCATGGTAACAGACATGGTTATGCCTGGTATAGGAAAACGTTCAAAATAGAAGATCAACCAAACACCAATAAAAAATATTTCCTGTTTTTTGAGGGAGTAGGATCTTACGCCACGGTATGGTTAAACGGTAAACAGGTAGGTTATCATGCCGGTGGCAGAACAACTTTTACTTTGGATATTTCAAAGGAAATTTTGTTGAATAATCAGGAGAATATTTTGGCTGTAAGGGCCGATCATCCGGCCGAGATCAGAGATTTGCCTTGGGTAGATGGTGGATGTTCATCGGAAAGAGGTTTTTCTGAAGGATCACAACCAATGGGTATTTTTCGTCCTGTCCAATTAATCGTAACCAACGATGTAAAGGTTGAGCCTTTTGGTGTGCATATCTGGAACGATGACCAGATTTCTGAAAAAGAAGCCACCTTACATCTGACTACGGAAATTAAAAATTATGGATCGAAATCGAAAAAAGTAACGATCAGGCAGAGCTTTTTAGATGCCAAAGGAAATTCGGTATTTCAACTAAATCATGCACAGAATTTAAAAGGATTACAGCAACTTGTCGTTAAACAACAGTCTCCTAAAATAGCGAATCCTATTTTATGGGATTTGGAAAATCCATATCTGTATACCTTAAAAACCCAGATTTTGGAAAATAATCAGGTGATAGATGAGATAAAAACACCTTACGGAATTAGATGGGTAAGCTGGCCTCTAGGATTGACTCCGAATGGAGGAAAAACCTTTATGCTGAATGGGAAAACTGTATTCCTGAACGGAATTGCAGAGTACGAACATTTAATAGGAAATTCTCACGCATTTTCTGACGAACAGGTTTATTCGAGAGCTTCTCAAATGAAATCAGCAGGTTTTAATTCTTTTAGAGAAGGGCACCAGCCACATAATTTGCGCTACCAGGAATTTTGGGATGCCAATGGCGTTTTATTATGGACCCAGTTATCGGCACATATATGGTTCGATAATCCAGCGTTTAAAAAGAATTTTAAAAGTCTTTTAATAGATTGGGTGAAGGAAAGAAGAAACAGTCCATCAGTTATTTTATGGGGATTACAGAATGAAAGCACTATTCCGGAAGATTTTGCCAGAGAATGTACCGAACTGATCAGAAGTCTGGATCCAACGGCTTCTAAACAGCGTTTAGTAACTACCTGTAACGGTGGAAAAGGAACAGACTGGGACGTTCCGCAAAACTGGACGGGAACTTACGGAGGTTTGCCTGCTGCCTATGGCGAAGATTTGAAACGTCAGGTTTTAGTGGGAGAATATGGTGCGTGGAGAACTTTAGATTTACATTCCGAAGGTCCGCATTTACCAAATGTACAGGATTATAACGAAGACCGTTTTACACATATCATGGAAACCAAGGTGCGTTTGGCTGATTCGGTGAAAAATGAAGTAGCCGGCCATTATTTCTGGTTGTGGACATCTCACGATAATCCGGGACGTGTACAAGGCGGCGAGGGTTTACGCGAGTTGGATAGAGTTGGTCCTGTAAACTATAAAGGTTTATTAACACCCTGGGAAGAACCGACTGATGCATTGTATATGTTTAAAGCAAACTTTGCATCCAAACAAAAGGAACCCATGCTTTATATAGCATCACATACCTGGCCAGAGCGTTGGAACAGTGCCGGGGTAAAGAATAATATCAATATTTATTCAAATTGTGATGAAGTAGCATTGATGAATGATATTGACGGACCGGTTTTAGCCAGACAAAAAAATCCGGGTTTGGGAAAGCATTTCGTATTTAATAACGTGTTTATAAAATACAATGTACTTTATGCGGTTGGCTATGTTGAAGGGAAAGCTGTAGCCAAAGATGTGCTTGTATTAAACAATCTGACGCGATCTCCGAATTTCGAAGCGCTTTATGCTTTTGAGGACAGCGGACTGATTAAACCCACAACAGGTTTGAATTATATCTATAGATATAATTGCGGTGGCGGAGATTATACCGATCAGTTCGGAAATGTATGGCTGGCCGATAGAAGAAAAACAACTTCTAATGCCTATGGATTTTCTTCCTGGACAAATGCTTTTCCGGGAATTCCAACTTTCTTTGCCAGTCAGCGAAGAACTTTCGACCCAATTTCGAATACCAGAGATTGGGGATTATTTCAGGAATTCCGATATGGAAGAGACGAATTGAAATTTGAATTTGAGGTTCCTGATGGAGAATATCAGGTTGAATTGTTTTTTATAGAACCCTGGTTGGGAACAGGTGGTGGTACAGATGCCTCTAAATGGAGACTGTTTGACATTGCTGTAAACGATGAAATAAAAATAAAAAATCTGGATATATGGAAAGAAGCTCGCCATGATCAGGTTTTAAAGAAAGTTATTTCAGCAAAATCGA
The DNA here is from genome assembly GCF_000190735.1 of Pseudopedobacter saltans DSM 12145. Lineage (GTDB taxonomy): Bacteria > Bacteroidota > Bacteroidia > Sphingobacteriales > Sphingobacteriaceae > Pseudopedobacter > Pseudopedobacter saltans. The sequence goes on from NC_015177.1 coordinate 369,131, forward strand.
AAGATGGAAAACTTATGATTCATTTTCCAAATGTCAAAGCCGGACAAGCATTGATTTCGGCTATTGCTATTGCTACCAAAGATCAATCTGTTATTAAGGCAAGATCTGTTTTTAGCGAGTTTGTGGAAGAGAACAATCAGATTGTACTGAAAAAATGGGCAGACATAGGGAACAAGTACAGTGTAGATAGAAGCTTCTCTACGTTAACTCCGGCATTATTTGGAAGTGAATATTTAGTAAATACAGCTATAAAAGAAAATGTCAGCCTAAAACTGAAAGAAAAAACAACGGTTTATCTGGCGATTAAAAAGACTCCTTTTAAGGCTTATGTTCCTCAAGGTTTTGATGACACCAAAGAATCGTTTAAAAACAATATAGGAGAACAGTTTAATGTTTATGTAAAACGGGCAGAAAAAGGTGAAGTACTGAATTTTGAAAAACTTGATTTTCCAAATTATATACTTTTCTTTAATGAAATAAACGGGTTACAACCAGCATACGATTTAAAAACGGCAACCACCTATAAGGCCAATACTTTAAAGCAAGGGGATGGAATTGAAAAAATAGATTTTTTAAAACAAGACAGGCTGATTTTTAGAAAAGATAATGCTGTTATAGAATTTGAGATAAAAGTTGGTGTGGCAGACGTTTATTCGCTGACTTTTAAATATCATAATCCATTTAAAGAAGTTAAAACCGCCAGTGTTGAAGTAGTGACTTTGGACGGAATGGTTTTAATGCCGGCGGAACTCATTCAGTTGGATCCAACGAGAGAAGGAAAGTGGAATTATTTCAATACCAATACCGGAACTATGATCAATGCAGGGACTTACAAAGTTCGTTTAAAAGCTATTGATGCAAAGGATGTTTATGTGGATGGTTTGGATGTTCAGTAGTTTTCGTAGTATCTGGTAGTTAGTATGAAGTAGATGTCCGAAGTCGGGAGACCGAAGTTTAGTTGAATAACCACAAAGTGCGCAAAGTGTACAAAGTGCAGAGTAAAAGAACTTCGTGTACTTTGTGAAAATTTTAGTGTTCTTTGCGGTTTTTCAACATTAGAAACTAAACATTTAAAATTCCATCAGTTTCTATTCAGGTATTTCTTTTTATAATCTAACGGAGTCATTCCGGTAACCTTTTTAAAATGTCTGTAGAAATTAGATACATTGTTGAAACCACATTCGAAACAAATAACTTCCGTAGGGAGTTTATTTTCAACCAATAAGCGACAAGCGTGACTTATGCGTATTTCGATTAAGAAATCGTAATAAGTCTTTTTAGTCATCATTTTAAAATAACGGCAAAAAGATGTAACGCTAAGGTTAGATATATTGGCGATCTCTTCTAATGATATATCCTTTTTGTAATGAGTATGAGTGTAGTTGAATACATTATTAAGACGAATAGTATCCGCTTCGTTGGATTGATGAAAGGCACTTTGGGTTTTTACGATCGTGTCACATTCTTCACTTTTGGCCAACACCTTTAATATTTTTAGTAATACAATTACTCTATCTAAACCATCAGCCTCAACACATTCTCGCATTAGAGTCGCTATTTCCCGGTGAGTTTCACCGTTAATCTTTAAGCCATTTTTAGCTTTCTCATACAGTTTCGGTATAAGATATGCTTCGGGTAAGCTTAAAAATGCTTTACCTAAACAATCTGGTAGGAACTGAATGACTATTGCCTCAATTTCATAATCAGGATTGTTTTGATAATACTCTTCTTTACATCGCCATGCATGAGAAAGATTCTCACCAACTAAAATAATTTCGCCAGGGTAAAAATTGCTGATATTATCACCTATGAATCTTACTCCTTCTCCGCGGATCGTATAGTGTAATTCCAATTCGGCATGATAGTGCCATATGTTTCCGAAGTTCGGCATGATGTCGTGTCTTACAGAAAATGAGCTTTCTAGTTTGACAGGGACTTTTCGGAATAAAGGTTTCATATAAGATTTTTATTAACTGTCTGAATCCAATATAAGATAAGCGACTAATATACAAAAAATATATAATGATAATATAGTATAAATAAAGGGTAATAACTAATAAAAATTCTCTCATTCATTTCAGGAGCTTTGATATAACATATTATTTAAATATTATGAGCCTGTTAATAAAAAGAATATTAAGTGTTATCGTTCTGATTTTTTCTTTACAAGTTGCTTCTGCACAAAAAACAAAAGATCAACAAAATGAAGATTACACAAAAGTTATCACTCAAAGAGCCGGTAAAATTATCGACGATTTAAATATTACAGACTCAGCTAAATACTATAAAGTTAGAACTATCGTTGTTCAGCAATACCGGGATTTAAATACTCACCACGAAGTTAAGGCTCAGAATATTAAACTTATTAAAGAGAAGTACAGTTCGCAAAAAGAGTTAAGAGATTCTAAAGTCAAAGAGTACGAGGATAAGGAGAATAAGAAGCTAAGAAAAATTCATAAACACTACATTGCTAAATTGTCCAGACAAGTTAATGATGGACAGTTAGAGAAAGTGAAAAATGGTATGACCTATGGCGTTTTACCTATTACTATCAAAGCCTACAATGAAATGTTACCCCAACTAACCGAAGAGCAAAAGGCAACAATATTAAAGTATTTGACAGAAGCGAGAGAGCTGGCTATGGATGAACCAGGATCAAAAGAAAAACACCATATGTTTGGAAAATATAAGGGCAAAATTAATAACTATTTATCCGGACAGGGAATTGATATGAATAAGGCGGGTAAAGAGTGGCAAGAGAGGATTAGGGCCAATGCCGGGAAAAAATAAATAAACGATTTCTGTAGCTCTATTCACATATATAGGAGAGTTACAGGAATGTTCTTCAGTCAATTTAAATTGACTTTTTATAGATCAAACGGGGAAGGGAGCTACATAGTCCTGGCGCATAAGGCTATGTGATATCTGTTGGATTGATCTTTTTATTATAAGAATAAGCTAATGCAGTTTCAGATTACTACCTGTTTGGGCAGCTTTTGAACTGTTTGTTATATATAAACAAAACACCAATTGAATTAGAAAGGGTTATGAGGACTTTATTACAAAAATCACGGTTGAAAACGATGCCATTGCTAATGGCGGTTTTTTTGCCAGGTTTGGCCTATGCAGACGGGTCTGCATATGGGTCTGCTAATCTCCGAACGTCTGTTAAAGCTATAAACGGAGTTAAATTTGCAAAAATTACAGGAACAGTTAAGGATAATGCAGGAGTTCCCTTGCCGGGAGTTTTAGTTAAAGTGAAAGGAGGCACACTGTCTGCAGTAACTAATGTAAATGGTGTTTACACTTTAAATCTTCCCGTTGGGAATGAAACATTAGTTTTTAGTTATTTAGGATTTAAAACCAAAGAAGTTTCTGCGTCCGGTCAAACTAATATGACTGTCGTGTTGGAAGAGGAAATTTCAAAATTAGACGAGGTAGTGGTTATTGGTTATGGAACAGTTAAGAAAAAAGATTTAACAGGAGCGGTAGCTTCTGTTAAAGCCGAAGAAATTATGCGTACGCCAACGTCTAACGTTATGGATGCTATGCAAAGTAAGGTTTCTGGTATGGAAGTGATGAAGTCTTCTGGTAGAGCTGGTTCGGGCGTGAATGTTACTGTTAGGGGGCAAAGAAGTCTTTCTGGTAATAGTACACCTTTATATATTATTGATGGTATTCCTGGCGATTTTTCTCAATTGAACCCTAGCGATATAGAAACTATAGATGTGGCTAAAGATGCTTCTGCAACAGCAATTTATGGTTCTGCGGGGGCTAATGGGGTAGTGTTTATTACTACTAAAAAAGGTAAAGAAGGAAAAACTACGGTAGCCTTCGATTCTTATTTTGGATACAATGGTTTTCCTAAATATCCACATGGCTTACAAGGAGATGCTTATATCAATCTAAAACGTGAAGCTTACCGTACTCAAAAAGGCAATTACCCTGAATTTATGAGCGAAATTTTTACCAATCCAGATCATTTAGCAGCTTATGAAGCAGGTAAATGGGTAGATTGGGTAGATTTGGCTTTAAAAGATGGTCTTCAGCAAAATTATAGCTTATCTATAAATGGAGGTACCGAAAAAACTACAGCTTATTTATCTGTAAACTACAATAAGGAAGAAGGATTAGTTGCTAAAGATGATTTTTCTAAATATGCTGTAAGAGGAAATATAGATCATACTATTTCTAAGGCAGTAAAAGTAGGTTCTAATTTACAGTTTACTCATTCTATAAATAACCAAGGAGCACAAAATATTTTTGGTAATGCCTTAACTTATTTGCCTTTAGGAGATGCTTTTAACGAAGATGGAACTGTAAAATACATTCCTGTAAATAGTGTGGTTAACCCATTGTCAGATCAGATTGCCAATCAATACGTAAATAATACATTAAATAATTATTTTGCGGGTAATGGTTTTGTAGATATTAAACCTATAAAAGGCTTATCCTTTAGATCTATTCTAGGGGCTACTTTAGGGTCAGGTAGAACTGGTAAATTTTTTGGTCCACAATCTATCGCTAACGTGGAGGCAGGCTTTTCAGTTCCTGCAGCGGTAATAGACAATAGCAGATATGTGAACTACCGTTGGGAAAATATTTTAGGTTACGAGTTTGATATCAATAACGATCATAAATTTAACATTACAGGAGTAACTTCTTGGGCTAAAAACCAAGCAGAAAGCTCTTTTGCAGGTGGTTCGGGTTTCGATTTAGATTCTTATTCTTTTTATAATTTAAGTGCAGCAACATCTAGACAAACAATCAGATCTTCTTATGTTGGTAGTCAATCTTTATCTTATGTAGCTAGATTAAATTATAATTATAAAGGAAAATATTTAGCTACATTCTCTAACCGTTGGGATGGTGTTTCTCAGTTATCAAAAGGCAGTCAGTGGGATGTGTTTCCTGCAGCAGCTTTGGCGTGGAGAATTAGCGAAGAAAATTTCTTAAAAGATGTTACTGCTATTTCTAACTTAAAATTACGTTTAGGTTATGGAGTTACAGCTAATGCGGGTATTCCTGCTTACTCTGTACAAGGTGGTGGCTTTAATGCTCCTCAGGCGGTAGGTTTTGGAGATAATAAAGCACCGTCATTTATCATTAATCAAGCAATGGCTAATACTGCTCTTGGATGGGAAAAATCTTATACATCTAATTTAGGTGTTGATGCGGAGTTTCTTAAAGGATTAATTAGCTTGTCGGTTGATGCTTATAATACCGATACTAAAGATATTTTATTAAATCGTACCATTCCTGCTTCTCTAGGTGGTTCGTGGGGTTCGCCATTTAAAATGTGGCAAAACCTTGGCGAAACCAATAATAAAGGTTTAGAGATTTTATTAAATACTCGTAATGTTAATCGTAAAGACTTTACATGGTCTACAGCCGTTACTTTTACGACCACAAAAGAGAAAATTACAAAATTACCAGGTGGTAAAGATTTAATTTCTGAAGGTTTCTTTTTAGGGCAACCAGTTGGTTCTTTTTATGATTATAAATATTTGGGGATTTGGCAAGAAAGCGAAGCTGCAGAAGCTGCTTTATACAATTCTAAACCAGGGGGGCTAAAATTAGCTACCGATGGTACATTTAAGCCAGACGGTACCCATACTTACGGTACTAATGATAGACAAGTTTTAGGTTCTCGTGTACCTTCATGGACTGGTGGTTTACAAAATAACTTTATCTATAAAAATTGGGATGTAAGTATTTTTGTAACGGCTCGTTGGGGACAAATGATTGCTAGTAATTTAATCACTAGATACAATCCATTATTAAATACAGGTAATAGCCCAGACGATTTAGACTACTGGACACCAGAAAATCCTGGAGCTTATTTACCTAGACCAGGTTTATATTCTACTACTTCTGGATACATTGGTTTTGATGCGTTAAAATATGTCGATGGTTCTTACTTTAAAATTAGAAATATCACATTAGGTTACAATTTACCACAAAATGTAATTAAGAAAATAGCTATGCAAAAAGTGCGTTTATACACTACAGCTAACAATCCATTTATTTTTTCTAAAAGTAAATTGTTAAAGTATCAAGATCCTGAAGGGAATGGTTCTGATAACTTTCCTTTAACAAAACAATTTGTATTTGGTCTTAACGTAACTTTCTAATTTAGACAACAATGAAAAAGAGAAATATTTTAGCATATATATTAGGGGCAGGAATGTTGTTTAGTTCTTGTTCTTTAGACGAATATAACCCCTCTGGAGTAACAGTAGATAAAATGGCCGAATATAAAGACGGCTATATCAAATTATTAAATAGCTGTTACTTTGATTTATCGCGTTATTTCTACGGCAGAAACTTATTGTTAGTTACCGAAGCTGGAACCGATATTTGGACTGCCGATTTAAACTCTAACAACAACCAAAATTACTTTAAATATGCTTCTGGTGGTGCTATGCCTATAGATATGGCAAAAGACTTTTGGATTGGTGCTTACGATGCTATCAACTATTGTAATATTATAATAAATAGGGCAGACGTTGTAAAAGGTTTCGCTTCTGAAGACGAGAAGAAAACGAGAGTAGCTGAAGCTCATTTTTTAAGAGCTTTATATTATTTCCATTTAGTAGAGCAGTTTGGTGATTGTCCTTTAGCTTTAAGTGAAACTAAAGCTGCCGATTTAAATTCTGTAAAGACTACGGCTTTAGAGATTTATAAAAAAGCTATTTTGCCCGATTTACGTATTGCAGTGCAAAACTTACCAGTGACACCTGTAGAAGTTGGTCGTCCATCTAAAAAGGCAGCTTTGGGTTTATTAGCTAAAGCAGCTTTACAAACTAAAGAATACAATACACAAGAGTTTTTAGAAGAAGCATTGTCTACTGCTAAAAATCTAATTGATAACGCTGGTGCTTATCAAACCGGTTTGTATGGTAGTTTTGTAGATAATTTTAATGCGGCTAATAATAAATCCAATAAAGAAGCTTTATACCAATTAACGTATTCTCCAAATTATGGATCTACAAACGTTTATGACCATAATAAAGATTTTAAACGTTTTTATTCTACACCAACCTATTTTGGTGCAATATCTAATGCCGATGCAGATAAAGCTAAAGTAGGTGGTTGGTCTGGCGGCGATTTTATGCCTTCTAAATATTTATTAGATGTATTTAAAAATGCCGATGGTTCTTTAGACCCTAGATATGCACTGTCTTTTCAAACAGAATGGAAAGCTACAGCTACAAATTACGCATGGAATCAAGATGCTATTACGCAATTTGATAGAGCTGCTAATATTACTGTGGGTACGGTAATTCCTACCGGTGCAAATGGGATTAGATTTGCGCGTTCTGGAGAGGCTGATTACGCAACTACCAATCCAAATAAATTGGCGCAAAACTATTTATGGGTTGATATGAACGACCTTTACGGTGCCGATAATAGAGTGAAAATGAAATACACTAGGGTAAACCGTAATCCAGGAGAAGTAGAGAATCCGTTTTTACGTTTTTATCCTTCTTTAACTAAGTTCAATTCAGGGTCGCTGACCATGTACAATAATAGGGTAGACCGTATTACTAGCGATGCGTATTCTACTGTTATGAGGTTAGGTGAAGTGTATTTAATTGCTGCCGAAGCGGAGTTTTATTTAAGAGGGGCTAATACTGTTGCTGCCGGTTATGTAAATGCTTTGCGTACCAGAGTTGCTGCACAACAAATTAGTGTCGGAGATATTAATCTGCAGTTTTTGTTAGACGAAAGAGCTAGAGAATTATGCGGTGAGTATGGTAGATGGTATGATTTAAAAAGAACTGGTAAATTAACTAAAGCTTACTTAACAGAGAAAAATCCTGATGTTGGTCAATACTTTGTAGATGGAACACATGGAGTAAGACCTATTCCACAGGTACAAATGGATGCCATTAGCAATCCAAACGGATACCAAAATAATGGGTATAATTAATAAAATTTAATAACTTCTTAAAAGGCAGTAGATAAAAAAACTACTGCCTTTTTTATTTGTAAATATCTTGTTATTGTCTGTGATAAAATCCTATAGTATAAAGGGAAAATCCTATAAGAAATAAGCAGGTTTCAATCTTAGCTTTGATTAATCCGTTATAAATATATGCGTCTCTGAAGACTTCCATAAGATGGAGTATAATAACTGAAATAGAAACCTAAATAATAATTACAGAAAGAATGCTTGAATAGATGATTGAGTTCGATAGAATAGATAATTGTGTGCCTGATAATAGGATTACTGTATATTGATACTGTTTTTATCGGATTTTATTCAGTATAGTTTAAAGATAGTTAGTTCTGAATAATATTATACAATCTATTGATAATATTGTATAAGTAGCAACACTAATAGTCTACTATCTTAGGATTCTTCAAGTAAACTTGAGATTAAACAATGCAAACCTGTTAGAATAAGTAATTAATATATAGATCATTATAAACCATATCAAATCACATTAATTTGAAAAAGAGAAAAGCAATGGAATTATCTTTACAAAAGCTGCAGAGAAACAGCAGAAGGTTTAAGGTAGCGTGTGTGCCTTTAATGTTCGCTCTTGTTCTGCCAAGCGCTCAAGCTAAGGAAGCTAAAGACAAAGATTTGGCAGAGTATGGCAAAGAAGCTGCCCGTTTTATTAATGTTACGGGAACGGTTAAAGACAGCAAAGGCGAACCTTTACCAGGGGTAACTGTAACAATTAAAGGGACAAAAACATCGACTGCTACAGATATTAATGGTGTTTTTAGATTGAACCTCCCAAATGGGAATGAAACATTGGTGTTTAGCTTTTTAGGGTTTCAATCTAAGGAGGTTAAGTCTACAGGGAACTCTAATTTAAATGTTGTTTTAGAAGAGTCTACTTCGTCATTAAATGAGGTCGTGGTAGTAGGATATGGTTCGCAAAAAAAGGAAACAACTACCCATGCTATAGAAACGATCAATATGGATGCGGTAAATGATATTCCCGTAGCAAGTTTAGCAGCAGCACTAAGAGGGCAGATGGCAGGATTGTCTGTGCAAGGTGGGCAATCTCGTCCTAATGCGAATGCTTCTATTCAGATACGCCAACCTCGCCTATATTCTAAGGATGGAGGGACTCTCTCTCCATTATATGTTATTGACGATATTATTAGGACGGAAGATGAGTTTAATAATTTAGATCAGTCAGAGATCGAGAGTATTACAGTGTTGAAAGATGCTGCTGCGGCTATTTATGGAGTTAATGGTAACCAAGGGGCTATTTTAGTTAAGACAAAAAGAGGTAAAATTGGTGCTCCAATATTTTCATATAGCGGTTCGGTAGGTCTTACGGACGCAGCAATGTTGCCAAAAATGATGTCTGGTTATGATCAAGCAAGATATTTAAATACATATAATTTTACGGATGGAAAAGCCATTACAGATCAATCGATATATAGCCCAGATGAGTTGGAATATTTTAAAAATAACAACTATGATTGGCTAGATATGGCTTGGAAAACCTCAATGATTAATAGGCATACTGTGAACGCTAGTGGAGGAACGGATAAAGCAACTTATTATGCTGGAATAACCTATAATGTTCAAGATGCTAATTTGGAAAATGTATTTAAAGATAGGTGGACGTATAGAGCTAGTACAAATGTTAAAATAGGCAAGAATATTAAAGCGGACTTTTCTGTTAGTGGAAATGTAGGAACGTCAAAACAATATTGGTTAAAACAAGGAGGGGAAAGCGTAGAGAAAGATGTATTAGCTCTTTTACAAACCCCGCAATTTAATCCACCATATATTAATGGACTACCTGTTTTGCTAACATCAGGAACAAGTGCCAATACTGAAAATTTTCATTTTTTCGAAGTACAGAAGTCAGGAGATTATACTCAATCTAAAGCAACTGGTTTAAATGTAAATATGAACTTAGCCTATGATGTTCCATTTATAAAGGGGTTGACTTTAAAAGGAACTTATAGTAATAATAAGAACAATAGTTTTGGGAAACAGTATGGAACTGCGTATAACGTTTATAGATTTTCAATGTTGGGAGATCATAGACATATTTATGGTGGAGATGTAACAGGAAGTGTGCAGTTGAAAAATGGTTATATGTTACGTTTTAATCCAACGATGGATGAGGGGTATCAAATTAATGCTCAGGCGAGCTATGCCCGTTCTTTTGGTAAACATAATATATCAGCAATGGCAATGGTTGAGCAAAGAGAATCATATGCTGATGGCGTAGCTACATATATAGAGAACCCCATTTTGGGGGGAGAAGATAATATGGCATATTTTACGGGAACGTCTGTAATGCAATCCCAATCAGAGTCGGAGAACGGATATTTATCGTATGTGGGCAGATTTCAATATAATTATGAAGAAAAGTATCTGTTTGAAGCAACTTTTAGGGCCGATGCATCTACGAAATTTGCTCCGGAAAACAGATGGGGATATTTTCCTTCTTTTTCAGCAGGTTGGATTATTTCAAAAGAGAGCTTTTTTAGAGATAATGTTTCCTTTATAGATTTCCTGAAAATTAGAGGCGCTATAGGTTTTGTGGGAGCTGATAGAACTAGGCCTTTTCAATGGTATACGAGATATCGCAAACAAACTCAAAGAAGTGCAGTTTTTGGAGGAGATGCAGCAAGGGGAATCATTTTTAATCAAAATGGTATAGCTAATAGAGATGCTACTTGGGATAATGTAACTAAAACTAGTTTAGGGGTTGAGGCTAGATTCTTAAAAGATAGATTAACATTTGGTGCTGATTATTATCATGACCATAATTACAATATGTTAACTCAATTAACTTCTTCTATATCCTTGTTGGTAGGAGAGCAGTTACCTTCAGAAAATTATTCAACAATAAACACTTTTGGAACAGAGTTTAGCTTAGGATGGAGAGACAAAGTAGGTAAAGATTGGTCTTATAACATAAATACATTTTTTAATTGGTATGATGATAAACCTATAAAAATAGATCAAGCCGCTTCAAGTATTGGGACAATGTTGGATAAGACGAATAGATCTACTGATATGGGGGTGTATGGTTATAAGTATGCTGGTTTTTTTAGGACACAAGATGAAGTTGACGCATTTTTAGCGGATCATCCCGGATTTACAATTTTTGGAAGAACTCCTGCACCAGGTATGTTATACTATGAAGATATTTCTGGAGCGCGAACAGGGGGAGATTTGACACAGCCTGATGGTAAAATTGACGAGAATGACCAAACCTATTTAACAAAAAAGGAAAGCAATCATTTTGGTATTGGACTTAATTTTAATATTTCTTATAGAGCTTTAAGTTTAGGGATAACTTCAGGTATTAACTGGGGAGGGCAAAGTTATGTAGAGGGAGATGCAAGGGCCAGAGCAACATCTACTGTTAATAAGCCAGCTTTTTGGGCCGATCATTGGAGTGTTGAAACACCAAATGCTAAATATCCTAATCCATATTATTATCAACAAAATTCTGTGCTTTCTTCATTCTGGTTTAGAAATGCTACAACGATTAATATTTCAAACTTGAATTTATCATATAAACTACCAGATAAAGTGAGCAAAAAAGTAGGAGTGAATAGTACTAGGGTATATGTGGTTTCCACAAATCCATTTAACGTCTATAATCCATTTAAAGATTATAAATACTATTCAGGATCCTTTAATGTGTATCCTGTTGTAAGAACAGTATCATTCGGTTTAAATATTGGATTTTAACAGTTGAAAGAGATGAAATTTACTAAAAACATAGTCTTAGGAACGATACTTATAATGGCAATGATTGGAATGTCAAGTTGTCAGAAAGTTCTTGATAAGAAAGATTTAACAAGTATTGATGGCGAACTGATTTTTAAGGATTCGACGTTGGCTTTTTTGAATTTAAGCTTTATATATGATAATAATTTACCTGCGTGGTTTGGTAATACAGGAGGTACTATAAATTATAATGGCACATGGACAGATGAAGCTCAAGGATCTAATATTTTGTTGCAAGGAACGGTAGTGGAAACCTCTATAGGTGATTTTGGTACGGGTTTGAGTACTTCTAACAATTGGGCGAAAATTAGGAAAATAAACGAATTTATAAGAGATGTTAAGGCCGGATCCATGCCCGAGAATGTGAAGAATAAAATGCTCGGAGAAGCACTTTTCTTAAGAGCGTTTAGGTATTTTGATTTAGTGCGCTTATATGGAGGAGTTCCTTTAGTTTTAGAGCCTATGAATCCAATAGGTTCTAATAAAGAAAACAATTTCTTACCTAGAAATACTACATCTGAGTGTTTTACACAAATGATTGCTGATTTGGATTTTGCAATTGAAAATTGTCCTGGTCGTTGGCCAAATGCAGACTGGGGCCGTATTACAAAAGGGGCAGCTGCTGCATTTAAGGGACGAATTTTACTGTTTTACGCTAGCCCTCAATTCAATCCTAACAATTTACAGGAAAGATGGCAAGCTGCTTATGACGCTAATCTAGTAGCAAAGCAGTTATTGGATGCTAATGGATTTGGTTTAAATGCTTCTTACGATCAATTATGGTTCTCTGAAGTAAATAATCCAGAAGCAGTGTTTGTTACAGGATATAATACAAAGACAGGGAACGATGAGAAAAAGAATAACACATATGATCAACAAACTAGGCCTGTGTATTTAAGTAGTAGCGGCGGTGGCTCCAATGCACCAACTTGGGATATGGTTCAATCTTATCCTATGAAAGATGGTAAAAAAATAAATGAGGTTGGAGCCTATACTTATGATGTGAAAACTTTTTATAAAAATAGAGATCCTCGCTTTGATAAAACTATTGCTTATAATGGTTGTGCATGGCCTATAAATGGTAATGCCAGTTACAGACTTTGGACTTATTACACATCTAAATCAAACGGTGATATTGATAAAACAATAGAACCTAACGCCTCAAATACGGGTTTCTATTTGAGAAAAGCAGTAAACCCGAATACGCAATTAAACGATTTAGCATTCTCTGGCACTGATTGGATTGAAATAAGATATGCAGAAGTATTATTAAATTTAGCAGAAGCAGCATGTGGAGTAAATAAAAACTTGGAATCAGTAGAGTTATTGAAGGCAATTAGAAAAAGAGCTGGAATTGATGCTGGATCCAATAATCGATATGGTCTAAATACTAATTTAGATACAGATCGGTCTGCTCTGTTCGAAGCCGTGCTTTATGAAAGAAAGATAGAATTGGCTTTCGAAGGTAAACGTTTTTGGGATTTAAGGCGATGGAAACTTTTTGAGTCCGCTTTAAATGGAACAAGAAGAAAAGGAGTAAGAATCCAATTAGCTTATAATACTCCAACTTCTGTTACGTCAGATATCAATAGTCAAAATTTAGATAATTTGTATACAAACTATTTTACTGTAACAGAATGGGTGAAAGATGGCTTTGATATCAATCATAAACCAGAGTATTACTTCTTTGCGATTCCAAGTAATGCAATACAAAATAATAATAAGTTAAAACAAAATAATACTTGGGGAGGAGATTTCAATCCCTTAAACTAATGTCAAAATAAAGGAAAGTATGATACATACTTTCCTTTAATAAAAACGATATAAATATGAAAACAAAACTGTTTACATACTCGGCGCCTTTAATTCTATTTTTTGCATTAATTTTTTCTTCATGTAAAAAGGCGTTAGGTCCAGATATGCTTTATGCAGTCCCAACGCCTGTAATTTCAAATATAGCGACGAAAGAAGCGGATTTGGAAGTGGCGTGGGAATATTCTGATGACTCAAACATTTCTAAATTTGTAGTTCAGCTGTCTTATGATAAAAATTTTGCCGCTGTCGCAAAATCAGATTCAATCGGTGCAACAGAAAGAGGTTATTTGTTTAAGAATGTTAATTTAGTTACTGAATATTATGTCCGTGTTAAGGCTGTGGCAAAAAATATTGTACTTACATCAGATTTTTCTAGTAAATCTTTGCAATTAGAAAGTATTTTTAAGCCATTAGTGAGGGCAGATGTGAAAGCTACCAATGTTACTTTAAAATGGGATAATCCTGTATCAGGTAGTGTCAACAATATTGTTTTGATTCCATTAAATGGCAGCCCTTTAGCACCTTTTCAATTATCTACAACAGATAAAGCTAATAAGACAGTTACTATAACAGGTCTAAGTGCTGCTACGGTTTATACGGCGTTAATAAATGAGAATGATAACAGAAAAGGAGTGATATCATTCACAACAAGAGATATCAATGAAAGAATTACTATAAACTCTAGCCCAATAGTATATGAAACACTCCAGGATGCTGTTGATGCCGCTAATTCTGGAGATGTAATTAATTTCGGAGGAGCTGTATATGATTTTTCTGGAGCAGATTTAGAAACGGTAAGAATAACAAATAAATCTTTGACATTAAAGCCGGAAGTAGGGAGTACCGTTACACCGACGATTACATTAAAGAATTTTTGGTTAAAAGGTAATATTTCTTCATTCGCTATTTCTGGATTAAAGATTATTTCCACGAGTAAAGCTAATACTGCAACCAATACTGACTATAATAAACATATAATAGGAGTTTCTTATGTAAATTCAACAATAACCGTTACTATTGAGAATTCCGATTTGTCAGGTGCAGAATCTGGATTGATTTTTACCCAAACCTCTACTGCTGGAAATCTACCGGAAGGTGCTTTGTCTCCCGGAATTCATCATCTTATAATTAGAAATTCCTTATTTCATGATTTTGGTAATGCAGGAGGAGATTTTATAGATTATCGCTCGGGAACTATAGGCAATATTCTCTTGGAGAATAGTAGTTTTTGGAAGTTAGCGAGAGCTTTTTTTAGAACAGATAATACCGCATCTGCTCTTGGTGGATCGAAGGTTATTATTAACAAAAACACTTTTAATAGTATCTGTAATGGAGGGGCATTTTTGAGGACTCAGGCACCAGGAGTTGATGTAACCCTTTCCAATAATATTATAAGTAACAAGACAAGTAATAATAATAATTCAATCTCAGGTACTGGAGCTGTAGTTAAGGCAAACAATAATAACACTTTTGGCACAAATTCAGGAAACTTTACTAACTCAATTTCTACAGCAAATAATGTAGGGAATACCAGTTTAGATCCACAATATGTTGATCCAAATAATGGTATTTTTACAGTAGGTAATCCCACTGTAAAAGCTGCTCAGCAGGGAGATCCACGCTGGTTGCAATAAACGTATTTATCATTATTTTTATAGGAAACAAAGAAGTTATAAAAAAGATAGCGAAGGCTAGTAAAATAAAAATATATATAGAAATCTACAAAACCAATCTGAATTTCAGATTGGTTTTTCTAGTTTTATAATAAAGCTAACATCCTACAACACCTGGTAAAAATTATATAGCAAGCAATAGCCATATGTGATTAAATTTGATTTAATCATATTATTCTTTCCTTGATAGAGAAAAATATATTATCCTAAAATATACAATAGATGAAGAAGAAATCGTTGCCATATGCTTTGGCTACAATGTTTTTATTAGTTGGAGGAGTTGCTCAGGCTCAGTATCCAAAAATTCCGGCAGACGTTCAGCAGAAATCTAAAGCAATGATGGACGAAGCTCGTAAAAGCTCTGATTTAGCCTGGGAAAAAGCTAAAGTAATCATTGAAAAAGAAGCAAAAGAAAATAACCGACCATTTATTCCATGGGCGGGAAGACCCACAGATCTTCCTCAGGCAGAAATTCCAGCTTTTCCGGGTGCAGAAGGTGGCGGTGCTTATTCTTTTGGCGGTCGTGGGGGAAAGGTTTATGTTGTAACCAATCTTAACGATAGTGGAGAAGGTTCTTTGCGTTGGGCTTGTGAGCAAGGCGGAGCCAGAATCATTGTATTTAATGTAGCAGGTATTATCAGGTTAAAAACACCACTTATCATAAGAGCCCCATATGTTACTATTGCGGGACAAACGGCTCCGGGCGATGGTGTTTGTGTCGCAGGTGAATCAGTATGGATTGATACCCATGACGTAGTCATTCGTTACATGCGTTTCAGACGTGGTGAAACTTACGTAGGAAGAAGAGATGATGCTATTGGCGGAAACCCGGTAGGAAATATCATGATCGACCATGTTTCTGCAAGCTGGGGTTTGGACGAAAACATGTCGATGTATCGCCATATGTATAATGACAGTACAGGGAAGCAGGAAGTTAAATTGGGTACAGTAAATATCACGATTCAGAATTCTATATTCTCTGAAGCTTTAGATACATGGAACCACGCATTTGGAAGTACTTTAGGAGGTGAAAATTGTACATTTATGCGTAACCTTTGGGCAAATAATGCAGCAAGAAACCCGTCTATTGGTTGGAATGGGATTTTCAATTTTACCAATAATGTGATTTTCAACTGGGTCCACAGATCTATAGATGGAGGAGATTATACAGCACAGTACAATATTATCAATAACTATTTTAAACCGGGGCCAGCAACCCCGGTAAACCAACCTATAAGTTACCGTATTTTAAAACCAGAGTCCGGTAGAAGTAAATTGGATTATATGGTTTTTGGAAGAGCTTACGTAGAAGGAAATATCGTAGAAGGTTATGATAAGGTAACCAAGAACAATTGGGACGGTGGTGTACAGTTTTACGATAAAAAAGGAAACTTAACCCAGGGTGCAGAATACAAAGATTTTATGATGAAATCTAAAGTAAGCAAACCACTGCCTATGCCGGTAATTTCTATTATTCCAACAGAAAAAGCTTACAGCTATGTTTTGTCAAATGCGGGTGCAACTTTACCCAAAAGAGATCCGGTTGATACCAGAATTGTGGAAACTGTAAAAACAGGAAAAGTGAATCCTTTAAAAGGTGTTGTAGCTCCAACCAGTCAATTCGAACACAGGAGACTTCCATTAGATTCTTACAAACTAGGTATTATCACCGATATATCTCAAGTGGGGGGGTATCCGGAGTATAAAGGACAACCTTACAAAGATTCAGACAATGACGGTATGCCAGACGAGTACGAGAAGAAAATGAAATTAAACCCAAATGATCCGTCCGATGCATCAAAGATTACAAAATCAGGTTATTCAAATATTGAAGTTTATTTGAATAGCGTAGTGAATGAAGCAAACGTTAAACCATAATATATTATCTTTTTAAATTAAGCCGGGAGCATTGTTCCCGGCTTTTTTGTTTTAGAACAGTATCTCCTGTAATACAGATAGGTGTTTGGTTCGGGATGTATAGCTTAATAACAGTGTCCGTTCCTAAATCCACTTTACAAGTTTGGACAAAATCCTAACTTTAAAGAACAATGGAAAAACCAAGAAAAGGAAAGAGCAAAGGTCGTACTCCTTTATTCGAAGACAGTTTTAAAATTGCAGTTGCCCGAGAATATATTTTGGGTGACTATAGCGCCAGTCAGGTTGGCAAGAAATACAATTTAAATTCAGACAATGTATTTTACTTTGTAAAGTGGTACAATAAGCATCATCCTGACCCAGCCCCAGAGACAAGTTCTCCTGCGGAATTAACGCCCTCAAACACCGCTAAGCTTGAAGAGGAATTAGCGTTGGCAAAACTTAAGATCACCGCATTAGAAATGCTCATTCGTAATGCCGAACGGGAAATGGGGGTAGATATTGTAAAAAAGCCTGGTACCAAACAGTAGGACAAATGAAAGAAATATATCATGAAATTTCCCTAACAACAATTTGTGCTTTGTTTGGTAAAAGTCGTCAAGGTTGGTATCAGCTAGCTGAAAATAAGGGACAGAAACAACTACAAAGAACTTTAGTGATAGAACAGGTTCGACAAATAAAAAGTGAATTGCCCCACATCGGCGGCCTTAAGATGCACTCCATGCTGCAAAAATTCCTATCTGCTCATCAGATTTCGATGGGAAGAGATGCTTTTTTCTGCTTATTAAAGGAAAATAATTTGCTGGTTAAGCCCCGGAGATTATATGCCAGAACGACCAATTCCTTTCATCATTTTAAGAAATGGCCGGATCTGGTGCAAAGACGTAAAGCTATAATGGCAGAAGAAATATGGGTGAGCGATATTACCTATTTAAAAACAAAAAAGGTTTTATCTATCTTAGTTTGATTACAGATGCTTATTCAAGAAAAATTGTAGGTTATAACTTAAGTCGAAACTTAAAAGCAGAAGGATGCATAAAAGCATTTCAGATGGCGTTAAAATCAAGATTATACCCAAAAGACCTCTTATTCATCACTCTGACAGGGGAATTCAATACTGCTGTGACGATTATGTCCAATTATTGATCAGCCAAAATGTACAAATTAGCATGACGCAAAATGGAAGCCCTTATGATAATGCTATCGCAGAGCGGGTGAATGGTATTTTAAAACAAGAATTTAATCTATACCAATCTTTTGACTCATACCAAAAAGCTAAAGATGCAGTAGAAAACGCAATTATCAGTTATAACCAGATCAGACCCCACTTCTCTTGCCAGCTTCAAACACCACAAGCAAAACATGCATCAAGTAATGCATGGTAAAGTGAAATCAGGAAAATAAAATTTAGTGTAAAGTAATATCGGGAAAATAATATAAATTGTAAACCAAAATTAGTAATTACCGTCCAAATTTGTCAAGTAAATCTAGTATAGGACACAGTAATTAAATACAGGACAAACAAGGATTGAACTCGGGCAAAATAGGGATATTTTCCCTGTTTTATCCGAGTTTAATCCGAGTTTATATTGAATCAGGTTCGAGCTAGTGCCGGATTTGTGGTAGTTATTGTCGAGTTTTCGGTACCTAAGATTGTCTGTGCTTGAGCACAGCATTGTCAAAATAAGATAGGAAGCGTTGTTTTGAGCAGTACGGTTTGCTTTTTCCTAAAAGTTTTGCTATCATCACATCCTTACACATATCAATAAAATAGAAAGAGAGACTATGTTTAAGAAACTTGTAGCCGTAGAGCCTTTAAATTTAATTCCTTCTGCGGAGAAGGCCTTGTTTGATTATGCCCAGGAAGTAGTGATGTATGATGATATGCCAGGGTCTGTGGAAGAGATGGCTAAAAGGATTGGAGATGCGGATGCCGTTCTGATAAGCTACACTTCCAGATTAGGAAAGGACGCATTGGAGCAATGTCCCAATGTTAAATATATTGGAATGTGCTGTTCTTTATATACGCCAGAAAGTGCAAACGTTGATATTTTGTATGCTAATTCGAGAGGGATTACAGTACTGGGTGTTAGGGATTACGGGGATGAAGGTGTAGTAGAGTACGTGATAAGCGAATTGGTTCGTTGTTTACACGGATTTGGAACCAGAAATGACGGTACACCTCGTGAACCATGGGATGGTGTACCAAGAGAGATTACAGGTATTAAAGTTGGGATTGTTGGATTAGGGGTGTCAGGAGGGATGATTGCTGATGCATTGAAGTTTTTAGGTGCAGAAATCTCTTATTTCGCTCGCTCGGAAAAAGAGACTGCTAAACAAAAAGGTTATAAATTTTTACCATTAAAACAGTTGTTGAAGGAAAGTGAAGTGATATTAAACTGTTTAAACAGAAATACCGTATTGCTTCACGAAGAGGAATTTGAAGCAATGGGAGATAGAAAAATCATGTTCAATACCGGGCTTTCACCGGCATGGGATGAAGAGCCTTTTGCAAAATGGATCGATCGGGATAATGTTTTATATTGCGATACTTTAATTGCTTTGGGAAATGAGAAATTCATTAACCATCCTAACGTAAATTATATGGGCGTATCGGTAGGCCGCACTCGTCAGGCCTTTGACCGTCTGAGTGAAAAAGTATTGGCAAATATTGAGACTTATATGAGATCTCAACAGAACTAATGGCTTGCTATAAAAGATTAGCCATAATGAAATCTGCATTTTGCAATAAGAATTACATGATCCTGATATTTATAAATTAATCGGTGCTCTTCATCGATTCTTCTCGACCAGAACCCGGAATATTTATGTTTCAGGGGTTCTGGTTTTCCAAGACCCTCAAATGGAGTTCTGGAAATGTCCTTCAATAAATCGTTTACCCGTTTAAGTTTTTTCTTGTCGGTTTTTTTGCCAATACAAATAATCTTCCCAGGACTCATCTACAAAAACGTATTTCATTTTCTTTTAATCTTCGATTAAATCTTTGGTAAATGATTTTTCGTTTTTAAGTTTTTCAATTGCAGAATCTAACCTCATTTCGTTTTTACGGGAAGATAATTCGTGGTTTGTCGCCATTAACGAATTGTATTCCTCAAGGGACATCACTACTATTCCCGAATCCTTTCCTCGATTAATGATCAGGGGCTCGAAATTCTTAGCCACTTTGTCCAAATAGGATTTGATGTCTTTCCTAAAATCAGATACGTTGGTAATTAAGATGATTTTGTATTTTTTTATGTACAAATACATGTACATAATTTGTGTTTGGCAATTATTTGATAGTAAGGATATTTTATTTTGGACGGGAATGTATTCTCCTGGTGAAATGGTTAATAGAGGATGTCTAAAAAGAGCTAACGCTGTCACACTGATGGTTCGAGAGCCTCAGCCCGACAGATAAATTTCTCTTCTTAGACATCTTCATAGAATATTAAAAAACGATAGGAGAAACGATATTTCTAAGCGTATTAACAACGCTCCATCCTGCTATTTGTGCAGTTGAGCTGTAAACATCAATTACGGCGTGTACTTGTTCGTTCTTAACTTCTATACGGTGGTTATCGCCAATGTATCCAGGTGTTGAAGTTACAGAAACCTTCATTTTTTCTGGGCCAACAGAAGCTAAAGAAGCTGCCACAGATACGTTGACACTGTTAGGAAATAAAGCTATTGCTTCTTTCGCGTTCCCTTCAAATACTTTTCTTTTTTCCGTTTGTAGAGATTCATCGTATACCGAGTATCTTTTTAAAGAATTCGGCCCTTTTTCTGTATCAAAGGTTGCTGTGCAATTGCCCATTAATGCTGCGGTACGCATTACATCGAATCCTCCAATAGCTCCGGATACCAAATGTACACGGGCATTGTTAGCTAAAGCTGTTCTTTTTACTTCTTCATAGAATTCTTCGTCGGCAAAGGCTCCAATTGATAATGTTACGATAGAAGAGCCGTTTTTTAAAGCTGGTAAAGCTAAAGTTCTCATAGAGTCCGGAGATGCAGCTTCGATAATATAGTTTGCTTCGCTGGCTAACAATTCTTCCAGAGAGTTGCATGCTTTACAAGGTGAATCTTTTTGGGATTCATTGTTAACCTTGTTGGCTATGTTCTGTGCTTTTTCTATGCTTCTGGAATAGGTCGCAATAAGTTGATATTCTGGTAATAAGTTCGCATTTAACGCATCGGCAATTATTGAGGCAAGTTTACCACAGCCTACAATAGCAAGTGTCTTTCTTTCCATATGGCGCCAACATAAGCTTTTTTATATTGAATCCATAATTTTGGTGTAATCAGGTATTGGAATGTTACCAAAAGATGAGATTGCTCTAAATATAACTGTATGAACTCTTTAATATTTGGCTTAGGAGTTTTAGAATCATTTCAAAGAACCTTAGAAATTATCCAAGGCCTTTGAAATGATTTTATTAAAAGAGTATTATGGTGTTAATGTAATAACGCCTAAATCTGTGATGTTGCCTTTTGTTACGGATATACCCTCCATTACTTTTGTTGCAAATCCTGTAGTGGTAGGCTGAACCACAACTTTATAAGTCCCCTCCGGTATTCCTGGGATGTAAAAATCGCCGGTTAAAGTAGTTTGTGTACCAATAGTGTCAAGATTGGCATCAATAGCCAAGACTTGTGGAAAAGATTCTATTGGAGATACCTTTCCTCTGATTGTTCCCGATACTGAAACTGGAATAGCTCTTATTACTGGTTTCAGCATATACTTCCCATTTCCGGTTTGGTGTATAGATTTAGCGGCATCAAAATCTAAAAGTAAAGTGTAAGCCACGTCTGGTATAAGCTCTTCATTTACCTTTATTTTTATCCCTGATGATTGACCACTAGGTGTAGTTAACGGGTATTTAACGCCTTTAATGATCACTGCATTTCCTTCATCATGAAGTTTTAACCTTATTTCCTGTAATTTTCCGGAAGGAACAAAATCGCTGGCTAAAACAGTATCTCTTCCCATTCGGTATCTAAGTATATCGAAAGGAAGTGCATCGATTGCGATAATCTCTTTACCCGAAGAAGTCTTAATCTCTACTTCTTTAATGTTTAAAAGTATGGCATCGTAATAAGCCGGTGCATCGGTGATTTTTAAAGTTACTGGCGTTTTACCAGTGCTTGCACTGTTCTCATCTTTACAGCTAAATAATAATCCCGATAGAGAAAGCAAACCTATAAATGCAATTTTTTTCATTTTCATAAGATTTTTGTTTGTAATAGGTTCCTATTCTCCAATTTGCATGCCAGTATAGTTCTTTTTGATTTTAGGGGTGGATGGGTTTTTAAGGACTTGTTTTATTTTTTTGATATTTATTTCTGTCCAAAATGAGGGATGGTTAATTATCAGTTTTGTATAATAATTTCACAATTCGGAAGGTGTAAATTGATAAATTATGGGAGCGTGGGGTGACTAGATTTTGAGCCCTATAAATAACAGGAGTGGGATAACTACCCCGTCATATTAATCATGTTAATAACGGGATAGTTAATGATGTTTTTAAAACATGCTCTTTGACTTAGCCAACTCGTTTGTAGTTATATACACTACTGTTTTTGTTGGTAAAGCCTAAACTCTCGTAAAGATTAATAGCAGCTTGTCGATGTGCCTCTGTGAATAAAAGTATTTCGTTAAGTTCTTTCTGATCGGCTACTTCTAAAAGCTTCTCGATCAGTTTCCTTCCGATACCTTTACCTCTCGCATTTTCATCAACTACAACATCTTCGACCCATCCTTTATAACCAGAAATAGTTCTATAGGTAACCAGGGAAGCAATTCCTAATATTTCGGAATCTTCAATGCAGGCTGCGATTGCTAAATTTTCTTCGTCAAGTAGAGCGGATAGTTTCTGTTGTTTTCTCTGTGGAGAGAGTTGTTTGAACAACGAGGAGATCCGCTCGCTGACGACCTCATTTAAATCGTCTTTTGTTAGAATTTTAATTGTCATTTAAAGTGATTTGGTAGGCACGAAGAAACGAACTTTTAATTTTTTATGCCAATTTTTTACAATTTAAACGCCAATTCTTTTAATTCAGACAGCTTATTTTTCTTGTCTTGTTTTAAAGAATTCTATGTTTTTCGTCTTTGTGCCCGAAAACTCTTTAATAATTTCACCTTGTGGGGTACGGAATATAACTTTATCAAATTTCAGATGATTTACGTCTAAAAGTTTAATGATATTCTCTTCGGATGTAATGGTAGTGTTCTTTATTGTTATGTTCCCAGCATCCTGAGCTGTAAATAGCCTTTTACTTTTTATCACTGCATTTTCTAACCTGAAGTTCTGCATAGGTGTTTCTGGTATGCCTTCTATTCTAACAAAAGCTTTTGCGTTTTCTACTATAATGTCCTTAGCTGATGTGTTTTTAAAGCTTGGGGTTAAGCTATTTATAGGCAAAGCAGGTAATCTTTCGGCGAGTTTTCCAACATGCATTGGGGAGCCTAACATATCCCAACGGAAAGCTTCGTCACGTAAATTCATACGAATACGTTCGTAGTAATAGTTTGCTCCGCCGCCACCTCTTGGCCTACGTGTTTTAAAACGAATGCCAACTCCCGTATCATCAAATACCGTATCGTGGACATATAAGTTATTGATTTTTGCTGCTGTTTCGCTCCCAACGGTAATTCCACCATGTCCTTCTTTTGCCAGACAAAAACGTACAACAACATTTTCCGTAGGTTTATTAACACGTAATCCGTCTTCTCCTCTTCCTGCTTTCATGGTAAAACAGTCATCGCCGCAACTTAGTGTGCAATATTCTATCAAAACATTTTTGGATGATTCGATATCAATACCATCGCCCCGTGGTATTCCAACGGAATTTACGGTGATCCCCCTGATAATGACATTTTCGCAATATATCGGGACAACATTCCAGAAAGGTGTTCTTTCCAGTGATATTCCTTCTATTAAGATATTTTTGCAATTGATAGGAGAAATGAACATCGGCAGAAAGATAAATTCGTCATTATGTCCTTCGTACACTCTTTCGGAAACAGGTTTATCAAGCGGAACCACATCTTCTATGACACCTACATTCATGAACCTTTTCCTTAGCGGAGAGTCTAACGGTGGGCCAATTAGTTTTCCTTTTCCTGTTACTGCAATATTTTCCTGTCCGTTTGCATATATACATGCACCTAATGACATTAATTCGATGCCTTCGTTTCTGGTAAATACGGCGGGAAGATAGTTTTTGATTTCACCACTGAAGTGAAGTTCTGCGCCTTCTTCCAGGTGAAGATTGACAAAACTTTTGAGACTTATTCTACCGGTTAACCACTTTCCTCTGGGGATAATTACTGTTCCTCCTCCCTGTTGGTTTATATCGTCAATGGCTTTTTGAATAATTGCCGTAATTAGAACGTCTTCTTTAATATCTCGCTCCAGAATATTAATGCTTCTGTTTTGGAATGCCGGCTTTTTCAATTGTGGCATTGGAAATGGTGCTTTTATAGGTGCAATATCCTCGGGTAGGGCATGGGCGCCAACCTGTGCAGCTGTAGGAATCTTTGCTGGTTTATTTTGGTTACCAGTTTTGAGACTTGCACAATTTATAAATAAGGTTAAAAAGCCAATAGCTGCAATGGGGTAGAAAATCTGTCTATGAGGTTTTAAAATCATTATTCTTCAGTGGTTAAAATAAATGTAATGCCATTTTGATGTATTATATAGTCCAATTTTATCTATAAGTTTTGCCCGTCGCACATATTTCGAGAGCCTCAATGTGATCCGTGTAGTGTCAGGATGAGGTTCTTGAAACCTGTTTAGGGGGAATTGAGCTTTATTTTTTTATACTATTTTATTTGTCAACATGATGTGATTTGTAATTTTTAACGCTTATCTGTGTGTTTTAAACAAAATAATAAAACAATAATGTTAAAAGCAGAGGATTGATAATATTTTATAATACATTAAGAATATGATACAATAAAAAATCTGGATAGCTGCCTATATTTGAATATATACAATACCGGTTTATATATTACCCTAAATAAACTATTAAATGAAGCGAATTTGTTGTACGATACTTTCATTAACTGCTGTGCTCGCAGCACATGCTCAGTATCCGGTTATACCCCCAGCAGTTCAGGCGAAATCAGACTCTTTAATGAGAATAGAAGAGGCTAAATCTGAAAAGGCGTGGGAGAAAGCATTGGTTAAGGTTAAAGAAGAGGAGAAAAAGGGCAAGCCTTATATTCCATGGGCTGCAGAACCCAAAGATCTTCCTCAGGCAAAAATTCCTGCCTTCCCTGGAGCAGAAGGTGGCGGTGCTTATTCTTTTGGTGGCCGTGGAGGAAAGGTTTATGTGGTGACCAATCTAAATGATAGTGGCGAGGGGTCTTTACGTTGGGCTTGTGAGCAAGGTGGTGCTAGAATAGTAGTATTTAATGTGGCAGGTATTATCCATCTGAAATCGCCAATTACTATAAGAGCACCATATATAACTATAGCCGGTCAGACAGCGCCTGGAGATGGTGTTTGTATTGCGGGAGAATCGTTTTTGATAGATACTCATGATGTGGTGGTTAGATTTATGCGTTTTAGAAGAGGAGCGACTGATGTTACAAGAAGAGATGATGCTTTAGGAGGGAACGGAGTAGGTAATATTATTATTGACCATGTTTCTGCAAGTTGGGGTTTAGACGAAAATATGTCTATGTACAGACATGTTTATGATAGAGATGGAAAGAATCTGAAATTACCTACAGTTAATATTACTATTCAAAACTCTATATTCTCAGAAGCTTTAGATACTTATAATCATTCTTTTGGAAGTACAATTGGCGGTTTAAATAGCACTTTTATGCGTAATCTTTGGGCTTCCAATATTAGTCGTAGTCCATCGGTAGGTATGTACGGCGATTTTGGATTTGTTAATAACGTGGTTTGGAACTGGTGGAATAGAACTGCTGACGGTGGCGATCACCGTTCTGAATATAATTTTATCAATAACTATTATAAACCAGGGCCTATTACGCCGATAGATAAGCCTATCGCGTATAGAATACTCAAACCAGAGTCAGGAAGAGATAAAGAGAATAAGAATAACTTTGGAAAGGCTTATGTTAATGGAAATATTGTAGACGGATTTCCAAAAATAACTAAAAATAATTGGGATGGCGGAGTACAGTTGGAAGGTGTTGATAATCAGGATGAAGTTTTAGCAAAGATTAAGGTAAACAAGCCTTTTAAACTTTCTGCTTTTGGTAAAATCATGACAGCCCAGCAATCTTATGATTATGTATTGGCTAATGTAGGTGCTATACTTCCCAAAAGAGATGCTGTGGACGAAAGAATTGTGAAACAGGTGAGAACTGGTCAGGTGTTTTATACCGAAGCTAAAGAACCTGTAGCACCATCGCCATATATTAAGCGAAGATTGCATGCAGATTCTTATAAACAAGGAATTATAACAGATGTAAGTCAGGTAGGAGGTTATCCTGAATACAAAGGAACTCCTTATAAAGATTCTGATAATGACGGTATGCCTGATGAATATGAAATCAGGAAAGGACTGAACCCGAATGACCCGGCAGATGCTTCTTACATAACCAAATCTGGTTATTCTAATATAGAAGAATATCTTAACAGTGTGGTTCCTGTTAAGGTAGTGAAACCTTATTGATCCCCAAAATAAGGTTGGTTTATTAATTGGTTTAAGGAGATTATTGTTCAATAATCTCCTTTTTTGTTTCTTATGTATTGCGTTCTTCGAAATCAGCATTGCTCATGTTCGAGGTGTTTCACTATGTACAAAATAATTATCTGTTTCACTCTTATGATGCGATTATGAGAGTTTCGGTTAAGCCTATATCAATGATTAAAAGGATTGAAACATCTTGATAATATTTTATAATAAAATAGCTGTATTTATAGAACAAGCCGTATTGTAATCTTATTTTTTTGTTTTCATGGTATTGATAAAATGGTATAATAGATAGAGAAAATGCTATAAAAATAAGGATGCTATTAAAAGTATGTTTGTAATAGAGAAGAAAGCCTGTACTTTAATTCAGTACATAAAATATTGTCGTTAAATTAGAGAGTATTAAGGAGTTGAATCGTAAGGCTTTTAGTTGAATTATACAAATATTTTAGCATTGAAAATTATTTCTGAATATTGCCAGCAATCCACTAAAATCGGAGTAGCGTTTATTGCTTTTCTGTTGGGAAGTGCGTTAAATGTACATGCTCAGAAAGATATTGGGCCAATTTCTGTTTCGGCTAATAATAAGTTGGTTTATCAACCCGATTCTTTGGGAAACCAAATTCCGGATTTTTCTTATGCAGGTTATAAAGGTGGGAATGAAGCTATTCCTGATGGTGAGGTTAAAATTGTAGTTCCTGTAAAGTCGGGAGATGCCACAAGAAGAATACAGGCTGCTATAGATTATGTTTCGGGTTTACCTATAAGTAAGGATGGGTTAAGAGGAGTTATTCTTTTGCAAGAGGGAACCTATATGGTTTCTGGTTCGCTTAAATTGCATACTTCCGGCGTTGTACTGAGAGGAAGCGGATTTACCGGAAAAGGAACCACAATTATCGGAGAAGGTACAACAAGAGAGACTTTAATCAGGGTTTTAGGGAAGAATGATATCAATTTTGCTGAGAAGAGAAACGTTAGTTCTGCTTATGTGCCTGTTAATGCAAGAGTATTAGAGATTGAAAATGCTTCGAATTATAAAGCGGGAGATAAAATCATTATCACCAGGCCTTCTACTCAAAACTGGATTAACGTTTTAGGTACTAACCATTTTGGTGGTGGAATTAGTTCTTTAGGCTGGAAACCAGGGCAAAGGGATATTACCTGGGACAGGACAGTAGTATCTGTGAAAGGCAATAGCATAGAAATTGATGCGCCTATAACTACCGCTTTAGATGGAAAATACGGGCAAGCGACTGTTGAAAAATATGTTTGGAACGGAAGGATTGCGAATATAGGTATAGAAAATATTGAATTGAAATCTGCTTTTGATACTGCTAAGCCAAAAGATGAAGATCATCGTTGGATGGCTATTACTATCGAAAATGCAGAGAATGTTTGGGTGAGGAGAATCCAGTTTAAGCATTTTGCCGGCTCGGCGGTATATGCTTTAGAAAGTTCCAGAAAGTTAACTGTAGAAGATTGTATTTCTTTAGAGCCAGTGTCTGAAATTGGCGGACAGAGAAGGTACATTTTCTTCACAAAAGGTCAGCAGACCTTATTCCAGCGTTTATATTCTGAAAAAGGTTATCATGATTTTGCAGTAGGATATTTGGCGACAGGACCAAGCGCTTTTGTGCAATGCCAGGCTGTAGAACCATTTAGTTTTAGCGGTACAATTGACAGCTGGGCTTCGGGGATTTTATTTGATATCATAGATATTGATGGGCAGGCTTTGAGCTATAAAAATCGAGGACAAGATGGGCAGGGTGCGGGCTGGTCGGCGGCGAATAGTGTATTTTGGCAAAGTACCGCGGCATTAGTAGAATGTTATCAACCGCCAACTGCACAAAACTGGGCTTTTGGTATCTGGGCCCAATTTCAGGGTAATGGCTATTGGGAGAAATCTAATGAATATATCAAACCTAGAAGTTTGTATTATGCGCAATTAGCAGACAGAATAGGAAAAGCTGCCAATGAAAGAGCTGTGCTTTTGCCTGTATTAACTGAGGCCTCAAGCAGTCCCCCGGTACATGTGGCCATGGAATTGTCTAAGCAAGCTTTAAACCCGGCTTTGAAATTAGTTGATTTTATTGCTGAAGCTAATAGCAGATCTAATTTAAACGGCGCTGCTAAAGGGGCGAAAACTATAGACCAAATTGGTTATAAGGAAACGGTAGCTGTTAAGAAACTTGCAGATATGCAGGTTGTAAATGGCTGGCTGGTTCGTGGAAATGAAGTTTTAGTTGGAGGGAAATCAGATGTGCCATGGTGGAATGGTAGTGCAAGACCGCATGGCGCCGAAAAAGCAAAACCACATATTACCAGATATGTTCCGGGCGAAACAGGTTTAGGCTTAACCGATAACTTAAGCGAAATGACTGATTCTATGGTTAAAGATCATGTTTTGGCGATAGATCATAATTATGGTCTTTGGTACGACAGAAGAAGAGATGACCACGAGCGTATCAGAAGAATTAATGGCGAAGTTTGGCCTCCATTTTACGAATTACCTTTCGCAAGAAGCGGACAAGGTTTGGCATATGATGGTTTGTCGAAATATGATTTGACAAAATATAATCAATTCTATTGGGGGCGCTTAAAACAATACGCTGATTTAGCAGATCAAAAAGGTTTGGTGTTGATACATCAAAACTATTTTCAGCATAATATTATCGAAGCGGGTGCGCATTACGCTGATTTTCCATGGAGAACAGCTAACAACATCAACAATGTCGGTTTTCCGGAGCCTGTTCCATATGCGGGAGACAAGCGTATTTTTATGGCTGAACAGTTTTATGATATCAGCAATCCTGTTCGCAAAGAGTTGCATAGGGCATATATTCGTCAATGTTTAAACAACTTTAAAGATAACTCTGGAGTTATCCAGATGATTAGCGCTGAATATACCGGGCCATTGCATTTTGTTCAGTTCTGGATAGATGTTATTAAAGAGTGGAAAGCTGAAACGGGTAAAAATCCAATCATTGCGCTAAGCACAACCAAAGATGTACAGGATGCGATATTAGCAGATAAAGAAAGAGCAAAAGAAATTCAGGTAATAGATATCAGGTACTGGCACTATCAGGCAGATGGAACAGCTTACGAGCCTAAAGGGGGGCAAAATTTAGCTCCACGTCAGCATGCCAGATTGATGAAACCAAAGAAAACTTCAATGGAATCGGTGTATAAAGCGGTTTCTGAATATAGAGCAAAATATCCTGAAAAAGCAGTTTTATATTATGGAGATAATTACCCGGAAATGGCATGGGCTTCTTTTATGGCAGGCGGTTCTATGGCTAGTCTTCCGAAAGTAGGTAACAACGATTTCTATAAAGAGGCATCGGAAATGAAAGCTGTAAATATCGATGGTGTTTGGGTATTGAAAGGTGATAAGGGCTTAATTATCTATAATGGAAAGTCTTCGGGTGGAAATATCGATGTATCTGATTTTAAAGGGAATTTTGAAGCGAAACAAATCAATCCAAGAAACGGAGAGATTGTTAAAACCGAGAAGATAAATTTAGGACAGCGCCTTAGCCTGGACAATTATAAAAACGGATCAATTATCTGGATAACTAAAAAATAAGATCATGTCTATTAGCAAGAAACTTTTACCATTTGCAATTGCCGGAGCACTTTTTTCGTGTACTGCTCAGAAAAAAGCAGAACATATGCCGCTACTGAAAATATCTAAAAACAACAGATATTTTATGACTGAAGATGGAAAGCCATTCTTCTGGTTGGGAGATACAGGTTGGTTATTGTTTAACAAACTGGACAGAGCGGAAGCTGAAAATTATTTAGAAGACAGAAAGCAAAAGGGGTTCAATGTAGTGCAGGCTATGGTTTTGCATACTGTTCCATCCGTAAATATTTACGGAGATTCTTCTATAGTTAACAAAGATATTTCAAAACCTTTGGTTACCGAAGGTAATAATCCGGATAATGCAGAAGAGTATGATTACTGGGATCATATTGATTTTATTATAGATAAAGCTGCCGAAAAAGGAATTTACATGGCTTTGGTTCCAGTTTGGGGATCGCCGGTTAAAGACGGAAAAGTTACGGCAGAGCAAGCAGAAAAATACGCGTCTTTTCTTGCTGAAAGATGGAAGGACAGACCTAATATCATCTGGTTAAATGGTGGCGATATCAAAGGTTCTGACAAAATAGAAGTTTGGGAAGCAATTGGTAAGACTATCAAGTCTATTGATAGCAAACATTTAATGACCTACCATCCTAGAGGAAGAACGGCTTCTTCGGATTGGTTCCATAATGAATCGTGGTTGGATTTCAATATGGTGCAATCCGGACATAGAAGATACGATCAGGATACTTCTAAAAATGAAGTTAAACACTATGGTGAAGATAACTGGAAGTTTATGGAGGTGGATTGGAATTTAAAGCCAGCAAAACCAACCATAGACGGGGAACCATCTTATGAAGGTATTCCACAGGGTTTACATAATATAGAGGAACCTCGCTGGAAAGATGCAGATGTAAGAAGATATGGTTATTGGTCTGTTTTTGCAGGAGCTTTCGGATATACTTACGGGCAGAACTCGGTAATGCAGATGCATTCTAAAAAAGACAGTACTTCTGCATACGGATCCACAGAAACCTGGGATTCGGCTATCAACGCACCGGGCGCATCGCAGATGAAATATCTAAAAGATCTGATGCTGTCCAAAGCGAATTATTTTGAGAGGATTCCGGACCAGACTTTAATTGCTGAAAATGGCGAAAAGTATAACCGTTTATTGGCAACAAGAACTGATGATTACGCATTTATCTACAATTACAATGGTAGGGAAATGAAAATCAATATGGGTAAAATCAAAGGTGATCAAGTGAAAGCTTCATGGTTTAATCCGAGAAATGGAGAAAAAAAGGTTATTGGAGAGTTTGAGAACAAAGGTGTTCAGACTTTCACACCTGAAGGTGGACAAAAGGACGGTAACGATTGGGTGCTGATATTAGAGAGCATATAATAAGGGCAAAAGGCTGAAAGCTAAAAGCATGGGTCTATAGCAGGTGTGGTTAATAGGGCATAACCTAAAGAATTGGATAATAAAATGATAAAAAGACATATAAATAGATTAGTTCAGCTAAGCAGAAATATAAAGGCAGAAAAGTTTGTATATACTGTCCTAAGTCTATTTGGTGCCTTCACTAAAGAGCTACTATCCAAAATGGGAGAGAGGCGAAAAATCAAAACAGCGTCATTTCGACCGACTGGAAGGAGTGGAGAAATCCCTTTCCGAAGCACTTTTGAAGGAGATCCCTCGGCTTCGCTCGGGATGACGAGAACCTTTTTCGACATTCTTTCCAAGGCTGGACTTTTACTCTTGTTATTATTCCTCTTCACTTCATGCCAGAGAGATGTTTATATGTTTACATCTTTTCACGAACCCGCAAATGAAGGCTTAAGATATTTGTATAGTAAGGATGGGTACCACTGGAATTCGGTGAACGGAATTTATCTGAAACCGGAGTTGGGAACTCAAAAAATTATGCGTGACCCATCTATGCTGAGAGATAAACATGGTGTTTATCATTTGGTTTGGACCATTGGCTGGAAAGGCAATGAGGGGGTAGGTTATGCGAGTTCCAAAGATTTGATTCATTGGGAAAATAAAAAGATTGTTCCGGTGATGGAACACGAAGCGAAAACGGTAAATGTTTGGGCTCCCGAATTGTTTTATGATGATGTTGAAGACAGGTTTATCATTATCTGGGCGTCTACTATTCCTTACCGATTTGCGAAAGGTGTAGAGGCCGAAGACAATAATCACAGGATGTACTATACAACAACCAAAGACTTCGAAACTTTTACGCCAACTAAATTATTCAGTGATCCTGGTTTCAGTATCATTGATGCTGTTATTGTGAAAAAAGCTCAAAAGGATTATGTTTTGGTACTGAAAGACAATACCAGGCCAAACCGTAACCTTAAGGTCGCTTTTGCTGACAATCCGCTGGGACCATTTCAAAATGTGTCACAACCATTCTCTGCTTATTTAACGGAAGGTCCGAGTGTGGTAAAAGTAAAAGATGAGTGGTTGATTTATTTTGATTCTTACGGAAGCAAAAGTTACGAAGCTGTAGCTACCAAAGATTTCAAAACTTTCGAAAAGATAAACGACAGGATTTCTGTTCCAGAAGGACATAAACACGGAACTATTTTTAAAGCGTCAAAAAAGGATTTAAGGAATTTGTTAAAGCAAGAAATAAAGTAGAGGGAGATTGCCTGACTGCCGTCGAGGCAGGCTTCGCAGGCTCGCAATGAACGAAAACAGAAGCGCCATTGCGAGGAGGAACGACGAAGTAATCTTAAAAGGATTTAAAGAATTACTAAAGCAGGAATAAAGTAGAGAGATTGCTTCGCAGGCTCGCAATGACTAAAACAGAAGCGTCATTGCGAGGAGGGACGACGAAGCAATCTGATGATAAGATTAAAAAAAGCTTCAATACGAAGCCTTAAGAAATAATATATGAAGATCAAATCAATATTATTAAGCGTATCGGTAATCGCGTTTATGCAAAAGGCAATAGCGCAGGATACCATTAAATATGTAGGGAAAACATTGTCTAATGTAGATTATCATCACGGACAATTAACACCTGCAGTTGGTACGCATAATATTCAAACTTTCAGAGCAAACAGAGAGTTTCCGGAGTTGGCAGGTGGACAGGGATTTACTTATAATCACCAGCCATTTTTAGCTTATTGGAATAACACTTACTATTTGCAATATTTAAGTAATCCGGTTGGGGAACATATTGCAGAAGGGAAAACCTTTTTGCAAACTTCTAAAGACGGCTACAATTGGTCTACTTCTATAGAGCTTTTTCCTCCTTATTTGGTTCCTGAAGGTTTTACCAAACCAGGTCGTACGGATAAAGCAGGCAAAGATTTGTATGCGATTATGCATCAGAGAATGGGATTCTATACCGCAAAAAACGGGAAATTGTTGACGAGTGGATATTATGGAGTGGCTTTAGATGCGAAAGATGATCCGAATGATGGAAATGGATTGGGCCGTGTAGTTAGGGAAATAAAAAAAGACGGGACTTTTGGTCCTATTTATTTTATCCGTTTTAATTCGTCTTTTAACGAGAAAATGGCGAAATATCCATTCTACACCAAGAGCAAAGACAAAGCTTTTGTACAAGCTTGTAACGAGTTGATGGCTCAGCCTTTAATGATGCAACAATGGGTAGAAGAAGCAGATAGAAACGATCCATTAGTGCCATTCAAACGTCCGGTGAAAGCATTTTCTTATTATCACCTGAATGATGGAAGAGTAGTTGGTTTATGGAAACATGCATTGACTTCTATAAGTAAAGATAATGGCAAAACCTGGGAGTATAATCCTTTAAGAGCTCCGGGATTTGTAAACAGCAATGCTAAAATATGGGGACAAAAAACTTCGGATGGCCGTTTTGCTACGGTTTACAATCCATCTGAATTCAGATGGCCATTAGCAGTTTCCACCAGTAACGATGGTTTAACTTATACAGACTTATTGTTGGTGAACGGCGAAATTTCAACGATGAGGTATGGAGGAAACTATAAATCCTACGGTCCGCAATACGTTCGCGGTATCCTGGAAGGAAATGGTGTTGTTCCGGATAAAAACATGTGGCTTACTTACAGCATGAACAAAGAGGATATGTGGGTGGCTAAAGTTCCGGTTCCGGTAAAGTCAACTGTAAGCGGAGTGGTTAATGATGATTTTGCACAAAACCCGAATCAGGCTTATAACAGCTGGAATATTTACAGTCCTTTATGGGCAAGTGCAAAGGTAGAAGGAAATGCTTTGGTTTTGCGAGACAAAGATCCTTACGACTATGCCAAAGCGGACAGGGTAATTGAAGCTTCTAAAAAAGCAAAAATTGAGTTTACCGTTACACCTCAGCAAAATGATAATGGTTCTTTGCAAATAGAGTTTGTAAATGATATGGGGCTGGCTGCATCAAGAATCATTTTTGATAATGATGGTATAATTAAGAATAAGGCAGGTTACAGGAATGCTTCTTTATCGAAATACGAAGCGGGACAGACTTACCATTTCGTGTTTACCGTAGATGTTACTACACGTTCTTATCAGGTTGCTATCAACGGGGCAGATAAAGGGACGAAATTGTTCTTTCAGCCAGTGAGTAATATCAGCAAAGTTTCTTTCAGAACCGGAGACGTGAGAAGATTTCCGGATGCAGATACGCCAACGGATCAGGACTTTGATGTGAAAAATCCTGGTGTGGCAGTAAAAGAAGCTGTATATCGTATTTCTTCACTAAAAGCAGAGAGATTGAAATAGATGAAGCGCTTCATTACATATCTAACTATAATAGGAGCAAGCTTTTCCGCAAAAGCAGATGTTGTGCTGCCGAATATTTTTGCCAATCACATGGTTTTGCAAAGAAACCAGCCTGTGGCAATTTTCGGTTCTGCCAATGCGGGCGAACAGGTTACGGTAGAATTTCAAAATCAGCGTAAGCAAACCAAAGCAGACGAAAAAGGTAATTGGAAAGTTGAGCTGAAAGCTATGAAAGCTAATGCTATCGGGCAAACGCTTACTATCAGGGCTAATAATGTAATAGAATTAAAAGACGTATTAATAGGTGAAGTTTGGTTGTGCTCGGGGCAGTCGAACATGGAATACCAAATGCGTAAAATAGAAAAGGAAAAAGCTCCCTTGAAAGGGAATTATTTTCCTAAGAATGCAATTGCAGAGGCTACTAATCCTAATATCAGGGTGTTTCTGGTAAGGAGAAAATTCTTGTCTAAACCAGACGGAAAATACGAAGGTTGGGCTGTTGCTAAGGATTCTGCATTACGCCAATTTTCTGCTCCGGCATATTTCTTTGCCAAGAACCTGCAGCAAGAGTTAGGCGTTCCTGTCGGCGTTATTTCTTCGGCTGTTAGTGGTAGTAGAATAGAACCCTGGTTTTCAGAAGTATACTGGGATAAATCATCTTATTTAAAAGACAAAAAGAAAGAAGGAGACCCGGGTAAGTTTTATCATTTGATGATAGAACCTCTGGCGCCATATACTATAAAAGGTTTTATCTGGTATCAGGGTGAAACCAATGTATTTTTGAAAGAGACTATCAGCTACAGCTATAAAATGAAAGCGCTGATAGAGAATTGGAGAAACAGCTGGGGTAATCCTAAAATGCCGTTTTATTTTACAGAAATAGCGCCTTTTCATTATTCTCTGGATGAAAAAGGACAGGTAAGAATGTCAAGAACTATTTTGCCCGAATTTAGGGAGGCACAGGATCTTGTTTTGCAATTACCTTATACTGCAAGGATTATAACCACTGATTTGGTGGATAATGTGAATGATATTCATCCTAATTATAAGTGGGAAATAGGAAGAAGACATACATTGAAAGCCTTGAAATATGCTTATGGCAAAAACATAGTTGCCGATGGACCGGAAATGGCATCGGTTGAATATGCGGGCAATAAAGCTGTAGTGAAGTTTAAGTATGCAACAGGTTTAAAAAGTATAGACGGAAAACCTCTGGATGCATTTGAAGTTGCAGGAAGCGACCTTACTTTTTATCCGGCTACGGCTACAATAGAAAATAATACGGTTGTACTTAAAAGCGATAAGGTACAGCAAATCCAACAGGTTAGGTTTGCCTGGGATGAAGCAGCACAACCTAATCTTTTTAACGCAGGAGGTCTACCAGCGGCACCTTTTAGAACGAATAATCCATTAGACCATATTAAACTGAAATAGCCTTTAGATATCATGAAGTTGAACGCGAAAATAGCTCTATCCTTACTTTTTTTAGGAACTACCGGATTGCAGGTTTCTGCTCAAACGACAGAGACACAATATCTTTCCGGAAAGGGAAAGGACGACGGTGTTTTGTGGGATTTCTTTGTAACCGAAGGTATGAATGCAGGAAACTGGACTCAGATTCCGGTTCCGTCAAACTGGGAGCTTAAAGGCTTTGGGAAATATAATTACGGTTTCAATAAAGAGGCTAATAAAGGGAAAGAAGAAGGACTTTATAAATATAAGTTTAAAGTTGCCGACGATTGGAAAGATAAAATTGTAAACATCGTTTTTGAAGGATCGATGACTGACACGGAAGTGAAGATTAACGGTAAATTGGCCGGAGAGATTCACCAGGGTTCATTTTATGTATTTAAATACGATATTTCTAAGCTGATTAAGTTTGGTGAAGAAAACTTACTGGAAGTAAAAGTAGCTAAGCATTCGGCAAATAAATCGGTAAACGCGGCGGAAAGAGAAGGTGACTTCTGGATTTTTGGTGGAATATTCAGGCCTGTTTATCTGGAAGGTCTGCCTCAGAATCATATAGAAAGAGTTTCTTTAGATGCTAAGGCGGATGGATCTTTCAGGTCTAAAATACTAACCGAAGGTGATGCAGACGAAGTTGCTGTTCAGCTTTTTGATGCTCAGGGTAAGAAATTCGGAAAGCGTTTAAAAACTAAACTTTCGGGAAAAGAGAATTGGCTGAATACCAGCTTCGCGAACCCTAAGCTTTGGTCTGCAGAATTTCCGAATTTATATAAAGCACAATTTACATTGTTGAAAAATGGAAAAGTTCAGCACCAGTTAGAGCAAAAGTTTGGTTTCAGAACAGTAGAAGTTAAAGAGCGTGACGGAGTTTATATCAATGGAGTTAAGATCAAATTTAAAGGAGTAAACCGCCATTCTTTTCATCCCGAATCTGGAAGAACAACCAGTAAGGAAATTAGCATTGGCGATGTGAAGCTGATGAAGGAAATGAATATGAACGCTGTTCGTATGGCGCATTATCCGCCAGATAATCATTTCCTGGCAGTTTGTGATTCCCTGGGATTATATGTGATGAATGAATTGGGCGGATGGCATGGACACTATGATACACCTACCGGTTCTAAATTATTGAAAGAAATGATGGTGGTTTCTGAAAATAATCCGTCTATTATTTTCTGGGCCAACGGAAATGAGGGTGGACATAATGCTGAACTGGATCATATTTTCTTTGAACAGGATATTCAAAAACGTCCGCTGATTTACCCATGGGCAGTTTACGGAGGTTTTGAAACTACACATTATCGCGAGTACAATTATGGAATTGGCACTTACGATCATGGACATAATATTGTAATGCCTACAGAATTCTTACATGGAATGTTTGACGGAGGCCATGGTGCAGGTTTGGAAGATTACTGGAAAGCGATGTTGGCTAATCCGCTTGCTGCCGGTGGTTTCTTATGGGATTTTCAGGATCAGGGTGTGGTTAGGACGGATAAAAACGGAATAATAGACACTGATGGAAATCACGGTCCGGATGGAATAGTTGGTCCGTATTATGAAAAAGAAGGAAGCTTTTTTACCATTAAAGAAGTTTGGAGTCCGATTTTCTTCGAAAAAAGAGAAATGACCAAAGGTTTTGATGGTTCATTCCATATCGAAAACAGGTATTCTTTTACCAATACCAATCAGTGCACCTTCAGTTACGAACTGAAAAAATTGGGTAATTATAACGAGGTCAAAGAATCAAAAAAGGGGAGTATTACTGCACCGAACATCAAAGCAGGAGACAAAGGAGTTTTGAAAGCTAATCTTCCGCAGGGATGGACGGATTTTGATGTATTGTATATCACCGCGAAAGATGTTAATCAGCAGGAGCTATTCACCTGGAGCTTTCCAATCTCTTTGCCAAATAAAGTCGCAAAGTCTTTAATTAAAGAAGACGGACAGCAAAATATAGCTATTCAGGAAACTGCCAACTCATTTGTAGTCAAAGCGAATGGTATTACTTACCAAATTAATAAAACAACAGGTTTATTAGAGCAGGTTCAGAATGCCAAAGGAGTTATCCCTTTCAAAAACGGACCCGTTTTACAGGAAGCAGTAAATAATTATAAAAACTTTAAACTGAGCAGGGAAGAAGGTAAAGTAGTTATCGCATCAACTTTCGACAGAAAAGAAAGCTACAATACTTTAAGATGGGAGATTTTACCATCGGGACAGTTGAAAATGCATGTGCAGTATTTTCCGGAAGCTTACTTTACTCGTTTTGTAGGTGTGAATTTCGATTTCCCGGAAGATCAGATTAAAGGTGTTGAATACATGGGGATGGGACCTTATCGGGTTTGGAAGAACAGAATGAAAGGTAACCAGTTTGGTGTTTGGAAAAAAGACTATAATGATACCGCTACGGGAGAAATTCCCTTCAGGTATCCGGAGTTTAAAGGTTATCATTCCAATATGTACTGGACGAAATTTATTGGTAAAGATCAAAGTTTTAAGGTATTTACTGATAGAGAAGATGTTTTTTTAAGGTTGTACACACCAAAAGAGCAGAAAGATACAGATTGGAAAAATATGGAACCTACATTTCCTAAAGGAGATATCTCTTTTATGAACGGAATTTCAGGCATTGGAACTAAAACGCAAAAGCCTGAGACAACAGGGCCAATGGGAATGAAGCATGTGTACTATGATTTTGAGAAAGAGCCGATAAGGGCATTGCATATGGTGTTGTATTTTGATTTTATGTGATTGTAGTAACCACAAAGACCATAAAGAAGATGTCGGAAGTCGGAGGACCGAAGACGGAAGTCTGGTTGTTGATAGTCCATAGTAAGTTTACTAATGAACCAATTGACTTTGTGAACTTAGCGCCCTTTGCGGTTAAAAAGCGGTTAAAAAAGGAATAAAAATGAAACTAAAACCAGTCATATTTATCTTACTGATGTTATTTGTAGCATTACAGCATCAGGCGCAGGCGAAAGTAAGTGTGTACGATTTACGTACCGAGTTGCTTGTGAATCCTGTAGGAATAGATGTGTCTGCTCCAAGATTGGGCTGGAAGTTAAGTGGAGACGAAAGAGCCATTGAGCAAACAGCTTATCATATATTGGTAGCATCTTCTAAAGATAAACTGGATCAAAATATTGGTGATTTGTGGGATTCCGGAAGGCAGAACTCGAATAACTCTATTCATGTTATTTACCAAGGTAAAGCTTTGAAAAGCCGGGAGGAAGTGTTTTGGAAAGTAAAGGTTTACACGAATAAAGGGGAAAGCGCCTGGTCTGAAAATGCTATCTGGACAATGGGATTGCTTAACTATAAAGATTGGGCAGGTCGCTGGATTGGTTTTGATAGATATTTCCCGTCAGACAGTGAGGAAGAAGGAAAATTATCTGCCCGTTATTTCAGAAAGGAGTTCAATACCCCTAAAAAGGTAAAAAAAGCTACAGCCTACATTATGGGTTTAGGGCTTTATGAATTATATATTGATGGGAAAAAAGTTGGCGATCAGGTATTAGCGCCAAGCCCTACAGATTATACGAAAAACATTAAATACAATGTATTGGATGTAACCAATTTCCTGAAGGAGGGGAAACATGCTATCGGTGTAATTTTAGGAAATGGTCGTTTTTATGCAATGCGGCAGGCGAAACCTTATAAAGTAAAAACCTTTGGTTTCCCTAAAATGCAAGTGCAGGTAATGGTGATTTATGAAGATGGTTCTTCCGAAACTTTAAAAACAGATGATTCATGGAAAGGAACTTCGAACGGACCAATTACTGCAAGTAACGAATATGATGGTGAGAATTACGATGCCAGAAAGGAATTTAAAGGTTGGGCAAATGTAGGTTTTGACGATAAAAAATGGCTAAATGCTGATTATGTTCAGGAACCGGGTGGAGATTATGAAGCCCAGCTAAATGGCAACATGAAAGTAATGCAGGATATTGTTCCGGTTTCCATTGTTAAAAAAGCTGAAGGAAAATACATCATAGACTTTGGCCAGAACTTTTCTGGTTGGGTAAAAATGCGTGTAAGCGGAACAAGTGGTAGCAAGGTCACGCTTCGCTTTGCAGAATCGTTACAAGATAATGGCGAACTGTTTACCACTAATTTACGCGATGCTAAAGCAACAGATAATTACATTTTAAAAGGCGAAGGAACAGAAGAATGGGAGCCCCGCTTCACTTATCATGGTTTCCGCTATGTTGAAGTTAGTGGTTATCCTGGTGTTGCAAGCAAAGCTAATTTTACCGGAAGATTGGTTTATGATGACATGCAGAATGTTGGAACGTTCGTTTCTTCAAATCCACTTTTAAATCAGATTCATAAAAATGCCTGGTGGGGTATAGCTTCCAATTATAAAGGGATGCCGATAGATTGTCCACAAAGGAATGAGCGCCAGCCATGGTTGGGAGATCGCCCGGTAAGCGCTTACGGAGAAAACTTTTTGTTTGATAACGCGAACTTTTACATCAAATGGTTAGAAGACATTCGCTTATCCCAAAAAGAAGATGGCGCAATTCCGGATGTGGCACCTGCTTTCTGGCGATATTACAGTGATAACATCAGCTGGCCGGGAACTTATCTGTTTGTTGCAGATATGCTTTATCAGCAAACCGGAGATTTAAGAATACTGCAAAAGCATTATCCAGCTATGAAAAAGTGGATGGACTATATGCAATCCCGCTATATAGACAAAGACGGTATTATTACCAAAGACAGCTATGGAGATTGGTGTTTTCCGCCGGTGACTATAGAAGCTGGTAGAGGACAAATTGCTGATAAAAAATATCCGAGTGCTTTAATTTCCAGCTCTTATTACTATCATTTGTTGCACACCATGGCTCGTTTCAGTATGCTGACGGGAAATGGGAAAGACCAATCTTATTTTCTAGATCAGGCTGCAAAAATGCGAACTGATTTCAATAAAAAGTTTTATAATAAAGCAGGGTTTTATGGTACAAATTCGTTGACAGACAATTTACTGGCTATGTATTTCGGTTTGGTAGAAGATGCCAACAAAGAAAAACTGGCAAACAGAATTGTGGAAATTGTAGAAAAAGAAAATAAAGGACATTTAAGTACTGGAGTAATCGGCACACAATGGATTATGCGCACTTTAACCGATATGGGAAGAGTAGATCTGGCTTATAAAATAGCAACAAATAAAACCTATCCTTCCTGGGGATATATGGTAGAAAACGGTGCAACAACGATTTGGGAGTTGTGGAATGGAAATACGGCACATCCTAAAATGAATTCTCAAAACCACGTAATGATGCTGGGTGATTTGCTGGTTTGGTTTTATGAGAATCTGGCAGGAATCAAATCAAAAGAAAACGCATTTCAAACTATTGTTATGAAGCCCGAGATGATTACAGGTTTAGACCATGTAAATGCAAGCTATAATAGTTTGTATGGTAAGATTGAATCCAATTGGACGAAAAATAAATCTGCTTTAGAATGGAGGATTGCTGTTCCAGCAAATGCAAAAGCGCAGGTTTATTTGTCTGCCAAAGATTTATCATCAGTTACAGAGAACAATAAAAAGTTAAAAGATAATAAAGACATCAAGGTACTTTCTGATGACGGAAAAAAAGTCTTGATAGAAATAGGATCGGGTATTTATCAATTTAAAACCAAATTATAAACATGATGAAAAAGATATTAGTTGTTTTTTTTATGAGTTTTTGGGCAATCAGCTTGAAGGCTCAGGACAATACAAGCGAACAAAAGAAAGCTAACGATTGGGTAGCAGAGTTAAAGCTGGATAATGCGAAAAAAGAAGAGAAAGTGAAAGCTTTAATCTTTAATCATCTTGTTGCTGTTAAAGATTGGCACAACAGCCATCCAGCCAGTACAGTACCGGCAGGAATCAACCCAAGAACAGGAGAGAGACTTAATGAACTGTACCGTTCCATTATCGCAGATTCTGCCATGCCAACAGAGGTTCATCAAACTTTAATGAATGGTTTAAGACAAGAACTGACTCCAGAGCAAGTGATTTTTATACTGGATAAGTATACCGTAGGTAAAGTAGATTTTACCATGAAAGGCTACAAAGCTATTGTTCCTGATTTAACTGCAGAAGAAGAGAAAACCATTAGGACTTACCTGGAGGAAGCCAGGGAAATGGCTATAGATTTTAAGAATATGAAACAAATCTCTGCCATTTTCGAGATATATAAAGACAAATCAGAAGCCTATTTAAATGCAAATGGCAGAAGCTGGAGACAGTTATATAAAGATTATACAAATAAAATAAAAGCAGAAAAAGCGCAGAAATCAAATGAAAAGTAAGGTAGTAATATCCATTATCGTCAGTTTTTTGTTTCTGTCCGGAGCACAGGCGCAAGAGAGGAACGCATTATATAAATGGAGAAAGGGAATCGTTAAGAATGAGTTTATCTATGATAAAGCACCTTTCCCTTCCTGTCATTCGGCAACTATTGCAGAAACACCTACAGGATTGGTTTATGCTTTTTTTGGAGGAACGCATGAAAGGCACCCGGATGTTGAGATTTATGTAAGCCGACAGGAAAATGGAAAATGGTTAACCCCTGTATCAGCCGCAAACGGGATTCAGGAAGATGGAAAGAGGTTACCAACCTGGAATCCGGTTTTATATCAAATTCCGAATGGAGATTTAATGCTTTTTTATAAAGTTGGTCCAAAACCATCAGAGTGGTGGGGAATGCTGAAAAGGTCTAAAGATGGAGGAAAAACATGGTCTGCAGCAGAGAAACTTCCAGAAGGCTATTTAGGTCCGGTGAAAAACAAACCTGTTCTGTTGAGCAATGGAAATCTAATTTGCCCTACAAGTACCGAAGGAAACGGATGGAACATCCATTTCGAAATTACATCTGATTTTGGAAAAACATGGAGAAAAGTAGGGCCTGTGGGAAGAGGAGAAGATAATATCAATGCTATTCAGCCAAGCGTATTGGATCACGGAAACGGAAAATTGCAAATATTGGCAAGAACACGTAACTGGGCAATTGCAGAATCATGGTCTTATGACAACGGTGAAACCTGGACTCCTTTGAAGAAAACCACATTACCAAATAATAATTCGGGAACAGATGCGGTAACTATGAAAAACGGCAAGCATGTTTTGGTTTACAATCATGTTTTGCCTCCAAAAGACAACCCGAAAGGGGCCAGAACGCCTTTAAATGTTGCGGTTTCTAAAGATGGGGTCAATTGGAACGCTGTTCTGATATTAGAGGATTCGCCAATCAGCCAGTATTCTTATCCTGCAGTTATTCAGACAAGCGATGGTTTGCTGCATTTTGCTTATACATGGAGACGTGAAAAAATGAAACATGTGGTTGTTGATCCGAAAAAATTAAAAGCAAGACCGATTAAGAATGGGGTTTGGCCAAGTGTTAAAGGATATACTTTGCCAACATTAGAGACTTATAAGGCAGAAGAAGAGTAGAACGCAAGAGAAATAATATATAAAATGTCGATTAATAGGATTTTAAAAGTTAGTTTCCCTAATAAGCTAGTTTTTGGAAATGGTGTGATGACGCAATTGGCCGAAGAACTTATTCAGCTCAATTGCAAAGAGGTAATATTGTTGACAATTAAGCCTTTGCAGTCGCAATTGGCTGGTTTTATTGACGAGTTACAGAAAAATAACATTGTTGTTATAACAGATACAAGTATCGAGCAGGAGCCAACATTCGCTGATTTCAGAAGAATATTGAGCGAGCTGAAAAACTCAAATGCAGATACAGTAATTGGTATTGGGGGGGGGAGTGTATTGGATGTTGCCAAATTGGTTGCTGCACAGTTAGACAATACGCAAACTTTAGAGGAAATTGTTGGAAATGGCTTATTGAAAGGCAGAAGCAAGCGATTGATCTGTGTGCCGGCAACGTCCGGGACAGGCAGTGAGGTTTCTCCGAATGCTATTTTGGTTGATGATGAAAATCAGAAAAAAGGAATTATCAGCCCTTATCTGGTTCCGGATATGGTTTATGCCGATCCATTGTTGACTTTAAGTTTACCCGCTTCTATTACCGCGGCAACAGGTTTAGATGCATTAACACATTGTTTGGAAGCTTTTACGAATAAGTTTTCGCAACCCTTTATAGATATGTACGCTTTTGAAGGAATGCGTCTCATTGCTGCAAACCTGGAAGAAGCGGTAAAGAATGGTCAAAATAAAGAAGCTAGAAGCGAGGTCGCTTTGGGAAGTATTCTTGGAGGTTTCTGTTTAGGGCCGGTTAATACTGCCGGAGTACATGCTTTGTCCTATCCTTTAGGCAGCATGTTTCATCTACCTCATGGATTGTCCAACGCATTGCTTTTGCCTTACGTTATGGAATTCAACTATACTGCAAATCCAAAAAAATATGCCGAGGTAGCTATTGCTTTGGGATGCAGAAGAGAAAATACAGATGAGG
The DNA here is from genome assembly GCF_000190735.1 of Pseudopedobacter saltans DSM 12145. Taxonomy (GTDB): domain Bacteria; phylum Bacteroidota; class Bacteroidia; order Sphingobacteriales; family Sphingobacteriaceae; genus Pseudopedobacter; species Pseudopedobacter saltans. The sequence goes on from NC_015177.1 coordinate 414,123, forward strand.
AAACTGCTGTGGCAGGTATCGCTAAAATAAAGCAGTTGATACAAGCATGTGGCATTCCAGCCAGATTAAGGGATTTAAATATCCCACAGGAATCAATTCCACAAATGGCAGAAGACGCCATGAAGATTACGAGATTGTTGGTGAATAATCCAAGAGAAATTACATTATCAGACGCGATATGCATTTTTAACGCTGCCTATTAAAACATGAAAGAGAATCAGAAGAAAAAAGAAACAATTGTTCCTGTGGTAGCCCCTCTGAACAAAGATTTAAGTTTAGACAGAGAAGCTGTAGCAAAGATATTTTCTTATCTATATAGCAATAATGCTATTCCATTTATTTTAGGAACTACAGGTGAATCGGCATCACTATCGAACAATTTTAAGGAAGAATATTTAAGGGTTGGCGTAGAAAACAAACCTGCCGATAAAAAGCTATATGTGGGTGTTTCTTCAAATATTTTAGAAGACTCTGTCTCATTTTCGCATTTAGCATACGATTTGGGAATCGATGCTGTAGCTGCAACATTACCAACTTATTATAAGCTGTCTGATGCTCAAATAGGTAAATATTTTCTGCAGTTGGCAGAAGAAATCCCAAATGATCTGGTAGTGTATAACATTCCCGCAACCACTCATATGTCTATTCCCCTGGAGTTATTGGATGAATTGAGTTATCATCCAAAAATTGTTGGAACTAAAGACTCGGAAAGAAGCGTGGAAAGATTGGATAAATCTTTGGCTTTATGGAAAGACAGGGACGATTTCAAACATTATATGGGTTGGGCAGCGCAATCTGCTTATGCCATGATAAACGGCAGTGACGGTATCATACCAAGTTCGGGGAATTTCGCTCCTGCAATTTATAATGAAATGTGTATCGCTGTAGAGAACGGGGATAATGAATTGGCTTATATTTTACAAAAGCAATCCGATGATTTGGGAGCGTTATATCAGTCAAATAAATCTCTGGGCGAGTCTCTGTGGGGGTTGAAGGTGCTCATGAGAGAATTATCTTTATGTGATTCGCATATGATGCCTCCTTTACATGAATTAGGAAAAACAGAAGAAACTAAGCTGATTGAAGCTTTCCATAATTTAATCAATAAAGAAAACATTAAACTGAATATAGCAAGTCATGTCTAAACCTATTATTGGGATTACGATGGGTGATCCGGCGAGTATTGGCCCAGAAATAGCTTTAAAAGCAGTATTGAATCCACATATTCATGAGATATGTAAACCTATAATTGTTGGTGATACCGAAGTTTTTAGAAATATTGCTCATGTTTTAGGTATTCAGGCAGAAATCAATAGCATTCAACGGGTTGCTGATGCCAAATTTGAATTAGGAATAGTAGATATCTTCGATTTGGAAAATACTGATTTATCAAGGGTGAAATTCGGAGAAATATCTGCAGAAGCAGGAAATGCATCTTTCGAATCGGTAACAAAAGTAATCCATCTGGCATTAAAAGGAGATGTAGATGCTACAGTAACGGGACCCATTAACAAAAAATCTGTTAATGAAGCCGGACATCATTTTGCAGGACATACTGAGATTTATGCACATTATACGAATACAAAAAAATATGCAATGCTTTTGGTAGAGGATAACTTAAAGGTTATTCACGTTTCTACTCATGTATCGTTGCGTCAGGCTTGTGATTTAGTAAAAAAAGACAGAATTTTAGAGGTAATAGAATTGCTTCAGAACGGCTTGATTAGTTTAGGAGAAACAAACCTTAAAATCGGTATTGCAGGGCTAAATCCGCATGCGGGAGATTCGGGCTTGTTTGGCACCGAGGACGATGAGGAAATTTTGCCAGCAGTAGCGGAAGCGAAAGCGAGAGGGTATGATGTCGAGGGACCGGTTCCGGCGGACACTTTATTCTCCAAAGCAGCCACTGGTTATTATGGGGGAATAGTAGCCATGTACCATGATCAGGGGCATATTCCTTTTAAATTAACTGGATTTAAATGGAATGCGGAAAAGAAACAAATGGATAGCGTGAAAGGAGTGAACATCACAATGGGGTTACCAATTATCAGAACCTCGGTAGATCACGGTACGGCATTTGAGATAGCTGGAAAAGGAGTTGCCAGTCCCGACGCTATGATTTTGGCAATAGAATCAGCAGTTCAATTATCAAAAAATAAATAAAGAAAATGGCTTCTATATTAGTAATAGCAGACGATTTAACTGGAGCAGCCGAAATTGGCGGGATTGCTCTTCGTTATAATTTAACGGTAGATATTGTCCACGAATTGGATGCGGGGTTGCAGTCTGATGTTCAGATATTGAATTCAAACACAAGGTCATTAAAAGAGGATGAGATTATTTCTTATTTGAAAAAAATAACAGCAGAGTTAGATAAAAAAGCTTATCCATTTATTTATCTAAAGTTTGATTCGGCGTTAAGAGGTTTTATCAAAAAACAAATTGAATTTTTTAAAGACCAATTGCAGTTTCAAACTGTTCTTTTTTCTCCTGCAAATCCGAGTTTTGGTCGTATCATCGAAAATGGAGTGTATTACATTAATGGTACGCTTATTAATGAAACAAGTTTTTCAGAAGATCCAGAGTTTCCGATTAAAGATCAACATGTATTGTCTATCCTACAGGCACCTAATTGGAAATTGGTACAAGCTCCAAATAACCCGGATGTTACTGAAGGTTGTTTGATAGCAGAAGTATCCACACAGGAACAATTGGATTTATTTGCTCAGGATATTCATTCCGGTTTTTTATTGGCTGGAGGATCTGCTTTTTTCGATGCTATACTTCATCATAAATACAAACAGTTTAAAATAGGCTTCAGGGAGCATGTTGAGCTGAACTATCCCATCCTTTATGTTTGTGGTTCAGCATATGAAGGTAGCTTAGAAAAAATATCAAAAGTAAAACCGGAATATGTGGTTTTCATGGGTAATAAAGAGAATGATGAAAAAGTAAAAGAAGAACTTATAAATAAATTAAAAGAAAGATCAAGAGTCATTTTTGCTGTTTCTCCGGAAACGAAAGGGAATGCTGCAGAAATTAGAAAAAGAATGGCTTTAATAGTAGCGTATGCTTATAACAAAACTGAAATATGCGAGTTAGTGATAGAAGGCGGAGCTACCTCTTTCGAAATTTTAAATGAATTAAATATAAAAGTAATTACCCCAGTTCAGGAAATTGGCTTAGGGCTGATTAAAACGATAGTGGAAGGTAAACAACTTTTTATTACTCTGAAACCGGGGAGTTATCCGTGGAAAAACGAACTATGGGAGTTCAAATAGCTTATAACTTTCAGCAAAGCAAAAATTTATAATGATTAAACCTACTTTAAGCGTTCTGGATTACGGAATTATTATCGCTGTATTATTAATAACCTTATTTTTTGGATTAAAGTACGCTAAAAATCAAAAGACAACAGAAGCCTACTTTTCGGCAAAAGGGAGAGTGCCGTCCTGGGCAATTGGTATGTCTTTATTGGCTACATTAATTAGTAGCGTTACCTTTTTAGGATATCCGGCAGAAGGATATTCACACAACTGGATTTTACTGGTACAAGGATTAATGGTGCCTATAGTGTTACTCGGGACCGTTTGGTTTATAGTACCACTTTATAGAAAAGTAATTGGGTTAAGTACTTATGAGTACTTCGAAAAGCGCTTTGGAAGCTTTGCCCGCTATTATAGTTCTATCGCCTTTGTGTTAAGACAATTTTCGGGTATGGGAACCGTTCTCTACCTTTTAGCAGTAGCATTATCGAGCATGACAAATATCAGTACCTATTGGGTAATTATTGTTGTGGGATTGATTATAGTTACGGTTAACCTGCTCGGAGGAATTGAAGCGGTAATCTGGCTCGATGTATTTCAGGGATTTATGCTGTTCGCCAGTGGCATTTTATGCCTTTTGGTAATTATTTTTTCTGTAAACGGTGGATTGCCGGAAGTTTGGAGAGTTGCAACAGAAAATGGCCGTACTGGATTTGGTCCTTATGATCTGGATTTTACTAGATTGACTTTTGTTGTAATGGCAATTAACGGTGCTTTTTATGCTATCCAGAAATATGGTACGGATCAAACAGTTATTCAGAGATATCTTACTGCTAAATCTGACAAATCTGCTATCAGAGCATCGTTATTAGGCATCTTATTGACAGTTCCGGTTTGGTCGTTGTTTATGTTCATCGGTACAGCTCTTTTCGTTTATTACACACAAAATAGCTTACCGGGAGAAGTAGGTCCAAATAGTGTATTCCCTTATTTTATTATGAGCGAATTGCCGATGGGTGTAGTCGGATTTATTTTAGCAGCTATGGTTTCTGCCGCAATCTGTAGTTTAAGTGCTGATTTGAATTCTTTGGCTGCGGTGGGAATTGAAGATTATTACAAAAAAATAAGACCAAATAGCGTAGACAATGAATATTTGTTGGCCAGCAGGTGGATGGTAGCGATATCCGGAGTAATATCTGTTATTATCGGATTTGTATATGTACACCTGGGAAGTGAAAGTATTTTAGGGATAATTTTTACGCTGTATGCTATTTTCTCCGGGGGGATAGTAGGAATATTTTTGTTAGGTGTTTTCTCTGCAAGAGCTAACAGACAAGGTCTTAATATAGCGATAATTGTTTGTATACTCTTCACGGCTTATGCTTTTCTAACCAGTACTGAAATAGATTTTGGAGGAAAAAGTTTTCTGATTCTGGATTTTGGGCGATTCAACTTCACACATAACAAGTTGATGTTAGGTGTTTATAGTCACCTGATCGTAATAGGAGTAGGATATGTAGCTAGTTTGTTTTTTCCAAAACCGGAGCTCGACCAGAACTTATTATTCAGTGGATGGAAGGCTTCCAGAAAGATACAGAAAGAAAAAGAGACTTTATAATGAATAAAATACTCGCAGCTTTTTTAATATGTTGTGCGGTTGTTCAACATCCATTTGCGCAAACTTCTGATGATCAATATAAAAAATCGTTAAAGGAAGTGATTGGACTTCTGGAAAAACGCTATAACATTAGTATTAAATATAATGAAAATCAGGTTGAGGGAAAATGGTTGAACTATGCTGAGTGGAGATTTAGGTCGGATGTAGATGAAACACTTCGTAATGTGTTGTCCCCATTAGACTTAAAGGTAAATAAGGAAGGAGAAGGCAAATACAAATTAAAAGAATATGAATATTACAGATGGGAGGTAAAGGATGGTTGGGATTATCTGGATAAATTAGCAACCCGTTATCATAATAAAGAATCATGGGAAGCTCGAAAAGCGCAGATTAGGCCGGAGCTATACAAAGCATTAAAATTATCACCTCTTCCGGAAAAGCCAAAATCAAAAATTATTCTTACTCCGAAAAGAGTGTTTGATGGTTATTCGGTAGAGAACTTTGCTTTGGAAATTATGTCAGGCTTATATGTTAACGGTTCAATTTATAAACCGCTGAATTACAAAGGAAAAATCCCGGTAGTATTAAGTCCGGACGGACACTGGGGTGATCATCGCTATAGAAAAGATGCTCAGATTCGTTTTGCAATGACGGCAAAATTAGGTTCAGTTGCGGTAAGCTACGATTTGTTTGCCTGGGGAGAATCTTTATTGCAATTTAAACCTGAAGATCATAGAAGAAGTTTAGCTTTAACAGTTCAAACTTTAGGAGCTATTCGTATTCTGGATTATATATTGGAAGATAAGAATATCGACAAAACACGAGTCGGAATATGCGGAGGATCAGGAGGTGGCAGTCAGGCTGTGTTAATGGCAGCTTTAGATCCAAGAATCAATTTAAGTATTCCGGTAGTTTCTTTATCATCTTATTTTTATGGTGGCTGCCCATGTGAAAGTGGTTTGCCGATACATAATGTTGCCGGTGGAACAAATAATGTGGAGTTAGCAGCAATGGTAGCGCCAAATCCTCAATTGGTAATATCGGATGGAAAAGATTGGACGGCGCATATGCCACAACACGATTTTCCGTATTTGCAGAAAATCTATGGTTTTTACGGTAAAAAAGATAAAGTGAGAAATGTTCATTTACCGGAAGATGGCCATGATTTTGGTTATTCTAAACGTAAACCGGTCTATGATTTCCTGATAGAACATTTCAAATTAAATCCTAAAAGCTTGAAAAATGGAAACGGTAATTATGATGAATCTTCTGTTACTATAGAGAAAATGGATGCTTTATATACTTTCGGACCGAATGGGGAGAAACTTCCTAAAAATGCAATTCGTGGATATGAGAATCTGGAAAAATTATTTTAGGATGATATCGATTTTCTAAACCTATAATTTACAACTTTCGACTTACAACTCATACGCTATGGAGCAAAACAGGAGAGACTTTTTAAAAGTATACGCACTATTTGGTGCGAGTTTGGTTTTACCTGACCATTTAATGGCTTTCGCTGGTACAAATCAACGTTATAAAATAGCGGTTATAGATTTAATGATCCTAAAGCGTCAAAAACTTAGTGCATTTGAACTTACCAAAGAAATAGGAGCGGATGGTTTAGAACTAGATATGGGAGGTCTGGGAAACCGCGACACCTTTGATAGCAAATTGTCTGACTCAGTAACCAGACAAGAGTTTCTTTCCAAAGCAAAAGAATTGAATTTGGAGATTTGTTCTTTAGCCATGACGGGATTTTATGCGCAGTCTTTTGCCACAAGACCAACTTATCAGCAAATGGTAGGCGATTGTCTAACAACCTGTCAGCAAATGGGAGTTAAAGTAGCGTTCTTACCATTAGGAGTTCAGGGAGATTTAGTGAAGAATCCCGAACTTAGACCAGCTATTGTAGAACGCCTGAAAGTTGTAGGGAAAATGGCAAAGAAAGCAGGTGTTGTTGTAGGGATAGAAACCGCGCTTAATGCTACAGAAGAAGTTAAACTGCTGAAAGAAATTGGTTCTAAAAATATTCAGATCTATTTCAACTTTTCTAATCCTTTAAAAGATGGCCGTGATTTAATTAGTGAACTTAAAATTTTAGGTAAAAAGCGCATATGTCAAATCCATTGTACAGATGAAGATGGCGTTTGGCTGGAAAACAACAAGCGTTTAAATATGTACAAAGTAAAAGAAGCGCTGGATAATATGGGCTGGAAAGGCTGGTTGGTTATAGAACGTTCCCGTGATGCGAGCTTATCTCCAAGGGCTGTGAAAGAAAATTTTGGAGCTAATACTACTTTTATGAAGAAGGTTTTTCAGTAATTACAGCTTAGAGGTTAAGGAAAGTCAGTAATAAAAGCAAGCAACTCTTTAAGTTCCTTGTCAGAAATGTTTTCTTGTTCGCTTTTATCGAAAATAGTTAGCAAGAAAACAGTATCGAGAGTTACTTTAAAGCATGTAATTACTCTGGATCCTCCTGACTTCCCCTTTCTTTTGCTGGAAATAGCCATACGAACCTTATAACAATCGTTTCCTAATGAGATTCCTTGATCTGGTTTCGACTTAAGCGACTGCAAGAGTAAAGAGAAATCGGATTTTAATGAAGGATATTTTTTGGCAAGCCTTTTTAGCTCCTTCTCAAATTTTGGAATATACTTTACCTTATAATTCATTTAATAACTCGTCAGCATCGCCAGCTTCTAATTTATTTGACAAAACTAGATTTAATTCATCAACAGCCTCTTTTGTATCTTCAAGGACTTTGGCTTTATATGGAGTAAGTGGTTTTGTTTTTACATAAGGTAAATCATTCAATAAAGCCATTAATGTTTCTACTTTGTTTTCCTTAACCTCTAATACGAATTTCATAACCTTAAATTTTAATACTTCCGGGATTTTATTAACAAAGATACGTAAAACTATAATTCTTTTTTGCTGTCTTATTCTTAAGTAGTGACATTAAAGTACAGCAGCTTTCCAGAAAACCCGGATGGATTTGGTATCTACTTTTTTCCTTGCAATAAATAGGTTGTAATTATCCTGCACCTGTAACCAAAATTCAGGTATTGTGTTACTGAAACCTGTGGCCAGCTTAATAGCCCATCTCGAGAGTAACCGATTGTTTGCCGTTGATGATGGCTGATAATGTTTTTCGGGTAGTACCTAAACCTTTGGCAACTTCCTCTATACTTAATTTATGACCGGTTTCTTCGATGATGCCATCAATAGTTTCCCCGGGTGAGCTGGATTTAACATTGCCATAATGCCTTTATGATAATCAATATAATCTAATTCCTGAGTATTTTCATTTTCGACTTTGAAAATAATTCTGTAATTCTTGTCAATTTTTATAGACAAGAAGTCTTTCAGGTTGCCTTTCAATGGATGTAGACCGTAACCTGGAACATTCAGCTCTTCCGGAGTTTTTGCTGCATCCACACGGGTTAACATTAACCTGATTTTATTTATGTGTTGCGGCTGGAGTTTTGAAGCGTCTAAGTTAATTTTATATCCGGGAAGACCTTAGAATAATAAACATAAACCAAAGTATATTTGTTGTTAAGTTTATCAAAGTATTTAAAAATGAAATTCAGGCCAGCACTATCTCTATCGTTTTTTATTATCCTTTTAGCAGCACTCGCTTTTATGTTTTTCTACTTCAAAAAGCAACTTTTTGAAGTGAAAACAGAAATTACTGAAGACGTAATGATTAGTAAAATAACCAGTATGGGAAAGCTGGAGTTGGTGAAATATTCTATGAAAGACGTTATAGAAAAGAAAGAGATTCGACGTTTTTTACCGGATGAACGCATACTCTTTGTAGCAGTAGGCGAAGTTGTAGGTTGTATTGATTTAACAAAAGTATCTAAAGATGATATCTCTTTTAATAACGATTCACTTACATTGTACCTTCCTCGGCCTGAAATTTGTTATGTAAAAATAGATCATAAAGCGTCTAAGGTTTATGATGTTTCAGGAGTTTGGTTTCCCAGTGATACAAAAAACTTAGTAGAAGGTATCTATAAGATTGCAGAACAAAAGCTGTTAATGAATGCTAAGGAAATGCAGCTAATGCAGAAAACAAAAGAAAATGCCACGCTAATATTCAAGCCCCTGGTAGAAAATTTGTCGAATAAAAAGGTAGGTATTTTGTTTAAATAAAAGCACATTGCTACATAATGTGGTATTTTTGGATGAATAAAAGGGGGAAATATATTAACGCCAATAATTATTTATCCAAAAACCTCTCAATTATAGGCACAATAAAATAGCTGTCTTTATAATCCGGTTTTAAGGTTGTTATTTCTCCTATATATTCTCCATGTCCACCTGGAATAATTGTCAGGTTACAGTCAGGTATTAGTCTGGACATTGCTACAATACGTTCAGGTGTTGCAACATCGTTATCCCCGTTGATTAAAAGTACTGAAGGCTTAATAGATTTTATCTCCTCGTCAGAAAAGTCTTTAAAATTATTCATTCTATCAGCACACTTCTGATACATATTCCTGAGCTTGTTTTCATCTGGGTTCACTTGAAGAAATGCATCTTTATATTCTTGTGGCATCTGATCGAAAGTTCCATTTTTCATAAATTCCCAAAACTGCGGAAACGTCCCGTTACGTTTTAATAAGACTGAACCTGCTATTATTTTATTGCACACTTCCGGATGTCTGATAGCTAGCTGAAGAGCTGTATTTCCTCCATTACTGAATCCGAAAATGTCAGCTTTATTGATGTTTAAGTTCTTTAACAGTGTAAATACATCATCAGCATCCTGTTCAAAAGAAATTGCCGTATTTCTATCGTCTGTTCGTCCATGCGCTTGCAGTTCAACACAAATTAACTGTCTGTTTGATGCTAGTAAAGGAATAATCCTGCCAAATGAAGTCTGTATAGTTGAACCACCGCCATGGATTAAAATAAGAGGCTTTCCTTCGCCATAAATTTCATAATACACCCTTATTCCGTTTACCTCAGAATAGCCACTTTGGAAAGATATAGCATTGTTTGAGTTCATATCACTTGTTTAAGAAGCTGCTTTCAGATATGTTATCACAGAATCAAGCTGTTCACTCAAATTTACAAAAAATGTTTTGGATAAAATTTACATTAAAATATAGCTTGTCGGAGACAAATACGTAGCCCAGCTAATGGCAAAATGGTATAAAACAAAGCGAACATATCATATTAAAAAATAGCCCCTCGGAATTAAATTTGAGATTGCTTGAATTTACATTCTGGCTATTTGTATTTAAATCTAAGATTATAAGTTTTGAGAAGTTTTACATCGCGTTTTTTGGTTTGTTTACTTATGATACTGGGGATGCAAAAAATAGCATTTGCTCAGTTTGAAAGAATAAAGAGTTATTTAGCAGATGATTCTAAATTGCCGGAGTCTGCCAAACCCTGGGTTTTCTGGTATTGGATGCACTCTGCTTTTTCACGAGAAGGGATAACTGCTGATCTGGAAGCAATGAAAGAAGCGGGTATAGCCGGAGCTTATATCGCACCCATAAAGGGGAAAACAAACCCTCCGTTATTTGAGCCCGTTACAGAAACTTTAACGTCAGAATGGTGGGATATTTTTAAATACGCCATCCAGGAGTCTGAAAGACTAGGAATAAAAATAGCTTTATTGCCAAATGATGGTTTTGCTACTGCTGGTGGCCCTTGGATTACTCCTGAAATGTCTATGCAAAAAGTAGTTTGGACAGAGACTTTTGTAAAAGGAGGCAAGACCATTCAACAGAAAATTGAACAACCGGAATCTTATCAGGGTTTTTATAAAGATATCGCTGTATATGCTTTTCCTATGGTAGAAAAAAGCAATTTATCTACAGATCATGTAAAGCCAAAAGTAACTACGAGTACAGGAGAAGAAGCTTCATTCCTTGCAGAATCAGGTAATAAAAAGAATTTTGGTTCTGCAAACCCATGCTGGATACAGTATGAATTTGCCGAGCCTTTCTTATGCAGATCTATAAAAATTACAGTCAACAATTTCAATTATCAATCGAACAGGTTAATTATTGAAACAAGTAATGACGGAAAAAATTTCACTAAACTTACGAGACTTATTCCGCCAAGAACAGGTTGGTTAGACTGGGATGCTCCGGTAACTCATGCTATAGAACCTACAACAGCTAAATATTTTCGATTTGTTTATGACCCGGAAGGGTCGGAACCGGGGGCCGAAGATCTGGATGCCGCAAAATGGAAACAAAGTTTAAAGATTGCTGGAATCAGTTTGTCCGGTGCGCCTAAGATCAATCATTTGGAAGGGAAAAATGGGCAAGTTTGGCGGGTAAGCGACAGAACGACTTCAAGTCAAATTGCAGATCAGCTTTGTATTCCTTTAAATAAAGTGATTGATATCTCCACTTATTTGAATAAAGATGGGGAGTTGAAGTGGAAAGCACCATCCGGAAACTGGACGATCTTGAGAATAGGACACACTTCTACAGGACATAAAAATGAAACCGCAGGTGCCGGAAAGGGATTGGAAAGCGATAAGTTTAATAAAGAAGTTGCTAAAATTCAGTTCGATAAATGGTTTGGAGAAGCTAAACGGGTGGTAGGACCAGAATTGGCAAAAAAAGTCTTCAGCATTTTCCATGTGGATAGTTGGGAGTGTGGAAGCCAAAACTGGTCTCCGGTTTTTGAACAGGAGTTTTTAAAAAGAAGAGGCTATTCTTTAAAACCATATCTGCCAATCATGGCGGGTATTCCATTGGAAAGTGCAGAAAAATCAGAGCAGTTTTTGTATGATGTTCGCACAACAATAGCAGAGCTGATTAATGATAATTTCTTCAAGACTATGAAAGGTCTTGCGAAGGATAACGGAGTAATTTTTACATCAGAAACTACTGCCCCGGTGATGGTAGGAGATGGTTTAACCCATTTTGGAACAGTAGATGTGCCAATGGGTGAGTTCTGGCATGCAAGTCCTTCCCACGATAAATTCGGGGATATGTCTGATGCAATTTCCGGAGCGCATATTTATGGAAAAAACATTGTTCAGGCCGAGGCCTTTACCACCATCAGGATGAAATGGGACGAACATCCCGGAAATCTAAAAACCGTACAAGATAGAAACTACGCTTTAGGGACAAACAAATTGGTTTACCATGTTTATGTACATAATCCCTGGATGGACAGAAAACCAGGAATGACTTTGGACGGAATAGGATTGTATTTCCAAAGAGACCAAACATGGTGGAAACCAGGGAAAGCTTGGGTAGATTATACCAGTAGAACTCAGGCATTATTACAAGAAGGTAATCCGGTAAGAGATATCGCCGTATTTATTGGAGAAGAAATTCCGAGGAGATCCATCCTGCCAGACAGATTTGTGAATACTTTACCTGGTGTTTTCGGAGAAGAAGTAGTGCAAAGTGAAAAAATTAGATTAGAAAATAAAGGCTTGCCAACACAAAGAGTGGTAGGAGTGACCACTTCGGCAAACATGGCTCAGCCGGAAGACTGGATAAATCCTTTAAAAGGTTATGCTTATGATTCTTTTAATCCAGAAGTGCTGTATGGCGCAAAAGTGATTAACGGACGGGTGAAATTTAACAACGGTGCAGATTATGGAATTTTAGTTTTCCCGGGTAAGCAACAGCTGAATCCAAATAATAAGTTAATGACTTTACAAACAGCAAAGAAAATGCTGGATTTAGTAAAAGAAGGCGCTACGATTTTAGTTTCCGATAAGCCTGTTGCTGTACCACATCAATCGGACGATAAATCTCAGAAGGAAATGTTGGCCGTTGTAGACGAAATTTTTGAAGGAAATTTCATAAAAGCCAACGCATCAAATGGAAAGACAATTTTCTATAAGACCTTAGGAAAGGGAAAAGTAATAAAAGGACCTTATGAAGGCAATGATTTTAGTTTATTCAATTTAGATAAAGATCTAATCATTACAGAAAATGGTAAGCATGCAGAAAAAGTAGCATGGAACCATAGAAAATCTGAAGATTTAGATATTTATTTCATAGCTAATCAGGAAGAAAGAAAAAGAAATATACAATTTTCGTTCAGGTTGGCAGATAAGAAGGCTTATGTTTATCAGGCTGTGACCGGAAGGTTAGAAAAATTAGATAATTATTCAGCTAAAGGAAAGAGAACAGATTTAGCGCTTTCTTTAGAACCAAATCAATCTATTTTTATTCTTTTCCATCAACAAGATAACCTGGCAGCAAATAAGCATAACTCATCAGAAGGAAAAGATTTATTGGTGCTGAATAATGAATGGCAACTTCAGTTTGACGAAAGTTTCGGTGGGCCAAAAGAACCTGTAAAAACGAAAAATCTATTCGATTGGAGTCAATCAGCTAACGAGAATATAAAATATTATTCGGGAACAGTAAAATACACAACGCATATTAAGTTGAATAAAAGCCAAATTAAATCTGGAAATATTTTTATTGATTTTGCGGAGTTGTCCAATATCGCAACAGTAAAAGTAAATGGAGTAGATTGTGGAGTGGTTTGGACTTATCCATATCAGGCTGATATTTCAAAGGCATTAAAATCTGGAAATAATCTGTTCGAAATAGAAGTTAACAATACCTGGGCAAACCGATTAATTGGAGATCAGAAACTTCCTGAAGAAAAAAGAGTAACAAAAACTACAGCCCCTATCAGATTACAGGAAGAAGATTTGTTAAAATCTGGATTAATAGGTCCGGTGAAATTAATAGTAAAATAGAGAGCCATTCAAATAAATAAGAATATGAAGAAGACTTTTGCTTGTTTCTTTTCGTTGGCATTTGCATTAAATGTAAATGCGCAAAACAAGTCTTTGGTAAATACATCTTTAAGTCCGTATGCAAAATTGCATGGAGTGAATATGGGAGATGTACAATGGACATCGGGTTTTTGGGGCGAACGTTTTAATGTTGCCAAAGAGTCGATGGTACCACAATTATGGAAAGTTTATACGTCCGCAGATATTAGTCATGCTTATAGAAATTTTGAAATAGCAGCTGGATTAGCGGAAGGCGAACATGATGGGCCATCATTCCATGACGGCGATTTTTATAAGACCATAGAAGCTGTAGCTAGTCTTTATGCGTCCACAAAAGATAAAAAGCTGGATGAAATGATGGATAAGGCAATCGCTGTTATTGCTAAATCACAAAGAGAAGATGGTTACATCTATACTAAAGCGATGATTGATCAGCGTAAAACTGGTGTTAAAAATCAGTTCGAAGATCGGTTAAGTTTTGAAGCTTACAATATTGGCCATTTAATGACTGCCGGATGTGTACATTACAGAGCTACCGGAAAGAAGAATCTTTTAAATGTGGCTATAAAAGCTACGGATTATCTGTATAAATTCTATAAGCAGGCGTCGCCAACTTTGGCAAGAAACGCCATTTGTCCCTCTCATTATATGGGAGTAGTGGAAATGTACCGTACTTTAGGTGATAAAAGGTATCTAGAGCTTGCTAAGCATTTAATAGATATTAAGGGCGAGATAGAGGACGGGACTGATGATAATCAGGACAGAATCCCTTTCAGAAAGCAGGAAAAAGTAATGGGGCATGCGGTAAGAGCGAATTACTTGTATGCAGGTGTTGCCGATGTTTATGCTGAAACAGGAGACCGAACTTTAATTAGTCAATTGCATAAAATGTGGAACGATGTAACACAGCATAAAATGTACATAACCGGGGGCTGCGGTTCTTTGTATGATGGCGTTTCGCCAGACGGAACAGTTTACGAGCCGCCAATTGTACAAAAAGTACATCAGGCTTATGGCAGGGATTACCAATTGCCTAACTTCACAGCACATAATGAGACTTGCGCAAATATCGGTAATGTACTTTGGAACTGGAGGATGTTACAGTTGGAAGGCGATGCAAAATATGCTGATGTGATGGAATTAGCATTGTATAATAGTGTGCTTTCGGGAATCAGTTTAGACGGAAAGCGTTTCTTATATACAAACCCGTTAAGTTATTCTGATAATTTACCATTTAAACAGCGTTGGTCTAAAGAAAGGGTAGAGTATATTAAATTATCAAATTGCTGCCCTCCGAATACAGTTAGAACTATAGCAGAGGTAAGCAATTATGCTTACAGTATTTCTAATAAAGGTGTTTATGTGAATTTATATGGCTCCAATAATCTTTCTACTAAATTAGACGATGGCTCTACAATTAAGCTTACTCAGCAAACGGAATATCCATGGGAGGGAAGGGTAGCAATTACTATTTCTGAAAGTAAAAAGTCGCCTTTCTCTATTTTTATGAGAATACCGGGTTGGGCAAATTCAGCCAAGGTTTCTATAAATGGGAAATCTGTAGATGCTGATATCAAATCAGGACAGTATCTGGAACTAAATAGAAACTGGAAAAAAGGAGACCAGATTGTTCTGAATTTACCAATGGAAGCAGATTTGATAGAATCTCATCCATTTGTAGAAGAAACCAGAAATCAGATTGTCGTAAAAAGAGGCCCAATAGTTTATTGTGCAGAATCGGTAGATATGCCAACCAATGTTAGCGTATTTAGTATTACAGTTCCTTCCACTATCAAATTAAATCCAAAGAAAGTAAAGATTGATAATAGTGACATCGTTGCTTTGGAAGGGGAAGCAATTTTAGCAGATAATAATTGGAATAATACTTTGTATAAAAAAGTATCAGACGAGAAGCAATCTGTGAAACTTAAACTGATTCCATATTATGCCTGGGGAAATCGGGGGCATACTTCAGAAATGACAACCTGGATGCCATTTAGCAGATAACGAAAAAATCCGCTTGTGTTTATCGCAAGCGGATTTTATTTTTTATTGAGTTTTACTTAGGTTCAGTATAACTCATCATCCAATTGATGCCAAATTTGTCTGTCAACATCCCGTAATAGTCACCCCAGAAAGCATCAGCTAAAGGCATATGTACTTTTCCGCCTTGCGCAAGCGCATTAAATAACCTATCTGCTTCGTCTTTAGTTTCTGCTGTAATGGAAATAGAGAAATTGTTTCCTTGTGTGAATTTTGGAGCCCAATCACTTCCACAGTCGCTTCCCATTAATATCGATTTTCCAATAGGAAGAGAAACATGCATGATCTTATTTTTATCGGCTTCTGGAACTTGGTAAGTTTCTTTAGGGATATCACTAAATCGTCCCATAAAGGTAAATTCGCCACCGAAAACCGATTTATAAAAGTTGAAAGCTTCTTCGCAATTGCCGTTGAAGTTTAAATAGCTGTTTGTTGTTGCCATGACTGTCCTGTTTTAATATATTAAAGGAACAAATCCACCAAATTTAGGCCACTATCGGAAAATAAAGAAAAATGTAAAATTGTAGTTTACAATTCACTATTAAGTTTTAGCATAAAAGCCTTTAGTTTCTCTAAAGAATCAATGACTTTTTGATTGTCGACAACTTCATCTTTATTGCTTTTCATATGCTCTTTGGCACCTTGTAAAGTAAATCCCTTATCTTTAATTAGATGAAAAATGATTTTCAAATTCTCTACATCTTCGGGTCTGAATAGTCTGTTGCCTTTAGCATTTTTTTTAGGTTGCAGAATATCGAATTCCTTTTCATAAAAGCGAATCATAGAAGTATTGGCATCAAACATTTCTGCAACTTCTCCGATAGAATAATACAGTTTATTGATTTCCTTTTCTTTGTACGCCATGATGATAAATGTTATAGATTTTACGCAAAAATATGAAAAAAACGATATTCAGCACCATTAGTCAAAAGATTGATTCTCTTTTGAAGCCATTTCAAGCATGGCGATATATTCTGCAGGAGTAAGGTCATTGAAGAAGAAATTCATTGGATTTACTACCTTACCATTTTTAAATACTTCATAATGTAAATGCGGACCAGTTGAAGCTCCGGTATTTCCCACATATCCAATCAGGTCGCCACGTTTAACACGTTCTCCTTTTTTTGCTTTAAACTTGCTCATGTGAGCATATTTGGTGACATACCCGTAACCATGATTAATCATAATCCGGTTTCCATAACCTCTTTCATTCCCTTGTGCAATTACAACTCCGTCCCCCGTAGCATAAATAGGAGTACCAACTGGTGCTGTAAAATCAATTCCCGAATGCATTTTACGGATTTTGTAAATAGGGTGGATTCTATAACCAAAACCTGATATTGCCCCTCTTAGTTTCCGGCTGTCTACCGGCTGTATAGCAGGAATAGAAGAAATCATCTTCTCTTTTGAGTTTACTAATTTTGTTAACTCATCATAAGACTTAGATTGTACGTACAGTTTCTTAGATAAAATATCCATCTTTTTTGTAGTTTCCATCATTAGCTTCCCGTATTCATAGTTTTCTAAGCTTTTGTAACGGTTTACCCCGCCAAATCCGGCGTTACGCACATCTTTCGATATAGGTTCTGCTTCAAAAATTACTCTGTAAATATTATCATCTCTATCTTCCAGCACTTGTAAAACGTTATCTGTTTTCTTTAGGCGTTCCTGAAGAATCTCATATTGTAAACTCAACTGGTTGATTTCCCTTTTTAATTGTTGTTCTTTTGGAGAGTCTAAAAAGGTATATGCCAGAGCTATGATGATAAAAGAGAAGACCATAGCTGTGGATATGAAGCCGATGGCTTTTAGAATTTTAATTTTCAGACTTAATTTTACTTTTTCATATTTTAAAGTCTGTGAATTAAAATAGTATTTCGTTTTTGCCATTATTAATAACTATCTATTTAAGGCCCACTTTATTGGCAAACCCAACTAAATAAAACTCTTAAACGGTAGATATCCTTTAAAATTACTATTTAAATCTTATTGTTACAAATTACCACGAGCTCGAATTTGAATTAATTCAATTTCAATAACTCTTTAGCATTTAAAAAAGCTGATTCGCCTGGGTTTTCACCACTTAACATTTTAGCGATCTCGGTAACACGCTCGCTCTGACTAAGTCTTTTGATTTGAGAATAAGTAAGTCCATCTTTAACTTCCTTATAAACAAAAAAGTGTGAGTTGCCTTTGCTGGCCATTTGCGGCAAGTGCGTAATAGTAATTACCTGCATGTTCTGTGCAAGCTGCTCCATAATATTTCCTACTTTATGTGCAACCTCGCCAGAAACACCGGTGTCAATTTCATCAAATATAATGGTAGGTAAAGCTGTTTTTTTAGCGATGAGAGATTTGATGCTCAGCATTAACCTGGATAGTTCTCCACCAGAAGCTACTTTATGCAGTTCATTCAGTTGATGCCCTTTATTGGCAGTGAAAAGAAATTTAATATTATCAATACCATGCCCATCAAAAGTTTGATTGCTTCTAACCTGTAAATCTACTTTAAGTTGAGCATCAGGCATTCCAATATTAGCTAAAGTTTCCTGTACAAAATTTTCGATAAGCGGAGCCGCTTCCTTCCTTCTCTCAGATATATCCTGGGCTTGTTGTATCAAAATGCTTTTTTCCTTATCGATTTCATTTTGCAGCGAGAGAATATCCTCATCAATAAACAATGCGTTATTCAGTTTGTCGGACAATTCCTTTTGCAGGGAAATCAACTCTGCATTGCTTGAGACTCGATGCTTTTTTTGTAAGCTATAAATCAGGTTCAGTCTATCATTTATTCCCACAAAGCGTTCTTCGTTAAAAGCCGTAGATTGGTCTATATTGTAAATTTCAGATGAAATATCGCGGATTTCAATAATGCTGCTTTTTAAACGCTCATTAAGTTCAGCTAATTCCGGTTGATACTTTTCGAGCAATTGAACTTGAGAAGAGGCTTCCTTAAGCAGCTGTACAGCGTTTATTTCGCTTTGTTCTAATACAGCATAAGCGTTAGTCAGGTTATTCTTTATTTCCTCCGCATGAGTCAACGTATTCAGTTCAGATTCCAGAGTTTCTTGCTCGTTTTCAAGCAGGTTAGCCTGTTCCAATTCATTAAACTGAAATTGAAAATAGTCAAGATCGGCTTTAGCCTGTTCGCTGGAACGGATAAGCTCGTCCAGTTTCTCCTGTTTCTTTTTGTACGATTTGAAATTGGTTTTATATACTTTTAACAGATCCTGATTTGCAGCCATTAAATCTGTTACCAGCAGTTGGAAATTCTGCGCTCCAATTTCTAATGTAGCGTGTTGCGAATGGATATCTATCAGTTGTTCTCCCAACTGTTTTAATACAGTTAAGTTAACAGGAGTATCATTAACAAATGCCCGGGATTTTCCATCTAAAGAGATTTCTCTTCTTAATACCGTTTCTTTTTCGAAATCAAGATCATTCTCTTCAAAAAAGCTGTTTAGCTGATAACCTTCTATATTGAAAAAACCTTCAATCACGCATTTTTTCTGTTGATTGAAGAAATATTTGCTTTCTGCTCTTTGTCCTAAAATTAAACCCAATGCACCTAATATGATAGATTTTCCTGCTCCGGTTTCACCAGTGAGAATATTCAATCCTTTATCAAAAGAAATGTCTAAAGAATCTATCAGTGCGTAGTTTTTGATGTAAAGTCTATTAAGCATCTGCTAGTAAGTTTGGGATAAAGCAATTATCGTTTTTTAAGAATATCGTATTTTCTGATGTTAGACGGATCTATGCCTGAAAGTAAATTATATACCTTCATTTTTTCTGTCGGATCCGCTTTAGAAAATACATTTGCTAATTCATCTGCCTTTGCGGTAAAGAAAGTTTGCATAAAAATAGCTCCTTGTTTTTGTCTGTCTATTTCTTCCAGCTTAGGGAGAACATCTAAAATGTTTTTTCTCCCTTTGGATAAATTATCCGACATCATATCCAAACCCTCGCGATGATAAGCGTAAATGAACTCTCTAAGTGGATGAAAGCTTTTGCTAAGTAAATTCTCTACCAGCCAATATCTGTTCTTTAAGTTTTCATGCGCCTGCCAACCTGCGTATCCAGAAGATTGTGCGTTATTTAACACCGTTTGTGCTTTTGTATAATAGGCAGATCCTCCCAGTTTACTGAAACTGTCATAATCCAATCCTACAATGATATAAGCATAAAAAGCCAATAGCGATGTTAAGTTATTGATATAGTTTTGCTCGGAATAATCAAAAGGCTGTCCTTCTGAAAAATTGAAATCGAAGCTCTTATCGCTGATACTTAACGAAGTGGAATTATAAGAAGAATTAAATACAGGTCTGGTGCTTATAATTTGAGCTTCGGCTTTGAAATTACTTGAACCATCCCATTCTTTTATGTTCAGTACAAAACTACAATCTATCCTCTCGTTAGCTTTTATCTGATCATTAGACCATTTGCGATTATTCAAAAAATCGGTGATCGTTTGTTCCAAAATTTCTATCGGTCTTTTATTGGTGTTTTGTATCTGCGGAGTAAGTATCTGTACACGGGCGTTCAGGTCTTGTGCCTGAATATTCACAACAGTAAAAAAACTCAATATAAGGGATAAACAATATCTCATATCAATTCTTTAATGACAGTTAAAATATCTTGTGCAACAGCATCTTTCGGTTTCAGATCGAAGCTTAATTGCTCTTTATTTTTCTTAATGATAGTTATTTTATTTTCATTCCCCTGAAAACCGGCACCTTTATCATTCAATGAGTTTAGAACAATAAAATCAAGATTCTTGCGCTCTAATTTACTGATTGCATTAGAAATTTCATTCTGTGTTTCTAATGCGAAGCCAACTAAAATCTGCTTTTGCTTATGCGCACCTAAATAAGCCGCAATATCCTTTGTCTTCTTTAATTCAAGATCAAAAGAGTCACTCGTTTTCTTTATTTTGTTGTCTGCCACAATAACAGGCGTATAGTCAGCAACTGCGGCACTTAGTATACAAATATCAGTTGAATCGTAATATTTAAGCACTTCATCGAACATTTCTGACGCAGATATAACATCTATTCTTTTTATAGAAGCGTGGTTTTGTTCTAATTGAGTTGGTCCACATATCAGTGTTACTTCTGCACCTTGCTCTGCACAGGCATGCGCCAGAGCTAAACCCATTTTTCCCGAAGAATGATTCCCTATAAATCTAACCGGGTCAATTGCTTCGTAGGTTGGGCCGGCTGTTACCAGGACTTTTTTTCCTTTCAAAGCTAGATTGTCATTAAAATGATTGGCTATAACGTTGAAAATATCTGCAGGTTCGGCCATTCTCCCTTTACCAGACAGCCCACTGGCTAGTTCGCCTGTTCCCGGATTTATTAGTTTATTTCCGTAGGATTGTAGTTTTTCTAGATTTGCTTTTGTAGAAAAATGTTTCCACATGTCTAAGTCCATGGCAGGAGCAAAATAAACCGGGCATTTTGCAGAAAGGTACGTAGCACTAAGCAGGTTATCGCACAGTCCGTTTGCAAATTTAGCCATGGTATTTGCTGAAATAGGAGCTATGATAAACACATCAGCCCATAAGGCTAATTCTACATGATTATTCCATTCGCCTGTATCTTCTTTATAATATTTGCTGTATACCGGATTTTTAGAAAGCGTGGAAAGCGTAAGAGGAGTGATAAAGGATGAAGCATCTTTGGTTAAAATCACTTTGACCTGAGCGTCTGCTTTTACAAACAGACGAACTAATTCTGCCGATTTGTAACTTGCAATACTTCCGCATACCCCCAATAGTATGTTTTTCCCTTTAAGCATATTCAGTGTTAAAGTTTAAAAGTAAAAAATAAACTCGATACGCGAGTGATATTTATCGTAAAACAAATAATCAGAAAAAGACAAAGCCTGTTTATGATAAACAGGCTTTACAATCCTTTTAAGGCTGACGCCTAACAAATATTTAGCTATTGTTTTTTTTCTCTTTAGAAGGATTTCTGTGATATACTTTACCATTGATAAACTCATCAATCGCAATTAAAGAAGCTTTAGGCATTCTTTCGTAGTGTTTAGAAATCTCGATTTGTTCTCTGTTTTCGAAAACTTCTTCCAGATTGTCGTTGCTGCTGGCAAACTCAGCTAATTTAGAATGTAACTCTTCTTTTAAATTAGCAGAAATTTGGTTTGCTCTTTTGCTGATCACTACAATAGACTCGTATAGATTACCTGTTGCAGGGTCTAATTGTCTTAGATCTCTTGTTACAGTAGTGTTTGCAATTGTAGTTTTATTGTTGTTGCTCATTTTTTGTGGCCTTTTTACTTTCTGTATAACTTGCTAATATTTTTTTCGCCTGTTCTATACCTTCTAAACTGGCTTCTTTTAATTTATTTGCGTCTTTAGAATACTTACTGTTTGGATATCTTTCCATAAAACGGTCGTATTCATCAATCGCTTCCTGATATCTTTCTTCCTGTTTAATCTCGCGGCTATTTTTTGCATATAGATATTGAGCTTCAATGGTCAGATAATCAATTTGTTCTGCATATTTTGTGTCAGGAAAATCTTTGATAGAATTTCTGAAAGCTATTACTGCAGCCTGATAATCTCCGATATCAAGAAAAAGTTTTGCATTTGCGAAAGACTTTTGCTCTAATTTATCTCTTAATGATTCGATTAGCTTACTTGCTTCTGCAACCCTGTCGCTTTGTGGATAAAGGTTAATGAATAATTGAAAAGATTCAATCGCTTTATAAGTGTTGTCCTGATCAAGAGAATAAACCGGCGATTCCAAATACATACAATATGCAGTCATGAAACGGCATTCTTCTGCTTTTGGACTACTTGGATAAGTGTCTGCGAAAGTTTTGAAGTGATATCTTGCAGATATATAATCCTTTAATTTATAATTCGTATACGCGTAATAGTAGTATAAATCCTCAGCCTCAGAACGCCCCCTGTAACGCTGTACCAGATCATCAAATAAAGACAAAGCTTTGGTGTAGTCTTTTTTATTATAGAGTTTTATAGCTTCCTGATATTTACGGCCAGTATCTGAGCTTTCTCTAAGCTTTTCAAATTTGCTTTTACAGCCAGTAATGCTCAAGCCAATAATTAATATTAAGCCTAATAATGAGAAACCTTTACTCTTTAACATCTTGCAAAGATAGTTTAATAAATAATATATGTCAATTTCTATTTTTTCTGTTTTTCAAACGGTTCCCTAAGCTAAGAAGCCTCCAAAGCACAGTGAAAAGTTTAACATTCTTTAACAAGTAAAATTGTAGATGCGTCAATTCACTTTGTTAACGGATAACAATAGATTAATGAGCAAGTAGTTGATTGACTTCGTGTTAAATAGTGGGTGCGCGGTTTGCTGTAATTTGCTTACGTTTACCGCATTTTGCGATGTTAAGCTTATATTTCTTCGGGACTTCTTCGAGAAAACCCCTGTTTTTCCGAAGAAGTCCCCAAGCAGTCTAAGCCTATTTCCTTCTCAAAATAGCCAAAAGCACTATAGGACTATCATAAAAAATGGTAATTATAATGATTTCAAAAGCGTACTATAATTCCCTTTAAGTTATTCTGGATTGGAACGATCTGTATTAAAATTTACATTGTACTGAAATAACTCACATTACCGTCCATACTTACCATTAGCACAACATTACGTACACCGTTTGATACTTCTACAAAATAGTTATTGGCATCTTCAAACTGAGTCCCATACAATAGCATATCTGAATCGTTAGATTCATTGTCATTAAACATAATGACCTTGTTAATTTGATAACCTTCATAATGTTTATTGATGTCGTTTACAGCAGATGGAGGAAGATCGTTAATCGTTTTATCTACAGTTGTACCTACTAGTTTAGAATCGTAATCATAATAGGCTGTGGTTTTTGCACCGTCTTTCATGAAAGTAGCTTCATCAAAATTAGTGCTTCTTGCCCATGAAACATCTGAAACTTCGCCAAAATCACTCGCAAAGCTCTGTTTAGATAAATCACTTACTTCCGAACCTCTTAGTTCACGCAAGGCTTTTCTTGCGATCTTTTTGTCGGCTTGTATGCGTGCTTCCATTTCCTTTTTTTCTTTTTTAAGCAACATTTCTTCTGTTTTCTTGTCGCTTTGTGCAGTAGCTGTAGATATAGACAAAGCAACTATAAATGCTACAGACACGATTTTAATTAAACTTTTCATAATAGTAGATTTTAAAAATTAAAGATGTTTTTTACTCAAAATATCTTTATTAAAAATACGGATAATTTCTTGTCTTTTTTCAAATTTTTTGTTCTAAAAAAAAAGTGTAATTATTTGATTATTAGTTGTTTTTGTGTTTTTATTCAATCCTTTTTTGATGTGAAAAATGCGATTTGAATTTTATATTAATTAAATTTTAGATGTTTTAAACTTATTGATAATAAGTGTACGGAGGGATTTTTACAAATCATGTGATTTCTTGATTTTAGATTGAAATTTCTCTCTAAATTTCTATAATGATTTGTTTTTTAGAAGTCTATTTAATCAGATTATACGTGTTTTCTTTTTCTGAAAAGTACCTTCGCTATTCGTAATCTTCTGAGTGCCTGGTGTCTTATCTGTTCGTTGTGTACAAACCAACCGCCAATTGCTCCAATGATACTTCCTAATAGAACATCTAACATTCTAATGGCAATCAATTCTGTAGGATGTTGCATAATTGGGCTTCCTGCTTCTATCAGCAAAATGGTTAAAGGTGTAATAAATATTACAGCTAAGGCGTAATTTCTGGTCACGACGACTTCTACAATATACTGTAGTATAACAATAACGAGATATAAAACAAAAGCATGGTTTACCAAAGACAGTATTACCCAGCAAAAGGCCATTCCCATAAAAGTACCAGCTATTCGGTACAATCCCCTTCTCCAGGTATGTTTAATTGTTACACCCTGCATAACCGCTATGCAGGAAACAGGAATCCAATATGGCTTTTCTATTTCCAATAAATGGCCAACCAGCATTGCTCCAAACATAAACAGGGCGATTATAACAGCTTCTATATGGTTTGCATAGTTCTTTAATCCCGTTATGGATAAATCTCGCTTCTCATGGATAAGTTGTGTATTGGAAGTTTTAGATTGTATTAAACTATATATTAATGCAAATGTACAGGCTGTCATGGTACCAATGGCAACTAAACCAATGTGATGAGGGATTAGTGCTAAGTTAAAGGGTATTGCGCTGCCCATAGATGCAAGCATAATGAAAAAGAAATTTCCGGGTGGGGCAAGTCTTAGCCATAGAGATATGTAATGGATAATGCCACATAAAAGCCCAAATGTTATGCAGGAGATGATGAAGTTGAAACTGAATAGCAATCCAACTGCGTAAGAAACCATGAAACCAAAAGAACACATTAATAGTTTTCCCATTCTATCTATAAAACTGGATTTTATTGGGATATAAAGTATCACCAAGCCAGAAAAACTAATTATAAGCGCATTGCTAAGCTGATTTAGCAATAACCCGATGAATAACGGGGCGCCAATACATAAAGCAGCTAAAACCGGTACAGCCCAATGCCTTCTTTGTGGAGTTAAGCTAAATAGGTTTTTAACTTCTTCGATTAATAGCTTTTTTATGTTGGGCCTCATTTTCATCTATTCAATGTTTTTTAAAACACATATCGAACTTTTAAATATAGGAATTTGGTATCCATTGGGATAACGGTTAGGTATAACTATATTAAAAGTTCGCACTTTACAGTTTTAAGCATCAGAGCTATTATGAGATCTTTTTGAGTTTAATAATCGATTTATTTATTTTATTTTCAATAAGATAGGCAGGAGTATTCTGTTATATACATAATATTTTTTTAAATTATCTTTATTTTTTACCTAAATAAGTGTTAATTTGACATTAATAAGAACTGATTATCTAAAATAATGTTTGTAATAGGAGTAGATTACGGTACGGATTCTGTTAGGTCTGTAGTGGTTAATGCGAAAAATGGGGAAGAGTTGGCTTCTTCTGTGTTTTACTATCCGAGATGGAAAAAGGGAGAGTTTTGTGATCCGGCAAAAAATCAATTTAGGCAACATCCGCTAGACTATATAGAGGGTTTAGAAACTACAATTAAAGATTGTTTAAGCAAAGCTGGGCAAGATATTGCCAGACAAGTTAAAGCCATATCTGTTGATACAACTGGCTCTACTCCGATTGCTGTTGATAAAAACGGTACACCCTTATCGCTAAAGCCTGATTTTGAGGATAATCCTAATGCTATGTTCGTTTTATGGAAAGATCATACTTCTATAAAAGAAGCAGAGGAAATAAATAAGCATGCAGAAAAATTTGATATCAATTACCTGCAATATGTTGGAGGGATTTATTCTTCCGAGTGGTATTGGGCCAAATTACTTCACGTTTTAAGAGAGGATGAAGCTGTTAGAAATAGTATCTATACTTTTGTTGAGCACTGTGATTGGATTCCGTTTTTATTATCCGGTGGAAATGAAGCTTCCGATTTGAAAAGAGGTGTTTGTTCTGCGGGACACAAAGCTTTATATGCAGAGGAGTTTGGCGGATTACCTCCGGAAGAGTTTTTTACATCGTTAGACCCGCTTTTAGCTGGGTTCAGAGGAAAAGCTTTTGATAAGACTTATACATCTGCAGAAGTTGCTGGAACTATTAGTGAGGAATGGGCAGCGAAATTAGGTGTTCCTGTTGACGTAAAAATAGGTGTCGGTGCATTTGATTGCCATATGGGTGCTGTTGGAGGACAGATAGAACCATACTATTTAAGTAAAGTAATGGGTACTTCTACCTGTGATATGCTGGTTGCTCCAATAGATGAAGTAAAAGATACTTTAGTAAAGGGGATTTGTGGTCAGGTGAATGGGTCAATCATTCCAAATATGATAGGTATGGAAGCAGGGCAATCTGCCTTTGGTGATGCTTATGCTTGGTTTAAAAATGTACTGGCGTGGCCATTGAAAAACCTGGGTACGGATTTGCTGGAAGAGGAGATTATCAAAAAAATTGAAGACCAGATTATTCCCGAACTGGCAAAAAGAGCAAATGAATTAGATCCGGAACATGAAGCTGAGTTTGCAATTGAATGGCTAAATGGCAGAAGAACTCCGGATGCAAATCAGGCGTTAACGGGTGCTTTGTTTGGTTTAAGCCTGGGAACCGATGCGCCAAACATATTTAGAGCTATTGTAGAAGCAACTTGTTTTGGAGCCAGAACAATTGTCGAGAGATTTGTAGAACAAGGTATCCCTATTAAAGGTCTGATAGGTTTGGGTGGGGTAGCCAAGAAATCTCCCTTTATAATGCAAATGATGGCGGATGTCATGAATATGTCTATTAAAATTCATAAATCAGAGCAAACTTGTGCCATCGGTGCAGCAATGTTTGCTGCTACTGTTGCAGGAATTTACCCAAAAGTAGAAGATGCCATGGTTGCTATGGGGCAAGGTTTTGATGCTGAATACTTTCCAAATCCGCGAAGGGTTGAAATTTATGAAAAGCGATTCCAAAATTACCTTAAAGCAGGCGCTTTTGTAGAGTCAAATAGTTAAGAAGTAAAATGAGTAAATATAAATTCATAAGACAGTCTGCATATGAGAGCAATATGCAACTTCCAAAATTAAATTTGGTGTTCTCTACTTTTGGGAATGTGAGTGTAGTAGACAGAATAGAAAAAGTTTTCGCTATAAAGCCAAGTGGTTTGCCTTACGAGAAGCTTTCACCAGATAATATGGTGATTTGCGATTTTGA
This sequence comes from Pseudopedobacter saltans DSM 12145, assembly GCF_000190735.1. Lineage (GTDB taxonomy): Bacteria > Bacteroidota > Bacteroidia > Sphingobacteriales > Sphingobacteriaceae > Pseudopedobacter > Pseudopedobacter saltans. The sequence goes on from NC_015177.1 coordinate 441,557, forward strand.
AGGAAACGTGGTAGAAGGGGATTTAAGGCCATCTTCTGATACTAAGACACATGCGGTTTTATATAAGCATTGGGAACATATCGGAGCGGTGGTTCATACGCACTCTAAACATGCTACTGCCTGGGCGCAAGCACAGAGAGATATTCCGATTTTTGGAACTACTCATGCAGATTATTTGACTACTGATATTCCTTGTGCGCCACCAATGGATGATGCGAAGATTGTAGGGAACTATGAGTATGAAACGGGATTCCAGATTTTAGATCATTTCAAAAATAATAATTTGAAATATGAAGAAGTAGAAATGGTTTTAGTAGGGAATCATGCTCCTTTCACTTGGGGAAAAACTGGTGAAAAGGCTGTTTTTAACAGCGCTTTATTAGAGTATGTTGCAGAATTAGCTACGTTAACAGAGCAAATTAATCCCAAAGCTCCGAGATTAAAAGATTCTTTAATCAACAAGCACTGGGAGAGAAAGCATGGTGCTAATTCTTATTACGGACAATGTTAAAACGAAAATATCAATATAAAATCAATGATTAGTTTAAAAGATTTTGAAGTTTGGTTTGTTACAGGAAGCCAGGACTTATATGGAGAAGAAACATTAAAGCAAGTAGCTGTTCATGCAGAAAAAATAGCTCAGTTTTACAATGAGAATCAAGAGATTCCGGTAAAAGTGATTTATAAACCTATTGTACTTACTCCAGATCAGATTTATAAAACATTAAGTGAAGCTAATGTTGCAGCAAACTGTGTGGGTATTATCACTTGGATGCATACTTTCTCTCCGGCGAAAATGTGGATCAGAGGTTTAGAGGTACTTAAAAAACCTTTGTTGCACTTGCATACACAATTCAATCGAGACATTCCTTGGGATTCTATCGATATGGATTTCATGAATCTGAATCAAAGTGCTCATGGCGATAGAGAATTTGGTTTTATGGTATCCCGCATGAGAAAGAACCGTAAAGTTGTTACAGGTTTCTGGCAGGAAGCAACTGTAATTAAGGATATTGCTATTTGGGCAAGAGCTGCCTCAGCATGGTACGATTGGCAAGGTGCTAAATTTGCAAGATTTGGCGATAATATGCGTTTTGTAGCTGTAACAGACGGTGATAAGGTAGAAGCAGAACGTAAGTTTGGTTATGCTGTAAATACCTATGCTGTTGGAGATTTAGTTGCGGTAATCAACGCAATTGAAGAAAAAGATGTTGACGCTTTAATGGCGGAATATGATGCAAGTTATACGCTGGCTTCAGATCTACAAGAAGGCGGTAGCAGAAGATCGAGTGTTAGAGATGCTGCAAGAATAGAACTTGGTTTAACGAAATTTCTGAAAGACGGAGGATTTAAAGGTTATTCTAATACGTTTGAAGATTTACATGGAATGGTTCAATTGCCAGGCATAGCTTCTCAACGTTTGATGGAGCAAGGATACGGTTATGCAGGTGAAGGTGACTGGAAAACTGCTGCCCTGGTAAGAGCAGCCAAAGTTATGGGCGCTGGTTTAGATGGTGGTAATGCTTTTATGGAAGATTATACTTATCATTTTGATCCAGAAAACTCCATGGTTTTAGGCTCACATATGTTAGAGGTGGATTCTTCTCTAGCAAAAGAAAAACCATCACTGGAAGTTCATCCTTTAGGTATTGGCGGTAAAGCAGATCCTGCAAGATTGGTATTTAATGTAAGAAAAGGTGCTGCTTTAAATGCTTCGTTGGTAGATATAGGGAATCGTTTCAGATTGGTAGTAAATGAGGTTGAAGCCGTTGAAACGGAAAATCAATTGCCAAAACTTCCTGTTGCCAGAGTGTTATGGAAACCACTTCCTGATATGAGAACAGCTTGTACAGCCTGGATCTATGCAGGTGGTGCGCATCATACCGTTTTTAGTCAGAACTTAACACCTCAATATTTTAAAGATTTTGCTGATATCGCAGGAATCGAATATGTAGTTATTGATGCAGAAACAAAATTAGCCCAATTTGAAAATGAGTTGAGATGGAATGATGTTTACTATTCTGTTCTACAGAAATAAAGAACTATAAGAAAACCAAACCATAGCCCGAAGATTTATCTTTGGGCTTTTTGTTATTGGCATTTTTAATAAGTATAGAGCTTGTATTCTTGTTTATAGTTTTTCATCTGTGGATATTTCGTTTGTGTCTTCCCCTGAAAGTATCATTTTTATGAAACCTAAATCCTAAAGTAGCCCGAACAAATGGACTGAAATCTCGTCCTATTCTTATTCTTGGTTATCTTGAAGGTGCCATATAGTTAATATATTGTTAAAAGTATTTTAAACTTAGTTCTAAAATAAGATATTCGTAGCTTTTGCATAAATTATCAGAAGCACCTAATGAAAAGGATCACCTTTATAACTAAGTCTATTTTTATACTCGCTATATTATTTTTTATTCCTGTTTTATTAATGGCTCAGAAAGCCAATTGGCAAAATCTAGATTTACATAAAGATGGTGTTTTTGGAATAAGCGCTGAAAAGGCCTACGACGAACTTTTGAAAGGTAAAACAGGGGTAAAGGTAAAAGTGGCTGTGCTGGATAGTGGGGTAGATATTGATCATGAAGACCTGTCAGCTGTTATCTGGAAAAATCCTTCAGAGGAGAAAAATGGGAAGGACGATGATGGAAATGGCTATGTTGATGATGTATATGGCTGGAATTTTCTTGGGTCTTCAATAGGAAACGTGAATTACGACAATTTAGAACTGACCCGCTTGGTGAGATGTTATGACGAGAAATTCGGAGGTAGGGATTCTGCAGAGATTAAGATTTCTGAACAAAAAGATTACGAAATTTATAAAGACCTGAAAAATAAGCTAACAGATAAAAAGCTGGATACTTTTAAGGAATTGGTCAGTATTGGAGCTGTTAAAAATACACTGGACTCTCTTGTTGAAATAATAGGAAAAGACAATCCTAGAAGCAAAGATTTTAAAAGATTGAAATTAAACGACTTTTCTCAGGAATATTTGGTGTCATTTCTTATTCACGAGCTTAAAAAAGAACCATATTCCTCTTTGTACTACAATATGTTTGGTGAAACCATGAGGTATTATAAAGAACAGTTGCAGTATCATCTGAATGAACAGTTTAATTCCCGGGATACCGTTGGAGATAATTATAAAAATGTCGAAGAAAGAATTTATGGGAATTCTGACGTTGTTGGGCCGGATGCTTTGCATGGTACGCATGTCGCGGGAATCATAGCTGCTACCCGGAACAACAAAAAGGGTATAAATGGTGTAGCAGATAACGTTGAAATTATTTCTGTACGTTGTGTGCCTAACGGTGATGAAAGAGATAAAGATGTAGCAAATTCAATTCGTTATGCTGTTGATAAAGGTGCGAAAATCATTAACATGAGCTTTGGGAAATCTTATTCGACCAATAAAAAAGCTGTGGACGAAGCTGTTAAGTATGCAATGTCAAAAGATGTATTGCTGGTACATGCAGCGGGAAACGATAATAAAAATTTGGAGCAGGAAGCCAACTTTCCAAATCGGCTTTATGAAAGTGGAGGAAGTGCTGTTGCCTGGTTGGAGGTTGGGGCTTCTTCCTGGAAAGCGGATAGCACATTAAAGGCTCCTTTTTCAAATTATGGAAAGACTAAAGTGGACGTTTTTGCACCTGGTGCAGCAATAAACAGTACTGTTCCCGGATCTAAATATCAAGTACAGAGCGGAACCAGTATGGCTGCCCCTGTAGTTTCTGGTGCTGCGGCAATTTTAAGGTCTTACTATCCAAATTTAACCGCTGTACAAGTGAAGGAAGTTATTATGAAATCGGCAATTCCTTTTAACGGAGAAGTAGTTGTTGATAATGGTGAAAAAATTAGATTTAGTGATTTGTCCGTTTCTGGTGGGATTGTCAACATTTATGAGGCACTAAAATTGGCGAGTACATATTAATGAAACAGGGAGGTTAATTAAACCTCCCTGTTTTTGATTTAAAAGGTATAAACTAAAGCAGCCGAAAATTGACAAGCTTTTTTCGTTGGCGTAAGAAAATCATCTTTTAAAAACTCACTTTGCTTACTATTATCAAGTCTGATTTCAGGAATAAAGGTTAATCCACCATGTTTAAAATTAGCAGAAAGTGTGAAACTGGTTTTAGCATCACCTTCAATACCCCCCGCATCTTTTATTTTGAAATATTCGCCTCTTACACCTAAAAGAAAGTTGTTGCTGAATGCGTATTTTGGATAAAGAGCGACTCCCGTATAACCGCCATCAGATTTTAATGTATAATCAGCAGCGTTTAAGCCTAAAGCAATCTTATTTGTAATATTATAGGAAGCGACAAGGTCTACTAATGTTCCTGAGCTGTAGTTTGCTTCACCACCTTCCGATGATCCGGTTAGGAAATTTACGTATATACTGGTATTTTCATTTGGCGTTATTCCTAATTGAGCACCAATATGTGAAACACCATTAAAGTCCTGATAACTATTCCAGTCGTTAAATAATCCTATCATACCACTTACTTTTTCCGAAAAACTATAATTAGCTTTTATTCCAGCATTTTGAAATGGCCCTGCTCCGAATAGATAAGAGGTGGAATAATGAAAGTTTGCTGAAGGCGAGATGACCTCATAACCGATAAATGTGCCCATGAAACCCGCGGTAACACTCAGTTTGTCTGTAAAGGAATAGACTGCATAGAGGTTTTGGATGTGAAAACTGTTGTCGTTATTCGCGGGCGAGCCATCTCCATTTACAAGGGACCGATATTGTCCTCTTGGTCCGAAAGAAATCTCTCCAACAAAGGACGCCTTTCCGGTAGATTTTTTAAGCGCTAAGTCAAGCATTCCCAAAGAAATCGAGTTGTGATCTTCGGTAAAGTAAGTAGGAATGTTGGTTTGTTTAGCAAAATCATACTTCCAGTAAACATCTGCACTTCCAGATAATTCTAAAGGAAGTTTTTCTGTCTCTTGAGCGAATGTACCGGTACAGGAGAAAACAGATAGTGCGATTAAAAATGTGTTCTTTTTCATAAAAGTGGTTTTTAGGGTGATATTATGTTTGTTTTTTAGTGTTATTACTAGTTTTTATCACTTATGAAAAAGATTTGTAGGTTTTTTTGACTGATTTTTTGTTTTTAGTATAAAATTTGTTCTTGTCTGGTTGTATTTTTTGAATTTTTGTGTAAATATTGGTTTATTTTTTGGTAAAATAAAAATTAATTCACCTAATTTTTCATTATTTGCTTGTTTTTATATGTTTTTGTTGAATTTTTATTGACTTATTTTTATTTTTTTAGCTTTTATGTTGCGATTATGGTAAAAAATAAGGTGTGTTTTGTTTTTTTAATGAAATAAATATAAAAATTTACTTTTTTTTAATTAAAATGATTTTTTAATTTGAATTTGATAATAAAAACTGTTTAAATTTGTGTTATGTTCAATTAAAGTCTTTTTGTTTTGAATTTTTGTTAATTGAAACTGATTTGTAGGATTAAATTAAAACCATTAAAGTGATTAATTATGAAAAAGTACTTACCATTTGTTATACTTATTATACTGTGTGTAATAGGTTTGTTTACAGCTACAGTTCCAACGGGTGGCGGAGAAAATCCTGACTTAAACACAGGAGATACAGCCTGGTTATTAACTTCATCTGCTTTGGTGTTGATAATGACACCGGGATTGGCATTTTTCTATGGAGGTATGGTGAGTAAAAAGAATGTGATCTCCACTATGTTGCAGAGTTTTATCTGTATGTGTTTAATAACGGTAATATGGGTTTTTTTTGGTTTCAGTTTGGCTTTTGGAGAAGATATAGGGGGGATTATTGGTAATCCATCAACCTTCTATATGATGAGCGGAGTACTGGGTAATGCCTCCTGGGTCGCTCTTCCAACTGTTCCAATAGCATTATTTGCAATGTTTCAATTGAAATTTGCTATTATCACACCGGCTTTAATCACCGGAGCATTTGCAGAGCGTGTTAAATTCAATTCATTCTTAATTTTTATTACACTTTTCTCAATATTTATATACTCGCCTTTGGCGCATGCAACATGGCATCCTGAAGGTATATTGGCGAAATTTGGTGTTTTGGATTTTGCGGGAGGAACAGTAGTTCATATGTCAGCAGGTTGGGCTGCGCTGGCTGCAGCAATTTATTTAAAAGGAAGAATAAATATATCACATAATCCAGCAAGAATAAGCTACGTGATTTTAGGTACTGCCTTACTATGGTTTGGTTGGTTTGGTTTCAATGCGGGTTCTGCAGGTGGAGCAAATACGTTGGCAGCATATGCTTTTGCAACAACAACTACGGCTTCGTCTGCAGCAGCCTTAGCATGGATATTTTTCGACATTGTAAGAGGGAAAAAGCCTTCAGCAATGGGGACTTGTATAGGGGCTGTTGTAGGGTTGGTGGCTATAACTCCGGCAGCTGGATTTGTTAGTATACCTCATTCTATTGTAATAGGAGTGGTAGCTGCTATAATCAGTAATCTGGTTGTTATCTGGCGAAGTAAAACTAATATCGATGATACATTAGATGTTTTTCCATGTCACGGCGTTGGTGGTATGGTTGGTATGGTCTTAACCGGCGTCTTTGCGCATAATTCTATTAACGGAGTTGTGACTGATAATGGTTTATTTTTTGGTGAAACAAAGCTCTTTGTTGCACATCTTGTAGCGCTGGTTGCTGTTTCAGTTTTTGCATTCTTTGGTTCTCTTTTATTGTTGAAAATTACAGACTTGATTTCACCAATCAGGGTACATGAAGAAGCAGAGACTGTGGGGTTGGATAGATCTCAACATGACGAAGAACTATGATGTAAGCAAATTGTTTTGTAAGTCCGGATACATTATCCGGACTTTTTTTTATTTTTATATAACACCAAAGTGTTTTAAGGCATTGGCAATTCCATCTCCATCAACAGCGTCGGTAATATAATCTGCAATAGCTTTAACCTCTCTATTGGCATTTCCCATAGCTATTCCTATACCTGCAGTTTTAAGCATTTCGATGTCATTTCCACCGTCTCCAAAAGCTAACGTTTCAGAAATATCAATATCCAAATGTTTAGTGAAAGCAATTAGCCCGGTACCTTTATTTGAGTTTTTTAAATTCACATCAGCAAAAAGATGGGTCCATCTGCTTGTTTCGCATTCTGTTAAGGCATTTTGAATTAAATGCTCGTCTTCATCTGGATTGATAAATACATTCATTTGTATTATGTCTTTTTTTAGCCCTTCTTCCATGGTTTCGGTTTCCATAGTTAGCGGAAGGTTTAGCAGATTGAATACTTCTATCACCTCATTGTCGACATAATTGATTTTATTATCAAATTCGGACATGAATATACACGGAAAGCGTTTCACTTCTTTCTGGTATTTTATAAGCGCTTCAATATTTTCTTTAGGGATTGCTCGTTTATGAAAAATTTCTTTGTTGTGGCCCACGCACAAATTTCCGTTGAATGTAAGATATCCATCAAAATCTATCTCCTTTAAATGTGAAAGTTGATTGGTTGATCTTCCTGTGGCAACGATTATTTTTATTCCTTTTTCTTTTAAAGTCTTGATAGCATCTAAGGTCGATTGCGGGATTTTATGAGTTTCAAAACTTATCAGAGTACCATCTACGTCAAAAAATACGGCTTTAATCATCTTTTTTTTCATCCATGCAAATTTGCTGAATAAAATCTACTGTAATGTTTGTTTTGGGTAAAAGGTGGAATTAATAAACTTAAGGATCAATCGGAATTTCTGGGGGGAATGTTGGTAATTTGTTTACTTTGTAAATGAATAACGAAATAACCGCAGAAGTAGTACTGTTATAGCTTAATTAATATAGAAAACCTCTTAAATGAAAAAAGCCCATCTTTTGATGAGCTTTTCTAGCGTAGCGGAGACGGGAGTTGAACCCGTGACCTCAGGGTTATGAATCCTGCGCTCTAACCATCTGAGCTACCCCGCCAGGACACTTTCTTAAAAAGTGATGCAAATATAAGGTAAAATACTTATCATGGGAAATGGAAAAAAGAAAAATGTAGAAATAATTTGTAATGTATTCATTCTTAGGCTTAAAATTTTTAGCTTGGAAATAGCAAGCAATTTTAGAATGCTTTTGTTCTTAATGAAAATAAATAGATATGGAAATGTACTTAAATATAGCTTTCAGGTGCTTAGTGGTTTATGTGTTTATGATTTTGGCAATTCGCCTGACAGGGAAGAAAGAACTTACGCAGCTGAATACAATAGATGTTATTTTGATATTGCTAATAAGTAATGCAGTGCAGAATGCTATGGTTGGTCCCGATTCGAGCTTATCTGGCGGTATAGTAGCGGCAGGCGTTTTGTTCCTCCTGAATTTTTTGATGAAAAAAGTAATGTTCAGAAGTAAAAGAATCAGACAGTTTATGCTTCAGAAACCACAAGTATTGATTCATGATGGAAAGATGGATTTTGAAATGCTACACAAACTGGATATATCTAATGATGAATTGGAAGAAGCTATGCGAGAACATGGTATCGATGAAATAAAAAGTATAAAATTGGCAATGATGGAAGTCGATGGCAATATTAGCATTATTACAGGAAAAACAGATTTGAAACGTACGGTCTTTAAAAGAAAGAGAGTGCACAAAACGTTAAGTAAGACCGCATTGATGTAAAAGGATGGTATATTAGTTTGTGTTAAGTCAGTATTTACCTAGCTTTTATAAAAACTATTGGAAATCTAAACTTAATTACTTTTCTTTAGAAAAGTAAAGGTGATGCAAGGAGCGATCATCGTAATGTTTATAAACTAAGTGCATGTCAGAGAAAGTACAGTTTACATTGGAATATGAGGTAAAATCATCTCCTCGCATTTTATACAGTTTTATCAGTGAGCCTAATGGACTTGCTCAATGGTTTGCCGATGAGGTGCATTATAGAGATCAGGTATATAGCTTTAAGTGGGATGACGGCGAAGAGAAAAAAGCTAAGAAGGTATTAGCTAAGGAAAATAAGCAAATCCGTTTTGCCTGGTTGGATGGTGACGAAGGATATTATTTTGATATGGAAATTAGTAAGGATGAGTTAACCAATGATGTAGCTCTTATTATTACAGATTTTTCCAGACAGGAAAACTTGAAAGACAGACAACTCATTTGGGATAATCAGATAGATACTTTGCTAAGTGTAGTTGGAGCCTAATTTTTTTTCTACTTTTGCAGAGTGAAAAAAATACATCTTTTAATCGTAAAAGCATTTATTAAGCCATTTTTCGTCACTTTTTTTATAGTGATGTTTGTCTTGCTGATGCTTTTTTTGTTTAAATATATAGATGATTTAATAGGCAAAGGTTTTGAATGGTATGTGATACTCCAGTTACTTGGATATGCTGCAGCAACAAATGTTGCGATGGCCTTACCTTTGGCCGTTCTGCTTTCGTCTATTATGACCTTTGGAAATTTGGGCGAAAATTATGAGCTTGTTGCCATAAAATCAGCCGGAATTTCTTTACAGAGAGCCATGGCACCGCTTTTTATAATGGTGACAGGACTTAGTATAGCTGCGTTTATATTTTCCGATTATATGCTACCAGTAGCCAATTTAAAAATGGGCTCACTTTTATATGATGTTAGGAACCAAAAAGCAGCTTTTCTTATTGAGGAAGGAGTGTTTAATAACAGTATTCCGGGTTATTCTATTCGTGTAGAGCAAAAGGATAAAGACGGAAAAACTTTAAAAGATGTTGTTATATACGATCATACAAAAGGTTCAGGAAATACGAATGTCCTTATGGCCGATACGGGCGAAATGTATAAAACAGACGACGAGAAATATTTAGTTTTGGTTTTAAAACATGGAGTAAGATACGAGGAGTCTGCCGGACAACGAACCTATAACCCAAGAGAACGTTTGGTACGATATAAGTTTGATGAAACTATGCAGAAATTCGATCTTTCTTCCTTTAACTTTAAAAGAGAAGATGAAAATCTGTTTAAAAATAATTATCAGATGCTGAATCTGAAAGAGTTGGATTCTGCGAAACTGGCGAGTATTAAATATTTTGATAGTTTAGCCAATGATCTTTTCAGACAAATAAAACCCAGCTATAAAATATTCTACCAAACTGCAAACTTCAGGAAAGCTAAAGGTGAAGCTAAGTTAAACTTGAAAAAAGATGGTGTTCTCGCGGGTATTACAGCAGAACAACAGGAAATGGTAGTTGAAAATGCTACTCAAACGGTTCGGTCTGTGAAAGAAACCATTGAAACGAGAAGTACAGAAACACAGGATCTTTTTAAAGTTATTACCAGATATATTATAGAATATAATAGGAAATTTACGTTGTCGGTTTCCTGTTTGGTATTGTTTTTTATTGGGGCTCCATTAGGAGCTATTATTCGAAAGGGCGGACTAGGGCTTCCGGTGGTCGTTTCTGTGATTTTTTTTCTGATTTATCATATTATCAGCACAATAGGTGAGAAGATGGCCAGGGACGGAACTATATCTCCTTTATTAGGAATGTGGATTGCTATTTTTGTGTTGACACCACTTGGTTTATTCTTAACCTATAAAGCAACTGCTGATTCGGCCTTATTTGATGTCGAATATTATAAAAACATTATAAAAAGATTCTTTAAAAAGAAAGAAAAGTAATAGTACCAATATCATCCAGATGTTACATAAATATGGCTTTTCATTCAAAATAGCCCGAGTAAAATTGGTTAACTTTGAATAGTTTTTTTGAGAATCAAAAAATCTTATTTAATAACATGTCTGTATGTTAAATACTATAGAAGAAGCGATACAAGATATAAAAGAAGGAAAAATCATTATTGTTGTAGATGATGAAGATCGGGAAAATGAAGGTGATTTTTTAATAGCTGCCAGATTTGCCACACCCGAGGTTATCAATTTTATGGCAAAAGAGGGTAGAGGATTAATCTGTGTACCCATAACCGAACAGAGAGGGAAAGAGCTGGAGTTGGAGCTTATGGTCGGTAAGAACACCGCGACATTAGAAACTAATTTTACAGTAACTGTAGATTTATTGGGTAAAGGATGTACAACAGGTATATCTGCGTCAGATAGGTCTAAAACGGTACTTTCTCTTATCGATCCAGCAACGAAGCCTTCTGATTTAGGCCGACCAGGTCATATATTCCCACTTATAGCAAAAAATGGAGGGGTTTTACGTAGAACAGGTCATACAGAAGCGGCTATTGATTTAGCTGTTTTAGCGGGGCTTGAACCAGCGGGTGTGATATGTGAAGTTATGAATGAAGAAGGTGAAATGGCGCGTTTACCAGAATTGTTAGAAATGGCTAAGAAATGGAACATGAAAGTGGTTTCAATTCAAGATTTAATATCATACCGTTTAGAAAAAGAATCGTTGATAAAAAGAGAGGTTTCCGTTAATCTTCCTACAGAATGGGGCGAATTTCAAATGGTTGCCTTTACGCAAATCAATACCGGAGAACATCATTTAGCTATCACGAAGGGATCCTGGGAACCCAATGAACCTGTATTGGCAAGAGTGCACAGCTCCTGTGTAACAGGAGATATTTTTGGTTCATGTAAATGTGATTGCGGACCTCAATTGCATAGGTCAATGGAAATGGTTGAGAAAGAGGGTAAAGGAATAATCGTATACATGAATCAGGAAGGTAGAGGAATTGGGTTGATTAATAAACTAAAAAGCTATAATCTGCAAGAACAGGGTTTAGATACTTACGAAGCAAACATTGCCTTAGGATTTAAAATGGATGAACGGGATTACGGTGTCGGTGCTCAGATTTTAAGAGAAATGGGAGTCAGAAAAATGCGCTTAATGTCTAATAATCCTACAAAACGAGCTGGTTTGATTGGCTACGGTTTAGAGGTCGTAGAAAATGTACCGATTGAAATAACGTCTAATAAGCATAATGAAAAGTATTTGAAAGCTAAAAGAGATAAAGCTGGACATACCATAATGAAGAATTTATAATTTATCTTCAGCAAAAAGGCTTCCGGTCAAACGGAAGTTTTTTTGTTTTATAGCTATTCGATTCTGATAGGTTTCATATTATCACCTACCGCTACCAATGTGAACTCTCCGGTAGAAGCTTTCTCTCTGTAATCAGAATACATGTCTTCGACGTATGCTTCGACTAAAACCTTTATACTAGTATTTCCAATATGAATGATAGAACCTATCAACTCTACAAAGCTTCCGGCGGGAATCGGTTTAATAAAACTTATTTTTTCTGAGCCAACGGTGACAAATGCTTTTCGGGCATACCGTGTTGCGGTAATAAAAGCAATTTCGTCCATCATAGCCATTACCGCGCCACCGAACATGGTATTATGATGATTGGTGATATCAGGAAAAACTGTTTTGAAAACACTGGTTTTACAGGCTGCGATTTTTTCTTCTCTGGTCATTATCAAATATACTGATAATGATTGTCAATGATTTTCAATAAGATATTTCTGTCGACTTTTTTACAAAAGGAGGGCTGTCTCAAATATCATTTTAGACGACTTTGGGTTGACGATTTTCTAAAGTAACGCTTCTAAATTGCGAAATACTCAATTTGCCCTATTAACTTGAGTTGTTTATTGAAGAAGTTGAAATGAAAAAGGGGCTGTCTCATAAATAGAAACAGCCCCTCATCTTTGATAAATAAGAATAATTACTTTTTGAAGAACCCACCCAGTATATTTCCCAATCCGCCTTTGCCGCCTAGAGCGGAAATTGCATCCTGTATATTTACCTGTCCATCTCCGTTCTGATCAAGACCTTTCAGCGAATCCAGGATTCCCCCACCTTGCCCTCCCGATAAGGAAGAAATGATATCTGCAATATTAAACCCTCCGTTACCATCTTTTGCTTTTGAAAATATAGTGCTTAATATCTGAGGAATTACAGACTGGGAAAAGTTCACTGCAGCTTGTGTATCAATACCAAAATTACTACTTAGTTTTCCTGTAAGACTATTCACGATATTTTGAACTACAGGATTAGAAGAGATAGCGGATGCGTTTATATTCATTAATCCCATAATATCATTCACCTGGCCATTAGATAAAGCATCCTTAAAGCCGGAAACGATAGAATTACCTGTTTCTTTAGCAACATCTGAGCTAAGGTTGTTAGAAATACCACTGGTATTCTCTACTTTTTGTTGAGCAATCTGTTCGATAAGCTCTTTTACTTTTTCCACCATGATAGACGTTTTTATGATTTGTACTTTGAAGTTACAAAAAACTTTTTTAGGAATTATATACTGTTGAAATGACCTTAAGGAAGTTTATAAGGGAGAAAAAGAAAGGTCGCTATAAAGCGACCCTTTCTCAACATATATCAACTAAGCAATTTTAAAAACTTTGTCGAAAGCGGCATTACTGCTACAGGTTACTTTCAAATCATTAATAAGTCCCGTTTTTAAATCAAGAACCCACCCATGTAATTGAAGATCCTGACCTTGTGCCCATGCATTTTGTACAATGGCAGTAGCACTTAATTTATGTACACCCTCTATTACATTTAAATCAACCATCCTCCTTATTTTGGCTTCCTCGTCTTCAATCGCATCTACTTCTTTTTTATGCAATCTGTATACATCTTTAATACTCCTTAGCCAGTTGTCAATTAAGCCGAACTGTTTATCGGACATGGCTGCAGCTACACCGCCGCATCCATAATGACCGTTGATAATAACGTGATTAACTTTTAAAACGTTAACAGCGTAATCCAATACACTTAGCATGTTTAAATCGTTATGAGCAATAACATTTGCAACATTTCTATGTACAAATATTTCTCCCGGAAGCGTACCTGTAACCTGATTTGCAGGTACGCGGCTATCTGAACAGCCAATCCATAATACCGGTGGTTTTTGCCCTGCGGCTAATCTGTCAAAATAATTAGGATCTTCCTTTAAGGTCTTTGCAACCCATTCTTTATTTCCTGATAATAGCGATTCGTATGTTATATGATTTGTTTCAACCATGACTTTTATATTTTAATATTTTATTGTTCTAAAACTTCTTTTAATTCATTTCTGTTTGGTACCACCTCATCTAATTTTGGTAGCTGATAAATTGGTTTGATGTTAATCAGATCAACTTCTATCTTGTTTTTATATGCGTTTTGATGGAAGTTTTCGATAATTTCTAATACATCTCTGTCGATATATTTAGAGTTGGAACCGTCGATTATCACTTTTGCGCCCTGAGGTATGTGAGTTAAGGTATATCGTATCGCCCCTTTGTTAAGGAATGAAACTTCTTCTGATAATCTAAGCTTGAGTGTTTTCTGCTTACCTTCATTTTCCAGTTTGTAAAAATACGGATTTCTCATATTCGCTCTTAACAAATAAAAAACTCCTATAAGCATTCCGATGGCTACACCCATTAGAAGATCGGTAAATACGATAGCTAAAACTGTAACAGAGAAGGGAATAAACTGGTCTTTTCCATGTTTCCACATTTTTTTAAACAGTAAAATATTCGCCAGTTTATAACCGGTAAACAGTAATATAGCGGCCAAACAAGCTAATGGAATCATGTTGATAATCGAGGGAATAGCAAGTAAGGCAACCAAAAGCAAGATTCCGTGAAAAATTGCTGAAAGTTTGGTTTGTCCTCCCGAATTTACATTTGCAGATGAACGTACAATAACAGAAGTAAGTGGTAATCCACCAAGTAACCCACTAACACTATTACCAATTCCCTGTGCAATTAATTCTCTGTTGGTTGGAGAAACTCTTTTTTGTTTGTCAATTTTATCAACCGCCTCGATACTCAGGAGAGTTTCTAATGACGCTACAACAGCTATTGTAATTGCTACTGTCCATACATCCGGATTTAAGATTTGTGAAAATTTAGGGAAAGTAAAAAGCCCAACAAATTCTCCAAAACTGGACACAATAGGTATTTGAACCAAATGCTCGGAGGTTAATGCATAATCAGATTTACTGAATAACTGAGCTAATAGCACCCCTAATACAACAACAATCAGAGGTGCAGGAATTGCACTTAACTTTTTAAGCTTTGGCCAAAAAATTAAAACAACTAAAGAAACCAGGGTAATAATTAATGCGCCCGTCTGAAAGTTCTGAAAAGCGGTTACTATGGCTTCTAAGGCCCCTTGTTTCTCTATAGATGTATTTTCATCCGCAAAATAGCTGATATCATAACCCAAGGCATGTGGAATCTGCTTTAGAATAAGAATAATACCTATTGCTGCCAACATACCTTCTATAACGGAAGAAGGGAAATAATTTCCTATCGTTCCTGCCCGGGCAAGTCCGAGTATAATCTGAAACATACCGGCAATAACGACAGCTAACAGGAAAGTTTCAAAGGCCCCTAATTGGGTAATTGCGTTTACAACAATTACAGTTAGCCCAGCGGCAGGTCCGCTTACGCTCAATTGAGATCCACTAAAAGAAGCTACTACAATTCCTCCGATAACACCTGTTAACAATCCTGCAAATAATGGCGCCCCCGAAGCAAGAGCTATCCCCAGACATAAGGGCAGCGCAACTAAAAAGACTACTATACTTGAAGTCAAGTCTTTTTTCATTGTTCCAGGGTTTAAATATTTGGATATATTAAACGTTGGAAATAACGAATCTTTTTCTTTTTTCATTTTATAAATAAGAATAAAAATGGTCTGTACTAAATGGATTGACTTTTTAAATCCAATAGCATCTCATATACAAAAAACAATGTGACTATTTGATTGATACACCTAATTGTTGTGTAGCAAAGGCTAAATGATTTTAGCTTAAGTTAGGAGGAGGCGTTGGTACAGCGGGGAAAAAAGATTTGACGTAATTTCTCGGCTTTATATGATATTTAGGTTTAATATCTAATTCGATACGTAATAAATGCAAGTCGAAAATACTACATATATCGGCTGCTTTCTTTGCTTTACCGTCTTTAGCTGTCTCATGCGTTTCGTTTTCCAACTCCAGTTGTAAGATAACGGCATTGACTGTTGTTCTGTCTATATCCACAAAAAGCGGAGCAATAGAAAGAATCATCTTGGTAGAAAAGACCAATAAGAAGATAAATGCGATTCTCTTTTTTACTATTGCTTTAGACATAAATGTCAAGTCTTTGATATTTTATTTTTTTTCAAAAATATTTTTTATACACAAAAAGTGCAAGAAAAAAATGAAGGGAAGATAAAAATATGACATTCCTCATATTTCTTAAAGATTCAAGTCATTCTATTGTCATCGGGGTTAGAATAGCTTTGGAGTATCAAAAAAGCTATATTTTATGCAACCTGACAAATTTTATTACGACAACAAAATTGTAAGGGATTTTGCCATTGCCACAATGGTTTGGGGGATTATTGGTATGCTTGTAGGGGTACTTGCAGCAACTCAATTATTCAATCCAGCGGCAAATTTAGGATCCCAATACACAACTTTTGGTAGAATCAGACCATTACATACAAATGCTGTGATTTTTGCATTTGTGGGTAACGCAATCTTTATGGGAGTTTATTATTCTCTGCAAAGATTGTTAAAAGCAAGGATGTTTAGTGACGTTTTAAGTAAGATCCATTTTTGGGGTTGGCAACTTGTTATCCTCTTAGCTGCTGTTACATTGCCTTTAGGATTGACCACTTCGCATGAATATGCTGAGTTAGAATGGCCGATAGATATTTTATTGACCTTAGTGTGGGTAACTTTCGGTATAAACATGTTTGGAACTATTTTTAAACGTAGAGAAAAACATTTGTATGTAGCTATTTGGTTCTATATCGCAACATTTGTTACCGTAGCTGTTTTGCATATTGTGAACTCAATTCAAATTCCGGTATCAGCTTTCAAAAGTTATTATTTATACGCAGGAGTGCAGGATGCATTGGTACAATGGTGGTATGGACATAATGCGGTAGCATTTTTCTTAACAACACCTTATTTGGGTCTTATGTATTATTTCCTGCCGAAAATGGCAAATAGACCTATTTATTCATATAAATTAAGTATACTACACTTTTGGTCTTTGATATTCATTTATATCTGGGCAGGGCCACACCACTTATTATATACTTCGTTGCCAGGATGGGCGCAGTCTTTAGGCGTTGCATTTTCTGTGATGTTAATTGCACCGAGTTGGGGAGGTATGATTAATGGGTTATTAACTTTAAGAGGTGCATGGGATAAAGTGAGAGATAATGTAACCTTAAAATTTATGGTTGTTGCGCTTACTTGTTATGGTATGGCAACTTTCGAAGGTCCCTTACTTTCATTGAAAGAGGTAAATGCCATAGGTCACTTTACAGATTGGATTGTAGCTCACGTACATGTTGGCGCCTTGGGTTGGAATGGATTTTTAACCTTTGGCGTAATGTATTGGTTAATACCTAGAATTTATAAGACAGAGCTTTATTCTAAAAAATTAGCATCTACCCACTTCTGGATTGGCACACTGGGTATCCTTTTTTATGCTATTCCAATGTATTGGAGTGGTTTTACCCAAGGCTTAATGTGGAAGGAATTCACTGAAGAGGGTATGCTTAAGTATCCGGGATTCATTGAAACTACTTTGAGAATTATTCCAATGCATATGTTAAGAGCTTTAGGAGGAGTAATGTATCTAAGTGGTGTGATTATAATGGCTTATAACCTGGTTAAAACTGCAAAATCTGGAAATCTGGTTCAACAAGAGTATGCAGAAGCGTTACCGTTGGTGGAAGAGAATCCTAAAGGCGAAACTGCACATAAAAAACTAGAGCGTAAACCAATTGCGATGTTGATAATTAGCTTGGTGGTTATTTTAATCGGTGGAGTAGTAGAGATGGTACCTACCTTCTTTATCAGTTCCAACGTACCAACTATCTCAAGTGTAAAGCCTTATACAGCTTTAGAAATTCAAGGCCGTGATTTATATATTAAAGAGGGCTGTGTGAACTGTCACTCCCAAACGGTGAGACCTTTTAGAAGTGAAACAGAAAGGTACGGAGAATACAGTAAAGCTGGAGAATTTGTCTATGACCATCCGTTCCTATGGGGCTCTAAACGTACCGGACCGGATTTGCATAGGGTAGGAGGTAAATATAGTCATGCATGGCATTATAATCACTTAATAGATCCAGCTAGCATGACCCCTGGTAGTATCATGCCTTCTTATGAATGGTTGGCTGAACAGGAAATCGATACAACTACAACGGCTCCTAAAATTAAAGCACTTAGAAGAATTGGAGTCCCATACGAGGAGGGTTTTGAGAAAATTGCAAATCAGGACTTATTGAAGCAGGCTGAAAAAATTGCTGCGGGATTAAAAGCAGACAATATCGAAGTGTCTCCGACATCAGAAATGGTTGCAATAATTGCTTACCTGCAAAGATTGGGAGTAGATATTAAAGCAGAAAAGAAAAATTAGCTAACATTAAAATTAAAAGGTCATGTTTAAGCAAATAAGTAACCTGGCGGGAAATGAGATTTATTTATTGGTATCTCTGCTCATATTCATAGTTTTTTTCATAATAGCAACTTTTATGCTGTTCAGAATGAAAAAAACGCATATAGCCTATATGAGCGAGCTTCCGGTTGAAAATGACAATCAGACAAATGCTTAAAAAATAAAATATGAAAAAATTAAGTTCAATATTTTTACTGTCAGCGTTAACTCTTAGTGCGGGAAATGCATTTGCAGAGGAAGAAGTGAAGATGGCAACAACGGAGTTGATGAACTATATAGGAGTGGCAGCGATTATTTCGACACTAGTGTTGGTGTTGATTGTTTGCCTTGTGTTATTGAAAACTTTCAGGGTGATGGCATCTATTTTATTGAAGGATGTAAAAGTGTCTGAAGTGAGTCCTATTCAAGAGCAATCATCGGTACAAGCAGTGCAGGAAAAACGTACTTTTTGGCAAAAAGTACTTTCTTTGAGACCATTGTCAGAAGAAAAGGATTTGGTAATAGAACACGAGTTTGATGGAATCAGAGAGCTGGATAATCCGACACCAGGGTGGTTTATGTATTTGTTCTATGCTACTATCATATTTGCAGTTGTTTATCTGTTAAATTTCCATGTGTTTAAATTAGGTAAGTTGCAGGATGAGGAATACGTTGCAGAAATGGAGCAGGCGGAAGCTGCTAAAGAGGCTTTTCTGGCTAAATCTGCTAACAGGGTAGACGAAACAACCGTTACTTATTCGAATGATCCGGCGGTTATAAGTGCAGGGCAGGCCATTTTTAATAAAAATTGTGTAGCCTGTCACGGAGATAAAGCACAAGGCACCGTTGGACCGAATCTTACAGACGATTACTGGTTACATGGGGGAACAATAAAAAATATCTTTAAAACCATTAAATATGGTGTTCCTGATAAAGGTATGATTTCGTGGGAAAAGCAATTGACTCCTAAAGAAATAGCCGAAGTGTCAACTTATATAAAATCTCTTAGAGGATCTAACCCAAGCGGAGCGAAAGAGC
The DNA here is from genome assembly GCF_000190735.1 of Pseudopedobacter saltans DSM 12145. GTDB lineage: Bacteria > Bacteroidota > Bacteroidia > Sphingobacteriales > Sphingobacteriaceae > Pseudopedobacter > Pseudopedobacter saltans. The sequence goes on from NC_015177.1 coordinate 460,979, forward strand.
CTCAGGGAGTGGAAGATAAGGGTGAGGAACTTGCCGGTGATGCAGCTGCACAGACAGAAACCGTAAAAGAAATATGAAAAAGATCAGTGTGCTTTATCAGGTGCACTGATTTTGTTTTAAGGTTCTCTCTTTATAGAGACTAAAAATCAAAAAGTGGAAGAGATACAATATCATAGTACCGTACAGGCAGATGGAAAGAGAAGATGGTTATATCCATTAGTGAGAAAAGACAAGTTTTATACTTATCGTAGTTTGTTGGGATATAGTCTACTGGCATTCTTATTTGTAGCTCCTTTTGTAAAGATTAAGGGTAATCAGTTATTGCTGATCAATATCATCGAAAGAAAGTTTATCATTTTTGGACAGGTTATCTGGCCTCAAGACTTTTTTATATTCGTATTGGCCTCTTTACTGGCATTAATTAGTATTGTACTCTTTACCATCGCATTCGGTAGAGTCTTCTGCGGATGGGTTTGTCCTCAAACTATTTTTTTAGAGCTCGTATTTCGTAGAATAGAAATTTGGATAGAAGGTGAACCAGCAGCAAGAAAAAAGCTGGACGAAAGTCCATGGACAGCAGAGAAGATCTGGAAGAAATCTTTAAAACATGGTCTATATATTCTGATTTCCTTTTTAATTGCTAACACTTTTTTAGCATATGTCATCGGAAGTGATGAGCTGATTAAAATTATGACTTCTCCGCCACAAGATCATCTGGTTGGTTTTATAAGTATATGGTTGTTCACTTTTACTTTTTATGCTGTTTTTAGTCATGTAAGAGAAATTGTTTGTACAGTTATTTGCCCTTATGGTAGATTACAAGGGGTTTTATTGGATAAAAATTCATTAACCGTAGCCTATAATTATGTAAGAGGAGAGCCAAGAGGTAAGTTAAAAAAGGGGATTGATACTGAAACAAAAGGAGATTGTGTTGATTGTAATCTATGCGTGGCTGTTTGCCCAACCGGAATAGATATCAGACAGGGTACACAGCTGGAATGTGTGAACTGTACAGCATGTATCGATGCATGTAATCAGGTAATGGATAAGATAAATAAACCGAGAAACCTGATTGGCTACTATTCTGAAGAAATGATCAAAACGAATAAGAAACCGGAGTTTTCTTTTAGAATGAAAGCTTACTCTTTTGTTATTTTGGTTATGGTAGGTGTGATAGCGTATTTTATCTGGAATCAAAAAAATGTTGATGTTATTGTCCTGAGAGCTGGTGGAACACTTTACCAGGAGCAACAGGATGGTTACATCAGTAATCTGTACAATGGGGAATTTGTAAATAAGACTACCAAACCCGTAAAAGTCGATATTGAGGGAGTGGATAAGAATGTCAAGATTAAATGGATCCAACCGGTGGATAGTTTAGCAAGAGAGAGTTCTAAAAAGGGAACCTTCTTCTTACTGATGCCTAAAAACAAAATTAACCAGGCTAAAAATGTAATCAAATTAAGGGTTTTAGAAAACGGACAAGAAACTTACGAGATAAAAACTAACTTTCTGGGACCTGTATCAAGAAAAATTAAAAAATAGTTATGAATTGGGGAAAAGGTATTGTAATCGGGCTGGCTGCCTTTATGAGTTTTGTTCTGTGCCTGGTAATACTAATGTTTAGGGCTCCGGACGATAGCTACGATGAAGATTACTATGAAAAAGGTTTGTCTTATGACAAGGAATATGGGCAAAAGCAGAATGTATTAGATGATAATGCTAAACCAAAAGTTATCATAGAAGATAAAAAGATAACCGTATCTTTTAATGGTCTGGATTCTGGAAAATTAACTTTTTATCGGCCTGCTAATAATAAATTGGATAGGATATACAAATTAAGTGAGGTACAAACGGAAATAGCCACAAATAATCTGGAAAAAGGCGAATGGAAGTTAATTTCTGAATGGCATTACAAAGGAAAGCCATATTTATACGAACAAAGTGTATTTATTCAATGAATCATTTGCAGTTAGCATTTATTATAGGACTTTTTGGAAGTTTACACTGTGTTGGAATGTGTGGGCCGTTGGCGTTTGCAATTCCTAATACAGGCAGTAGTAGATGGAGATTGGTGCTTAATAAATTTATTTACCAGATAGGGAGGGCGTTTAGCTATGCTATTTTAGGCTTTCTAATTGGTATCATCGGTAAAAAGCTCTGGATAGCAGGATTTCAACAAACTTTAAGTGTACTATGCGGAGCTTTTATTGTCGTATATTCTATAATTAGATTGATTCCTTTGAGACGGAAATTCAATTCGAATTTTTCAATTATAAACGACTGGATTTCTAAAGCGATTCAGAAGCGTTACGGGCATTTTGTAGTTGGTTTATTGAACGGAATTTTGCCATGTGCTTTTGTCTATGTTGCATTAGCCACGGCGGTTAATACTACAAGCCCTGTTCAGTCTGCCTTATTCATGTTCTTTTTTGGTTTAGGAACACTGCCTTTAATGTTCTCTGCTGCTGTAGGAGTAAGTTTTGCCGGACATAATTTGCGACGGTCAATTAACAATATTTTGCCAATATTATCGCTTCTTTTGGGAATTTGGTTTATCCTAAGAGGTTCGTCTTTAGATATCCCATTCCTAAGTCCTGTGTTAACCGGGGATTCTGCTATTTGCAGGTAGTTTCTTTAGTGATAAGTTATAAGTTCGTTCATTGGGAGCCAAAGCTATTAAGTTAGAGAAGTTACGGTTGGCAATTAAACCATATCCCAGGCCACAGTTTCCTCTTTCCAAGAGGATCCTGTAATCCTCAAATACTTACATTTAAAGCGTCTATTTTCTTCTTTCCGGATGTTATAGGTGTTGTTTGTAATGTATTGTAAATCTTTTTATTATATTTTTTTTGCAAATATAGTGTACGTTACCGATATTTAAGTTTGTCAATTTAAACCCATTTATTATGAAAAAATGTATTTTATTATTGGGAGTTACGTCCATCTTCCTTTTTTCTTGTGGCAAACAAGATATCCACCAACCATTGGAAGCCCTTAATGGTAAAGAAAAAGTAAAATCAGAATCTTCTACATTGGCTACAACCATTGTAAATGTAACACCATCTACAACTTTCAACAGTGCATTTTGGAGTAATATTCAAACTCTATTGCAATCAAACCCTGTAGATGTGGTTTTTGCGGATGGTACTTATAATTTAACATCCACTATTTCTTTAAGTAATATCGGCCATGCTACTAACAGATTGCAATTGAAATGCAATACCATAGGTTCGGCGATTATTACCGGTTCCATTTCAAAGCTAATGGGATTAAGTTACTGTCAGAATATTCTTATACATCGACTTAAATTTACGGGACCAGTAACTGATTACGGGCTTACTATACAAAGAAGCCAAAATGTAACAGTCGCATATTGTAGATTTGAAGATATGCCAAATGTTTACTACGGTGCGTTAGGAGCTCATTATGCAACTTCAGACAATATAATTGTTCGACAAAATCAGTTTGCAAATGTTGGCGTCGGATCCACAGCGCATATGGTTTATGGTGCTTATGGAGTTACCAGACTTAAAGTTATTGATAACACTTTTACTGATTGCGCAGGTTCTTTTGTGAGATTTAGAGGAGATAATTCAACGCATGGAGTCGTTTATGGTAATACATTTACATCCACAGGAACATATTTAACCGGAGTTAATCCAATATTTGTAGAAGTACCTGTATTTAACGATGTCAATCCGGGTGACGAGAAATTTGGTACAAGCTTTATGATAACTAAAAATAATTTTAACTACAGTACTTCAGGAAATCAAAGTACCAGATATGCTTTAGTTTTTCACCATAGCGGATATAACCCTACAGGAAGGACACACCTGATTAGTGCTGCAGATGCAGCAACGTTAGGAAGTGGAAGTAGTACCGTTGCTGCAAAACGAGCGATAATGTCATCAAATTTAGGCTTAGACGGAACAAAAATTCTTTTTGGTGGAAATACCAATACAAACGTGGCGGCTAATGTATCTTACAGATGTCAGGGAGGATACGGTGCTGTAGCGCCTTGGACTGGGATTGTAAGTATAGGAACAGCAGTTACTGCTACCGGTTTAGCAAGCACTTATGAAGAAGCCCTGGCTTTTTATGATGATCTATATTAGATAGTCTCGAATGGTTGCTTAACTGATTGAGTAGCTGTTGCTAACCCATGTTAGCAACGGTCTCTCGATGAGAATTCTGTAATTTAGGATTTAAACAAATCAAACAGCCTAATTAATACAATTAGGCTGTTTGATTTTTAAGCACACAATATCCATATCTGGTTAATCATTCAGTAGGTTTGTTAGGTTTAACCTATACTGAATAATTGTCTTTCCGGCTGCTTTCTCCAAAGTCTCATATCAAAGGCAGCGCAAATATTTCTAAGGAAACGTGTTCCTCTTTTGGTTACTTTTAGTGTGTAATCATGTTTTTCGACCAATCCATCTTTTACAACTTCCTCCAGATTATCGAATGCTAAAGAAAATGAGTCATTCAATAAATCGATGTCATTCCATGTGGTTTCCCCATGACACATTATGTTTAAAATATGTTTTCGCATCAATAAATCCTCTGAATCTAATAAATGGCCTTTAAATACAGGAATAGTATCCTCAGCTATCAATTGTTTATATTCTTCCACCGTTTTAACATTCTGTGCAAATGCATTCCAGGTATCACTGATTGATGACACACCGAGACCAATCATCAATTCTGTGTATTGATGCGTATAACCCATAAAGTTTCTATGTAGGGTTTTGTTTTCCTGGGCATTAAATAAAGAATCAGATTTTAATGCAAAGTGATCCATTCCAACTTCTTCATAACCGGCTTCGATAAAAAGTTTCCTACCAGTCTCATACAATTCCTGCTTGGCTTCTGTGTCCGGAAGATCAAGTTCTGTAAACATTCTTTGTCCCGGTTTAATCCAGGGAACGTGAGCATAACTATAAAATGCAATACGATCGGGGCGAAGCTGATTTACCTGTGTAATAGTTTGGATCAATCCGCTTAGCTTTTGCAGTGGCAAGCCATAAATCAAATCGTAATTGATAGAAGTATATCCTATTTTTCTGGCGGTATTCGTAACATATTCAACCTGTTCATAACTTTGCATTCTATTGATAACTTTCTGTACCTCTTTGTCAAAATCCTGAATACCCAGACTTAATCTTTTAAAACCTAATTTATAAAGTGTTTCGAGGTGTTGTTCTGTGGTATTTGCCGGATGTGCCTCGAAACTAAATTCGGCGTTGGAATGCAACTCACAATTTGTAAGTATTCCATTAATAAGCAGATTCAAATTTTCAGAAGAAAAGAAAGTTGGAGTCCCTCCACCTAGGTGGAGTTCTTTTACAATAGGTTTCTCATCGAAATTTAGTTTGTAAAGCTCCCATTCTCTGATTACTGCATTGATATATGGTATTTCAACACTATGATTTTTTGTGATTCTGGTATTGCAGCCGCAATACGTACACAGATTTTCACAAAAAGGAAGATGGATGTATAAACTGATTCCAGATTCTTTATTGCTGGCAGTAAACGATTCTCTTACCGAGTTTATCCATTTATCGTAAGAAAAAGTGGTTTCATCCCAATAAGGAACTGTCGGATAGCTGGTATATCTGGGTACAGGAACACTATACTTTTTTATAAGTTCTGCTGTTTCCATAATTTAATGAAATTTAATGTTTAGTAGCGCAATCATTAGGACACGCACATGCTTTGCCAACGCATTTTCTGGCTTGCCAATTGTCTAGATTTCTGATTGTCTGGAAAGCAATTTCTTCTATTGTTTCTTTAGTCAGGAGAGCCTGCCTGGGTGTAATAATGACATTTGATAAGCTAAGAAGTTCTTCATAAATGGGGTTGCGGACAGTATTACCTTTGTCTTCTGAAAATATAAATATATCATTTTCAAAAATGTCGGCACCCAGATAACCCAACTGTCCGCTTTTTAAAGCATCTAAAACGTCTGAGATATTTAATAACCCGCCCCGACTCGTGTTAATAAGCATTACCCCAGATTTCATTTTATAAATGCTTTCCCTATTTATAATTTTATCTATCTTGTTTTTGAATGAAACATGCAGAGATATTATATCTGAATTTTCGAGTAGATAATCCAGATCACAGACTTCCCCATACTCAGGCATTTTTAATAAAGTTTTATCAGCAATCAGTACCCTGCATCCAACATTATGAAATAATTTTGAAGTCGCTAGACCTGTATCACTATAGCCTATTAAGCCAATAGTTTTACCTTTTAGATTAAAGCCGGTTAACCCCTCGAGATTGAAATCTGAATGAGATATTCTTTCAATAGTGGTAATTAGATTTCTACTTAAAGCCAAAACTAAAGTTAGTACATGTTCTGCAACGCTATCAGATGTGTAAGGCACATGAGCTATTTTTATTCCGTATTTTGCAGCGGTGTCCCGGTTTATATTTTCCACATCGCCAGAGCGTGTGGAAATGTATTTGATTCCAAACTCAGCAAGCTTATCTATTACCGGGGTGGATAAATCATCATTACAGGATACAATAACAGCGTCTTTACCTTCTGCATAAGAAACTGTTTCGATATTCAGCGGATTTGAAATAAGCGTAATATCGTGTTTCTTAAAATTAGCTTTAGCTAATAGTTCTTTCTCAAAAGTTTTAGTGCTGTAAACGATAGCTTTCATTCTCTTACATGTATGATATGCAAATCTATTTACAGGGATACCTTTTTTTAATGAGAGCTGTCAGTACGAAATGTGATAAATATCAATTATTGAAAATTATCTCAAAGTCGATGTGAAAAAAAGCGGCACTAGGTACTTGTAATTTACTTTTTTTAGTTAAGTATTTGAGAATAAGGTGGGCGATTGAGGAGTTTTGTGCAGTTATACAATATTTTTTAGTGCTATCAAGAATAATTCAAGAGTAAGATAAGCACAAGTTAGGTATATAAGGAAAGGCTTTGGCTTATGTCTTCGAAGAAATAAAAAAAACGGTACACAGGTACCGTTAATTTTTTAGATTTTTCAGTTTTTCTATGTTTAGGAGGTTGATTTCTGAACCTTTCTTTTCTATAAGCTTCTCTTCTTTAAAATCACTTAAAGTGCGGCTTACTGTTTCTGTTGCCATGCCGGCCATCCCTGCCAGATCATCTCTGGATATTTTAAATACATTACTTTGCTGATGGATATCGTTTATCCGCAAAAGCGTTTCGGCCAATCTCTTTCTTACAGAATGATAAGCCAATTGCACCAGTTGCTCGTCTTTTTCCTTCAATGTTTCCGCTAAAAGATGAATGAACTGCATGGCTATCATGGGATGCTTATTGATCATTTCATTAACCTGGTCCTTATCTAACAAGCAAATAGAACTGTTCTCAAGTGCTTCGGCAGTTTCTGAATGCGATCGGCCAATCAAAGCGTCATAAATTCCAAAGTATTCATCCGCATGGTGAATATCTATTAAAAGTTCCCTGCCATCTTTACTTAATTTTACTATTTTAACACTGCCACTCAGCACAAGGTATACACCCTGAGAGTTGTCTCCATCATAATAAATAACCTGGCCTTTCTTAATGTTCCTTATTTTTTTATGCGAAATTAACTCTGTCAGTTCTTTTTGCTGGTTATTCTTTTTAGCAAAATCTTCTAAAGATTGTAACCCTTTTGAATAGAAGTCTTTTTGCTGTTTTCTTTTCTTTAATCGGCTTTCAATGGCATTTAATAGTTCGATATCATCAAACGGCTTTGTTAAATAGTCATCAGCACCCATTTCCATACCTTTTCTAAGGTCAATCCTTTCAGCCTTAGCTGTCAGGAATATAAATGGAATAGATGCTGTGTCCGGATTTTTTCCTAAAAGGTATAAAACACCATAACCATCCAATTCAGGCATCATAATATCGCAGATAATTAAATCCGGAAGATTATTTTGTGCCATTTCAACCCCTGCTTTTCCGTTTGGAGCTGTCAATACTTCATAACCGGCAAGTTCCAGTATTTCTGCTGTGCCTTCTCTGATATCCAGATTATCTTCTATGATAAGTATTTTATTCTTCATGGTGGTTTAGCGTGATAGTAAATGTTGTTCCTTTATTTTCTGCACTTTCAAAAGAGATTGTGCCATTCATCAATTGTACATATCTGTCAACAATATTCAGACCTAAGCCCGTACCGGGAATGCTACCAGTATTGTGCGCTCTAAAAAAAGCTTCAAACAAATGTTTCTGCTCCGTTGCAGGAATACCTATTCCATTGTCCTTTATCATAATAATACATTTTTTATTAAGCATTTCGGTATTAAATTCGATAAAAGTATTTTCTCCAGAGTATTTTATCGCATTTCCGATTAAATTGACGATACAGTTTTTAAGAAGGTTGAGATCTGTCGTGATTTTGCTTTTTGTACCCGTATGCTGATAAATGATATTTTGGTTCTGTTTTGCAACCATTTGCATTTCTTCAGTAATTTCTTCAGCAAATTTTACAATATCGAAAGTACTTATTTGAGTCTCAATTTTTCCGGCCTCCAGCCTTTCCAGCGAAAGGAAATCGTTTAAAATATTTGTTAAATTTCCAACGTTAGATTTAATCTTGCTAACATGTTTGCTAATACTGTCATTTCCATATTGGGAGTTGTATTTCTCGATTAAAGAAGCAGACAGTTGTATCGCACTTAAAGGAGTTCTGAACTCATGCGAAGCCATCGAAACAAACCTGCTTTTTAACTGATTAAGCTCTTTTTCTTTTTCCAGTGAATTGCTAACTTCTTCTTTAGCGTGTTGTAACTGTTTAATTAAAGACTGAAGCGTTAAAGTTCTTTCTTCAACCAAATGCTCTAATCTGTTGGTATATTTTTTTAGCTGTTGTTCAGCGTCTTTTTCTCTGCTTAGGTCATGAATAAAGCCTGTATAAATTATCCTTCCATGAAATTGAACCTCACTCACAGCAAGCCGGAAAGGGAAGAGAGAGCCATCTTTTCTAAGCCCTTTTACTTCACGGCCTATTCCGATAATATGTGGCTCTCCAGTCTTTTGATAACGATGAAGATAGCCGTCATGTCTGGACCGGTCAGGTTCAGGCATTAGCATGCTGATATTATTGCCTATTACTTCAGAGGGTGTATATCTGAATAAACTGCAAGCCGAAGGATTAATCGATTCGACAATTCCGTTGGAGTCTATAGTGATAATTCCATCTATTGCGGTGTCGATGATTGCGTTAAGTAAAGAAATCTGATCCATCATGAATGGCTAAAATAAATGCGAATATCTCTATTATTTACCAAAATTACATGTTTAAGTGATCTTGATCATATTTTATTTTCATGATTTCCGATTTATTTGTGTCATAGTTTAATGATTATGTCACATACTTTCCATATCCCCGTTTTAGGTTTAGCATTTTCTGTTGATACGCCACTTAAAGTTGCTAAGTACGGAATTTCTTCTGTAGCATCAATTGTAGATGATCAATTGGTCGAGCGAATGAGAAAATATCATTTAGAAAAAAATGGTAAGGTTTATCAGGAAATCAGTTTAAAAGAACCCGATTTCCGTTCAAAAAGAATTACGGAATATCTTAATATGATGGATGATTTTGTAAATGAACAGTTCGAAAACCTAAAAGCTGAAAACTTTGAAAACGGAAAAGACATCAATCATTATTTCAATCTACTGCCGGATCGGTCTTCTTTAAAGCAGGCATATATCGATATGATGAAAGAGAAAGACCTGGTATTGAAACATCGATTACAGTTAAGGCTGAAAGAAAGCATGCAAAAAGGCGCTATAGATGTAAATATTATGGCCAAAGTGGACAAATTAAACTTTAATAAGAGCGGAGAAGAAGTTAATTCTGATGCTTTAGAAGCGTTAAAAGGCTTTGCGTTAAGTAAGCTAAATTCTTCTGTTGTATTATCCGCGGGAATGAATCAGCGTTTGTATGCTTATATCGAAAACTTTAGGGATTTCTACCCCGATTTGGTTGGAAATATCAGAAAACGGGTCATTTTGAAAGTAAGTGATTTCAGATCGGCTCTTATCCAGGGTAAAATGCTGGCAAAAAAAGGGCTATGGATTTCGGAATTTAGAATAGAGTCCGGACTAAATTGTGGAGGCCACGCGTTTGCAACTGAAGGCTATTTACTGGGCCCCATCCTGGAAGAATTTAAGCAAAAGAAAGATAGCATGCTGCAGGAGCTTTTTGCTATTTATGAGAAGGCGCTTGAAGAAAAAAATATAAAAATAGAGTCGAGGCCTATGTCTAAAATCAGCGTTCAGGGAGGAATTGGTACTGCAGAAGAAGATAATTTCCTGTTAGAGCATTATCAGCTAGATGCAACAGGATGGGGGAGTCCGTTTCTATTAGTGCCAGAGGCGACAAATGTTGATGAACAAACATTAAAAGATCTGATCTGTGCCGACAGGAACGATTTTTATATCAGCGGATCTTCTCCATTAGGAGTGCCTTTTAACAATTTCAGACTAAGCTCTGTAGAAAAACTACGTCAGGAAAGAATAGAAAAGGGGAGACCTGGAAGTCCTTGTACAAAGAAATACCTTGTATCAAATACCGAGTTTACAGAGGAACCAATATGCACTGCTTCAAGGGAATATCAAAACTTAAAAATAAAGTCTCTGAAAGAATCAGACTTGTCAGAAGAGGAGTACCAACGGGAATTTCAACAGGTAACAGAAAAAATCTGTCTGTGTGAAGGTCTGGTGACTTCCGCTTACATAAAAAATGATATGTTAAAGCCCAAAGAAAATAAGGCAGTAGCCATATGTCCGGGACCGAATATCGCTTATTTCTCAGGAGAATTCACCTTAGAAGAAATGGTTAAGCATATCTATGGTAAAGTGAATTTACTAAGCGGTTCCAATAGATCTAATATTTTTATTAACGAATTAAGTCTTTATGTAGACTACCTGAAAAAGGATATTAGTAATAGTCTCAAAGATTTAAACGACAAAAAGGTAAAGTATTTTTCTAAGTTTCAGCAACAATTAGAAAATGGGATTGATTATTATAAATCATTAATCCCTGCTATTCATAATCAAACGGATATTTATAAGAAGAGAATGATGGATGAATTGCTGGAGTTGGAGACAAAACTGCTGAAAATGAAATTGGCCTAAATCATTCAACTTTAATGTGTTTTTTGTTTGATGTTAAAGCGCTCTTTTTAAGAGCGCTTTTTTATTATACAATTGTCCTGAAAGTAAGGTTAACTCTCGGAGTCACTACTTTTTTTGTTGGGGGAAGCCGATGGAGCCAGTTGCTTTGTGTGGTGCCTTTCATAAGTAAAAGACTGCCGTTTTCTAAGAATGTGGATATTGTCTCTTTCGTCTGTTTATGTTTGAAAGAAAATTTTCTCTCCGCTCCAAAGCTTAAAGAAGCAATGGCACCATCTTTTTTTAAATCTCTTTCAGCATCGCTGTGCCAGCTCATGCCCTCATCTCCATTGTGATAAAGATTAAGCAGGCAGGAGTTAAATGTTTCTCCTGTTTCTGATTCCGTTAGACGTTTCAATTCAAGGAGAGGGGCTGTCCAGGGTAAAGCTTTTTTGGTAATTTTCGAATACATGTATTCATAAGGTTCATCACCATACCAGGCAACCATGCGTTTGGTAGTAATGTGTTTACCAAAAATAATGGCCTCATCGTGTTTCCAGTCAATCGTTTCTAAAAGTGTTTTTAAGTATAGATTTGCCTGTTGGTTCCCCATTATTTTTCCGTAATAGTAGACCTCACCATCATAAGGCAAAAGATTTTTTTCAGATGAAGTTTCTTCAAATAAATTCATGATCTCCATATTTTTTAGAAGCTTCCCAGCCTATTATAGCAGTTTTTCTGGTATTGCCCCACATATATCCACCTATTATTCCTGATGTTTGTATAACGCGGTGACAAGGAATAACAAAAGCAATGGGGTTTGAACCTATCGCGGTCCCTACCGCCCGGGATGCATTTGCATTTCCAATTTTCTTTGCAATTTGGTTGTAGGTAGTTAAGCTGCCATTCGGAACCTGTAACAATGTTTCCCATACCTTCAGCTGAAAATCGGTTCCCTTTAAATGCAGCTTAATTTCTTGTAAATCAGTCCAGTCATTTTTGAATATAGCCAACGCATTTTCCTGAAACTGATCAGTTTTCTTCTGATATCCCGCTGCGGGAAATTTGTTTTTCAGAGCCGTAAAAGCCTCTTCCTCATCTGTATAAAAAGCCATGTAGCACACCCCTTTTAAAGTAGAAGCGATAATCAGATTACCAAAAGGACTCTCTTCAAAAGAATAGTTAATATTTAGATTTTCTCCACCATTTTTATATTCAGCAGGTGTCATACCTTCAATATTCACAAATAGATCATGAAGCCTCCCAGTACCGGAAAGCCCGGTTTCAAAGGCCGTATCGAACAGACTTATATTCTTTTGCCCACCTAATAACTGTTTGGCGTATTGAATATTAATGTATTGCAAAAACTTTTTAGGGCTGGTTCCGGCCCATTCTTTAAAAAGTCGTTGAAAATGAAACGGACTTAAATTTATATGTGAAGCAATATCCTCAAGACTTGGCTGTTGTTTAAAGTTCGCCTTTATAAATTCAATTGCTTTTGCAATTCTGTTATAATTCAATATATTTTGCGTTTCCTTTATTTTCATCAATACAAAATTGCAGTTCTGTTTCTTTTAATAAAACCCAAAACTTGCTAAATATTAAAAATTAAAAAGCCATATCAACACTTAAGGCAGATATGGCTTCTTGTTTATGGGATCAGATAATTAAGCCGATTGATCGTCTATCTCCGCGTCTTTAGCATTTGTAGCTACAGATTTAATTCCATTTTCTCTGGAAGCTTCACTTTCGTACATTTCGCTACTGCCGATAATTTGTCCGTTACTAGCTTTTAGATTAAAATAAAATTTCCCATTTGTAGATGTTTTTCTTTCAAATCTGGAATCTGTTTGAGAATTCGTCCTTACAGATTCTATTCCATTCTCACAATTTGATTTGGTAGTATATCCTTCGCTAACGAGAATTACTTGTCCATTGCTTGCTTTTAAATTGAATTGGAACTCTCCGTTTTTCCTTTTCGAAATTACAAATTTACCCATAATTCGTTTTTTTAGATGTTACATTCCTAAATATAAAAAATTCAATTGAAGAAAAACATGAATACGCTTTTATTGTGAATACTTTCAATAGAATAAATAAAATAAGCAGGACAAATATTCTGAGGTAAGTTACCTATTTATGAGTAAGAAAAGCAGCCATTATGCATTCTAACTCGCTAGAGAACGTCTATAAATCCAAATTTTAACTTGTTTTAGTCTTATCAGTTGATAAATTTTTAAGAACCAGAAAACCTACCAAACCTGATATACAGGAGGCAATCAAAATAGAAAATTTGGCTTGCGTCTGATATTCGGGATTTTTAAATGATAACAAAGCAATGAAAATAGACATCGTAAAGCCAATTCCACCCAAAATACCCAATGCATAAATCTGTTTCCATGAGGTTCCATTAGGCAGAGAACAGATATTTAGTTTTACAGCAATGTAAGATAATAGGGTAATCCCAATTGGTTTCCCCAGAAACAATCCTAAAATAATTCCTAAGCTAAGTCCTTCAAATACGCCTTCCAGCATGATAGGCTCAAACTTAATGTTGGTATTTGCGAAAGCAAACAAAGGCATTATAAGAAAATTTACCGGTTTAGATAAGAGATGTTCCAGTTTTTCCAAAGGAGACTCTGTAGCATCGGGAGTAGTAGGTAAGAAAAAAGCCGTTACAACTCCGGCAATTGTCGCATGTACCCCAAAGGAATGAACAAAGTACCAAAGAAAAGCTCCCGGAATCAGATACAGATAGACCTTTTTTACATTAAAATAATTTAAAATACCCAGAACAAGTATTAATCCAGCTATATAAGGAAGGTAATGGGTATGTAACTCGGAGGTGTAAAACACAGCAACTACAATTATAGCGCCTAGATCATCTACAATAGCTAAAGCCGTCAGGAAAACTTTAAGAGCCAAAGGAACGCGGTTTCCCAAGACTGAAAGAATTGCGATAGCAAAAGCAATATCAGTAGCCATTGGAATACCCCAGCCGTGTGAAGCATCGGTCTGGCTATTAAAAATTGTGTATATACCAGCCGGAATCAGCATTCCGCCTATTGCAGCAAAAATGGGTAAAAGAGCCTTCTTAACAGAGGATAATTCTCCTTCCACCAATTCCCGTTTTATTTCCAGTCCAACCAACAGAAAGAAAATAGCCATTAAACCATCATTTATCCAAAGTAATATCGGATACTTTAAATGCAGATTATCAGAATGGTAGCCGATTTCTGTTTCCAACAGATTTTCAAAAGGTTTTCCCAGCGGAGAATTGGCAATGGCTAATGATAAAATAACACAACAAATAAGTATAATTCCGCCCGCAGATTGAGACTTGAAAAAATTCCGGAAAGCTGACAGATTGATTAATTTGGACATTTCGCAAGATACAAAATATCCAAATTTTTAAAGGTATTCTTCTAAATTTCCGAGGCCCTGTCTTACAATTTCAAAATCTCCTTCTGTGCAATCAACAACGGTAGAAGCAACATTGTTACCATAACCACCATCAACAACCACATCTACCAGATCTTTGTATTTCTCGTAAATCAATTCAGGATCAGTTGAATATTCGATAATTTCGTCATCATCTCTGATAGAAGTTGAAAGGATCGGATTTCCCAGCATACGTACTATTTCTCTAGCGATATTATTATCCGGAACCCTGATACCAACGGTTTTCTTTTTGCTGGCAAGCAATTTAGGAACATTACTGTTTGCCTCGAATATAAAAGTAAATGCTCCCGGTAGCGCTTTCTTCAACAATCTGAAGGTAGAATTATCTAAAGGTTTTACATATTGGGATATATGGCTAAGGTCGTGACAAACAAAAGAAAAATTTGCTTTTTCAGGTTTTATCCCCTTTAGTTGAGCTATTTTTTCAATGGCCTTTTGATTCGTGATATCACAGCCCATACCGTAAATGGTATCAGTAGGATAGATGATAATTCCTCCTTTTTTTAAAATATCAACAACTTGCTGGACTTGTTTTTCATTCGGATTTTCCTCGTAAATACGCAATAGCATAGTTAACAGTTTTAATGATAAGACGATTTTTTAGATCAATAGCCGATGCTAAGCTACGTTTTTCTTATAACTAATAAAAAAGCCAAAGGTTTGCTGGTTCCCCTGATAAAATTTTTGGCACAATATTAGTTATATCCTTAAATGTAACAAATTTGGTAACTAAAACTGATAAAACTATGAAGAACATCTTGTCCCAATCAGAACTTGAAATTATTAACAAATTTGACAGCGAATTATTGAAATTGCTTAAGGCAGATTTGAAACAATACAAAGAAACACAATCACATAGAGAAGCCAGCTTGATTGATTTTACTACCAGAAGATATGATTTCGAACTTTTAGCTGCTTTAAAAGAAGAGATTGCGGCTTTAAGAAATTTAGGGAAAGTTACTCTTGCAAAAGTGGTTTAGGAAAATTTCATTTAAATCTTTATATACAAAAAAAGGAGAGATTCTATAGATTCTCTCCTTTTTCTTTTATATTATTTTAGAACTCAGCGTTCTTAGGATATCTTGGGAAAGGAATAACATCTCTGATGTTAGTCATCCCGGTAACAAAAACTACCAGTCTTTCGAAGCCTAGTCCAAATCCCGCATGCGGAGCTGTACCAAATCTGCGTGTATCCAAGTACCAGTAAAGTTCGTCTTTTGGAATACCTATTTCATCCATTCGGGCTTCCAGTCTTTCCAGTCTCTCTTCACGTTGCGAACCTCCAACAATTTCTCCAATTCCCGGGAAGAGTATATCCATAGCAGAAACTGTTTGTTTGCCTTCGGCACAATTATCATCTTGTCTCATGTAGAACGATTTAATCTCCGCCGGATAGTTAGTCAGGATAACGGGTTTCTTAAAGTGTTTTTCAACCAGATAACGCTCATGCTCACTTTGTAAATCAGCACCCCACTCATCAATCAGGTAATTAAACTGTTTTTTCTGATTAGGTTTAGATCTCTTTAAGATTTCTATAGCTTCTGTATAAGTTATTCTTTCGAAGTCGTTATCTAAACAGAAATTAAGCTTTTCAATTAAAGAAAGTTCGCTTCTATCTTTCTGAGCTTTGTTCTTTTCTTCGTCCAGTAGCCTGGTGTTTAGGAATTCAATCTCTTCAGCGCAATTATCAAGAGCATATTTAATAACATACTTCAGCATATCTTCCGCTAAATCCATATTGTCTTCCAGATCAGCAAAAGCAACCTCAGGTTCAATCATCCAAAACTCAGCAAGATGTCTCGTCGTGTTAGAATTTTCAGCTCTGAAAGTTGGTCCGAAAGTATATATTTCACCTAAGGCCATTGCGCCAAGCTCACCTTCAAGCTGTCCGGAAACAGTTAAGTTAGTTGATCTTCCAAAGAAGTCCTCTTTAAAATTGATGTTTCCCTGCTCATCTCTTGGTGGATTTCCAAGCTCAAGCGTTGTTACTCTAAACATTTCTCCTGCACCTTCTGCATCAGATGCTGTAATAATAGGCGTATGTAAATAGGTAAAACCTCTTTCGTTAAAAAATTTATGTATAGCAAAAGCCAGCGCATGTCTAACTTTGAAAACAGCATTGAAAGTTGTTGTTCTAAAACGTAAGTGTGCTTTTTCACGTAAGAATTCCAGACTGTGTTTTTTAGGTTGTAAAGGATATTTTTCCGCATCACTCTCACCTAAAATCTCTACAGTATTTGCTTTTACCTCAACAGTTTGGCCCTTACCTACAGATTCTACCAAAGTACCAATAGCTTTAACAGCAGCACCTGTAGTTATTTTTTTTAGAATATCACCCGATGTATTTTCGAAGTCAACAACAACTTGAAGATTGGATAATGTCGAACCGTCATTTAATGCAATGAACTGATTATTTCTGAAGGTTTTTACCCATCCCATAACAATTACCTCTTTCCCAAATTCTGTTGACTTTAGTAAGTCTCTAACTTTGTTTCTTTTAATCATAATAACAATCGGAGTATTTTATCAATGTCAAAAATACAAACCTTTCTGCTAATTATAGTAATTATCATAAAATAAGCTCTGTCACATTTTTAATTTTGAAATTTAATCCTTAGAACCTTCTAAAATTTACTTGATAACGCGACCTCCATTTAAAATACAATTTGATTTCAATTTTCAGATGAAGTACTGATACCAGAGAAACTGTGAATAAAGCCTTGAGGAATATGTATAAGTGCTTTCGCTTTATAAATTAATAGGTTCCTGATCTTTTTTAAAGAAATAGCACACCAATTCTTTTTACAGCTGTTTAGAATGAATAATAGTTAGATTTGTGTCATGTCGATATTTCGTTTTAAAGAGTTTGTGGTGAGCCAGGAAAGTTGCCCGATGAAGATTAATACAGATGGAGTGCTTTTGGGAGCTTTGGCTAATGTGAGTAACGCCAAGCATATTTGCGACATAGGAACGGGAACTGGTGTGATTGCCCTGATGTTGGCGCAAAGAAATAAAAATGCTAAAATAGATGCCTTGGATATAGATTATCGGGCGGTTGATACGGCGACTAAAAACTTTGAAAATTCGCTTTTTCATGCTCGTTTAAAATGTTATCACCATTCCTTTGTTGAATTTTTCGAGATGAATCCATTAAAGAAATATGATGTAATTGTTAGCAATCCTCCATTTTTTTTAAATGCGCTTAAAGCAGATTCCGAGATGAAGAATCTGGCCAGGCATACCGATATTAGTTTTTTTCTCGACTTACTTCGTGTTGCAGCAACCCATTTAGAAGTCAGAGGTTCTATTCAGTTAATTATACCTCTGGATGTTTCACAGGCTATTCAGCAACTGGCTTCAGATTATCATTTATCCATATCCGAGGTTATTAATATTAAGTCTTTTGTCGACAAAGAAGCTTTCAGACAAATTATAAGATTATCAAAAGAGCAGGCACAGATCTGTAAGAACTCCGATTTTGTAATTTATTCCAGAGAAAAGGAACATTCTATGGAATATCGAGCCGCTTTAAAAGACTTTTTTACCATTTTTTGATTAGATGCGAGATTTTAGATTTGATACGTGAGATATAATTGCCGCTTGAAAAATTGGTGAATCGCCTAATATTGAGTTAAATAATACATGTTTCAGTAGTCTATTACGTCAGGAATGCCCTTTTTGGAAAATGGAGTTGAGCTTTTATTAAATAACCAATGACTAGTGAACAAAAAGAACTAAAAGTATGAAGAAAATAGGATTATTGTCAGATACTCACGGATATCTCGACGATAAGATTTTTAAGTATTTTGAAGACCGTGATGAGATCTGGCATGCTGGAGATTTTGGAACATTGGAATTGGCCGAACAATTTGCCTCTTTTAAACCGCTGAGAGGAGTGTATGGTAATATTGATGGCAAAGATATCAGAGCAATGTATCCTGAACATTTACGGTTTAAATGTGAAGAAGTAGACGTTTGGATGACGCATATCGGCGGATATCCTGATAGGTATAGTTCAAAAGTGAAGCCTGATATATACACTAAGTCTCCTGATTTGTTTATTTGCGGACACTCGCATATTTTAAAAGTAATTTATGATCAGAAAATACAATGCTTGCATATCAACCCTGGTGCTGCTGGTAAACAAGGCTGGCATAAGCAAAGAACTTTAATTAGATTTTGCATTTCAGAAAAAAAAATTCATACATTGGAGGTCGTGGAATTGATAGATAGATAATGTATAAAGTACACTAAGGTATATGACAGTAGTAAAAACACTAGGGCAGTTCATTATAGAGAAACAAGCAGACTTCCCATATGCAAAAGGAGAGCTTTCCAGGTTATTGAGAGATATAGGAATTGCCGCTAAAATTGTAAACCGAGAAATTAATAAGGCAGGTTTGGTAGATATTTTGGGAGAAGCAGGAACGGTAAACGTTCAGGGCGAATCGCAAAAGAAATTAGATATCTATGCAAATGAGCAGTTTATTTCCGCATTGGAAAGTGGGGGAGAGTGCTGCCTGGTAGCATCCGAAGAGAATGAGGAAGTTGTATTGTTGAATTCTAAATTTTCTAAAAACGGAAAATATATTGTAGCAATTGACCCTTTAGACGGTTCTTCCAATATAGAAGTAAACGTTGCGGTGGGAACAACCTTTTCGATTTACAGAAGAAAGACCGACGTAAGCGAAGAACCTAACGAAAGTGATGTATTACAAAAAGGAACCGAGCAGGTAGCTGCGGGTTATATTGTTTACGGATCATCAACTATGCTGGTTTATACCACGGGTAAAGGAGTAAACGGATTTACATTAGATCCATCTATTGGAGAATTCTGTCTTTCCCATCCAAATATGAGGATACCCGAAGATGGTACAATTTACAGTATTAACGAAGGTTACTATACGCATTTTCCTGAAGGTGTAAAAAAATACATTAAATATTGTCAGGTTCATGATAAAGAAACCAACCGCCCTTATACTTCCAGATATATAGGCTCTATGGTTGCAGATTTGCACAGAAATTTGATCAGAGGAGGGATATTTATCTATCCAACAACAGCGGCCAATCCCCAGGGAAAATTAAGATTGGTGTATGAATGCAACCCTTTGGCATTTATCATAGAGCAGGCAGGAGGTTTAGCGACAAATGGAGTAAAACGTATTCTGGATATTGAAGTAAACAAAGTACATCAGCGTTCATGTATTTTTATAGGTTCTAAAAATATGGTTCTGAAAGCCGAAGAGATGATGCGTGAATATTCGCCAGTTGCAGATACAGAAGCTAGCGTGGCTGTCTAACAAAAAGCAGCCTATATCAGGCTGCTTTTTTTATTTTCCATTTCGAAAACACTGTCTATTTTTAAATTACTTCCTTTGCTTGCCTGTACCGCTAGCTGATCGCAGCGTTCGTTTTCAGGATGTCCGGCATGACCCTTTACCCAAACCAATTTGATGTGATGCAAGCGGTAGGAGTTTAAAAGCCTAAGCCATAAATCTTTATTTTTCTTTCCTTCGAATCCTTTTTTTACCCAGCCAAATACCCATTTTTTGTCTATTGCATCTATTACATATTTGGAATCGGAGTAAATGGTAACATTTTGCCCTGGCTTTTTTATAGCCTCAAGACCAATGCACACAGCAAGAAGCTCCATTCTATTGTTGGTTGTTAATCTAAAACCGTCCGAAATTTCTTTATAATGAGGTCCGGAACGAAGTATAACTCCGTATCCTCCCGGACCAGGATTCCCACTCGCAGCGCCGTCTGTGAACAATTCAATCATGCGACTAAGGTAAGCATTGCCATTAAAATCTTAATGATAAAAAATTTTCAGTCTTATAATCAGATAATTAATTGAAAAATCTAAAAAAAAGCGTTAAAAGTTGCTTAATCTGCTTTTTTGTTATACTTTTGTCCTCACAAAACACGGTAGGCATAGCTCAGTTGGTTAGAGCATCAGATTGTGGTTCTGAGGGTCGTGGGTTCGAGCCCCATTGCTTACCCCAAAAATTAAAGCCTTTAGCGATTAGCTAAGGGCTTTTTTTATGGCTCTACACTTCATTTTAAGCCTTTTAAGATTTACAAATATTTGTTTGCTGAAAATATTAGCATTAAGTTTGACAGGAATTTCTGTCGAACTATGCTGTTTTGACTTTACAAATACTTTACAAAAAAAATAATGGTTACTGTAAGTATTGTTGTGCTTAAACTCACTGGCTCAAGTCTTTGAACGAAAGATTAGAGTAAGAGAAGACTTTGGCCTTTATATCTCTGTACAAGACAGGCTTACCTTAAGTTCGAAGTTGCACTGGAACTTCAAAAAAACAATTAGTTATGATAAAATCAATTTACTTTTTAACAATTGTGTTGTTAGTTCTTTTTTTTGGTTGTAAAAAAGAAAATAAAACTTCATCGGTAGAGATAAGGTTATTATATAAATCTAAAACTGGTTCGAACTATCTGCCTGATGTTGATGCAGGTGTTTATTTATATAAACAAAAAGGAAAAGCTATGATTATGTCCGCAAGAAATAGAATGGGCATGGTAATATTTGAAGGGGATCAAGATTATACTAGACCTGATTATTCAGGCAAAGCAGATGTTAATGGAGTTGTAAGTATAAGCGGAGTGGAAGACGGAAACTATAATATTGTTGTAGGCAGTAAAGCGAGAATTGTTTGGAGTTATAAAAATATCGATATTAATGGCGATATAAGTCTTGTGAAAAACTTCTCAGATTCAGATGAGTATAGTGATAAATCCCAATCATGGTAAAATAAACAATCTAAGATTAGAGAAAGGAGACTTAGGCTTTTAAAAATTAGATACTACTTTTCGTTTAAGTATTCCGGCCGATGACTTAAATCCTCTTTTAAATTAAAAACGAAAGAATCCGTCCGAAATATGTGATACTACCCTTAATTCAGTGTCATTACCGTTTGATGACCGCAGTCTTCTGTTTTTATTAACAATTTAAGTGTTCCTATTAGAAGGTTTAAATAATAGTTTTGTATTTAATGTGTTGTAAATAAGGTTTTTGTGGTTGATTTTATAATCTTTATTTACCCTCATGTTAAATTAAATTGGATTTAAGGAATGCTATCAAAGGTTCATAATATTTCGGCTTTTTAGCTACGCCATTGTCATCGGTGTATCCCCTGTTGCTATTTACTCCTACAGAACGGATTGTTTGTTTAAGGTTGGCTTGTATATATATTCGTATACCTTTATCTTGGTTGTTTCGTGTCAGCAGATTGTATTCGAGAATATCTACTTCTAACTTTGTGAATACCTTACTGTCATCCATAACGATTTTACATTGTATAAGCCCCGAACTTTTATCCGCAGAAACGACAAAATAATCGCTCGAAAGAAGTAGATGCAGTACCTTTTCAAAAGTAGTATCCTGATTGGTTGAGGGTAGGTCTAAAAAGTAGCTTTTGTCTGTTTGGGCATTGGCTATTCCCAATCCAATAAAAAAGATAAACAGCAATGATCCGAATACTTTCATAATTTATAATGTTAATGCCGAGTTGGTGCTGCCAACTTGATTCTGTACGAAAAACACCCAATTTAAAGATTTCTCAGTTGCTTTCCCAATTATTCGGTTATCCTTTCTTAATTAACATTGTAAAATAAATCCTCATCCCATTGATATTTCGCTCCATTTGCAATCAATAGTCAGTGAAAAGAGAGAGCAAAAAATGGGAGTCTTTTAAAATTTATATTGTGAAATTTTTTAGGCTATCTGGTTCAAGTCTTAGAGCTAACGTACCGAGCTAAGCCTTACTAACCTGAGCTTATATCTTTTTTCCGAATACCCTAAGGATAGATTTTATGCATATCTGCGAGAGACGAACTGATGAGTCTCTGTAAACAGTTTTTTATACCTTTAACATATTATGGCGCTAAAAATAAGAAAGGAGAAAAAGGGAGATTTCAGAGTAGTTTTTAAACTGGTACAAAATGCCTTTAGAAATGAAGAATTAAGTGACCATAAAGAACAGTACTTAGTTGAAAGGTTGAGGAGTTCTGATGCTTTTATACCTGAATTATCACTGGTTGCAGAGGAGGATAGTCAAATTGTCGGTTATATTTTGCTTACAAAAATTAACATCATTGATGCCGGCAGTAATATGCATGTTTCACTTGCTATGGCTCCAGTTGCTGTTTTACCAGAGTTTCAGGGGAAAGGAATTGGTACAAAACTGATCAGGTATGCACATGATAAAGCGAAAGAACTAGGTTTTGGTTCTGTGGTAGTATTAGGACATGAGAACTACTATCCTAAATTTGGGTATAAGCTCACCAAAGAGTTTGGAATAAAGCTACCTTTTGAAGTTCCTGAAGCTAACTGTATCGCTATAGAACTAACCGAGAATTCATTGAAAAATGTGACCGGTACCGTTAAATACCCTAAAGAGTTTGAAATTGAATAAAACTTCACCCAGTTTCTCTTATCTATTACCACTCTCGACCATTGTTATGTATTGACTAATTGGAAAAAAGTTCTGTCAAATGAACTTACATCCAAAAGTAATGAATATTAAATGAAATCTATCTCTGCCGATAGATTACTGGACAAAATAAAAAGCAAAAAAATCAGAAAAAAGTCCCTTCCAGTCTATTCCTTCTTATAAAACACTTTTCCCATTGCAGGCAGCTTCATTCCATCCACAACGGTTTCTTCTTCGCTTGTCCAGATCTTCTCCCGAGCAAGGCGTTCCTGGTACTTTTTGTCCCGCTTACGTTTTCTCGCTATCTCCTTCAATATCTCTTCCCCGCGGTAATTGGTCAAGCGATGGCGGTTAGGAAAAGCCTTCTCTGGTACTGTCTGATCGGCTGTCCCACCCCTAACCTTGGCCTCAACCTCCACTTTAACCTCATCATCTATCCTGTAAGCTCCTATAATCTCCGCCGGGCTGTATTCCTTGCCGTTCAGGCTCAGCGGCTCCCCGTCAATACCTTTCATCCCGAAACAGTGCAGCGAAGCGCTCACCAGAACGATGCTTCCCGCAGGCAGCGCAACATCAGATAACCATTCCTGTTCCGTTATAACCTTTCCATACTGCAAAGGGATATCCTTATAGTCCAGGTATTCGTAAAAACCTTCCCTGAAACTTATGGCAGCCACCATCAGGCGAAGGACGGCATTCTTGGTATATTTAGGCAGTAGCAGATCTTCAGATACATTAAGAGCAGGTATCTGTACCATGATCCCTCCATCCACCATGGAACATACCGGCCGAACGGCAAGCGCTTCAGTCAGCGGTGAATTGATATTGAACTGTAATCCCTTTAAATGTTGCGGGTTGCCGTCATGCAGATCCCGTTCGCCACGTGGCTTTTCGGTATCCTTCAGGCTCTTCAGCAGCGCTACATTCATACGGTTAAGCAGTCTGCCATCGCTGTGACAGGCAAACGATGAGTATAAGTTCCGCAGGATGCGCCCGCAATTACTTACCAGTCCGAATTCCAGTGCACTTTCTTTGGTAGAGAGCGTTTGCCTTACCCTGGCAGGTTTGGCCTGTACTATGCTCATATCGCCCACGGTACGGTAAACCACATTGCCGACTTTCCCGTGAAGCCTTCCTCTGCTGTCTATTATTGCCATGTTGGTCTAATTGGTTAATAATAAACCTAATATATACAATTTATCCCTTAATTCACCTTAGCTGATACTGCTTTTTATAAATATTTACTTAATATCAAAGCATATAAAGTCCATGTTTTTTAACTAAAACATGGACTCTAATTGGATTTATTATAGATAATATTTGGATTTATAAAGAATCAGTTAGCGTGAAGATCAAGGGAAGGAGAAGGAATGTTTGGTTTGATTCAACTCAATATTTATGGCTTTTATCGGTAGCAAGTAAAACCACGGAGAGTATACATATTATCAATATGTTAAGGAATTGCAATATCGGCTTGTTCTTGTAGTAGTGAAGCGTTCTTCAGCCTAATTTAAATTAACTTTGTCATAGTCTGTTCTGTTCCCGGTTTCCAAATCTATTTCCGCAATAAGTTCGCCTATTACTTTTAAATAGGGTTTATGTCTATTGCAGTACTGCTGAGCAAGATTAAAGCTGGGGGCTTCTATATATTCGCCCATATACGTTTTTATTTCGCCGGTTGTATATTCCGTTAGCTGAAACTGTGTTACCCACTTTCTCATAATCTCCAAGCATTTAATTTATACAAACTTCTAAGCATAAACTTTCATAGAATATGCCATTCCAGGTTGTTTAAATACCTGACTTTATGCAATTATTACTGGTTTTATACCGGAAATAATCCTGAATAATCAAGAATTTACTTCGGTTAGTGGTTAGTGGATATAATGGATGGTGATAAACACCATTTTACATTTAAGGTGGTATTTGAAAGTGTTAATTATAAGGATATTACAGGGAATTATAACGATTTATCCTACATAATATTCCCTGTAATACCCGAATAAGGTCTTTATAAAATTCGTATTATAAAGAACGCTTGTTTATAAGCGATAAGGACATATCTATTTTTTTAAATTTAATTCATAGTCATCCTGGTATTTTTGGTCCGTTTAAAGTTTTCGACAGTTAGGATAATTGCTGTTCCTACTGTATAAGCTAATATGTCTATCCATGAAAAATGGGTGCCGATGATAATATTGGCAATTTTTGAATGCGATAATCCCAATAATCTCACTATATTGAAATATTGAAGCGTTTCTATGCAGTAAGCAAATAGAAGCACAGCAATTGCTGTTTTTACAGGAGGAAAATCGAAAAAGCTTTTTGCCATATAATAGAGTAATATGACTACCAATACGTCTCCAATATAGGGTCTGATGATATTATCATTTATAAAAAG
The DNA here is from genome assembly GCF_000190735.1 of Pseudopedobacter saltans DSM 12145. Classification (GTDB taxonomy): domain Bacteria; phylum Bacteroidota; class Bacteroidia; order Sphingobacteriales; family Sphingobacteriaceae; genus Pseudopedobacter; species Pseudopedobacter saltans. The sequence goes on from NC_015177.1 coordinate 486,411, forward strand.
AGCAATAAATACTTCTATTAAAAATAACAAAATGGCTATTGCAAGGTTTATTCTACTGAACTTGAACATATTTATAATTTTTAAGAAGGTTCCGATGCCGTTTTAGTTTCCCAATTAAGTTTTGTAGAAAGATACATCATGGTTGCAATGATGATAAACAAACCTACACTTCCGAAGATCAGGGAAAAGTCCTGCAGTTGAATAATCACAAAAATGAAGCTGTAGAATATAGACAGTATCATTCCGAATACCAGAGCTGGCTTTTTGCTTTTTAACAAACCCAAGAGGAAAAGTACAATCAGAACAATAGTAGCTAAAGAAGCAATTAAGTAAGCAATATTAAAACCTATTTGCTCACTAAAAGATAACAGTAACGTATAATAAATGATCATAGCTGCCCCTATTAAAGCATATTGTAATAAATGAATTTTTCTTTTGTTTAACAATTCAGTGAAAAACAGAGATATAAAAGTGAGAAGAATGATGAGCATAGCGTACTTGGCCGATCTCATGGTTTTCTGATATTGATCTACCGGCACAATAAATTTCACTCCGAAAGTAGTGTCATTATTATCGGTTTCGTTATATGTCTGGTTGGGTTTTGTTACCAATGATGCATCTTTTTCTACCCATTGCTGCGGATAAGAACGATTGAAGTAAGGTATTTTCCAGACAGCCTTAAAGTCAGATTCTGTAATATTTCTTTCTTCCGGTAGGTAACGTCCCGTAAAGCTGGGATTTCCCCAGGTCCCATTCATTTTAACTAATGTGGTTTTCCCGACATGAAGAAAATTCAGCTCACTGCTGCCCCGAATGTCCAGGTTGAAGTTAAACGGAATAGCTGTGTTCTTATCAGCACTTAAATCCAAAAGAGCGATTAAATTATTACGAAATAATTTCACATCGGTGAGGTCAGGCTCAACTTCGTAGCTTTTTCCTGCTAGATTTATACTCGGATTATTTTTTAAACCTTTTAAATCAGTTAGTCCAATAGCTACTTTTACCTTGTCCCATAAAATGAGTTCGGGCTTTATACCAGATTTTTTTAATTCTAATGGACTAAATCTCCCATTCACATTTATTTTCGAGTTATATACTACGGCCTCAAAAATTCCCCGATATAGGGTTTCTGGGTCTACATTGCTATTTATGTTAAGTTCTTCTGGCAGAATGTATATATTCTGTAACTCTTCTTTGTACGTTATTATGCCTTTATCATTTTTTTCTGCAATTGTATTTAAATATGGTAAAATTAATACCGGACCTTCTACTAATTGTTTACCCGACCATTTGTCTGATATTTCATCAACTACTTCATTTTGTCTAAGCTGTCTTTCACTGATAAGACTTTGCACCCAGGTGGAAGGAATCAGCAGCAGGAGCGTAAGGAATCCGATAAAGCAAAGCTTAACCAGCATTGATTCTCTGAACCAATGCGCTGTTTTTGAATAATTGTTTTCTGTTAGCATGTTTTAGTTTTTAAAAGTACTTTGTTTTTCAAAGTAAGTGATTAAAAAAATTTAGTTGGTTAAATATTGTTTTTTTGTTGTTTGATTAAATTTTCCAAAGCTTCCAGATGTTTTTTAAATGCCTCCCTGCCTTTAGCAGATGCCGCATATTGGGTGTTAGGCTTGCGGCCTATAAAACTTTTGGTAACAATAATATATTCTTCCTTTTCCAGTGCTTTAAGATGGGATGCAAGATTACCGTCTGTAGCGTTTAGCAGTTCTTTCAGAGCATTGAAATCATAATACTCATTGGCAACCAGAACGCTCATAACCTGTAACCTCAAACGGTTTTCAAAAGCTTTATCAAATTGTTCTAACGAAATCTTCACTTGTTGTATTTAAAATGCATCATAGAACCATATATAATATGCAGGATGCCAAAACCTATTGTCCAAAAAATGATACCGTAACCGGGAAATAAAGCCGAAAGTAAACCCAGTGCAATTTCACAGAACCCTAACCATTTCACATCAGAGAAAGTATAATTGCTTCCTGATATTAAAGCCAGTCCATAAAATAAAAGGCAAGCGGAAGCTATTATACTATAGTCCCCACGATAAATTAATATTAAAATAAACAGTCCGCCTGTAAATAGGGGAATGGCCAGACTTGTTAATAGGCGTTTGCTTACGGGATTCCAGAAATTTTCACCTTTTTTTCGAACCTGTCTGATGGTAAGCCAAACTCCGGTAGCCAACGAAAGTATAAGGACTGCAAAGGCAACTAAAAATAGTTGACCTAATACTTTAGGATCGTTGACGTAATGATTTCTGTATTCCAGAGCTGAATGCGGGACATAAACAATTTTATATCCGAGGAAAGCACCAATTAAGGCATAAACACCAGCCATTATACCAGATAACCCACTTAATGAAATGAATTTGGAGGAACGCTCCATTAAGTTCCTGATAGAACTAAGCTCTGAATAAATATCTTTTTCTTGCATTTGAAAAGAACTTTGAATTGCAAAGTAAAATATAATATTTTAATAATCCAATAAGGTATTTAAAAAAATGTATTACAAAATGACGTAATAAAGTATCTTGCTTTATTAAAAAATAAGGGAATAAATGCTCTATATCATAGCCGGTGTATCCGGATCGGGGAAGACTACTTTAGGGAAATTGTTAGCAAAGCGTTTAGGCTTGTCTTTTTATGATGCGGATGATTTTCATCCGCATTCTAACATTGAAAAAATGAAAAGTGGGCAGGCATTAACTGATGAGGATCGGTTTCCGTGGCTGCTAACTTTGCATGATAACCTGTTAACATGGGATAAACAGGGGGGAGCAGTTTTAGCCTGCTCTGCATTGAAAGAGAAGTATCGTAGCATTTTAAGCGGATATAATGAAGTCGAGATAAAATGGATCTTTATAGTAGCAGATAACTTATTACTAAAACAGCGTTTGGAAAGCAGAAAGAATCATTTCTTTAATCCAATTTTACTTGAATCGCAATTGAAGGTGCTGGAATTACCGGATTATGGGCTTAAAATACCTGCCGATTTAGATTTGGAGAAACAGTTGGATATGATTATTTGATATCGTTTACAACCTGTTTTTTGAATTTTTATAATTCTATATTTGCGTTATGAAATCTGATGAAAAGAAACTGCTGAAAGTAATTGCTATTTTTCTTGTATTCTTCCTCGTTTTGGGATATGTGTTTTTCTACTTTATGAAAAGTTATCTCTAAATATTAAGTGTCAAGTATCAAGAAATTCTGAATCTTTCCTTTTTAGTCTATGGTTTTTTCTGTCTAAAAGAAAAATTCCTTTGGCTTAGATAGCTGAAAGCTGTAACCAATACATTTGTAATAATAAAAGATATGGTTGGATACCAATGCAAATGTTCAACAAAAAGCTTCATGAACATGTAGTTTAACAAAATACAGATCATTACCACAGCAAAATACCTGAATAACTGGATTCTCTTTTTTAAATAGGAACCATTGAATACTACAGCAAAGCTTAAATAAAAACCGATAGGAGTGGTAATCATAAATGCTATCAGCCATGCTGCAATATGTGGGCTTATAGCTATAAAAGGTAAGTGGATAATTTCTTTTTTTAGTATAAAATTATACGAAATAAAATAGATGAATATATTCAAAACCTGATTTCCGCCTCCGCAAGCCGCATATCTAAAGGTTTGCAAAGGCATAAAACGTTTGAACAGCGGATAAAAACTGTCTATTATCGCAATAAGTACAGATCTGATAAAAAGATGGAGGTTCTTTAACATTTGTTCCGGCAAATATACAATTCAAATGATTATTCGCAATCAGGAACAGAGAAGGTCCATGTTTCCGCATTTTTACTGAAATCCATGTAGTTCTCGCTATTATTGAATTGCCACCAGAATTTGTTTATCGGTTTGATATCCTGTCCAAGCTCATTCATCGATTCAGCATCATAAAGTCTGCCATTTACCATTACATACTTGATGCTTTCTGTATTTCTGATATCCTGAAGGGGGTCTCTGTTTAAAACAATTAAATCTGCTAATTTTCCTTTTTCCAACGAACCTAATTCTCTATCCATTCCCAGATATTCGGCACCATTAATAGTAGCGACTTTTAGAATGTCGTGGGGCTTCATTCCACCTTGTCCAAGCATCCAAAGTTCCCAATGTGCACCAAGCCCCTGTAACCTTCCGTTTGAACCTAGATTGACTTTTGTTCCGCCGTTAGCTATTTGATTCACTACTCGGGAAATGTCGATATGGCCATAATCTCCATATTCAGAAGTTGTTCTTCTTCTTGATTTGCTATCTACTAAATGTCTGGGTATAAAGTTCAAAAGCTTTTGATTCTCCCAAACGTTGATGCGATCGTACCAATAGTTTTCGCCAAACTGACTTCCGTTGGCAATAATTAAAGTTGGTGTATAAGAAGTTTTGCTGGCGTTCCAGAACTGCGATACATCTTTATAAACCGGTAATACAGGAATGTTATGTTCAATACTGCTATGTCCATCGGCAATCATATTCATGCTTGTGAAAAAGTCGTATTCTCCTTCGGGGATGATCATCATTTTTTGTTCTCGGGCAGCCTGAACAAGTTGTTGTCTCTGATCTCTTCTGTACAAACCACTGGATTTTAAAGTAAAGGTTCCAATAGCCTGCATTCTTTTCAGGTGAGATTTTATTTCTGCCAAATTCTGAAACCCGGTTTTAATTTCGGTGTCCTTATCTCCGGTAATGGAACCTGCTGCAAAAAGACGGGGACCAACCAATCTACCGGCTTTAATCATTTCTGCCTGGCTAGATGCCATTTCCATATTGGTAGAAGGATCATGAGCTGTGGTTATTCCATAAGCGAGATTTGCATAATATGCCCAGTTTTGCTGTGGAATAATTCCGTCGGGACTGGTTTTTAGATGTGCATGTACATCTATAAAGCCAGGTATTATTGTTTTTCCGTAAGCAGGATAAACAATTGCATCGTCCGGAATGTTTACTTCGTTATCTTTTCCGATTGCTACTATTTTGTTCTGATCAATAAGGATCGTTCCATTAGGGATAATTTCGTTATCCTTCATGGTGATGATTGTCGCTCCTTTAAAAGCTATTTTATGTTGCGGTACATCAGTTTTTAATGTAAGTGCTATTTCTAGACCAAGCGTATCCGATTTATCCTTCGTATCATTAGAAAAGGCTAAAGCATCTTTAATTTCTTTGGTGTAATATCTGGAACCTAAAGTCCAATGCAAAGCCTTGCTTTCTTTGTTCCAATGGATGTAGTTTCCAACATCGCCAGACACCTTTTTAACAGGGAACGATTTTGTGTTGGAAGCCAACTCTGTACCATTCGCTGTCGCAATAAATGGGGTTAAATAAATATCAAAAAGCTCGCTAAATGCTAACCAACGGTTATCAGGACTTAAAATAAATTCTGTTCCCAATTTGGTAGTATAATGCGTTCTGATATTATTGCCGGAAAGATCACAACTTTTAAGCGCATTCTTTCCGTCTTCTTTTGCCGTATAGAATATCCTATTGTCTGATTTATTGAATTGCGGTTTAAGGCCTTCTTTTAAGATCAATTTAGGTTCTCCGCCATTAGCAGATATGGTGTAAATGCCTGGGTTTTTAGAAAAGGTGAAGCCCAGCAAATCATTTCCTACACCTTTTCTATAAACGATCAAATCTCCTTTGTTGCTGAATTTTGGTGTGTAATAGAATCCTCCTCGCGGCGTAAGCTTATCGATTTTTTTACTGCTAAGATCTATTTTCATAATAGAACCTTTTAGTTCATCGTTCCAGCTTGTATAAATAATAAAGTTACCGTCGGGGCTAAAACAAGGATCAAATTCCCAGTCTGTTTCTGTCGTTAACCTTTCCGGTTTTCCGTCGGGAAGGTTTTTTACATAAATATATCCACCAGCACTAAAAGCTACTTTTTTCAGGTCTGGCGAAGTTACCAATTGCCTGATCATTTTAGCGTCAAACTCCTCGTTAAATACTTTTTGATCGTAATGTAAAGCCTCGGAAATAGTTTGTTTTACATTTACCTTAAACGGTATTTCCTGTACCATCTGGTAAAGGATATCTATTTTATTGATCTTTCCTTTTGCATAAAATATTACTGTTTTATTGTCTGGGAGCCAATTGAAGTTAGGATAAAGTCCGTACGAAGCTTTAGATTCCTGAAGATCTCTTGATAAATCGTCATACAAGATAAATTCCTCACCAGTTTCTAAATCTTGTATCATTAAATTGGTCTTTAGCTTATTCCGTTTTACATAAGCCAAATATTTTCCATTTGGAGAAACCTGAGGCCTTACTGCTCCACCAGTGCCGCCGGCAACATTTTCTACCGTTTCATCCTCCAGAATCAATCTTTTGATTTGATAGATTTCTCCATTTGGATCTTTGTTGTACTGTAAATAGGCGGGGCTAATGTCTTCGCTATAATATAATTCTTTGCCTGATTTTGAGACAAAAGGTTCTCCCAGATTTCGTTGCCCTCTTTTTCTTTGTGTCAGTTGGGTTCCTTCAAATCCGCCAGAAACATGATACATCCAAAGTTCGCCAGCTGCATTCGTTCTTCTGCCTAGGAAATTCTTTCTTGCAACTAAATACTGGCCATCGGGTGTCCAAACGGCATTATTCAATAAATTGATGTTTTCTTTTGTAATGGCTCTTTTACCCGAACCATCTGCATTCATGATCCATATATTATCTGCTCCGTCTTTATCGCTGGTATATGAAATCAGTTTGCCATCAGGCGAAAAGCGGGGTTGTACTTCCCAGGCCAGACCACCGGCAAGTAATTCCGCATCGCCGCCAGTTACAGGCATTTTGTAAATATCACCCAATAAATCAAATACGATGAATTTTCCGTCAGGACTTACATCCAAATTCATCCATGTACCTTCATTGGTGCTGAAATTTGTTGTTTTGGTAGGACCAGAGGGCTTTTCTATATTCCATTGTGCATGTAAACCGGAACTTATCAGCACAAAAAGTATAATTCTAAAAAAAGTATTCATCGGCATTTCAAAATAGCCTGCAATTTAATAAATTTTATAGCTTTGAGACGATTCTCTAAATATGTCTATACATCAAATATTAAAACAATATTGGGGCTACGACCATTTTAGACCATTGCAGGAAGATATTATAACGTCTGTAATGGAAAATTATGATACATTAGCTCTTTTACCAACCGGTGGCGGCAAATCTATTTGTTTTCAGGTACCGGCATTGGCTAAAGAAGGAATATGTATTGTAGTGTCTCCGTTGATTGCTTTGATGAAAGATCAGGTAGAAAACCTGCAAAAAAGAGGAATTAAAGCCCTGGCGATTATATCTGGCATGGGCAAACGGGAAATTGATATTGCTTTGGATAATTGTGTTTATGGAGATATCAAATTTTTATACATTTCCCCAGAAAGATTGATGACAGATCTGGTTCGCGAAAGAATCAGGTACATGAAAGTAAACCTTTTTGCAATAGACGAATCGCATTGTATTTCGCAGTGGGGGTATGATTTCAGGCCGCCCTATCTGCATATTCATGAAGTTAGATCCTTACACCCTAAAGTCCCTGTTATTGCGCTTACTGCTTCCGCAACGGCTATCGTTCAGCGTGATATTGTAGAGAAACTGCATTTTAAGGATGCTAAAATCTTTAAACAAAGTTTTGCGAGAGAAAACCTTTCTTATTCGGTTTTAATACTGGAGAATAAATTGCAGAAAATGGTTCAGATCTGTAATAATCTGAAGGGGAGTGGAATTGTTTACGTAAGGACAAGAAAGGACACTGTAGAGCTCTCTAAATTTCTAAGTCAGTATGGTATTTCGGCAGCTTTTTATCATGCAGGATTAGATGCGGAAAGCAGAAACCTTACACAGAAAAAATGGATTAGTGATGAGGTTAGGGTTATTGTAGCTACAAATGCTTTCGGTATGGGGATAGATAAGCCAAATGTGCGTTTTGTTATCCATTACGAGATGCCCGAAAGTCCGGAGGCTTATTATCAGGAGGCGGGAAGGGGAGGCCGGGATGGGCAAAAGGCTTATGCGGTTATGTTTTACCAGGAACAGGATGGCCTTATTTTTCGGAAGCGATTTGATCAAAGTTTTCCACCTATAGACGAGATAAAAAAAGTCTATCATTGCTTGTGTAACTATCTGCAAATTCCTTTTGGTGCCGGTAATGGTGTCTCTTATAACTTTAATATAGCCGAGTTCTCCTCCAGATTTCAATTGGATGTTATTATGGCAATCAGTGCGATAAAAACGTTAGAAGCGAATGATTATCTGGTAATGAGCGAAAATGCATTATTGCCTTCGCGTGTGCAGTTTCTGGTTGGTGGCGAAGATCTTTACAAATTTCAGGTAGAAAATTATAAATACGATTTTTTTATCAAAAGCCTGTTGCGTATTTACGGAGGGGTGTTTGAAAGTTTTGTAGCAATTAAAGAATCCGAAATAGCTAAACGAACCTCTTTTTCGACTACAGAAGTGACAGCGATACTAAGAGAGTTGAATAAACTGGAAGTAATTACTTATGTAGAGAAAACGGATCAGCCTTTGCTGACTTTTATGCAACCAAGATATGGTCTTGAAAATCTTTATATAGATGCTGCTTATTACAAACAGCGAAAAGAGGTTTATCAGGCTAAGATGGATGCCATGTTTGGTTACGTAGAGAGGAATGAATGCAGAAGCCAGCAATTGCTTCGCTATTTTGACGAGGATAATGCGACAGAATGTGGTATTTGTGATGTATGTATCGATAATAAGAGAGCATTACAATTGAAGAGCAAAATTATAGAGGAATTGCTGGAAGCATTGCGTATTGCTCCTCTGGATTTGGAGCAATTGGTAACTGCTTCGAAATTAGGAACAGATAATTATAGGTTAGAAGTTATACGCGTTTTGCTGGATGCAGGGGAAATTAAGCTTACAGATGGAAAATACTATTTGTGATTCTAATAGGAAAACATAATTCGATATTAAAGGATTAATCCTCCAGTCTGACCCTATAATTAATTTTGAAGCGTTGTTCCAAAGGTTTTCCATATACTACAGTTGGTTTCCATCTTTTTAGGGCCTTCAATAAAGTGCTGTTCGACATGTTCCGCAGGGCATGTCGAACTATTAAATAATATGGATTTGCAATCCACATCAGATTCTCTATATAAAAGTTGTCAATTCCAGTAATCCTTTTCTAACTCCATAAATTTCCCCACAGCTACTGTATAAATAATCCTCTTCTTTTTCTACTAAACCTGCCCTCACAGGATTATGATGGATATAATCTTGTTTAATATTAAAGAAATCCAATCCAGTGATTTCTTCGGCGTGATAACCATTCTGCCAAAAAAAAACATTCTCTTGTTTACTCAATAGCCATAACAACCAATTCCTTCTGCTTTCTTTTTTATTATCTCTTATTGCTGCAATTATTTTAGAGGAAGTGAACTTTTTAAAGTCTCTGATAATATCACTCAAATTATTTTTATTCGTCCCAATGATTAAATGGATGTGATTTGTCATTACAACCCATGAAAATATCTCAAGTCCTTTGTGTCTTTGGCAATACTTTAGACTTTCCAGTAAAATTTCAACATATTCCTTTCTCGTGAAGACATCAACCCACTGATTTACTGTACATGTAATAAAATAAATACCTTGTTGATCGTATATCCGATAAGTGAGAGCCATTATCAAATATTGTTTTTTATTTTTGAGTTGCAATAGTTGTTAGGAGGATTAAGAAATCCTCAACATTTTTAAGTTCGAGATGCGCTATGCTAACATCTCAAACAGCAAAGATGTATTCTTTTTTCAGTTTTTTCTAAGGGAGGCAATTCAAAATAGTATTGAGGAATTACTATATCTATAAATCTTGAGCCCTTATAAGGAAAATTAGGCTTTGAAGCTGGGCCTATTAATAATGTATCTTGAAAAAGTGCATTTTTCAAGGTGAATTTACCTAGATTATCTGTAAAAGTTTGAATGTTATCGGGATGGGTTTTTGAACGAATGTAAAGATTTGTTGCGGGCGTATTATCAAGGTATCTGATCGTACCGTGAATTTGTATCGTATCTTTTAAAACTACTTTTATCGTATCCTGAGCGTTTACGTTTAGAACGTTTAAAATAAAGGGTAACCAAAAAATATATTTAAAGGCCATTATAATATTGAAAATTTTTAGTTACTTGAAATTGCTTTAAATAAAGATATATATTTACAGTTGATTATCAATTCATCATAATATTGAACTTCGAAGAATTTAATTTTGTCCCTGAGCTGCAGGAAGGTTTAGACAGCATGGGATTTTCAAAAGCAACCCCGATTCAGGAACAAACTATCCCACTTGTTCTGCAGAATAAAGATATTATAGCTTGTGCACAGACCGGAACCGGAAAAACGGCGTCCTATTTACTGCCTGTGCTGAATAAAATTTATCAGAAACAAACGGAAAAGATAAATACGCTTATTCTTGTGCCCACAAGAGAGCTGGCTTTACAAATCGACCAGCAAATTATGGGACTGGCTTATTTTACTCAAGCTACTTCTATAGCCGTTTATGGAGGCGGGGATGGTGTTGACTACGAGCAGCAAAAGCGATCCTTAAGGGAAGGTGTAAATATTATTGTTGCTACTCCAGGCAGAATAATAGCACACTTGACTTCCGGTAAAATCAAATTTGATAGCCTGGAGCATTTGATTCTGGATGAAGCCGATAGAATGCTGGATATGGGTTTTTATGATGATATCGTCAGGATTATCAGTTATTTACCTCAGAAAAGACAAAACCTGTTATTTTCTGCCACTATGCCACCACGGATTCGTGGTTTGGCAAAGAAGATTTTAAAGCATCCGGCCGAAGTAAATATTGCTATATCTAAACCGTCTGAAGGTATTAATCAATTGGCTTATATGGCTTTCGATAATCAGAAAGGAAGGTTGCTGATGTCTATACTGAAAGATGGAGGTTTTAAAAGTATAATCATATTTGCTTCTAAGAAAGAAACGGTTAAGTCTATAAACAGCGAACTGAACAAGAAAGGAATCAAGTCCGAAGCATTTCATTCCGATTTAGAACAGCATCAAAGAGAGGAAATCATGAATCGGTTTAAGGGCGGACAGTTATCTGTACTGGTTGGTACAGATGTTATTTCAAGAGGTATTGATGTAGTGGGAATTGATCTGGTTGTTAACTATGATGTGCCGCCGGATCCTGAAGATTATATCCATAGAATTGGCAGAACTGCCAGGGCAGAAGCAACCGGAACGGCTATTACTTTTATTAACGATAAAGACCAGAATAAATTCCATAGGATTGAAAAACTGATTGAAAGAGAGATAGAGAAAATCCCTTTGCCTGAAGAACTGGGAGAAGCACCCGGTTATGAGCCGACAAAAAAGAAAAAGAGTAAAACTCACTTTAAAAAGAAGCCCACCAATAAAAAATGGGGTAAAAATAAAAAGGAAAAAAAAGTGGAATGAGTCGGTGATTTATCTGATTCTACCCGACTTAAAGTCGGGACAGGGTTCAGTACTCGTTTATAACTTATCTGAAACCGCTTCTGCGAGCTGTCCCGGACGTAAACTATTTTACTATTCTCAATCTTGCTCTTATGTTGTTTGATATAGTGTCTGTAACGTTTAGAATATTAGAAATTTCATTTACAGAATTATCTATTACAATATCACACGAAGACCTGTGCGGCAATAAATATTGCTCATAAGATGGCATGACATGATTATGCCATTTATATAAAATATCCTCTTCAGAATAGCCCCTTTCGATTAAATCTCTATTGAGTCGTCTTTCTAAAGCGACCTCTGTTTGGGCATCAATAAAAATCTTATAATCAAATAATGGTTTGATGTTTTCGAAATGGTAAATAAATAAACCCTCTATGATTAGGATAGGGGCAGGTTTATTCTCTAATATCTTAGGTGTTAGGTTGTCATTGTTAAAAGTATATTCTTCCATATATACCGTTTCGAAATTCATAAGCTTATCAATATCCGATTCGAATTTTTGAATATCAAAACAAGTAGGGAGGTCAAAATTGTGGAGTTTATTCTCTTCTTTGGTCATGTTTGCTCCAACGCGGAAATAGTAGTCATCCTGAGAAATCAGGCATACTTCTTCCGGAGAGAAATGATTTAAAAAGCAATTTAAGAAAAACGTTTTGCCAGACCCACTACCTCCGGCCACTCCCACAATGTACGGCTTATCTTTCATTAGGTAATCCGTAAGTTATATTTACCAAAAAGCGTTTATCTAAAGCACCTAAAGCATCTGCAACAGCTTTATTGATAACTATGATTACGTCTTTTGTAGTTTCGTTCTCTGTATATTTCCCGACAACTTTGGCAAAAACACTTCTGTTCGTCATCGGATTGGTGATCTTTACAATCGTTCCGATAGGGGCGATGCTGTGCAAAGCATAGCTTTTGGCATTTCCCAAATTTTCGTCATTGATATATACAGCGATACCTTTTTCATTTTTTTCTGTAATGCCGTATCTGTTTCTTTGTATGTTAAGGTTGTCGCCGGAAGAGTCTGTAGAATCTACATACCTGATTTTATTAGGTGTCTCCTGCACAGGTGGAGGAGTGTTTCTTACGATTTCTGGTTTGCCCTGGCTATTGGTTATTACCTCTGGCTTAATGCTAACAGATTCGTTAACTAAAACTTTTAAAGTTTGTCCAACGTTAAGATTATTTGCCGATAAGTTATTCAACAACTTTAAGTCGTCTACACGCATATTGTATTTGCTGGCAATAGCATATAAAGTTTCTTTGGGTTGTACAACGTGTGTAGTTTCTTTTTTGCCGCCTGTTGTGGTTTTAGGTGTCTCTTGTGCATTATTATTGTTGCCAGGCCTGTTAGTGAAAACCACCGGAGGTTTAGTTATTGAAAAGTCTTGCTCTGTAGGTATTTTAATTACCGACCCAATTCCCAGAGGAACATTGTTATTAAAATCCATGATTTTTTTAGGAGCAATGTTGTATCTTCTTGAAAGGGAGTAGTACGTTTCCTTGGGCTCTATCTTATGAAGAATGATCTTTTTTCCAGATAGATTTTCTATACCAATTGAATCTCGCGTTGAGGAAGCCGATGCGGCATATGTGAATATAGAAAATGTAAATATTAGAATGTTTTTAAGCTTCATTTATAAAAATCTTATCTGTAAAAACTTTACAATTATAATAAATAAACAACAATTTCTGATTTGTCCTTAATGTAAACCAGTCTGTTGAACCATACAAAGAACGTATCGGGGGATACTTTTTGTATATCTTTAGCAAGATAATCGGTAAAAATTAAATTACCTTCCCTGTAGATTTCCAGTATATGATTGATGGTGTTTTCTTGCTTTTTATATCCAGATCTGATGTCTAAATCGTTGATTTTTAGCTCTTGATAGCATTGGGTTATTTCCTCACTGAAATGAGAATCCGGAATCTGGATTTTATTAATTATTGTGGGATATTCTGAAATTTCTTCCTGCTTTACGTTTTTTAGTAACAATCCTGTTTCGGGATCCAGTAGTTCAAACCTTCGAGGCTGTATTCTGGAATTAAAAGCTAATATTCCTTTGTAAGAAATATTCTCGAGTACATAGTTATAGTTTTCCCAAAGTATATTTTGATTACGGAGGTCAAATGCAATAATGCCTTTTCTGGCGGGACTAAATTCGTTTTCGAATTGGTAAAAGTAAGCTGTGGTTTTATAAATTCCGGAAATGCCAATAAGCCATTTTTCCTCAAAAACCTTATCCTTCATCAGAAATTGGCTTTTTTTAAAGTCGTAGGCATAGAAATAAACTTCTTTGGTATCTGTTCGGCTTTCTACAAGTAGGATCTGCTCTTCGTCATCTAAAACAATTTTCCATATAATTCCCTTTACTGTTTCAGAGATTAGCTGCTTAAATGTATCTTTATTGAGCATATAGCTTCAAAAATATAAAATAAAAGACAATAACTACAAAGACGCCAAGCATACAGAGGTAAATTTAAATTCTGTGAACCTTGATATTCTTTGCGTTTTAAAATAAATACTATTGATGAAAAGGATATTATACTTGATTTGCTTTTTATTGTTTCAACAAACTTTAAATGCACAAACTAAGGTTTACCAATTTGAAATAAAAGACGAGATTAACCCGGCTACCTGGAGGATTGCAAAGAAAGCGATAGCCAATTCAAAAGCAGATAAAGCGGAGGTACTATTACTGGAACTGAATACTTTTGGCGGAATGTTGGATTATGCAGATTCAATCCGTACAGCATTGCTCAATTCAGATATAAAGACTATTGTCTTTATTAATAATAACGCAGCATCTGCGGGTGCATTAATTTCTTTGGCTTGTGATAAGATATACATGCACAGAGGAGCAAGTATTGGTGCTGCCAGTGTAGTTAACGGAAGTGGAGAAGTGCTGCCGGAAAAATATCAATCTTTTATGAGAGGGTTAATGAGGACAACGGCCGAAACAAAGGGCCGCGATCCCCAAATAGCGGAAGGTTTTGTTGATCCGGATATAGAAATCCCGGGAGTAAAGCCAAAAGGTAAGGTATTAACCTTTACTACATCCGAAGCACTGGCTCATAAGTTCTGCGATGGAGAAGCAAACTCTATAAAAGAAGTATTACAAAAGGAAGGCATAAATCAGCCTGACATACACACCTTTGTTCCATCAGTTCTGGATAAAATTATTGGTATATTACTTACACCAGCAATTTCCGGTTTATTGATATTGCTGATTATAGGTGGAATATATTTCGAATTACAAACCCCCGGTATTGGTTTTGCGCTCATTGTTTCCATTGTATCGGCCTTGTTATTTTTCGCTCCGCTTTATCTGGAAGGACTTGCTGATAATTGGGAAATCGTAATTTTTGTATTGGGAGTCATATTTCTCATTTTAGAAATATTCCTGATTCCGGGCTTTGGGATTTTTGGTATATTGGGAATCATATTTATGATTAGTGGCCTGGCATTAAGTCTGGTTACAAATGATTTTTTTGATTTTAACGTAAGTTCTGGAGAAAGACTTGTGAATGCATTTTTGTTGGTAATAGGTTCTGTAATTGGGTCTATTGTTTTGTCGGTAATTTTTGGAGGAAACATTTTAAAATCGAAGGTTTTTAAAAGATTAGTCCTGACGGATGAACAGAAAGCCGGACATGGCTATCAGGTAAATAAACCGTCGATGGAATTGATAGGTAAACAAGGCTTTGCTAAAACTGCTTTAAGACCTTCTGGTAAAATAGATATCGATGGCATATGGTATGATGCGGTTTCTAATGACGGTTTTATTGATAGCGGTATTCCAATAATTGTAAACAAAATAGAGAACTACAACGTTATAGTTAAAAGACTAAATTCATAAAAAATATGGCAACAAATAAAATAGGACTTAACGACAAAGAGGTTGTAGAACTTGTAGATTTATTAAACGATTTATTGGCAAATTATCAAATACATTATCAAAAATTACGTGGATGTCATTGGAATGTGAGAGGAAATGACTTCTTTACATTGCATCTTAAATTCGAAGAATTATATAACAATGCTCAATTAACAATAGACGAATTGGCTGAACGTGTATTAACACTGGGTAAATCTCCGCATAGCACTTATGCAAATTATATCAAGGTATCTAAAATTAAAGAAATTAATACAGAAGGGCTGGCTCCAAATAAGATGGTGGATGCTATACTTGAAGATTATAAGGTATTGTTGGATTTAGAGAGAGAAATCATAGAAACGGCATCCGAGAATGTAAACGATGAAGGTACAGCCGATATGATTACCGGATTTGTAAAGTTTCAGGAAAAAACCAGTTGGATGCTTAGAGCCTACAACGGTAATAAATAAATGTATACCAAATTTAGTTAGTAAAAGCCTTTCTTACAACTATTAGAAAGGCTTTTTTGTTGCTAAATAAATCAGTTTTTTGTTTGATGCTTATGGGGATATCCTTATATTTGTTAGGGATGTTTGTCGAAAAAAATTAGTATATATAACCTGAAATGAAACCATGAAACAAACCAAGCCATACAATACGTTTGGGGAAAGTCCAGTAGAAAAGCTGGAAGACCTGGACTTGTCATTGACTTATAATTATTCCAATTATTTAAATTGGTTTTTTAGCGATAGAGTAGAACTCTTAAAGGGAAAAATATTCAAAATGAGCCCTGCGCCTTCCAGATACCATCAACAGGTTTCGGGTAAGGTATTTGTTGCTCTTGCAGTATATCTGAAAAATAAATCTTGTAAGATTTATGCCGCTCCTTTTGATGTACGTTTCCCAAAAGATAGTAAAGCAGATAAGGATATTTATACCGTTTTGCAACCTGATATATGTGTAATATGCGATTTGGCTAAGTTGGATGACAGGGGTTGTATAGGTGCTCCGGATATTGTGGTTGAAATACTTTCTCCTGGAAACAATAAAAAAGAACTGCTAAATAAATACAAAATATATGAAGAATTTGGAGTGAAAGAATATTGGATTGTAAGTCCATCAGAAAAGACTTTCTTTAAATACACTTTGGGCGCTGATGAAAAATATAAGCCATCCCGCTTGTTTACCTTAAGTGAAGAAATAACTTCTGATATTCTGGCAGGGTTTAAATTAAATCTGGATGATGTTTTTGAAGACTAACGTCGAATATTTATTGTCCTGTTAAAGCGCAAATAATATTTCTGAATGTAATTAATAATAAGTGATTTCTCGCTTAGTTATTTGTACAGGTTTATCATCTATCATTACACTTTTCTTGAGCCAATTCCCATATTTGTCAAAAGATTCATATTTAAAAGTTCTGGAATATATATTGTCGTCTAGTTTTTTACGTGGAGACCCACCTATAAAAATTATATTAGAATCAAGGGCTAATATTAAATTATTTCGTTTATCGTATGTATAAACAATTTTACTTGTTTTAATTCTGTTAGAGTCGTAATTACTTTCTTGTATTCTTTTGTTTTGCTGGTCGTATATATATTCGTTTATTTTATCTAAACTACCATCAGATTTATACCATAATTCTTGTATACAATTGCTCCGTTTATCATAATTGTAAATTACTTTTGAGCTTAGTTTTTCTCTGATATCATAAGAATACATAGTATCTCTTTTTCCAAACTTGTTATATATAAATCGAAATACAAGGCGATTTTTTGAATATACACACTCAATGAGATTTTGCTTATTGTTGTAGCTATATTCAGAGAAATTTCCAGAACCTCCTTTTTTATCAATTGTTGATGCTATTCTCCCTTTTTTGTCGTAGGTGTTTAAGGAAAGAACAATGCGGTTTTGTTGATTATACATAGAAATACCCTCTATGTTGCCAGAGTTATTAAAGCTGTATATTGATTTATAGTCCCAGTTAGTATTTAATCCCTCATTATTTTTATCTGCCTTATATTCATAACAAGTAGTGGACTTAACCTTACCTTTTAAGTTGCTACTTTCTAAATCATTTTGATATTTGCCAGATACTTTTACCGAGCGATCTTGTGCAGCTACATTTGAGTAGTTTATACCAATGAGAATAAGCAGTAAAAGAAAGCGTTTCATATTTCTAAGCCAGATTATATTATACCAGAAAGGGTGCAAAGAATATGAAGATAGTTCCCCTTTGTTCTTAGCACCCTTTTAATATAGTTTTTTTATTTAAAATCTCGCTCCAAAAGTTAAAGAAACTCTGGTTGTTGTTTTTGTAATATCTGCGTAAGGCTCATTTCCCCCACTTAATGTATATGCACTATAACCATCTTTGTTATCATAAACCATTACAGCAGCATCAATAGAGTAATTTCCTACTCTATAGCCAAAGCCACCAGAATATCTGTTTACAGAATTATCAACACTACTTTTAACATAAGGATCTCCCATATGACGGTAACCCGCTCTAACAGCAAATTCGTTGCTTACTTTATATTCTGCACCAACACCAAAGTTCACTACATCTTTGTAATTGTTTTGAATGTAGTTGTTAACATTTCTGTCGGTAGCTGATTCATTGGAAGTGAATTTTATGGTTGAATAGTCTACAAAATTAACATCAGCACTTATAAAACCTTTTTGACCAAATATATAAGAGATACCACCATTTAATTTTAAAGGTGTTCTTAGATTGTAATTGAAGTTAAAGTCTTGATCCTGAGATACAGAAGTATTAAAGGTGTTTAAAAAATCTATCCTTTCGTAATAAGTATCTGTTAAATCATAATAAGTTGGAGTTTCCAGCGAAAGACCTAGTCTTAGTTCGTTAACAGGCTTTAAAATAGCGCCAATTTTAAAGTTTACACCTGAACCTTCAGTATTATAAGATTTTAAAAAATCGACATTATACGGAGATCCATTATCAGCAAATAAACTGGACTCGTTTAATGTTTCCTGCGATTTATAATTTAAAGACGCAATTCCGACCCCAGCTCCCACGTAAACATTATTCCCAAAATTCAAACCAAACGATAGATCTAAATTTGATTGTCCTCCCGATCTCAAAATATTCATGTTCTGGTCTCCATCACTATAAGTATTTGGTGCGTATTTGCCAGTATTATCTTGATCAAATAAATAACCTTGCCAACCTCCGTAAACGATATTGTCTGATAATTTTTCCGGATCAGAAGCGCCATCCCTATTGGCAGCTTCGGCTAAGTAATCTCCTAAACCATTTTCAAAAGTTACACCAGAAAACCGAATCTTATTCTTGAAAAAATTATTTTTCTGATAGCCAATACCGTAATTAACAGCTACTAATCCTTTTTTTGTATTATCTCCAAATTTAGAAACCGGAGAATGGAATACAATCCCAATATTGTTTATAGTGGGGTTAAACACAGAGCTAGAGGTAGATTGGCCTAAAAATTCAGATTTGTTTTTGTAATTATTTAGCCCTACGGTAAAAGCAAATTCAGACCTGCTAAACATACCTAGCCCCGCAGGGTTACCGTAAATAGAACTTAAATCGCCTCCCATTGATGTTTGTTGCCCACCTAAAGCCCCAAATCGGGCAGTTGTACTGCTTTCAGTTCCAGAAAACTTTAGCGCATCTCCTTCATATTGTGCAAAAGCCTGCTGTGAAGAGGCCCCCGCAACCAATAATAACCCTAATATATTTGTTAATTTCATGATGCTTAAATATTAAAATGAACGGATAATAAAAGTCCGCTTGCCGGACAAGCGGACTCTTAAATTTATCTGGATGGTCTTCCGCCACCACCACCGGAGCTTCCTCTACTGCTACCGCCTCCGGAAGATGAACTTCCGCCACCCCATGAAGAAGGTGATTGTTGCGGAGGAGGAGAGTATCTCTCTGGTCTGCTTTGTGGTCTTGAAGACTCGGTTGGAGCCGGTCTTTCTACTCTTTGAGGAGCTTCAGATCTGGTTGGACGAGTACCGCTTTGGCCACTCTCCGGTCTTGTCATCGGTCTGGTTGTTCCCGGGCGTTCGCTAGTACCTGGTCTGCCTACAGTACCTTCTGTTCTGGAAGGTCTTCCCTCTGGCATCTGTATTCTACCGCCAGAGCGAGTATTGGTACCGACTCTTCCTGATGAGCTACCGGTACGATCAGGTCTTACACCGGAAACGCCTCTGCTAGGTCTTGGATTATTTTCAACAACTCTGCCATTCCAAAGGCCACCATAATAGCCGCCGCCCCAATAAACTGGATTGTAAACTGAATACATTCCCCAATAATTATATCTATACGGACCATACCAAGGATTATAGGCCCAGGGATTATAATACCAGCTGTTCCATCCATATCCATAATAGAATGGATCATATCCCCAATTATTCCATCCAATTGACCAACTGTTCCAGCCCCAGTTATTCCAACCTAACCCTACGGAAAATCCAGGTCTATACCAACTGTTAGAATAAAAAGGATCATAATAGAATGGGTCATAGCTTAAATAATTGTCATAATACGAATCTCTCCAGCTGTATGGTGCTCTACGGTTAATGTCTATTCTGGACTCATTTTGATCTTCGTCATAATAATAGTCATTACCATTACTGGTTTGGTAATCCTCAATTCGTCTAGGGGTATAAGTGATTTTTTTGGCTTCGACGTTTGAACTATATACATCATCCCCACTTGAGGCGTTCTGAACAGTCGTTTGGCTAGTAGCGCAGCTTGCCAACACCAAGGCAAAGCTACCTAATAATATATGTGTAATCTTCGTTTTCATTTCCCTCAGATTTAGTTCCTTAAATATAGCTAACATCTCTCTCTAACTCATACGTTTTAAGTAAATATTACGATACAAAGATATTGACTGCATCGAGACAAAAAGGTTTAAAATATTAACAAGCTTAATCCGCCTAATATTTTTTAACTTTGGCAGCATTAAAATCAAAATAATAGATACAAAAAATATTCCAACATAGTTTATGAGCAAAGGATTAACAAGTAGAGCTGAAGATTATTCACAATGGTATAATGAATTGGTAGCTAAGGCCGATTTGGCAGAGCATTCCGCAGTTAGAGGCTGTATGGTAATTAAACCCTACGGTTATTCTATTTGGGAAAAAATGCAATCTGTTTTAGACCAGAAATTCAAAGAAACAGGACATTCAAACGCTTATTTTCCTTTATTCATTCCAAAGTCATTTTTCTCAAAAGAGGCATCTCATGTTGATGGCTTTGCGACAGAATGCGCTGTTGTAACTCATTACAGACTAAAAAATGACGGAACAGGAAATATTATTGTTGATGAAGAGGCTAAGCTGGAAGAAGAATTGATCGTTAGGCCAACTTCAGAAACTATTATTTGGAATACCTATAAAGGCTGGATTCAATCTTATCGGGATTTACCTATTCTGGTTAATCAATGGGCAAACGTAGTGCGATGGGAAATGCGTACAAGATTATTTCTGAGAACCGCTGAATTTTTATGGCAAGAAGGGCATACTGCACACGCTACAAGGGAAGAAGCGGTAGAAGAGACTGAAAAAATGCTTGAAGTTTACGCTGATTTTGCGGAAAACTGGTTGGCATTACCGGTTGTAAGAGGTAAAAAGACTGCAAACGAGCGATTTGCAGGGGCATTAGATACTTATTGTATAGAAGCATTAATGCAGGATGGAAAAGCATTGCAAGCAGGTACGTCTCATTTTTTAGGACAAAATTTTGCGAAAGCTTTTGATGTGAAATTTACAAGCAAGGAAGGTAAACAAGAATTTGTATGGGCTACTTCGTGGGGAGTTTCCACGCGTTTAATGGGGGCTTTAATTATGGCTCATTCTGATGATGCAGGTTTAGTTCTTCCTCCAAAACTAGCGCCAATTCAAGTCGTTATTGTACCGATTAATAAAGGGGAAGAAGAATTGGCCAGAATAACAGTGGTTGCAGATGATATTATTGCTCAATTAAAAGCGAAAGGTATTTCTGTTAAATATGACGACAGGGATACACAAAGACCGGGCTTTAAATTTGCAGAGTATGAAATGAAGGGAGTACCTGTTCGTTTAGCTATAGGAGGAAGGGATTTGGATAATAATACCATTGAAGTAGCGAGAAGGGATACCAGAACGAAGGAAACAATGTCCAGAGATAATATAGCAGATGTTGTAGAAAGTCTATTGGAAGAAATACAAAATAATATTTATCAAAAGGCACATAGGTTTAAAGAAGAGAATACAACTAAAGTTGATACTTACGAAGAATTTAAGCGTGTTCTTGATGAGAAACCGGGTTTTGTAGCTGCTCATTGGGACGGAACTTCTGAGACAGAACAAAGAATAAAAGAGGAAACAAAAGCTACTATCAGGTGTATCCCTTTAAATAATGAACAAGAAGAAGGTGTTTGTATCCTGACAGGAAAGCCTTCTACTCAGCGGGTTTTATTTGCGAGAGCTTATTAGTAAAAGATTTAATCATATTTTATTGAAAGGTGAGAGGCTTTGGGTTTCTCACCTTTTTTATTGCATGAGGTTTAAAGACGTAATAAAAAATCACATAATAATATCCATAATACATTACCAATAAATAATAGAAAATCAGCTGGATAAAAATAGTGTGTCAAAAACATTAATGAACAATTACTGTTAATGTTTTATCTAAAACAAAAAAAATATTAAATATGAAAAAATTAGCATTTTTAGCAGTTATGGCATCTGCTTTAACTTTTGCGGCTTGTAATAACAATGCCAAACAACAAACTGCGGGCGAGCAAGTAGATAATGCTATTGACTCGTTAGATAGATCTGTAAATAAGGCTGAATCGGAAATGAAAGAGAAGGTAGACAAAGCACAGAAAGAGCTTGATGAAGCGATTGCCAGAGGGGATAAAAAAGCGGAAGAAGAAGCCAGAAAAGCTCTTGATGAAGCGAA
Source organism: Pseudopedobacter saltans DSM 12145 (assembly GCF_000190735.1). Taxonomy (GTDB): domain Bacteria; phylum Bacteroidota; class Bacteroidia; order Sphingobacteriales; family Sphingobacteriaceae; genus Pseudopedobacter; species Pseudopedobacter saltans. The sequence goes on from NC_015177.1 coordinate 508,763, forward strand.
AGCCGCTTGGGCAAAAACCAAAGAAGCCGCCAGTTCTGCTGCACAGGATATTAAGCAAGGTGTTGATAATGCAGTTGAGAGTGCAAAATCTACAGCACAGGATGTAAAAGATAAAACTAAAGAGGCAGCAAATAAAACTGAACAAAACCTTAATCAGGCAAAACAGGACGTTAAAGATGCAGCTCATGGAGCAAAACAAGATGTAAAGAATGCTGCAGATAAGGCTGACCAAAAAATGCAGAATGTAAAAGATGCCTTAAAAAAATAATAGTTAAAATATTGATTTAAATGAAAAGGAGGGTCTTAAATTGGCTTCTCCTTTTTTTATTCTAAGCCAATAGGAGATACTATATCGCGTTTTTGGCTTAATTGATTGTTTTAAATTATTGCTTTATTGCCCTGTTAAATTATCAGAAGATGAAGCGCATTATATTATCACAAATTTTCCTTGTATTGTTTATAGCATTGGCAGCTACTAGCAATGCTCAAACATTGAAAGATGCCATTAAACCGGCAGTAAAGAAAGGTGGATTTAAGATGGAAGGCTATATTTTATGGTGTCCTACAGTTATAAAAGTTGGAGATACCTACCATATGTTTGCTTCCAGATGGCCGGAAAAATATGGCTTAGGCGGTTGGACCAAGTATTCTGAAATAGTTAGAGCAACCTCTAAAGACTTACTCGGGCCTTATACTTTCCAGGAAGTAGTGATACAAAAAAGAGATGGTTATTGGGATAATGACAGGGCACATAATCCTAAAATTGTAAAAGCAGGTGATAAGTACGTTCTGTATTATATTTCAAGTGCTAACGAGACTGGTTATGCGTGGTCTAATAATATTACCGGTCCATGGAAAAGGTCTGATTCTATTATTATGTCGTTTTCTAATCCTGCTCCATTAGTTCATAAAGACGGAAGTGTATATGTCTTTGCTCGCAAATCCATTAATGATATTAGAATAGCACAGGGTGCAACTGCCCCAAAATTTGATGGAAAATATACCATTCTTAACAATGGAGAGAATCTTTTACCAGGTAAAAATCAATTGGAGGATCCTACGATTTGGTATGCCGATAAACAGTATAATGTTATTTTAAGCGATTTTAGAGCTGACGCTACAGGAGTTGGCAAGAACGGAGCCCAATATTATTCTAAAGACGGTGTAAATTATAAATTACTTTCCAAAGAATCCGTTTATACAAAAACTGTAAATTATGATGATGGTTCGGAAACGACTTTTAGGAGAAGAGAAAGGCCTTTTGTTTTTGTTAACGAGAAGGGAAAGGTTACAGCTTTTTTTACAGCCTGTCTTAAGCAGGATGCGGATGGTAAAGAGCAGTCATGGATAGAAGTAAACCCTGTCGATAATTATACTGCGCCGAAGATGAAGGATTAATAAAAACAGTTAAGGATATTCTTATAATAGCTTATTGTTTTTATTTCAAGAACCTAAAAATCAAAAGTCAATAATGAATGTTGACTAGCAGTATGAAGATCTCTCCAAACTCTGTTTAATTCGCTTGCTTTTTTAGCGGCTTCCAAACCACAGTAAGGATATAGGGAATCAACCATTTTTCGGGCTGTATGCGCAAGCGTACGGCTCTTTTTGCTTACAGAGCTTAAGGTATTCGCAGTGCATTTTCCTTTTTCAGAGAATTCTTTCCAGGATAAATCAACTTTTGCAAAAAATTGATTGCGAACATTTTGAAAATTTTCTTTTAATTCTGCAAACTCCTTTTCAAAATATACGACCTGCTCACCAGAATATCGCTTTATACCCGTTCTTGTATAAAAGTAATCATCAACCAGTTCTACAAAATGAAGTGCCATGCCCGAGTAATTAACCGCAAGCGTTGTTTCTGCCATTTGAAGAAACGGGTAATTTAGTAAAGGGATATCAATTTGCAGTTCGCCATTTATTTCAAATAGTCTGTTATTCGGAATCAAGACATTGTCTACTTTGAAAGCATGACTTCCCGTGGCTATTAATCCGAAATAAGCCCACTCGCTTAGAATTTCAACTTCATTCCTTTTTAAAATGAACGATTTTATCAGCTCCTTTCCGTTATCGTCTAATATTGCGGTTCCGGAACTATCTACAATTAAGCAATTAGCTGTTAAAATAGTTGCATGTAGCGCACCGCTGGCGTATTTCCATGTACCATTAATCATATACCCATCAGCAGTCTTGTACGCAGTTCCGCCTACCGCTCCACTACCAGCGAAACATGCTTTTGGATCTTTGAATATTTCCTTTGCCAAATGTTTATCCAAAAAACCTGCAAACCATGCTGCTCCACTACACAGGGTTACTGTCCATGCCAGACTTCCATCAGCTTTAGCCAGATTTTCTTCCAGCCTTAAAATTTCAGGAAGTGGTTTTTCCAATCCTCCATATTCTTTCGGAACATACAGATTGAACCAATTATTGTTGTAAACTAAGTCCAGCATTCCAGGGTGAAGTTGGCCTAATTGTTCAGCTTCCGCTGCATATTTTCTGATGGTTTCTGTCCAGCTGGGACTGAAAGAGTGTGACATTTTCTATATTCTTTGTTTTATTCCATTTTCATTGGAAATATGTTGGCGATTTATTTTTTTATCATATTCAATTCCTCTTTATAAATCTTTTTCCAGTCTAAATAGCCAAAAATAGCAACGACAAACAGAAATAATGTTAACATAGCCATCATGGGAAGATGTTTGTGAATAAGCAAAGGGATAGCTATGATATTTGATATATTGAGGAAAATCCAATTTTCTATTTTTCTTTTTGCCAAAAGCCACATTCCTGCCCATGCTGTAGAAGCTACAATGGCGTCTTCCCACGGAACGTCGGATGTTGTGTATTTAACCAGAAAAAAGTGAAGTATAAAAAATCCGAAAACCGAGATGCATATTGCTGTAATCATTTCCTTTTTTGTAGTCCAGCTAATTTTTACGTCGGGTCTTGATTTTTTATGTATCCAGAAATACCATCCGTAAATACTCATGATCAGATAATAAGCATTTAGCAAAGTTTCTGCATAAAGCTTGGCGTGGAATAGCAGATATGATGATAATAAAATAGAAATAATCCCGGTAGGGTATAACAAGATATTGTTTTTTCTTGCTAAAAGCACTTCTGATACTCCAAAGAGTACCGCTAACCACTCTAATAATCCAGTCTCTTTAATTTGAGATAAGAAAAGAACCAACCAATCTTGCATATCCGCCAATGTAACCCTTTAGTTAAAATATATGTCAATAAGGGAAGATTGTGTCCATTTTTTATCACTACGCCAGCATTACCTGGATCAGTTGTTTGAAAAAAGCGCTTTGGGACGTTTTTCTCAATGGGTATAATCTCAGCCGAAAACCAGCACCCCTTTTTGTACAAAGATAGTCTTTTTAGCTGGATTTTAGTATCGGAGGAATACTTACCTTTGTTTAGAAATGAAAAAAAGTTTTAATAGTGAAGCGGAGCTGAAAGAGTTTCTGGATAAAAAAGTGCTTCAATATAATCAACCTGGATTTATAGAAAATGATCCAATTTGTATACCTCATCTTTTTACTAAAAAACAGGATATAGAAATCATGGGTTTTTGGTCTTCTATTCTTGCCTGGGGACAGCGTGTCACCATTATTAAAAAATCAAAGGAATTGATAGGCCTGATGGATGGAGCACCATATGATTTTATTCTTAACCATCAGGAATCTGATTTAAAGCGTTTGGAGAATTTTAAACATCGCACTTTCAATTACACCGATACCTTATATTTTATTCAGTTTTTTAAGCAGCATTACCAACAGTTCAACAGTCTGGAAGATGCTTTTCTTCCTTTTAAGCCATCGGAAATGCGAGATGAATATCTTTCGGAGCAGATCTCCGATATGAAAGCGGAAACCAATGTCTGCTATAATAGTTTACTGAATTTACCACATGTGGAAAATAATTTGAACTATTTCAGATCTTATTTTTTTTCGTTGGAAGACTTTCCGCAAAGGACAGTAAAGCATATTTCGTCTCCTATGAAAAATGCAACCTGTAAACGTATCAATATGTTTTTACGCTGGATGGTTAGAAAAGACAAATGTGGGGTGGATTTTGGAATTTGGGACAGGATTAAACCATCTCAGCTGATTTGTCCTTGTGACGTTCATGTAGACAGGGTAGCAAGAAAGTTAGGTATGATAGACCGTAAGCAAACAGACTGGAAAACCGCGGTCGAGCTGACTGAAAATTTAAGGAAGTTTGATGCAGTTGATCCGGTTAAATATGATTTTGCTTTATTTGGTTTAGGGGTCGAGGAGAAGTTTTAGTTCGTTTTATGTTTTTGATGATTCATATTATTATAATGATTGATATTCATAAACAGGATGTTCTGGAAGGAGTGAATGTTAGTTGCCAATAGCTCCTATCTTAAAGCTTTTTATATAATAGCTCTTATTTCTTTACGCTACTTTCATATAGTTTTATCCATTGCTGAACTTTTATTTTCTTAACCAATTTGCCTATTAATAAAAATGGGATCTGCTCTGTTTTTTTGAATCTAATACAGCTTTTTCCTATATCAGGTTTTGCCTGACTATGTTTAGCATATTCTTGTTTGAACCAGTTTAGCAAATTTTCATCGGCATATAAAGCCATGTGATAAATGGCAATATGGCTCTTTTGTGAAGCTATATTTATAAAAGGTAGAGGTAGTTGTGAATTTATGTGATAACCATCAGGATAAATCCTGTGAGGTACAACGTAGCCAATCATGCCATAACTTATAGTTTCTTCAAAACCTGTAGGCAAATTTTCTAAAATTGTTTTCCTTAATTTTTGAAGGATTTCCTTTCTTTCTATAGGAAACTGCTCAATATATTCGTTAATTGTTTTTATCTCTTTTTCCACAAATACATAATTACTTGAGAAAGATAAGTGGAAAAAACATTTTTGCAGAGTATAATTGTAAGTTTAGCTACTTTTACGATACATTATGATAGAAAAAGACAATAAAAAAGTAGTGAAGTCATGGGCTATGTTCGACTGGGCAAACTCATCCTATAATTTGGTTATCACTTCAACTATTTTTCCTGCTTATTATACAGCTATAACTACTACAGAGCAATTTGGTGATAAGGTTAAATTCTTTGGTTTTGATTTTGTAAATACTGCGTTATCTAACTATGTATTGGCTGCGGCTTATCTGGTTATTGCCATGATATCACCTTTACTGACTTCGATGGCGGATTTTCATGGAAATAAAAAGATATTTCTAAAGCTGTTTACATGGTTGGGAGGTTTGGCTTGTGCCGGACTCTATTTTTTTACTTTAGAAACATTGGAAGTTAGTCTGATATTTTTTGCCCTGGCGGCTTTGGGTTATTGCGGAGGTATAGTGTTTATCAATTCTTATCTGCCGGAAATAGCCTCGAAGGAAAATCAGGATGCTGTAAGTGCCAAAGGTTTTGCCTATGGTTATGTGGGAAGCGTGATTTTACAGGTTATCTGTTTTATTTTCGTACTTAAACCAGAGCTTTTTGGAATAACTGATGCCGGTTTTCCTGCCAGGTTATCATTTTTGCTGGTTGGTATCTGGTGGATAGGTTTTGCTCAAATATCTATCAGGGTATTACCGAAAGGCAGTCCGAATTTTAAAGCAGCCGAAAAAGTTAAGCTATTGAATGGTTTTGACAACCTGAAAAAGGTCTGGCATGAAGTGTCTAAAATGACTGTTCTTAAGAAATACCTGGCTTCTTATTTCTTTTCGGCAATGGGAGTACAAACAATTATGCTGGTTGCGGCGAGTTTCGGCGAAAAAATATTACAACTGGGAACGTCTAAATTAATAGCAACTATTCTTATTATACAGCTGGTAGCGATAGGCGGAGCCATATTAATGTCGAAATTATCACATAGATATGGTAATATCAAAGTTTTAATTGCTGTTGTAAGTATCTGGATTGTAGTTTGCATCAGCGCATATTTTATTACAACGGAATACCAGTTTTATGTTCTGGCCGCAGTTGTTGGTACAATAATGGGGGGAATACAATCTTTATCAAGATCTACTTTTTCTAAATTGATACCTGAACAAACATCAGACAATGCATCATTTTTTAGTTTTTATGATGTAACGGAAAAACTGGCAATTGTGGCAGGTCTGTTTAGCTTCGGTTTGATAGAGGAAATGACAGGTAATATGCGTTATTCAGCATTGTTTTTAGGGATATTTTTTGTGATTGCAATAAGTATTTTGTTTTCTCTTGTAATAAAAGAAAAGAAATCCCTTAAAAATTATCAAATTTGAAAGCTATTGAATATAACGGATTAACACAAAGAGCTAGTACTTCGTATGTTTTGTGAGTTTAATGAAGTAGTCTTGGTTAGTATATAAAATTAATACATGAATGTAGAATTGTTTATCCCTTGCTTTGTCGATCAGCTTTATGTAGAAACAGCAAGAAATACGGTTAAGGTTTTAGAAAAGGCAGGTTGTAATGTGATTTATAATCCGGATCAGACTTGTTGCGGACAGCCTGCTTATAACGCTGGCTATTGGGATGATGCGAAAAAAGTAGGAAGCAAATTCTTAAATGATTTTTCTGGACAGAATTATATTGTATCTCCTTCCGCTTCCTGTACAGGAATGGTAAGAAATGCATATAACGATCTGTTTTTTAACACCGCTATACATAACAAATGCAGAAGTATACAAAGTAATATTTATGAGCTTTCTGAGTTTTTGATAAACGTTTTACATAAAGACTATTTTGGAGCAGAGCTAGAAGGTGTTGCTGTTTATCACGATTCTTGCAGCGGCCTTAGGGAATGTAAAATAAAATCCGAACCAAGAAAGCTGCTGGAAAAAGTTCACGGATTGGAATTGGTAGAGATGAAGGATCAGGAAGTTTGTTGTGGATTCGGAGGGACATTTGCTGTAAAGTTTGAAGGAATTTCTGCAGCCATGGCGGAGCAAAAAGTAAATAATGCAATGGCTACCGGTGCAGAATATATTATTTCTACAGATGTTTCTTGCTTAATGCAAATACAGGGCTATATTGATGCTCATAATCTTCCGTTAAAAACTATGCACCTGGCAGACGTTTTAACATCCGGATGGATTGAAGAGCCAATATTTTAGTTCGTTAATATGTCGGAAGTCGAATGTCTGGAGACCGAAGTCTAGATTACTGGATAGGAGTTGGATGGGAAATTTATTAATTATGATAAGTGGCATTGACTTTCGCTTTAAGCTTTCGGCTTTCTAGATAAATAAACAATAATAATTAAAGCTAAAATTGTGGCTATAATAGCGGCAACAATAATATAGAAAGTTTTGTTAAAAGCTTTATTAAAAGTAATCTGCATATCCGATCCGGTATAAACAGTGTTATCCCAATAATAGGGTAGAGCCATAATATCACTGGTTTTATGACTATGTATCCAATTTAACTTAGCCATTCTTAAAGCATCAACAGGGCTAGTGCTCTTCAGAAGATTTTTGTAAAATAAAACTAAGATTTTGGCTCCAGCTTCATCATTAACCCTCCATAAAGAAGATATTACAGCTTTTGTTCCTGCAGCAAGAAAACCCCTGGCTAAGCTTTCAATTCCCTCTCCGCTGATAAACTCCCCATTTCCGGTTTGGCAGGCATTTAGAACAACAAGGTTCGGAAATGAACGATTTGGTTCAATCTCGAATAAGTAAAACTTTTCATTAAACAGTTCCAGAACAGGTTCGGCGGTAGAATCACTTAAATGGGCATGGCTGCTTATGTGTAAAATATTACTGGTTTCAATTTTATCTTTCAGAATATCCGAATTTACTCTTTCATTACTATAAAAACGTCCATCGATCATGTTTTTCAAAGCGTTATACTCATAATTTACAGAAGGAATAACCGTTGGATTATCACTCGTTTTGCTTAAAAAGAAGCCCGAAAACAAAAGATTATCGTATCCTTTGTCAGTTTTATTCAGATTGTATAAGGAATATTGGTATCTGATTTTTTTATTGGAAATCAGGTAGGGCCACTCCTTAATTTTTTTTGTATATCGATTGCTGCTAATAAGTCCATCAAAAGCCAGGTAATTATAAATACCGTCCTTAATTATCAGTAAATCGTTATAACCGGTAAGTTTTAATGGAGAGAAAATAGATTGATATATTTTATAAGATTCGTTGAAAAATGATTTTGGCTTGTTAATCATGGCGTTTGGCCCATTGTAGAAATAGGTGTTGATGAAGTTTCCGACTTCTTTTTCCTGAGAACCAGAATCATTAATTTTCGCAATGCTGGCTATGCCCATCGAGGAAGCTGTAATGATATATGTATTTTGGTTACCAACAAAAAATACCAATGCCAGTACTTTTTTAGGGATTTGTGAGGTTAACTCATCTGCACTGATATTTAGGACATAGTTTTGAAGATTGTTGGATTTTCGCAGGGAAGATAGCTGAAAATGTAGATTGTCTAATTTTTTATCAAACCTCGAGGTATTTTCGATTCTTTTCTGCTTCTCGTAATAATTGATAGTTTGTTCCAGCTTTAATATATCTGTATAGGCTTTGTTTTTAGAAGCAAAACGTTCCTGATTAAACTTAAGCTCGTCGAATAAGAGTCTGGCCTTGGTTTTTTCAGATGTTTCTAAAATAAGCTTGGCAAATTTTTCATTTTTGCTTCCCAACCACAGCGAGTAAGCGGTTTCTATTATTTTTTCGGCGTTGAGTTTGGCTTCTTCCTGTTGCTTTTTCTTTGATGAGAGGTAGGTGTATCCTGATCTCAATAATTCGGAGACCTGGTTAGCTAATAGGTACGCAGTAAGCGCTTCTTCTTTTCGGTTGGTAGCAGCAAGAATATCGCCTTTAAGGACCAAAGCAAGTTGCAGTTTTATTTCCGGATAAAGATTTTTTGTATTTGGGAAACCCTGAGTTTCATTAAACTGATTGTCTAAGATCGCAAGTCCTTCATCTATCGATTTTAAGGCTGATTTATAGTTCTTCTTTTGGAAATATAATCTGCTTTTTAAAATATACAAGGAAGAATATTCACGTTTTCGATCTGTAGAAATTAAATTAAAAGCTTCCTGAATATGTTTTTCAGCGCTGGCATAATTTCCATTTTTAAGTTCAATGTTAGCAATGATATCATGGGCACTTATTTGCCAATAAGTCGTACTTTTCTTTTGCTTAAGATATTTAAGAGCTTTGTCTGCAGAAATTAGTGCGTTCTTATATTCCTGCTGTTCATACAGGATTTTCGCTTTGGTAGAATACAAAAGTCCATAGATGTTATTCTCTTCTTTTGACAGTTGTAAACCTAATTCTGCTTGTTTCTGTGCTTCTTTCAAATTGCCTTTACTAAGATATGTTATGGCAAGATTATTATGTATGGAAGCGGCTAAAGTGTCATTTTTTTCAGCAGTTGCAATATCTAAGCTTTGGTTCTGGATAAAAATAGCTCTTTCAAAATCACCTATTCGGGTATAATTATTTCCTAAGGGTTTTAGGATATATTCTTCAATATCGATAGGGATTTTCTCGGTTTGATAGAAACTATAAGCTGATTCGTATTTATTGATAGAGTTATTGATGTCTCCATGATATAATTGGTAATATCCCTGATTAATTAGCAGAAATAACCAGGCTTCCTTTTCTTCATCTGTTTTAGGTTTGCGCCATGCACCTTTCTCTGTTTCATCGAGGTAAAGAATGCTTTGGCCTATATTGTTAATGGCTTCTTCTATGCCTAAATCTATCCATCCGGTAAGCTTATCTTCTTTTTTAAAACTTTTTAGGCTGTCTCTAAAGTCATCAATATTTCCATAAACTGATTGCGTAAACAGAGATAAAATAAAAAAGAGATAAATAAGAGCCTGTTTAAAATTCATCTATTAATTTTTTATGCCGCTTAGGCAGGTTCTTGGCTATGCCCCGAAAATCGGAAAAATGTTTTTTAGGTATATGCTGTTATATCTTAAAAATATACCTGCCTCGCACAAATAGCTCATAAAAAATTAACTGAGCGCTAGCGAAGTTGAGCTATTCTTATAGTTTAAAACTAAGATAAGCAAATATGCGATTGTCTTTATTACTAACACCCTGTAAATATCTGATTCCGAGAGCAGGTCCTTTCCTTACTAAACCCAATTGGAGGTCTGCAAATATACTGGCATTAACAATCGCGAAGCTTTTATTGTTTTTGCTTAATAAAATGTCATCATGTATCTTTTGAGGTTCTTTTGACCCGGTGGCGGCATCTCTGCTATAATCCAAAAGATTTGTTCTTTGAACCAGTTTTGTGCTTTCTGAGATTGTAAGAGAAGTAAAAGCACCTATACCCAAGCCTATATAATTGTTCAGGTTGTATCTTAAATGTGCGGGAACCAGGTCCAGATTGAATTTTTTTGTCTGGCTATAAATTTCCCGACCAGTAATTATCTGAAAGGTTTGGTTGCCGTACATCGACGTATCTTTGCTTAATGTGTAAACGTTTATCAAATCATTAGTGGTCTCATAAGTGTTTAAAAATAGTTCGGCCTGCAGATATTTTCTATAAGGAGAATATGGTGAAATACTGAAACCAAGGGTATAACTTTTATCGCCAATTCCTTTTACAGAAGTAGCTGATGTTAGACTCCCATAACCGACCATAATCCCTGGAGAAATTCCTGGTTTGAATTTTCCTTTGGCTTTATTGGTATAAATAGGTTCGTTTTTGTCGAAAACTATTCCCGCAGAGCTTGCAAATGGAAGCTTTTTAGGCTTTTCTTTAAACTTAATTTGATATTCTATATATCCTTTGGTTGAATCTTTATCATTTACACCATCCTGTTGCACACCGGGGAGGTAAATGTTACGAAAAACAAAGTGAATACTATCTTTTTTTATGATAGTATCCAGGCAGCTTTGTCCTGTATAAGCAGCATTACATAATATAAGTTTAGGATTGGAATCTTTTATTTTCACCGATTGAACATCTAAACCTTCCGGAATGCTTACGCCGACATCAACTTTCTTAGCTGGTCCTTTTCCTGTATTTTGAAAGCGGACTTTATAAGTCAATGTTTTGTCTTTGCCTAAGAATCTGTAATTCATAGAACGGTTTTTCAATATCATTTTATTGGGGTCATGGGAGGCCACAATCTGAAGTTCCAATTTGTAGATGTCTATTTCAGCCAGTGGATCATCAGGAATGAAAACGGCAGAAAGATTAACGACAGCATTAGTATCTTTAATCATTTCAGGTGTGGTTTGTAGGCTTAAAAATAGAAATCGCTCTTCGTTTGCCTGCAGGTTATTGTACTTCCAGGCTTCCGAATTTCTAAAAGCGGCCTTTTGTTCATGAATAATTCTGGAAGAATTTGTGTTTGCAATGGAGGATAATGGACTTGGACCACTTCTGGCGTAAAAATCTACATTTGTTGATTTTAGAGAACCTAATGTGATTAATCGGCCAAGATCTGTTTTTTCTTCTCCGTGATGAGTCCTGATATCTGTTATTTTAAAGTTGTCTTTTTCGAATTGAGTATCATTATAAAAAAAAGCAATTGTACCGCTTTTAGTTAAAGGATTAATTAAATCTGAATTCTTATAACCCAAAATAACTACCATTTCTTCCTGAGGCTTGGGCATCCTGTTGCTTTGCAGAGCAATTTGATGTTTGTCTTTAAAAAAGTTAGTGGAAGCCAACATTGATTTAACTGCTGGTTTCGAGGTTTTTAACTTTCCCGGTCGCATGGGTGGAGGATTCCCATCATCATAATTGTTGGTTGCATACAATCGGGGAGCATATATTCCACTATCCGCGTATACGTGGGTAGGATTTTGTAAAAATGAAAAATTTCCGTCTCCAAATTCCCAGAAATAACTGTAGAAGGGAGCCGGAGCACCTGCTATTGGTCTTAAAGGCCTAAGCTCCGAATTGAAAGATACTTGACCATCGTTTATGTGATAAATAATTTTAGCCGGAACTGTATCATTAGCAATTGGAGATTGTGCTGAAACGTCTTTGAAACCAAAAAAAGCTGTAATGATGAATAACAGCAGAAGTACAGGTTTTCTCATGGGTTTATTTTAGTAGATCCTAAAATAGAAAAAAAACAGAGGTCAAAGAAATTCCCCGACCTCTGTTTTGGGTTAATAGTTGTTTAAATTGTCAATTGCCGATTGTATCGCGGCTTCCGTTGTTTCCGTAAGTGTTAATGTAAGGTCTAGATTTGCTGTTATTGTAGTTTCCTGTTCTGCGTAATAAAATTTACCGTTTTTAATGGAGAAGGATATGAATTTTCCAAGTGCTCCGATTGGCATAGAATCATTATAACTTTTTACTGCACTAGGTCCATCTGGAGTATAAAGCTGAGCTGCAACATTTTCGCCTTTGGCACAGAAATAAACAAACGTTTCGCCGTTTGCTGCCATAAAGCTAGCCATAGAACCCGGATTATTTGCTACTGTTACCTTTACCGTCGTTTTTGGGCTGGTATTTGAATAGAACACATCACAATTTATCCATCCCAGTTTACCGAAATCAAAGATAAAGCTGTCTGAAGCACTGGCTTTAACGAAAAAGTCGTTGGCGTTTCCATTTGCTCTGGGAATTCCGTTCCATGCAAATTGTCCGTTGTCATCGATTATTCCTTCCCAAATTTGTGTATAGCTATCTCCATTTGCCGCCATAGTAATGGTTACAGGTTCTTTTAGATTCCGGTCTACACTTTGCCCGTTTGTCTTGGCATCTATAAAAATAAAACCTTGGGAAATTAATGGCGCTCCGCTGCTATGATTCGTATTCGTTCCACTCATTAATACATCTTTACGGTTTAATATTTCATATGCTTCGATAATCACATCGCCAGATATAGGTTCTCCATTTTTTGTAAAACAATTTTTTCTGAATTTAATAGTTGTTCCTCCAGCGAGTTTTACTTCGTTATCTATAGTGGTGTTGATCTTTATTCTCTGGACCTTAGGACCTTTTTGCTGAATAAATTCTTTACTATCTGAAATAGATTGGAATTTTTCGTTGTCATTTTTTTTGCAGGAAGCTACTGCTAACGCAAAAAGTAATAGTGCAGTTGTTATTTTTAAATTTTTCATGATTTTGTGTTTTTAATTTGATTAATAGTTTATCACAGTATCTGTATCAGCAGGAACAGACCCAGAAACATTGCAATGTTTATCAGCCATTTCATTAATAATTCTTGAGTTGTGTTCATAGCTTTTTCAGATTTGTTTCATAGGGATATCAAATAGGTCTGAACATTGTTACCCCTGTTTCTGAAAATATTTTAATTTTTTTCAGTGGCCTTAGATAGAAGTTTCTTTATTTTAGGGATTTATAGCGATTTTAATATTGTACTATTGAATATTTATCTTTGATATTATACTTTATAAACCGTTTATCTTGAGAAAGCAACACGAAGATCAATATTATCTGGAAGGCTTATTGTCAAATGATAGTTCCGTCATACAGAAAATCTATTCCCGTTTTTCGTCTAAAGTCAAGCGCTTAATTGTTAGCAACAGTGGAACGGAAGATGATGCAGGGGATATTTTTCAGGAGTCACTTATAGATATTTATAATCAGGCGAAATATAAAGGCTTACAACTAACTTGTCCGTTCGAGCCTTTCTTTCTGATGGTATGTAAGCGTAAGTGGTTGAATCAGTTGAAGAAGAAATCAAATCTACAGGTAACAAATAATGAAGATGATTTATTATCAATTGGTGAGGATGTTTTTCTTCAGGCAGATAAACTATTAGAGGAAGAGGAACAAAGTAAACTGTATGTGAAGATGTTTGAACGATTATCTGAAAAATGTCGCGAAATCATAAACTTAACACTAATAGACGAACATCAGGAGAGAATAGCAGAAAAATTGAATGTTACTTATGGTTATTTGCGAAAAAAGAAATCGGAATGTGTAGGATCGTTAATGCAAATGATAAAATCTGAAATAAGGAAAAGAGATGAACAGGTTTAATGTAGAAGATATTATCCGTTTTATCAATCGGGAAATGGACGAAACGGAACGAACTGATTTTGAAGCTGAACTTGAACAAGATAGTCAGTTAAAGGCAGATTATGAGCTTTATATTAAGATAAATGGCGCTTTAAAAGCTCATAAACATAGAAATGATATAGATGATCTGGCATTTAAAGAAAATCTGCGAAGGTTAAAATGGGACTATTTTAGCAATCAGGAAGAAACACCGGTTAGAAAACTTCGGATAAATAAATTCTATTACGTTGCCGCTGCAATTCTTATGGCGCTATTTATCTGGGCGCCATGGAATCAGAATAGCTATAATGAGTTTTTTGATGCAAAAATGGTTTCTGTTGAAGAAAGGGGAAGTGGTGATAATATCAGTTTGCTAAAAGATGCAACCGAAGCTTTTAATAAACATCGCTTTGAAGAGGCAAAAGGAAAGCTGAAAACATTATTAGCTACTGATCCAGATAATGATATGCTGAAGTTTTATTATGGTGTTTCTCTAAGTCAAACTAATAATTTTGAGCAATCAAAAGAATATCTAGAACAGGTTTATCAGGGAGAATCAATATTTAAAGATGAGGCCGCTTATTATCTGGCCTTGGCTTACCTGGGAAAGAAGGATAAAAAGAACGCTGAAGAATGGCTCAAAAAAATAGATCGGGAATCTGGTGTTTATAGAAAGTCTAGGTTGCTATTGAAAGAAATACAGTAGTTGAATAAAAATCTGATAGCTAATAACATAGGAAAATCCATCTCCTTAGTGTATTTACTCTTCATGTTGTTTTTCTTTTCTGAAATCGGATAATCCATAATATTAGATTGATTTAACAGCAAATTACATTAAAACTATTACTTTTGCACCTCACACTTACTTGTATAAGTGTATTGAAATATTTTTTATAAACATTAAATCATGTTGTAAATGATTAAAATTACACTTCCCGATGGTTCCGTAAGGGAATATGAAAAGGGAACAACAGCACATCAAATAGCGCTTTCCATTTCGGAAGGTTTAGCAAGGAACGTATTAGCAGCAGAAGTAAACGGAGAAGTTTGGGATTCTTCCAGACCGATAGAGCATGATGCTACCGTTAAATTATTGACATGGAATGATGATGAAGGAAAGTCTACTTTCTGGCACTCATCAGCCCACTTATTAGCGGAAGCTTTGGAAGCACTTTATCCGGGTACGAAATTTGGTATCGGTCCGGCAATCGAAACGGGATTTTATTATGATGTAGATTTCGGTGACAGAGACTTTTCTTCAGACGATTTGAGAAAAATCGAGGATAAGATGCTGGAATTGGCAAAAACAAAGGAAACTTTCGAAAGAAAAGCCGTTTCTAAGTCTGATGCTTTAGCCTATTTTACTGAAAAGGGCGATGAGTATAAATTAGATTTGATTAAGGATCTTGAAGATGGAAAAATTACTTTCTATAGCCAGGGGAACTTTACCGATTTATGCCGCGGACCACATATACCGCATACAGGATTTATCAAAGCGCTGAAGTTGACTAATGTAGCCGGAGCTTATTGGAGAGGAGATGAATCAAGAAAGCAGTTAACCCGTATTTATGGGGTTTCTTTTCCTAAGCAAAGCGAGCTTACAGAATATATACAACGTATAGAAGAAGCCAAAAAACGTGATCACAGAAAGTTAGGAAAGGAGTTGGAATTATTCACTTTCTCAGAAAAAGTTGGTTTAGGTTTGCCGTTGTGGTTACCTAAAGGAACAGCTTTAAGAGAGCGTTTAGTAAGCTTTTTACAAAAAGCTCAACAAAAAGCGGGTTACGATCAGGTTATAACTCCGCATATCGGTCATAAGAATTTATATATTACTTCCGGACACTACGATAAATACGGAGCGGATTCTTTTCAACCAATAAAAACTCCACAAGAGGGAGAAGAATTCTTCCTGAAACCAATGAATTGTCCGCATCATTGCGAAATTTATAAATCAAAACCAAGATCATATAAAGATCTTCCGGTAAGATTGGCAGAATTTGGTACAGTTTATCGTTATGAGCAAAGTGGTGAACTTCATGGATTGACTCGCGTAAGAGGGTTTACTCAGGATGATGCTCACTTATTTTGTCGTCCGGACCAGGTTAAAGAAGAGTTTAAAAAAGTAATCGATTTAGTATTGTATGTTTTCAAAGCTTTAGGTTTTGATGAGTATATAGCTCAGGTTTCGCTAAGAGATCCTGAAAATAAATCGAAATATATTGGATCTGATGAAAACTGGATATTAGCTGAAAATGCGATCATTGAGGCTGCTGCGGAAAAAGGCTTGCCTACTGTTGTAGAAACCGGTGAAGCGGCATTCTATGGGCCAAAATTGGATTTCATGGTTAAAGATGCCCTTGGACGTAAATGGCAATTGGGAACCATTCAGGTAGATTACAACCTGCCAGAGCGTTTCGAGTTGGAATATACAGGAAGTGACAATCAAAAACACAGGCCGGTAATGATTCACAGAGCACCTTTTGGATCTCTGGAAAGATTTGTTGCCGTGTTGATAGAGCATTGTGCTGGTAACTTCCCGTTATGGCTTACACCAGAGCAATTTATAGTTCTTCCGATTTCAGAAAAATTTGAGGAATATGGTAAAAAAGTTTTAGATTCATTAAATAATTCCGATATTCGCGGCTTGATTGACCTACGTGACGAAAAGATAGGAAGGAAGATTCGTGACGCAGAGGTTAAGAAGCTTCCGTACATGTTAATTATAGGCGAAAAAGAAATGCAGGATGGCATGGTTTCTGTTCGTAAGCATGGCGAAGGTGATAAAGGAAGTATGACAATAGAAGAATTTAAAAGTCTTCTGTTAGACGAAATAAAAATTAAATAACAAAAACTGGAGGAATCTTATAAAAACGAATTTGAATCCGAACAATAACAAAAGAAGAACTACAGAGCCAGCTCATAATATCAATAGAAGAATTAGAGCTAAGGAAGTAAGGGTAGTAGGAGAAGATATAGAGCAAGGTGTTTATCCTATAGAACAAGCACTAGCTATGGCAGAAGAACAAGAGTTAGATCTTGTGGAAATCTCTCCTAATGCTAATCCGCCTGTGTGTAGAATTATTGATTATAACAAGTTTATCTACGAGCAAAAGAAAAAGCTTAAAGAGATTAAAGCTAATGCTAAGCAGACTGTTATAAAAGAAATCCGTTTCGGTCCTAATACCAGTGATCACGATTACCAGTTTAAATTAAAACATGCTATAAGCTTCCTGGAGGCAGGAGAGAAGGTAAGAGCTTATGTGCATTTTAAAGGAAGAGCTATTGTTTATAAAGAAAAAGGAGAGATCCTGTTATTGAAATTTGCTCAGGCTTTAGAAGATTATGGTAAAGTAGAACTATTACCTAAGTTAGAGGGTAAAAGAATGTTCTTAACAGTAGCACCTAAAACGACTAAAAAATAAATTCAGGTTAAATTAAAAAGCATAGTTATGCCAAAAATGAAAACCAATTCCAGTGCTAAAAAGCGTTTCTCGCTTACTGGAACAGGTAAAGTGAAAAGAAAAAGTGCTTATAAAAGCCACATTCTTACTAAGAAAACTACAAAACAAAAACGTAACTTAACTCACACTGCTTATGTACATGAGTCTGATATGGGTAACGTTAAGTTTATGCTTTGTATAGGAAAGTAATCTATTAATTAACCAGGTACTCGGTTTACAAGAATCTTTTACAGATCACCGCTTACTAAAAATTCAAAATTATGCCACGTTCGGTTAACGCAGTAGCGTCAAGAAGAAGAAGAAAAAAAATCCTTAACCTAGCAAAAGGTTACTGGGGATCAAGAAGCAAAGTTTATACTATTGCTAAAAATACTGTTGAAAAAGGTTTACAATATGCCTATAGAGACAGGAAAGTTAAGAAAAGAGAATTCAGAGCATTATGGATTCAACGTATCAATGCTGGTGCTCGTCAATACGGAGTCTCTTATTCTCAATTAATGGGAAAATTAGCTGCTAAAAACATTGGTTTAAATAGAAAAGTATTGGCTGATTTAGCAATGAATCATCCAGAAGCTTTTAAAGCTATTGTTGATACAGTAAAATAAGATACTAGATACGAAAGTTCGTTTTAGGAAAAAGTCTGATAATTTATCAGACTTTTTTTGTTTTTATAATGTCATGTTCCCAAGTTTTATTAACAAAATTTTGATTTTGAATTTTTGTCGACTAAATTAGTAGAGATTGTAAAACCATTTAATATATAATATTATGAGTTTAAAATTAGGAGACATAGCGCCAAATTTCAAAGCACAGACTTCGAAAGGCGAAATTGATTTTTATGATTATATAGGAGACAGCTGGGCTGTACTTTTTTCTCATCCTGCAGACTATACTCCGGTATGTACAACAGAGCTAGGGAGAACGGCAGCATTACAGGAAGAATTTGAAAAAAGAAATGTAAAGGTTCTTGCACTAAGTGTTGATGATGTCGACTCGCATCAAGGGTGGATTAAAGATATCAACGAAACGCAGAATGTTGATGTTCAATTTCCAATTATAGCAGATCCTGAACGCAAAATTTCAGAGCTTTATGATTTTATTCATCCTAATGCAAATGCCACTCTTACAGTAAGATCTTTACTGGTAATTGGGCCAGATAAAACGATTAAGCTAATTATAACTTATCCTGCTTCTACGGGAAGAAATTTCCAGGAAATATTAAGAGTTATAGATTCCTTACAATTAACAGCTAATTATAGCGTAGCTACTCCTGCCGATTGGAAAGAAGGAGAAGATGTTGTTGTTTCTAATTCTATTAAGACTGAAGATATTCCGTCAAAATTTCCAAAAGGATTCAGAGAGGTAAAACCTTATTTGAGATTAACTCCCCAGCCGAATAAATAATCAGCATTTTAAGAATACTAACTAGGCTGCCTTTTGCGAGACAGCCTTCTTTTTTACATGACATTTTCTTTCGGTCTTTCATCGCCAAGTAACACCCCCCATTGCTTTAAGATTTTTGTTCTATCAAAAATTATTTTTAAAACAGCTATAAGCGGCAGGGCCAGAAACATTCCGGCTATTCCGGCTACTGTTCCACCTACAATTACTCCAAATATAGCTGCAAAAGCATTTATCTTAACTTTTGATCCAACTATCCTGGGCATTAAGATGTTGTTATCTAAAAATTGTACTACAGAAATTATAATTAATACAGTTATTACCGCCGATAATTCCTCAGTAGCGGATAAAGTAAGTAAAACACCAATTATGTTTCCGAAAAGTGCTCCTATGTACGGAATGAGATTCAAGATAGCGAAAATAATGGCTATAAGTAACCCATGCTTTATTCCAAAAATAGTCATAAGGCCACCAAGTAATACGGTCATATAACTTATTTGTATAACTAAACCTAAAAGGTAGTTTTTAATAATGGTCTCTGATTCCTTTAAGCTATCTTTAACCATCTCGTGATCGCTCTCGGAAAACCACATAAAGATGAACTTTAAGAACAAGTTCTTGTAAAATAACATGAGGTATATGTAAATAGGTAAAAGGCCAAAGAAAACAATAAAACCGGAAAACGAGCCCATGGCACCTCCTAATATTTGTCCAAGAGAATTTAAGATATTGTTGCTTTGCTCGTTAATAAATTTTGTTTGTTCTTTACTGGAAAAACCAAATTTATTATCTATCCAATGGCTTAGATTGTTCAGATGATTATTGACGTTTGTTTTAATCTGGTCAAACTCATTAATCAGTTTAGTCACCTGAGCAGAAAAAAACCAAATGATAACTCCTAAAAAGATAGCTAATAGTAAAATTGAAATTACTATAGACAGAATTTCGGGAATTTTTTTTGATCTTAAAAATCGGTGAACCGGAAGAAGCATAATGCTGATGAAGAAGGCGAGTAGTATAGGCATTATAATACTTGCTCCAACATAAAATATTAGGATTACTAATACTATTCCTAATAGTTCGAGAGATCTGATAACTGTGATAGGGAGTTCTTTCATAATATTATTCGATACCTTAAATACATTTAAAGATATTTTTTTGTTTGAAAACCAGCGGATATTGTTGTAATTCCTTCTTTTATTTATACCTTAAAGCGTTAATAGGACTGAAATGAGAGACTTTTCCGAGGGGAATGCTACTCAAATAAAATGTGCCGTTGGTAAAACTGCAAAAGATATACCATTGATATATGGTATATTATTAATAGAGCCAACCTTAAAAATGACTTATTATGAATATTACACTTTATCTACCATGCCTCAGTTATAGTTATCAAGATGGATTTCATTGAGAATTGCACTCATATACTGTTATCTCTGGCTCTTATAGTCATTTTTAAGGGTGTATTCACGAAGCTTTCTTTACAGATGTAATTTGTGTTCATAATGCCTATATTGTTTGTAATAAGGTAATAATGGTTAATATAGGTGCTTTGGGAGGCAACAAACAAAAAATCCCAAGATTCTTTCTTGGGATTTTTTGTTTTATTCTCAGGATTTTTTATCCTAAATAAGATTTTAAGATCTTACTTCTGGAAGTATGTCGTAATCTTTGTAAGGCTTTGTCCTTAATCTGACGTACACGCTCTCTGGTTAAATTAAATTTTTCTCCGATTTCTTCTAAAGATAGAGGGTGATTGGAACCTAAACCGAAGAATAATACGATAATTTCTCTTTCTCTTTCTGTCAATGTAGACAATGAGCGTTTAATTTCTTCTGATAAAGATTCGTCAATTAACATACTGTCTGTGTTTGGATTATCATTTTCCAAAACATCCAATAATGTATTTTCCTCGCCCTGAACAAATGGAGCATCCATAGATACATGACGACCTGAATTACTTAAAGTGTCAGAAATTTTATCAACTGTAGTTTCTAAAATGTCTGCTAACTCTTCAGGAGACGGTTCTCTTTCATATTCCTGCTCTAGTTTAGAGAACGCTTTGCTGATCTTACTTAATGAACCTACTTGGTTTAATGGCAAACGTACGATACGAGATTGCTCTGCTATGGCTTGTAAGATAGATTGGCGTATCCACCAAACGGCATAAGAAATGAATTTGAAACCTTTAGTTTCATCAAATCTTTTTGCGGCTTTGATGAGGCCGAGATTACCTTCGTTGATTAAATCACCTAAGGTTAATCCTTGATTTTGGTATTGTTTTGCTACGGAAACAACGAAACGTAAATTTGTTTTTGTTAAGCGCTCTAGGGCTGCCTGATCGCCTTCTCTGATTTTTTGTGCGAGGATAACTTCCTCTTCTGCTGTAATTAGATCAACTTTACCAATTTCGTGAAGGTACTTATCCAATGATTGTGATTCACGGTTGGTGATTGATTGCGTAATCTTGAGTTGTCTCATCTATTTATAAAATATACACTATTCGTATAAAGTGTGCAAATCTAAGCAAACTTTGAGATATATAACGTTTATTTTTGGAAAATGTTAGGGATTTTTTTAATTAATTGCACAAACTACATTTGCCTGACATAGCAATCCTTTGAGATGATGTCTTATCTAAAGATACAATAATTTATTTAGGTTCAAAAAAGATTAAGTGAAAACAGAATTGAGAGAAAAAGTCTTATCTGATCTTATTCCTTTGTCAGTATTTTTAAGTGTGCAACATTCATTCATTGGATCGTGTTCGAGGTAAAGGATATAATTATTATCCAATGCCTCTTTTAAAAAAATCGCTTTTTCGTCTAGCGTTTTAAGAGGAAACATATCATAAGACATGATATAGGGAAGAGGAATGTGCCCGACGGAAGGCAGTAAGTCTGCCATATATAAAATAGTTTTTCCATTATAGTTTATTTGTGGGAGCATCATGGCATCGGTGTGTCCATAAACAAATCGGATTTTAATATTTTCGGAGAAAGAAATTCCATCTTTAACTTCTATAAACTTCAATTGCCCACTCTCTTTTATCGGTAAGATATTCTCCTTTAAAAAGGATGCTTTCTCTCTGGCATTTGGATGGATGGCCCAATTCCAATGTTCTTCATTTGACCAATAAGTTGCATTCTTAAAAGTTAGTTCCAATTTGTCGCCTTTTTTAGAGACTGCTCCACCTACATGGTCAAAATGCAGATGTGTAAGTATTACATCAGTGATATCATCTTCATGAAATCCTGCTTGATGTATAGAAGACAATAAATTGTCACTCCCATGCAAATAGTAGTGGCTAAAAAACTTATCGTCCTGTTTGTTCCCTAAGCCTGTATCTATTAATATAAGACGATTATTTTCTTCTACGAGGAGGCATCTGGTTGCCCAGGAGCACATATTGTTCTCATCGGCAGGATTTGTTCTGCTCCAAATAGATTTTGGAACCACGCCAAACATAGCACCACCATCGAGCTTGAAAAATCCCGCTTCTATTGTGTGTAGCTTCATAAGTGTAAATATAAAAAAAAGCTTAACCGATTATCTCGATTAAGCTTCTACATCTAAAAAAATAATTCTACAAGTGAATTACTTCACCATAAGCATCTGCGGCAGCTTCCATAATTGCTTCGCTCATGGTAGGGTGAGGGTGTACCGATTTAACGATTTCCATACCGGTAGTTTCCAGTTTTCTGGCTACAACAACCTCTGCTATCATTTCTGTAACGTTCGCACCAATCATGTGAGCACCAAGGAACTCGCCATATTTAGCATCAAAAATTACTTTTACAAAACCATCTTTTGCTCCGGAAGCACTTGCCTTACCAGATGCAGAGAATGGGAATTTACCTACTTTAATATCGTAACCTGCTGCTTTTGCTGTTTTTTCTGTATAACCAACAGATGCAATTTCTGGAGAACAGTATGTACATCCAGGGATATTGTTATAATTTAAAGGTTCTGGATGATGACCTGCAATTTTCTCTACACAGATAATTCCTTCTGCAGAAGCCACGTGAGCTAAAGCTTGTCCCGGAACGATATCTCCGATTGCATATACACCAGCAACATTTGTTTTGTAAAACTCGTCCACAATGACTTTACCTTTGTCGGTTTTTACGCCAACTTCCTCAAGACCGATGTTTTCGATATTAGCAACAACGCCAACGGCTGATAAAACAACTTCTGCTTCTAAAACTTTGTTTCCAGATTCTGTTTTAACATTTACTTTGCAAAGATCTCCTTTAGTGTCTACCGATTCTACAGAAGACTTTGTCATTACCTCTATGCCTGTTTTTTTGAAAGATCTTACTAATTGCTTAGATACATCCTCGTCTTCTACAGGAACAATGTTGTCCATAAACTCAACAACAGTAACTTTGGTGCCCATTGTTGCATAGAAATAAGCAAACTCCACTCCAATGGCACCAGAACCTACAACAACCATAGATTTAGGAAGTTGTGGAAGAACCATTGCTTCTCTGTATCCTATAATCTTTTTGCCGTCTTGTTTCAGATTTGGTAATTCTCTGGAACGACCTCCTGTAGCAAGAATCGTATGTTTTGCTGTATATTCTTTTGTGGAACCATCAGCAGCTTTTACTTCGATTTTACCACCTTTTTTAATTTTACCATATCCGTTAATAACGTCGATTTTATTTTTCTTCATTAAGAACTGGATACCTTTACTCATACCATCGGCAACGCCGCGGCTTCTTTTTACTATTGCATCAAAATCAGCTTCAGCACCAGCGACCTGTATACCATATTCAGAAGCGTGATTTATATATTCGAATACTTGTGCACTTTTTAATAAAGCTTTTGTAGGTATACATCCCCAGTTTAGACAAATTCCACCAAGAGATTCTTTTTCTACAACCGCAGTTTTGAGACCTAATTGAGATGCTCTGATAGCGGCAACATATCCTCCTGGTCCACTACCTATGACAATAACATCGTAATTCATAATGACTTTGTTTTGGGGCCGAATTTAGCAATTTTTTATTGAAACAATTGGCTAAAAAAATCGGCTGAAGGTGCAAATGTAAAATTTTTGTCGCATACGCTGATTGGCTGGCGCTTAACAATTAGGTAATAATAAAGGGAGTATCTTTGCCGCATAAAACATAACACTAACAGTACATAATGGAAAAAAGATTACAAAGAGGAGCTAGTAGCCTGAAGAGGTTAGTGGCTTTTTTTGTTTTGCTATTATTGGCAAACGTAACTATGGCACAAATAACTTTGAAAGGGAAAGTTGTTGATGCTGTTACAAAAGAACCTTTAACAGGAGCTGCTGTAACTATAAAAGGAAGTACGATAGGGACAACCGCTGATATCGAGGGAGAGTTTACACTAAAGGTAAAAGAAACACCGGTGGTATTGGTTGTAGGTTTTGTTAGCTATAATTCTAAGGAAGTAAATATTACTGCAAAAGGTAATGCAGTTTTGCCTGCCATAGAGCTGGAGTCTAACATTACTACAATGTCTGAAATTGTGGTAAAGGCAAATAGCGTTGCAATAGACAGAAAAACACCAGTGGCTGTATCTACTATTACATCCGCGGTGATAGAGGAGAAGCTCGGTAGCCAGGAGTTTCCTGAATTGCTGAAGTCTACTCCCGGTGTTTATGCAACCAGGGTTGGAGGTGGATTTGGAGATTCTCGTATTAATTTAAGAGGTTTCCAAAGTGAAAATATTGCGGTTATGATCAACGGAGTGCCAATCAATGGAATGGAAAATGGTAAAGTTTACTGGTCTAACTGGGCTGGTTTATCCGATGTTACAAGATCTATGCAGGTGCAAAGAGGTTTGGGAGCATCAAAAGTTGCCGTACCTTCTGTTGGCGGTACTATAAATATCACAACCAGGACAATAGATGTAATTAAGGGAGGCTCCATTTTTCAGGGTATAGGTAATGATGGTTATAGTAAGACTACTTTTACTTATTCTTCAGGCTTGATGGATAATGGCTGGGCTTTTACGATATTAGGCGGTAGAAATGTAGGTAAAGGCTGGGCTGATGGTTTAGATTACGAAGGATATAATTATTTCTTTAATGTATCTAAAAAGATAAACCAAAAACATACGCTGGCTTTAACGGCTTTTGGAGCACCGCAAACCCATGCCCAAAGATATGACAGGTTGTATATTAATGAGTATAGAGATGCTGCGCAAGGAATTAAATATAACCCGAATTGGGGATATTATAATGGGGAGTTTAAATCTTTAAGCGTTAATAAGTATCATAAACCGCAAATTTCATTAAACCATAACTGGACAATAGATGAAACATCTTTCTTGTCGACTTCAGTTTATGGATCTGTAGCTTCAGGAGGTGGTATTGCATACACCGGAAGTTTGAAGTTTAACGATTTTAGAACGAATGGCGCTTATTCTCCGGTAAATATTGATGCAATTGCTCAGAAAAACATAGCAAATCAAGACGGTAGTGCTCTTGGATATATGAGAAACTCTGTAAATGACCATCAGTGGTATGGTATCTTAAGTACTTATACTAAAAAACTGAATGATAAATTTGATATTCTGGCTGGTATCGACGGCAGATATTACAGAGGTAAACATTATCAATTAGTTGATGATTTGTTGGGTGCTTCTTATGTAGCTGATAATACCAATAAAAATAACCCTTTTAACAGAGCAAAAACCGGAGATAAAATAGCTTTTAACAATGATGGCGTTATCGGCTGGGAGGGCGCGTTTGTTCAGGGAGAGTATTCAGAAGGACCGGTTTCAGCGTTTGTATCTTTATCCGGATCTAATACATCCTACCAGCGCATAGATTATTTCATGTTCTTAAATTCTGATCCGAACCAAAAATCTAAAAAAGTGAACATATTCGGTTTCCAGACCAAAGGTGGGATAAACTATAACCTAACGGAAAAACATAATGTATTCGCTAATATCGGTTATTTTGAAAAGGCACCGTTTTTCAATGCCGTTTTCATGAACAACTCCAATACGGTTAATAATAATTTTAAAAGAGAGAAAATTGCCAGTTATGAACTTGGCTACGGTTTTAGAACTTCTGCGTTTTCTGCAAATCTAAATTTATATTATACCGATTGGAAAGATAAATCTTTCACCAGATCTTTTAGCCGTGGAGAGGAGCGTTTCTTTGGTAATTTTTCTGGTGTAAATGCACTTCATAAAGGAGTAGAGCTAGATTTTGCATACAGGCCGACTAATAAATTTACAATGAAAGGTATGCTTTCGGTTGGAGACTGGAAATGGACAAATAACTTACAAAAGTTAGAGATATATGATGATCAACAACAAGTTGTCGATACTTATGGCCCGGTTTATATGAAAGGATTGAAAGTAGGGGATTCCCCTCAAACTACTTTGGCTTTAGGAGCAAATTATGATCTTTTTGAGAATTTCAAAATAGGTATTGATTATAACTACTATGCAAATTATTCTTCAGATTTCAATCCTACGACTTTATTAAAGGAGAATTTGGTTGCATGGAAAGTGCCTAATTATTCGCTTTTAGATGTAAATGCTGTTTTCAAAATGAAAATCGCGGGTTTAAATACATCATTATTTGCTAATGTAAATAACCTGTTTAATACAGAATATATTTCTGATGGCTATGCAAACTTTCAAAATGGAATAAGTAACGCCGCAAATACACAAGTGTTTTACGGAACTGGTAGAACTTGGACAACGGGTTTAAAAGTTAACTTTTAATCAAGAATAAATCATTAATAATGAAAAAGATATTCAATATAGCAGCTTTGATAGCTACCATTGCTTTAGCGCAGGCATGTGATCCGATGAAGGATACTTATGCGGAGTTAGATATAAATAAAATTGATAGAGCCGGAGTTAGGGAAATGACATTAGAGTTGACTGATGCCGATTATTCAACATTTAAAAAATCCTCTGGTTATACAGAGAAAAATAAAGCTTTCAGTAGTGAAGATTCTGCGAAAATCCTTATTCCAGAGCTATTAAACAGTAAGTACAAATATTTGGAGGAAACTTCTACTATTAACGTTACTTATAATCTAAATAATGTGAATACGAAGATGAATCCTACTGTTGGACATACTTTAACCATGGCAGATTATTTGGCGGTAAATGGTGCAACTAATGGTCAGCCAAGCGTACCGAAATTTACGACGTTGAACTCTGCATCCAGTATTATAAAAGCGGCGGAGGCTATAAATAAAACTCCCAAAAATGGTGATGTTTTACAGTTGACGTTTGCCTGGAATAGTAAGCCCGTGAAAGATTCTACGGCAACAGTTCTTTATTTTGATGGTGCCTGGGCTATTGCTTATACGCTTCTGGCAACAGATTATACCATTATGACTCAAGCTAATTCGAATTTTAGCTCAGCAGCTGTGGCAAATACATTTATTCCAATTTTTATAGCTAATAAGTTCCCATATTCTGTAGTAGAAGGTTCTATACAACCTGTACTTTATACTATGTATAACGGTACAGGAAACCCAACAACCACAGAGGTTTGTTTATTGAAATATGTATCAGGGAAATGGATTGTTATTAATGGGACGGTTAAGTACGCTTCGAAATTTGCTGTTAAAAGCGGTAAATGGGTACCAGACAATACCATAAAACATAAATTGATTACTGACGATTATAAAATAACTATAGCTGGATTATCTAAAACGGAATTGCCGACAGCATCTGAAAATATTGCGAAATATGGTAATTTTGATATGAGATATTGGAACGACCAACAAATAGAAAAATATTTAGGCTTGTTTGCAGGAGTGAGATTCCCCGATGCAATTACTGATCAGAAATGTGAATTAACCTATGTTACTTTTTCACCGTCTGCAACTTTAGTGAAAGTATTTGTTAAAAATGCGGAAGGTAAGTTTGAGATTATAAAATAGTATTAATTTTAAAATCAATTCGAATAAAATCCGGATCTATAGATCCGGATTTTATTATTTTGAGCTATTACTATTTCTTACTTTTGCTACTTCAGCAACACTGATTGCAGAAGATTTATTATCAAAGTTATTCCTGATAAACGTTAAAATGTCTGCGATTTGCTGATTGCTCAGATAATTGAAAGCAGGCATTGGATTTGAATATTCCTCTCCATCTATTTCAATGGGTTCGTTAAGCCCTTTTAATAGAATATTGATCAGTCGGGTCTTATCACCATTTACATATTCTGTTTTTCTTAAGGGCGGATTTAAATTAGGTACGCCATTTCCGTCTGCCTGATGACAAACCATGCAATGTTGCGTGTATAATGCCTTACCGCTGTCAAATGACTTCTTGAAGCCCGAAGTTGTCATCGTATTAGATTGTGTTGGCGTAGCTTTTTTTTGCTGTGCCAACACAAAAAGACTTGTGAACGAAAGTGTTGCTGTTAAAAGAAGGCTTAAGGTTTTATTTGCCATTATAACTTATTTTAAAGATTGTACCTTTTTTATCGTCTGTTACATATATCGATCCATCAGGACCCTGGGCCAGGCCGCAAGGTCTGTACACTGCTTGTGATGCTGATGTAATATTGTCTGATCCGGCAAAACCGTTAGCGAAAAACTCCCAGTTTCCAGATGGTTTACCATTTTTAAAGGGAACAAAAGCTACAAAGAAACCTTCCTGTTTTTCCGGTGCTCTGTTCCATGATCCGTGAAAGGCTATAAATGCGCCGTTTCGATATTTCTCGGGAAATTGAGATCCTGTGTAAAATAATAAGCCGTTAGGTGCCAGATGCGCTGGAAAAGCAACAACTGGATTAATGTATGAAGCATCGGCAGCTTTTTTACCATCTCCACCATATTCAGGAGCCAGCATGTTTTTCTTCTGAAACGGATCGTAGTAGGCAAAAGGCCAGCCTGCATTATCTCCTTTTTTTAGTTCGTACATACATTCCGCTGGCAGCTCTGCATTGGTTTTAGCATCAAATAAATCCGGAAATAAAGTGTTTAATTGGTCGCGGCCATGTTGCATTACAAATAGGCTGTTGGTTGTGTTGTTCCAATCTAATCCTACAACATTTCTTAATCCAGTGGCGTAGCGGGTACCTTGTCCATAGCTTTGGTTTAATTTGTTTGCTTTAAACTGCCAGATTCCTCCTGCCGAATCCAATAATGGACATCCCGGAACTCCTAAAGAACCTGGTTTGCGGTCTTCCTGCTGACAAGAGTTGGAATAAGCACCTATATTTACATAGATGTTATCATTGTTGTCGATAACGATAGATTTTGTTTCGTGTTGTCTGCCCATCTTTAGTCCGGTAATAATCTTTTCCGGATGTTCGGTATCTGCTACTTCGTTATTCGCGTTTAATTTATATCTGAATACTTCCTGATTAGAAGAGGTATATAAATAACCATTCTTGGTATAGATTCCGGTTCCGCCGTAGTTCCCAAAGCCTTTGATGACTTCATATTTACCATCTGCATTTGTGTCTTTAAGATAAAGTACTCCTTTGCTGTCAACCGCCCGGGCAAGTTTAACATACATACTCCCGTCGGGATTTATTGTAAGGTGCCTTGGTTTACCCAAATTTTCTGCTACTATGGCTGTTGTGAATCCTTGTGGTAAGGATATTTTGACATTTCCTGCGACTGGTATTTTATTGCCGTCGACTATATTTTGCGCGTAAGAGCAGGCCAGTAACGATACGGCCAAACTAAAAGTTAATATGCTTTTTTTCATTTTATTTTATTTATCTGATAAGGTTTCTTGTATCCTGAGGTAACTTTTCCATAAAAAACATTCCTTTTTGCAATATTAATCTCGCCATCTCCTCCTTCGGTTATGAAAAGTTTTATGTCTTTGGTAGCGTTTTCTATAACTTCAACACGATCAACTTTCGCACCAACCTGTATAGCTGTTTCGAGCTTCCATTTTAATCCTCCGTCGTTTGTTATGTAGGTTTTTATTTTATTCTCGTTTGGAATATAAACTCTAAAAGAGTTCGCTCCAATCTTTTCTAATTCTCTGGGATCTCTTAAATCCCTGATTTCATTTCCCGGAGATTGAATAGTTGCGAAGACCCATGATTTTCCATTCCAAGTAGCACTTCCGGGACCACCATTTAATTGGTTGTCAAAATAAATTAAAGGCCAGCCGTTATCCTTATAATGTACAGAGACCTGCAGGCCTGCTAAATGTCCTTTTTCCGGAATACCAGTATCCAGCACCATACAATATTTATCCATTTCTTCGGTATCTATTGTTTCTCCTAAATCTACATCATTGATATTATATAAATGGTCATTAGACGGATCAAGATAGGCATAATATACATTACGTCCATAAGTAGCATGCGCATGTTTTCCGAGCTTTTCTCCGGCTATAGTCCAGGCCAAA
The DNA here is from genome assembly GCF_000190735.1 of Pseudopedobacter saltans DSM 12145. Taxonomy (GTDB): domain Bacteria; phylum Bacteroidota; class Bacteroidia; order Sphingobacteriales; family Sphingobacteriaceae; genus Pseudopedobacter; species Pseudopedobacter saltans. The sequence goes on from NC_015177.1 coordinate 538,944, forward strand.
TGTATTTTTCCTTTTTGATTACCATGAGCAGGTTGATAACTGACCTTTCCGTTATAAATCTCCATCATATTGTCGGTTTTTCTTGGATATGGATCAATAGCCATCTGCTTTGTCCAGTTTTTTCCTGAATCCGTCGACTTTACAAATCGATAAGGTCTGTCATCGGAATATTTGTTGTTTTGTCTGGTTTCTCTGTAAAATACGTAAAATGTTCCTTTTTGGGTAATTATCGGAGCGGGGTAAGAGGCTTTCTCTGCAATGTCTATAAAACTATCTTTCCATTCTCCGTCAATGCTTAAGGGGGAAGGAGAAACCGTCATTTTTAAAGTAGAGTTATGACATCCATAAAATATATAAATTTTTCCATCTTTACCCTTTAACATTCCCGGATAATTATGTTTGTCTACAAAAGGAGAATTCCCTACTACTTTATCCACGGACCATGTTTTCGTTCTGTGATCGTATTCTTTTACTACGGCGCTGCTACTTGCTCCCATCCACGTGACAAAGGTTTTATTCGCCTGTTTATCATAAAAACCTATGTTAATTGGTCTTTGATCTGAACGGGTATTGGCTTTTTCACTTAAAAGCGAAACAGACACCTTTTGTGTTGAACAGCCCACAATGAAAAAGCATATATAGGCTAATGGGAGATATAATCTGAAATATTGAGGTTTCATGTATGGTGATAAAGATATTTTCAAATATATCTTTACTGAGAGCTTTTTTATTTAATTTATTTGGCAATTCATACAATATAATTGGCTAAAGCAGTTTAATAAAAAGCCAAAAAAGCATCATGAAGTGATATCTAATCTACTAACTTTGGGATTATGTTTTCTTTACCAGGAAGACGATAAACCAAATAATACCCAAAATCATGAAAAGAGGATCGATCGTTTTTAATAAAGGGATAACTTTTTTGTTAACCTTGTTGATTATTACGCTGTCTTGCTCGTCTTCTAAAGAGGAGACTGCTCCGGAAAAGGAAAAAACAGAGGAAACTGTAGATAAAGCGGATAATGATAAGGATGACCCTTCTAAAGAAGAGCCAAACTCAGGCCAGCCACCAAAGGAAGATCCTCCTAAAGAAAACCCAGGAAGCGGAACTGTTAATAACGCCGCTACGCTAAGTGCAACGGCTAGCTCTGGGAGTGCTTATCCTCTTTTTACTGGGGCTTTTGCCCATGAAAATCCAGATTGTGTACATAGTCCATTTGGGCCACATGTTACACAGGCGTTTGATTCGGATTTAAATAAAAATGTATTTGTTTTCCATAGTCATATCATTGATGATAATGACAGATGTACCAATTTTGACAGGGTAAGAATGGAGATTAAGGGAAGCAACAGCAAAACGGAACACAAGGAGAATGAAATGGGGTATTACAGATGGAAGTTCAGGCTGCCTGCTGATTTTGTAGGGTCTAATACATTCTGTCATATTTTCCAGATCAAAGCAAAAAGTGGTGATGCCGGAGCCCCTTTGATTACTATTACGCCGAGAGCTTCGGTCCTGGAAGTTATTCATGATGCCGGTGAGAGTAAAGCCAATAGTTTAGGAAAGGTTATTTCTGTTCCGTTGGCTCCTTTTAAGGGTGCCTGGGTGGAGGCTTATGTAAAATACAAGAGCAGCGATAATGGTTCTTTTGAAATCGTATTAACGAGGGTGAGTGACGGTGTTACTTTGTTAAGTTACAGCAAGGCTAGTGGCATAGATATGTGGCGTACGGGCGACAATCAGGTGAATCGGGGAAAATGGGGAGTATACAGGTCTAAAGGTGATGGAAAAACTGTGTTAAAGGATGAACAGGTTAAATTTGCGGATTTTTGTGTGTCGGAAACGAGTGAGGCGGAGTGTCCGAGTAGTAAGTAGTAAGTAGTAAGTAGTAAGTAGTAAGTAGTAAGTAGTAAGTAGTAAGTAGTAAGTAGAAGGTAGAAGGTACGGTATCTGCTTTGCCAATATGGTTTATTAATACGCCAATAAGTCTAATTGGTTTAAGAAATAAAAAGTGCTAATTGCATATTGAATTTCCTGAGTTTTTAGGAGATTGGGATTATTAACTGTTAATTAACTGTCTGAATATAATTTGAGTTTCGAACTTCTCATTTCATATTTAGGCAGTTTCTTTTTTGAAGAAGGTATAATAAGTTGTTAACCAAAATATGCGAAAACTTTATTTTTTAGCTCTAACCTCTTTTTTAGCTGTTGCAAATGCCAATGCACAGCAGCATGATAAAACTTTAAAATTGTGGTACGATGCACCGTCCAGAAACTGGAATGAGGCTCTGCCTATTGGCAATGGCCGTTTGGGTGCTATGGTATTTGGAAATCCTGATCGGGAGAAAATCCAGCTAAATGAAGAGACAGTTTGGTCTGGTGGACCTAATACTAATATTACAGCTGAGTCAGGGGCTGCTATTCCAAAGCTGAGACAGCTGATTTTTGAGGAGAAGTTTTTGGAAGCACAGGCTTTGGCTGATGTAGATATGTTTCCGAAGAAAAACAGCGGGATGATCTATCAGCCTGTAGGTGATTTATTAATTAACTTTCCGGGACATGCACAGGTTGAAAAATATTATAGGGACCTTAATATTGAAAAAGCAGTAACGACCGTTAGCTATCGTTTAAATGGTGTTAATTATAAAAGGGAGACTTTCGCTTCTTTCCCAGATCAGGTTATTATTGTTCGTTTAACTGCTGATAAGCCAAATAAAATAACTTTTAATGCTTCTTTAACTTCGCCGCAGAATAGTGCACAGAAGATAGAAAACGGTAAATTGATTTTAACAGGGCTAACTGCGGATCATGAAGGAGAGAAGGGGCAGATCAAATTTGAGACTCAGGTTAAAACCAAAGTAAAAGGAGGAAAGGCGGAGCTGACAGGTAGTTTATGGAAGGTTACAAATGCCAATGAGGCGATTATTTATATTTCTATGGCTACCAATTTTGTCAAGTACAATGATATTTCCGGTAACCAACATGTAAAGGCGTCAAATTATTTAGATAAAGCATTTGTTAAGAATTATGACGATGCTCTAAAACAACATATTGCATTCTATCAGCAATATTTTAACCGGGTAAAGTTTGATGTGGGCGTCAATGCTTCGGTGAATAAACCTACTGACAGAAGGATTTATGAATTCGCAAAAAGCTTTGATCCACATTTAGCAGCTTTATATTTTCAGTTTGGAAGGTATCTTTTGATTTGTAGCTCGCAACCGGGTAACCAACCGCCAACTTTACAGGGAATTTGGAATGATAGAATGGATGCGCCATGGGATAGTAAGTACACGATCAATATCAATACGGAAATGAACTATTGGCCAGCGGAAGTAACGAATTTATCTGAATTGCATCAACCTTTGTTTAATATGCTGGAAGATCTGGCTGTAACAGGACAAGCCACTGCTCAATCGATGTATGGTGCTAAAGGCTGGGTAACACACCATAATACCGATTTGTGGCGGATTACCGGTCCTGTTGACAGACCTTATGCTGGACTTTGGCCAATGGGAGGGAATTGGCTAAGCCAGCATTTGTGGGATCATTACCAGTTTACCGGTAACAAAGACTTTTTGAAGAAATATTATCCTGTTTTAAAGGGTGCAAGTGATTTTTATCTGGATATTTTACAGGAGGAACCTAAGCACAAATGGTTAGTGGTTTCTCCATCAAATTCCCCTGAAAACACTTATGTAGAAGGTAAGAGAGTATCTATTGCCGCAGGAACAACGATGGACAATCAGTTGCTTTTTGATCTGTTTAGTAAAACTGCTAAAGCTGCTGAGATTTTAGGTATAGATAAAGATTACAGTACGCTATTGAAACAAAAGATCAATAGGCTTGCACCTATGCAAATTGGTAAATACAGCCAGTTGCAGGAATGGATGTACGATTGGGACAGACCGGATGACAAACACCGCCATGTTTCTCACCTATATGGCTTATATCCCAGCAATCAAATATCTCCATATAGTACTCCTGAGCTGTTTGATGCAGCCAGAACTTCGTTGATTTACAGAGGTGATCCGGCTACTGGTTGGTCTATGGGATGGAAAGTCAATTTATGGGCCCGTTTTCTGGATGGAAATCATGCCTATAAATTAATTACCGATCAATTGAAGTTGGTTGGCGGAAGTATAGATAGTGTGAACGTAAAAGGCGGTGGAACTTATCCGAATATGTTTGACGCTCATCCTCCTTTTCAAATTGATGGAAACTTTGGTTGTACTGCAGGAATAGCGGAGATGATTTTGCAATCACATGACGGTGCTATCCATATTTTACCTGCTTTGCCTGATATCTGGCCAACCGGTAAAATGACAGGTTTGGTAGCCAGAGGTGGTTTTGTGGTAGATGTTGTTTGGGAGAAATCTAAATTAAAGGAGCTGAAAGTTACTTCTCGTTTGGGAGGAAATTGCAGGTTGAGAATTAATGAGGATTTATTAGCTTCTACAGCTAATCTTAAAGCTGCATCGGGAAGCAATGCTAATGCTTTTTACGAGGTTCCTACGGTTAAGAAGCCAATAATTTCTCCTGAAGCTAAGTTAAAACCGGTAGGTATTAAAGCCAGTAAGGAGTTTGATCTTTCTACCGAAGCCGGAAAGGAGTATGTTTTTAAGTTTTAGGTAGTTGGGGGCGAGTGAAGAAGATCCGAGGTATTGAAATATACTGTTGATATGAAATTGCTTCGATTTCTCGCAATGAGGTTCCTAATTTTTGTCATTGCAAGGAGGAACGACGAAGCAATCTTATTCAGGACTATGCAAATCACGAAATAATAATCGAACTCCGATTTATAAGGAGGATTCGAAACTTATATGATGAGATGCTGAAACGAGTTCAGCATGACAGTATAGGGGAGAATCCACTTTGATCAATATTTTAGTACAAAATAGAGCCATTATTTAAGAGCCTAACTTTTAATGATGATGAATAGATATATATACTTGTTGACACTTTTTGTGATAGCAAATCTTGCAGGATTTGCGCAAAGCAAATCAGATCCTAATTTAGTTTTATGGTATAAGGAACCTTCTAAGATTTGGGAAGAGGCTTTACCTATAGGTAATGGTTTTCAAGGAGCCATGGTCTTTGGTGGCGTTGGCAAAGAACGTTTTCAACTGAATAACGGAACTTTATGGTCTGGATTCCCTAATCCGGGAAATAATCCAAAAGGTCCAGCGGCTTTGCCTCAGGTAAGAAAAGCCATTGACGATGGGGATTATGCTAAAGCCGCTGAAATCTGGAAGAAGAATAATCAAGGGCCTTATTCTGCTAGATATTTAACCATGGCTGATCTTTATCTTGATTTTAATCATAAAGATAGCGATGTACAGGCTTATAAAAGATCTTTAGATTTAAATAGTGCTGTACACACGGTAACTTACAAAGTAGGCGGAGTAACTTATAAAAGGGAAACTTTAATGAGTAACCCAGACAAGGTGATGGCTATTAGGCTAACTGCCGATAAGAAAAATGCCTTAAGTTTTACTACAGATTTAATCAGTAAGCTGAAATACAAAACCAATGCTGTAGGGCAAAATGCACTGATTTTGAAAGGAAAAGCTCCTAAACATGTGGCACATAGACCAACAGAGCCAGAGCAAATTATTTACGATGAGAACGGAGAAGGGATGACTTTTGAAGTTCATTTAAAAGTTTTGAACGAAGGTGGAACTGTTAAAACAGTAGGAAATAAAATTACTGTGCAAAACGCCAATGCAGTAACCATTTATTTATCCAGTGGAACAAGTTTTAACGGTTTTGACAAATCGCCAACTATTGCAGGTAAAAATCCGTCAATTGAGGCTTCGGCTAATCTGGCTGCTGCAGTTGGAAAAAAATATGATGTAATGAAGCAAGCCCATATTGCTGATTATAGTAAACTGTTTAACAGGGTGGTTTTGAAGTTAGGAAATCGTCCTGATTTGGCTAATCTTCCAACCAATATCCGTTTGTCCAGACAGGGACAGAAAGGAAATGATCAGGAATTGCAGGTGTTGTATTTTCAGTTTGGTCGTTATTTAATGATATCCAGTTCAAGACCGGGTTCTCAGGCAACAAACTTACAGGGTTTGTGGAATGATCATGTGCAACCACCTTGGGGCAGTAATTATACCGTAAATATCAATACGGAAATGAACTATTGGTTGGCGGAGAATACTAATTTGTCTGAACTGCATTATCCATTATTTGATTTTCTGGAAAGGCTTGCCGTGAATGGAAAGGAAACAGCGAAAATCAACTATAATATTAACAAGGGATGGGTATTGCATCATAATACCGATATCTGGGCAAAAACTTCACCAACGGGTGGTTATGACTGGGATCCGAAAGGTTCACCACGCTGGTCGGCATGGCCAATGGGCGGTGCCTGGTTAAGTACGCATTTGTACGATCATTATCTGTTTACGGGCGATAAAAGGTTTTTGAAGGAGAAAGCATATCCTTTAATGAAGGGCGCGGCCGAGTTTCTATTGGCATGGCTGGTACCTGACCAAAGCGGATATTTGATCACCAATCCATCAACTTCTCCGGAAAATACCTTTACCATCAATAAGAAACAATATGAGATCAGTAAGGGGACAACCATGGATTTGGGGATTATGCTGGAGTTGTTTAATGCTTGTATTCAATCTGCTAAGGCTTTAGATACTGATGCTAATTTTGTAAAACAGTTGGAAGCAGCTAAGGCCAAGCTGTACCCATATCAAATCGGCAAATATGGACAATTGCAGGAGTGGTTTTTTGATATAGACGATCCTAAAGATACACATAGACATATCTCGCATTTGTATGGTTTATATCCGGGAAACCAAATTACGTTAGAGACCACACCAGAACTGGCTGCAGCTGCTAAGCAGTCCCTTATTCATAGGGGAGATGTAAGTACCGGTTGGTCTATGGCATGGAAAATTAATTGGTGGGCGAGGTTACAGGATGGGAACCATGCTTTAAAGATCTTAAAAGATGGCCTGACATTGATTGATCCTGCTAAAACAGCAGAAGGCGATGGTAAACATTCGGCAGGAGTAAACCAGCAACTGACCAATGTACAAATGAGTGGCGGTGGTACATATCCGAATTTATTGGATGCCCATCCACCTTTCCAAATTGATGGGAATTTTGGTGCTACGGCAGGAATCATAGAAATGTTGTTGCAAAGCCATAATGGTGCCTTGCATTTGCTTCCTGCTCTTCCGGATGAATGGAAGGAGGGAGCTGTGAAAGGAATTAAGAGCAGAGGTAATTTTACTGTTGATATGGAATGGAACCAGAATAAACTGGTTAAATCTGTTATTTTATCTAATGAAGGTGGTGTTTGTAGAGTGAAGTCTTTTTATCCAATTAAGGTGGTAGAAGTTAAAGGGGCAGAGGTAGAAGGGCAGAGTGCTAATCCATTATTACCTAGCGTACAAGGTTTAAAGTTTACCAATGTAACGAATGCTAAACTGGTAGATGTGAAAATAGCAAAGACTTATGGAATAGAATTTAAGACAGAAAAGGGAAAACGTTATACCGTTGTTCCGCTATAAGATTTTCTCAATAATTTGGTTTGAACCTTAGTGTGTGGTACCCGGAGCTTGAATAGCTCTGGGTTTTTTGTTATAAAGACAGGTTGGTATATCTGCAGATGTTTTTGGGGAATGTCTTTTCGTACCGGCTTAATATCACCTATATATAAGGAACACACCAGTACAAGGCGCTTACACCGAGCGGTACAAGGCGCTTACACTATAATTTTGGTTTCTTATAGAAACTTGTTGTATGGGACTCTGTTTAATTGCCCCTACCATTTTTCAAAAATCATAGAACAGGAGAGAAGTTTAGAAACAGGATTGATGCTCGACGGCGTGGATGTCAATACCGAACGGTATTTACTGTTTAACCGTTCGGTAGAGAATTTTACCGATTTTTGAGATTATACTATAACGGTTAGTTCTTTATCAAAGCTTGCCGTAGGAGGCCCCTCTGGTTTCAGAGTTCGCTTGTGGCAGTCTCTGAAATCTTTAGTTTGAAAACAGAGGACTGTGTCCCTGCCTGCGGCTGGCAGGCGGTAAGTTGCAGTAGTATAGAATAAAGTGAAATACAAACATTTTGGACGGAGTCCTTGGTTTTTAAAAGGCATTTAAGTGATCTTTCAGAACACTTAAATGAGTGGGGTATTCGGAAGCAACCGCCTATGCAGTGTTAAAACTTTATGGCAATGCTGTTACTATTTTAAAAGCAGATAAAGGAAAAACAGATTTTTTACCCCTAGTATTAAATAGTAACAATCGGATAGATAAAAATAATTGGTCATCAAATCCTTAATTTAAAAATAAAAACACAAAATAATTTTCTTTGGATATTTATAGTTCTAATTGCTTCTTGCAATGTCACAAGAAAGACTACAGGTAGACTTACCTGTTTTTAAAGTCTTCGCAGATGGTTTAATTTATCGGGATGTGTCCGAGACAAATTCGAGACAAATTCGAGACAAATTCGACAAGGCGACGACTCTTCTTCGAGTGTTCTTCGACAAAACCATACATTTCTTCGAGTGTTCTTCGACAAAGCTTCGGCAAAACGCCATTTTCTTCGACACTTGTTCGACAAACCTTTGGCAAATGCCGAAGCACACCCGAACAATTCCCGAAGGAAAGTCGAATCTGATATTCATCTATCCCGAGTCAATCTGGATTCAATTACCTTGTTCTATTTAGGCATGGCATGCGGCATATTTAGATTTTCTTCGATTCTTATGATTAGCTACGGTTTAAAGTTTGTCCTGTGGGAGCGATGATCGTTCTTTACATCATGTCAGAGGGTAAGGTAAGCAAGTAACGGAGCTAAAACATTCCTTTGGAACTTCTTGTGCCTTGTTTGGGTGGGTTTACAACAACCAATTTATTTAAACCCTTTTCCAAAAAAAGAGCTAATGTCAAAGATATAATCCTGAATATTACCGTCTTCCCTTTTTACCTGTAATATATCAAAAGGTTTACCTCCATAAAATTTTAGCGACTGTAAAATTACTTTGCAATTGACACAGTTATTTCGAACATACTCATACTCTTCACGAATGTTATTTACCTTAATTGCACTTTGATAGATATTATTATTGTCTGTTTTTGACTCGGGTGCGCGTGTGTCTGTAAATTCGTAACTATCAACCTCCATCTCGAGAGATATTTTGATAGATTTAAATTTGATGTTATCGTCATCTAGTATGTGATATTCATATATATCGGTTTTTTTAGATTCATTGTGGTATTCATAAAATTTGTTCTTCTTGGTCCACCATTTACCTTCCTCTACCGATACCTGTTCATCTCCAAGATAATTGGTGGTGAAGGTTATTGTAAAATTGCCATCATCATACCTTTTCATTTCCCATTTTCGGGAAACGTCCTTCATTTGCTGGTCTTTTTCGGAACCACTCCATGTACCGACTAATCGTTGGTCTATTTTCTTACCTCCAGAAACTCTAATGTTTTGAGCTTTAGATATTATAGTTCCTAATAATGCTAAAAACAGGAATAGGAATTTTATTGGTTTATGCATAATGCAAGATAAGTCTTTGTCTTTAAAAGTTTAAAACTCATTAGGAAATTATTGACTCTTCAGTATCTCTGATTTAAAGCAGGGAATTAGTGAAAATAGATGTTTACGATGCGTAATGTAATAAGTCCAAGTCAGGCTTAGGCTCGTGTCTTTAGCACTAATACTTGAGCTAGAGATGGCAAGTTCAATCTGCAGAAAAGGATAATAAAGCCTTTTATGCAGTTATAATCTAATGAAGGTGAAATTGTATATTTGGTTATGAAGAAGTCAATTATACTACCATATATCCTGTTTTTATGCTGCTTAATCTGTAGAGAAATAAAAGCACAAACGCCGAAAGTTGAGATAAAGCAGGAAGAGAAAACTCTTGAAAGTCAATGGAAGGGAAAGCATGTAGCTTTTCTTGGTGACTCTATGACGGACAAAAAGAGAGTAGGGACAAGCTACATTTACTGGGAATATTTAACGGAACTTCTGGGAATACAACCTTATGTTTATGGCATTAATGGAAACCAGTGGGATGGCATTTATAAGCAAGCCAATAAACTTTATGAAGAAGGAAAGGATAGTATAGATGCCATTTTGATTTTTGCCGGTACGAATGATTATAATCGTGGTTTGCCATTGGGAACATTTTATACCGAGAGTGAAAAATCAACCAATCATAATGGTGAACAAGTAAAAAGGAAATATAGGGAAGCGATTATGGATGGTGGAACTTTTTGCGGACGCATCAATATGGTGCTGTCTTTTCTGAAGGATCACTTTCCGAAACAACAGATTGTTATCCTGACGCCTATACACCGCGGGTATGCAAAGTTTGGTGATAAAAATGTACAACCGGAAGAACGCTTTGCAAACGGGCAGGGGCTTTATATTGATGACTACGTAGCTGCTCTTAAGCAAGCTGGTTCTTATTGGTCTGTTCCGGTTATTGATCTTTTTTCTTTGTCCGGACTTTATCCACTTTCGGCTTCTCAGAGTGATTATTTTCATCATCCGCAAACGGATTTACTGCATCCTAATGCGAATGGAAATTACAGACTTGCAAAAACTATTCAATATCAATTATTGAGCTTGCCAGCTGGATTTAAGTAGATTTTGATTTATTTAATTCGATATCTGAAGACAACCTAATTTGGGCAATCTGTTATTTCTGTTTCTTGCCTAAGCTATAAAAATGCAGCGAAAGAAATATCTTTATGCTATAAATAAACACAATGAAACGATTTTTTATTGTACTTACTTATCTGTTTATTGGCTATACCGTTTTTGCCCAAACAGATTCTGCTTATGTTAGAGAGCATTATGAAAAAATAGAGAAACAAATTACCATGAGAGATGGTATAAAACTGTTTACGGCTATTTATGTCCCTAAAGATAAATCTAAAAAGTACCCTATTTTATTAAACAGAACACCTTATACCGTTGCTCCCTATGGCTCTAATCAATATAAAACGAGTTTGGGTAATTTTCCTGAAATGATGTATGAGGGATTCATATTCGTTTATCAGGACGTACGTGGTAAATGGATGAGCGAAGGAGACTTTGATGATTTAAGACCCCAGATAACTCACAAAACCAAAAAAGATACAGATGAAAGTACTGATGCCTTCGATACTATAGACTGGCTGGTTAAGAACGTACCGAATAATAATGGTAGGGTGGGAATGTATGGGGTATCTTATCCAGGTTTTTATGCGGCAGCAGCTTTGGTGAACGCGCATGCTGCACTAAAGGCTGTTTCTCCACAGGCTCCGGCTATTGACTGGTTTACCGGAGATGACTTTCACCGAAACGGTGCTCTTTTTGTTATGGATGCTTTTAGGTTTATGAGCACTTTTGGTGTAAACAGACCTGTTCCTATTACTCCGGATAAAGGGCCAAAAGCCTTGAAATTACCTGTAAGGGATGGTTATCAGTTTTATTTAAATCACACATTAAAGGACTTAAAGCAGACTTATTTTGGAGATAATATCAGATTTTGGAATAATCTGTTTATTCATCCGGATAGGGACAGCTATTGGAAAAACAGGGTAATATTACCCTATTTGAAACAGGTAAAGCCCGCAGTTTTGGTTGTAGGAGGTTTTTTCGATGCAGAAGATGTTTACGGAACTTTTGCTGCTTACAGAACTCTTCGTGATCAGAATCCGGCTACTCCCTGCTTTTTTGCTGTTGGACCCTGGTTTCACGGAGGCTGGGTGAGATCGGATGGGGATTTTTTTGGAGACATGAGTTTTGGAAGGAAGACGGCTCTGGATTACAGACAGAATTTTGAATTACCTTTTTTTAAATATTACCTAAAAGAGGAAGGAAGCCTTGATATGGCTAAGGTTAATGTGTTTTTTTCGGGAAGTAATGAGTGGCATAAATTTGAAGTTTGGCCTCCTGATAACATGGGCAAGAGGAAACTGTACTTCCATGCGAACGGAAAGTTGAGTTTTGATAAACCTGTTGAGGAAGAAGGAGCTGATGAATATCTTAGTGATCCGAATAAACCAATACCATTTCAGGAAGGTGTTATTGAAAACAGGAAAGCTGAATATATGGTCGCCGATCAGCGTTTTGTTGGAAATAGACCAGATGTTATGGTTTATCAGACGGAAATTTTAACAGAGGATGTCACTTTAGCGGGCCCTCTTTCGGCAAATTTAAAGGTTTCCATAACTGGCACTGATGCGGATTTTGTTGTGAAGCTGATAGATGTGCTTCCGGAAAACGAACCTAAACCCATGCATGTAGCAAAATCTACCGTAATGGGAGGATATCAGATGTTGATAAGGGGAGATATATTTAGAGGGAAATATCGTAATAGTTTCGAATATCCTAAAGCTTTTGTTCCGAATGAAATCGAAGAAGTTAAATTTCAGATTCCAGATATTGGGCATACTTTTAAAAAGGGACACCGGATAATGGTTCAGGTGCAAAGTACGTGGTTTCCGTTAGCAGACAGAAATCCACAAAAGTTTATGAATATTTATGAGGCGCTGAAAGAAGATTTTAAAAAGGAAAAACATAGTTTATACAGAAATATAAAAAACGCATCCTATATAGAGCTGCCGGTTTTGAATTAGTAAATTGTAATGATTTTAAGCTGAGTATAGATGTTAGAAAAATGAGTAGTAAATAGCGAACCGCACAGATCGGATATAAATCGTGAAATTCCCCTATGTCTTATCGACTTTTTGTATATAAAAGCATTATTTTCGTGAGCATAATCCATTTTAATGAATGAGCAGGCATAATGATCGAGCTGAAAAACATATCTAAAACCTTTCATCAGGGCAAACAGTCGTTTAAAGCTTTGGATAATATTAATCTGAAGTTGGAACAGGGTGACATTTTAGGTATTATTGGTTTTTCTGGAGCAGGGAAAAGTACGCTTATTCGTTGTGTGAATTTATTGGAGAAGCCGGATACAGGACAGGTTATTGTTAATGGTAAGGATCTGATTCCTTTGCGACATGCTGAATTGGCCAATGAACGGAAGAAGATAGGAATGATATTCCAGCATTTTAATCTTTTGTCTTCGAGAACGGTATTTGATAATGTGGCTTTGCCTTTGGAACTGGACGGTGTGGATAAAGCGACTATTGCCGGCAAAGTAAATAGTCTTCTGAAAACGGTTGGTTTACAGGATAAAGCCAATGAGTATCCTAAAAATCTTTCTGGTGGACAGAAACAGCGCGTGGCCATTGCCCGGGCTTTGGCTAACGATCCGCATTTACTATTGTGCGACGAGGCGACAAGTGCATTAGATCCCCTTACCACACAATCTATTTTACAATTGTTGAGGGATATCAACCAACAATTTAGAATTACTATTTTATTGATAACCCATGAGATGGAGGTGGTAAAGGCTATCTGTAATCATGTAGCGGTAATTGATGAGGGTAAATTGCTTGTAAAGGGTGGTTTGGAAGAACTTTATTCGGAAAGTTCGCACCCTATAATAGCACAGTTACTTACAGAGCGGGAAATGGAAGTACCCGTGAGATTGAGGGATTCGCTGATAACAAAACCGGCTAAAAATAAGTTTCCTTTGTTGGAAATCTCTTTTAACAAGGATTTGAATGTAGAGCAATTGCTTGCTTATATCCATCAGGAGAACATGATATATAAGTTGTACCGAGTAGAAAATGGGCAGCCTGGTGTTAATGGTTTTGGCAGGGCACAGCTACATATACAAACGGACGAAATGCAAACTGAAGTGTTGTTGGGATATTTGGAGAAATATGGTGTTAAATACAAAATAAAAGGATATGCTGGATAATATGACTATTTCTTTATTGTTGAAAGGACTTTGGGAAACTGTTTTTATGACTTTGGCCGCAGGTTTCTTTGGTTTTGTATTGGGATTGCCAACTGGTACTCTTTTATTCCTGACCAGAAAAGGGCAGTTGCTTGAAAATAGGATATACAATAAAACAGTGTCATTTCTGGTGAACGTTTTCCGCTCTATTCCATTTATCATTCTGATTGTATGGATGATTCCTTTTACCAGAGCGATGGTAGGGACCTCTATCGGTATGTATGCTGCGTTGGTTCCGCTAAGTGTTGGCGCTGCTCCGTTTGTAGCAAGACTGGTAGAGAATAGTTTATTGGAAGTTCCGGGTGGTTTAATAGAAACTGCAAGGGCTTTAGGTGCAAGTCCAATGCAGATTATCTGTAAAGTTCTGTTACCCGAAGCACTGCCTTCGTTAATTAACAATGCTTCTATTACTTTAATTACTTTGGTTGGTTACTCTGCTATGGGAGGTGCTGTTGGTGCTGGCGGTTTGGGACAAATCGGTTATCAGTACGGATATATTGGTTACGATGCGGTGATGATGAATACCGTCCTTGTGTTATTGGTGGCTTTGGTTTTTACTATACAGTTTACAGGAGATAGGCTTTCGAGGAGATTTGATCATAGATAAGTTTCGAGTTGTAAGTTATAGGTTATAAGTTGCAACAACAGAAGGGGACGTATTGCATGGAAAATAAGGACTACATTTGTAATAGATAACTTAATACTTAAAACTTACTACATACAACTTAAAACTCACTACTTATCACTTACTACATACAACTTAACAAACATGAACGCTATAAAAAGAATATTGGCACTTGCTATAATTCCCATCTTATTACAAGCTTGCGGCGGCGGTGCAAAAAAAGATAACCCAAATCTAATTAGGGTTGGTATTACATCGGGGCCTGAAAGAGAATTGGCTGAAGCAGCAAAAAAAGTTGCCGCAGAGAAGTATAATCTGGATGTGGAATTGGTTATTTTTAACGATTATGTAGTACCTAATGAAGCGTTGAATAACGGAGATATCGATGTGAATGTTTTTCAGCATGAACCTTATTTAAAAGAGCAATCAGCTAAAAGAGGTTATGAATTGGCTGTGGTTGGAAAAACTTTTGTTTATCCGATCGTTGGCTATTCAAAGAAAATTAAAAACATCGATGAGCTAAAGCCGGGAAGTACAATCGCTATTCCTAATGACCCAACAAACGGTGGCCGTTCTTTATTGCTTTTGCAAAGATATGGACTTTTGAAACTGAAGGATGGTGTGGGGCTTTTGCCACGGGTGACTGATATTATAGAAAATCCTAAAAATCTAAAAATTCTAGAGATCGAAGCTCCGCAATTGAGTCGGGTAGTGGATGATAAGGAGGTTGTTATGGCTATTATCAATAATAACTTTGCTGCGCAGGCAGGCCTTGATGCTAATGAATACGGTGTTTTAAAGGAAGATAAGGAATCTCCATATGTAAATATTATTGTTGCCAGAGAAGATAATAAAGGCCAGGATAAAGTAAAGAATTTTGTGAAAGCATATCAATCAAAAGAGGTTGAAGAGGCGGCAGAAAAAGCCTTTAAAGGTGGAGCTGTAAGGGGATGGTAGTTTTTTGGAGTTGAAAGTTGAAAGTTAAGAGTTTAAAGTAGAGGGGTTAAAGTGAGAGGTAGAATATTAAGAAGTGAGTTAGGTTTGGGATGATAGTTTGCGGCTTTTGAGATAAAATCTTTTTTCCAGCACATTTTTTAAAAAAGCAGCGATAGGTGGCTCTATATATTTACTTATGAAGTAGGATAGCATTAACATGAGTGTAACAGTAAATAACAGTAGAAAATATTTATTGATATACATTCCAAAATTATTGAAGATAATATAACCAATGTTCTGATGAACCAAATATAGTGGATAGGTAAGTAAACCTAATTGAAGCATTTTTGGTGAGTTAATGGCTTGCAGCCTACCTGTTGTGACCAAAAACATCAATAAATAAAAAGCGGTAATTGCAGCGCAAATGATATAAGGAGAAAATGATGTATTATAATGTTGTTGTACCTTGTCTATTTGGATTATAGCTCCTTTTAAAGAGATTGCGAGACATATCAATAACAGAACTATATGTTTTGTCTTTATCCCTTCTTTAAAGATCTGATAGAATATTATTCCAGCTATGAAATATGAACTCCATTCCAGTATCAGCAAGTAATAAGCGGCTTTAAATATTATAAAATCTTTGAAAAACAGATGTAGTACTGTAATTCCTAACCAGAACAAGACTAAATGATCGAATTTTATTTTTACGAATTGATTAAAAATAAGAAATGCACCTATCAGGAAGTAGAATTGAAGTTCTACAATTAGCGACCAGTAAACACCATCAATATTGTCGTAGCCAATAAAGCTATGGAGCATGGTTAGATTTGCAATTAACTGTGGAAAGTTGGCATAGAATATCGGAGATCCAAAATAAGTGATAACCAGGAAAGTCAATATAACGCAAAACCAATAAGCGGGGTAAAGCCTGGTAATTCTGGAAACGATGAATTTTTTAATAGATAAATCTCTGATGGAAAGAACGATCACAAATCCGCTGATGATGAAAAAAAAATCGACACCTAAATATCCATACTTGAAAATATCTGCAAGTCCGTCAAATGCAATCGGACTTTTGCCATCAGCCGCATGCCCTCTGAATAAATAATGATGCAAGACCACTACTATTGCAGCAATAAATCTAAACAGGTCAATTTGATAAACTCTTTTTCCCATAGGTGAGTGAATAAGATAAGCTTCGACTTGTGATAAAAGAATGTTTTTCAGTGGTTTTACTTGGATAAAAATAAAAAATATTATCCCTTTCAAGTAAGAATAATCAAAAGACGGTTGAAAACGTTCCCTGATTTCACACATGTGTATACATAAACGTTTCTCATTTCACAATATGTTTTATATTGAAAGGTTCTGTTAATTCTTTGATAGATCATAATCAGAATTACTTTGTTGAAATGATTTATCTTGTACTTTTGCGACATGAAAAAATCCAACTTGTATGGAGCACTGTTAATTAGTGCTTTTTTCAATTCAGCCGTTTTTGCACAAACTAATGTTCAATCTCTAAACGAGGTGTTGATACAGGGAAACAGGTTACAAATTCAATTGTCTGAACAGAATAGAAATGTTGACGTTATTACCGCTCAGGAAATACAGAAATTGCCGGCTAAGTCGGTAAATGAGATATTAGGCTATGTGTCTGGTGTGGATATACGACAAAGGGGGCCGTTTGGAACTCAGGCTGATATCAGTTTGGATGGCGGAAGTTTTGAACAAACATTAATTTTATTGAATGGCATAAAAATTACCGATCAACAAACGGCGCATAATACATTGAATTTGCCTATTCCCACGGAGGCCATTGAACGCATTGAGATTTTAAGAGGGCCTGCGGCCAGAGTTTATGGTGTAAACAGTTTAACAGGAGCTATTAATATTGTTACTAAAAATCCCGAGTCTACCGCATTATTTGCGAATGTATTTGCTGGAAGTAATTTCAAGAAAGACGAGGAAGGAAATGGGGATTTGTACAACGGGCGTGGCGTTCAGCTAGGTGGAAGTATAGCAAAAGAAAAACATACACATCAGTTGTATACCTCTCATGAATCTGGTACCGGATACCGTTACAATACAGCTTATCACAATAACAGGATTTTCTATCAGGGACAGATTAAACCCGATGAACAGAATAAAATTGATGTTTTGGCCGGTTTTGTGAGAAGCTCTTTTGGTGCTAATGGTTTTTATGCAGCACCCGGCGACAAAGAATCTAAAGAAGTTGTGAGTACGACACTGGCCTCTGTAAAGTCTAAGCATTTAATTAATGGTCGCTTTACATTAAGCCCACAAGTTGGTTATAGATATAATTTTGATGACTATCGTTATTACAGGTACGATCTTTCTAAAGCCAGAAGCAGGCATCATTCAAATGCTGTAACAGTGGAAATTAATGGCGATTACAGAATGGATTTTGGTGAATTTGGATTTGGAGTGGAAACGCGTTATGAGCAGATTAATTCTACCAGTATAGGTAAACACGAGCGTGAGAACTACGGACTTTATACAGAGTTTAGAACAGATAAAATCGAGCGTGTTAATCTAAATGTTGGTGCTTATGTAAATTATAATTCTGTTTACGGCTGGCAGGTGTTTCCAGGTTTAGACTTTAGTTATTTGCTAAAGCCAGGTTTCAGATTTGTATTTAACAGCGGAACAAGTCAGCGCATTCCTTCTTACACAGATTTGTATCTTCAACAGCCAGGAAACCTTGGTAATGCAGATTTGATTTCTGAAAAAGCATATCAGATTGAAGGTGGTTTTAAATATGATGCCAATCGCTTATCTGCAAAAGCAATAGTTTTTTATAGAAATATAGATGATTTTATAGATTGGACTAAAGATGTTATCACTAATCCATGGCTGGCAAATAATACAGGTTCTATTCGTACCACTGGTTTCAACTTTCAAACACAATATTTGTTAACCAAGAATGCTGTGTATAACTGGAACCTAAACGTAGGTTATACTTACTTATCTCCGGAATTTAAAGATCAGCCTTCCACACAATTTTCAAAATATAAGATAGAAAGTCTTAGACATCAATTGGTAGCCAAATTGGGATGGCAATATCGCAATTGGTCTGCTTTGCTTGCAGAACGTTATCAGGAACGTATTTCTTATAAAGATTACTTTTTGACTGATTTACGTGTGAATTTCAATCAAAAACAATTTGATTACTATCTGGATTTTCAAAATATCTTCGATAAGACTTACATAGAAGCAGCTGCGGTTCCAATGCCAGGTAGGTGGTTTAGTTTAGGAGTGAAATATCGTCTGGACGCTCATTAGTCAGTTAGTTCCCGAAGAGGTGCCTTAGGTTGATAGTTAATAGTCCATAATTATGGTGATCGTCCAGTCATCGGGTCTTGATCATTTAGGACACTAGAATTTCTTGTTTTGTCAGATTTTAGCATTTTATTATAGGATTATGCAACCGGTTGTTTGATTGTGGAGGATAATTTATACTTTTGACAAGACAAGCCAATTGTAATTATGCTGCACCTAAAGACAGATTCATACTATTTGAAGTTGAATGCTATACTCTTTGAAATAGCTATGAGCAATCGATATGCGTTATCTGTCTTGTTAAGTGCACTTTGTCTGACAATTTCAATCAATGCTTTAGGAGCCGGGGTTACAAGCGTCAATCATTATTCCTCTGCAGACGGTTTATCGGATAACCGTGTTACTACAATTATTAAAGACAGGGAAGGGTTTGTGTGGTTCGGGACTTGGGCCGGGATTAACCGCTTTGATGGAAGCCGATTTGTTGCGTTTAAATCGAATCCTGGTGATTTCTCCAGTCTTAAAAGTAATCGTATAGATGAAATAGTTGAAGATAAAACATCCTCCTTTCTTTGGGTAAGAGCTTATGATAATAAAATTTATCGTTTTGATAAGCGTAAACATGTTTTTACTTCGCTTCATGATTTAATAAAAAACGAGCCGTTTAAAAAGTATCAGTTTACAAGGATACTCTCCGTCTCGAGGGGGAAAGTCTGGCTGAAATCAACAAAAGGAAATGTTATTGTTATAGATGATGCCGCTGGAAATTTACCGGTTTTCAATGAATTGAATGCTCTAAATGATAGTTCTGAAAAGACATACTTTTTCTATCTGGATGATAATGGTCACGCTTGGATTTCAAATGAACGTGGGCTCTTTCTAATTAAGCAAAATCAGGAATGTAAATACACAATAAGTCAATATGTAGTTAACTCCAATAACCCAATCCGGTTGATTACATCTGACTATAATGGTGGAGTATGGGCTTCTTATGAGAATAACCGGATAATTCGGTTGGATACCTTATTAAGAAAAAAGACAGATAGAATAATTACCAACGGAAAAATTTATGATATCAAGCTAAAAAAAGACAGAAGCCAACTTCTTTGTACTACATCCAGGGGCGAATTGGTTTCTATAGACAATAATGGTGTCAGCAGACTTGTACAACGTACAAGTGGTGGCGAAGCGTTGTTTTGTATTTATGAAGATAAAAATAATGGTATATGGCTGGAGTCTGACCGTTATGGGGTTATCCGTTTGGATCAGCCTACGAACAGGTTGGTCGGATTATATCCAGCAATGGCATATAATTTTAAACCCTGGGTAAGAAACTGTACCTTTTTTCAGGATATCAATAAGACATTATGGGCGAGTATAAGAGGCTATAAATTATCTGTTTATGACGAGGAGAAAGATCAACTGGTAGAATTCGCGCTTAATATTGAAGGATTAAACAGAAACTTTTCCCGGATTATTTTAGGTACGTTCTACGATCCAAGCGGAGCACTTTGGATTACCACAGATAATGGAGGCTTGGATAGAGTTACCATGCAAGGAAATCTATTCAACCAGAATTATATAAAAAGTGACCACATAAGTAAAGCAGAGAATGAGGTTAGAGGTTTATTGGCTGATCGTAAAGGAAGGCTGTGGATTGGTACAAAGTCTGGAAGGATTTTGCTGAATGATAAGGGGGGGACTTTAGAAGATCCATTGGGAAGAGACTTTAAACCCGGGGGCGGAGTTTATTCTGTCTATGAGGATAAAGATGGTTTGTTTTGGATAGGGACTCGGGGAGGCGGAGTTTATTTAGTGGAGGAACGAAACAGCGGAAACTTTTATATTTTACAACATTTTTTAAATACCGAACAGGATATAAATTTGCATAGAAGCGAGATTTACAGTATTCTGCAGGATAAGAAAGGACGAATTTGGGTAGCGACTTTTGGGGGAGGCCTGGTTTTAATAACACAGAAAGACGGAAAATATCAGGTTTCGGCTGATCGTGACAAATTAGCAAATTATCCGATTGATAGTTATGGGAAATTAAGGTATTTAAATACGGATATTAAGGGGAACATTTGGATTGCTACATCAGAAGGGCTGATTTTATTTGATCCTGAGGATAACACCAAAGGTGGAAAATTTAAAATATATAAGAAAGAACCCGGAAACATAAAAAGTCTGGGAGGGAATGATATTCAATTTGTTTATCGGGATTCGGAAAATCAAATGTGGGTGCTTACTTCCTCCGGAGGTTTAAACTTGGCTGTAGGAGATAATCCGTTGGATACACTCTGGTTTAAAAATTATTCGAAAAAACAGGGATTTGCAAGCGACTTTTTATTGGCTTGTACCGAAGATGCAGCGCGAAATCTTTGGATATCTACCCGGAACGGTATTTCTAAGTTTTCTTTGTCTAATGGAAAAGTACAGAATTATAGCTACTATGATGGTTTGCATGAAACCATATTCTCTGAAGGTTCTGTGGCAAAGCTAAAGGATGGCAAAGTTGTTTTTGGTAATATTCTGGGATATTTATATTTCCATGCCAATGACCTGAATGAAAAACGTGAAAAAGGGAATCTGGTGTTTACCAATTTTCAGATTAATAGCGAAGACACAGATCCGGATGATGTACAATCTCCATTACAAACCGATATAAACTATGTTTCTAAAATAAAACTTAGGCATAACCAGAATATCGTAGCTGTTGAATTTGCCATGCTGGAATCGGTTTCTGCAAGCAGACATAATTTTGTTTACCGTTTGGTTGGTTACGATGATGTATGGAGAAACACAGAAGGGCAAAGTAAGGTCACCTATACCAATCTGCCTCCAGGCAGCTATACTTTTCAGGTAAGAAGTCAGAACATAGATTTGTTTAGCGGGGTATCTTACCGTTCTTTACAAATAGAAGTTCTGCCGCCGTTTTGGAAAACATGGTGGGCCTATTTAATCTACGCTGTATTGTTATGCATCATTTTGGGGTTTGTTAAAAGAACCATTGCAACTATTCTTTCTTTAAAACAAGGGATAGCCGTAGAGAAAAGACTGGCCGAAATGAAATTAAATTTCTTTACGCAAATTTCTCACGAATTGCGGACACCTTTAACCTTGATAGTTAATCCTATAGAGGAAATTCTGGCAAGAGAAAAACTTTCGGCAAAAGGAAAGGGATACGCTAAAGTTATTTACGACAATTCGAAAAGAATGGTACGTCTGGTTAATCAGGTATTGGACTTGCGGAAGGTGAGCAGTGGAAAGGCCAATTTAAAATTACAACGGACAGACCTGATTTTGTTCATTCGGAATATATGTGGGTATTTTGATAATTATCTGTCTGGAAGGCAAATAAAGATAGTTTTACAATCGGAATTTAAAGAATTGTTTATAGATATTGACTCTGATAAGACTGAAACTATTATTTATAATATACTGGCCAACGCTATAAAGTTTTCCCCGCAGGGCGGCGAAATTGATCTTGTTGTAAGTGTAGATAAGGAATCAAAAGTACTGAAGGTCTCTGTTACCGATGAGGGGCCTGGCGTAAACGATAATGAATTAGATAAAATTTTTCAACTTTATTATGAAGGTTCCATTTCTGCCAATGTAAAAGGTACCGGAATTGGTTTAGCACTATCTAAGGAACTGGCAGAACTTCATAACGGAAAAATCTATGCCGAAAACAGTAACGGAAAAGGGCTGAAGGTAGTACTTGAGCTTCCTTATTTATTAAACGAAGATTCCGCGCAACCTTTTACTACAGAAATATCCTATGTTCAGGAAATTACCGATATCGGACTGATTTCTGATGAATCTATTATAGAAGTGCAGGATCGAAAGAGGATACTTATTGTTGAAGATAATATTGATTTACGTAGTTTCCTGAATAATAAGTTTGAAGACTTTTACAACATAGAAGTGGCAGAAAATGGAGAAGAAGGTTTACAGAAGGCGATTTCTTTATTACCAGATTTGATACTGTCTGATATTATGATGCCTAAAATGGACGGGATACAAATGCTGAATAAACTGAAAAATAATTCGTTAACCAGCCACATACCGGTTATATTGTTAACCGCCCGGCATACAGTAGATTACCACATCCAGAGTTTAAAATACGGGGCCGATTACTACTTACCTAAACCGCTGAATATACGGTTGCTCTTTAGCGCAGTGAATAATATTCTGATACAGCGACAAAAGTTCTTTCAGCATGTAGTGGCAGAGGGAAAACAAAGTAGTGGAATAGAGGACCTCAAAGAAAATCCTATTATAACAGAGCTTGATAAAAAATTTTTAGAAGATACGGTAAGAATCGTTAATGAGCATATTAATGATGCCGATTTTAATATAGATGCTGTTGCCGATTTAGTAGGCATGAGCCGATCCGGTTTCTTTAAGAAATTTAAGGCTTTAACAAATACCGCACCTGTAGACTTTTTAAGAGACACCCGATTGGAAAAAGCGAAATCTATGTTCGATGAGGGACATAGTAATATATCTACTGTAGCTTATGCTGTGGGCTTTAATAACCCAAAATATTTTAGTACCTGTTTTAAGGCAAAGTATGCTCTAACACCTAAAGAATATGTGAAAAAGTGTAGTGAGAAATTTGCAGGAAATCATTAATAGGTGTATATAGATATACCTTTGATACCCAACAGCCTTATTGCCTTCTAAAGTGTATTTTGGTACTGCCCAATACAACATCCCGGTGTTATAAAATCTCTGATACCGTTTCAGTTATCATTAAAATGTTTGGGTCTTTTCTTCGACCCTGCAGCGAAGCATCTGTATCGTTTAATCTTTAAACTGTGATGAGGTTTATTCTCTTTGTTTTGATAAACTAAGGACTGGGGGCAGGGAATAAATTGAATACCTGATGATTACAGATAAAGTTAATAAACAGAGTTTGAATTAATCAGATCCCCTTTTTTTATCAGAAAACAAACCTTTAATATCAGTTATTGAACCTTGTTTAAGTCATTTATACAGTTCTTTGAAAGAACGATTTTTGCAAGTCAATCGATTGCATTGATAAACAATTATGGTTTATCATTAGGAATAAGTAAGAAGACTAACCAAACTATAATTCAATAAACCAATTTAAAATGACGTAAAAAGTAACAATCCAATTTTAAACTATTACTACTCAATTCTATAAGATGTTTTGGGAGTAAGACAACTGTCAAATCCAGTGGGATTTTCAAGTTGGAATTAATTCGAAAGAGATAGCGAGAAATGTATTAATTGTGATTTTAATCGCAACAAACTAATTAAACTAACCAATATGATGAAAAAATCCTTATTTTTTTTATTGTTTATTCAATTATCCGTTATTCTAGGTTTTGCGCAATCTAAAATAATTTCAGGAAAAGTTGTAGATGAGCACACCGGAGAAATTTTAGCTGGTGTTTCTGTAAAAATTAAAGGAACTTCTTTAATTACCCAAACAAATGGAAATGGAGAATTTAAATTTAGTCCTTCTAACGAACCTTCTAATATTGTATTAGAGATTAGTTATTTAGGCTATGCAACTAAAAGTGTAAACTTCAAAGGCGACGGTCCGATAACTATTGCTTTGAGGGAAGACGTGTCCTCTCTTAATGAAGTTGTTGTTATAGGATATGGGACTGTACAAAGAAAAGATTTGGCTGGAGCGGTAGGTTCAGTTAAGGGAACTGAAATCGAAAAAACGCCAGTAACAAATATAGCCGAAGCTTTGACAGGGCGGATTGCTGGTGTTCAAGTGACCACTTTAGATGGTGCTCCGGGAGCAGATGTCGTTATTAGAGTCAGAGGGGGCGGTTCTATAACGCAAGATAACTCTCCTTTATATATTGTTGATGGTTTTATTGTTGACAATATTAACAATATAGCCACTACAGATATAGAATCTATAGATGTGTTAAAAGACGCTTCATCTACTGCTATTTATGGCGCAAGAGGGGCAAATGGGGTTGTTATTGTAACAACTAAATCTCCAAAAGCAGGTAAAACAAGTATTTCTTATAACGGCTATTCTCAAGCAAAACATTTTCCAAGAAAATTAGATGTGTTATCTCCTTATGAGTTCACCTTAGCCCAGTATGAATACGCATTACTAAGAGGAGCCACTTCTGATGATATGAAAAGATTTATCAAGTATTTTGGAGTTTACGAAGATTTAGAGCTTTATAAATATCAAAAAGGAACAGATTGGCAAGAAGAATTATTTGGCAGGCCTGTAGTATCTCAACAACATAATTTAAGCTTAACGGGTGGTGCCGAAAAAACTAAATTTAGTTTCAATACCACATATAATAAAGACGAAGGGCTAATGCCTAGTTCAGGAGTAGAACGTTTTTATTTTAATTACAAAATGGATCATGAGATATCTAAGAAATTAAAGTTAAACTTAGCTGCAAGATATTCTAATAGTGTTATTGACGGAGCCGGTACTTCCGGAGGGTCGAGTGTTCGAGTTTCAGACGGAGTGCAAACAAGACCAATTAATGGAATTGCTGACAATATTGTAATTGATCCCAATGCTATTTCCGTTGGAGATGATGACTATGAGGAATTTATTAGAGGTCTGGTAAAACCTACGGATTTAACAGCGCAAGATTACAGGCAAAGAGTAAATAGAGATTTTAGTTTAAATAGTGCATTAAACTATTCTCCGATAAAAAGGTTAGACTTAAGAACCGAATTAGCAGCCACGTTAAGAAATGCATCTAGCAAAAGATATTGGGGACCTCTAACCGGAGAATCTAAAAATGTAGGTAATAATTTACCATTAGGAGAATTAACATCCGGAACCAGTAATACTTACAGGTGGGTAAATACTATTAACTATCGAATTTTAGATAACAAATTACACAAATTAGGAGTATTAGCCGGGCAGGAATTAAATACAACTTCTGGGTCTAGCACATTTAACAGGGCAAAGTATTTTGATGAGACCTTAGGTCCTGAAAAACTCTTCGCAAATATGGCTCTGGGTACATCGGAAAGGTTAGAAACTTTGGAAAGTAGAGGGGAAGATTTATTGTCTTTCTTTGGAAGGATAAATTATACATTTAATAATAAATATATTTTCTATGGCACTTTAAGAGCAGATGGGACAAGTAAATTCGCCCCGGAAAATAGATGGGGGTATTTTCCGGCAGCATCTTTTGCGTGGAGAGCTTCTGACGAAGATTTTCTTAAAGATTTGAACGTTTTCTCTGATTTAAAATTACGGGTGAGTTATGGCGAAGCTGGAAATAATAGAATTCCTAATGATTCCTGGAGATTTCTGTTTAAGCCTACAGCAAACAGACCTTACGGGGCAGGAGGTAATAACCAGGTTTATTACAATATTGTAAACAGTTTCTTGCCAAATCCAAATTTAAAATGGGAAACTACGATTTCCAGAAATCTTGGTTTCGATTTCGGATTCTTTAAAAATAGATTAACCGGTACTTTAGATATCTACAAAAATACAACTAAAGACTTAATTGTAGAAAATGAGATACCTCCACAAACAGGTTTTACATCTCAGCAAATTAATATTGGGCAAACATCTAATCGAGGTTTAGAACTAACCTTAAATGGGACTATTATCCATAAAAAAGACTTTACACTTTCCGGAACATTTAATATTGGTAGAAACATACCTAAAATAGATAAGTTAGACGGGAATGATATTAGGACAGTAAAATCGAACTGGGCCGGTACAGATTTGAAAACTGATGATGACTATAGGTTAATTACAGGAAGAACGATAGGGCTGATGTATGGCTATGTTAGCGATGGCTATTATACTACAGATGATTTTGAGTCTTATAACCCAACAACCAGAACATATGTGTTAAAACCTGGTGTAGCAAACTCTGGAAGCCTTTTAGGTGGAATCATCGGTATTAGACCGGGAACCATGAAATTGAAAGATTTGGATGGCGATGGATCGGTAACCGCAGATAAAGACAGAAAAATAATAGGTAGCGCAATTCCAAAACATACAGGTGGTTTTGGTTTAAATGCAACATTTAAGTCATTCGACATTTCAACCTATTTCAATTGGGTTTATGGAAATCAGATTTACAACACAGGCCGTATTCAGTTTAATATGTATTACCGTTCGACATTTGGAAACATGTTAAATACAGTAAACTATGATAACAGATATAAATACATTAATCCCAATGGTGAACTGGTTACGTCTTTAGAAGATTTAGCGGCTTTAAATGAAAATGCTACTATATGGTCTCCATTTTCTATGGGCAGTGCATCTCCAGTTTTTTCAGATGATGCTGTAGAAGATGGTTCATTCCTAAGAATGACTTATGCTACATTGGGCTATACATTACCGAAAAATATCACCAAAAAAGTCGGAATATCATCTCTAAGAGTTTACGGGACAATTTATAATGCTTTTATAATTACAAATTATAGAGGTTACGATCCGGAAGTAACAGCTACACGTAGTGGTAGTTATCAAGCCTTAACCCCGGGCGTTGATTATTCCGCATATCCTAAAAGCAGGACGTTCACATTCGGTTTAAATGTTAACTTTTAATTAGAAGATTCATGAAAATAGCTAAAATATTAGGAATGGCGTCGCTAATGGTAGTAACGACGTCTTCATGTAAAGATTTTTTAGAGACAGACTCTCCTTCAACATTCAGTCAGGAATATATCTTTGGGACAGAGGCAGATGCAAGTAAGTCTGTTTACAGTATTTATGCCCTGTTTAATCAAGACGCTTTTACTTCACGTTTATCTAACAACTTTACAGGCAATTCTGATATAGAAGTTGGAGGAGTAAGTGCGGCACCAGATAATAGCAGACGTGATATTTGGTCTTTTGAAACCACAGATGCCAATGGTGATTTAAGAACAGTATGGAATAATGCATATAGCGCCATTAACAGGGCTAATCTTTGCGTAGAAGGAATACAACAATCCGCAATAGCTTCTAATTCGGAAATGAAACAACTATTAGGAGAAGCGAAAGCATTAAGAGCTTTATGGTATTATTGGTTAATCAATCATTGGGGAGATGTGCCTTTTAGTATGAAACCAACCAGAGGGGGAGATGACTTTTATCAGCCTAGAGTTGGTAGAGATACGATTCTTACAGAATTAATTAATGACTTAATTTCTATTGAACCAGAAATGAAGCCTTCTACACAAATTACATATGGGATAGAAAGAGTCAATAGAGAGTTTGTTATGGGGCTTATAGCCAGATTAGCTTTAACGCGGGGTGGTTACTGGCTTTACCCGGATATGACTATGCGTAGAAAAGATGATTATTTGGATTATTATAAGATAGCCAGAGACTATTGTCAAAAATTAATATCAACTTATGATAGACCACTAAATCCGAATTTCCGACAGATTTTTGATAATGAGAGTAAATGGATTGTAGCTAATAATGATGATGTTTTATTTGAAGTGGCATTTCAGAAAGGTTTTGGTGATGTGGGGTGGTGTCATGGAATCAGGGTAGATGCAGGTTCTCATCCATATGGTTCCGGTTCTAATTATCTTGGTATGACTCCAACTTACTATCACTCATTTGATACGTTAGATAAAAGATTAGATGTAACATGTTCTATCATTTATTATAATTCGGAATTACAACAAACACCCACAGCCGTAACAGCTATAGCTCCTGGAAAATGGAATAGAATTTTAATGGGAGAGCCTGCCGGTTCTCAATCCGCAAAAGGCACAGGTATAAACTGGCCAATTATGAGATATTCTGATGTGCTGTTGATGTTAGCGGAAAGTGCAAATGAATTGGGTGATGGACCTACAGAAGATGCTAAACAAGCTTTAAGGAGAGTTAGGCAAAGAGCTTTTGACAGCAGTTTATGGACAACTAAAGTAGAAAATTATATTAACAGTGTTTCGGGTAGTAAAGATGCTTTTTTTAAAGCTATTGTTGATGAAAGAGCATGGGAGTTTGGGGGAGAATGTATTAGGAAATACGATTTAATCAGATGGAATTTATACGGTAAAAAAGTTGCTGAAACCCGCGCTAAACTAAATCAGATGGGGGCTGATGCAAATGGAGGTGTAGGACAATACGCTGATTTACCAGATGTGCTGTATTATAGACTAAATTCGGATAAATCAGTTACTTTCTATAATAAATTTAAAAGAGCAAACAGTATTCCTCCATTAAAAGATTCACCTTCAAAAGGAGATAATCCTAATGGCTTTACCAGGATGAATTGGTTAAAAGGATTATACAATACAACTACATCAGGTCCTGCAGATTACAATCTTAGAACTTGGAGAGGTTACCAAGATGATTCGGGTGTTTTACCAGTGAGGTATATTTTACCACTACATGCTTCTACAGTAAGTAGTAGTAGGGGTGTATTAAATAATAATGGTTATGGATACTAAGATATTAAGTATTATGAAAGCTAAAGTATTTAAAAATTACATACATATTGTTTATGGTTTATTATTGTGTTTTTTTATAGTAAGTTGTAAAAAAAGTGACGAGCTCGGTACTGCGCCACGGATTTTTAGACCTGTAATAAAAGGCGACTTAACAGCTACTGCAAACTATATAGAAGTTGCCTGGCAGCCGATAAAAGAAGCTGTTTCTTATACTTTAGAAGTAAGTAGAGATACTTTTAAAACTATTGATGTTTCTATTAATATTGACTCGACACATGCTCTAGTAGAGGAATTGAAATGGGACCAACTATATCAATTACAAGTTAGAGCAAATACTGCAGATACTGCAAGAAATTCCAAATTCGGATTTTTAGGCTCTATAAAAACACCTAAGTTTCCTACAATTCTTAAGCCTTCGACAATTAACGATGTTACTGAAACATCGGCCTTAATGAAATGGACTAATTCTGGAGCGGAGGTTACTGAAATAAAAGTATATATAGAGCCCGAACGAACTTTACTTAAAACAATTGTGTTGAATGCGCAAGATAGAACCAATGAATATAAAATAGTGTCAGGATTGACACCAGGCACCACTTATTTTTTAGAACTATATAGCAACACGACTTTAAGAGGTTATAACAATTATACAACGAAAGCTCCTTTCTCTGGAGAGGTGATTGATTTAAGAGACATTTTAGATAAACCATCTGTTTTACAAGATACCTTAACGAAAATCCCTTCAGGTAGTATGGTTATTCTTAAAAAAGGATTGACATATACCATAAATGCAGGGATTAATCTCGCAAAAACAGTAACCATTATTAGTGGTGATGATTTATTAGTTAATGAGCCAGCTACAATTTTATTAGCTAGTAATTTTAATTTTTCTGCCGGAAGTACGATAGATTCCATATCATTTGTTAATGTTCATCTAAAAGGAACGGATCCGGCATCAAAATATGTGTTTAATACAACTAACGGAGCCATGATTGACAAAATCAAATTTGATAATTGTACAGCAGAGATGTTTAGAGGATTTGTTCGTTTGCAGGGGGGAACAACAACTATTAACAATTTTTTAATCACTAATAGTATTATAGATAGCATAGGGGACTATGGGGTTTTAAATGTTGATAATGCTTCATGTAAAATAGAAAATATGATTATTAAAAATAGCACTATTGCCAGAAGTAATTTCTTAATAAAGAGCAGTAAAAATACAAATGGCTCAAGTTCAATCTTAATCGATGCCTGTACTTTTTATAAAGCACCTTCAGGAAATACTATTTTAGTAGATTATAATACTATAAATGTTACCAATGGTGTAACAATAAGTAATTGCATTTTTAGTATTGGAAAAAATAACTCAGGTAACACTTCTCCTAAAGGTATAAGAGTTGGAACTTCTACAATAATCAATACTTCCGGTAATTATTCGACATCGGATTACGTAAACTCGGGGAATGCAATTCCAAGTATAACAGCGTATACAAGACCATCTACAGATTTATTTAGCAATCCTTTAGCAGGGGATTTTACGATTAAAGATATGGGGTTTCCAGGGAAGTCAACGGCTGGAGATCCGCGCTGGAGACCATAATACTTTTTTATATGAGGTGTCCAAAAAGTGATTGTCTTTCTAATGTTAAGAAAATTATCGAATAGCTTATTCTCCTTGATTTTTTCTTAGGTCAGATGACAAAATAATTTTTTGGATACCCTGATGATAATCAAAAAAGACACCTGCAACCTATCAAACAATCGTTTATAAATCTGAATAAAAATGAAGAAAAACTATTTTGGTTTTTGGAACTCGAATAAAAAAATGAGTTTAAAAAAACATAGTATATCGGTATTAGCTATAATGATATTGGCATCTGTCGCCTGTAAAAAGGGGAATTCCGGGAGTAAACCGGGAGATAAGGATAATCCATCTTCACCTGTACCTGTAGAGGAAACAGCTTTGGCTTTCCCGGGAGCTGAAGGCTTTGGACAAAATGTTACCGGTGGCAGAGGAGGCAAAGTTATTAAGGTTACTAATCTGAATGACTCGGGGATGGGAAGCTTAAGGGCCGCAATAACAGCTTCCGGTAAGCGGATTATTGTTTTCGATATTTCC
Organism: Pseudopedobacter saltans DSM 12145; assembly: GCF_000190735.1. Lineage (GTDB taxonomy): Bacteria > Bacteroidota > Bacteroidia > Sphingobacteriales > Sphingobacteriaceae > Pseudopedobacter > Pseudopedobacter saltans. The sequence continues at coordinate 570,196 of NC_015177.1, forward strand.
GGAACAATTGATTTAAAATCGCAATTAACCATCAGGAACCCAGATATAACCATTGCCGGACAGACGGCTCCTGGTGACGGAATCACTATAAAGGGATATCCCGTTTCGGTTGCAACCAATAACGTTATATTGCGTTATTTACGTTTCAGGATGGGAGATGAAAACGGTGTGGAAGGAGATGCTGTGGGAGGTTTCGAAGTGAAGGATATTATAGTAGACCATTGCTCTGTAAGTTGGTCTACAGATGAGTGCGCCTCTTTTTACAATAACGATAACTTCACGATGCAGTGGTGTATAGTGTCGGAAAGCTTAAGAATTTCTGCACATGCAAAAGGTGCGCATGGATATGGGGCTATATGGGGCGGTAAATATGCTTCCTTTCATCATAACCTGTTAGCACATCATGATAGTCGTGTACCCAGATACGGAGAAAGAGCAGGTTCTATTTATGCACTTACCGATTTGGTGGATGTAAGAAATAATGTATTCTACAATTGGGGAGGTAACAGTTCGTATGGTGGCGAAGGAATGAATATCAACATCATTAATAATTATTATAAGCCTGGACCAGCTACGCAAAATAAGGTTCTGGACAGAATTTTTTCCATTGATAAGAATAAGTATTCAGATCAGCCGGTATATGATAAATGGGGGAAATTCTATATAGCGGGAAATGTGATTGACGGTCGGGCAAATCCTACAAATGATAATTGGACCTATGGTGTTTACAACCAATTTCATAGCAGTTACGGAACAGTTTCAGAAGCTGATAAAATTGCGATGAGAATGAAAGAACCTCATCCTACAAGTAACAATGTAAAAACTCAAACAGCAGAATTAGCTTATCAAAAGGTACTGGATTTTGCAGGGGCCAGTTTAAAAAGAGATGCTGTGGATATCAGAATCTTAGGCGATGTGAAAAATAAAACTTTTTATAAAAATGGTTCCAGTGGAGACCAATACAGTGTTAAAGGAATTATTGACAAAGCTTCTGATGTTGATGGTTGGCCTTTCTTATCTACACAACCTGCTCCGGTTGATTCTGATAACGATGGTATGCCTGATGATTGGGAAATTGCAAACAAATTGGACCCAAAAAAGGCGAATGCCAACGGCAGAGATCTGAGTACAGGTTATGACAATATAGAAGTATACATGAATAGCCTGGTTAAGGATATTACCACTAGTCAGCTGAAATAATTATATAACCAAAAAAACTCGATGAGGCTGTTAAAGAACGTTATTCTGGAAACGGCCTCATTATAACCACTATAAACTTATATTATGAATAAATTTTTATCCATTATTTCATTAATGCTTTTTGTGTCGTGTTTTGATACTCAGGCACAGCAACTAGCATTTCCCGGAGCAGAAGGCTTTGGCAAATATGCGACAGGAGGTAGAGGAGGAAAGGTTTATAAAGTAACAAATCTTAATGATTCCGGATCGGGGAGTTTCAGGGAAGCTTTTAATGCGTATCCCGGAGAACCTTTAACAGTTGTTTTTGAAGTAGGTGGGACCATTGAACTATTGTCGCAGATAAAAGTCAACCGTTCTAATATTACCATTGCGGGTCAAACAGCGCCTGGCGATGGTATATGTTTTAAAGGGCATTCTTTAATTTTTAATGGGGCCAAAATAGGAGGAAATCATAATAATATAATTGTTAGATATATAAGGTCGAGGCCGGGGAGTACATTATCCAGCGGAGTTTACGGTTTTGATCTTGAAAATGTAGACAACGTTATAGTAGACCATTGTTCTTTCTCCTGGGCAAATGAAGAATGTGCTGCCATGTATGATATGAAAGATATTACTGTGCAGTATTGTGTTATCAGCGAAGGATTGTATAACGCAGGTCATCTTAAAGGTAACAGGGGCTACGGAGGAGTTTGGGGCGGTCAGTATGCTTCTTTTCATCACAACCTTTTTGCGCATTTAAATGCCAGATCTACCCGCTTTAATGGAGCTAGAGCTCATGATGTTGAAGCATTAATAGATTACAGAAATAATGTAATTTATAATGCCGGATCAAGAAATGCCGCGGCTGGTGGTGCAGTTAATATAGAAAACGCCTTTTCCAGAATAAATCTGGTAAATAATTATTATAAGCCGGGACCGGCCACACCATCGGACTACCTTTTTATAGAGGCCGATTATGAACCTGAAGCTAAAGGGATAGGAGAGTTTCATGTAAGTGGAAATATTATGCATGGAAATGCTGCTAAAACCAATGACAATTGGTCTGCTGTAAGTTTTACCAAAATTCCTTCGGAATCTTTAAGTATAGCCAAGGTGTCAACCCCATTTGCTGTTACGGTGCCTATACCGGTACAAAGTGCAGCAGATGCCTATACAGATGTATTGAAGAATGCTGGGGCGATATTACCGGTTCGGGATGCTGTAGATAAGAGAATTGTAAGTGAAACGGTTACAGGAACGGCCAGTGTAATAGGTACAACATCAGGAAAATGGGGAATTATAGATTCTCCGAATGAAGTAGGAGGCTGGCCAGTTTATAACTCTGTAGCAGCTCCTTTAGATTCTGACGGAGACGGTATCCCTGATACATGGGAAGATATCAATGGATTAGATAAAAATAATGCAATAGACGGAAATCAGTTAAATGGAGAGGGGTATACTATGCTGGAAGTCTATCTGAATAGTATTACAGCATCTTCTTCAACCGCATTTGAACTGATGGGTTTTGCAGTTACATTAAAAGCTGCGGCAAGTACATCTGTAGATTTAAACTGGACAATCAGCAATGATCTGGCTGTACAAACTATAGAAGTAGAAAGGAGTGCAGATGGTATGGCTTTCACAAGTTTAACAAGTATATCCAGTAAGCAAAACAGTGCTTTAAGCGAATATATATATACCGATAACCATGTTTTAAATGACCTCTCTTATTATCGTTTGAAGATGATAGATGCTGGTAATCAGGTTACTTATAGTGAGGTTAAACAGATAAATAATCCTATAGCACATGCTTACTGGACAGAACCTTTTTCAGAAGCGTTTCCGGGTTCTGTTGCTAATCCGGCTGTTGAATCTGCTTTTAGCAGTTCTACCGGTGGATGGGGGTTTTATGCAGCGCACAAACAGACAAAAGACTATTCCGGAACGGGAACCCAGTGGACAGATGGGCAAAATCCGTCTGTAAAGATGTTGAATTATAGTTCGGGCAATATAACCAGCTATGGATTAACTACTCAGGCTTATCTGATATCTCCCGTTTTCAATCAGGGTATTTCTAAGGTAACATTTAATGAGATTAACAGGTCCACAATTCCGGCAGGGAAAATAAAAATTTATACATCAACAGATGGTGGACAAAGCTGGAGCTCTACACCGCTTACCAATCTGGCTAAGTTATCACAATTCGAACTGATGACTATTGAAATTGCATCACCTAATGTAAACCGTCTGAAAATTGTAAATGATAACGGAACAGATCTTAATATAGACAATATAACTATTTATGCTCCTATAGGTGTAACCTTACCTTTAGAGCTGATTTCTTTTACAGCCAGTTTAGAAAGAAACTTATCTAATCGAACCGTATTAACCTGGAAAACAGCAAACGAGATTAACACGCAGCGGTTCGAAATAGAGAGAAGCCTTGATGGTAAGGTATTTAATGTTATCGGAAATGTGATCTCAAAAAATACAAATGGGGTACATTCCTATTCTTTCAAAGACGAAACGCCTGCTGTAGGCGTCAACTATTACCGATTGAAACAGATAGATATTGATGGTAAATATACTTATAGTGAAGTCCAGTTTATAAATAATAATTCCTCAGCTATTGCTTTAAAAGTATATCCGAATCCGTCAGCTAAAGATATCACCATTATGCATCCGGTAGCTGAAAAAGCTTCTTTTATAATCTCGGACATATCCGGAAAAGAAAGAGCAGTAGTCAATGTACAGGAAGGTGCTATATCTACACCAGTGAATATAGAATGGCTCTCTTCTGGTATTTATTTACTTCATTTTAAAAACGGATCAGACGTATCAACTATAAAGATTGTAAAAGAATAAACCTAATTACTAATTATAAAACCAAAATTCATGAAAAAGTATTTTTACTTATTTGTTGTGTTTTTAAGCATTCTTCAGAGTGGTGGGAAGGCGCAAACACCACAGGAGAAACTGCTGTATTCTACAGATTTTCAGGAATGGACAAAATTTTCCAGTAATTCTACTTTGCCAGGTACAGTGGTGTCAAAAACAACTGATTTTACTCAGGAAAGGTTTGATTTCAGCTATTTTAAAGTAGCTGTTGATCCAACCAAAACAGATGTCAAATTTATTGGCGTAACACCTGGAGCAGCAATTACAGACAAAGCAGGCGATTGTTATATCCAATTGTCTCCGCTAGCCTCCATAACAAAAGTGGTTTTTACGCATGGAGCAACTGGAGGAAACAGAGGTTATAGGTTAGAGAAAAAAAGTAGTACCGATGCAGATTGGGTAACTGTTTCTAATGCTTTTGCCGTTCCAGCGGGAGGACAAACTGTTACAGTAAGCATCAACGAAGAAAATGTTGCATTGAGATTTACTAATCTTACCACTGACCAAAATGCTTATCTGTTTGATCTCAAAATTTATGGTAATTATACGCCTGTAGGGACACAACATACCCTAACCACATTGGTAAATATTGCCAATGCAGGTACAATAACAAAAACACCTAACAGCTATGAATATACAGAAGGAAGTACTGTTAGTCTGCAGGCAACCCCAAACTTTGGCTACAAGTTCGTTAAATGGGTAGACGCTGATAATGCTGATGCAGAATTGTCTGTATCAAATCCATATGTGGTTACAATGGATGCTGCCAAAAATATTAAAGCAGTATTTGAAACCGTAGCAACTTATAATTTTACGGTAAATAAAACAGGTTCAAACTGGGGCGATGTAAAACTATCCCCTGAGCCTGTAAGCGGAAAATACGAGGCTGGAACAGAGGTAACCATGACGGTAACTCCAAATGCTGTAAGCACTTTCAGCTATTGGGAAGATAATTCTACAGTATTACAAAGAACAGTTATTGTTAATGCAGACGCAACTTACACCGCCACGTTTGATGAAATTCCCTTTATAGTAGGATGGGATTTTATGGATCAAACTACCAAACAAGATAAAACTGCCGATTATTACGCAGAGAGCACCAATACAGGTATGATATCTGCATATTCTGCTTCGAATGCCTCTGTAGCCTGGTTGTCCAGTGCCGCGAGTTATTCTCCGTCTTATCCGGCAGCAAGATTATGGACACCGGCTGCTGACTTTAATGCCGGAAACCTGAGATATTTGAAAGCACAATTCTCTACAGAAGGCTATAAGAATATCCAGGTAAAATCAATGGTAGCAGCTTCTTATCAGGCTTATTCCGTTTATAAACTACAATATTCTTTAGACGATATTTCTTATACGGATATAGCAACTGTAGATATATCTGGCAAATATAACAGCAGTTGGTCCGATCTGAATGCTACCTTACCACAGGAAGCAGAAGGAAAGCCAAGAGTTTATTTGAAATGGGTGGCAGATAAAGGAAGCGCTAAACTTGACGGTAATGCAAGCAATCCTGGATCTGACGTTGAAGGCATTGCCTATACCAATGTATTTGTGTATGCAGATAAAGAAATCGTAAATGATACAGATGCTCCGGAATTAATTTCTTCTGTACCGGCTGTAGGTTCGGCTACAGCAACCGTTAATGGTTCTGTTGTGTTAACATTTAATGAACGGGTAAAAGCAGGAACGGGTAATATCACGTTAGGAACAAAAGTGCTTTCCGGCGTTTACGGAACAAAGTCCGTTACATTCGCTTATGAAAAATTGAGCTATAATACATCATATACCGTAACTATACCGGCCGGAGCTTTAATTGACATGTCTGGGAATGCTTATGCCGGAATTACTTTTACCTTTACTACAGCAAACAGAACACAGCCAACTAAAAAAATGTTTGATGCGGTTGTGGCAAAAGATGGTTCGGGAGATTATCTGTCAGTAATAGATGCCATAGCAGCAGCGCCTGGTAACAGGGTAACTCCATGGTTAATTTATATCAAGAACGGAAAATATACCGGACATCATGATATACCTTCAAGCAAACCTTTTATACACTTAATTGGCCAAAGCCGCGATGGTGTAATTATCTCTGATAATCTACTTTCCGGTGGCGAAAATGCTGTGCATGTTTCTGTAGGAGCAACCATGGTGGTAAATTCTACAGATTGCTATTTCGAAAATCTGACTTTAGAAAATAGTTGGGGTTACGAACAGCTGGCAGGGCCACAGGCATTGGCTTTGTTTTCGACGAAAGACAGATTTACCCTTAATAATGTTTATCTCAGAAGTTACCAGGATACTTATTTAACTTCATATAATAATGTGTCAGACAGGCACTATATTAAAAATTCGAGAATAGAGGGAGCTGTTGATTTTATTTATGGGGCCGGAGATGTGTTCTTTGATCGGGATACCATTTCTGTAAATAGAGATGCAGGTGGCTATATTGTTGCACCAAGCCACAAGCCGGAAACTGCTTACGGTTATGTATTTAGTGATTGCATATTAATGAAAGATAGAGTATCCAGTGTAATTACTTATTTAGGAAGACCATGGCAGGGATCACCAAAAACTGTATTCCTGAATACAAGGTTATTGGACGGAATAAGTATCTATCCTAAAGGATGGTATTATAAAATGGGAGCTATACCAGCGGTATTTGCAGATTACAATACCATGGATATAAATGGTAATGCGATAGATTTAAGCCAGCGTATAGAAGATTATGAGTACGATGTTAAAGATGGAAGCGGAAATGTTACCGGAGTAGTAACAGGTAAAGCTAAAAAATCACTTACACCTTCAGAAGCAGCAGGCTATAGCTATGAAAATGTTATTCTCAGAAATGGAGATAGCTGGGATCCGCGTTTAATGACAGAAGCTCCCGACAAGCCAACAAATCTATCCCTTAATAATAATGAGCTTACATGGAATGAAGTAGATTATGCAAGGTTGTATATTATATTCAGAAATAATCAAGTAATAGGTTTTTCGCTAAATGGCACATATACAGATGCAACGGCAGTACAAGAAACAAATTATGCCTATAAGGTTCAGGCAGTAGGAGAGTTTGGAGCTTTAAGTGCAGAATCAGAAGTAATACAAACTTTACCAATTACCGGCTTACAGGTAAAAGCTGTTAAAGCAGGACAATCTGTGCAACTTAACTGGAGCACTTTAACAGAGAAAGGAACTTCTCATTTTACTATAGAAAGAACAATTGACGGAAAGAATTTTGAGGAATTAGGAAATATAAAAGCCACAGGAAACAGCAATATAAAACAAACGTATTATTTTACAGACCATGCACCGCTGGCCGAAACCAATATTTATAGAATAAAGGCCATAGATTTTGATGGACATACCGAATACAGCGATTTAGTTTCCGTAAGATTTACAAATAATGTAAACATAGCTGTATATCCTAACCCGGCAACCGAATATATCAAACTATCTTCTACGGTATCAAAAAATAACATTAGTATATACGATATGACAGGTAAAAAAGTATTTACTGCTCAACAAGTAGAAAATAATCAGAATTTTAACATCTCGGGTTTACCAATAGGAATATATATAGTAGAAATAAATGATGCTAATGGTAATAATCATGTAACCAGATTGGTAAAAAAATAAAATGAACGGTCGGTTTAGATGGTGTTGATAGTTAGCCTCGGTAGAATTGTTAGATATCTTCAATTAGTATAAGTTTATGAGAATTTTTGTTTTTTCAGTTTTTTTAATTTTTCTAGGCTCACAAATATCAGCACAGAATAAACTATATCCATTTCAGGATAATCGTCTGCCCTTTGACAAGAGGGTAGACGATCTGTTACAACGTCTCACTGTAGAAGAAAAAGTCTTACTGATGCAGGACGTGTCCAGACCAATAGAACGTTTGGGAATTAAACAATACAACTGGTGGAACGAAGCATTGCATGGTGTAGCCAGGGCCGGCTTAGCAACGGTATTTCCACAGCCTATCGGTATGGCGGCGTCTTTTGACAGAGATGCACTGTTTAATGTGTTCAATGCAGTTTCAGATGAAGCAAGGGCAAAGCACAATTATCATTTGTCGCAGGGGAGCTATGGCCGATATGAAGGTTTAACCATGTGGACTCCAACAATCAACATTTTTAGAGATCCGCGTTGGGGCAGAGGTATAGAAACCTATGGCGAAGACCCATACCTTACTGCGGTAATGGGCGTTCAGGCGGTAAAAGGATTACAGGGCCCTTCCAATGGGAAATACGATAAATTACATGCCTGTGCTAAGCATTTTGCCGTTCACTCCGGTCCGGAATGGAACAGACATTCCTTTGATGCTGCGAATATTAAACAAAGAGATTTATACGAAACTTATTTACCGGCCTTTGAGGCTTTGGTAAAAGAAGCCAAAGTGCAGGAAGTTATGTGTGCCTATAACCGGTTTGAAGGAGATCCGTGTTGTGGAAGCGATAGGTTATTACAACAAATATTAAGAAAGAAATGGGGTTTTGAAGGTATAGTAGTAGCCGATTGCGGGGCTATTGCAGATTTTTTTAAAGAAAATGCACATAAGACACATCCCGATGCTGCTTCAGCATCTGCAGCTGCGGTATATAGCGGAACAGATCTGGACTGTGGATCCAGCTACAAAGCACTTACAGAAGCAGTAAAGAAAGGATTGATAGAGGAAAAAGATATTGATGTATCGGTAAGACGTTTATTGATGGCCAGGTTCAGACTGGGAGAAATGGACGATCAATCTTTGGTACCCTGGTCCAAAATTAGTTATAATGTGGTAGCCTCTAAAGCGCATAATCAAATAGCCCTGGACATGGCAAGAAAGTCCATAACCTTGCTGCAGAACAAGAACAATATACTACCATTAAAAAGCGGTGGGCTTAAGATTGCCGTTATGGGACCAAATGCACAGGATTCTGTTATGCAGTGGGGAAACTATAACGGTACCCCGGCTAACACCATTACCATTCTGGAAGGTATAAAAGCTGCTTTAGGACCAAAGGATAAATTGATTTATGAGCAGGCCTGTGGTTTGGTAGAACAGACTTTAATGCGGAGCGCTTTTAACGAATGTTCATTTACCGGAAAGCAGGGTTTCCGGGCTACCTATTGGAACAATAAGGATAGAAACGGAGCTCCGGCAACCAATATGCAGATGTCCAATCCTTTTGCCCTTTGTACATCCGGAGCAACGGTATTTGCACCTAAGGTAGAACTGACAGATTTTTCTGCAAGTTATGAGGGTGTGTTTAAGCCTTCAAAATCGGGAGAAGTGGTAATGGAGTTTTATATGAATGGTCTTTTAAGTTTATGGGTAGATGGTACAGAAGTAAAAAGTGCTAAAACAAACCACGGTAGCCGTAAGCAGACTTACAATATGAAAGTCCAGCAAGGTAAGAACTATGATATTAAGTTCTACTTTGCTCATAATAATGGAGACGCACAATTGAATTTTGATATTGGCTATAAAGAAGAGGCAAATATCAATAAATCGATTAAAAATATTGCCGGAGCAGATTTAGTTGTTTTCGTAGGAGGAATTTCCCCGTCTTTAGAAGGGGAGGAAATGGGAGTGAAGCTACCTGGATTTAGAGGTGGCGACCGTACAGATATCCAGCTTCCGACAATACAAAGGCAGTTTGTAAAGGCTTTAAAAGAAGCAGGTAAGAGAGTTATTTTTATCAACTGTTCTGGTTCGCCTATAGGGCTGGCAGATGAGATGGCCAATAGCGAAGCTATTGTACAGGCATGGTACCCGGGGCAGGCAGGCGGACAAGCTGTTGCCGATGTTCTATTTGGGAAATATAATCCTTCTGGACGTTTACCAATAACCTTCTATCGGGATACGACACAATTGCCTGATTTCGAAAATTACGATATGGCCGGTCGCACCTATCGTTATATGCAGGATAAACCATTGTTCCCATTTGGATATGGTTTAAGCTATACCCAATTCCAGTACGGAAATCCGATTTTAAATCAGCAGGTTATTACTAATGGACAGACAATACAGCTAACTGTGCCGGTAACCAATACTGGTAAGCGGAGTGGCGACGAGGTTGTCCAGGTTTACTTAAGGAAAAAAGGAGATGCTACCGGGCCTGTAAAAACATTGAGAGATTTCAGAAGGCTAAGTTTTAACGCCGGGCAAACCCAACAAGTGGTATTTAAAATTACACCTAAACAGCTGGAATGGTGGAACGAACAATCTAAAGCAATGCAGGTACAATCGGGAGATTATGAATTGCTGGTAGGTAAAAGTTCTGCAGATGAAGATTTAAAAATGGTGACATTTACTATCAGATGATTTAGTTAGTTAGTTAGTTAGTTAGTTAGTTAGTTAGTTAGTTAGTTAGTTAGTTAGTTAGTTTTGAGATAGTTATTAAAAATAAATAAGAAATATAATGGATTTGAAATACGCAGCTTTAATAAGTGTTTTATCGTTAAGCTTGTCTTGCAGCAGCAAAGCAGACGATACACCTAAAAAAGAGGAACAACAAATAGAAACTGTCAAATACGACCTGATCGTGGCGCAAGATGGATCGGGTAATTTTAAGACGATACAGGAAGCCGTAAATGCAGTACCAAGTGGGAAGACTAAACCGTTTACTATTTATATAAAAAATGGTATATATAAGGAAATAGTAACTGTACCATCTTCCAAAACATTTGTCTCTTTTAAGGGAGAAAATGTCGAAAAAACCATTATTACCTATGATAATTATGCAAAGAGACTCAATAGCGAAGGAAAAGAATATGGTACTTCCGGTTCTGCATCGGTATTTATTAACGGAAACAATTTTACTGCAGAACAGATTACTTTCGAAAATACCTCTGGTATAGATGCCGGGCAGGCATTGGCCATTAATATTGGTGCACCTAAATCAGCTTTTAAAAACTGTAAATTTCTTGGCTTTCAGGATACATTTTATGCAGGAAACGGTACGCTGCAATATGTAACAGATTCCTATATTGGCGGAACGGTAGATTTTATTTTTGGTGGTTCTACAGCTTTCTTTGAAAATTGCATCTTGCATAGTTTCAGAGATGGATATTTAACGGCCGCTTCTACACCGCAGGAACAAAAATATGGCTATATATTCCAGAAATGTAAGATAACAGCAGCATCAGACCTTAAAAAAGCGTCTGTTTACCTGGGCCGCCCGTGGAGGCCTTATGCCAATGTGGTTTTTGTGGAATGTGAAATGGGCGGACACATCAGGCCGGAAGGATGGCATAATTGGGGAAATACTGATAATGAAAAAACAGCAAGATATGCAGAATATGAGAGTAAAGGGGAAGGGTATCAGGCCGGTAAAAGAGTAAGCTGGTCTAAGCAATTAACAGCAGAAGAGGCTAAGTTATATTCTAAACAAAATGTTTTAGGAAGCTGGAATCCGTTTTAGTTAGTGAATAAAGATAGAGTAGTAAGTTATCCTGAGGGTAAATGTAATTTATACAAATCAATATAGGTTGAGGTTTTCACTCCCCATTATCTTGATCCCGCCCAAAGTCTATCGTGTGGACATAAGTTAAGTCGTCCCGAACTCCTGACTGTCGTTAGGCAAATTGTTTCGCATACGCGTCAAGTTAAGAGTTCCCTTATCCGCCCTTTGGGCACCTTCTCCTCCCAAAGGGACTCCTTCGGAGCAGGGAGAAGGAGAAAAGTACAATGTTTCTGCTATGAAACACCGTTCTTGAATTTTGCACTTCCGTCTTCCGACTTGTCGGAAGTGATTAAGGGAGAGGGGATTATGATATGATTAGATTGCTAAAAGTTCTTAACTTGTCGCTAATGCGAACTTGTTTCTGGATTTCATAATAAAGGTGTTAGTGAACCTGCATAAACGTATTGGAATACATAATATGAGAATATTAAAAGTTTATAATCAAACAAATTAATTTTTAGAATGAGATACTTTATTAAAAAAGCACTTTTCCTGTTACTGTTCTCACTGTGCGGAAGTCTGGTTTTTGCGCAACAGCAAAATCCAATGGAGTTATGGTATAACCAGCCGGCAGCAAACTGGAACGAGGCCCTGCCCATAGGCAATGGCTTTCTGGCAGGTATGGTTTTCGGGGGAGTGCAGAAAGACAGAATTCAGCTTAATGAAGAAACTATTTGGGCTGGTGAACCGGGAAACAATATCATTCCAAACGTTTATCCTGCAATTGCAGAGATCAGGAAACTGCTGGTCGAAGGCAAATATAAAGAAGCGCAGGATCTGTCTAATAAAGCGTTTCCCAGACAGGCGCCTAAGGGAGGGAATTATGGTATGCAGTACCAGACTGCAGGTAATTTATTTTTAGACTTTGGCCATGGTGGTTTTATAAATTACAGACGGAATCTTGATATAGAAAAAGCGACCGCATCAATTTCTTATCAGGCAAACGGAATAGATTATAAGCGTGAATATATTGCGCTTATACCTAAAAAAGTTATTGCCATAAGACTAACGGCAAGTAAGACCAAAAGCATTTCCTTCACTATAGATATGGATGCGCCATTTAAAGAATTCCAGAAAATTGCTTTAACAGATAGGTTATTGTTAAAAGCTGTTTCGTCTTCTGTAGATGGTAAAAAAGGACGAGTTAAGTTTGAAACACAGGTTGTGCCTAAACTGGAAGGCGGTACTTTAGAAATAAAAGACAATAAACTTGTAGTGAAAGAAGCCAATGCCGTTACCTTGTTTATTTCTATAGGAACCAATTTTAATAACTATCAGGACATCAGTGCAAATGAGAATATCAGGGTAAAGCAAAGATTGGCGGAGGTAACAGGACAGTCTTATAAAAAGCTTAAGGCAAATCATATCAAAAGCTATCAGCAATACTTCAATAGAGTTAAACTGGATTTGGGCGTAACTTCTGTAATGGATAAACCAACCAATCAAAGGGTAATAGACTTTAAGGAAGGTAATGACCCTGCTCTGGTATCTTTATACTTCCAGTTTGGGCGTTATCTGTTAATATGCAGTTCTTTTCCCGGAAGTCAGCCCGCAAACCTTCAGGGCAAGTGGAACGAAAAATTGAGTCCGCCATGGGATAGTAAGTATACTGTAAACATCAATACCGAAATGAATTATTGGCCTGCAGAGGTTACTAATCTTCCTGAGATGCATCAGCCTCTATTCAAGATGCTTAAAGAGCTGTCGGAAACCGGAAAAGAAAGTGCCGGCCAGATGTATAAAGCCAGAGGGTGGAATCTGCACCATAACACGGATCTATGGCGTATAACCGGCCCCGTAGATGGTGGCTTTTATGGTATGTGGCCAATGGGTGGAGCGTGGTTAAGTCAGCATATCTGGCAACATTACCTTTATAATGGAGACAATGATTTCCTGAGGGAGTATTATGATGTATTAAAAGGAGCAGCTATGTTTTATGTTGATGTTTTGCAGGAAGAACCTAAGCATAAATGGTTAGTGGTAGCGCCGTCTATGTCACCCGAAAACACTTATTTACCAAGCGTAGGAGTAGGTGCTGGTACTACTATGGACAATCAGCTTGTTTTTGATGTATTTGCAAACTTTATCCGGACATCCGAGATTTTAAAACAGGATCAATCTTTTGCTGATACGGTACGTAACATGATAAATCGTTTACCACCAATGCAGGTAGGCCAGCATGCACAATTACAGGAATGGCTTCAGGATTGGGACAAAGTGAACGATAAACACCGACATGTATCTCATTTATATGGTTTATTTCCGGGCAATCAGATTTCGCCTTACCGTCATCCGGAACTGTTCGAAGCAGCCCGCAATTCATTAATTTACAGAGGCGATAAATCTACCGGATGGTCTATGGGCTGGAAGGTGAACCTATGGGCCAGGTTGCTGGACGGAAACAGAGCTTATAAATTAATAGAAGATCAGTTGAGTCCTGCGCCACAGGAAGAAAAAGGCCAGAATGGAGGAACCTATCCGAATCTTTTCGATGCGCACCCACCATTCCAGATTGATGGTAACTTTGGATGTACATCTGGTATCGCCGAGATGTTAATGCAATCCCATGATGGAGATATTCATTTGCTACCAGCATTGCCGGATAAATGGAGAAGCGGAAGTATATCAGGTTTAATAGCCAGGGGTGGTTTTGTAATTGATATGGCCTGGCAAGACGGAGAAATCACTAATCTTAAAATTCATTCTAAACTTGGCGGGAATTGTCGTATACGTGTTCATAATGCAATTAAATCCAATAGGATAACAATAATTACAGCTAGTGGATCTAACTCAAATCCTTTTTATGAGCTGCCTACCGTAAAGAAACCTTTGGTTTCTGTAAAGGCGTCTTTAGCGGGAACAGGCGTTTCTTCTGGTCAACTTTATGATTTCCAGACAAAAAAGGGAGGTACATATGAATTTTATAAATAGCCTGATATACAATGCTAAAATAAAGGAAAGCGAGTCGGCAAGCTTTTAAAATAAAAACGACAATTGGTTAAAAATCTATCCTATGAAAAGCATTAGCTTTAATTGGTTTTATAGCGCTACAGTTCCCAGCTGTAGCGCTATTTGTGTTTAAAAGAAAGGACTTAGGGATTTTTTTCTAACAATTTGACTTTAAGCATCCCAATAACCTCATCAATACCTCCGTAGCTTTCTTGGTAACATAATGAATTTTAGCTCTAGAGTTATTAGCTGGCGGTGTATTAACATCTAAAATTATAATCTCTGAATCATGCGGCAGATACTGAGTAAGTCCCGCTGCTGGATAAACTTGCATAGAAGTACCTATGATAATACAAGCATCAGCTTTTCTGAAAATAGGAATAGCATTTTCAATTTCGGGAACAGCTTCGCCAAACCAAACAATATCCGGTCGCCAGAAACCACCATCCGGAGCCAAATCTCCAAATATCATGTCATCAAATACCTTAGCTTTAATTGTTTTGTTTCTATCACTACATCTTGAAAATAAGCTACCATGTAATTTTATAATATTTGAACTTCCGGCTTCTTCATGTAAATAATCTACATTCTGCGTGACAATATGTACATTAAAATCTTTTTCAAGTTCTTTTAATTTGATATGCGCATAGTTAGGTTTAACCGTTTTGGCTTGTTGTCTTCTTAAATTGTAAAAGTTTAAAACTAATTCTGGATTTTTTAACCAGCCTTCTGGTGTGGCTACATCCTCAATGCGATGCTTTTCCCATAAACCATTTTGATCCCTGAAGGTTGCAATTCCACTTTCTGCACTAATACCAGCACCTGTTAATACCACTATGTTTTTCATGCTGTAAATATATTTATATAATTATATCGAATATTCAAGACTCAATGGCAAACACTCAAGATTAAAAATTAAAAACTCGTCACTCACCGCTACGCTAATATCATATAAAACAAGGGAAACATATTATATAAAATGCAGACCTATAGCTAATAGATTTGGTATAGCTGTAAGTGGCTCTTTTTTAGTTGAAATCCATTATAAGATATGAACATTCTATACCCTAAGAATCTGTGTGTTGCGCTTGTAATAGCAATAACAAGTTTATGCAGTTTAACAACCAAAGCACAAGAGCAAAAATCAACCTGGATTTGGTATCCCGGAGATTTTGAAATTTGGTTAAGTAACGATATGCAAAACCGACGTACCGAAAGAGGAACATTCTTTCCGCCATTCTGGCGAATGGATAGCCATTATGTTCTGGTAGAATTCCACAAAGTTTTCAACTTAACAGAACCAGAGGATATTGAAATTTTTGCAGAAGGAAGATACAATGTTAAAATCAACGGCAAGATGGTATCGGGATATCCAAAAAAGCTGACTATTCCTGCGGGACAACAAAAAATCAATATAAAAATTCATAACCAGGGACATGTGCCTGCATTATACATCAAAGGTAAAACCATTAAAACAGATAATACCTGGTTGGTAACTTTTGAAGATAAGGAGTGGATCGACGAAACCGGAAAGGCTTCAGACCAATCCGGAACTACTTATGTAAAAGCCGGAACCTGGAATTTCAATACTCCGGATAATAAGCCTTCTGCGTTTAAATTAGCAACCAGACCTCAAGAGGCTATAAATACCGAGAAAAAGGGAAATCAACAAGTTATAGACTTTGGAAAAAATACTTTCGGCTTTGTAAAATTGCACCAGTTAAAAGGTAAGGGTAAAATACAAATCTACTATGGAGAGTCAAAAGAAGAGGCTTTGGGAACGAAGACATGTGAGACCTTCGATATTTTTGATATTAACAATGTCAGTGCAAAGGATTCAGTTTTAGAGCTGTCAAAAGCTTTCAGATATGTGAATATCGTTACCGATCCTGAAGTTTCTATAGCTAAGGTTTCTATGCTATATGAATATTTGCCAATGAAAGATCGTGGCCGTTTCACTTCTTCAGATGCAGAATTGAACAAGATTTGGGATGTTTCCAAATATACCATGGAATTGACTACTCGTGAATTCTTTATTGATGGTATTAAACGTGACCGTTGGATTTGGAGTGGTGATGCGTATCAGAGCTATCTAATGAATTATTACTTGGGTTTTGATTCTGAGTCGGTAAAACGTACCACTTTGGCCCTAAGAGGTAAGGAACCTACCATGAGCCATATCAATACCATTATGGACTATACGTTCTATTGGTTTCTGGGAATCTACGACTACTATTTATATACAGGAGATAAGGAGTTTATTGAACTGGCTTATCCTAAAATGCAGTCTTTAATGGAATTCTGTCTTCAACGCAGAAATAAAGACGGTTTAATGCAGGGACTTTCCGGCGATTGGATCTTTATTGATTGGGCAGATGGATTGAGCAAAAAAGGCGAAGTGAGTTTTGAGCAGCTATTGCTGTGCAGAAGTTTGGAGACGATGGCTTTGTGTGCCGATATTTTAAAAGATCAAAAAGCGAAGGATTTCTATAGTGCAGAAGCGAAAAGTCTGAAGTCTAAAATATTTAACTATTACTGGAACGAAAGCAAACAGGCTTTTGCCCATAGCAGAATCGATGGTAAGCAAACGGATAATGTGACGCGTTATACCAATATGTTCGCTATTTTCTTTGATTATCTGAATGCTCAACAGAAGCAAGGCGTGAAACAAAATGTATTGTTGAATGACAATATCCAAAAGATTATGACGCCTTATATGCGTTTCTACGAGTTGGAAGCTTTGTGTGCTATGGGCGAGCAGAATTATGTCATGAAAGAGATGAAGGATTATTGGGGAGGTATGTTGAAGTTAGGGGCAACTACTTTCTGGGAAGAATATAATCCTGCAAAATCTGGCGCAGAACATTATACCATGTATGGCCGTGAATTTGGAAAAAGCCTTTGTCATTCCTGGGGAGCCAGCCCGATTTATCTATTGGGTAAATATTATTTAGGTGTACGCCCAACTGCTCCGGGTTATGAAAACTATACTATTGAACCTCATTTAGGTGGCTTGAAATGGATGCAAGGTAGTATCCCCACACCAAAAGGAGAAATTGAATTGTATGTAAGCACTTCTGAAATTAAAGTGAAGTCTCCGGTAGGAACTGGTACATTGAAAATAAACAATAAGAAAAAACCGGTTTGTAAAGATGCAACAATTAAGACAGTAGGAAAGAACCAGTATGAGTTGCAAGTGGAGAAGGGAAGAGAATATTTGGTTAAGTTATAGTACAGTTGCAGGTAGTAAGTTTTAGGTTATAAGTGTGTTATTCCAAAGACTTAATAAATAAGAACAGATCTGAGGAGTAATGGAAAATAAACACAAAAACATGCTGATGCTTGATGCTAGCATCCGATCATCATGCTAGGCTACTTATTACTTAAAACTAAGAACTTATTACTTTAAAAAATAAAATGAAAAAATATATATATCTAGCCGTATCCGGATTGATGGCAATCCCAACATTTAGTAAGGCGCAGACGGTTGATGGTCTACCAGCTACTATTCCGCCGGTGCCTGGAATTTATAATTTAGAACCCTGGGAAGACCCCAAGATTACTTCGATCAATCGGGAACATGCCAGGGCAACAGCTTATTCCTATTCATCTATAGACGCTGCTCTTGAAGGCAAAAGAGAAAAGAGTGATCGTTTGATGATGCTGAATGGAGATTGGGCTTTTAAATTCGCTTTCAAGCCTGCTGATGCTCCTGTAGATTTCTATACACAAGTCCAACAGGGATGGAAAACGATTCCAGTACCTTCCAGCTGGGAGATGCAAGGCTATGATATTCCTATTTATAAATCGGCTGTATATCCGTTCAGACCGGTAGATCCGCCTCGTGTACCAAGAGATTATAATGCTGTAGGATCTTATCAAAAGACATTTGCCTTACCTGCAAACTGGAAGGATATGAACATCACCTTACATTTTGGCGGTGTGACATCTGCTTATAAAGTTTGGCTAAATGGTAAGTTTTTAGGTTATGGCGAAGACTCTTGTTTGCCGTCGGAATTTAATATAACACCTTACCTGAAATCGGGAGAAAATGTGATTTCTGTACAGGTAATCCGTTGGAGTGATGCTTCCTATCTGGAAGATCAGGATCAATGGAGAATGAGCGGTATTCACCGTGACGTGATGTTATTAGCAGAACCAAAAGTACGCATTGCAGATTTTCATTGGCAAGCAAAACTGGATAAAGAATATAAGGATGCTATTTTCAGTCTTCGTCCACGCATAGATAATTATTCTGGTGTAACTACAGAAGGTTATATGGTGAAGGCACAATTATATGATGCCAATAAGAAGCCAGTTTTTGCTAACGAATTGGAGAAATCCGGACATGATATTTTCAATGAAGCTTATCCGCGTTTAGATAACGTGAAATTCGGTTTGTTGGAATCTGAAGTGAAGAACCCGAAAAAATGGTCGGCAGAAGAGCCTAATCTTTATACACTGGTGATTTCGCTTTACGATAAAGAAAATAAGCTGTTGGAGGCAAAAAGCTGTAAAGTGGGATTCCGTAAAATTGAGTTCTCTAAAGAGAACGGAAAGCTATTGATCAATGGCAAGGTAACTTATCTGTATGGGGTAAATCGTCACGATCACGATCCGGTAAAAGGTAAAGCTTTAAGCAGAGAAGATATGCGTAAAGATATTGCGCAAATTAAGAAATTCAATTTCAATGCCATTCGTACCAGCCATTATCCAAATGATCCATATATCTATGAGCTTTGTGACGAATACGGTATCATGGTAATGGATGAAGCAAATTACGAAACGCATGGCTTAGGCGGTAAGTTAGCTAATGATCCGGATTGGGTTGCTGCGCACATGGAGCGTATTACCAGAATGGCTTATCGTGATAAAAATCATCCAAGTATTATTATTTGGAGTTTAGGTAACGAAGCAGGACGTGGTCCAACAACAGCTTCTATGGCGGCTTGGCTGCATGATTTTGATATTACCAGACCGGTGCATTATGAGCCGGGAATGGGAAGCCATCAGTTGGAAGGGTATATAGATCCTAAAGATCCGAAATATCCAAAAACGAACGATCACTCGCACCGTTTACAAAATCCTTTGGATCAGTATTATGTGGATATGGTTTCCAGATTTTATCCGGGCGTCTATACTCCAGATTTATTACTGAATCAGAAAAATGGAGATAAAAGGCCAATCCTGTTTGTAGAATATTCGCATTCTATGGGGAATTCTACAGGAAACATCAAGGAGTTTTGGGATATTTTCCGAAGCAGACCGAGAATGATTGGTGGTTTTATTTGGGATTATAAAGATCAGGCATTAATTAAGAAAGATAGCACTACCGGAAATTCATTTTTGGCTTACGGTGGCGATTTTGGCGAAAAATATCATAATGGAGCGTTTAGTTTAAACGGTATTGTTGATGCATGGGGCAGACCAAAAGCGGCAATGTTCGAGAATAAGCGTATCTATCAAGGAGCAGAAGCAACTTTAAAAGATGCCGCAAATGCAATTATCCATTTAGAAAATAGAAATGCAGTAAAGAATTTAAAAGAATTTACACCTGAAATTATTTTGTTAGAAGACGGTGTACAGGTATTGAAAAAAGAGATACCGGCTATAGATTTGAGTGCGGGAGCAAAGAAAGATATCAGCTTAAAAGCATATTTTCCAAAGCTAAAAGCGGGTAAAGAATATTTATTAAGTATCCACTTTAAGTTGTCTAAAGACGAGGTTTGGGAAAAGAAAGGTTTTGAAGTGGCATCTAATCAGTTTGCATTAACTGGTTTGTCTACTCAAAAAATCAGTAATCAAAAGTTTGCAGCAATCGCTTTAAACCAAGCAGGAGATAAAATCGATCTGAAAGGAAAGCACTTCCACATTTCTTTTGATAAGCAAAATGGAGCATTGACTTCTTATGTCCTTAATGGGAAAGAACAAATCCAGCAACCACTGTTGCCAAACTTCCTACGTCCTGAAACAGAAAATGACAGAAGAGGTTGGAAACCTAACAAAATTTTAAAAGAGTGGTACGAAAATAAGGCAACCTTAAAAACGGTAGAAGCAAAGCAGATAGCAGAAGGGTTAACTCAAATTACAGCTAATTATGATGTTGTTGCCGGAAAAGCTACGGTTCAGGTTATTTATACGGTTAATGGGAATGGAGTGGTTAAAGTTGACTATAGCTTAAAAGCGGATAATTCTCTTCCAAATATCCCAAAAGTAGGAATGCAAATGGCTATCAACCGTCCGTATGACCAAATTACTTTTTACGGAAAAGGACCAATGGAAAATTATGTAGACAGAAGATACGGTTTTGATGCAGGTATTTACAACATGTCTATCAATGATTTTATGGAACCATATATCTATCCTCAGGAAAACGGAAATCGTACCGATGTACGCTGGATGGCTTTTGGAAATAAGGATAGAGAAGGTATTATGGTCGTAGCAGATAGCTTACTGAGTATGGGCGCCTGGCCTTTCACACAGGAAGAAATTTTATCAAAAAAACATTGGCATGAATTGGTAGATGCTAATAAAATTACGGTAAATATCGATTTAATTCAGATGGGTGTAGGTGGAAATGATTCCTGGTCAGAAGTTTCACAGCCTTTGGAACAATATCAGGTTCCGGCTAAAAACTATCAGTATACATTTTATATCAACCCGACAAAAGCAAAAACTAATTACGTACAAGAAGCAGCAAAAACGAAGTTTTAAATTAAAATGAGCAAACCAAAAATATTAAAGGGGATAACCTGGAACCACAGCCGCGGATTTACCTCTATGGTAGCAACGGCACAAAGATTTACAGAATTAAATCCGGATGTAGAGATTGTTTGGGAGAAACGTTCATTACAACAGTTTGCCGATATGTCTATCCAGCAATTGGCAGAACGTTATGACCTGTTGGTGATAGATCACCCTTGGGCGGGTTTTGCCGCAGGAACAAAATCTATCTTGCCATTAGATGAATATTTATCGAAAGAATATATGGCCGACCAGGCGGCGAATACCGTTGGCAGATCGCATGAAAGTTATAATTTCAATGGTAATCAATGGGCTCTGGCAATAGATGCGGCAACTCCGGTAGCTTCCAGCAGGCCAGATTTATTGGCTAAGCTTCAAGTGAATCTGCCAAAAAATTTCAAGGATGTGCTGGCTTTAGCCGATAGAGGTTTGGTAGGTGCTGCTCTGATTCCTATTGATACCATCATGAGCTATTACATGTTCTGTTGTGCCGTGGGAGAAGAACCTTTTGCTTCAGAAACAGAGGTAATCAGTAAAGAAAACGGGATTAAAGCTTTGCAATTATTCAAAACACTTGCAGACAAGATAGATCGTTCTTTCTTTGATAAAAATCCAATTCAGGTTTACGAAACCATGGTAAATACAGATACCACTGCCTACTGCCCTTTTGCTTATGGTTATTCCAATTATTCCAGAGATGGTTACGCGAAAAATCTGTTGCATTTCCATGATTTAGTAGCATTGGAAGAAGGGCAGGAAAATATGAAAACGTCTTTGGGAGGAACAGGATTGGCAATATCATCATCATCAAAATATATTGCTGAAGCGGTTGCTTACACTGATTTTGTGGGCAACCCTCATACACAGGAATACTTGTTTTTTGATAATGGCGGGCAACCGGGACACTTGAAAGCCTGGGAAAGCGAACATAGCAATGGTGCATCTCATAACTATTTTAAAAACACCTTGCCAGCACTGCAAAGAGCTTATTTAAGACCAAGATATCATGGACACATGCATTTTCAGGATCATGCTGGGGATGTAGTGAGAGATTACTTATTGAAAGGCGGAGATGAGCAACAGGTATTAGATAAACTGAATCAGTTGTATATAGAGTCCAGGAAGTAAAAAATAGAGATCCGCTGTCATTTTACGGATGTTTTGAGGGACAAATAAAAAGATATAGGTCATTTCGAATCCCATATGAAGCATATTACTTGTATGATGAGATGCTGAAACGAGTTCAGCATGACTTTGCTAATTATTGTGCATACGCGAAGACACTAAAGTCAACATAATATATTCAAGCGGGGCATCTAGTGACTTGATACTAGGTACTTGATACTTTAAAAAACTAACAAAAGAAATGAAACCATTAGAAGGTTTACTGGTTTTAGAATTTGCCCAATTTATGGCAGCCCCAACAGCTGGTTTGAAATTGGCGGATTTGGGAGCCAGAGTAATTAAAATAGAAAGGCCGGTAAAAGGTGAAGGGGGCAGACAAATAGCTATTAAAAATCTATTTGTTGATGGAGATAGTTTGGTTTTCCATACCATCAATAGAAATAAGGAATCCTACGCGGCAGACTTGAAGAATCCTGAGGATTTGGAGAGAGTGAAGAAGCTAATCGCTCAGGCAGATGTGATGACGCATAATTTCCGTCCGGGTGTGATGGAAAAGATAGGTTTGGATTACGAACAAGCCATCAAAATCAATCCTAAGTTGGTTTATGGCATTGTAACCGGATATGGTAATAAAGGGCCTTGGGCAAATAAACCTGGGCAAGATTTATTGATCCAGTCTTTATCAGGCTTGACGTGGTTATCAGGAACTAGCAATCATGGACCAACACCTTTTGGTCTGGCTACAGCCGATATGATTTGCGGCCATCACTTAACACAAGGTATTTTGGCGGCATTAATCAAGCGAGCGAAGACGCAGAAAAGTGTTTTAGTAGAAGTCAGCTTGTTAGAATCTATTTTGGATCTACAATTTGAAGTAATCACCAGTTTCTTAAATGACGGGAATAAGCTGCCTCAACGAGGAAGTGAAAACGGAACGGCACATGCTTATCTAAGTGCTCCCTATGGAATTTATCAAACGAAAGATGCCTATTTAGCTCTGGCAATGGGTAATTTGCTGTTTATTGGCGAGACTTTAGGAATTGATTTATCTGCATACAAGCATAAAGAATCCTGGTTCACAGAGAAAGATCAAATCACGCAATTGTTAGCAAATCGTATTCAAGAAGAAAGCACAAGCTATTGGACTGATTTACTAAATAGTAAAGGAATTTGGTGTTCGCCGATATTCAATTATCAAGAGCTTTTAAGTCACGAAGCTTATCAGGTTTTAGGATTTGATCAGGAATTGGATTTACCTAACGGAGAAATTCTGAAAGGAACCAGAAGTCCAATCCAAATCAATGGAGAGAAGCTTTATTCCAGAAAAGCGGCTCCGAAAGCGGGAGCAGAAACCGAATTAATCAATCAACAATTTAATCTGATATAAAATGAAACCATTAGAAGATTATTTAGTTGTCGACTTTAGTCAATTCCTTTCGGCACCTTCGGCAAGCTTGAAATTGGCCGATTTAGGGGCGAGAGTAATCAAAATAGAACGTCCCGAAACTGGTGATATTTGTCGTCATTTATATACCTCAAATGTAGTTCTTAACGGAGAATCCACGGTTTTTCATGCTATCAATAGAAATAAAGAAAGCTTGGCTTTGGATATTAAGAGCGAAGAAGACCGGGAGAAAATCTGGAAATTAATAGAAGAAGCCGATGTGGTGATGCATAATTTCCGTCCGGGAGTAATGGAACGCTTGGGTTTCGATTACGAATCTGTAAAAGCAAAAAATCCATCAGTTGTTTACGGAGAAATTTCTGGTTATGGTACAGAGGGGCCATGGAAAGATTTGCCCGGTCAGGATCTCTTATTACAATCTTTAACTGGGATTACCTGGTTAAATGGCAATAAAAACGATGGTCCTGTACCCATGGGTTTATCTATTGTAGATATGTTGGCGGGAGCCAATTTAGCCAATGGTATTTTAGCTTGTCTGTTACGTAAAGCCTTAAAAAATGAAGGTGCTTTGGTGCAGGTCAGTATGATCGAGTCTGCCTTGGACTTCCAATTTGAAGCCATTACCACTTTTTACAGAGATGGTTGTCAGTTGCAGGAACGTACAGCAAGCAACAGCGCTCATGCTTATTTAGGTGCTCCTTATGGAATTTATCAGACTCAAAATGGCTATTTGGCCTTGGCAATGGGATCTATTCCTGTTCTAGGTAAATTGCTTTCTTGCGATGCTTTATTGGCCTATGAGCAAGTGGCAGAAGCTTATGATAAGCGAGATGAGATTAAAAATATTTTAGCCAATCATTTAAGAACTCAAGAAACTTCTTACTGGTTGAATATTTTAGAACCAGCAGATATCTGGTGTGCAGATGTGATGGATTGGGAGCGTTTATTCCAACACGAAGCTTTTAAAGTTCTGGATATGGTACAAACGGTAAAAATGTCTGATGGTTTTGAATATGAAACAACCAGAAGTCCAATCCGACTGGACGGAGAGGTCATTAAATCAGCGAAAGGATCGCCTATTTTAGGGGAAGACAATGCCAAAATCATAAAGGAGCTGTATGGAAAAATCTAAATTCAGATTTGCAGTACGCAAATTTCAACCTTTCGAGAATGCTATGCAGAAGATATGGGAGTCTTTCTGTAAAGAACGTGGTTTAGATATAGAAGCTGAGTTTGTAGCCATGGATTTACCGGAACTTCATGATGCCATTATCGGTCGTGGAGGTTTGAAAAATGGCGACTGGGATGCAGCACATATCGTAACGGATTGGTTAGACGAAGCCTATTCTTCCGAAAGTTTGGAAGCACTGAATCCTTATCTGGAAGCGCAAAATCTGAATTTAGAAGTCTGGAGTAATTCTTTGCTGGAAGCACAAGTTTTTGAACAAAAAGAGATTGTAGGACTGCCTTTTCATGATGGACCGGAATGTTTAATTATTCGTAAAGATTTATTTGAATCAGAAAAGGAGCAGCTTGATTTTCATAAACAATACGGAAGAACTTTAGAAGTTCCTAAAACCTGGAATGAGTTTATAGAAGTTGCTCAGTTTTTCCAAAGGCCAGCACAAAATTTATACGGAACGGTGTTAGCCGGTTTCCCGGATGGACACAATACCGTTTATGATTTCTGTTTGCAGTTATGGACTCGTGGTGGAAATTTAACCAACGAAAAAGGCGAGATCAATATCAATCAATCTGAAGCTCAAGCAGCCTTGGATTTTTATAAATCATGGGTGAATAATCAGAATATTGTACATCCTCAATCTAAAGAATACGAATCTGTTCAATGCGGATTGGCCTTTGCAAGAGGGGAAGCGGCTATGATGATTAATTGGTTTGGCTTTGCAGCCATGTGCGAAGTTATTGATGAATCGAAAGTGAAAGGGAAGGTAGATGTTGCACAGATTCCGTCTTTGAAGAATACCAAACCGGCTTCATTAAATATCTATTGGCTTTATGCTATAGGAAAAGGAAGCGATAATAAGCAAATGGCTTTTGATTTTATTCAGTACGCTACTTCTGCCCAGAACGATAAGCTGTTGACTTTAGAAGGCGGAATTGGTTGTAGAAAATCTACCTGGCATGACCCAGAAATCAACAAGACCATTCCGTATTATCATAAACTGGAACAACTTCACGATTATGCCAGAACTTTACCACGTACAGCTACATGGGCGAAAATAGCTGAACATATAGATGAAATGATGGTAAGGGCAATTCATACAAATGAAGTTTTAGAAAATATTTTAGTCGAAACTCAACAGAAAATAGATCAATGCAAATAAACTATAAACCCATATTACCAGAGCAAAAGCTTCCAATAGTAATTATTGGAGCAGGTGGAATAGTGAAAGATGCTCATCTTCCTGCCTATAAAAAAGCAGGTTTTGAAGTTTGGGGAATAACCAATAGAACAAGAGAGCGAGCAGAGAAATTAGCTATAGCGTTTAATATTCCGCATGTTTTTGACAACGTAGCAGATGCTGTTGCTGCTGCTCCCAAAAATGCAGTTTACGATATTACCATTATGCCCGAAAAGTTTGTCGAAACTTTAGAGCAGTTGCCGGACGGGGCAGGGGTATTGATTCAGAAGCCAATGGGCGATTTTATCGCACAAAGCTATGAGATTTTAGAGGTTTGCAGAAGAAAGAATTTGGTAGCTGCTATCAATTGTCAATTACGCTTTGCACCTTATACCATGGCGGCTAAAGCGATGATTGAGCAAGGTTTAATTGGAGAGGTTTACGATATGGACGTACGTGTAACCGTACAAACACCGTGGGAACTATTTCCTCATGTAATGGTTCATCCTCGTCTCGAGTTCCAATATCATAGTATCCATTATTTCGATTTGATTCGTTCTTTCTTAGGAAATCCACAATCTATTTTAGCAAAAACATTAAAGCATCCTGCCAAAGCTTTATCTTCTTCCAGATCTACAGTGATTTTTGATTATGGCGATACTTTACACGCAGTGATCAATACGAATCATGATCACGATTTTGGTGCGCAACATCAGGAAAGTTTTATAAAGTGGGAAGGGACAAAAGGTGCCATTAAAGCAAAAATGGGCTTGTTGATGAATTATCCGGACGGTGTGCCAGATGCTTTTGAATATTGTATCTTGGAAGAAGGACAAGCGCCAGAGTGGAACTCTATAGCATTAGAAGGATCCTGGTTTCCTGATGCATTTGTTGGTACAATGGCCAGCGTAATGCGCTACAAAAATGGAGAAACAGACGTTTTACCCACTTCGGTAGAAGATGTGATCCATACCATGGAATGGGTAGAGAAGGCTTATGAATCCAGTGCGAATGGAGGAGTTTATTAAACATTAAAAATCAAACATTAACAATTGAAAGATTATGTATTTCAAATCCACATTTTTTGAAGACTATCAATTAAACGATAAAAGGACAACATTGGGAAGAACCATTACCGAAACGGATTTTGTAGTTCATGCCGGTCATACGGGAGATTTTTTTCCGCACCACATGGACGCAGAATGGTGCAAAACTCAACCCTTCGGCGGACGTATAGCTCATGGAACCATGATATTTGCCATTGGGATTGGTTTAACCGCTTCTGAGATTAATCCAGAAGCATTTTCTAAGGGGTATGATCGTCTGCGTTTTGTGAAGCCGGTTTTTATTGGTGATACCATTCATTCAGAAGTAACTATTTCGGAAAAGTCAGATGCCAAAAAGCCAGAATATGGAACGGTAACAGAACATGTAGAAATTATCAACCAAAAAGGGGAGGTAGTTTTGGTTGCAGATCATATTTTATTGGTAAAGCGTAAAGACGTTTAAGCAAAAAGTATATATCAACAAAAAGAGCGCAAAATTTAAAACTTTACGCTCTTTTTGTTTTGAAGTTAAGATGCCTAGTTATTATAAACCTTAACCATGAATATGTAATCCTGCATTTTCTTAATCTGTTGCGTTTTACTCAAAGAAGAAAGTGCATTTTTCTTATTGATAACAATCTTGTTTTTAATAGAATCCTGATCTATACTTTCTACAGCTTTCAAAATGTAATCGGATTTGATTGCAAATGCTGCTCCATCCGTTTGGTTCTGTTTACCGCTAATCACCCCAATGACATTTCCTTTTGCATCGAATAACGGGCCACCAGAGTTTCCTGGATTAACAGGAATAGAAACCTGATATTGAATGGAGTCGCCACCAAAACCGGTACGGGCACTTAAATATCCTTTTCCTAAAACAACTTCGTCCCTGGGATAACCTATGGTATAAACATCTTCACCCAAATCAGCCAAAGATTTTTTAAACGTATACGGTAAATTACCAAGATGTTCAAACGAAGGATCGTTGATATAAAGAACAGCTATGTCATAAGAAGGATCTACATAAACCGTTTGCGTTTTAAAAGATTCACCTTTATTGTTTTGAATATAAACTGAATCTGCCCCCTGAACTACGTGGTAATTTGTTACGATATAACCATTAGAAGTTAAGGCAAAGCCTGTGCCTCCAAACTGGCTTGGAGCTATACTTTTACTGGCTGATTTCGAGTTAATATTTCTTACTAATGCATTATGGGATTTACGGATAGTTTCCATATCTCTTTTTAAAGCGCTGTAAGACGGATTGTTATCGTTTCTGGTTAACTGACCAGTAGAGTATAATGTACCTAAAGTGGTTACTACAGCAACGGTAGCAGCGATAGTCAAATTGCGTTTGTATTTATTCCAAAGCTCAACAATCTTAGTCTTACGTTCGATTACATCTTCTTTCAAAGAAATTACATCGATTTCTTCATGAATAGCATTCATGGCAGATTTTAATGACTTTGTATCACCGTAGCTTTTGATAGACTTTAAAAACTCGATATGTTCTACAACCTTTTGATCTAAAGCTGCATTATTCTTCCTTTCCTCTTCAAATTGAAGCATTTCCTGTGTGCACATCTCTTTTAGGAGGTAAGATTCGATTCTCTTAATTAAATCAAGCTCGCTAACCATATCTTTTACTTTTGATTGAAAAATATCTTTTTAAGCCTTTGTAAGCATTTATACTTTTGAGTTTTTGCATTGTCAGCATTTGTATATCCAAACTTCTCGCAGATTTCCTGCATCGATCGGTTTTTGATATAAAAATCCTCCAAAATAGTTTTACAAGGTTCACCTAAACTTTCGAGAGAAATATGCATTAAATTAAATTGCTTATCTCTTTCTTCCTGTTGTTCCAAATCTTGCTCCACCGGAATATGATCTTCATATTCATTTATATCTTCTGTATAGCGACCTTTTTGATTGAGCTTTTTCAACCAAAGTCGCCGGCATACCGAGTATATAAATGTTTTGAGTTTACTGCTTAGCTCAAAATCTCCATTCTTAATTTTGTTATGCAGAATAATGATGGATTCCTGATAAACATCTTTAGCTTCTTCTTCGCTTCCATTATTATTAATAACAAGTTTTAAAGCCATTGGATAATACTCTTTATAGAGATAATTAAGTACAGATGATGAATTATTTAAAATCCCTACAATAACTTCGTTATCTGTCGGCTTAGAATGCATTAACTTACGACTCACTACTTAATACGCTTATTATTAAAATGTAACCCACACAAATAGAAAAATATTTCTCTTATACCTTGGTCGTCTTTCTTTTCGAATCCTGATTTTCAAAGTTGAAGATTTCTTGCCAAAGATAATTCACCTGTCATAATATATGAAAAAAAATGATGAATGATGTTTGTTTATGTCAGAACGTTAAACAGCGCACTACAGATAAAAATAATATTTAAATTTTAGATTGTTATAATAACAAAATATTATCTTCGCGAACCTTTTTAAAAGAGGAAACCAAGTTTTTTGAAATATTTTTAAAATTTATTTTACTGATAATCAGTATATTGATTTATTTGTGTGAAATAAATTGAAAAAAGATAATAGAACAGGGTTACCTTTTTATATTTAGGGTATTAATGTTTAAAATCATAAAAATTAAAATAGAAAATTAACATGAAAAATTTATTCAAATTCGGATTCTTCGCTTTAGCTATCTCTTTATCAGCAGTTGCTTGTAACTCTAACAAACCAGCTGAAGAAAACACTGATACAGTTGCAGTTGAAGCAGTTGATACTACTATCGTTGTTGACACTACAGGTGCTGACACTACAGTTGTTGATACAGTTGTTTCTCACTAATTGTTGAAGACATCCATATAAAAAGGGAGCAGAAATTTCTGCTCCCTTTTTTATTTATTACATTTTTAGATGTCTTTCTTGATCTCTGCACAATAGCCTTATTCCAATAAAACAATTACATCTTTTTTCCTCGACTCTGGAATTATATTCAGTTTTTCTAGTTTGCCATTTTTCCAGCTAGCTTCTACAATGGTTTGTTTTGGAGCATGTAGCTTAAAACTAACATCTTTATCTTTTGGCCAGGCAGGAAATAATAAAAGCTGATCACCATTTTCCTGCAAAAGCATTTCCTGTAAGCCAATCATCCCAGATCCACCCCAGTTATGGTCTGGAACCCAATCAAAACCGGGACCCCAAAATGCAGGGAATCTTCTGCCAGAATCATTTAACTTTGCATAAGTCAATCTCCAGGCCTCTTCTGTTAAGCCTAATCTTGCAGCAAAAATGTTATCCTGTTTCCAGCCTATATGACTTCTGAATTTCAATGCATCTTTGTCAAATTTATAGGTATTGATCGCGGTGTCTAATCCTGGTCTGTTGATACCAAATATTCCCCAGGGATAAACTGGATACAATTGGGGTGTTTCTGTATTGTTAATTCTTTCCCAAAGTTTAGCTGGTGAAATCATCGTTTTTCCATCAACTTCTCTATAGCTAAGTGCTGGAATACGCTCCAGCATAGCACTCCAACGGGACTTTTGTTCAGAGCTGACATATTGTTCAGGTAAACGTATTAGTCGTTTTAAAATGCTGTGCAATGCGGCTACAGTTGAAGATGCATTATATGCCATTTTATAGGTCTCCGCAGATGATCCTGGATACAAAACTAAGTGGTTGTTTTCATCCAAAGCTTTTCTACCTCGCTGTTTCGCAAGATATTGGTAATGCTCATCAAAGAATGTCAGACAGCTTTCTATCAAAGGAATATATGCTGTGATATCTTTTCCTGCATATCTTTCCTGTTCCAACATCATCATACAAAATTCAAAAGCTGTATCCCACTGATATTCTAACCAGGCATTATATTCCATTCCTTTATCGTAGTTTTCTGGTCTTTTCCAACCGTATTCCGCGGGATTAGGGAGGCCGAAATTTTCAATTTGTTCGGTAAAGGAAGCACCTTTATGCTTCCA
The DNA here is from genome assembly GCF_000190735.1 of Pseudopedobacter saltans DSM 12145. Lineage (GTDB taxonomy): Bacteria > Bacteroidota > Bacteroidia > Sphingobacteriales > Sphingobacteriaceae > Pseudopedobacter > Pseudopedobacter saltans. Next base: position 601,335 of record NC_015177.1, read on the forward strand.
GTAATGTTGAGTTCTTAGTTCCGCGTTTTTCTGCGCCTTCAAATAAAAATTAAATTGGGCTGGCATCATGTCAAAATCGCCGGATTTTAACATCGGCCAGTATACTAACCGTTGATTTTGCGCCGTATGTGTTCCACCGCCCCAGTTTCTGAAATCAGGAGTGAAACTGAGCGTAGTGTCTACATGATAAGGATCGTATGTGAATAAACCACCATTGAATTTTGTAGGGAGTTGTCCGTAAGCATTGCATCCCAGCATATATCTGAAGAGCTGATAATTTTTACTAATTTTCCAATCTTCATCTTTCGGTTTTCCAATGTGGATATAACTCCTTTTCCAATAATTCGCCCACCAGTTTTCTGTTTTTTGGAATGTCAATTTATCTTTCTTCGCATTTGAAAGATTATTAAACAGAGATTGTTTCCAGGTTGAGATGCTGGATGTTTGTTGTGTATGCAGTTGGATGTTAATCTGAAATTCTTTGGTCGCTTTTATACTTTTAAGTTCCCAGGATCTGAATGTTGTATTCTGATATTTTCCCGTAGAAATATTTCCAGACTGCATATTGTCCGCTTCCATAATTCCTCCAAAAGTCAAATTTTTAATAGGGTTATCAAGTTGAGATTTGATATCCTCCAATCCCTGTTGCTTTACAACGGCGTCAAATACGGTAAAATCTTTGTTTCTATGAAAGAAAACGATAGCACTTTTATCAAAAGTAATACTGTCCTTATGTGTTCTTACATCGCCTTGCGGAGCCCATTTCCATGAATTTGCATTGTTCTCTTTTCCTTTAGGAATTAAATCCCGGTACCGCCAATTTTCATAAAAAGCCTGCGCATGAATATTCTGATTGCTCTTCACCTTAACATTGATTAAGGGGTGAAAAACAGAGGTTCTGATAATCACATCTGCATTTAAACTTTTTGTACCTCCATTAATCTTGATATATCCTTTATCCAGATGAAGTTCCTGTTTAAAATCTCCATTAACAAAAGGATTAGGATTTAATCGGATTCTTACGCGTCCCAGCTTCAATAAAGTATTATTCTCATCAAAGGTGCCGGTTTTTGATATATAAAATAAAATATCCCCATTTTCTACCCAAACGTTTAATCCAATATCTCCTCCACCTGTGGGCATAGATTCTCCTGAGTTTTTACTTTGAGTAATCCATACCGGGTTATACTGTTGCACATTTTGAGAAAGAGACATTTGAGGCAATAGGGCCACCGAAACGAATAGTAAAAAAGAATAAAGCAGTTTGAACATGTTTAAAAAAATGATTTTAAAGGAAAAATACGGAAGAAAATGCGATGATAGAAAGTTTTGCGAATATCCTATATGATATGGGAAATATGATATAAACCAATTCTACAGTATTTTAAGAGAAAATCATGTTTACGGATGTTTTGAATGGCAAAAGAGAAGTAAAAACATTATATAATTGATATATTGTTCTGCTATTAATTAAGTCTTTCAATAAGCAAATATGGAAGAAGATATCTTTAAAAAACATATTCAAAAATTTGTTCAGATAAGTGAGGAAGAGTTTTCTGAAATCAAAACCTATTTCAGGAGTCTGGAATTACGTAAAAAGGAGTATCTTTTGAAACATGGAGATATATGTAAAATGAATTTTTTTGTACTGAAAGGTTGTTTAAGAAAGTTTTTTATCAGTGAGAAAGGAGTGGAGCACACTACAGAGTTCGCGATAGAAAATTGGTGGATGACGGATAACTTTGCTTATGAAAAAGAAATGCGGTCTGATTTTAATATTCAAACAGTAGAAAAATCCATTGTTTTAGTTATAGATAAGGTAAATCATGATAAATTATTGCAAAAACATCCACTAATGGAAAGGTATTTTCGAATGATTTATCAACGAGCTTATGCTGCAGCGGAACGGAGAATCAGGTTTCTATATGAATTTTCAAGAGAGGAGCTTTATTTACACTTTCGCAGTCAGTATCCAGAATTCCTGCAAAGAATACCACAATATCTTATTGCTTCTTATTTAGGTTTCACTCCCGAATATTTGAGCGAAATAAGAGGGAAATTGCGATCTTAAACCAGTTTAAGATTTTGCCCCCATTAAATGGTTAGCTTTGTTTTGTTATCAAAAAATAAAATTATTATGAAGCAAAGATTCGATCTATCAAAAACGGAACCAAGGGCTTATAAAGCTATGGCTGGTCTGGAGGAGTATTTGAAAACCACGGCCTTAACCAATATACAGAAAGAGCTGATAAAAATTAGAGCCTCTCAGATAAACGGTTGTGCTTTTTGTTTGGATATGCATACTAAAGACGCCCTGAAATACGGTGAAACTCAACAAAGGATATTCTTATTAAATGCATGGAGGGAAACAGATTTGTATTCAGATGAAGAAAAAGCAATTTTGGCACTAACTGAAGAGATTACATTAATTAGCCAAAAAGGTTTAAGCGAAGAAACTTATCAGTGGATATCAAAATACTTTAATGAAAATGAAATCGCGCAAATTATTATGGCGGTTATCACTATAAATGCGTGGAATAGAATAGCTATTAGTACACATACGCCAGTTCCAAAGGGATAAATTTTTATATCGGACAACGAACGTGAAAGATAAAGCCGATTGGAAAATAACCGGCTTTATTTTCTTTTAGTCGAAATCAATCATTGCCTTGATTACTCCATTTTTTGGATCTAACCATTTTTCGAATTCATTTTTAACTTCATCGAAATCGACAGTGTGTGTAATATAGGTCGTTGGTTTTACAAGGCCTTTTTTCATGGAATCAATCACATGTTCGAAATCCACGCGATTTGCATTTCTACTACTCATTAATGTCGCTTCTCTTTTATGAAACTCCGGATGAAGGAAAGATATTTCGCCCTTTTGTAACCCAACTAATACGTAGCGTCCACCATGGGCCAGATATTGGAAAGCCCCGTTTATAGCTTTTTGGTTTCCGGTAGCATCGATAATAACGGTTGGCATATCGCTATTAGTGATTTTTTGTAAGGCTTCCGTAACGTCTTCTTGAGTTGGATTAATCGTATAATCGATACCTAATTTCTCTTTGCAGAAGTTCAGCCTGTCATCATTAATATCCAATGCAATAACTTTTCCTCCCGCTATTCTGGCGAACTCCATAATACCTAAACCAATAGGACCGGCACCCAGAACAAGAACAAATTCGTCTTTACTCACTCCAGCTCTTCTTACGCCATGTGCACCAATTGCTAAGGGTTCTACCAATGCAAGTTCGTCAAAGCTAAGGCCTTCTCCGTGTACCAAAGAGTATGTAGGTACAGAAATATATTCGGCCATAGCGCCATCTATATGAACGCCGCAAACATTTATAGAAGTACAGCAATTTTCTTTTCCACTTCTGCAGGCAATGCATTTGCCACAGTAGAAATAGGGGATGATGGTTATCGCTTCGCCTTGTTTAAAGTTGGTATCATCAGTTTCAACTATTTCAGCAGCCAGTTCGTGCCCTAGTCTTCTTGGGTAACTGAAAAAAGGTTGTGTGCCTGTAAATGCATGTAAATCTGTACCACAGATACCCACTCTCCTTATCTTCAAAATGCTCTGTCCGGGGGTAGCCGCCGGCTTTTCTATATCTATATACTCAAAATTTCCAGGTGTTGTGCACACAAGTGTTTTCATGTAAATCTTTTTAAATTTGAATGAGACCTTTTTCCCTCATAGCATCCCAAAAAGTTTGCGGAATTTGTTTAGTAGCCATTTCAATATTACCTTTTACCTTCTCCGGTTTGGTAGTGCTTAAAGCTACGGAAGAAACTCCTTTGATATTAAATCCAAAATTGAAGCAGGCTTCGGCAGGAGTAATCGCAAATTCTTCGCACAATGCGTAAAATTGTTCTCTCCAGGCCAATAATTCTCTTCCTCTTTCCGTTTCAGCGTTAACCTCTACATAATTATAGAAATTACTGCCTATAAGAAATCCTCCATTGAAAACCGCGGAATTGATTACTGTAACGCCTTTATCTTTTAATTTTCCAATAAAATCAATCAAATCTTTAGGATGGGAGTGTGCAGTCAAGCTATTAGCAATCATTACCCAGTCGAGTTGGATATCCTGAGCAATACGCTTAATAACAGTCCAGTCTTTCGAGCCAATTCCGATAGATTTTGCTCTTCCCTGACGTTTAAGATCTCCTAAAGCTCTATATGCATCCATAATATCCTGGTAACGTTTCTTGGCGTCCATTTCGTCTTTGGCAGCAGCAAGATATTCATCAGGATCGTGAACAGACACCATATCAGAATTGTATTTTCCTAACAATTCATTACCCTGTTCGAAACAATCGATGATGCCCTGATAGCTAATTTTTTGTACCGCATCATTTTTCATGTCAATCCAGATACCTTTTTCAAAAGTAGGTTCTGGTGTTGTTAGTTCCGTTTGGTACCAACCCAGTTTATTATTAATAATTACTTGGCATGGATCAACATTTAGTTCTTCTAAACATTGTCCCAGTACTTCCAGAGATAAACCTGCGCCATATTTTCCGGCACTGTCAAATACAGGAATTCCAGGGCTATGCTTAATACATTGTTCTACTATAGCGAGCTTTCTTTCAAAAGGAAGCGCCTCATATATATTCCCCAGCCCGCTTGTTCCAAATATTACCGGAGGAATTGTTTCTATATCTTGAGATAACATAAGTCTATGGTTTATAAGTTATAAAATCGTTCCGCATTTAAACCAAGTATTTTCTCTTGCTCTAAATTACTAAACGTAGCATAATATTCTTTTGGTATCGATTGCATTTCAGTATATGAAGCAGCGACAAGGCAAACAGGCCAATCACTACCGAACATAATTCTGTCTGTGCCAAACGCTTCGGTAACGATATCTAAGTAAGGAGTGAAGTCTTCCTTCTTCCAGTTCTTATAATCAGCTTCTGTCACCATTCCGCTCACTTTTATCATCACATTTGGAAACTCTGAAATAGCTTTAATATCTTCAGACCACCCGGCTACGATACCTTTTTTTATATACGGTTTTGAGATATGGTCGATAACAAAAGGTTGATTAGGATTTTCTTTTACCAATTCTATTGCAGCTTTTATATGCTGAGGAAAAAGCAATAAATCATAGGTGAAACCAAAATCTTTAAGTTTTGAAATGCCATTTTTAAAGTCAGCTTGTAACATAAAAGAAGGTTCTTCGCCCTGCAAAACATGTCTGAAACCTTTTATCAGAGGTTCTTGCTTGAAATGAGCTAGGCGATCTTCTATATTTTCCGCTTTTAAATCTACCCAGCCAACAATTCCTTTAATGAAGCTATTTTCTTTAGCTAAGGAAACGAGGAAATTTGTCTCTTCTTCGGTTTGATCGGCCTGTACTGCTACACAGCCATCAATTTCGTTTACTTTAAGAATAGGAGCAAGGTCTTCAGGGAGGAAATCTTTGCGGATATTGGACATTTCATCGTCTATCCATTCGTGTTTAATGGGGTCGTAATGCCAAAAGTGTTGATGCGAATCTATTCTCATAATCTGTTTTTTCGCAAGAAAAAGTATAAGTCTTTGTGTTAAATTTCCAGAGACATTTATGTCTTATTTTGATGATTGTATCAGATATGCAACCACAAAGTAATTTTAACTAAAATAGAAATTTAATGTCAGCCCCTTTGTGGTTGAATATATTTGTTTTATTTTCCTGAATATGCTTTTACTTCCTGTCTTGAGGTCCCCAGTCCATCGATACCTAATTCCATTATGTCACCAGGTTTTAAATATACTGGCGGAATAAAGCCTAAACCTACTCCATGAGGTGTACCTGTAGAAATAACATCACCAGGTAAAAGAGTCATAAACTGGCTTACATAAGACACTACTGTTGGGATATCAAAAATAAAGTCGTCAGTATTTCCGTCTTGTAAAGTTTTTCCGTTTAATTTTAACCAAAGGCGTAGGTTGTGCGGGTTTTCAATCTCATCAGCAGTTGCCAACCATGGGCCAATAGGAGCGAAGGTATCACAACCTTTACCTTTATCCCATGTGCCACCACGTTCTAACTGGAATTCTCTTTCGCTAATGTCATTATGTAAACAATAACCCGCAACATAATCCATAGCCTCTTCTTTGCTTACATAGCTTGCTTTTTTACCAATAACAAATGCCAACTCAACTTCCCAGTCCGTTTTTACCGAATTTTTTGGAATAACAACGTCATCGTTAGGCCCTATTAACGCGGTTGTAGATTTAAAGAAAATAATAGGTTCTGCCGGAATTGGAGCATTAGTTTCTTTCGCATGCTTTGCATAGTTTAAACCAATACAAACAATTTTAGATGGTCTGGCAAAAGGAGCACCTAGTCTTACGTCGTCTGCAACAATTGGTAATTTACCTGTATTTTCTTCAACAAATTTTGCCAGTCTGTTCAACCCATCATTTTCGAAGAAAGATTCGTTATAATCTTCGCCAAAAGCAGATGTATTGTATTTAATGTCGTTAATGATTACTCCTGTTTGCTCTTTGCCTGGTTCCCCGAATCTAATTAATTTCATTTCTATCCTTTATTAAAGTTTTAAAATATATTATTGTCTTCTTTGTTTTCTCTTTGAAAATTAGCTGTTTAATTTGATAAATCCACCATCAATAGGATAATCATTGCCAGTAATAAAACTTGCTTCGTCAGAACATAGGTATAAAGCCAGATTTGCAATTTCTTCGGTGGTCCCCATTCTGCCAATAGGTTGTGTTTTAGAAAGTTTATCAAACATTTCCTTCTCCTGTCCGGGATAATTTTTTGCAATAAATCCATCAACGAAAGGTGTATGTACCCTCGCCGGAGAAATAGAGTTGCATCTGATATTGTTTTGTAAATAATCTTTTGCAACACTTAAAGTCATTGCGAATACAGCACCTTTACTCATAGAATATGCAAACCTGTCGCTTAAGCCAACCCAGGCGGCTATAGAAGCGATATTCAAAATTACTCCAGAATTTTGTTTAACAAATTTAGGTAGTACCTCATGTAAGCAATTGTATGTACCCTTCACATTAACGCGGTATACACGGTCGAAATCTTCTTCAGATGTACTGGTTGCGCTGCCTACATGAGCGATACCAGCACAGTTAACTAAAATGTCTACTTTTTCGATTTTGTTGATGATCTCGCTTACTTCTTGCTGATTGCTGACGTCTGCAGCATATATTAAAGAAGAACCTCCCAGGCTATCAATTACATTTTTGGTGCTTTGAGCCTGTTCAAGATTTAAATCGATAATATGTACAGTAGCCCCGTTTTTGGCAAAATTCTCGGCAATAGCTTTTCCGATACCACTACCGCCTCCGGTTACAACCGCTGATTTATTTTTTAATGAAAACATATCTTTTGTTTTTAAAGTATCACGTATTAGTATCAAGAACTCTTCTTTCGATTCTGTTCCTGATACTTATATCTTGTGTCTCGCTCCTTAATTAAAGGCTTACACCTCTTTTCCATGGAATAAAGTCGTCCTGATTTAATTGAACAGCTTTAGGAACAATTTCTCCACTAGCTACCTTGATACAAAATTCAAGAATTTCGGCGCCAACTTCCTGTATCGTTTTTTCTCCTCTGATGATAGATCCGGTGTCAATATCTATAATATCGCCCATTCTGGTTGCCAGTTCGGTATTGGTTGATACTTTAATAACCGGACAAATCGGATTTCCGGTAGGAGTACCTAAGCCCGTGGTAAATAAAATCAAAGTCGCACCACTAGCGGCTTTTCCTGTTGTCGCTTCAACATCATTTCCCGGAGTACAAACCAAATTTAAACCAGGTTTTGTTGCGGGTTCTGTGTAATCCAGTACATCTACAACCGGAGAAGTTCCTCCTTTTTTTGCAGCACCAGTACTTTTAATAGCATCGGTGATTAAACCATCTTTGATATTGCCCGGCGAAGGGTTCATGAAGAACCCTGATCCGACAGCATGAGCCTGTGCGTCGTATGATTGCATTAAATGCATGAACTTTTTTGCAATTGTTTCGTTTTCACAACGATCAATCATATTTTGTTCAGCTCCGCAAAGTTCAGGGAATTCGGCTAAAAGGACTTTAGCTCCCAGGCCAACTAATAAATCTGCAGTTACACCTACAGCAGGATTTGCAGAAATACCACTGAAACCATCACTTCCTCCACATTTTACACCTACAGCCAATTTAGATAACGGAGCAGGTTTCCGCTCGATTTTATTAAGTTCTATTAAATGCTGGAAGGTCTGTTTAATTGCTTCTGCAATAAGGTATTCTTCACTTTGTGCCTTTTGTTGTTCGAAAACTAAAATAGGTTTATCGAAGTTGGCTGACTTGCTTTTTATAGTTTCTACCAAATCATTAGCCTGAAGATGCTGACATCCTAAACTTAGGATAGTAATACCACCAACATTTGGATGATTGGCATAAGCGGCCAGCAGATTTGCTAAAACTTCTGAATCTTGTCTGGTTCCACCACAACCGCCCTGATGGTTTAAGAATTTAATACCATCAATGTTTTTGAATACTCTTTTGCTTCTGTGATATTCTGGCGTAGCTAAAGAAAAATCCAGATTCGAGATATCTTCACCTTTCTGATAAGCCTCTAAAATTTCTGCAGTATAGTCTTTGTATTTATCTGTAACGGAATATCCTAGATTATTATAAAGTGCTTCTTTAATAATGTCCATATTTCTATTTTCGCAGAAAACAGTAGGGATAAATAACCAATAGTTTGCAGTGCCAACGTCTCCGTTATTTCTATGATATCCGTTGAATGTCCTTCCTGTGAATTGGGATACATCTGGAGCAGTCCATTTATAATTCACATCTCTATAATAATAAGGTTCCGCTGCATGATGCAGATTTTCGGTAGTCATTCTATTTCCGATTGAAACAGGGTGAAGTGTTTTTCCAACAAGTACACCATACATGGTGACTTCATTTTCCGTACCCAAGTTTTCGATATAAAATTTATGTTTAGCAGGTACATCGTCAAGAAGTTCAAAAGATAAGTCTTTCCACTGAATTTGAGTTCCCTTAGCTAAATCTTGTAGGGCGACTAAAACATTATCGCGTTCGTCAATCTGTATATATTGTTTTTGAGCCATATAGAGTTGGTCCTTATGTTTGGTTTGTGTTATTGTTCAATAATATTGAATTTTGTTTTTCTATATTGAACAAATTTATTCATTTTTACATCACATACAAATTTTGAACTGTTAAATGATTCAAGTAATTCAAAGAGCTTTGGATATATTCGAGTTTCTGGCTGAAGAACCTCATAAATCAAGATCGTTAAGTGAGATTTCTAATGCAATAGGCATACAACCGAGCACATGTGCTAATATTGTTAAAACGCTTGTTCAGAGAGGCTACTTGGTAAAATCTCAAAATCAGAAAGCTTATTTTTTAGGTGGACAGTGGCATCAAGTTATATCAAGAGAACTGTATTATGATAAATTGATAAATGTTTCAAGGCAGGAACTGGAGAGCTTGGGGCAACGCATAAACGAGAATGCTTTTGTGGCAGTTTTGGAAAAGAACCAAAGGAAAATATTGGTAAAAAAAGATTCCACCCAACAGGTACAGGCTTATACGCCCGATCTTAAAAACGCATATGATACATCAACCGGACGCCTACTGGTAGCGTTAAAGACGGATGAAGAGCTGAAACAATTTATAGATATGTATGGATTACCAGAAGAACAGGTATGGTCGGGGATGTCTGACCAAAACGTTTTTATCAAAGAAATAGAAAAAATTAGAAAATCGGGCTATGCCATTATCGAAGACAGTGGGCAGATCATTGGTTTTGCAGCACCAATAATTTTAAATGAAAAAGTGATAGCAGCGTTGAGTGTTTATATGCCTGCGTTTAGATATTCTGAAGATATCCATAATCTTTTTGTTGATCTGGGTTTACAGACTGCAAGAAGAATTAGTGAAATGCTGAAATTGTAAACTCAATTTGAGAAATTCGTGTTATAATATAAAACGTAACAGAAAGCTTATGCCTAAATTAAAAGAAAGTGAAAGAAGTACTTTTAGAGAAATATCGAGTATCATATTAAAATTGATTTTATGTGTGGTGCTAATTTATTTTTCTAATCAACCACCTCTCTGGTACAAAACTGTACCAATTTTGGCAAAACTGGTTTATTCCGTAATGATCTTCTTTAGCGTAAGTTTATCGGTTTCTATTCTGCGCTATTTTGTCGTTAATATATATATTAGAAAGAATAAGCTAAAGAGCAGTGTAAAGGATAATTTTATACTAGGGATTAATCAGATTGTTTCTGTATTAAATACGGTGTTCTTTATTGTAGCCCTTATGTACTTTTTGGGAATAAATCCTATAAAATTTATCACTAGTATAACTATCGTTGCGGCAGCTATAGCTTTATTAAGTAAAGAATATATCTCAAATATGATTAATGGGTTAATCATCATGTTTGCAGACAAACTTTCTTTGGGAGATCATATAAAAGTAGGAAATGAAGAAGGGAAAATTGTTGATATCACTTTGCTGAATGTAATACTGCAGAATGAAGATAACGATATGGTTGTAATTCCTAACTCTGTTATTTTTAACTCGGTGATAATCAATCAGTCTAAGCAAAATGTTAAGAAGTTGACCGTTGAATTTGAAGTAGATGTATCAAAGAAATTTACTGCAGAATTCTTAGAAGAACAGTTAGCGGTTGTATTGAAGGATTATAAGGGTTTTGTGGTAGAGGATGGGTTTTCCGTGAAAACTATTTTTGTGAAAAAGGATTTGGTACATTTTAAAGTTCAGGTGATTTTGAATCATTACGATAAACTTCGCGAAAGGAAATTAAGAAAAGAGTTGTATCACATTATTTTACAGATAATAGCTAAATAATAGAGAAATAGCAAGAAACTATGTTTACAAAAGAAGAAGCGTCGGCTATTAAAAAGGAATTTTGGACAGGATTAGCTCAACGTTTAGAAACACGAAGATCGGCCTCCGGTAAGCGAATCAATTGGGTGAATTATAAAACAGGTAGCAGAGATATATACTTTCGCATGTATGCTGATAAAAAGAAAGCTTTCATTAGTATTGATCTTGGACATGAAGATATAGGAATTCAGGAACTGTTTTATGAGCAATTTTTGGAATTTAAATCTTATCTGCACAATATTTTAGGCGAAGAGTGGGACTGGGAATTACATACATCGGATGAAATAGGTAGAACAGTATCCAAAATATCCAAAACCTTAACGGATGTAAACGTTTTTAATAAAAAGGATTGGAACAAACTTTACGATTTTTTTAAACCTCGAATTATTGCTTTGGATGAATTTTGGTTTGATGCCAAAGACAATTTCGATGCCTTAAAATGATTACAATACGGTTTAATATTGAGTGGTTCGATAATATAAATTAGTATGATATCTTCTTTATTAATTTATTAATAAAGAAGATATCTGTCCTAACACAAAAAACTTTTTTTATTTAGTTTTACCGTGGATGAAAACAACAATATTCTTAGCCATATTCTTATTAATAAGTCAGGTTAATTTCTCTGAGGAAATAGAAAAAAACGATAAGCAGTTTGTTGCAACTATTACAGGAGATACCTCTCTGCTAAATGCCAGACAGGCTTATAAAATAAATACGGATTTAAGATTTTTGTATGATCGCCCGCGCTTGCAAGATGCGGTAAATAATGTTCCCAACAATCTTGTTAATTCACTAAAAGACATAGTGTCAACGCCCTATTATCCTTATTCGATAGCGGCTTTAGGAAGTAGTTTAGCATTAATGCCGACGGATCCATGGACTATAAAGCAAAGTCGAACTATTGCAGAAAACCTGAATATGTCGGAAAACCACGACTATAAAAATTTGGGGTTTTTGAAGATAGTTCCCGGAAATGTAAATTCCGCTTTTTATTTTTTGGGGAACGGGACTACGGTAATCTTAATAGGGGGTGGGTTAGCTACTTACGGACTTATTAACGACGATTACAGATCACTGAGCACTTCTTTGCAGCTGATGGAAAGCCTGGTGGTAACCGGCCTGTTTGTTCAGCCTTTAAAACGGATTACCGGAAGAGAAAGCCCCTTTGTAACAGAAGCAGAAGGAAGAGAATATAGCCACTGGACTTTTGCACCAAGTTTTAAACAATATGGACGGAATACGTCAAGATATGACGCAATGCCATCGGGTCATTTAACGACTGCAATGTCTGCTTTAGTGGTTATCGCAGAAAATTATCCGGAAAAGAATTGGATAAAGCCAGTAGGATATGGCCTTTTAGGTTTGCTTAGTTTCGAGATGATGCAGAGCAAGGTGCATTGGGCATCAGATTATCCAATTGCATTATTATTGGGCTATATTACAGGTAAGAATATTGCCAACCAACGGATTATAAGAGAAGAAAACAGGATAACAAAAAAGAAGAGTATTCAAAAGAAGATACAATTAACCACTTCATCTATTTATGATATATAGACGGTAGGAATGAGACTGAAATTGTGAAGATATTTAATGAATAAATAACGTAACTCTGATTTCTTAATTTTTGTTGCCGTTATTTCTCACGGGCATGCTTTTAGTTTATTTATCGTTAAGCTATAAACTAAACGATGTCTATTTGGGGAACTTTTTTTTACTTTATTTATGTGTTTATAATTATAAACCAAGTTTTTGCCTATAAACCGAGGATGATTTATGTTGAGGGGGGAGATTTTACCTTGGGAATTATCGGGAAAGAAATTTCTCAAACTGTGAAGATAAATAACTATCAAATTTCCGCTTTTGAGATCACGGTAGGAGAATATCAACTATTTACAAGAGAAACTGGTTGTTCAATGCCACCAGAGCCAAAATGGGGTTGGAAGAAAGACCACCCGATTGTCAATGTTACTTATGACGAAGCTTTGGCTTATTGCCAATGGCTAAGCGAAAAAAACACTTCATTTTTTAGATTACCAACCGAAGCAGAATGGGAATATGCTGCCAGAGGAGGGAAGAAAAGTAAGAACTATAAATTTAGTGGGGCTAATAATCCTAGCAGGGTGGCGTGGTTTAGAGTCAATAGTGGAAATAGAACTCATGCCGTTGGTAAGAAAAAGGCCAATGAATTGGGATTGTATGACATGAGTGGTAATGCTTGGGAATGGTGTTTGGATTGGTATAAAGAATACCATGCAGATAGACGCGATGAAATGATAAACTTAGACAAAGTTGCCGGGAAAATTGTTAGAGGAGGCGCGGCAGACAGACTATCTTCTTATAGTAAGGTAACCAAACGTTTAGCCTGTTATAGAAATTGTCGAAGCGCATTTAACGGATTCAGAGTAGTAGAAGTTACGGAATAATTCTTTTAATGAATTGTAAACCCATACAAATTTATATTTTTGACTTTCCCTTTTAAAAGGTTAAGCAATTATATGAAAACAAGAAAAAATTTCACTACCGGTTCTCCTTGGGAGGATATCATTGGGTACTGCAGAGCTGTAAAGATTGGAGATACAATAGAAATTGCAGGCACTACCGCTGCCAAAGATGAGAAAGGCAATGCAATAGAAGGTTTGTACAATCAAACAAAGGCTATTTTAGATAAGCTATCCGCAGTATTAAACGATGCAGGAGCTTCTGTACAGGATGTTGTAAGAACAAGAATGTTTCTAACAGATATTTCACAATGGGAAGAAGCAGCAAAAGCACACGGAGAAGTTTTTAAAGATGTTAAACCAGTTACCACGATTGTGGAAGTATCTAAGTTGATTGATCCGGAAATACTTATAGAAATAGAGGTAACAGCTATTTTAAGCGATAAATAAAAACTGCGTCTTCTATAAATATCAAAGGTATTTATAGAAGATATAACCTTTTTAAATCTTATTCATTCCAAAACTTCCGGATCTTTCCGCACAGTACTCGTGATTTTTATTTTGGGCAATCGTAGTACGATGTCAATTCCATTTAGTTAGATGCCAATTTAGTTAAATAAGTTTAGCCGATATTTTCCGTTCTTGCGGTAACAAATTATTAGCTAACCAATTGGTAAAATGAAAAGGTATACATCTTTAATATTGGGTTTTTTATTTGCAGGAACTCATGTTTATTCTCAATCTTCAGATTTAAAAAATTGGCCTAAAGGTACTTCGCCAAAAGAAGTTGGGCTAAAAATTGCCGAGAAATTTGTAGTCACTCCACATACAAATTTCAACAGGCCTACTCCGCCAAGAGTAATTACATATCCTGAAACATGTACCTGGTACGGTGCTTTAACTTTTGCCCGTGTAACAGGAAATAAAGATTTAACAAAAAAACTGGCAAATAGATTTGAACCACTTTTTCACGAAGAGGCAAAGATGATCCCAGTTCCAGATCACGTGGATTATAGTGTTTTCGGCTCTGTACCTTTAGAATTATATAAGCAAACCAAAGAGAAGAAATATTACGATTTAGGTATGCGAATAGCTGATAAGCAATGGGGACCACCAGAAGGGCCTCGTGTTGTACCAGCATCTCATGTATATTATGCCCAAGGTCTGACCTGGCAAACCCGTATGTGGATTGATGATATGTATATGATTAACGCACTGCAAACTCAGGCTTATAGAGTAACAAAAGATCTTAAATATATCGACAGAGCAGCAAAGGAAATGGTGGTTTATCTGGATTCTTTACAAAAAAGCAATGGTTTATTCTATCATGCGCCAGATGTTCCTTATTTCTGGGGTAGAGGTAACGGTTGGATGGCTGCTGGAATGACAGAAATTTTAAGTTCTCTACCTAAAGATAATCCTAATAGAGCTAGAATCATGGATGGTTATCATAAAATGATGGCTTCTCTTTTAAAATATCAGGCACCATCCGGAGCATGGAGACAATTAATAGATGAGCCAACATCATGGGAAGAGAGCTCCTGTACTGGAATGTTTGCTTATGCCATGGTAACCGGAGTAAAAAAAGGATGGTTAGATAAATCTAAGTACGCGCCTGCTGCTAGAAAAGCCTGGTTGGCAGTAGTTAATTTTATTGATGAAAATAACGACGTTCGGGATGTGTGCGAAGGCACCAATAAAAAGAATGATAAACAATATTATTTCGACAGAAAGAGGATGACGGGAGATTTGCATGGACAGGCTCCGGTACTTTGGACTGCAGCGGCACTCTTAGAGTAATTTTTATAGCAATTTTCGTAGGAAAGTGGATCTAGGTCCACTTTTTTTTAGTTAAAACGATACTGGTAAACAAACTAAATCAATGATAAAAAAGTACCTTTTAATAGGCTTGTTTGCTTTAATAGTAGACAGAACAACTACATTCGGTCAGAATCGATGGAATATTCAAAAGGATGGTAGTATAGTGTGGAAAGCTGATGGACAGTTGCCTCATAAAGACCATATAGAAATGAGTGGTGAAAAAATTTCGTTATGGGTGGAATATGGATTAGATGAAAACCACAGAGCAAAGTTTACGCGTACAATGGTTTTTCCAACGTTTAGAGTATTGCCGGATAATACCAGAAGTCATATTTCTCATACTTTTCAGGATACAGATTTACCGCGCATCTATATTAATAATAGAATGATCGATTATAATACTATAAAAGCAGGTCGATCAGGTAGCATCAATTACGATGTAAATGAAATCACCCACAAAGGAATTATGCGGGTAAACGCAACGGTATCTTCGCCGGCACTGGTTAACATGAAAAGAACATTTTTTCCTTCAGTAGATAAACCTTTGGCTATTGAAAAGTTCGACATCACCAATACCAGCAATCAGGACGTGACTGTTGCCTGTGAATATGTGAAAAAAGAAATAAGAACCAATGCAGAGCGCAGTAAAGTTGCGCCACATTCTATTTTGATGGGAACTGTTGGAGATGGCTTTAAAACATTGAAACCGGGAGAAACAACATCTTTTTCTGTTTATTACTTAGCTACAGATACTCCTCAGAATGTATTTACCATCAATCCTGAGCAGGAAGAAAGAAACAGAGAGAATCGGGTGAAAGAAATTACCTCGAAATTAGTTTTGGAAACGCCAGATAAAACTTTGAATACCGCTTTTGATTTTGCAAAAATAAGAGGTACCGAAAGCATTTATTTAACTAAAGGAGGTTATATGCATGGCCCCGGTGGTTTGTCTTATTATGCTGCGCTTTGGGCTAATGATCAGGCAGAATACATCAATCCATTCTTTGCTTTTCTTGGAGATAAAATAGGGAACAAATCTGCGATGAATTCTTACAGATGGTTTGCTAAGTTTATGAATCCGGAATATAAACCTATTCCAAGTTCTATAGTTGCTGAAGGAGATGGTATTTGGAAGGGGGCAGGCGATAGAGGAGATGCTGCCATGATCGCTTATGGTGCATCAAGGTACGCATTAGCTAATGGTAATATAGATTCTGCAAGGGTGCTATGGCCATTAATAGAATGGACATTAGAATATTGCAATAGAAAAATGAACGCAGAAGGCGTTGTAACATCAGATAGTGATGAACTTGAAAATAGATTTTCTGCGGGTAAAGCTAACTTGTCAACTAACAGTTTGTATTATGATGCTCTAAGATCTTCTGTTTATCTCGCTAAATTATTAGGGAAGCCGAAAGCTCAGGTAGATAAATATCAAAAGCAAGCTGATATATTAAAAAATAATATAGAAAAGTATTTTGGCGGTAAAGTCGAGGGCTTTGAAACTTACCGATATCACGAAGGGAACGAGGTGTTAAGAGCATGGATATGTTTACCACTAACCGTTGGTATTCTTGACAGAAAAGAAGGGACTATCAATGCCTTGTTTTCTCCACGTTTATGGACTCCTGACGGATTAGCTACCCAGGCAGGAAAAGAAACTTTTTGGGATAGATCTACTTTGTATGCCTTACGGGGTGTTTTTGAAGCAGGGGAAACAGAAAAAGCCATGAATTATCTTAAATACTATTCTAACCGGAGATTATTAGGAGAACACGTACCATACCCCGTAGAAGCTTATCCAGAAGGTAACCAAAGGCATCTTTCTGCGGAAAGTGGTTTGTATTGCAGGATTTATACCGAAGGTGTTTTTGGAATGAGGCCTGTTGGATTTGGAAGTTTCAATTGTACTCCTAGAATGCCTAAAGAATGGAATAAAATGGCATTGAAGAATATCCACTCTTTCGGGAAAGTATTTGATCTGACTATTGAGAGAGTTGGAGGAAATAAATTGAATATCAGTGTAAAAGAAGGAGCGAATACTAAAAAGTATACCATTAAAGACGGGGCTACACAATTAATTAATTTATAAAATCAGCGAAAGCGAATCAATAAAATGAAGAAAATATTTATTGCGTTTCTAACTTTTACTGCAACTCTGGCGGTTCATGCACAAAACAAAGAGATTGTTTTAGAAACCAAGAATTCGGCATTAGTTTATGTCATAAGAGATAATCAAAAAGTATATCAGGCTTATTTAGGACAAAAGCTTAATCAAAGCGCGGACTATGCTAAGGTAGGAGGTCCACAGAAAGAGGCCTATATTGGTGCAGGAATGGAAGATTTCTTCGAGCCTGCAATCAGAGTGGTTCATGCAGACGGAAACCCATCTTTGGATCTTAGAGTATCAGAACAGAGAATTAATAAAGAAGGTAATATAACAACGGCAAGTATTACGCTGAAAGATCCTAAATATCCTACACAGGTTGTATTACATTTTCAAAGTTTCTTTAATGAAGATATAATTAAAACCTGGACAGAGATCAGAAACGGAGAAAAGGGAACAATCACCTTATATAATTATGCTTCTTCTATGTTGCATTTCAATGCGCCAAATTATTGGTTAAGCCAATTTGATGGTGATTATATGACTGAGATGCGAATGAAAGAATCTAAACTAACTACAGGAATTAAAACACTGGATAGTAAGTTGGGGTCCAGAGCACATATGTATCGCACACCAGTTTTCTATCTGTCTTTAGGAAATTTATCTACAGAAAAAACAGGAGAGCTTATTGCAGGTACTTTAGGGTGGTCGGGCAATTTTCAATCTTCTTTTGAGATTGACCAAGCTAATAATCTTAGGGTAATTAACGGCATTAACCCCTATGCTTCTGACTATAAACTGGCTGCGGGACAAACTTTTGTTACACCTGAATTCATTTTTACACATACGTTGAATGGCAAGGGGCAGGCTACCAGAAATTTGCATGACTGGGCAAGAAATTACGGTGTATTGGATGGGACAAAACCACGAATGACCTTATTAAACAACTGGGAAGCTACTCATATGGATTTTAATCAGGATATTCTGGTAGAACTGTTTGATGGAGCCAAGAAATTGGGTGTAGATTTATTTTTGTTGGATGACGGTTGGTTTGGAAACAAATATCCAAGAGATGCAGACAAAACCGCTTTAGGCGATTGGCAAACTGATAAGAAGAAGTTACCAAGCGGAATTGGTTATCTGGTAAAACAAGCTGAAACTAAAGAACTAAAGTTTGGGATCTGGTTAGAACCGGAAATGATTAGCCCTAAAAGCGAGCTTTATGAAAGGCATCCGGATTGGATATTAAAATTACCTAATAGGGAAGAAAGTTTGTCCCGACATCAATTGGTGTTGGATTTGGTGAATCCTAAAGTGCAGGATTTTGTGTTTAAAGTTGTAGATGATTTGATGAAAGAAAATCCGAACATTGCTTTTATAAAGTGGGATTGCAACAGGCCAATGACCAGTACTTACTCTCCTTATCTAAAAACTAATCAATCTAATACTTATGTAGATTATACCAAAAGTTTGTATAAAGTATTGGAAAGATTGAGAGCAAAATACCCGCATTTGCCAATTATGCTTTGTGCTGGCGGAGGCGGAAGAACGGATTATGGAGCGTTAAAATATTTTACTGAATTTTGGCCAAGTGATAATACAGACGGTTTCGAACGTATTTTTATCCAATGGGGATATTTGAATTTCTTTCCGGCTTTAACTGTGTCCAGTCATATCACATCTATGGGGAAACAACCTATAAAGTTTAGAACAGATGTTGCCATGATGGGTAAAATGGGCTATGATATCCGCGTAAATAAAATGACCAATGAGGAGATAGAATTTAGCAATCAGGCGGTTAAAACCTATAAAAAGTTGAGTGATGTGATTTGGTTTGGAGATTTATACCGTTTGATTTCGCCATATGAAGAACCAAGAGCAGTATTAATGTATGCCGATAAAAATAAAAACAGAGCTGTCGTCTTTAATTATATTCTGAATTACCGAAGAAAAGAATACTTGGGTAAGGTGAAGTTAGAGGGGTTAGATGCAAATAAAAAATATAAAATTGAAGAAGTAAACCTTATGCCTGGAACAAAATCTGCATTAGCAGAAAATGGAAAAGTTTACAGCGGAGATTTCCTGATGAAAGTTGGTTTAAATCTGGCTCCGGGAAAAGTACAGGCAGTGTCAAGCTCTGTAATCGAATTAACAGCACAATAAATAGCAAGAAACTATATATCAACAAGCAAAATTCGGTGTAGCATAATTGACACAGTCATAGTATGCGCACCGTTTTTTTTATTATAAAATAGATAATAGAAACTTATTGATACCGGATCTGGAGTTTCACACTCTCTATTTGTTACTTCCATTCTCAATTTCTGCTTCCCACTTTTTACTTTTTATTTTCAACTTTTACTTTATTTGTAACAATAATGTGTTTGCATAGGCATGGCATAAGTCAAACATTAAATTTGCAGGTATGTTAAATATAAGTATGAATAAATTGAAATTACTTCCGGTGATGCTTTTAGGATTGTCTTTATTAATAGGCATACCTTCTAAAGCAGATGAGGGGATGTGGATTCCAATGCTTATTGGTAAGAATTATAACCAAATGAAAAAGCAGGGATTCAAATTAACTCCAAAAGATTTATATGATGTTAATAAAGCAAGTTTAAAAGATGCGATAGTGTCTTTTGGCGGTTTTTGTACAGGAGAATTGGTTTCGGCGAACGGATTGTTGTTTACCAACCATCATTGTGGATACGATGCCATCGCTTCTAAATCTACACCTGCAGACAATATACTGGATAACGGTTTCTATGCTAAAAACAACAACGAAGAAAAGCCGATTCCTGGTTTATTTGTTAATTTTTTGGTCAAGATAGAAGATGTTACAGATCGGATTTTAAAAGAAACTGCCAATCTATCGGGCGAGGCTAAAGAAACTAAAATAACAGAATTAAGTAATAACATTAGCGAAGAAGCGACAAAGGGAACACATTATAACGCTTTTGTAAGAGATTTCTATAAAGGAAATCAGTACTTTTTATTCATAATGGAGAAATTTACTGATATCCGTTTGGTTGGAACACCTCCGCAATCCATCGGTAAATTTGGTGGTGATACAGATAACTGGGTTTGGCCAAGACAAACCGGAGATTTCTCTATTTTTAGAGTTTATGCAGGAAAAGATAATAAGCCGGCAGATTATTCTACAGAAAACAGACCCTACAAGCCTAAGAAATTTTTACCTGTATCAATTAAAGGAGTAGAAAATAATGATTTTGCTATGGTTTATGGTTTTCCAGGAAGAACCGATAGATTCTTGACTTCGTATGGAGTTGAGTTGGCATTAGATTCTGTTTCTCCGGAGATAGTGAAATTAAGAGATATTCGTTTAAAAGCCTGGAAAAAGGAAATGGATAAAGACGTAGCTTTTAGATTGAAAGTATCCTCTCAATATGCAAGCGTTGCTAATTACTGGAAATATTTTATTGGTCAGGGCGAGCAGCTAAAAGCACTGAAAATAGAAGATAAGAAAAAGGCAGAAGAGCAGGAATTTACAACCTGGGCAGCTTCCCAACCTCAATACGCTAATTTAATGTCGCAATATGCTGAGCTGTATAAAGCTTATGCTCCTTATGCCCGTCATCGGGTTTTTATTACAGAAGGATTTTTGGCTTCTAAGTGGGTTACGAATGCTTTGAGATTAGAGAAAAGCGTAGAAGCTTTAGAAGCTGTAAGAGGAACCGATGCTTATGAAAAAACGAAGGAAGAAACCCTCGCTTCTTTAGAAACCTATGAGTCGACCTATAACGAGATTGCAGATAAATCTGTTTTCGCAACAATGCTGGCTACTTTTTATAATGACATTCCCAAAAATCAACATCCTCAATTTTTTAGAATAATTACAGATAAATATTGGGATGGAAGTGCAGAGACAACATTTAAAAAATACGCTGATATTTTGTGGAAAGAATCGAAACTGATTCAGCCAAATAAATTGAGAGCATTTTTAGCCAATAATCCAAGCTTATCCAAGTATAAAGAGGATGTTGCCTATGCTTATGCTAAAAATCTGGTGATTTCTGATTATATCAAGGAGAATTTTGGTGACAGATTGAAAAATTTCGAAAATAAAAAAGCAGAGCTGGATCATTTATACATGCAGGCTTTACTGAAAAAGAATAATAATAAATTGATGTATCCGGATGCAAATTCTACCATGAGAATTACTTATGGAAACGTACAGAACTATTCTCCGAAAGATGGCGTCTTGTATAAAGAGACTACGACTATAGAAGGAGCAATGGCTAAGTATATTCCTAAAGATGATGAATTTGATTTACCAGCTAACTTTATCGAAGCATTCAATGCGAAGAATTACGGTCGGTATGGTAAAAACGGGACGTTAATAGTTAATTTCATTTCTAATAATGATATAACAGGCGGCAACTCAGGTTCTCCGGTAATTAATGCAAAAGGAGAGTTGATAGGCTTGGCTTTTGATGGAAACTGGGAAGCGATGAGTGGTGATATTGCTTTTGATAAAAACTTTAAGAGATCCATCAATGTGGATATTCGCTATGTTTTATGGTGTATAGACATATTGGGAGGAGCTAAGAATATTATCAACGAATTGGATATTAGGAAGTAGTTATTGTAATAATAATAAGCCGTATCAAAACGTAAAAGTTAGATACGGCTTCTTTTTTTAATAGCCCCCTTCTTGGCTAAGTATTTCCTAGATTTGATCTGTTTTTCCTTTAATTGGAAAAAAGACTGAAAAAGTGCCCTTTTAGGCTGCTTTTTTCCTTAAGTTTTGTGCAATTGCTAATAAAGCCAATTCAATTTCCACTTTTTGCTTGCCTTTGAGCATAAAGCGGCGGAACCGGTGGTTCTGTTTAATGTTTGCAAAGACTGTTTCAACATCATGGCATCGCTTCTTTCGTTTTTTTATTCCTTGCTCAGAATTCAACAGATGATATACCTGATCCCGATATTCAATCAGCTCATGGTTCATTTGCTGCCCATTGCACAGGCCACCACATCGAGTTCTTTATTGTAAAAAAGTTTGTCAGAACTGAATGGCTTCTTGTTATTATAGGCTTCCTGTTGTTGCTTATCGAACATGCCATACTTCACATAGGCTTGGATACCTAAGTTTTCTAAGAGTTCGAAATTTGAAAAAAATATCAGCCTTTTATTATTTTTTAATGTTTAATAATTATTTGTTGTTTAATCAATTTCCCATTATAATCTTTAAAATGCAAATAATAAGTACCATTTGGCAAGTTAGAAGTATTCAAAGTCAGCTTACCTAATGATTTCCCTGATAAAACATTTTCTCCATAATTATTATATAATGTAGCTTCAATTATTTTACTTGAAGACATTTTTGATAATAATTGATCATCTTTATTAGATTTTATTTCAATATTCAATTCAGTACTAGTTGGATTAGGATATACCGATAAACTAAATGGTGAGTATTGTGCCTCATGGAAATCATAAACATCATAGCTGCCACATGGAGTGGTTATCGTACAAATAACAGAGAAAGAACCTGTGTTATAAATATACGCATCTGCAGAAGCGCCCATTCCACTTATACTGCCGTAATATGAAGGTGATAATGACCAAGTATAGTTAATAGCATCAGGATGATAATTAGATACATAAAATAATAACTGAGAATTAGTTGGAACATAATAAGATTCCCCTCCTATAATACCAGTATTAAAATTGTTTGAATTTACAATCGATTTTGAAACAGAAAAAGTTCCACATGAAGTTGTATATGTCCCTGTTAGGATTCCAGCTCCAGAAGAACTGGGATTTGGAACAACAGTCACTGTAGAGCTCGAATTTGATCCCGAAATTGAAATATCACCACTTGTAGTCCAATAAACACTAAATATTGTGCCCGCATTTAATAAACTGTAATTTTGAGCATTACAAATTCTATCTAGACCTGAAATTGACGTAATTAAGCAATTAGTTCCAACTATGTTTTGTAATTTTGTCGTATTTGAAAAAGCTGTACGCATTCTATTTACCTGACCAGGGGTAAATTCAGTTCTACATGATTTTCTCGAATATGACATATAGTTTTTAATTATGATAGAAAAATCCCCACTAGATGTTCCAGAGTAACCACAGAAATAATTTACATCACTGTCGCTAATTCCATAATCAGGAGGTGTATCACAAAGTTCATCAGCTGCTGTTGTACAATTTAATGCCGTTTCAGCTGGTAGTCCAGCTTCGTTAAAAGTGTGTTTTAAATTAAAGCAATGTCCAACCTCGTGAACCGTTGTGGTCTCTAAGGCATAATCATTTCTTATAACAGTCCAATTATTTTTTAATGAAGCAATTCCTGCAAAACGAGCTGAGTTTACTAAATAAATATTCAACATATTAGATACATTACTGGTAGAAGAAATATTATCAACAGTAATATCTGAAAGAGTTTTATCTATAGGAATATCATAGTATTCGGAATTGTTTATATAATCATAACCACTATAGTTAAATCTAAAATTATGCTTATTATATGCTTCATTCAGATTTTTAATAATACAATCTAAAGAAGAAGAATCAAATCCTCCCGTACCATCAGTTTTTCTAATTATATGAAATTTTACATTAATACAAATTACATAAGTCGAAGATAAATACGAACTAATGGTAGCAGATTTGGATGAAGTACCTTCTTCTTTGGAACTGATATTAGTACTTTTGAAAATTTCACATTCTTGAATTTGTGAATATAGATTATGATTAATAAAGAATAAAAGCAAAAAAAAACAGTAAATTTTTTTCATAATTTAAGGTTTATAATGAGAAGTATTATCTGATTTTTTCTAAAATATAATAGCATCCTTCGTCACATTCAATTATTTGCGGGTCTAAATGAAGTTCATTAGCACCTGCAAACTGAAAATTATACTTTTTATTTATAAAAAGTGGGTCACATGGTAAGTTTATTGTGAGGATATTTGATTCATAACTATAATGACCCTCACAATTAAATTTGGAAGATTTAAATGAACTATCAACGCCAAAAGTAAATATTGCACCATCATTAATAGTATATTTCTGATTAGGTTTACCACCCGGAGTATATATTAACACTCTAGTTTTAAACTGCCATTTTCCACTAAAATCTGCTACAACTATTTGTTCTTTCTCTTCTGATTTGCAACTTAAAACAATAATTATTACACTTATTAATAAGAAGAATGTTTTTTTCATATAGCTTATAATTGAGGTTAAGTAAAAATAATAAAACCAAATAATAAAACCAAATAAGCATTATAGGACGAATGACTCATTATGGTGTACCTTTTTGTAAAATAGTATAGAAACTTTACTATTTTGGATTCGATTTATCGCAAGAAGCATGAAAACAATTGAGGGTATGCTGTCAGCATACCCTCAATTGTTTTATAGTAAATATTTAGACGTCTAATGTTTGTGGCCTTTCCCTTTATGCTTATGGTGTCCGTGATGTTTATTTCCGTGGCCATTGCCGCCCTTATGTTGTTTAACATAAACAGGTTGTCTATGGTAAGAAGCGTGTCTGTGATCTCTTAAAACAGGTTGGTATGGGCCATGGAACTGGGCGTATTTAACTTTGTAGTGTTTGTGATGCTTGTATGCATAAGGCTGGTTGATAACCACTTTATGGCCACCATAGAGATTGTAATGGCGATGCCTGTACGGAAGAGAACTAGAAAATACCCAGTTTCCACCATTTATATAAATGAACTGTCTTTTCGGGACATAATAATACGTTTCTATTTCGGGTAAATAATAATAATCTACATGCTGATACCCAACAGGCCCCCATAAAGGCTGTGTGCCAATATTAACGTTAACGCTTACCTGAGCTTCTGCACATTTTATCCCAAATAGAAGAATGAAAGCTAATAGCACATTTTTTAAATTCATAAGTTTTATTTGATGTTTTTGTATTTATATATTTATTTTATTGTTGATTTTTTATTAAAATATATTTTTTATTGATTGTTTTTTATTAAAATTACAAAAATAATACCAAATTGTTAATTATTATAAAACACTGCCTATCTTTGAGTGTTATTCAACTAACGTGATAAAGAAAATTATATTGTTATGAAAAATGGCTCTGTTGATATTTCAGAAAGTGTTTTGGAAAAGTACGAAGCTATAATTGGTTTAGAAGTACATGTTCAATTATCAACTGAAACGAAGGCATTCTCTTCGGATTCAGCGAAATATGGAAATAAACCTAATAATAATATAAGTCCGGTTTCTTTAGCTTTACCTGGAGCCCTTCCCGTTACTAACAAAGAAATTATTAAAAGTGCAATAAAGCTTGGTTTGGCTTTGGGATGTGATATCGTGAGAGAAAACTATTTCGATAGAAAGAACTATTTCTATGCAGATTTGCCCAAAGGTTACCAGATAACGCAGGACAACAAACCAATTTGTTTAGGAGGCAAGTTAACAATAGCATTGCCTGATGGCAGAACAAAAGATGTGGTACTTAATCGCATCCACATGGAAGAAGACGCAGGTAAGAGTATTCATGATCTGGAAGATGATTATTCCTTGATAGATCTTAACCGAGCCGGAGTGCCATTGCTAGAAGTTGTGTCCGAACCGATTCTGCATTCGGGGGAAGAGGCTGCATGTTACTTTTCAGAATTAAGGAAATTAGTAAGATATCTTGGTATTTGTGATGGCAACCTCGAAGAAGGGTCTATGCGTTGCGATGCTAATATTTCAGTGCGATTGAAAGGGGAACAGAAACTGGGTAAGCGTTGCGAAGTTAAAAACCTGAACTCGGTTAGAAATTTGCAAAGGGCGATAGACTATGAAATATTAAGACAGATTAGTATAGTAGAAGCAGGAGGAACTATCGCACAAAATACATTGAACTTTGATGCCGCTACAGGGGTAACCTCGCCTTTGCGAACTAAAGAAATGGCAAATGATTACAGGTATTTCCCAGAGCCCGATTTGTTGCCGTTGATTATCAGCGAAAGTTTTATCACTGCTGTAAAACGGGCAATGCCTGCGTTGCCTAACGAACTATTTGAGCTATTTACAACGGAGTTTCAGTTGCCCGAATATGACGCGAAAGTTTTGACATCAGAGCGGGAGACTGCGGAATATTTTCTGTCTGCAGTAAAATATACTAAAAACTATAAGGCGGCATCCAACTGGATTATGGGAACTATTAAATCATTCCTAAACGATTCAGGGCTGGAACTGTCTGAATTTAATATAGAACCAGAAAAAATAGCAAGTATCATTAACTTAATAGATCAGGGACGGTTAAACAACTCCCAGGCCAAGGACGTTCTGTTTATTCAACTGGCAAAGTCTCCGCATAAACAGGTGGATGATCTTGTTATCGAGCTAAATCTGTCAATTGACAAAGATAATACACAGTTAGAGGAATATGTTGATTCTGTTTTAACTATATTTGCTGATAAGGTTAAACAATACCATACTGGTAAAAAGGGTGTTTTAGGTCTTTTCATGGGAGAAATCATGAAGATTTCCAAAGGAAAAATAGACCCGAAACAGGCCAATAAGATCTTATTGGACAAAATAGAAAAGTTAAAATAATGAAAAGAAGTATTTTAGGTTTATGTGTACTTGGTTTAATAGCTATAGTGTCATGTAAAAACAGTAGCGAATTTGTGATTAACGGGCAGGTAGATAATGTATCGCAAGCCAGTAACAAAGTTTATTTGTTGTACGCAGATAGCCTGGGCCAAATGATAACCATAGATTCTACCTTGCTTAACGAAGACAGAAAGTTTGTTTTAAAGGGGAAATCACCAGATCCAGAGTTCTATCAATTATATATAGGGGACCGTTCTTATATGCTGATAGCCGAAAATGGAGACGAGATTAAGTTTAAAGCTGATATGACCGACCATAGCGGCGCGTATCAGATAGAAGGATCAAAAGAGGCTGATAAAATAACAGAGTTCAATAAGATAACTTCAGATTTTACTAAGAAAACAGGTGAAATGGCAGAGAAGTATTCTAAACTTATTGTTGAAAAAGCGGATAAGAAAGACTCTATTATAGCCGATTACCATGAAAAGGCAGCAATTATCACAAAACCATTTTTAGAACAGGCTTACAATTTTATTGAAAAAAATAAATCATCTTTAACTGCATTTTTCGCTGCTAATGTAATTATGGGAACCGATCCTGTAGCTTACGAAGACAAAATCATTGCTTATAGTAAGGAGGCTGCTAAATATTTTCCGGAAAATAAGATGATTCAGGCTTTCGCAAAGCAAATGGCGGGAATGGAAAATCTGGCAATCGGAAAAGTAGCTCCTGATTTTACAGCAAATACACCGGATGGTAAAAGCATGAAACTATCCGATTTAAGAGGTAAATATGTTCTTTTAGATTTCTGGGCTAGTTGGTGTGGTCCATGTCGCCAGGAGAATCCAAATATTGTAAACGCCTATAATAGGTACAAAAATAAAAACTTTACCATTTTAGGTTTCTCTCTGGATAATGATGCCAGTAAATGGAAAGAAGCAATCCATGCAGATAAATTAACATGGTCTCATGTATCTGAGTTAAAGCAATGGGATGCTGAGACTGCCCGTATTTATAATATCAACGCTATTCCGGCTTCATTTTTATTAGACCCTCAAGGGAAAATAGTTGCTAAAAACCTAAGAGGAGCTGAATTAGAGCAGTTTTTAGAAAAAAACCTTTAAGTAAAATAAATGTTAATGTTAAGCAATTGATATATTTCATAATTTCTTAACATTGTATTAACTTGTAGTAGAGGTTAAGATTATAAATTCGCTACAGATAAAATATCAGATATGAGTGCTAACAAGCAAAAGATTTTAATTGTAGATGATGAACCGGATATTCTTGAGCTGATAGAATACAATTTAAAAAAAGAAGGTTACCAAGTTTTTACTGCAACTAACGGTCAGGATGCGATTACCGAAGCGAGAAAAACCAGTCCAGATTTGATCATTTTAGATGTAATGATGCCTAAGATGGACGGTATTGAAGCGTGTAGAATAATGAGAGGAATGCCGGAATTTAAAAATACATTCATGGTGTTTTTAACTGCGAGAATCGAAGAGTATTCCGAAATAGCAGGCTTTAACGTGGGGGCAGATGATTACATTCCTAAACCTATAAAGCCCAGGGCTTTAGTAAGTAGGATAAACGCTATTTTAAGAAGAAACTTACAAGGTGAAGAAGAAACCTTTTCGAATAAAATAGAAATAGCGGATTTGGTAATTGACAGAGATGCTTTTCTTGTCTTCAAAGGCGGAGAGAAAATCGTTTTGGCAAAGAAAGAGTTTGAATTACTTTATTTATTAGCTTCTAAACCGGGAAAAGTTTATACAAGAGAGGTTATTTTAAGAAATATCTGGGAAGACTCTGTTGTGGTAACGAATAGAACCATCGATGTGCATATTAGAAAACTTAGGGAAAAATTGAAAGATAACTACGTTACAACTGTAAAAGGAGTGGGCTATAAATTTGAAGTCCAGTAAAGTATTAAATTGATTATTGAAAGAGGCCGTATCACAATTGGAATCCAAGATTTCAAATCAGAATTTAATTTTGATTGTTGCCCTCGATCATTTGAAATAATAAAAAAGAGCCAAAATTCGCTAAGATTTTGGCTCTTTTTTATTAATCCTGATAATGCATCAAAATATTATTTGGCTTCAAGTTGTAAAAATACCCTTTTGATACATCCTCTTTTTTTGTTCTTGTTGGGTTTTTAAGCTCTCATCTCTCTGCAATTTCATAAACTAACCAAATTATTGGTTTATTTACTCATAGCAACTCAAAAAAATCAAACCAGCTTAACGAAAAAAGAACATACATTTTGTCTATCTTTGCGCAATGAAGTTTCCCAAATTCAAGGATATCATTCTATTCGAGGACGAAGATATTATTATAGTAAACAAGCCACCTTTTTTAAGTTCTTTAGACGAGCGTGAAGGAAAAGAAATCAGCTTATTAAAAATGGCGAAACAATATGTGGAAGATGCACAGGTTTGCCATCGTTTGGATAAAGAAACTTCGGGTTTATTAGTTGTAGCCAAAAATCCTGAAGCTTACAGACATATGTCTATATTATTCGAGCGTAGAAGGGTAAATAAAATATATCATGCTATTGTAGATGGCACTCATGTTTTTGAAGATCTTTTAGTCGATCTTCCTATTTTAAATGTAGGTAAAGGAAACGTGGTTATCAGTCGGGGAGAAGGCAAAAGAGCTGAAACCTGGTTTAGATCATTAGAATATTTTAAACATTATACTTTATTGGAATGCAGGCCAGTAACTGGCAGAATGCATCAAATACGTATACATTTGGCAACCCAAAGAGCCTCTATTACAGGGGACAAGATGTATGGTGGGCAACCTGCTTTTTTATCTAAGATTAAAAGAGGATACAAATTGACTGATGAAGAAGAGCAACCTGTGATGAAAAGGTTTGCTTTACATGCCAGACAGCTAAGTTTTGTGAAACCAAACGGAGAGGAAATAACCATAGAGGCAGAATATCCAAAAGACTTTGCAGTGCTACTGAAGCTACTTCGTAAGAACGATGTGTAGCTTTGCTACGCGATAACATTGAAAATCGAAGGTCCCAACCGAATTTAAGGAAGGGACTTTTTTAATGCGTTCTTCTTAAATAAATACAGGTTTGTAATCGAAACAGATCCATAGCGCTAAGCTACATGCCTATAAACAATGAGGATAGTTTTTAATAAAAGGCGTAAAATCTTAAAAGAATAATCGGGTCTTGTTTTGATTTTCTAGCTTCAATATGATAATAAGGCTGTTTTGATAGATGGCATTACCTACAGATACTTAGCTGTTAGGAATCCGCAAACCGCAAAATTCTTAAATTAGAGAATCAATTAATCAAAATCTAATGTATGAAAGGTAAGCTATTAATCTATTTACTCTTAATCGTTGCTTCCGGTGCTTATGCACAAAATTCAAAATTCAGTTTTATAGATGGTAAACTATTATTGAACAATAAAAAGTCTTATGAAAGCGGTAAGCCCGAAGCCAAAAATAGAGTGGGGGAGCTTTTGAAACTTGCCGATAAGTTACTCGATGCGAAACCTCAATCTGTAATGGATAAGAATTTTACACCTCCAAGTGGTTCTAAACATGATTATATGAGTATGGGGCCTTATTGGTGGCCTGACACATCGAAAGCAGATGGCTTACCTTATATAAGGAAAGATGGGCTTAGAAATCCGGAGATAAGAAAAATTAGTGATCGTGAGTTTTTAGGTGGTATGGAAGGAAAGTGTAAGGCTTTAAGTTTGGCTTACCATTTTACTGGTAACGAAGTTTACGCAGAGAAGGCTACGCAATTATTAAGGGTTTGGTTTTTAAATCCTGAAACTAAAATGAATCCCAATCTGGATTTTGCACAAGCTATTCCCGGAATTAACGATGGCAGAGGTATTGGTATTATTGAATCGAGGTTTCTGGCTGATTTGACTGATTGGGTAACTATTTTAAGAGCTTCCAAATCATTTACTAAAGCCGATTTTGATGGTCTGCAGTCATGGTATAAAGATTACCTTTCATGGATGCTGAATAGTAAAAACGGTAAAGACGAGCATAAAGCCAAAAATAATCATGGAACTTTTTACGATTATCAGGTGTCTGCTTTTGCATTGTTTACTAATCAGGATGCTTTGTCTAAATCTATTTTAGAAGAAACAAAAAAGAGGATTTTGGTGCAAATCGAGACGGATGGCAAACAGCCTTTGGAACTCGCTAGAACAAATGCGTATAGTTATAGTACCATGAATTTGGAAGGATGGTTTAAAATTGCTTTGCTTGCGGAGAAACTGAACCTGGATTTTTGGAATTATAATATTGATGGCCGTAGTTTAAAGGCAGCTCTTGACTATTTAATTCCTTATGCTTTAGGTAAGGAGAAATTTGTTTACGAACAAATAGGCTCCTACAATAGGAAGGATATGGAGTTTCTGATGTTAGTCGCTTCCGATAAATTTCATAATCAAGCGTATATTAGCGAATATAGGAAAGTAGAGGGGCACTCTTTAGAACTTTTTAATGCTTTGTTGTGTAGTCGGCTGTAAGGAGTTTTTATTATTTATTTTTGATAGGTGCCTTTCGACAATCTATTCGCCTCTTAGCTTGTCATGAACTGTATTTATTAGAATACCGATACGAAGAATGAAAGTCAGTCCGCTTCATAGACGGCGGCTGGCCTAGATACTTTTTTCAGAAAGTCTTTATGTCTTCTATATGGCCTTCAAGAATGCTAAAGCATTTTGTCTTAGATACAAAAGTATCTGAAAACGAGCTCAAGAGTTTATGAATACCGATGAAAATCAATAAAAATTAATGAATAAATCAAGGCCTATAATTTTTGTCACTGCATAGTGGTAAAATGCATATGTAAAAAACAAAAAGCTCCAGTTTACAAAGTAACCAATAAAAAAACTTCACCACTAGCGGGCTTAAAATCATCAGACCTATTACCAAAGTACCGGCTTTCTAAATCCCTGGTAGATATTAATTCGAAATCAGAGAAACCAGCTTCGTTGGCCAAATCTCGCATTTCTTTTACAGAGAAAAAGCTGATAAAAGGAGTCCCGGCTTCTTTGGTGGCTTTGTTGGCAATTTCTTGCAGAGGCTGATCCTCCTTATCCATCAATTCTATAGGTAGGTATAGCGTTACAGCTAAAACAGAACCTTTTGCAAAATGAGACATCTGTTTTAACATAGACACTATAGCGTCTTTAGTAAGGTATAGGGTTACCCCTGTAGAAACAATAACTGCAGGTTCGGTAATGTCGAAACCGGATTTAATCAATTCATCTTTCCACGATGTTTTTTCAAAGTCAACGGGCACAAAATGAAGCCACTCAGGAATGGAGTGTCCAGTTTCTATCAGTCTTTTTTGTTTCCAGGCTTGAGTTTCGGGTTCATCAATTTCGAAGATATGCAGGTTAGAGATATCATCTTTTCTCCTTTGAGCAAAAGTATCAAGTCCGGCACCTAAAATAACATACTGGTTTATACCTTCATGATGCGCCTTCATGATTAAATCTTCTATAAAACGAGCTCTTGCTAAAATGGAAGCCCTTATTCTTTTTGTAAATCCCGGATGCATATCAGGACGTTGCATCCAGTTACTATCTGGATCGACCAATTGTAAACCAATAATGTCTTCCAGAATATGAGGTTTCGCATCAACCATCGTATGTAAAGCTCTCCATAAGGCTGTTCTCACAGCAGTATTATCAGGAATAGTGTCCAGATCTTCGTTCATGATCGTTAGAATGCAATAATTAAGTCTTAAAACAAAGTTGGTGCTATCAATAGTATCTTAGAAATTTTCCTCATTAACCATTGGATGGTTCGAAACTAATTTTCCAGTTTATCCCAAATTTATCCGTAACAATCCCATAATAAGATCCCCAGAATGTTTCATTTATAGGTAATATGATTTTTCCATCAATAGAAAGACTTTGGAATAACCTTTCGGCTTCCTCCTTTACGTCTGTGTTAATTGATAACGAGAAATTACTGCTTGAAACGTTCCCTTTAAATACTTCTGCATTGTCGGAACCCATTAATATTGTTTCATCACTAATAGGAAGCGATACATGCATAATCTTATCGTCTCTATCCGAAAATATTCCACGTTGTGCCTCTGGAACATCTTTATAACGTCCGATGTACTTAAACTCGCACTTGAAGACTGATTTGTAAAAGTTAAAAGCTTCTTCGCAATTACCATCGAAATACAAATAGGGGTTTACTATGGTCATAAAACTAATTTAGTTTATTTAATTCATAAAGATAACACGTGATGCGTGTAAATAAAAAAATCCGTTCCTTAATTTAAAGGAACGGATTTAAGACATTATTAAATCAATCGTTTCAGTTTAACAATTGATAACTAACAAACTACTACCTATTTGTATAAAGCAGCTTTTTGTTCTTTAACAGTATCGCTGGTGATATAATCATCATAAGACATCAATTTATCCAATACACCGTTTGGAGTAATTTCGATGATACGTGTCGCAACAGTTTCAGTTAATTCGTGGTCACGGGAAGTGAATAACAATACACCTTTAAAATCTTTTAAACCATTGTTTAGCGCGGTAATAGATTCCAGGTCTAAGTGGTTGGTAGGTTCGTCTAACAT
Organism: Pseudopedobacter saltans DSM 12145; assembly: GCF_000190735.1. Classification (GTDB taxonomy): domain Bacteria; phylum Bacteroidota; class Bacteroidia; order Sphingobacteriales; family Sphingobacteriaceae; genus Pseudopedobacter; species Pseudopedobacter saltans. Next base: position 634,795 of record NC_015177.1, read on the forward strand.
AATCAGGTTAGGACTTTCCAACATGATTTTAGAGAACATACAACGCATTTTCTCACCTCCGGAAAGTACCGAACATTTTTTCAGAACCTCTTCGCCAGAGAATAGCATTCTACCCAAAAAACCACGGATAAAGGTTTCGTCTTTATCAGTTTTAGAATATGGACGTAACCAGTCAACCAAATTGTCTTCAACGCCGGCAAAATATTCATAATTATCATTAGGGATATATCCCGGAACGATAGTAACACCCCATTTGAATTCACCCGTAAAATCTTTGTCTCTGCCAGAAAGAATCTCGTAAAGTGCGGTAGTAGCCAAAGAGTTATTAGATAAGAAAGTTACCTTATCACCTTTATTAATGCTGAAAGTAAGGTTCTTAAATAAAACTTCGCCATTTAAAGTTTTAGACAAGTTTTCAACATGTAAAACCTGGTCACCAACCTCTCTAACCATTTGGTTAAACATAATACCCGGATACTTACGGCTGGAAGCTTTAATCTCTTCAACATTAATCTTATCCAAAGCTTTTTTACGGCTGGTTGCCTGTTTAGATTTAGAAGCATTTGCAGAGAAACGACGGATAAATTCTTGTAATTCCTTAATTTTATCCTCCATTTTCTTATTCTGATCTGATCTTTGTTTCAATGCTAATTGAGAAGACTCGTACCAGAAAGTATAGTTACCGGTAAAGATATTCATCTTACCAAAATCGATATCTACAATGTGTGTACAAACAGCATCCAGGAAGTGACGGTCGTGGGAAACTACCAATACGATATTCTGATAATCCGCAAGGAAATTCTCTAACCATGCGATGGTATCAATATCAAGGTCGTTGGTAGGCTCATCCAGAATAAGGATATCCGGATTACCGAATAAAGCCTGAGCTAATAATACCCTTACTTTTTCGTTACCATCCAATTCCTCCATCAATTTGTAATGCTTATCTTCCTTAATGCCCAGGTTACTTAATAAAGTAGCCGCGTCGTTTTCAGCATTCCATCCATCCATTTCTGCGAAAAGATTTTCCAGTTCACCAGCCCTAAGACCATCTTCTTCAGAAAAATCCTCTTTCATATAGATAGCGTCTTTCTCTTTCATGATAGCATAAAGCTCCTGATGACCCTGTAATACGGTATCGATAACCGTAAATCCGTCAAAAGCAGAGTGGTTCTGATTTAAAACTGCTTTACGTTCTCCCGGCGTATAGCTAACGCTACCAGTAGTAGGATCAACGTCGCCAGTTAATATCTTAAGAAAGGTAGATTTACCTGCACCATTTGCGCCAATGATACCGTAACAGTTACCTTGCGTAAATTTTAAATTGACATCCTCAAATAAAGTACGTTTACCAAAACGTAGGGATAAATTAGATACTGTAATCATGGCGCAAAGGTACGGTTTATCTTTCTAAAATTAATGTGCTGCAAAGCTCAAAAACTAATTATTATCAGCGGAATGAACATTTTCGGATAGCTCTTTTTTCCTGTTTAAACCCATAAGCGCAGGTGTGAAAAATGAGAGTATCCCGACTAAAACAATAAGTAAGCCGAGTATAATAAATGTAAGGTTTACCCCAATAGTGTCCGCGACGAATCCAGTACTTAGCAAACCAATTACCGAAGGGATAATAGCAAAACTGAAGTACATGGAAAACACCCTACCCATCATATCCGGTCGTATTTGTTCCTGCAAAACAGTCATAAAGCTGGCCTGATATATAGATGCAGCAAGCCCGCCCAAAGTTGTTAATCCAACGAAAGTTACAAAAGCACTTGCAGATATCCAACCCGAAAAGGCTAACGTAGCTCCTAATATAATATGCATGCAATTGATGAGGACCACTTTAGAAGTCGAAGGTTTCCATAAGCCTAAAATTCCACCGCCGATAAGCATGCCCACGCCCCAAACAATTTCAATAAGGCTCATTTCAAACTTACCACCTCCAAAATGATTTAAAGTAAGCAAGGGAAACATCACAGCAACAGGCATAATACAAAACGTTGCAATAATAGAATACAGGAAAAGCCAGGACAGGCCTTTGTTCCTTAATATCTCGTGAAAACCAAGACGGATATCTTGCCAAACCTGGTTGAAGCTTGTTTTGCTCTTTTCTGCTAATTGAGGATTGGGGATCACAACAAATAGCAAGGCGACAATTGCCACGATAGCCCCGATAATATCCAATAGCAACACATTACCTATAGAAAACCAGCTGATAGCCAATGCACCCAAGGCAGGCCCTGCAATGCTTGATGCTGATTGTATCGTCTGATTGATGCCCGCGATACGCAGCAGCTCCGATTCGGGTGCAAGCATAGGGATTGCAGCTTGCATAGCAGGCATATGGAATGCCGAACCTACAGACCGTAAAGCTAGTATAACATAAATCAATATCAGACTTTCGTAGCCCATGTAAAAACTGATAGACATAAATAAAGTACATATGGCTACAAACGCATCGGCAAAAATCATTGTCTTTTTTCTATCCCAACGGTCTATAAAAACACCCGCAATAGGGCCGATAATTGCTTGAGGAAGTAAGCTGGCCATTGCCGAATAGGCAAGAACCTCGGCAGAACCCGTCTTTAAGCTTAACCAGATTACCACAGCAAAATTGACAGCCGAAGTACTGATTAATGAGATAAATTGTCCAATCCATATAATGGCAAATTTCTTTTTCCAGGAATCTTTCATAAAAATAAATAATACAAAGCCAAAGGCATTTGTGTCAGTAAAAAATAGTGTTAATCAGACTAAAAAAGTCTTAAAGAAGAATAAGTACCATTAAATAGTACTTGCTTTAGGCAACATACCTGTCACGATAAGTGAAGATGCTATGTTTTTGATATGCTATCCACATAGATTGTTGTGATTAGGAATCGCAAAGCTACAAATTTTACTTTGTATGTAAAAAGTATCTAAAAAGTTTTTGTTGTTCCTAAAATTTCTTTGTAAAGTTTCTAGTTTGAAGCTTACAGAATTATCGTGTTGGCAATGTTCTCTTATAGGCAATATAGTCACTAATCGGCGGAGCGATTCCCAATTGTTTAAAATCTGTAGCAACTTGCGCTCTATGATATGTAGAATGGTTGATAACATGTAAGAGAATATCCTCTATACTATTGTGAAAACTGTCTCCCGTAGATGTCTGATATGTGATGATGTTTTCTAAATCTGTATTATCATCATTAACAATCAACAAAGATTTTCGGTAGTTTTCCTCATTTATAGATCTCAGCGAATGATTCGGATTAATCTGAAATCTGTCGAAAGATGATTGGTTTAACAAACGCGAATTCCAAATCTGATGAGCGTTTAGTATGTGGTTTATAAGCGTACTTAATCTTTCAGTCATTAAATCAGCATGCTCTAAATATAATCTGATAAACATGTGGTTCATTTGGAAATTATACTCCAATAATTCCGCAAGCTTGTTTTTTAATTTAGACAGTTTATCCATTATCGTTTTAGAAATAAGTTTTTTTAAAATTACTAAGAGTATGATATAAATAGATTGATTTATTGAGAAATTTTTTGTGGATAGTCTTGATTGGATTCGAAACTGTCTAATACAAGTTTTGTAATGCTCCTTTCGCAGTTCCTATTAATAGTACGGCCAGTGGCATTATAAGATTTGGAGCTAAAATCAGATAAATCTTTGTGCACAAACAATCAACGGGCAAACCCCAAGCAATCCAATGTGCTGTAGAAAGCGACATAAAGCACCAACGAACACACATATCCGGATTGCGCTAATTAAAGATTTATCCAGATGGAGCGACAAAGATTATACGCCTTGATTTTTTTGGTCGCTTTTTGTATCAAAGACAAAATGCTTCAGCATTCTTGAGAGCCTTATTAATAATATACTATATCGAAAAAAAGGACTAGGTCAGCCGCCGGCTATGAGGCGGACTGACTTTCATTCTTCGTATAGGCATTCTACTAATATCATTGACACTGATATTCTTTTTTCTTTTTTGAAAAAGAAACAAAAACATTTTCTTCTTATGGCCTTAGCTCTATCCTCACGCTCAGGGAAAAATGACATCGCACCAACTTTTCCCAAAGGGTGCCAGTAAACTTTATCTACTGATATATGCTAAAAGCTGCAGAGACAACAGGGTACTGAAAGGAATCCCGCTCCTTTGGTAAAAGAGGCTCGGTTATGCCATTTGTTCTAAACAGCAACCATTTTTAGGATTGGACATTGCAAACTTATACTTTCTTTGATAGTACGGCCGGTGGCATTATAAGATTTGGAGCTAAAATCAGATAAATCTTTGTTCACAAACAATAAATAAGTAAACCCCAAGCAATCCAATATGCTGTAGAAAGCAACATAAAGTATCAACGAACACACATATCCGGATTGCGCCAATTAAAGATTTATTTGGATGGAGCGACAAAGATTATACGCCAAGGCAGGTTTGGTCGCTTTTTGTATCAAAGACAAAATGCTTCAGCATTCTTGAGAGCCTTATTAATAATATACTATATCGAAAAAAAGGACTAGGCCAGCCGCCGGCTATGAGGCGGACTAACTTTCATTCTTCGTATAGGCATTCTACTAATATTATTGACACTGATATTCCTTTTTTCTTTTTTGAAAAAGAAACACCTAGCCTGCGGCAGGCAGGAAAACATTTTCTTTTTATGGCCTTAGCTCTATCCTCACGCTCAGGGAAAAATGTCATCGCACCAACTTTCCTTTGCCACTCTGCTTTTTGAAAAGAATCTACCCAATTGAGCAAAGAAAAGAGGCTCGGTTGTGCGATTTGTTCTAAACAGTAACCATTTTTAGGGTTGGACATTGCAAACTTATACTTTCTTCGATAGTACGGCCAGTGGCATTATAAGATTTGGAGCTAAAATCAGATAAATCTTTGTGCACAAACAATCAACGGGCAAACCCCAAGCAATCCAATGTGCTGTAGAAAGCGACATAAAGCACCAACGAACACACATATCCGGATTGCGCTAATGAAAGATTTATCCAGATGGAGCGACAAAGATTATACGCCTTGATTTTTTTGGTCGCTTTTTGTATCAAGACAAAAAGGACTAGGTCAGCCGCCGGCTATGAGGCGGACTAACTTTCATTCTTCGTATAGGCATTCTACTAATATCATTGACACTGATATTCTTTTTTCTTTTTTGAAAAAGAAACAAAAACATTTTCTTCTTATGGCCTTAGCTCTATCCTCACGCTCAGGGAAAAATGACATCGCACCAACTTTTCCCAAAGGGTGCCAGTAAACTTTATCTACTGCTATATGCTAAAAGCTGCAGAGACAACAGGGTACTGAAAGGAATCCCGCTCCTTTGGTAAAAGAGGCTCGGTTATGCCATTTGTTCTAAACAGCAACCATTTTTAGGATTGGACATTGCAAACTTATACTTTCTTTGATAGTACGGCCGGTGGCATTATAAGATTTGGAGCTAAAATCAGATAAATCTTTGTTCACAAACAATAAATAAGTAAACCCCAAGCAATCCAATATGCTGTAGAAAGCAACATAAAGTATCAACGAACACACATATCCGGATTGCGCCAATTAAAGATTTATTTGGATGGAGCGACAAAGATTATACGCCTTGATTTTTTGGATACTTTTGTATCAAAGACAAAATGCTTCAGCATTCTTGAAGGCCATATAGAAATATAAAGACTTTCTGAAAAAAGTATCTAGGCCAGTCGCCGGCTATGAGGCGGACTAACCTTCACTCTCTGCTTAAGCTTTACTAATACATCATTCCTCATCAAAAACAATAACCATCACACTTAAGAGGCAAACTAACATTCAAACCCTCAATTCTAATACCTTAAGAATAACAAATAAATTTAACACCTCCGAAAATAGTTATTACCTTTGCGAAGCATTTGGTTTCTGTATCCTTTGATACAGAATTAAAAGGGAATCCGGTGAAAATCCAGAACTGTCCCGCAGCTGTAAGCTTCATTAACCAAAAGCCCATTCAACATTACCACTATTCCGAAACTCGGAACGGGAAGGTAGGGCTCGAGGGAAGTAAGTCAGAAGACCTGCCATTGCATTTTGATATTCACAGCTTTCGGGGTTTGAAGCTAGAATAGACATTTTGTCTTATGCAGTCCTATATAAATATAATAATAGATAGGTTTGCGCTTGCCTCAGTAGCTGTGTATGTACGCAGCGAAATGATTAGATCTTTAAAAAGAGTACTTTCTGTTCAATTTATTTTAGTCACGATATGGGCATTGCCTAGCTATGCGCTATCAGAAAAAAAGATAGGAGGAGAGGGAATTGCGGATACTACCAAGGTGTATTTTTTAGAAGAAGTACAAGTAAAAGCTTTAAAGCAATCCAGGATACTGGTTTCACCAGTACCGATGCAGATACTTTCGGCTTCCGATTTACAAAGAATTAATACCTTTTCCATTGCAGATGCCGTAAGATATCTTTCAGGTGTACAATTAAAAGACTATGGGGGTGTCGGTGGATTAAGAACTATCAACGTCCGAAGTCTGGGCGCAAACCACACGGCAGTATTTTACGACGGATTACAGTTAACAAATGCACAAAACGGACAGGTTGACCTGGGCAAATTCTCTACCGATAATATAGAAGAAATATCTTTATACAATGGTCAAAACCCTCAATTACTGCAACCAGCTGCAGCCTATGCAACGGCGAATGTATTGTATCTAAAAAGTAAAGAGCCTGTTTTCGAAAATGATAACAAATACAATGCTTCTATAGCTTTAAAGACGGGTTCCTTTGGTTTGTTAAATCCAGCCACTTCATTAGATTATCGATGGAATAATAATATTAGCTCACGATTAAGTGCAGAATACTTGTATGCCGACGGAAAGTATAAATTTACGCGAAGCAACGGCAATAGCGATACTACGGCAATAAGACAAAATGGAGATATCGAGGCATTAAGGATAGAGTATGGTACTTACGGAAAAATCAATGCCGGATCGTGGCGGGCTCAGATATTCCATTATCAGTCAGAAAGAGGGTTGCCAAGAGCAACAGTAGCTAACAAATTTGATGCGACACAAAGGCTTTGGGATAATAATACATTTGTGCAGACTGGCCTTGAAAAAAGCTTAAATAAGCATTATTCATTTGCAATAAATACAAAATACGCTTACGATTATCAGCGTTATCTGGATCCGGAGATTGTTACATCAACCGGATTATTAGATAATAAATATCATCAGAAAGAATTTTACCTCTCCCTTTCCAATAGCTATAAATTAACAGCCTTTTGGAATATAGCATTAGCTACAGATTATAGATACAATAAGCTTGATGCAAACTTGTATCACTTTGCCTACCCCGTTAGAAATGTGTTTTTAGCAGCATTATCTAATAATATCTACTTCCAAAGGTTTAATGGGCAGATAAGTTTATTAAGTACTACAGTAGATGAGAATGTGAAGTATTACGAATCACTAAAGAATCAGCAGAGGTATACACCCACTTTTATGTTTAGCTGGCAGCCCGTAAAACATGCAGATAGTTTTCGTTTAAGAGGATTCTATAAGTCAATATTCAGGATGCCAACCTTTAACGACCTCTATTATACTTTCGTAGGAAATACTTTCCTAAAGCCAGAATTTGCAAAACAATACGATCTGGGGATTACCTATGGCAAGTCAGATGAGCAGAGTTTCATAAATAGGATAGAACTGCAGGTAGACGCATATTACAATAAAGTTAAAGACAAAATTGTAGCGGTGCCAAGCCTAAACCTGTTTAGGTGGACCATGTTAAATCTCAACAGAGTAGATATAAGAGGAGTGGATCTAAACGTAAAACTTTCCAAAGATCTAAACACTAAATCGTATCTGGATATGGGACTGGTTTATACCTATCAGCAAGCATTAAATGTAACAAACGGAGTAAGCGATGGACAAATTCCCTATGCCCCTAAACATAGCGGTTCATTTATAGCATCTTGGATTTATGATAAGTCCTCATTAAATTATAGTTATATCTATACAGGTGAAAGATATAGTCAGACAGCTAATATCCCGGTAAACTATATCCAATCCTGGTATATCCATAATATTTCCATACAACACAAGTTCAAAATAGAGAAGCATGCAACGCTAACCATACGAGGGGAAGTAAACAATTTATTCAATCAATATTACGATGTAATCGAGAATTTTCCTATGCCGGGGCGTTCGTATCGGTTAGCCGTTTATTATAAATTATAATACATGAAAAAAAATCAAATAATCTTGGCGTTGACTTCACTGTTAGTTCTGGGTTTACAATCCTGTCGAAAAGAAAAAATGCCCCTGAAAGAAGAAGTGGAACAGATCTTTAAAGGCGATGCGAATGCATCTCCTAAAGGCATGTATATTCTGAACGAAGGGAATATGAACTCTAATAAAGCCTCTTTGGACTTTGTAGATTTTACAACCGGAATTTATAAAAGAAACTTTTATGGGACGGTAAATCCGGAAATATCCTTAGGACTGGGTGATGTTGGAAATGATATTACCATATATGGTTCTAAAATGTATGTGGTTGTCAATATATCAAACAAAGTAGAAGTATTAGATGCCAAAACCGGTAAAAAGATAAAGCATATAGATCTTCTAAATGGCAGATATGTTATTTCCCACAAAGGAAAAGTTTATGTAAGCGCTTATTTGGGGAAAGTTGGAGATCCTCAGTCTCCCAAAGGTATTGTGGCCGAAATAGATACAACGTCATTGAGCATCACAAGAAAAGTAGAAGTAGGCCGGCAGCCAGAGGAAATGGCAATTATCGAAGATAGATTATATGTTGCCAACTCGGGAGGATACAGCCCTTCGGATTATGAAAATACTGTTTCTGTCGTCGATCTTAATACGTTTGCAGAAACTAAAAGAATAGAAGTTGCAATTAACCTTCAAAGGCTAAAAGCGGATGCTTACGGAGATTTATATGTCTCTTCCAGGGGGGATTATTACAGCATTCAGGCAAAGTTGTTTGTTATAGACACCAGGACAGACCAGATTAAAAAAACTTTTGATATTGGCGTAAGTGATATGGTTATCCATGGAGATAAAGCTTATGTCTGCGGAACAGAATGGAGTTATATCAAAGGTGAAAATATAATCACCTACAATACTATAAATGTAAAAGATGAAACCTTATTAAATAAATCTTTTATAACAGATGGTACAGATTCTAAGATCATAATGCCATATGGTATAACAATTAATCCGCAAACAGGAGACATTTTTATTGCCGATGCTAAAGACTATTTAAATCCGGGTAAAATTTATTGTTTTAACGCAAATGGTCAATTTAAATGGTCTGCAGTTACAGGAGATATTCCAAGATATTTTGCCTTTCTATACTAATTAAATATTAAATATAAGATTCAGATGAAAATCAAAAGCAATTCAAAAAAATCAAGCAGATTATTAGTAACTCTAACACTTATATTGGGGTTCTTAATAACTTCTTGTAGCAAAAATGACGATCTCAAGCCTTCAGAAGAAAATAACTGGTCGCTGACATTAAGTTTAGGCGATGCAGTATCTTTAAAATCTTCGGTACCTTCAAATATCAGCTATACAAAAGGAGAGTGGAAAATAAATGGAGAACTGGTGTCTAACGAGGAAATTATCCAATTTAGAGAATATAAAGCGGGAACTTATGATATTGAGTTTACTGCGTATAACGATAAGAAGGTTTTTAGTAAAAAAGGAACGATAGAAGTAGAAAAATATGCAGTAGCCGCAACAACTGCAAATAGCATGTTTGCCACTCAGTTATTTGAATACACACCAGCTCCCGGACAGTTTATAAATAAAAGTCCTGGCGATTTGGCCAGTGCAAAATCGGTTTTAGGTGCTAAGAGCGGATTGGTAACATTAGGTGCTTTTGGAGGCGGTATTGTCTTAGGGTTTGAAAATCCGGTACTCAATAAAGCAGGGGACGATATTATTATTTATAGTAATGCTTTTGTGAACTTAGCCGAACCCGGCGTAGTATGGGTGATGGAAGATACAAATGGAAATGGAAAACCTGATGATATCTGGTATGAAATAAAAGGTAGCGAATTTGGCAAAGAAGGGTATAAACGCAATTACGCAGTTACTTATACCAAACCAGATCTGGAAACTGCAGAAATTCCCTGGAAAGACAATTTAGGAAATACCGGAACGGTAAAAACTAACAGCTTTCATAAGCAGTCATACTTTCCGCTTTGGTTAAACTCAAATGAATACACCGTAAGAGGAACTTTGTTGCCAAGCTCAAATATAAATTTCGGAGCACAGGTGATGAGCTTGCCTTTCGAAAAAGGTTATGCAGATAATTCTTCCGCAGGAAATGATAGGATTGATATAGCTGATGCTATGGACGAAAGTGGCAAAACGATTAAATTGAATAGTATTAAATTTATTAAAGTACAAACAGGTATTCTGGCAGATATGAAAGCCCTTGGCGAGCTATCTACAGAGATAAAAGGTGTCGAGGGATTGAACTTTTAAAAGAAATGGTTTAAAGAATACTATTATTCCTTCATTCTCCCGGATCATTCGGGAGAATGAAGGAATTTTTATCTGCCAATTACAGTTCCGTTAGGAATTACAGCATTTTTCTTAATCACCACAATTCCATCGCAAACGGTATATTCGTTATAATCCCCTGATTTTAAATGATTGCCACCAATAATGCGTACATCGTCTCCAATGCGGCTGTTTTTGTCAATAATTGCGTTCTCAATGTAGCATCTTTCTCCCACACCAACGGTTGGTTCCCGTCTTGTCTTAGCATTCTGCAATTCTTCCAGATCTTCATAATAATCACTACCCATCATGTAAGTAGCGCGTATTACCGAACCTACACCAATGCGTGATCTTACACCAATAACCGAACGGTCTATTTTATCGGCAGAAATAATACAACCGTCCGAAATAATAGCATTGTTTAGTGTTGTACCCGATATTTTTGAAGGTGGCAACATTCTGGGGCGAGTAAATATGGTGTTTCTGCCAAACAGGTTAAATTCAGGAAGATCATTAGTCAAACCGATATTAGCTTCAAAGAAAGAGGCGATTGTACCAATATCTGTCCAATAACCATCATATTGATAACTCAGTACCCGTATTTTATCTATAGAATCCGGAATGATTTCTTTACCAAAGTCCATCCCTTTATGTTCATTCAAAAGCTTATTCAATACACCTTTACTAAAAACATAGATACCCATAGACGCCAGATATTCTCTTCCCTGGCTTTTTAGCTCATCGCTAACTTCTGATTTCCAGTCGGGCAGTAAGTTGTCCGTTGGTTTTTCAATAAAAGAGGTAATAACATTGGTTTCGTCTGATTTTAGTATACCAAAGCCATTGGCATCTTTAGCAGAAACTGGGATAGTAGCAATAGTAAGGTCACCCTGGTTCTGGATATGAAAATCAACCAAAGCTGCAAAATCCATCTGATAAAGCTGATCTCCGGAAAGAACCAGTACATACTCATAGTCTACGCTTACTGTTTTCTTAATCGAGCGCCTAACGGCGTCGGCAGTTCCTTCAAACCACTTATCGCCTTCGTTAGTTTGCTCGGCAGCAAGAATATCTACAAAGCCCTTACTAAATATACTGAAATTGTAGGTGTTCTTGATATGCGAATTCAACGATGAAGAGTTGAATTGCGTCAGGACAAAGATTCGGTTAAAGCCGGAGTTCAGGCAGTTCGAAATAGGAATATCGACCAAACGATATTTTCCGGCGATAGGTACAGCAGGTTTAGAACGCTGATCTGTTAAAGGATAAAGACGTGTGCCTCTTCCTCCTCCTAATACAATAGAGACAACTTTAGGTAGCATATCCATATTTATTTAAGTAATTGGCTATATAAGTTTAAATACTTTTGTGCCGATTTTTCCCAGGAAAAATCTAATAGCATCATTCTTTGCTGGTTTTTCTTTTGTAAATCCTCCTGTTCAAAATAGTCTAAAGCCCTTTTTACAGCATAACAAATATCCTGTACATCAGCTTTCTGAAAAACAACGCCATAACCGTTAGGATCATTGATATCCAGTACAGTGTCTTTTAAGCCGCCAACATTGTTTACAATAGGTAAAGTCCCATATTTCATGGCGTATAATTGGTTTAACCCACAAGGTTCTACACGCGAAGGCATCAATATAAAATCGGCACTTGCATATATTCTATGCGCCAGATTTTCATCGTAACCAAAGTAAACCGCTAATTCTCCGGAAAAAGGTTCGGCTAATTTCTGAATGTGCGATTGGATTTGCTGATCTCCAGAACCCAAAATAAATATACTTAATTTATCTTCATTTTCTTTAAAAATATGATGCAATATTTCGGGAAGTAAATCTGCTCCTTTTTCGGTAGCAAAACGCCCAATAAAAGTTAATAAAGGTAATCTCGGATTTAATTTATATTCCTTGCACAATTGCTTTTTATTAGCAACTTTGCCTGTTTTAACGTTTTTAACTGAATAGTTTTTTGTTAAGGAGGTATCAGTTTCCGGATTCCAGATTTCCGTATCTATGCCGTTTACAATACCATAAGATTTTTGCCTTTCGTTTGAGAACAGAGATTCAAGTCCATTTGCAGCTTTATAAAGCTCTTCCAGATAACCTTCAGAAACAGTAGTATAAGCATCGCAACATTTTATGGCTGTGGCTAAAGGATTAATCATCCCGTCCCAGTCTAAAAGTCCCCATTTCCAGGTGTCGAAAGAGGGTAAAAGGATACCTTTGTTCCAGTTCATCCATCCCTGATATTGCCCGTTATGCACAGTAACAACCGTTTTGGAAGCAGAAAGGAATGAGAAATCTTTGGAATGTTTTACCAGAAAAGGTATCAGCCCAACATGATGATCGTGGCAATGGATAATATCAGGTATCGTATCGGTGTCTTTTAACCATTGCAAAAAAGCATGCTGAAAAGCGATAAACTGTTCGCCTTCGTCGGGATAACAATATACCTCCGACCGGTCTAGTTTGCCTGGGATTTTAATCAGGTATAACTCAAAGCCAAGACTATTTTCCTTTTCTTTATATATCTGAAAATCCAGAAGTTCAGATCCCTGATAAAAACTTCCCTGATGGGCAATTTCGAATTGATGTTGCTGCAAAAAAGGCCTGTCGTACCAGGGCATTACAACAGATGCATCAATACCTAACTTTTGTTGATATTTTGGAAGCGCACCTACCACGTCGGCAAGGCCGCCTACTTTTGCTATCGGGTAGCACTCTACACTTAAATGGATAACTTTAGTCATTTTATTTAATTAGTAAGAGGAGTTCTTTCTGCGATTTCTATTGGTCTGGCACTGGTCTTCTTTCTTTTAAGAATTAATCCCGAGAGCGGAGGTAATGTAATTGCAATGGATTGGTTTTGTTGCATCCAATAAATGTTTTCAGTGTGTAATGTATCGGAAATCTGCACACCACTGCCAAAGAACTGCATATCGTCGGAATTAAGAAGAACTTCCCATTCGCCCGAATGAGGGACACCTATTCTAAAATTACTTCTGGTAACAGGAGTAAGATTTAAGACAACCAGTGTGTCTTCGCTTGCCTCAAAGGCTTTTCGCCAATAGACGAAAACAGAGTTAATATTGTCGTTATTTTCTATCCATTGAAAACCGTTACTATGAAAAGCTTTCTGATATAAACTTGGTGTAGAACGGTAAACAGCATTAAGTGCAGAAATAAACCTGCTCATTCCTGCATGCGGAGGATATTCCTTCAGGTGCCAATCTAAGGATTTGTTAACATTCCATTCGGAAGTTTGCCCGAATTCGTCGCCCATAAACAAGAGTTTAGTCCCAGAAAAAGTAAACATATACAGATAAAGTGCTCTTAAATTGGCGAACTTCTGCCATTCATCACCAGGCATCTTGTAAATTAAAGATTGCTTGCCGTGAACCACTTCGTCATGAGATAACGGCAGCATAAAATTTTCATGATAGGCATATACCGTAGCGAAAGTCATCACATGATGATGATATTTCCTGTTTATCGGGTCTTCCTTGAAATAATTCAACGTGTCATGCATCCAGCCCATCATCCATTTCATCCCGAAACCTAATCCATTTGAAAAAGTCGGTCGGCTAACGCCGGGCCACGAGGTAGATTCTTCTGCAATAGTTTGTGAATATGGAAAATGGCTGTAAACCGCCTCGTTCAGTTCTTTTAAGAAATGTACAGCTTCCAGATTTTCGTTACTACCAAATTCATTCGGGATCCACTCATCATGGTTTCTGGAATAATCCAGATAGAGCATAGAAGCAACCGCATCTACACGAAGGCCATCTACACGGAACCTGTCTAACCAGAAAAAAGCATTGCTGATAAGAAAAGAGCGTACCTCATTACGTCCGTAATTGAAAATATAAGACTGCCAATCCGGATGAAATCCCTTTCTTGGATCTTCGTGTTCATATAAATAAGAACCATCAAATTTATGCAGGCCATGTGCGTCACCCGGGAAATGTGAAGGAACCCAATCCAGAATAACCCCAATATCATTCTGATGAAGGCGCTCTATCAGATACATTAGATCCTGAGGAGAGCCATAACGTGAACTTGCAGCAAAATAACCAGTAATTTGGTATCCCCAGGAAGGATAATAAGGGTGTTCCATTACTGGAAGAAACTCTACATGGGTAAATCCCGTTTCTTTAATGTATGGAACAAGCCGGTCTGCAATTTCTCTGTAGTTCAATAAACGTTCGGGTTCATCGGGATTACGCATCCACGACCCTAAATGCATTTCGTAAACCGACCAGGGTTGATCTAGCCTGTTATGTGTTTTGCGTTTCTCCAGCCAGGTAGCATCCTGCCATTCGTACCAGGTAGAGGCAACTTTTGATGCTGTTTGTGGTGGAATCTCCCATTGAAAGGCCAATGGATCGCCTTTTTCCAACACCTCGCCATTTTCAGCAATAATGCAGTATTTATAAGTTTCTCCATTTTGTAAATGGGGGATAAAGCCCTCCCAGATACCACTTCCATCCCAGCGTACATAAAGGGGGTGGCTAAATTTGTCCCAGTAATTAAAATTACCAGTTACCAAAACCTGCCTGGCACCCGGTGCCCACACCGAAAAATAAACACCTTTTTGTCCGTCGAGCGTGATTTCGTGAGAGCCGAATTTTTCATATAGTTTGTAATGTTTACCGGATTGAAACAAGGAAATGTCGAAATCTGTAAATAAACTATGAGGGAGAACGTTTTTCGCCATATTATCCTCGTATTAAAATGTCTTCAAAGTCTTTAGCTACTTTTACCCAATAAATGCCGGCTTCGTCTTTTTCAAAACTGGTCTCTTTTCCATCAACTAATATTTTCTTAATATCGAAAGGAACTTGTATGAGTTTTATATTATAATTGTTGTAACGTTCAGTAAATAAGCCTTGTATTTCCTGTTTAACATCAAGAGATTTGTCTCCGCTAGAGCATGTAATACATTTTTCCAGATAAATATCCTGTTCGTAGGCGAAAGTATCTCCGTTATCAGTATAGAAGTATGATTTGTTGATTCCTTGTCCAAAGTAAAAGTTCAACAACAATTCGTCTATTTTCTTTTCGCCTGTATGTTGCATTACAGGATATTCCGGGATTACAGCTCCGGCTTTTATGAAAACAGGCATTTCATCTATAGGAGTTTTAACTTCGTGTTCCTGGCCGCCAGCATAAGGTGTATTATCGAAATAATAATACCAGTCTCCTGCCGGAAGGTAAACTATTTTAGACTGCTGCCCCGGATTTAATACCGGTGAAACAAGTATTTTCTCTCCGAATGAGAACTCTTCTTCACGTGGCCAATTGGATTGTTTTTCTTGCTCTAGCATGACAACGGGCCTTAATATAGGATACCCATAACGTGTTTGCTCCCAAAAAACAGAGTAGATATATGGAAGCAGTTTATACCTTAGTTCGATAAATTTCTTACAGATTTTTTCCCAGTCTTCGCCAAAACTCCAGGGTTCCCTATCTCTGGTATCGCCGGCAGAATGTACACGCATGAAAGGAGAAAAAACACCAAATTGTATCCAGCGGGTATATAATTCACCATCAGGTTCTCCCGTAAATCCGCCAATATCTGTTCCGCAGAAAGAAATTCCGGATACGGATAACCTTTGCAATTGCAATACCCCAATTTTCAGGTGTTCCCAAGTAGCCATATTGTCGCCAGTCCATACAGAAGAATAGCGCTGGGTACCCGAGTAGGCCGCTCTGGTTATGGTAAATGGTCTTTTGTTTTTGTAAAGCTTTTTCAAACCGTCGTAAGTAGCCCTTACCATTTGCATACCGTAAACATTGTGTGCTTTACGGTGCGAACCACGCTGGCCGTCGAAATTATGACGAACATCGTCAGGGAATGTGCCCCGTCCAAAAACAGCAGGTTCGTTCATGTCGTTCCAGAACCCTGCGACACCGTCTTCCACCAATCCTTCGTAAAGCGTTCCCCACCATTCTCTTACTTCCGGGTTAGTGAAATCCGGGAACTGACATCTTCCTGGCCAAACATAGCCTTCCATAAAATAATCATCCCCGCGGCGGCAGAAATACTTGTTCTCTTTACCTTCTTTAAATACCCAATAATTTTCGTCTACTTTAATGCCGGGATCAATCATGACCACCGTTTTAAAGCCGTCCTGAGCCAAATCGGCAATCATTTTTTTGGGATTAGGGAAATATTGTTTATTCCATGTAAAGCAACGGTAACCGTCCATGTAATCTATATCCAGATAAATGGCATCACAAGGGATTTCTCTTTTCCTGAATTCTTCTGCAATACGTCTTACGCTAGCTTCCGGATAGTAACTCCAACGACATTGATGGTAGCCAAGTGCCCAGATAGGAGGGAGATAATGGGTGCCGGTAAGGGAATGATAACCCCTCACCACTTCTATCATGTGCGGTCCGTGTATATAGTAATATTGCAATTCTCCGCCTTCGGACCAGAAACTTGTTTTTGTAGCATCTTCAGCAGCAAAGTCGAAATAGGTCTTAAAAGTATTATCGAAAAAGATACCGTAGGCATCCCCATTATTTAATCCAATATAAAATGGTATTGTTTTATACAGCGGATCCTGATTGAAAGCAAATGCATACGTGTCCGAGTTCCAATTTTTAAAACGGTGACCACGAAGATTCAGGTCGGCAGCTTTATCTCCCAAACCGTAGAAAGCCTCGTTACTATTGGCTTGTTTGGTGCAATAAACATAATATCCTCCTGCATCCGGATTTTCTTCCCAGTGCATTGGGGAATGGTCAGCATTCATCACCTTTCCTTCCCGGTCTTCAAAAGAGATCAGAAAATCTCGTTTACTGATCTTACAGGTAACCGTGTTCGTACGCACAATATAGGCGTCTTCTTCTTCGATACATTGGTGCCTGCTAATGCGATGACTCTTTTCTGCAATGGCATAAGAGAAATCTTCTAAAAATGTTCCCTGTGGAGCTAATCTTACACGGATAATCTCGTCAGTAATAATTTTGACCTCAACTTCGGCCATTCCGTCACTAAAATAATAAGTGCTTTCACTTTGCGTATATGACTTGACACCGTCCAAATATTTTTTCTCTATTTGTGGTAAATCAAGTACCGGATTATTTACGTGATGTATATTGTCTAACGTCGTTTGGTCGTTTATTTTTTCAGGTTCGTCAGTAGGGGTTGGCTTATCATTCATATAATTTTCTAACCTGTTTAAATACTACATATAATTTCTCTTAAAATAAGATTTTGCTTTTTCATTTCAAATGGGAATAGCAAGAAAATTGAAGTACGCAATTTATTGTTGATGAACAAGTTTAAATGTCAAAAGTTTTGGCTTTAACCTCTTTTTATCAATTTGAAGGCTGATTTTATAACCCAAGATCTTGCCTGTGTTTTATGTATAACCAACAGGGATACCCATATCCTATTTAATTTCGGCCCTTATTCTGCTTAAACTTACTTGTGTTATACCAAGGTAAGAAGCTATGTAACCGAGCTGTACGCGTTGTATAAGGGAAGGCGAGTTTGATAGTAATTCCTGATAGCGGATAGTGGCGCTTTTAACCTGTCTTGATATTAATCTTTCCTCTGTTTTTATAAGTTCTTTTTCGGCAAACTTTCTTCCCCAGTTTGCTATATAAAGATCTTCCTCAAAAAGTTTTTGCAATTTTTCAGTTTTTAATTCATAAAGTTCGCAGTCTTCAAGTAACTCAATATCTTCGTATCCTCTCTCATTTTCCACATAGCTTTTCATCGAAAGAATAGTTTCTCCTTCGGTTCCAAACCAAAAAGTTAACTCTTTGTCACTTACATAAGAATACGCTCTTACAATGCCTTTTTTTATGAAATAGATGTTTTTTTCTATTTTATTCGCTTTCAGTAGTATATGTCCTTTTAGATAGGAAACTTCGTGGATGTTGTTTTTCAACTTCTGTTTGGAAGATTCCGGCAGTACATATATCTTTTCTAGGATTTCATCTATGTTCATAAAATTATCAGGGATCAAAAGGAAGGGAAAATTAGTGATTTTATTAGATTAAGAAGTATAATTAGAACAGAAAGCAATATTCTTGTCAAAAGCTTCAAATCTATATGAATGATACATTGTTAATCATACGAACTAAATTATAACTACTATATTTAGATAAATGTGAAATATATGGCAGCTATAGAGAAAGACACCGTTTTAAAGCGTTTAAATGAGGTAGGTATTTTACCTTTATTTTATCACTCCGATTCATTTTTAGTAAAAGACATAGTAGAAGCCTGTTATGATGCCGGTATCAGGAATTTTGAGTTTGTAGATCGAGGCGATAATACTTTGCCTGTATTAAAACAATTACTGACATACTCCAGAACTCATATGCCTGAAATGGCTGTGGGGGTAGGAACCATTTATCATCCTGAAAAAGCTAAAATATTTATAGAAGAAGGTGCAGACTTTATTGTTACACCTGCATTAATACCGGAAGTAGGAAAAGTTTGTTTGGAGAATAATATTCCCTGGTTACCGGGCGTGGGTACTTTTACAGAAATCTATCAGGCCAGACAGTTAGGTGCCGAAGTATTGAAGCTATATCCTTCTGGAGCGATAGGTTCTCAGTTTATAAAAACCGTAAGAAATCCGATGCCAGATGTTAAACTTTTGGCTTCTGGTGGCCCGAAAGGAACCAGGGAGAGTCTGGCCGAATGGTTTGATGCTGGTGCGTATGCGGTTAGTATAAGCTCTTACTTTTTTCCGGAAGACGTTATAGCCAGAAAAGATATCGACTGGATAAGGGAAAGGGTAAAGGAAAGTATAGGATTTTTGGAGGAGTTTAGGGGGAATAGGTAGTTCATTCGTGTCATTAGTTCAATAGTTCATTGGTGTCATTAGTAGTCCTTTGTCTTTATTCTTTCAACTTTTTTCTTTTTTAGCGGTCATCATCATACTGATGTAAGGAATCATCTCATTATAATATAATGAGTTGCATTTGGGACCCTTTTTTATCGTAGTGAAATTGAGTCATAGACTCTGTGTTATTTAATAATCCGTAGTCTCCTTTCGCTTTTTACCCGTACAAGAGACTACGGACTGAACCGGGAACTTTTGGACTAATAATGTTTTTTAATGAACTATTTACGAATAACCAATGAATTAAAATAAGTCATATAGTATAAATCAAAACCATCTGCCCAATAGTTCTTTTCTACCTTTTCTAATACAAAGCCATTCTTCTGGTAAAATTGATAGGCGGTCTGAGAAGTTCGTACAATAATTTGTTTGATGTCTGGCATACTTTGGATAATATTAATTCTGTATTTCAATAACTTACTGCCTATACCTTTACCCTGATAGTCTGGCGAAATAAAATCCCAGCTGATTTTAGCGTTGTTATTTTCCTTATCTAAATTTATTCCTCCCGCGCCAATTAATGTAATGCCGGACTCTACAACAAAATAGCATTCTACATATTCGTCCAGGTAGTTATTGAAATCTGCAACTTCCAATTCAGCGAAATGTAAAGGAACATTTTGTTTTAATATCTTCAGCAGAGGTTCTCTGTCCTTTTGCTCGTAAGCCCTGATATTGAAATCCATATAATCAAATGTAATGTGCTGCCTAAAGTTAGCCTTTTTTATTAAAGGGTCTTCTGCGAGAGATCACTGCTCGGACTAATAAATTAGTAAACCATTGTAAAGGTATAGTAATGGAATGGCTATAGTATAGTACAGAGAATAGGCCAGATACGGTGGAGAATAGGTGGAGCTATAAAAAGTGAAATTATTTTAACAGGTTATTTTTTGATATATTTAAGTAAATATACTAATTTTTTAAGAAAATGGGCGAGCAAACAGGGTTAATTTCTTATTCCGGAAAGTTGGGGAATACTGTCGGAGTTCGGAAGAAAGGAGGAAATTTCGTAAGGACTGTTCCAAAGTCTGTTAATATGTCTGAAAACAGCTTTAAAAGTGCAAAAGAATTTGGGTACGGGAGTACAGCCTGTGCACTTATTAAAACTGCTTTTGATCCGTTAATGTTAAGACCTTTTAAAGGAACTCTTCATAACCGACTCTCGGAAGTTATGCGAAAAGTGATACGTAGCGGTCCTATCACTATGAAAGGCAATCGCAATGTTTTTGATGGTGATTTGAGCTTGCTAAAGGGCTTTGAATTTAATGATAAAGTAAGGCTGAATAGTTTCTTTCGCACTTTACCCGAGGTTGGTTTGGTGGATAAGGAATTGAGATTAAGTCTTCCGAAATTTATCTGGGAGGAATTATTGACAAAGGTTCCAGCTAAAGCAAATTATGTTGTGCTTGGTTTTGGTTTCGGTTTTTTGGATTTTAAAAATTATACTTATCAGCTGGAACTTGCTCCTGAGTTGCGGATAGGTAAAGAAGAACATTTTTCGGGGGCTAGTTTATCTTTTCCTGTTCCTGACACTGAAGAGCAGGCCGTATTGGTTATGATGAATGTTTTCTTTGAAAGTGCTACTGAAAAGTATCGCTCGAAAATTGATAATCAGCTTTATCAGGGAGGTGCTTTTTTAGAAGCTATACATCTCCTTGGTGGTGAGGTGGTTACTTTTGAAAATGAAGAGCCACACGAAGTGAGCGAAGAGGATAAACCTGTTGGTAGTTTGGTTTGGAAGATGTTATAGGGGCCTGCCATTTTAAGAAGTATACTTCCAGAAGTCTCATAAATCCTGTAACGGCAGGCATTGTGGAAAAAGCAGAGGATTATCTATATAGTAGTGCAAGGGACTATTTCGGAATGAAAGGGATGTTGCCATTGATTTTGCAGAGGCGTTAACGGTATGATAGAGATTATTATGAAAGGGTTTGCTAATGAAGGCACAAGTACTCAGCCGCACAAGACGAAGGCTGCATACTTGCGCCAGAGGGGGGAATTGTGTCTAATTTATATGAAGGTAGAGCCTCTGACGGACATACTATCCAATTTCAATACTATGATGGGGATTTTAAAAAAGGAACGTTAACGTCTATTTATCCCAAAATATTTTAAAAATTAAAGATTATTAATGGAACAATTTTAAAAAAATATAACATTAGCTTTTTAAAGAAAGAAAATGGCGAAAAATTTATTTCAAATACTTCAATAAGTTACTTAGCCTCTTATTTATCTGAATTCAATGACATAGAAATAATAGATGAATATCTAACTGATATAAATAACACCATAAATGGTGATTATGGATTAGTTGATGATCCATCAAAAAGCACAGATATTCAGTATGCAAGGTTATACCCTGAAGGTCTATATTTTGGTGAAGGGGTTCCTATGTTGCCGTTATACGATTTAAAGGAACTACTTCTTTCTTGGAAAGAGTTTTTAGAATCATAGATGATTTGCCTTTGTCGATTGAAAAATAATAATTAAAGATATGTCAAAATTAAAAGATTATGGCTTTGCATTAGTAAAGCAAAAGTTTAGTGAGGGTGAGGTACAATCTAGGATAGTGCAACAAGTTCCTGAAGGATCAAACTCGGTATTGAATTTTATTAATAGACTTGATAAACATGAGACTGAATCGTTCATTTTCGACTTAGAAAGATGTTTGAATAGTAATTCTAATGTAGATGAAGGTTTTTTTTCAGATAGTGTAGAGGATATAGATATATTCTATCAATATCCAAATGTCAACATTGACAACATTTTACTTATTCCAATGTCGGATATGAAGATGATTTTAGTTGAATGGCTAAATTTTGCTTATTCTTAACTTGGTTGTTAGGAAGCCCCGCGTTTGGCGCAAGTATGCAGCCGAGGGAATGAGGGAAGAGTACTTGTGCTTTAAGTAATAGTAAGAATAACTGATGAGCAGAAAATACAAATTCCATGAACAGCACGAACTTTACTTCGTCACGTTTGCCGTAATTAACTGGTCTTCGACTGGGCTCAGACTGACAAGACTTGTTTGTAAGAAACGAGTATAAACAGGTAATGCTGGACAGCTGGAAATATTGTATAGATAATAAAGGTTTGGAAGTATACGGATGGTGTATTATGACAAGCCATGTGCATATGCTTATAGGAACAAATAAAGACAGGTTAGAAAACATTATGCGGGATATGAAGAGGTATACATCAGAAAGGTTGAGACGGGAAATAAGAAATCATCCACAGGAGAGCAGGCGGGAGTGGATACTTTGGTTAATGGAAAGAGCAGGTAAAAAGAACAGTAACAATATAATTTTTCTTTATGAGACAGGACAACCAGCCCATACAATTAAAAGAAGAAAGGCCGTTACAGGATTGTTGTGGAAAAAGCAGAAGATTATCTATATAGTAGTGCAAAGGACTATTTCGGAATGAAAGGGATGTTGCCATTGATTTTGTAGAAGCGTTAACGGTATGATAGAGATTATTATGAAGGGGTTTGCTAATGAAGGCACAAGTACTCAGCCGCACAAGACGAAGGCTGCATACTTGCGCCAGAGGGAGTGATTAATCAACCGATAACATCAGAGAATAAATTTGATTTTAATATCTTTCCGATAGAAGACGAATTGAGAAATTTACCTCCTTCACAGGATATTATACTTAATTAAAAAAAATACAATGACGGTTAAATATAAAGTTTTTGAAAAAGAAATCACCGAACAGCAAGCATCTCGATTAAAGGACTATGACAAGTTATACGTATCATCCAATGGTCTGGTGAAAAAGAGGGAGGAAATAAGATCGGGCGAAATAATAGATATTGATTATTATTTAGACACTGGCGAAACTGAACAACAAGCTAAGCAAGTTTTAATTCCGTTGAATAAGCCTTATAATATTCTAAATAGGGAAATATATGGGAGCTATACGATTGAAAATGGTAATGGTTATACAGCAGGAAGCTCAGTTGTAGCTTCTAAATATAAAAAACTATTGAATAGTAATAATGAAACAGTATGCATTCAGCAATTAGATATACAAACTAACCAACCTGTTTTTGAACATACCGGGAAATATATCGGCGAATATATTGATGAAAGAAGTACTCACTATTGTGAGTTCTATTATAATCCAGATGGTAGTCTGGAACATTGTGAATTCAATTACATGCATGACTATGATAGCGAATGGTTTCATCAATCGAATATTCACGAAATAAGAAATTATTTTGTACTGTCGGATGCTATGTATAATTATTATTTAACCGCGGATTTTCTGCCTCCATTAGCATAAGAAAATGGCAAAACAATTAGATAAAATACTCATAGTAGATTTGGAAGCTACCTGTTGGGAAGACAAAGTACCTACGGGAATGGAAAGTGATATTATAGAAATAGGTGCATGCTTATTGGATATCCAAAGTGGAGAGATTTCAGACAGCAGGGGTATACTGGTAAAGCCGGAGCGTTCTGAGCTAAGTAAGTTTTGCACTTCCCTCACCACTATTACCCGGCAAATGCTGGATGAGCAGGCTATCCCATTTAAAGAAGCTTGCAATATATTAAAGAAGGAATACCATTCACAAAGCAGGGCATGGGCAAGCTTTGGTGCTTATGACCAAAAGCAGTTTCAAAGGCAGTGTGGCGCATTGGGAATAGGAAATCCAATGGGGCCATCGCATATCAATGTTAAGACTTTGTTTGCTTTAAAGAAAAAGCTTGCTCATGAACAGGGAATGGCAGGTGCCTTAGCATTGCTGGATATTCCCTTAGAAGGTACACATCACAGGGGAGTAGATGATGCCCGGAATATCGCCAAAATATTAAGATGGATATTGAATTGATAAAAAAATAAGCTATGCATCAGTTTTTTAAGGTCTTAAAAATTTCAATTATAGTATTAGCCGTCCTGTGGCTAACTATGAGAATTATCTTATTGTTATTTGGTTACCATCAAAAGGGAAATGTGCTAAGCAATGAGGCAGTTTTTGATATATATTTCAACTCCGATAGCCTATATATCGACAGCTATTTTGGCTTGCCAAATGGAACATTTAACAAAGATGAGCATGTTATAGTCTGTAAACTACCGGTCAATACACGAAATTCCACTCCCAAATATTTAGATGTTAAATTGGGCTTGGACAGTATAGATTGTAGTGATGAGTATACCGGAAAATCCTACTTTAAGTTCGACAATTCAGTATTGAATAAAAATGAATGCAAATTGTTAATAGTGTCGAAAAATGAAGGCGGAATTATAGAAAAGGAAAAACAAACCATGAGGACTTTTAACGAATGGGGAACATCTTCTAAAAGAATTTTAGCAAGGAAGACTATTGAAATCCCCTATAAAAAGAAAAAAATAAATCGATTGGTTGTTTCATGGAGGGGGGGGTATGAGTACTGTAGATGAAAATAATTAATAAATAAAAAGTACAGAAAGCTAAGAAGAAGAAAATAAATAAAGGAAGTGTAAAGCATAAAAATAAATAAAATGCCAACAACAAAACCAGCTGTAACCAAAAGGTATTATCCAAAGCTGTCTGAGGTGATGACACTGGATGATTTGCCAGAGTTTTTGTCATTTGCCAGAGACGGATTAATGCAGATTTTTGATAAGATCTATTACAAAAACCTGCAGTATTCTAAAAGCTACCGTGGCGATGCGGCATTTTACAGTCTGGATATAGTTTCGCGGGAGATAGGGCTTAACCTGCCTTTTGGTTTGCGTTTTGTACTCAACCCGGACGAAGACCAGAATATTTCTTCATTCCCGGTTAGTTTAGAATACCAATGGGAGATTCTGGCTTACCTGCGGACATTTAAATTATCAGGTTTTTCTTTCACACCGGAGGCTTTTTATGATTTGGGTCTACAGATTTTCAGGGTAACCGAAGATCAGGTACTGGCGCATACATTAAATTATTTTGTAGAGCCGCAGGCAGAGAATATCAGCAAATTCCTGCAAATGGTAAACGATATTAACGAGCTTTATCCTGCTGCTGGTTTAGAGTTGCCGTCCGGGCAAGTTTGTTAATTAGGGTCGTGTGCTGAAGCTAAAATCAAAAATATCTTTAGATCCGTTTTCGAGATTGCTTCGCAGGCTCGCAATGACCCGTTGTTGGAACCGGTAAATAATTAACTAAAAAACCATAAAATTAATACATAAAATATTTTAAAAAATAAAGTGTTACCTCTCCAAAATTCAGAATTTTTTCTAAATCTGATTACACATTTGAGATATAAAACAAATGTGTATGAGCAAATTAAAAGTTGCTTTCTTCCTTTTTCTTTTACTCCAAAGTGCGCAGCAATTATTTTCGCAGGTTTCTACTGTTGCAGTTTCGGGAATTGTAGAATCTGGCTCTGATAAGGCCAAATTACCTTATGTAAACGTAGTATTAAAAAATAAAAAGGATAGTTCCTTTGTTACCGGTACGGTGACCAATGAAGAGGGACGCTTTCTGATAAACAATGTCAAACCAGGGAACTACCTTATCCAAGTCTCTTTTATGGGCTATGAAAGTTATAGCTCTTCGCTCTTTGTGGGGAGCCTTTCTCCTAATATAGATATTCCGGCGATAGTTTTACTGAGAGATGCCAGGCTGTTGAGGGAAATAAGTGTAATAGCTAAACAAGACAATTTAAGTTCCGGAATGGATAAAAAGACTTATACCGTTCAGGACAATATCAGTCAATCTGGCGGGTCTGTACTACAAAGCATGCAGAATTTACCCGGCGTTACTGTACAGGAAGGTAAGGTACAATTGAGGGGGAGTGATAAAGTGACGGTGCTGATAGATGGCAGGCAGACTGCCTTAACTGGCTTTGGAAATCAGATAGGGTTAGATAATATTCCTGCATCTGCTATAGATAAGATAGAAGTTATTAATAATCCATCGGCTAAATATGAGGCTAACGGAAATGCCGGTATTATTAATATCGTCATAAAAAAGGAAAAGCAGGAAGGGCTTAACGGCAAGGTAATGTTAACCACTGGTTTGGGAGCGCTTTGGGAAAGAAAAGAAAACTTGCCTACTATAAGGCCACAGTATACGGCAACGCCTAAAATAAACCCTTCTTTGGCGCTGAATTACAGAAAGGATAAAATAAATCTGTTTGTGCAGGCTGATAATCTGTACACCCAGACGCTTAATAAAAATGAATATGTAACCCGTACCTATGATGACGGGCAAATAATCAATTCGCAACTGAAGAGAAACCGGAATACTAATTTTTTTACGGGTAAGGCCGGGATTGATTGGAATATCAACTCGCAAAACACACTGACGATCTCTGGTTTATATGGCAGTGAAAAGATTATCGACAGGGGGGATCAGCCATTTTTTAATGGAGATATAACTCAACGTTTACGTTTATGGCAGTTTCTGGAAGACGAACTGAAAACTACCGCAATGGCAACAGCAAGTTATCAGCATAAATTTAAAGAAGCCGGGCATTTATTGAACGCTGGTTTTAATTATACTTTCCACCGGGAGGATGAAAAGTATTTTTATGATAATTACCTGCCCAACTCTACGGGAACAGATGCTTTCAAGTTATTGTCGGACGAAAAGGTTTACGATGTCAACCTCGATTATATCAAACCTTTTAGATACGGACGTATAGAGACCGGTTTAAAACTAAGGAACCGGAATATCCCAACAAATATGAATTTTATTCCGGGCCAAAATTCTGTGCTGGATGTTAGTGCGGGCGGCTGGGCTAATTATAAGGAATTGATTCCTGCCTGGTATGGCAATTATATTTATGAGAATGAAAAATGGGAAGCAGAGGCGGGGCTGCGGGTGGAGTATGTTAAAATTCAGTACGATGTAAATCCAAATCACAGTACCTATAAAAGTGACGGATATAATTATACACAACCGTTTCCCAATCTTCGTTTAGCGTATAAATTAAGCGATTACAATAAATTATCAGTTTTTTATAATAGAAGGGTCGACAGGCCTAATGAAGTCGATATCAGGATTTTTCCTAAATATGATGATGCCGAAATTATAAAAGTAGGAAACCCGGCTCTGAAACCACAGTTTACCAATAGTCTGGAGCTTGGTTATAAACACACCTGGGATAAAGGATATGTTTATTCCGCTTTGTATCATCGTTTCTCAGATGGTACCATAACACGGATTTCCAGTATTGTCCCGGGCAGCACATTAGTGTACGCCGTATTTCAGAATGCAGGAAAGAGTTATAACAGTGGGATAGAAGGGGTCTGGAACCAAAAAATCAATGCGTACTATTCTTTCAGCATAAACGGAAATATTTACCGGAATCAAATTAACGCTTTTTCCGTAGAAAGTCTGTATCCAAAGCCTGCTACTTTCTCGGCTGATAAAGAATCAATGTTTTCGGGGAATATCAAATTAAATAATATATTCAGATTTGCTAAAGGAACTGATGCTCAGTTAAGTGCGGTTTGTCTTGCGCCGGATATTATACCTCAGGGAAGGCTTGGTTCCAGATTTTCTGTAGATATGGGAGTTAAAAAATCTGTACAAAGCGGCAAAGGTGAGCTGTTCTTTAATGCGACAGATTTATTAAATACTATGGTCGTAAATAAGGAAATAAGAGCTGCAGGTTTCAGGTATACCAGTAATGATTATTACGAAACGCAGGTAATTCGTCTAGGTTATAGTTATAAATTTTAAAACAGGAATTTATGATGTTCAGGAGTTTAAATCTTATTGCAATCGCTTTTCTGATAGCATGTAGTGCTGCAAATGCTCAGGAATTAAATACCGATAGTTTGCAGAAGGAAAGTAAGATGGCGTATAAGTACAGGTTAAGCGGCAAGAACCTTATTTTACCGACAGCTTTTGTTGGTTATGGTGCGGCTAGTTTGCATTTCAATATGTTAAAAAGGGTAAATACTTCTACCCGCGAGGAAATTAATGAACACAATCCTATGCATATAAAGCTTGATAACTATACCCAGTATGCGCCTGCTTTATTGGTTTATGGCCTGAATGCTTGTGGATTAAAAGGAATGCATAATTTTAAGGAAAGAACCATTATTTATGCCAGCTCTCAATTAATAACGGCTGCTATTGTAGTGCCATTAAAACGGAATATTAAAGAAGAAAGACCTGATGCTGCGGATAACTGGTCTTTTCCGTCGGGGCATACAGCAACGGCCTTTTCTTCCGCACATTTTATGTTCAGGGAATATAAGAACAGCAATTTACTGGTCGGTTTGGCTGGTTATCCGTTTGCAATTGTTACGGGAGCTTACAGAACATTAAATGATAAGCATTGGGTAGGTGATGTGGTTGCTGGAGCAGGGATAGGTATTTTGTCGACAGAACTGGCTTATGCCTTGTATCCGAAGGTTAATGCATTATTTAGCAGGAAGGATAAAGGAAGCACCATGATAACACCTTATTATGCCCAAAACGGTATTGGAGTTGGACTGGTAAAGAGCTTTTAGTTTGCTAATAAAAAAGAGGATATCGCATCCTCTTTTTATTAATTATATAGAGTCTGATTTATAATTAGACAAAGCCATTTTGTTCCGATTGTAAGTAAACGGCTTATGCTTTTTAAATCTTTACTTTTGAATTTAGACTTTATATATAAGTAGATATAGGGTTAATGGGAAGATACAGCTTTCAACCCGATGATAGATCCTATTAAAGTGGTGATAAAAAGAATACGCATAAAAGTAGCGGGTTCTTTAAAAACCAAAATCCCAACCAAAACGGTACCTACCGCACCAATTCCGGTCCAAACAGCATAGGCTGTTCCCAATGGTAGCGTTTGGGTTGCCTTTACCAGAAGGTACATACTAAAAACCAAACTGATAGCGAATCCACTGTACCACCATATGGCGTCATTTCCGTTGCTTTCTTTAGCTTTTCCCAAACAAAATGTAAAACCTACTTCGAAAAGCCCTCCAATAATTAAAATAATCCAATTCATAATTGTTTTTTAAATAGTGTTGCAAAAATACAGCTTGTTGGTGCCAGTATTTTTTACATATGATAAAAAATGAAAATCAATTTTGTTTCTGGTGTACAGGTGTGGTCTTAGGAAAGCGCTTTAATACACTATCTGGATATGAGTTTTTATAAACGCTGCTCTGTTGCGGGGAGTGTCTTTAGGAACCTCTATTAAGGTATAGCCAAACTTTTGATAAGTTGCCTTTAAAAAATTATAGGTGTCTAAGGCTTCTTGCCAGTTTTGTTTCCTTTCCGTATCTGTCTGGTAGATCTCGGGCCATGGAGGAAATATAAAAACGTTTTTGTTATAAATACAGTTTTCGATAATGTGGTTAAATTCCTGTGGAACAGGAAAGCTGATCATATCGGCATAACAGACAGCATCTAAAATACTCCTGTCGAAAAAGTAGATGTCGTTGTCATCTGCACATAAAACATTACTGTAGCTTTCATAAGCTTTACGAAGCATAAGCAGTGTATAGTTTTTCTTGTCTTTCCAGGGAAGTGATGTCCCTCCGGTGGCCATTTGTTCTTTTATTATTTCTCTGGCATCTTCAGTTATACATTTAAATCCATCTTGTTTCAGTTGATTAAGTGTGGTTGTTTTCCCGGTTCCGGGACCTCCGGTTATCACATATAAATTGTGGTAATCTTTGTTCATAAATTAGAAGATATAGGTATGGTCTCTATTTTGGGCTTGAAGAGCTGGCAATATAGCTGTTTATGTAACAACAATAATTATGGACAATGATCTTGCGAGCGTAAAGATAATAACGCTGTAAGAATAAAAACAGTGTCAGATAGATCTTTTATTAGCACTTAAAATAGCTAAAGCTTCTTCTTTTGTAGCTAAAAAATTAATCTTTCTTTGTTTATTACTTTCAAAGATGAAGTCCTTTAAGCTTTTACTATTGTATTTAGAGAATTCTCCGATAATGGCTAATTCCATATTATAAGTGGAAAACTTCTGCAGGATATTGCCAGCCAGCTTTGTTTTAAGGTCAAAAAACTCGGGAGTGATGTTTTGTTCGTACCAGATGATTTTATCCGCACCCTGATAACTGCAATTCATCATCATGTCTAAGGCATCCTGAGTGTTGTTTATAATTATTCCGTCTGCGCTGATATCCGCAATTAAAGTTTCGTTTTTTTTTCTATAAAATCTATTTTCATAAGTAGCGGGAAATATCGATCATAAAAATAAGGATCGGAATTTTATTTGGAATAAAGGTGTCCGAAAAGTACCGTCCTTTGTCAGATTGGTCCTCAATTAAGACAAACCGCTTTTCGGACACCCGCATTATATTATAGGATGTTACATTTCTCTTTCTACATCTTTGTCGCCTCTTCCGGAAACGTTTACTATAGCCAGTTCGCCTTTGTTTTTTAGGACTTTCATAGCTAAAGCAACCGCATGTGAAGATTCGATAGCAGGAGTAATACCTTCTAATCTCGACAATAATTTGTAGGCCTCAACAGCCTCTGCATCTGTTACCGGATAGTATTTTGCTCTTCCACTGTCTTTCATGTGTGCATGTTGCGGAGAAATTCCAGGATAATCCAAACCAGCAGCGATGGATTTCGATGGAATCGGGTTTCCTTCATCGTCTACCAGACAATAAGACATTGTTCCCTGAAATACCGCAGGTTTTCCAAAGGAAAGTGTTGCCGCTGTATTAGGGTAAATACCTTCGCCACCACCTTCTGCTCCATGGATTTCCACTTCGTCATCTGCTAAAAAACCAGAAAATAATCCTATGGCATTGGAACCTCCGCCAACAGCAGCAAAAATATGCTTAGGTAATTTACCTTCTTCTGCTAAAATTTGCTGTCTGGCTTCGTTACCAATTACAGACTGGAAATAACCAACCATGCGTGGATATGGGTGAGGGCCTACATGTGAACCCAGTAAATAAAAAGACTCTGGATTTTGTATATAATATCCTAAAGCAGCATCAACAGCGTCTTTTAAAGTTCTGCTGCCAAGGTTTGTAGGTATAACTTCGGCACCCAGCAAACGCATACGACGTACGTTTAAAGCTTGTCTTTCCACATCTATTTCGCCCATGAAAACTTTACAAGGGATGCCTAAAATAGCTGAGGCAGTAGCTGTGGCTACACCATGTTGCCCGGCACCGGTTTCGGCAATAATTTCTTTAGCCCCCATTTTTTTAGCCAGCAAGATTTGTCCGATACAATTATTGATCTTGTGAGAACCGGTATGGTTTAAATCTTCACGTTTTAAGTAAATTTTAGAACCAACATAATCGCTCAGATTTTTTGCATAGTATAATGGGGAAGGCCGGCCTACATACTGTTTTAAAATGCGGATAAATTCGTTTTTGAAATCATCGGTTTTTACTTCTTCGTCGAAAAAGTCTGCCAGTTTTTTTAGTTGTCCTTCAAGTACCGGAGGTATATATGCCCCACCGTAGGGACCATAAGCTCCATTGTGTTCCAACATACTATCCAATGGTCCCACTTTGATATTCGTACTGTCTCCCATAATATTTTGTTTAGGTTTCTGAATTAAATTTTTAAGTTAAAACCTAAATATAGTAAAGAGTTTATATACTCCAAATCACTGCGGCTATTCGGTCACGACCAATTTATTGATTTAGAGAAGGTGAAACCGGGGTATATTATTCGGTAATTCCGCTTGGAAACCATGACGAATATAACAGGCTAAAATAGTAGTAACCCCGGAAATCCTTCATTTTCGGTTTCCGGAGTTATTTTAATAACCACCGCTTATTAGTAATAGTTTTCTTTGCTTAACTCAAACTCGTCTGCAGGTTGTTCGTCTAAATAGCGTTCCAGGCTATCATCCATTTCTTTCATCCATTTGGTATGGTGTTTTTCAGCATGAGTGTTATCCATTACAGACTGGTATACTTTATCTCTGTACCCTAAAATACTCTCTTCTTTATCTTTAAGCCAGCTTTTAAACATATCAGCTACTTTATCCAGATCGAAAGCTGGATAGTCGGTATAACTTATTAAATCTTTGATATAGTCTGTCTGAAAATCAACATGCTCTTCTCCTGTTAAACTGCGCTTTTCGTAATCCATCCATTTATCAATATCTTTTCGTCTTTCTTGTCCGTTTGGCAAAGCAACTCTACCCAGCATATAATCGCGGGCAAACCAGGCTTGGGTATCAAACATATTAAATGTATAGTATTGGTCTTGCATACCGAGAAAGATCAGTTTTTCATTTTCATGGAAAATGACGCCTTTGTATAAATTGTCCGGATATAAGCAGTTTTTAGTTTTCAGTCTTAAATTATCTGGCAAGAATGGGAATTTGTGCTGATAGCCTGTACAAAAGACAACCGCGTCAAATTCTTCAGAGGTTCCATCTTTAAAAAAAGCTTTATTGCCTTCGAAATGAGTAACCAATGGTTTTTCTTTGATACCGTCGGGCCATTTGGAACCAAGAGGATTAGATCTGTATGAAATGGTTACGCCGGCGCTGCCATGTTTATAACATTGTACGCCTATATCTTCTGCAGAATAGCTGCTACCAATTAATAATAATTTCTGGTTTTTAAACTGGTCCGCTCCCCTGAAATCATGCGCATGCATTACCGCTCCCGGGAAATTGTCGATACCTTTAAAATAAGGCATATTAGGCGTAGAGAAATGCCCTGTTCCAACTACCAGATAGTCAAATATTTCCTCGAATGTTTCGTTTTTAACCAGATTATCGAATATCACCCTAAACTGTTTGGTTTCGGGAAGATAATCTACCCAGCGTGCTACCGTATTAAATTGTATATAGTCTCTGGCATTACTTTGTTTAATACGCCCTTCTATATAATCGAAAAGAACTTCTCTTGGCGGGTAAGATGATATAGGCTGTCCAAAATGTTCGGTAAAAGTATAATCGGCAAATTCTAAACATTCTTTTGGGCCGTTAGACCACAAATATTTATACATACTGCCATGCAGCGGCTCGCCGTATTTGCCAACGCCTGTACGCCACGTATAATTCCACATCCCGCCCCAGTTATCCTGTTTTTCATAACATTTTAATTCTGGTATGGGATTACCTTTTTTCTGTTCTGACTCAAAAGCCCTTAACATGGCAAGTCCACTTGGACCGGCCCCAATAATTCCAACTTTAAATGCTGTCATAAAAATAATTTGTCGCATACATAATATGCGGTTAAACAATAAATTATTCGAATCTTGAGATTCAACGATACTCTCTCTCGAGAGCAAAAAAGACGAGGTAAAAACCTCTGAAAGAAGACTGCAATAGTCTAAAAAGGAAGAAAAAAATAGATTTCAAAATGAATTTGAATGATGATTGTACAAGCTTTAAAAAGCCTGTTTTTTCCTTCAACGGATGCAAAGGTACTAAAAATAAGCCTTAAATGCAAATGGAGGGATGTTGGTGGGGAGTTCAATAGGTCAATAGTTCATTAGTTCAAGTAGTCTAATGGTTATTGCCGGTAGTTGAATGAAGAGTTTCTTTTTGACTCAGGTATTCCTGAATAATTCCAGGGAGAGTAGAAAATCATATTCGGTAGTATGGTAATATTACAGCACTACTTTTGTTTTATTCCAGGCCAGTACTTTAACTCCATCTGAATAATGTAACAAGTCAGGGGCTTGGTTCATGTGGATGTTTCCGATTTTGTAATCCAATTTCAGCTTGTTAAGCTGTACATTTTTAACATCCCATTCTTTATGGTGAATATCGTAACAGTAAATGGTGTTGTTTTTATCCAGATATAGACAATAGCGCTCGGTAAGCCATCTGTCTAAATCTGTCTTGGTATTTAATAGATCTGTGGTGCTAAAAGAAGTATCCAAAAAGAAATTCTTTTTTCTGTTAGCAGACTGATAATAATTTTTTGAGCGATGTATGTCTGATTTCTCGTAAGGGAGACCAGATATCCTTTTAGATATTAAAGCAGATAAGTGTTTCCCTGCCTCTATATGTAAGAAATAAACCCCTTTTTTTTCCTTTGTTGTCAATATAAGTTCTAACGTTGATTTCGTCAAAGTCGGAGATTGTTTTAATAGCCGGTAAATTTCTCGGTCTGATTTTCTGCATGGTGAATGCGACCAGGGAAATGTATGCGTTTCCGTCAAAGGTATCGATTCGTAAATCTTCCGGAACAATTTCGCTCAGGTCTTCTAAAGATACTTTCCAATGTAAGAATAAAGCATTATTCCATTCCTGGTAGTATGACCATTTGTGGGCAGGATATTCGAAAGGTCGGTGTATGGTTTCTGCAAGTATTTTCTCTATTTCTGAAGGCAT
This sequence comes from Pseudopedobacter saltans DSM 12145, assembly GCF_000190735.1. Classification (GTDB taxonomy): domain Bacteria; phylum Bacteroidota; class Bacteroidia; order Sphingobacteriales; family Sphingobacteriaceae; genus Pseudopedobacter; species Pseudopedobacter saltans. The sequence goes on from NC_015177.1 coordinate 669,425, forward strand.
TCTGGTTAATAAGTCTTTAGCTAATTTATTCTTTGTATTACTTAGCAGTATTTTATAAAATAAGATATGTTTTTTATTCGGAGATAATGTTTAAACTTTTCGGTATCTTTAAGGTATACCGAAAAGTTCTATTCTGCTCTTTGGATTGTTTTTTACCGTTTGCTATTATTTACCTTGATACTTTTTGTTATAGTCATTAAATGCGGCAACGATAGACTGATATTCTAAAGGTTGCAGGCTCGCTTTCATTGCCATATTAACCATTTTACCAGCTAATCCTTTTTTGTTGCTTATCGGTGTATTACCATAGGCTCCATCTTTATATTTTTGAGCAATATCCGGAGCATCTTCAAAATATTTTTGAAAGTCGTATTCGAAAGAGTTTTTTAAGTTACTTCCATCTTTTTGAGTTAAAAGTTTCCATCCTGCAAGCAATGCAGCTTTATCACGTTGCTCATTCTGTTTTATTACTTCAGATGGAGTATTGATATATACTTCAATATCCTTTGGATATGCATAAAATCTGTAAGCGTTTATGCGACCCGAAGAGAATCGTTCCAACATATGATTATTAGATCCCAAGCTTTTAACCTGTATATTTTGTAGATCTACGTAGTTTACTTTTTCATAAGCGCGGTCTGCAACCTCGTAAAATTTTAAATCGTCGACTTTGTATTTTTTTGATTTGGCTTTTACTCCATTTTGGGCCAGATCAGCAGAATCCTTAATAAAAATAAAACGTTGATTTAGCCAGGGTGAATCCTCATAGCAGCCAATTTCTCCGCTTATTCTGGTGCCGTTTTCGAGTATTGCATACCCTGGTTTATAAGTTTCCTGGCCACTTGAAGTGCTGAAACTTAATAATGTGATTAAGAAGGTTAGTAAAGATAAATATTTCATAATTTATTGTTTTTCATAAATATAGTTAATTTGATTTAACTTTTATTTTTATGATTTATTGTCTTTACAGTAAATGCATTAGTGAGATTAAGTTTTTTGCCTGCTTACCATTTCATTGATCCAGATAGGGGCGAAGGGAGAGGTACAACCCTTAGATACCGGGTAATCCCTATATATTCCCAACTTTTCGCCAATTGATATGGCTCTGGCTCTATGCTCGGGAAAATTAATACCAACTTGGGCTAAAGCAGTGTTCATAGTCCATTGTACTTCCGGTTCTGCATTCAGCATTTCCGACTCAATGCGATCTAAAATAGCAGAGAGATCCAGACTTTCTGCATCGCGGGCAATCTTACCAGCCAATAGACTCCAGCCGGCTCTTGCGATCCATTTATTATCGGAATCTATCCACTTCTCCCTGAGTAAATCTTTATTGGGATTATCCTTTATTATGTAAGAGTTAAACCAATCGGCAATTGGAGCGAAATCAATAGATTTAACCATTTGTTCCAGTTCTTTGATGGATAGTTTATTGGGATCTATAATTAAAATAGCCAATAAGCGGGCGTCGATATTTTTTGTTTGCCATAATTCTAAACCCAGTTTGTGGTCTCTTTTTATCTTTTTAGCGATGTTCCTGATATCGCCCATTTTAACACCAAACTGATTGTCACCGGCACCAACTTTTTTATTGTGAGCATATGTTTTTTCATTGCTCAGTGTCTGCAATTGAGCTAGAATTTCTTTTGTTGCCATATTACATGATTAAGCTAATAAATATCTGAATTATTATCTATACCACTTTAATACCGAGTTCTTTAAATCTTAAAAGGAATCGGGTGAATAAGTGATTTTTAAATAAGGGTTCTGCGTAGATGTTATTAATCCATACTAATATTTTCAATTCGATGGCATCTGCGCTGATATTGTTAATCAATACCTCGGGAGCCATTTTTTTGACAACCCCTTTAGCCTGTCCCACTTCTTCTTCTACAATTTTACGTATAGTTTCAATATCTGTTTCGCTGTTTACTTTCAGGATAATTTCTGATTTTACGTAGGCTTTGTTCGTCGTCCAGTTAACAAAACGGTTAGAAAGTAAATCTGCGTTTGGAATAATTACTTCAGCGCCCTGTTGGGTAATCATTCTGCTGGAACGTATGCCAATGTCTTTAATCTTTCCTTTTTTATCTGCCAGTTCTATATAATCGCCAATATGAAAAGGTTTTTCGAATATCAGTATAATGCCCGACACAAAGTTATTAACGATATTCTGCATCCCTAAACCTATTCCAACACTCAGTGCACCCAAAACCACTGTTAATTTGTCTAAGGGAATGCCGGAAGCGGTAATTGCAAGCAAAATCCCTAAAATGGCAACTATTAGCCTGATTAAAGTAAGTTTAGAGCTCTTATGTTCTATCACATTGCTAAAACCAATACTTTTCTCTCCAAACAGGATTTCGATGTTTTTTTGCAGCCAGTTGGATATATAAAGTATTAAGGCAAAGAATAATATATTATTTAGCGTAAATGATACGCTTCCAAAATTGCGGGGTTTCGTTAGAATTTTTTCGAACAGTGTAAAAACACCTTCAGAAATCCCCATATTGATCATAAAGACCAAAAGCCATAATATAACGGCAAGTAAGGACAATACTTTTTTGAAAGAAGCGCGTGTTTTTTCGAGGTTAACCCTGGAAAACAAACCTTCGTTATAAGCGCTGATTCTGATCTGAAGTTCTATAGCATCAATTAATATCAAAATAAAGGCAACCAGGCCGATAACTTGTGTAAGACCTATTATTGCCGTTAAACTGAAGGTTGTTGCCAAGCTTATCCGTCCGAAAACGTTGAATATTACGGACAGCAAGTTAAACACCAAAAACATCAGTAATACCGGTTTTAACATTCGTTTGGCAATCTGTACGTATTGCAACTTTAGATAGAATTTAGACCCGATGTATAATGAGGATAAATTGAGTATTATCAGACAAATGCGTATAAGAAAGGAGTCTCTGACGGTTGCGGCAGCAAATGTGATCAGTATGTACAGCGTTACGATTATCAGCCAGTTTTTAAATTCAGACCGTGGCAGGTTCCTCCAAAACGCTATTGTAAGAATAACAATCAGCAGGAAAGCCATAATTTCTATGTACAGTGAAGGGGAATCGGGCTCGAATAAGGGAGTAAGGTTGATAAGTACGATTAACGTAGATAAAATAGGTATAGGTTTGATATGATCAAGTTGAATATCCCCCAGTTTTTGTTTGACTTCCGGATTCTGTGCTTTTTTGAAATTGAGATAGACCCAAATAAAGAAACCTATGCTAAAGAGTAGCAGTAGAATGCGATTGTCCCATGTAGAATTGACAAAATAGCTGATAATCTTATTCTGGCCTTTAAAAGAAGAAGACAACAGGTCACCTAAGCTTTCTTGCGGTTTTTCTTTTGGAGCAGACCAGATATAGGGAGATTCTTTTCCGAAAGCGCTTTTGCTGGAAGCTTGCATACGCTCGTTTATATTCGCCTGTAAATCGTTAATCTCAAACAATAAGGTGGAAACCTTAGCCAGGGTAGAACTTACTGTATCCAGATCGACTGAGACTGATTTTCCGGTATGTTGCAACTTTAATTTCAGATCGAGTAGTTGCTTATTGTATAGCCTTTTTGTAGAACTGTCCTTTTCGTTTACACTTAATAAAGAGTCCTGACTTAAAGACACTACTTCGTCGGACATCTTCTGCAAATCGTTGGTTGACCTGGACAGTTGCGTTCGCCAGATATCCAATGTTTCCTGAGATTTTTTAAGGATGAGGTTATAACCATTCAGGGTTTTGGAGTCGATAGATTTATTAAGGTTTTGAAGATCGGCTTTAACAGGGGCGATGTTGTTTTCTATTTCATCCAGTTGGCCATTTATATGATCCAGATTGTGCCCTTTTTTGGTGACCGTATTAATCTCGGTAATGGAAGATTGTGCTTTTTGTATTTTAAAAAGTAGGGTGTCTGGTATAACCTGCGAAGAATCGCCAATCGGCTTTTTATCTTGTCCTTTAACTGGAAGAGAAAAACAGCTTAAAAGTAAGATACAAACAAAGGTGTACTGCTGAAAAAGACTTGAAAAATGGCGTTTAGTTTTATGCATTTTGAAACCCGTTAGAGATCTATTAACAAATTAAGGACTATAATTGCTTGGAAAATTGATTTTACCTCGCTTTTGCCCATAACTAATTAACCAAAAATTATGCAATAGATAAATTTTGCTGGCTTTTTTATGCATAAGCTCCGAGCTTATTCTTCACTGGTCTAACCTAACATCCTTATTTATCTCATTTTGTTTATGCTTTTTTATCGAATTCAGGATCAAATTCTATAATCCATTCAATACCGTATTTGTCTCTAAACATACCGAAATATGTTTCCCAAAGGCTATCGCTCATAGGCACTTCTATAGTTCCTCCAGCAGAAAGGCCATTAAATAATTTATCAGCTTCTTCTTTGCTTTCTGTAATTACCGAAATTTTACTCCTATTCTCATTCTCGTTTACTTTTCCTAAAAAATCGGGCACATCATTAGCAATTAATCTGTTGTTTTTACCGATTGGCAAAGCAATGTGCATGATTTTATTTTCATCTTTTTCTGCTACCGGGAATTCTGGGCTTGCCAAATCTTTCAAGCGTATAATCTTTGTAAATTCTCCGCCAAATACAGATTTGTAAAATGTAAATGCTTCTTCTGCATTCCCGTTGAAATTAATGTGGGGATTGATAATTGCCATGGTTTATATTTTTTTATCAAATGTAGCGCTTAAACCAGAAATGAATAAGGTATAAAAGCGACAAAAAAAGGGCGATCTGCGTCAGGTTTTTTAATAATGTCGCAGTTTTGGCGATGGTGCAAAAATCTACTCTTTTTTGGCAACAAGAGTTGTTAATTTATTGAATCTTTGTCTAAATCAGCTTCACTATGTGAAGCACAAATCCAACGGTCATTTTGTTTAATCCAGGTGGAAGAACACACACATTCATATATTTTTTCTTTTTCTATTTCTATAGTGTAAGCTAATATCACGGTGCTTTCGTTAACTTGTTGAAGAACTACATTGTTAAAACTGTTGATTTTCATGCTCATTCCGGCAGCAGATTCAAACATTTTTTTAAAAGTAGGTTCATCGATGCTGTTAGCACCTCTTTTACTTGCTAAAACACAAGGAAATCTAGTCAGATCTTTCACGGTTGCATAGTCGTGTTCTTCCATTGCTTTCCAATATTTTTTTTCTAAATCTAAGAACTGGTTTTCCATAGTAGTAAATTTTGTACTGTGTATTTTTATATCTGAGTGATATAAAGGAAAGCAAACAAAAATTAAGCCTTATTTGCAAACCAAGAGATAAAGAAAAAGGGCTACTATTACCATTCGTTCACCAGATTAGTAGCGGTAAGATATTAACGGATTTTTTATTTATGAGTTTAAATGGCAAATGTATAGTCAGATTCAAGGTGATTACTATTGCGAATTCATAAATATTTTCATGTTCTCTTCACTAAATACCACGAAAAAGGTCTTGGCGAGGGACGGACGCTATTGATCTGGTTTTAAACAAAAAAAGCCCTCATTTCTGAAGGCTTTCTGTTTGTGCTCCCACCTGGGCTCGAACCAGGGACCAAAAGATTATGAGTGTTGCACCCTCTAGCCCAACTGAGCTGTAGGAGCCATATTTCTCCATGCTTTAGCTTAATTGATCCCAAAATGATCCCAAAACAGCTATTAAGGACGGGAATTAATAATCCTAAAGATTTAAACAAAAGATGCTATGTTAATCTGTATTTAGAAGACAAAAGAATTAAAATCTACAATGGCAAATGTATTAATCTGGATATTAACCCAAATGTCGAGAACGATCTTGCTAAGAGAACACTGGAACTACAGTTGTTAGAATACGAAATTAAAAAAGCATTTGCAGAAGGTCGGTATCCGATAGATCGAACTGCATCAAAACATCAGTTCCGGGATAACCTTATAATCGAAAGGGAAGCACTGGTTTTAAAAGATGCTTTAGATGAAGTGTTGAACTTGAAGTTAGCCTCTAATCTAAGTAAATTGTATAAAAGGAACCTAAAGCGTATTCATAAGCTTTTTGTAGATTTCCTTACTACAGAAGAAAAGGAGGGATGCTTATCAAACCTTTCTCAAAATAGAGTCCAAGAGTTTCTTAATCAGTTCCAAAGTTCAAGCACTTATTATATGGATAAGAGACGAGACATCAACGTTCTTTTATCTGGAATATCCAATAAGTATGAAGTTGATTTAGGTAAGTTAAAAAAAACTAACAGAGTTAAAGTAAAGGCTACGTTGCATAAATATTATGAGTTACCACAACTTAAACGCATTCTGAGTTATTTGGAAAAGCATAATGATAATCTGTATATCTGCTGTTTATTAAGCTATAGTTGCTTTTTAAGGCCACATCAGGAAATTCGGATATTAACTAAGTCTCACTTTAAGAACGGGTTTACTCAGATCCATCTCTCAGGCTCTGAGAATAAAAGTGGGCGCATTAGGGTTGTTCCATTACCTGACTATGTTAGAGAAAAATTAGTTAGTCATTGTAAGGATATCGAGGAGCATCACAATATATTCTCTAAATCAATCACTGCTTATAATGAGCATTATTTTAGTACTAATTGGACAAGAGAGCATAAAAAGATGTCTAAATTGGGATTAATAGATAAGGATCAAACTATTTATTCATTTAGACACACTGGAGCTATAGCAGTCTATAAAAAGACAAAGGATGTGCATATTTTGCAACAATTATTAGGGCATTCGGATATGATAGTTACTTTGAACTATCTCAGAGGGCTGGGGCAGATGTCACTAGATAATTATAAGGAGATATTGCCAGATTTATAGCACTCACTTCAATAGTTCGCTTCATCAATAAAAAAATGGCTCACAAGACAAACGTCCTGTGAGCTTAATTTATATCAACCCCATCTCTGCAAAGCTGTAGAACTTCTCCGGAGTTACAATGATATGGTCAAAAACCTCTATATCTAAGTATTTTGAAGCTTCTATAATCTTGTTGGTAAGTTTCTTATCTGCATCACTTGGTGTTATATTACCACTTGGATGATTATGCGCCAGTATCAGCGAACAAGCTCCACCTTTCAATGCGATACCGAATAAGACCTTCACGTCAACTATTGTCCCAGACATTCCTCCTGTAGAGATATGGCTTATCCCTAAAACCTTATTGGATTTATTAAGCAACATAATCTTGAATTGTTCCACTATCTCTATGCTATCCATGTCCCAGGATTTTAGCAGTACTTCATAAGCTGATTTAGCGTCATAGACTTTCATTCTTTCCGATGCTTTTACTTTAGGTCTGTAGACCAATTGAATCTCACTTACCTGTAATAAGACGTTTTGTTCCATAATTGAAATGATTAAAATATTAAAGAATTAATTATGGAATCTGTATCAGCTTTGGGCTGAACTAAGTAAAGAAGCAACGGAATAAATAGGATTGAGCGTAAATGCTACAGGAGCGTTTATGCCGGAATTTCTTTAAACGTGTTCAGACCAGAAGCTTAAATTGGATGGAATGATTGATGATTTCTTTCCGTGGATAGTAGTGCATATAGCATTTAACTATTTTTAGGATATTCAATCCATGAATGCCGTCAGTAAAAATTCTGCTTGAATTTTGAACAAAACTATTATTAAGGAGTTTTTACTTCTGACTTAGTATTATGTAATTCTTCTTTTTACATAAGCTTTTTTTAAAAAATTAGGGACAGAACGATGAGTACTGGTATGAGAAATGTATATTCTTTTAAATTTCTTATTAAGCTCAATAACTTTGAAATCAAGTATCTCCTTTGCTTTCGGATAGTAACCATCAGATTTAATTAAATGGCGAGTTGGAGCAAAGACGGTAAGTCCATAATCTAACGCTATAATAGCTCCATTTTTCTTTATGTCAATAATTTCTCCTTTATGGATAGAATTAACTAAAAACACTTTTTCAAATAAATATCCATTTTCTTCTTTTATTTCGTAACCTAATGATAACCTTCTATTTTTTTTATCAATTTCTAAAATGGAGATATTAATTTTTTCACCAATTTTTGTGAATTCTGCCGGATGATTAATTCTTCTGTAAGATAATATCTTAGATATATGAACTAGACCAATAACGTCTTCTTCTAATTCAACAAAAATCCCATAATCTACTAAATTTAAAACTTTTGCTATGTGTTTGGTTCCTTTTGTATATTTTTTAATCTTATTGATCCATGAGTCAGATATTAATTGTTTCAACCCTAGAGACATTTTTCTTTCTTCTATACCAACTGTAATCACAATCGCCTCGAGAAAGTCCCCAAGTTTAAAGAGTTCCTTACAGTTCACTGTAGTAGATGACCAGCTAATATCAGAAATATGGACTAGACCTTCAACACCTGGCTCTATTTCAAGAAAAATGCCGTAATCTTCTACACTTACAACCTTACCAGTTACCCTAGTTCCGATTTTTATTTTAGCATCAAGAGCATCCCATGGGTTAGGGTGTAATTGTTTCAAGCCGAGTGAAATTCTTTTTTTGTTATCTTCATAATCTAAGACTACCACATGTATTTTTTGATTCAACTCTAATAAATCACTTGGATGATTAATTCTTCCCCATGAAATATCGGTAATATATAATAATCCATCTATTCCTCCTAAATCTATGAATGCTCCGAAATAAGTGATATTCTTAATAGTTCCTTCTAAAATTTGGCCTTTTTCAAGTTTTTTACTAATTTCCTCTCTTTGCATTTCAATAACAGATTCAATAATTAATCTGCGTGAAACAACAGTGTTTTGATTTGCTTCGCTAATCTTAACAATCTTAAAGTCAAGTGTTTTACCTATATAAGAATCATAATCAATAACGGGTTTTACGTCGATTTGAGATCCAGGAAGAAAAGCTTCTACTCCAAAGATATCGACTATTAGTCCTCCTTTTGAGGTCGATTTAATTACTCCACTAATGTATCGATCATTTTTGAAGGCATAATTTATCTTTTTTATAGATTCAACTTTCTCTTTATGATTTAAATATATAATCTTATAAAGATATGGTCTTAAACGTTTTAAAATTTCCCAAAATTTTCCTTCAGATAAATTAAGATTATATTCAGAAATATATTTTGGAGGAACAATAATTTTAAATGAGTGGGATTTTTTAGGAAATGGAGACAGTATTGATAAGTAGTTATTGGCTTTTTCGATTAAGAATAATTCAAGCGAATGAAAAAAGGCTTTCAGCTCATATTTTGTAATAATTTTATGTATAGTATCCTTAAATGGAGTTAAAATTAAAACGTTCTTTTTGTTAGATGCAGAATAATTTAAATTAGAAATATAGAATCTTTCTATTTCTTCGATTTGATCTTTATCTTTTAAATCTAGAGGCTTTCTAGTTTGTTTTGAACGTTTTAAGAATAAGTTTGCTTTAGGATACCCTGTTAAATACTTGGTGTTAAGAAAGCCATAACCAAAATGTAAAATAAAATCGTCTGTAATTTTTGATTCTATTTTCTTTTCTAAGATCTTTCTTTTAAAGAATTCTTCGTCAACTTTTACTTCAAACCCTGCTTCTGTCGCAAAAGATATTTCTCCATTTATGGGCGAAAAATTCAAAAATTCTTCGTACCATAAAATGGGTAAAAATGCAATTCTGATTTCATCAATTAAGTTTATAAATCTTAATATATGCTCTTCTGCATATTGCTGATTCATTAATTCTTGATGAAATAAAAAGAGTTCAAAATATTCATTCGAAGTCTTTATTAAATGATGTAATAATGCTTGGATTTCAATATCTGTTCTTTTTGGGATACTGGAAATTTTTTCACTTATATTTTCAAGCAATGCTTCTGATTCCAATACGGCATCATATTCGTCAAATGAATAATTAAATCGTTTTAAAAACAAAAGAAAATTCAAGTTAGATATACTACCTTGATCTAAGGAATCCAGAGTTTCTTTGATAACGTATTCATATTTAGAGCTAGATAAATCTAATTTTTTATTTTGTATCAGATCAATTAAAAGAACTAATATTAATTGCTTATAATTGCTTGAAGTTCTATTCTCTATTATCAATTTAGAAACTTGATTTAGAGATTTAATAAATATATCTGATAAGTAATATATTTTATGAGTAAAGGCTAAAACATTTAATGAATGGTATAAAAAATTAATAATATTTATCGAACTGTTTGCTATATAAGCTTTTATAAAATAACTTAAAAAGACTTCAATTTCCTTTTCTTCATATTCTTCAATTACAATCCATAAAGTTCCGTCCAAAAATCTTTCTAAATAGATTGGATTGACATTTAATATCAGTTTCTCAAGAATTTTCATTCCCTTTTCTGGGAAATCAAGATTTTTAATAGATAAAAGAGCCTCTCTAAATTGGAAGTGTAAATTTGTTGTTATATATGGATTTCTAGTTCTTGATGAAAAAATAGTGTTTGAAAAATCTATTCTATTTGCTACCCACTGGTCGAATAATCCGTAAAATTGTATGGTGGTTTTCTCATTTAGTTCCTCCGAAGAGTTTGTTCTACTAATTTCCGTTGCTAACAACCATGATCCACTTTTAAAAATTTCTAGAATGAAAGAAATATTTTCTTTCTCTGAAAGTTGTTCGGAGAAATATTTCAAGATCCCATGAGTACTAGGATCTTTAGGATTATATTTATTGATAATTGAATCTAACATCTATCTTATTTCGTACTTAAGATAATTAGAACAAAAGAATTCAAAATAACTTTGATGATAAAATTGAAATAAGTCATCAGACTTCAATAATATATCTAATTCATATCCGATTCTACTTATATAACCAGCATTAAATTTTTCTAAACCGTATTTTTCCGCACCTTCAACAAGCATTTTATTGAAGCTAAATTCATGTATTGAGGCATTAGTTCGATGTTTGTGGTAGATTTCATTTGCTGCAAATGAAAGCAACAATTTAAAACTATTAATATTTAAAAGAGGATCTTTTTTCTCATCTTTCTCTCTTCTAAGTAAAATATCTATAAATTTTTCTATGATTTGACCTTCCTTTTCAGGTAAGTCATTATCTATTTTTATTATTTCTATCGCTCTTGTTAGTATCAGAGGTCTCATTAACAATTCATGAATTCTACTTTTTGAATTTATTACCTCCAAAACTAGTGTTGTTTGCTCAGATGAATAATTGCAGTATTTTTCAACAAATTCATTTATTTGACTTTTATCAAGCTTTTGGATGATATATGTCGGAATATTAAACATATTGTTTTGATAACTATCAAATTCGAAACGATCAGTTAAGATGATAGATAAATCAGGATATTCTTCGATAATATTTGCAATTTCTTGAAGTTTTCGCTTTTTAGATTCTCTATTTTCAACTATTTCATTTAATCCATCTAAGAATAGATTTAATTCATTAGTCTCTAATAGTTCTTCAACATCTTCTAATCCGATGTTTAATTTTTTTGCTATGGAATCTATTATGGTTTGTGTAGCACTTAGATTTGCTAAAGCTATTATAACTGGAATCTTTGAGCTCGTTGGGTTTTCTTTCCACTTTATCGAATCCCTATATACAAGGAATTCAAGAGTTGTTGTTTTGCCAGACCCTCCCTGTCCCAAAATCCTCATACGATTTCTGTTTAATGGTAATAAATCTTCGATAAAACCGCTATTAATTTTACTCGATTTATCACTAAGTTGCTTAAGGTTTAATGAAACAAATTTTGAGTTTTGTTTTTTTACTCGGTTTATTTCAGTATTTATATAATCATCGAAATCTTTCTTTTTATAATTGTCTTTTTTAATGATAATTGATAATTCTTTTTTTAGAAAATTAATGATCCATAATTCAGCAATTAAGGTAGAACTTAAATTTCCTAAGTTTTCTAATCTTGAGCGATTGGGCGCTTGATGGCTTTGCTCGTTCTTTAAAATAACTGCTTTAATTAAATGAAGAAGAAATGTGCTTTGATATTTATCATTCAAAGTTTTGTCATTCAAATCCGAATAGCTATCAAAATTTAGACTACTAGGATATAGTCTTTTGTACATTTTTAACCCCGTATCCTTATTAACTTTAAACAGCGGGACGCCATCTTTAAGCTTAGCAATTTCAATATCATAGACCTCACTGTTTTTTTCTCCAATATAAATGGGTCTAATCTTATTTAAGCTATCTAGAAAGGGTGTAAGTGCCTGAAGTTTATTAGGATCAAGTCTGTTTTTTTCATCAATAAATTCTCCCTCTTCTAATATATAATAAATCTTTTTTATAAATTGTTCGAAATTTTTACAAAATAACCCAATTGAAGTTTCTTTACTTAGTCCATCTACGTATATCTCTTTTATAGTTTCAGTGATTACTTGCTCCAAGCCATTTAAATCATTCTTGGTTGGTATTGAAATTTGAAAATTTAAAATTTTATAATATAAAGTTAAGCAAGCGTCAATATCAAAAGCGGGATCAATTGTGTTAATTGTTGCTCCGATTTCTTTTGAAATATTTTGTTTAATTAATTCCCAGTCCATTATATTAATAAATAACCCAATAAAAATATGTTAATTCTTTATTAACACATATACTTTAACAAGAGTATGATTTTCTGCAAAAGCTCTTGGTGAAACGAGAACACAAGTAATGATTTTTTTAATTAAAAAACAACTGTTTTTCTCAATTATCCTGTTTGATTTTTAGCATTTTATCTTGGGGAAAACCACTAGAATCCGACGAGTTGACAAAGGTCTTTGAAATAAAATAGCAAAAGCTGTAATTCGAAGATATTTATCTTGAAAATCAACCATGGTGTTATTTATTTGATAACCTCTACAAACCCCTCAAATTTTCCAATCAACAATTCCCCATCATTCAACTCATCAATATATTTAACAGGTATTGAACCAAACCCGAATTTAGCACCTAACAAACTACCTCCAACACTAGCATTTGTATCTGCATCACCTCCCTCATTGACTAAATCCAGTATTCCTGTTTCAAAATCCTTAGGATTGAAAAATATCCAAAGTTCTGTTGATAATACCTTTAAAGTATAACCTATCGAATCTCAGCACTATCCTTTGCTCGCCGCTTGCGAGAAGAGAGAAAGTCTTTGTCGGGAAAGTTCGAAGAACGTCGACAAAGTATGTTTTAACACAAGTGTCTGGCGTGTGTTATTGTTTAAAGGATATGAGCGTAGGGATTACAATAACCATGACAGTAAACGCAGCTTTCTCGAAGGCGCAGGCGAGCTGAAAAGTGATAAGCGGTTAGATTTATAATGAACGGAGTGAATGCCCATAAATCTAAAGGGAGCTTATATGGAGCAACCCGTTTGAACAATGCAGATAGGATGACAGATTCTGAGCGAAGCGAATCAGTGGAGTTGATGTGTCTGGAAGACTTATCAACGAAACCGGATCTGGCAACCTATATGCGTTCTTAGTCGTTGCGGAATGCCGCTCTACCTAATCATGTTTGCAGTACCGTTTCCCAAGCACTGCTGAAGAAGAACTGTGAGCATTACCTTTTAGTGGTATGGAGGAACCTGATACCATCACCAAAGTAAAGACTGATTCATGCCTTATCCCCATCTAAGCAGCAAAAATGAGGGTGAGGTATGAATCAGGATGCATCAGAATAAAGCGTTATTTTAACCCTCTATTTATTTCTGTGTCAATTCTTCTGTATCTACTTTTAATCGGAATTTTATCTGGACTTATCCTAAATCGGGTAAGAAGTCTACCTGCGATGTGGATCTCAATATCCTCGACTTTTATGTCCTTAAATCGAAAATAAGTGATGGCAAGATGGTGATGTTGAGTGTCTTGGGTAATTACCTTTCTCCTCTCAAGCTCTTCCTGGGCAAGCTTAATCTGATGTTCGACGTATTTTTTAGGGTTGTCCAATATCTGGAATATCGGCTTCAATGCATCTACTATTCCACCGCTACGGTAATCGAAGATAAAATAACCGGAATTGTATCGGACATCTACATCCTTGAATCGATGCGCATAATATTCTTTATAGAAGCTTTCGAGATAACTTATGCCTTCCATTCGTTCTCGTTGTTGCTGAGACATTCTTTCCATATAGTATAAAATAAAAAAGCCACATCGCTGTGGCTATATTGTTCTGTCTGAATTGTATAGTTCTATTTTCCACTGTTAAACAACGCTAATATCATCAACACTACAAAACCTATTGCAACAAGTATGAGATATATCGAATATCGCATCATCTCAAATTTAAGGTATGCATCGCATCCTGATAACAATAGCATCGCTAAAGCACAGATTAAGAGTAAGTTTCTTCTTTCCATAGCTGATATAGGTTACTTTATATAAATAGAATAGACTTTGGGAGATATATCTTTATCAATAATAGTGACCTTTGCTGTAGCACCGGTAATATTTCCATTAACGTCAGTAGATAATGTAATCGTTCCTCCACTCCAATGATACCCTGAAGAATTTATGCCAGAATGGAGATAGCCATTGCCAAAATCTATTGCAGTAACAGCGTTGTAAGAAACCTTTACCCGGAGAGTATAAGAGGCTTTATAAGCAGTCCCTGTATTATGATACTGCACTGTAGCTTTGTACCATCCGTCTTCGAGAGTGCTACTTGATGGTGGCGAACTATATAAAGGCTCATATTTAAGATATTGTGCCTTGGTGCCAGAACACACTGCAAATATCAAGGCAGTAATAAATAGTAATTTTCTCATTGGATCTAAATTAAAAGGGCAGCTATTCACTGCCCTATATTACCTTTTAAGTAGATGGTTAGTTGTCTTTTACAAATCTGATCGAAGCTTTATAATATCGGTAGTCAGACTCAATAGTGGTTTCTTTATAGGAATTATCGACATAAACATAAAACACAAATCTATTCTCATTCGTAGCAGAGACCTTTGTTGTAGACCAGAAGACTGCACTTTCACCTTTATTCTCAAATTTCTGCTCTGTATCTTTCATTACCAAACCAGCAGGAACAGCATTAAAACCTAAAGTATTAGTTCCTTGTTCCACTGACCAGCCCTTCGTTGAAATTAGTTTCTTGCTTACGTCCCAATTTCCCCAATATCCAAACTCAGTCTTTTCACCACCGGCAACTTTTAAAAGTTCTTCATAATCTTCTTTACTTGGCAGTCTCCAACCTGATGGCAGCTGAATGCCTTTAGCTTCTTCCCATGTGTACAGTTTGCCATAAGAAACATCGCCTGAAGAATGATCTTCACCACCAGTACCATTGTAATTTACAGCAGTCCACGTCTGTGTACCAATCTTGACCGTAGTATAAGATTGCCCGTTGATGGTTACGTTTGCTTCTTCCTTAGGTTCGTCATTTTCTTTCTTGCATGCACCAAGCATCACTGTAGCAGTAAATGCCAATAATAAAATCTTCTTCATTAATAAATCTATTTGTTTTTTGTACTGATGCAGGCCCGACACCAGTGGTTTATAAATGCAATAAGCGCAGGACTGTAACCTTAATCCGCCCAAGAGGTCCTGAGAAACCCGTACAAACAGATAGGCTACGCCCTACGCTTATAGCGTAAGACGTTACTCTAACTGTTCTTGTTTGTACTTTGAAATTTCTCAGGTTTCTTGTGACAAGAACTTTAGCTAACGCTTATATTTTAATAATATGTAATCTTAAATTATTTCTGTTTCTTAATTCAATGTTATAAATGCAAAGTAAAGAGTTTTATGTAATATTCACGAAAAAAACTTAGTCTTCTTTAAGAAGACATAATATAGTATTGAAGCTAAGCCATTCAGACAGCCACCATGGACCGACAGCCGTGAATACCGTGAAATCATCCGAATAGAATTCCATTCTATGGAAATGCAGTCCTTTCTTAGCTACCAACTCAACAAACGCGTTGATATCGTCCAGTTTGAGGAACCTTGCACTTGCAAGATTGGAATTCTCTGCATATGTACCGTTAGGAATGTCATTGATAAAGTGTTGCAGTCCGCCTGCATACTTAGCTTCGAGTACCGCCTTGGGTACCACGAACTGATAGAATTCAAAGAAAATCATGTGTCGAATTGATTGGTTATGGAATAGATAAGTCCCGGTTATGGGAAATCAGGACTTAATGATTACGAAAATGAAGTTTTACCTACTATAAGGTTAATTGTAGAAGTTATGCTCGGGCATTACTCATTGTACTACTTACGGATATAACCTTTTAGGATAAAGGGAGAGAGAATATAAAAGTTATAGGACTGTCTCTATCAGAGACCGCCATATATAATTCGCTTCCATTCGAATTCAGGAGCGGGGGTTATTATCAGGAGTACCTGTTTCCGGGAGTAACAGACCCCAGGGGGGATTTATAAGAAAGGCTTCGGTATTTAACCTTTTAAGAGATAGGAACAACTATAATGAGCAAATATTATTCAGGTACAAAGAAACAATAATAATCAAATATTCAGATAATAAGGGGTTATATACCCCCTGGTTAAAAAGTGAATAATGTTTGTTTTGTGTTCGGTTAAGATTGTGACTATTAGTATCGGTATAAATGTTCCAATAAACAAGAATCAATATTCAAAAAATAAGGGGGTAATTATCCCCCCCTTAAAAAGTGAATGTTAGATACTCTGTCTATAACTTTTTATGACATATCCATTTGCTGGGCGATTGTCCCTTATTCTACTTGTTCTCTCTGACAACAGAGCACCACTTTTAAGCAGTTTAAGATCGGGTTTAAGATGTTTCAATCCTGTCTCTTTAATTCCTGCATTAAGTAAAATCTCTATTTCGCTACTTGTATAGAATTGGGCAACATGAAAATTGTTATGGATGAATTTAATCATGGGCATAAGACCTTTAAGTTTCTCACGCTCTTCTAAAACAGATTGGATTTTATTAATGTCATAGTCCAATTCTTTGGCTTCTTCCCATCCATACCTTTCAATAAATCCAAATTGCTTAGGATAGTGCTGCATAAGCATCACTAATCCGAAATTTGTCTTTCCGCTTGTTTCAGACATGATCTCTCTTGTCCACATACTAATTTTGTCATTGACTGTTAAGGTACTGGTAGTATCTGTGATACTGGCCAGATCCTGATCGCTAATGTTATAATAAATATAACCTGAATCACCTGTCACATTAAAATGGATAGACTCGTCGTATGTATTTATTAATCCATCTTTATTCCGGTAGTATTTCTTTACTCTCTCTTTATTGACAAAGTTGTCTACCATGTAGGGATTAAGCTCACCGTCTTTCATAAAGCAGTCAAAACCGCTCATCATCAGGATTTCATCTATGAACCGTTTGAAATATTCTATATCTGATTTAGGTCTGAACTTCGTGACAAAGTCATAGAGCTGTTTTTTATCCTTTAATATGGCATTTACCTCGTTTCTGTCGAAGCTAGTTAGCTCAGAATTGTAATTTGATATATGATAGATATCTTTTATGGCCTCTATATCTCCATCAGCAGGTATTGGTTTTCTGAATCTGCCAGCAATCTGGACTGCTTCAGTATGAGGATCTATAGCTGTGTGTTCTACGGATATAATATCAGAGAGTATTACAATAATAGGATCACAACTGTACATTGTATAATCGATGTCAACTGCAGAAAAAAACCTACTGGTAAAGAAGTTGTACTTTTGAAAGCTATTACCCTCTACAGTATCATAAACCTTTTCCAGCTCATTGAATTTAAGCTTGGATTTGCTGTCTGCTGAGCAATAAACGGCAGATTCATTCTCGATCTTTAATCCCCTGATTATATTCTTAATCCTGTTTGTCGATTTGATAAATATAAAGAACTTCCGTTCAGACTGCTCTACCTCTGGGACATATTTTAATATAATTTTATTCAAATGGAATATGACGTTGTTTGTTGAAATAACAGTGATATCTTCCTTAAAATCATAATCCGGTATGATCTGAACTACTTTAAAATTGTTGAATCTCTCATCAGAAGGAAGTATCGGTGTTGCCGATACAAAAGCTTTGTGTTTGAACTGGAAGAAATAATCCAAAGGGTTAATTATATCCTTTCTGTAATCTATATCCTGAATTGCCTTCTCACACTCATCGAACAGCAGGAAATAATCGTATATAGAATCCCCGAGTACGTTCTTGATTTTTGTGAAACCTTCTGGAGTAGTCAATATTTTCTTATGACTTTTGCAGTTGTCTATATAGTATTTGATATCAGCTTCTGTAACACTTTCGTAAACACCTAATATCGTTTTGTTCTTGCGTAATTTCCTTCCCTGTTTGTCGCGGTTCATCTTGTTGCATTTACCGACAATAACCGGAAGGTTGGGCACTACTATGATACTGTTTCTAGCAAAAACCAGTTCTAAAGTCGTTGCTCCACAGCCGGGAACAACTTTATGTATAAAGCTATCCGTAGGCAGTCCTTCTGTTTTAAAAGGCTCAATTTGAGACAAAAAGAGTCCCTTTCGAAGCTTATATTTTAGCTTGACCATAATTGTTATTATTTAAAAAGTTTGTGATTGATTAAAGAGGGGGCGAGCCATCGCCCCCATAACTAAAAAGTTGTTACTCGTTGAAGACGATTTCGGCTAGCTCACTAATGGTAAAGTTGATTTTGATTTTACCAAGCTGGTAGTGTTTTATAAACTCCAGCATTCCTGCTTCTACTATCACCTTATAGCCAGGATTGGCGTTTGGCAATATAAAAGAGCAGTAAATATAAGGCCTGCCGGATTTATCAACCCTGCGTACCGTTGAGTTAGCCATTCTATGGCCTTCCTTTATTTTCTCGAAGAATTCTTCGAGTTCGTCTGCCTCAGTATCTCTGAGGCTTTCCAGATATTTCGAGTATTCCAGTAGATTGGAATATCCGGTTTTGCCTTCTTCAAGGCCTAGGAATTGAGCAGCAGTAATTTCCGTGCTAACTGCTTCTTTTTTGCCAGACTCTCTTCTGGCTTTCAGTCTATTTTTCAGTGACATACTAATTATTTTTTATATATTCCTTTCCAATTTTTAAGTCGTGTACTCGGAATTTTGCCGACCCGCTTCTGGAAGCATACCGTGTATACCCAGTATGTCGCTCAACCTATCCGAATAAAGGCGCCTTTTAATCTTCTGGTCAAGTTCTGCACAATAGATCTTATCTATTGTATCTCCCTGAAAGCATTACAAAGGTGTGGGTGGGAAATAGATATATTATAAGAATTTTAAATAAATTCTATAAATAACAAAAAAAACGCTATCTATAGAAGCATGGACAGCGATAATAATTAAGATGTAAGGATTATTTAAACAATTGAGTTTCCCCACTGTTAGAGTCTGGAGCATTATCTCTTATTACATCCCGGATACGTAAATACCGACCTTTCCGGTCTACAGCTCCTTTCCAACAATGGATATTAAACAATGACACTAGGTCATATATAAATGCATATCTATCAATGTCTGTTGAATTTAACATAGTAGAGCTAACAAGATATTTATTTATCCTCTCTATAAGATTATATAGAGCTAGGTTCTTTCTTGCGTATTTTTTGTATGTGGTACGGTTCTCGATATCTGAAATGTTGATATCACCCGAGGACAACATCTTGAAGAATTTAGTGTTATGCTCTTTGTGCTGTTCTACTATTTCCTTAAAGAGTTCAGCATAGATATACTTTGACAAACGCGCAGGGATTTTAATGTCTTCCGCCAATTTTCCTTTGTCACATTCCCTTGGCTTTAAGGCTATCTCAAAGTCGTTGGGTATATAGATAAAGTTGTTTTTTGGAGGGACCATTCTTGCCTCCACACGGACAAGCTCTTCGGTTATAAATTCGCTCTTATTGCTATTGGACATATTTTCAAAAGGATTTTCTTTATAGATCTCTTTGTCGTATTCGCTTACCAACTCATGATTTAGGTTTACTTTTCTCTTTGAAAGTTGAAGATATAGCTCTATCAGCTCATCGAGGTATGCCCATTGGGACTTCGTATGCTCTATTTGGTTGATCTCGGATGTATATGTCAATAGGATGAACAATATATCATCTATGTTCTTTTCTCTTAGCTTGATAGAAGTTAAGTTTGTCTTTTCTGCCAATCTTATAATGGATTCGTAAAAATACTGTGCCTCTTCACGATCTTTGAAATAATTTCCATTGGCGCCAATTCCTTGCAAAGTAAATATAAACTCTTCTTTGGCTATCTTGTTTAATCGCGTGAACGTATATTTCTCTAGAAATTTGTTGACTGAGTTGTTTACACCTCGTAACTGTATTTGATATTCTCGATTTTTTAAAACAGACAATGCAACAGTTTTGGATGGAGTTATCTCTATGGAGTTAGTATTATCCGATAGTTTCATAAGAATATGATTTCAATCCGTGATATTAAGAAAAAGTTTGGGGATATTAAGGCTTTTTGTCCACACTGCTATAAGGTTACATACGGTAACCAATATAAAAAAAGCAAGATGTGTAAATAATATTCATAAATGTTTGGTCTGTATGCTGGAAATCTTGTCTAATTTTGATCCCAATTTGATCCCAAAAGTGCCAATTTGATCCCGAAATTGAAAATGATTGCTTATATTAGAATCTGATAACTAATAAATTTTTAACCGCTAAAGATTGGAAGAATACGGCATTAAAAGCACCGTAGGAAGAGGTTTTAAACGAAAAAAGCCCTCATTTCTGAAGGCTTTCTGTTTGTGCTCCCACCTGGGCTCGAACCAGGGACCAAAAGATTATGAGTCTTCTACTCTAACCAACTGAGCTATAGGAGCTGAAATCTTATTTAGATTTGCGATGCAATATTAGGGAATTCAATGCATATCTTAAAATATTTTTATTCTAAAAAATGCAAATCGTTCAGAACAAAGCTATTATTTTTTACAAAAGTGTAAAAATAGTCCCTTTAAGAGCTTTTAACAGGGATGTTAAGAACTATACTTAGGTAAAAGAAGTCAAAGAATAGACGATTTCCTATATTTATCACATGAGAATTCTGCATACAGCCGACTGGCATTTGGGGAAAAGATTGGAACGGATTTCCAGAATGCCGGAGCAAATTTTGGTTATGGAAGAGATTGTGCGCATTGCTGATGAGCAGCAAGTGGACGTTGTAATTGTAGCCGGAGATCTGTTCGATAACTTCAATCCAGCTACAGAGGCAGTAGAACTATTATATAAGACTTTAAAACGGCTAACCAATAACGGCAAGCGTTTGGTGCTGGCAATTGCCGGTAATCATGATTCGCCGGATAGGATAGAGGCTCCGGATCCATTGGCAAAGGAATGCGGAATAGTCTTCGTAGGTTATCCATATTCGCATGTAAGTACCTGTCAATTGGATTGCGGTATAGTCATTAGCAGAAGTGAAGCAGGATTTATAGAAGTCAAACTTCCGCAGTATGATTATGCGCTGAGGCTTATTGTTACGCCTTATGCAAGCGAATACCGTTTGAAAACTTTTCTGGGAATAGACCAGCCGGAAGCGAGTTTGAGAGAAGTATTACAACAGCATTGGCAACAATTGGCTGATAAATATTGCGACAGCAAAGGCGTAAATATCCTCGCTACGCATTTGTTTATGATGAAGAAAGGAACGGTTCCTCCGGAAGAACCCGAAGATGAAAAGCCTATACTGCATATCGGTGGGGCGCAGGCTGTATTTTCGGAAAATGTTCCGGCTCAAATTCAATATGTAGCTTTGGGGCATTTACATCGCTTTCAGCAAATAGACAACGAACCTTGTCCGATAGTTTACAGCAGTAGCCCGCTTTCCTACAGTTTTTCCGAAGCAGGGCAAACAAAATATGTTACCGTATTTGATATCCTGCCAGATACGCCTGTACATTATGAAAAGGTCGCTTTAACAGTCGGAAGGATGCTTTACAGAAAACGTTTTGAAACTGTACAGGAAGCTTTGGATTGGTTAAGGCAGCATCCGGATGCTTTGGTAGAACTTACTTTGGTAACATCGGATTATCTGAAAGCAGAGGATAGAAAAGCACTGTTCCAAAACCATGAAGGTATTGTGTCTCTGATTCCGGAAATTAAAAGAACACAGGATGAAAAGGAAGAAAGCCAGGGAGTGGATCTGAGCCAGAATATGGATGAATTGTTTGTGCAGTATTTCAAATCCAGATTTAACGGTCAGGCTCCGAACGAAGACATCATGAATTTATTTAAAGAAATTAAAGCAGAACAAACAGGAGAGTAAGATGATACCAGTTTCTTTAACGATTAAAGGTTTATATTCCTATCAGAAAGAGCAGACCATAGATTTCAGCAAGTTATTGGAAGGTCAGCTTTTTGGAATTTTCGGAGCGGTTGGATCGGGGAAATCTTCTATTCTGGAAGCTATATCTTACGCTTTATATGGCGATACCGAACGTTTGAATAGAACGGATAACAGGAGTTACAATATGATGAATCTGAGGTCGAATGAACTGCTCATTGACTTCACTTTTGTCAACTACGATACATTTACCTACAGATTTGTAGTTCGCGGAAAACGTAACTCTAAAAACCATGAGAAAGTAGGTACTTTAGAAAGAACGTCGTACAAACAGGTAAACGGTCTTTGGGAGCCATTAGATGGCGCCAATGGCGAACAGGTAATTGGCTTGAGTTACGATAACTTCAGGAGGACTATTATCATCCCGCAAGGTAAATTTCAGGAGTTTTTACAGCTGGGAGATAAAGACCGTACGGTAATGCTGCGCGAAATTTTCCAGCTTGAAAAATATGAGTTCTTCTATCAGGCAGCTTCTTTAGAGAAGAGAAATAATGAGCATATTCAAAGATTAACCGGTGAACTGGCAAATTATAATACGGTCACTTTAGAGGAAATAGAAGCCAGTAAAGAGCGGTTAAATGTCTTATCGAATGCGGTAAAGGATACAAAAGCCAATCTGGATAATAAGGTTTTATTGCTGCAGGCAATGGAAAAACTAAAGCTTTCTTATCAGGAATATCAGTCTTATGGGCTACAAGTACAGGAACTTCATGATCGTAAAAATTACTTCGAGGAATTGAAAGCAAGCATTGCCCGGTTTAATTTCTGTATGTTACATTTCAGGGCAGATTTGCTGCAGCATGCCAAATTGAAACAGGATAGGGGACAGTTGGATCAGGATCTTTCTTTATTAATTAAATCTTTAGATGATATTAATAAAAAACTGATTATCAATCAGGAAAAATATGATTTATTAAAGCGGGATTTTGATCAGTTAGATAATTGGAAGCTAAAAATTGGTGATTATGATAGAAGTATAGCCGTTCGGAAACTGGATACTGATTTGCTGGAATTACAGCAGAGAATTGCTAAAGGGCAGGCAATTCTGGATGATAAAGAGGGGGAAAAGCTAAAATTGTCAGAACAAGTAGAGCAATTAGCTGCTGAAATAAAAAAACGGAATCAGGAATTGCCTGATTATGGTCTTTTGAGCCAACTGCGTCAATGGTATTTAACCAACAGACATTTAAAAAACACCCTGCTTTTGGATGAGCAAGATTATGAGAAGGCAAAACAGAAGGTTCAGGAAAATACTAAACTCTTAGATGAGATAAGTTTTGAAAGTGTACTGATTAATAATGAAATAAAAAGTGGTGTTTCTTTAAAGTTAATACGCGATTTGCTTGAAAATGTAGCTCTGGAAGAACAAAATGCATCTGCTAAACTCACACATTATCAATTGCAGTTAAAGTTGGGCGAGTTTAGTTCTCACCTGCATCTTGGCAATGCCTGTCCTTTATGCGGATCGTTAGAACATCCACAAATTCTGCAGGCAGAAGATGTACAGCTGGAATTTGAAAGTATCCAAAAAGATATTGAAGCATTAAAAATTAAAAAGAAGACTTTAGACGGACTTTTGTTAAAAGTAAGCTCGTTGGAACTTTCTTTAGAGAAAAGCCGGGAGATCGAAGAAAAAGCACTTCAAAAACAAAAAAATAGTCTTGCTGCATTGCAAGAACATCAGAAGTCTTTTGTTTGGGGTGGTTTTAAGCCTGATGATGAGGCAAAGCTGGATGAACTAGAGCAGAATGCCAAAAAGGAAAAAGAATACATTACAGCACTTGAAAATAGCCTTGAGCAAAAACGGGCTTCCGCTAAAGAGGTCGAAGGTGTATTGCTGAAATATAAAACCGCTTTGGATAAACTGCAATTGGATTATCGTGAAAAAAGCGGACAGGTATCTCTGTTGAAACAGCAAATTCAGGAGCAGCACCTGTCAGTTCTTTCTCAGTTTTCTTTGGAGGAATTGCAGGCAGAGAAGTTATTATTGGAACAGCGGATTGCGGATGTACAGCAAAATCATGATCAATTAAAACTTGAAATAGAAGCATTCAATAATCAGATTATTAGTTTAAAAGAACGTATAAATGCACTGGAGGAACGAAGGAGAACGCTGGAGAAGGAATATCTGCATTTGGAACAGGCGTTTGAAGTGAAGCTGAAAGAGTCGGGTTTTGGTACTTTGGAAGAAGTTAGGGTAATACTAAACCAAAACCTGAACATTCCGGCTTTGGAAAAGGAATTGCAAGATTACCAGTTGAAGCTGTACAATGCAGAACAGAATTATCAACGACTGTCTAAAGAATTGGAAAATCAGGCATTTGACGAGAATCAATTTGTACAGTTAAAAACGGAAGTTGCAGAACTGCAAAGCGCTTTTCAAAAACAACATGAAGAACAAATAAGGGAACAGGTTTTTCTAAAAAATCAGGAAGCTGGTTTACAGAAAAAGACTGCTTTGTTAAATGAACTAGGTTCTCTTCAGTTAAGAGGTCAGAATATAGATCAGTTGAAAAACTTATTCAGGTCCAGTGGATTTGTAAATTATATCTCAAGTTTCTATTTAAATCAACTTTGTGCTGCGGCAAACGAACGCTTTTACAAATTAAGCAAGCAACAGCTTAAATTGGAGCTTTCTGATAAGAACGATTTCCTGATCAGGGATTACCTGAATGATGGTAAATTAAGAAGTGTAAAAACGCTGTCGGGAGGGCAAACTTTTCAGGCTTCGCTTTCTTTGGCATTAGCTTTGGCAGAGAGTGTGCAGAAGCAAAATAAGTCTGAGCAAAATTTCTTTTTCCTGGACGAGGGCTTTGGTTCGCTGGATAAGGAAGCTTTGCAGACTGCCTTCGAAACTTTAAAATCTTTACGCAAAGAAAATCGGATTGTTGGGGTTATCTCGCATGTTGAAGATCTGCAACAGGAGATAGATGTATTCTTGCAGGTGAAGAATGATAGTGCCGAGGGAAGCTTGATTAAAGGAAATTGGGAGTAATAAAGAGTTATGGACGAAAGTATAATAGCAGCTTGTTTGGATAAGTTACGGGAAAAAGCTTTAACTATAGCTTTTGCCGAGAGCGTTACGGTTGGTGCGCTATGCCACGAATTTGGTATGCTGCCAGCAGTAGGTGATGTTTTTAAGGGAGGTTTGGTCTGTTACGACGGTGAGGTTAAAAAGGAATATCTGGGTGTGGAAGATGAGCTGATTGAACGTTATTCCCCCGAATCTGCAGAGGTAACGGCTCAGATGGTTAAAGGGCTCGAACGCTTTTTTAAAGCTGATATTTCTGTAGCCATCACAGGACTTAGCCAGGCTGGAGGAAGCGAAAGCATTTCTAAGCCCGTTGGAACTGTTTTTTACAATATCCTTTACAGGGATAAATTAAATCCTTACCGGAAGCTTTACAAAGGGGATGCAAAGGAGATTATAGCACAGGCAGTCGAGGATGTGTTTTGCTCCGTTTATGAAATTATTCACTAGACTCGCGATAAGTTACTTTCGAACCCACATGTAATTTCTTAATTTCAGGTTCGCCTTTCTGTCGAATTTGTTCAAACAGTAATTCTGTAGCTTTTACTCCCATTTCGAAGGCCGATTTGGATATGGTACTTAAAGGCGGGTTTAAATGTCTCGCTGTAGGCGTATTCGAATAAGCGATTACCTTAATATCCTCGGGAATAGCTAAACCCAGATCCTTACAAACATCATAAGTATTTGTAGCCAGTAAACTTACCGAGCAAAAAATAACTTCCGGTTTTTTCTCGGTTATCAGTTTTTTGATTTCCTGAATGTTAGTCTCCTCATCGTAGCTCATATCAACAATCAAAGCTTTATCCGCAAAGCCTTTTTCGTCCAGAGCCTGTAGATAACCATTCAGCCTTTTTTCAATATTGGTAAGTTCATTACGGTATTTTAGGAAAGCAATCTTTCTGTTTCCGTCGTCCAGCAGTTTGATTGTTGCTTCATAAGCACTTCCAAAATCATTGCTGGTAACCGAAGATACGGGCAGGTTTTCTATTACCCTGTCGAACTGAACCAAAGGGATTTTTTTTTGTAAAATTCGGTTGATATGCTCCGTATTATTCGCCTCTGCAGCTGTAGACAGCAAAATTCCATCTACTTTCCCACTGGTTAAATTATAGATGATGCTGGCTTCTTTTTCTGCACTTTCATTCGAAGAGCAAATAATCAGATGATAATCATGCTCGTTGCATATTTTTTCTACGCCGGTGGTTATCTGCGTAAAAAAATAATTAGATAGTTCCGGAACAACCAGTCCAATGGTTTTACTTTTGTTTTTCCGTAACGAAGCTGCAAACGGATTTGGCTGGTAATTGAGTTTTTTTGCCAGTTCGCGTACTTTTTCCTTGGTTTCTTCACTAATTTCATAGCTGTCGTTCAGCGCCCTCGAAACCGTGGGAACGGAAAGACCTAATATTTCGGCCAGTTTCTTAAGCGTAATATTTTGCATATGGTGAATACTAACGTAAAGGTTTACGTAAATAAATCTGTCAAAACCCTACAAATGTATCTAAAAAATAAGAAATTTTAACTAAAATTGACTAGGCTAAAAAGTTTCATCCAGCTTAGAGCCTGTTTAAAATTTATCTAATAATTTTTTTATGACTCTTTTTGGCTATAACTTCGTTATGTTTTCTTGAAGTAGAAGCGTTGCTATCTCTTCAAAAACATGTCTCGTCTAGCTCAAAAATAGTTTATAAAAAAAAATTACAATATAAATTAAACAGACTCTTAAATTAAATAATAAATCTTTTTATATATATAAACTAATAAATTATGATGAACAGTGATAATCCATTTTCTTTAGAAGGAAGAGTAATTGTAGTTACCGGAGGAACAGGAGTATTAGGTAAATCTTTTATAAACTCCATCGTTCAGGCAGGAGGGAAAGTAGCTATTTTAGGAAGAAGAGAAGATGTGGCTAAAGAGAGAGCCGAAGAGATTAATGCAAAAGGTGGTCACGCTATTGGTATCTCGGCAGATGTTTTAAGTGAAGAAAGCATGCAAAATGCTAAAGCTATAATATTAAAGGAATTTGGAAAAATCGACGGATTGGTTAACGGCGCTGGTGGCAACATGCCGGGTGCAGTGGTAGAACCGGGAGCAGATATTTTTAAATTAGATGTTCCTGCTTTACAACAGGTGTTAAACTTAAACCTTTTTGGTTCTGTAATCCCTACACAGGTTTTTGGTCCCGAATTGGTGAAAACAGGAAACGGAGTTGTGGTAAATATTTCTTCTATGTCTGCCCAAAGGATAATCACTAAAGTTTTGGGTTATAGTATGGCTAAAACTGCTATTGATTGCTATACTAAATGGTTTGCGGTAGAATTGGCAAATCGTCATGGCGAAGCTATCCGTATGAATGCTATTGCACCGGGTTTCTTCCTGACTGAGCAAAACAGAAACTTGTTGACTAACCCTGATGGAACTTATAAGGAAAGAGGAAATTTAGTAGTAAAACAAACTCCTTTCAAGCGTTTTGGTAAGGCAGAAGAGTTAGAAGGCGCTTTAGTTTGGTTGCTAAGTGATGCTTCTAAATTTGTTACCGGAACGATTGTTAACGTAGATGGCGGTTTCGCTGTTTTTGGTGGGGTTTAATTTCGGGATAAAGATAAAAAAGAGTTTATTGTGAGTTTTAAGATGATTCAGACCATGCGTTGGTATGGTCCAAATGATCCAGTTAGTTTGTCTGATATACTGCAGGCGGGCTGTACCGGTGTTGTTAGTGCTTTACATCATATTCCTAACGGAGAGGTTTGGCCGGTAGAAGAAATTAAGAAACGTCAGGAAATTATTGCAAATGCTGGCCTGGAATGGAACGTGGTAGAAAGTGTTCCTGTTTCCGAAGCTATTAAAACGCAAACAGGTGCGTATTTACAGCATATAGAGCATTACAAACAGTCTCTTAAAAATTTAGCCGACTGTGGTATTTATACGGTAACTTATAATTTTATGCCCGTTCTGGATTGGACCCGAACGGATCTGGAATACGAAGTTGAAGATGGTTCTAAGGCTTTGCTCTTTGAAAAAGCCGCATTTATCGCTTTTGATCTGTTTATCCTGAAAAGAAAAGGAGCAGAAAAAGATTATACCAGCGAAGAAATAGAACGGGCAGAAGCTCGTTTTGCAGGTATGAGCGATGCGGATAAGTTAACCTTGCAAAAGAATATCATTGCAGGCTTGCCGGGCAGTGAAGAAAGTTTTACGATAGAGAAGTTCCAGAAAGCTTTAGACCAATACGAGGGGATTGATGCCAACAAGCTTCGCGCTAATCTTATTTATTTTCTTTCGCAGGTTATACCTGTTGCAGAAGCTTGTGGGGTGAAAATGGTTATCCATCCGGATGATCCGCCGTATTCGATTTTAGGCCTGCCAAGGGTGGTAAGTACTGCTGCAGATGTGCAGGCTTTATTTGATGCGGTTCCTTCCCTAAGTAATGGCTTATGTTTTTGTACAGGTTCTTTTGGTGTTCGGGCAGACAATGATCTTCCTGCTATGGTTCGGCAGTTTGGAGATCGCATCAATTTCCTGCATTTAAGAAGTACCAGAAGAAACGAGTTTGGGGATTTTTATGAAGATAACCATCTGGAGGGCGATGTAGATATGTATGCTGTGGTTTGTGAAGTGGTGAAACTGATGCAAAAAAGAGGAGTAAATATTCCTATGCGTCCTGATCATGGGCATCAGATGCTGGATGATCTGAATAAAAAGACGAATCCGGGATATTCGGCAATTGGAAGATTAAGAGGTTTGGCCGAGTTGAGAGGGTTGGAGCATGCAATAGTCAACAGCATTAAATAATTTTAGAGACATCGTTGTCGCTAAAGCTAGAGATTGCCTGACTGTCGTAAGGTAGGCTTCGCTGGTTCGTTCCGAAGTAAGTCCTTTGCAGCAATGACTCTCATAAGCGCGTCATTGCGAGCTTGCGAAGCAATCTGCTTGTTGTGAAACATTACATTGATGGTAGCTCGTCGAAATGTCCTTATAAAAAGGCTTCGAGAATCTCAGCCTGACAGAAAAATCTCTCCTTTTAGGAGCTTAAAAGAAAGAAAAGGGCTTATGGATTTTATCTTCATAAGCCCTTTTTCTTTAATCTTCTAAAAATCTAAGTATTTATAAACCAAATTTAAGTGTGTATTCTGCAATTACTTCTGCTGTTAAATCTTTAGCAGTAGTTGATTTAGCTTCTCCTTTCAACTCATATGAAAACTTAGATGTTAAAAAGCTCTTTAAATCAACATCACCGCTAGTTACCGGAATACTAATTTCATCTAATCTGTTATCGCTGGAGTTAGTGTATTCAGCTAGTACAACATCATTTTTTCCACTAGACTTTATCTTTAGCTGAATTTTTTTTAGTGATTTAAAATTAGAGTTGTCATCAGCATTTGTCAGTTTTACTTTAATGGATTTAAGACGAATACTTTTAATTCCGCTGTATTGACTTAAATCTAAAGGTGATAAATCACCTGACCCTGCAAACACTCTTTCCACACCTACATCTGTTTGATTGATTTTACCAATTGTAAAGGTGGTCTTGGCTGCAGTATAATTAATATCAGCCTGAATGGCATCTTTTACTTTATCGCAAGAAGATAAAGAAACAAAAGCCAATATTATTGCTCCTAAAAATGGGGTTTTCATGTTAATTTTCATGGTTTTTATTAGTTTTAATTTTTGTGAAAAGATAAGATAAATCTATTTAATTTCAATTGATTATGTTGAAAATATTAAAGATTATCGGATATAGGCATTGGCGGCAGATTATATTAAACTAACCTGATTTTCTCTCGATATAAAATTTACCTGCTATTGGTTCTTTACAGGCAGGTTCTTATATTCAAAGCTTCAACTTAATGATATGTCCAAAAGAATAACCAAATTATTATTAGTGCTCATCCCAATTGCTTTTGTAACGAAAGCCCAGGTAAATAATCCGATTATTCCCAAACCCAATCAGATCGAATACGGAAACGGATATTTTCAACTGGATAAAGAAACTGCCATTATCTATCAGAATGCGAGTGATTTAAAACTTGCCGAACTTTTCAGGGATCTGGTGAAGGCAAATCAGGGTATCGACCTTGTTATTGCAAAGGCTTTTATACAAAAACCAAAGACATTAATTTATTTCAACTCCTCTTCTGATAATACTAACGAAGAAGCTTATACATTAAAAGTTTCTGCCGATGAAATCGCCATTAGCGGAAAAGAAAGAGGTGTTTTTTATGGACTGCAGTCTTTAAACCAGCTTTATCTGGCCAATAAGGAGACGGGTAAAATTCCTCAGCAAACTATAAAAGACGAGCCGCGATATAAGTACCGTGGACTGCATTTGGATGTAGGCAGGCACATGTTCCCGCTGGATTTTATCAAAAAATACATCGATTTAATGGCGGTTTATAAACTAAATAACTTTCATTGGCATTTAACGGAAGATCAGGGGTGGAGAATTGAAATCAAAAAATATCCGAAATTGCAGGAAATAGCCGCCTATCGCGATCAAACGGTTATAGGTAATCATCATGCCAATTTTCCCCGTATTTTCGATGGACAGCGTTATGGAGGATATTATACACAGGAAGAAGCTAAGGAAATTGTAACTTATGCGGCTTCGAAATATATCAACGTAATTCCCGAGATAGAACTTCCTGGGCATTCTATGGCGGCTTTATCGGCTTATCCCGAACTGGCCTGTGGAAATAATCCCGGTCCGTTTAAGGCTGCGCAACAGTGGGGCGTTTTCCCGGATATATATTGTGCAGGAAAAGAGCAGACTTTCAGGTTTCTGGAAGATGTGCTGACTGAGGTTTTAGAGATATTTCCGTCGAAATATATCCATATCGGGGGCGATGAAGCGCCAAAAGACAAATGGAAAACCTGTCCTTATTGTCAAAAGCGTATTAAAGAGAACAGGTTAAAAGACGAGCATCAGCTACAATCTTATTTTATCCATCGGATGGAGAAATTCCTGAATAAAAAAGGACGCGCTATTATCGGTTGGGATGAAATTCTGGAAGGCGGACTGGCTCCCAACGCCACAGTTATGTCGTGGAGAGGCGAAAAAGGAGGGATTGAAGCCGCTAAACAGCATCACGATGTGATTATGACGCCAAGCACCAATGGCTTGTATATAGACCATATTCAGGGCAGGGCCGATCAGGAACCTACTACCATAGGCGGAAACGGATTTATTGAACGTATTTACGCTTATAATCCAACGCCGTCTGTATTAAGTGCAGATGAGCAGAAATATGTAATTGGGGTACAGGCTAATATGTGGACAGAGTATATTCAAACTCCTGGCTGGGCCGAATATATGCTGTTGCCAAGGTTAATGGCGGTTTCGGAAACTGCCTGGACACAGCCTTATAATAAAAACTATAGCGATTTTACCGAGAACAGACTTCCGTTTCATTTAGCAGAAATTGATAAGACCAATACAAATTACCGTGTTCCGCCGGCTATTGGTGCCAAAGACACTGCCATCAATGTAAATGGAAGGTATGTATTTAATTGGAAACCCTCTGTTAAGGGTGGGCAGGTACATTATAGTTTAGACGGAAAAGATCCGGGATATCATTCCAGGGTTTTTAAGGATGAACTGGAAGTTATAGTACCAAAGGGAGAAAGCAGGCAGGTTAAATCTGTTGTTATTGCACCGTTTAACAGAAAAAGTAGCGTTATAACAACAACTTTGTATAACCGGGACCCGTTTCCGGCCATAGACAGTGTTCCAAATGCAGTAAAAGGAAGGTTGAAGTATTATTATATTCCCGGAAAGTTCGAGTCGGTAATGGAGCTGGATACAAACAGTGCCACCCAGCAAGGATATGCTACACAGGTACGTGTTACTCAGGTGAAAAACCGCGCCAGAGAATACGGGCTGATATTTGAAGGGTATATCAACGTAAATGAAGATGCTACTTTCGAGTTTGCATTATCAAGCAATGATGGCAGTAAACTGTATATAGACGACCAGTTGATTATAGATAATGACGGACGTATTTTTCAGTATGAGAGAGCGGGCGGAGCGCCATTAAAGGCAGGCTTGCATAAAATTAAAGTGCTGTACTTTGATAATGGACCGTCTACGGCCTTACAGCTTTATGTGAAAGGTACTGACGGGAAGAAAATAGAATTACCGGCGGTGATGATGAGCTCGGGGAATTAAGGTAAGGGGCAACACCGCTCCTATGAATTGTCATTGCGAGGAGGAACGACGCGGCAATCTATTTTTTCCATTACTTAGTTTATGTATAGATTGCTTCGCAAGCTCGCAATGACGCTCCCTATGAATGTTGTTACGAGGAGTTGCAGCCTGTCCCGAACTTGATTCGGGAAGGAAGCAATCTAAACCCACGTTCGTAGCTCAAAAATCTGTGAAATGTATGCGTAAGGAATTTCCAACAAATAAAGAACAGAGATTGCTTCGCAGGCTCGCAATGACTCAAGGCAGGCTCGTTCGGAAAGGAACTCCTTTGGAGCGATGACGTTCCTATGAATTGTCATTGCGAGGAGGAACGACGCGGCAATCTATTTTTTCCATTACTTAGTTTGTGTATAGATTGCTTCGCAAGCTCGCAATGAACTGTGTTTAAATCCAAATAAAAATTAAAATATATCCAAAATAATATTCTGTTTTTATTGCCTCTATCCAAATTGTGGTATATAAGGTTTACCAGATTTAGCAATAGCAAATACCTGTTTAATAAGTTTGTTTACCGCTGCTATTAAAGCGACCCTGTATGGTTTTCCCTTGCTCCTCAATCGTTCGTACAGATTTTTACATGCTTTGTTGCACCGTATGGCAGAGGTAGCAGCCATGTACAAAACTTTTCTCACCTGGCCCATTCCCATTTTACATATATGGCCTTTCCCTCTAACACTTGTTCCTGATTCATATATCCTTGGGGCCAGTCCAAAATAAGATATCACCTGCTTGTAGTTTTCAAACATACCAAAACCTCCTGTGGCGATAATCAGCATGGAAACGCTCCTTGGCCCTATACCCGGTATGCTCCTGATATGGGTGGCCATTTCTGCATAGTTCTCCTTTATCAATTGCTCTATATGCCGCTCTTTGTCTCTAATCCTGTTGTCATGGTTTTCCAGTTCCTCTTTTATCTCCTTATATAGCAGCTCCTCTATTGTGCCTGCTGCCTCAAATGCATGCAACTGGTTGGACAGCATATGCCGCCTTTGCTTTAGCCCTTCAAGATAGGTTTCCACATTACGGATATGCTGGATTGCCTCAGTGGGAGGCTCCCATAACCTGGGACTGGTCATCTGCGCAAACTCCGCTATAACCATAGCGTCTTTCTTATCTGTTTTTGCCCTGGACATTCTCATCTGCGCAAACCTGCGTACAGTCAAGGGGTTTACCACTGAAACCTTTATCCCTGAATCATGTACAAATCTTGCCAGCTGGAAATAGTAAGGCCCCGTAGCTTCCATCACAACATGGGTTTGCAGAACATGGGGCAACATATCTCTAAACCCCACTGCATTATTAGAAAACCTGCCTTTGAAGACGGCTTTCCCATCTTTTAATACTGTAATGTCAAAATAATCCTTTGAACAATCGATACCTGTTACCATATTTGTAAAATCGTAAAATAAGGATCACAGCTTTCTTATCGTGACTTATCAATCGTAAAAACAGGCTCCCGAGGCCTAATGAACTGTCCAAGTTATAATAAGAATGAGAGAAGGGACTAACATTGCGAAGAGTCTTTAATGACTAATGACCAACTGAAATCTTTTTCCTTCTCTCGGCTGGATCTTTTTAAAACTAAACAAAATTATATTCCGTTTAAGTTTCTCCAAATACTGTCTTACAAACTTACGATGACTAATGACCAACTGAAATCTTTTTCCTTCTCTCGGCTGGATCTTTTTAAAACTAAACAAAATTATATTCCGTTTAAGTTTCTCCAAATACTGTCTTACAAACTTACGATGACATTTCATAGGAAGCGTCATTGCGAGCCTGCGAAGCAATCTCTTGATAATCTTATTGTTGAAAATTCCTTCCACATACATTTCACAGATTTTTGAGCTATGAACCTGGGTTTAGATTGCTTCGTTCCCGAATCAAGTTCGGGACAGGCTGCAACTCCTCGTAACAACATTCATAGGGAGCGTCATTGCGAGCCTGCGAAGCAATCTCTGCTCTTTATTTGTTGGAAATTCCTTCCGCATACATTTCACAGATTTTTGAGCTATGAACGTGGGTTTAGATTGCTTCGTTCCCGAATCAAGTTCAGGATAGGCTACACCTCCTCGTAATGACATTCATAGGAGCGTCATCGTAAGTTTGTAAGACAGTATTTGGAGAAACTTAAACGGAATATAATTTTGTTTAGTTTTAAAAAGATCCAGCCGAGAGAAGGAAAAAGATTTCAGTTGGTCATTAGTCATTAAAGACTCTTCGCAATGTTAGTCCCTTCTCTCATTCTTATTATAACTTGGACAGTTCATTAGGCCTCGGGAGCCTGTTTTTACGATTGATAAGTCACGATAAGAAAGCTGTGATCCTTATTTTACGATTTTACAAATATGGTAACAGGTATCGATTGTTCAAAGGATTATTTTGACATTACAGTATTAAAAGATGGGAAAGCCGTCTTCAAAGGCAGGTTTTCTAATAATGCAGTGGGGTTTAGAGATATGTTGCCCCATGTTCTGCAAACCCATGTTGTGATGGAAGCTACGGGGCCTTATTATTTCCAGCTGGCAAGATTTGTACATGATTCAGGGATAAAGGTTTCAGTGGTAAACCCCTTGACTGTACGCAGGTTTGCGCAGATGAGAATGTCCAGGGCAAAAACAGATAAGAAAGACGCTATGGTTATAGCGGAGTTTGCGCAGATGACCAGTCCCAGGTTATGGGAGCCTCCCACTGAGGCAATCCAGCATATCCGTAATGTGGAAACCTATCTTGAAGGGCTAAAGCAAAGGCGGCATATGCTGTCCAACCAGTTGCATGCATTTGAGGCAGCAGGCACAATAGAGGAGCTGCTATATAAGGAGATAAAAGAGGAACTGGAAAACCATGACAACAGGATTAGAGACAAAGAGCGGCATATAGAGCAATTGATAAAGGAGAACTATGCAGAAATGGCCACCCATATCAGGAGCATACCGGGTATAGGGCCAAGGAGCGTTTCCATGCTGATTATCGCCACAGGAGGTTTTGGTATGTTTGAAAACTACAAGCAGGTGATATCTTATTTTGGACTGGCCCCAAGGATATATGAATCAGGAACAAGTGTTAGAGGGAAAGGCCATATATGTAAAATGGGAATGGGCCAGGTGAGAAAAGTTTTGTACATGGCTGCTACCTCTGCCATACGGTGCAACAAAGCATGTAAAAATCTGTACGAACGATTGAGGAGCAAGGGAAAACCATACAGGGTCGCTTTAATAGCAGCGGTAAACAAACTTATTAAACAGGTATTTGCTATTGCTAAATCTGGTAAACCTTATATACCACAATTTGGATAGAGGCAATAAAAACAGAATATTATTTTGGATATATTTTAATTTTTATTTGGATTTAAACACAGTTCATTGCGAGGAGTCTGCAACGAAGCAATCTTTTTGAGAAGGACGGCCCCGAATGTATTAAAAGATGTCACCCTGAGGTTCTCGAAGGGTAATACGCAAAGGCTTCTTTCCGAAATCGGGAAG
This sequence comes from Pseudopedobacter saltans DSM 12145, assembly GCF_000190735.1. GTDB lineage: Bacteria > Bacteroidota > Bacteroidia > Sphingobacteriales > Sphingobacteriaceae > Pseudopedobacter > Pseudopedobacter saltans. The sequence continues at coordinate 705,398 of NC_015177.1, forward strand.
CCTGACAAGAAATGTGATTGACACGACGCTAGTACTCACCTTTTTGCTATAGTATTGATTATACTTGTAAAAAGCAAAAAATCCGGTAGCCATAAAAGCTATCGGATTTTTTTAATGAATAATAATAGTAAAAAAACTATTGTACCACCCTTGATAAAGTATTAGAATAAACTTCCTGTCCTTTGCGACCCACAACGCGGGTTCTGGCGTAAATACGTTTGCTGCTTGCCAGGTTTTTAAATACATGGGCTTTAGAAGAGCTCACTTCCGTATTCCATTTTGCTTCTTCCGTAAGCTCGTCATAAGTATATTCATGTACATATGAAATAGCATTTGGAGAGCCCGAAGAATTTAACTTAATCTCGCCGATATTAGATCCGTCTGAAAGCGTGAAATTTTTGGGAGCAGTAATAATAGGGGTGATCCCTGAATTGGAAGATACATCAAATCCGCTACTCATCAGCTTACTCCGATCGTTAAAAGCTTGCGATTCTACGTTGATAGCAAGTTCCTGCATGTTACTCAGCAATTGTTTCCTGAGCTGATTTTTATAGGCGATCTGAACTTTATCGCCGGTTCTGGCTTTGTTAAGGCTTACATTGAATTCCTTACTCAGCGCGGTAAAATCCTGCAAGCTGGGAACAGTAGTAGGAAAATTATCATTTTCTGTCAGGCTTTCTACAATCTGCTTCGCTTTAAAATCAAGAGCTACATCGTTGTACTTGCTGTAATTAGTAATCAGTCTGTCTTTTTTCATGGTTTTTAAAAATTTGGTTAAACCTAAAGCTAGATAAGCCATTGAGTATAAACAAACCATGTTATGCGAGATCGCGCGAAATAGCATCAGTTTATTCCAACTTATTCCAAATCCGTCCGTATTGCGCTTTAGCTATCCAAAACACCCAAAATTGTGTGGATTTTTCAGAAAACAAAGAATTTCTATTCTTTTAAATTAAAATAGTTGAATCCGTAGCCTTTCGGAATGAATCCGTAGCCCTTCGGAATGAATCCGTTGCCCTTCGGAATGAATCCGTAGCCTTTCGGAATGAATCCGTAGCCCTTCGGAATGAATCCGTAGCCTTTCGGAATGAATCCGTTGCTCTTCGGAATGAATCCGTTGCCCTTCGGAATGAATCCGTAGCCCTTCGGAATGAATCCGTGAGCCTTCAGAATGAATCCTTTTGGGAAAAGAATGAATCTTTAATCCTGATTTCTGAAATCCTAAAAAGGGAAGAAGTAATTGTTGGCTTATTTTTTTCTGTTTTCCTGAATTACTCTTACGATGGCTTCTTCGGAAGAGCCGATGTATGAAGCCAAATGAGCAGTGGTAATATATTGCCCTCTTTTTAAACCAAAATTTTTCTTAATTCTGGAGTAGCGATATTTGGCACCGGTTAAACTTACATGGTAAATGGGAATCAAGTCGGCGACATATACAATAAATGGCATAGGTAATTTATTCATATCTTATCGTTTTTTATAATATAACGAAAATTAATCGTTTAGTAAATTTAATACTTTTAGTTATTTATATCAATAAAAATTTATCAAAGTGAAATTTTTTGTTTTTTTAATAGGGTTTTTCGGTTTTTAAATGTATGATAACCCCTTTTAGGATCTAATTTTAAAACTTGATTATTTTGCTTAGCTATTAATGTTTGTTGTTGATTTGGTTAATAAACACTTTAAGTATGCCTCATATGGCAGGGGTGTTAAAGGAGGGTGGTTCTGTCTAAAAAAGGAGGTTTGATAAGGGAAAAGTCCAGATCGGGTTTTTAAGATGGTCTTTGGCTCGGTACCTCAGTTAGGGTAGGGGCCTTAGGAATTATAAATAGGAAAGCTTCTTATTCTCGCTCTTTACAGGGGGCTTTTAATAATTTAATGTTCTATGGGCTTTAATAAGTAAACAAGCAAATTTTCTAAATTGATTATAAAAAATCCAGAGGGCTGGGAGTTCGCTTTTTATCAATATCGGTGATATGGGTATAGATCATGGTTGTTTTAATATTTTCATGACCAAGTAATTCCTGTACAATCCGGACATCAATTCCAGATTGAATGAGATGTGTCGCATAGGAATGTCTTAATGAATGTACCGTGCCTTCGGTTTTGATTTTTGCTTTTGCCAACGCTTTTTTCAAAACCAACTGCACACTGCGCTCGCTGTATCGATTTCTTTTTTCTCCCTCGAAAAGATAGTGCGAGGGCTTGTAAACCTGATAATAGTCGCGCAAAATAGTCAAAAGTTTATCCGGTAACGATACTATCCGGTCTTTATTACCTTTACTCTGGTTGATTCGGATAATTTTATCGGATGAACGTATATCGCTTATCCGGAGATTTAACAATTCGTTCAGACGCAAACCACAACTATAAATGGTCATCAACATGGCTTTGTGCTTTAGATTTTCGGTACTGTCTAATAATTTTCGAACCTCTTCTTTGGAAAAGAATTTGGGCAATTTAGAAAATGACCTTTTTGGATATAAATAGTCTAAGGAAATCTTCTCGTCTAAAATCAATTCGTAAAGCTTTTTTATAGCTCCGACTAAACCTTTTTGGTATGAAGCACTGATGTTTTCGTTCTCTACTTTTTCGTTTATAAAAGTTTCTATAATTGCTATTGGTACGTCTTTTAAAGACGCGAATTTGTCAACATATTTGAGAAATAAACCGGCATAATCCATATAGGATCTTATGGTATTGCTGGCGTATCGCTGAATCACCAGCTTTTTTTCAAACGATGTTAATATGGTTTCGCTATCCATTCCTATATAACAATGTTTTTGTGGAATTTGTTTCGCTATCCATTTTTTTGAAATTGATTTACTGTTAAATTAAAATGGTTTTTATATATTTATAAAAACATAAAGCGAAATACGCATATAGAGATGGATTGGCGAAACTTTTATGTTATTTGCTTCGCTAACCGTGATGTTATGCGGCAGCTTAAAAGACAACAACCAACGACATTGACAGTAAGAAAATGAAATCAGATAATAAACTTGCAGGACTTGGACTTTTGACAGCAATTTCGGCATCACTATGCTGCATTACACCTGTTTTGGCTCTGTTGGCTGGAACAAGTGGACTTGCTTCTACTTTCTCTTGGCTTGACCCATTCAGACCATATTTAATTGGCTTGACAGTTTTGGTTCTTGCGTTTGCTTGGTATCAAAAACTGAAACCTCAAAAACAAATTGACTGCTGCGACACAACTGAAAAAACACCCTTTATTCAGACAAAAAAGTTTTTGGGTTTCGTAACAGTTTTTGCAGGACTGATGCTTGCGTTTCCAAGTTATGTCCACATATTCTTTCCAAAGACAGAAAGTCAAACAATCATAACCGACCAATCAAACATTAAAACAGCAGAATTTACAATTAACGGAATGACTTGTGCAGGTTGTGAAGAAAACGTAAATCACGAAGTAAATAAACTGACAGGAATAATTAAGACGAATGTTTCTTACGACAACGGCAACGCAATCATAGAATTTGATAGAACTCAAACCGACATTCAAGAGATAGAAAAAGCCATAACTAAAACAGGCTATTCCGTAACCGACAAAAAAGAAATAAAATGAACATAATCCTGCAATCAACTATCACTTGCCCTGAATGTGGACATAAGAAAGAAGAAACTATGCCGACAGACGCTTGCCAATATTTTTACGAGTGCGAAAGCTGCAAAAAGGTATTAAAGCCAAAACAGGGCGACTGTTGTGTATTTTGTAGCTATGGAACAGTGAAATGTCCATCCATTCAAGCCGGGACAAATTGCTGTTAAAGACAATGATAAAACTGACTGAAATCGAAAGCCGACCGCATAACATCGGTTTTGCAATATGGCGGGTGAAGTGCTACTATGAAACATTTGTGCAAGATTCAACATCAGTAATTCTATTGAACTTTTGTGCTAAAATGCCGCCACATCGCAAAGCCGTAAACCGTTAGCTGCAACCCTAAAAAACAGACGACAGTGCAAAAATTAACGAACAGACAGACGGCAAAAAAGCCCACCCGCAAAATGGCACATTTGGTTTTTGCCGACACACGAGCCAACGCTCAAAAAACCAAAAGAGCCATTTTTTTGCCAACGCTCTGACACCGTTTCGACCGAAAAACTTATCTTAACCGACTGAAATAGAAAATATAATTTGTAGATGATTTTAAAAGAATTGAAACCAAGAAAGGCACTAAACAAAGCCTTTTTAAAAGTAAAACCGAACAGGACTGAAATTGAAGGTTTCAAGACCAATCTTATTACTTTACTCGACAGAACAAATGACACGGAAAGCGAAGAGTTTCATAAGAACTTGGTTTCCGACTTTCTAAAGAAAACCTATTACGACCCAAACCATTTTATAAATACCAAAGGTCGCAACGACCTTGTTATTCATAACGGACAAAATGCAAACTCGACAGTTGGCGTAATTCTCGAAGCTAAAAAGCCGACCAACAAAGCCGAGATGATTACAACCAAAAAATTGAATGCAAAAGCATTTCAGGAATTGGTTTTGTATTATTTACGTGAGAGAATTACTCATAAAAACCTTGAAGTAAAACATTTGGTGGCAACAAACATAAACGAATGGTTCATTTTTGACGCTACCCTATTCGACAGACTTTTTGCCCAAAACAAAAATCTTGTAAAGCAATTCAACGACTTTGAAGGTGGACGATTGGCAGACACGAAAACCGATTTTTTCTACAAACAAATTGCCGAGCCGTTTATTGACAGTATTACTTCTGAAATTGAATTTACCTATTTCAACATTCAGGACTTTCAAAAACCGTTACGCAATACCGACAAAGCAGACGATAATTCGCTGATTGCTTTATTTAAAATTTTATCACCTGAGCATCTTTTAAAACTTCCTTTCACCAACGACAGCAACAGCCTTGACAAACGCTTTTACAGCGAATTGTTGCACATTATCGGCTTGACCGAAACCAAAGAAGGAAGCAAAAAACTGATTGAGCGAAACAAAGCGGGTGAGCGACACACAGGAACAATTCTTGAAGATGCCATCATTCAGCTTGACAGCTTAGATAAACTCAACAGACTTGAAAAACCAAACCAATTTGGCAACACACAACAAGAACGACTTTTTAATGTTGCTCTTGAACTTTCTATCACTTGGATAAACCGTATTTTGTTTTTGAAGTTGTTGGAAGCTCAATTAATCACTTATCACAAGGGCGACAAATCTTTTTCGTTTCTCAATCTTGACAAAATAAAGAACTATGACGACCTGAACAGCTTGTTTTTTCAGGTGTTGGCACGCAAGTATGACGAGCGAAACGAAGATGTAAAAAAGGCATTTGAAAAAACACCTTATCTCAATTCATCGCTTTTCGAGCCAACCGATATTGAGCAGGTTACTTTGTTTATCAGCAATCTGAAAGACGATAAAACCATCCCGATTTTTTCGCAAACCGTGCTGAAAGACCAGCAAGGCAAAAAACGAACAGGCAATATTTCCACGCTTCAATACTTGTTTGAGTTTTTAGATGCTTACGATTTTGGAGCTGAAGGTGGAGAAGAAATTCAGGAAGACAACAAAACCCTGATTAACGCTTCGGTTCTTGGATTGATTTTCGAGAAAATAAACGGCTACAAAGACGGTTCATTTTTCACTCCCGGCTTCATCACAATGTATATGTGCCGTGAAACCATTCGCAAAGCCGTTGTGCAGAAATTCAACGAAACCAAAAAATGGAATTGCACAACGCTTGAAGAACTTTACGACAAAATTGAAGACCGCAAAGAAGCCAACAAAATTGTAAACAGCATCAAAATTTGCGACCCTGCCGTAGGTTCAGGTCACTTTTTAGTTTCGGCACTCAATGAAATGATTGCCGTTAAAAACGACTTGAAAATTCTGCAAGACCGAGACGGAAAACGCCTGAAAGAATATCAGGTGGAAGTGGTAAATGATGAATTGATTGTAACAGACGAAGAAGGTGAACTTTTTGAATACAACCCAAGCAACAAAGAAAGCCAGCGAATACAGGAAACGCTTTTCCACGAAAAGCAAACCATAATTGAAAACTGCCTTTTCGGTGTGGACATCAATTCCAATTCCGTAAAAATTTGCCGTTTGCGTTTATGGATTGAACTTTTGAAAAACGCTTATTACAAGAACGCCACCGAATTAGAAACACTTCCAAATATTGACATCAACATAAAATGCGGAAACTCTTTGGTGAGCCGTTTTGCAATTGATGCCGACTTGAAACAAGCCTTGAAAAAAAGCAAGTGGACAATTGACAGCTACCGAATAGCCGTTGACACTTACCGAAACGCTGAAAGCAAGGAACAAAAAAGAGAAATGGAACGGCTGATTGCCGACATTAAATCGGATTTTAGAAGTGAAATTTCGCTGAACGACCCGAAAGTAAAGAAGCTACGCAAACTCTCAGGCGACTTGTATCAAATGACCAATCAAGGGCAATTGTTTGAAATGAGCAAAAGGGAAAAAGCCGATTGGAACAAGAAAGTGCAACAACTGACCGAAGAAACCAAAAAACTTGAAACCGAAATTGAAGAAATAAAAGCCAACAAGATTTTTGAAAACGCTTTTGAATGGCGTTTTGAATTTCCTGAAGTGCTAAATGATGATGGTGATTTTGTGGGCTTTGATGTGGTGATTGGAAATCCGCCTTATGTGGTTGTTTTAAAATCAACTTTTGGAAATAATTATTTAGATTTTTTCAATCATAACTACATAACATCAGAATACAATCCGAATACTTATGCTTTGTTCATCGAGTTAGCATTGAGTAAACTTTTGAAAAACAAAGGACAATTTTCATACATAATACCAAACTCTTGGTTAAATGGGAAATACTTTACCAAGTTGAGAGCATTTGTCCAAAATCTTAGTAACAGAGAACTTATTAACTTAAAAGACAATGCTTTTGAAGTAATAGTTGAAACTGTAATTCTTATTTCCGAAAATGAAAATACAGCTCAAAAACCTATCCTAAAAGAATTTGCAGACGGGAATATATTCGTAGAAGTTAATAGCGAATTTGAATTTGGAGTAAATCCGTTTTTTGAATTACAGCTTCCTGATTTCGTTAGCAGAATTATTAAATCCTCAGAGAATATTAAAAATCACTGTTTGGTTTATCGTGGTGTAGAAACAAGAAACAACAATGACTATATTTCAACCACCAAGCACAATGATTTATGGAAAGAAATTTTACTTGGCAAAGACGTTCACAGATATTCCTACAAATACAGCGGCTCTTATGTAAAGTTTGTCCCAAAAGAACTTAAAAGCAATGCGAACATTGACTACTATCTGCGTGATAAAATTTTAATGCGAAGAACAGGGAACTCAATTATTGCTTGTGCTGATTACAATAAGTTTATTGCATTAAAAAATCTCTATCTAATTATTCCAAACGATTTAACACTTCTTCCATTAATTCTCCTTCAACTCAATTCTAAATTGTTTGACTTTATTCATAAATCATTAACAACAGGAGAAAATAAAGCGTTTGCACAGTTTCCGGCACATTACGTAGAAACACTACCTTGTAGAATTGACAATTCTTTAATTGAAAAGTCAATCAAACTTTTTCAACAAAGAGCAAATGACGAAAGCGTAGAAAATCAAATTGACCAATTAGTTTATCAGCTTTACGAGTTGTCCGAAGAAGAAATAAAAATAATTGAAGGCTGATGATTAATGACAAAATATTAGATGAAATGGACTTGCCTTGGGCAAGTTCTAACGAGACATTGGAAATAATTTCTAACAATTATTTTCGCCCTCTATTTAACCCTGATAATTTTCTAATCCGCCCTGAAGCAGAAAGAGATAAAGGAATTGACCACCATATTGAAATAAAAAAGGTAATAAATACTTAAATTTTCGTTTTGTTATTCAGCTTAAAGCAACTGATAGTAAAGATTTCAATAATGACGGAAGTATAAGTATTCAACTTGATACAAGTAATATCAATTATCTTTTGAATAACCCAATGCCCGCTTTTTATGTCTTGTTTTTTAAAGAAACTAATACGTTTTATTATGAAAGCATAAATAATTTTGCTCAATCACTTTATAAAAAGGATGCTAATTGGAATGCACAGCCAAGTCACGTATTGAGATTTTCAAAACCTTTTAATGAATCAGCGATTGAAGAAATATTTCATCTTACGTTAAAGAAGGGAAAGTTTCAAAGAACTATTAATGAAAAAGTAATTGCACAATCAATAACAGTAAACACAGGAGATAAAATTTTAATTGACACTGACTTTAATGTTGCAGACGATGGAGAAATAAGAAAATTAATTGAAGGTATCGGACTCGAAATAATAAATGAGGGAAAGTGGAAAGATTTAATTTTTGTTCACAAGAAAGCATCAGGTAATGTAGCTTCCACTTCTAAATACAACCTTGTATTAGGCATTGCAAATTATTACAATGGCAATTTAATTGATGCACTTTCATTTTTCAGAACCTCAACGAATCTTAAATCGGAACTAACAGAGGATTTGAGAAATCACCTTCTATTTTTTGACACCACAGTTAAGTATTCAATCGGTTTAATTTCCTATGAAGAATATGATAGGAAAATGCAACAGTTGGAAACTGCTGATAATGTAGGGCTTTACATTAAGTTGGAGAAGGCTAAAAGAAAATATATTGAATCACTTAACATAAATTCAACCGACCGTTACGAAAACTTTGTTTCTGATATTAATGCGATAATCACTGACCCAAAAGCAAATGATAGTATCAAACTTAATGCAAAATGTGAGTTGATTCTATTCGAGGGTTATAAAAACAATATGGAGTATGTAAAAGGTGTTTCAATGATTAATGCCTTGGAAGAAAGTATCGGTCCAAATATTCAATTACGAGTAGATTCTGCCAAAAGATTTATCTCAGCTAATGAAACTTGGTTTAAAAATGTGCAACAATTAAAGGAGGATGCGATTAATACCAAAAATTACTTCGCTTATTACATTGCTCTTATAAATGAAGTTAAAATCAATTATGAATTTGAGGTTTACACTGCAAATGTTTTTATAGTTCAAGATATACCTGAATTTCCAAAACCTGAAATTCCCGATAAAGAACCATTCTTTGAAAGTATGTTAGAAAAAATCTCAAAAGCTGTTAGTTACTTTTATCATATCGGCCACATTGAAAATACTGTTGCTGCCTTATCAACAAAATATGAAATACTTCACTATTTGAATCGTATTGAAGAGGCTGAAAAAGGTTTATCCGACCTTGAATCAATAATTGAATCTTATGATTTAACTGAGCAGAAGAAGAAATTAGAGATATTAAAAAATAATGGAGCAACTCACCAACATTTCAAGGTGTGGATGGATAAAATATTCAGTGAATCTGATGCTAAAAAAAGAGAGTATGATGAAATGAGAAGCGAAATGATAAAAATGGATGAAAAAGAGAGCAAAGTCAAAGAAAAGTCCACTACAAAAAACTTACACATTCATTTATTTCCTATTGGTCACTTCCAATTCCCAGTCGAACAAAAGGAATTAGTTTACGAGATTTTAAATATTTCAATGGAAGCGAGAAAAACATTTGATGAAATGTTTAAAATGGTAATACCAGTTGCTAATATTTACTATAATCCTATTAGCCAAGAAGGTTATGTTGATGGCAAACTTGCCGACACAGGAATAGAGGTTTGGAGAAACATATTTCGTGTCCGAAAATCATTTTATGAAAACAAATTTTATAGATACGAACCGAGTTTTTAAAAATATCAATGACAGGATTTGACGACATACTAAAATCAGCACAATGGCATCAAAGCATTCAGAAATCTTTGGGACTTACTTCCCAATTATCTGAGATGATGAAAGCCCAGGAGCAAATTACAAAGAGTTTAAGCGGAGTTAGTATGATAATAGAACTTGCTAAGAGTATGCAAAAACATCATAGAATGTTTGAGAACCCTACTCTATCTGCAATTGAAGCAATGACAAAAGGTTTGAGCCTTCAAGCAAAATTTGCCATACCGCAAACAACGCTTGATGCAATCACATCAATAAACCGACAACACGACCAGCTTTTTGGAAATCTCAGAAGTATAACGGAAGCAATAAATAAAAACCAAGCTGCATTTAATCAAATTAATAGTTGGCAATTTGCTATCAGTGGCATATCAGGACAATTAGCAGCAATTGCGGCAAGTCAAAAAAAATGGAATTTAATTGACGATTTTGAAGAAATCACAGAAGAAGCCGTTTCGCTTAACGAAAGAATTTTTGATGAAAATGGTGTAACAAAAGAAGGGTTAAACGAACTAAAAGCGTTTTTTCAAAGAATTGAAATCAAGGTTGACAAAATTGATGCGGATGCAAATGCACTATTTTGGAAAGTATTAGCATTATTGAGTTTTGCTCTTGCCTTGTTAAGCGAAGCAAGAAATTGGTTGCCAAAACCAGAATATGCGACAAAACAAGAAGTTGAAACAGTTATCAAAGAACAATTTGGCATTTACGAAAAGAAATTAAAAGACGACAAAGAATTCAGAATTACGAGCAGAAATTGTAAGGTAATGTCAAAGCCACGTTTGAAATCCTTAGTAATTGAAAAACTTCCAATAGACTTTGAAGTAACTGTATTACAAGTTAATCATAAGTGGGTTTATGTAACCTATTTCAGTCCCATTGACAACTTACCACAGACAGGTTGGATAATGAAAAAATATTTAGACAAACCCGAATAGAATGACACCAAAACCAACGCTTCACAGCAACACACATTACCAAGTCGCACAAGCCAACGCGCAAGCCAAAACTTGGCAAAGAGTGTGTCTGTCCCACAGCACAACCGACAGACAATCAACACGAAAGACAGAAGGGCAGCAGCTAACAGCGGTTTGGCGTAATGGCGGGTTCAGTGCTTCGTATGACAGTTTCGTGGTAGGTTCAAGTGCAGTTCTTCGATTGAACTTTTGTGCTAAAAATCCGCCACTACGCCAAGCCGCAAAACGTTATGGGCAATTTTATAGACGAGACCTCGAATGAAAAATAATATTCTGACTTTAATATTTTTGCTAATAACGATAACTACTTCAGCGCAAAATAAAATGGAAAATAAATTTATTACTTGGGACAACTTTGTAGAAAATTTCGGAAAAGAAATGGTTTCAGCAGAAGACGTTTTTAACAATATGGTTAAGAACGGACTTAAAAATAATACTCTTACAAAAATGGATTTCACATTCGTGTCTGACGAAAAGGAAAATCTAATAAAATTAGGAGAGTTTATTAAAACACATTATCCTTATACAATTCAAGAAGTTAAAAGATTTGAAAACCTTTGGGAAATTAATGGAGAAACAAATGAATTTCCAATGACTTCTGACAACTTATTGTATTGGGCATTAGATATGTACAAAAGAGGATATGAATTTGATGCAACACTTGAGGCTTATGGAGGACTGGCTAATTCAAAAACAGCAAAATTTCCGATAACGGACATTTCAAAAACAGACTTTTATTTTGACAAAGGAATTGAATGTTACAATAACGGAGATTTGAGTGGAGCAATTTTTAATTGGACATTAACAATAGAAATTGATCCAAAAGATCCAAATGCATATTATTCGAGAGCAATAGTTAAAAATGAACTTTATACCTGGAAATCTGCACTAAAAGATTACGACGAAGCAATAAAAATAGCTCCAAATTTTGTAAGTGCTTTAATAAATCGTGGTGGACTAAAAGACGAAAACGAAGATTATCAAGGAGCAATAGTTGATTATGAAACAGTTTTAAAACTTGATAAACTAGAAGCTGAAGAAAAACAACAAGCTTATTTTAATTTAGGCAACACTTACTATAACCTGAAAGATAAAAAGAAAGCCTGCGAAAATTGGAAAAAAGCTCTAGAAAACGGTGCGGAATACGCAAAAGAACGAATAAAAGAATATTGTAAATAATAAAAACTGCCCATAACAAGGGTAACTGTTGCACAACCCCAATTTTCCAAGAAAACACAAAATATCAGACCTTGTTTAAGTCTTTTTAAGCGAGGTTTGTTTTAAAAAAGAATTTAGGTTTTGGATTTTTAAAGAAGCCGTTATCGGCTAAAAACAAGCAGATACAATCTCTTTTTGAAGAAACAAAGCTTTGCCTTGGCCAAAGCTAATAATTGAGGCTTTTTACGTTCAAACTTCAGGTACTTCTTCAAATTATAGCATAGGGCCGCCATTAGCACATGCTTGTTCGCCTGTGCCATCCCATGGCTGTTCAGCCTTTTCATATTGTGGTGCTTGAGTAAGGTTTCTAAAACTGGGCTCTACCGTGAAGCTTCGGCATTTCATGAATCTGCGATGGTAAGCTTTGCTTGATAAATTTATTATCGTAATATTGCAATATAGAATTTAATAAAGAATGGGAGCAACTAAAACAGAGCATTTCACAGACCAGCAAAACCAAATTGCTACCATCGCAAAAGCGTTGGGACATCCTGCGAGAATTGCAGTTATCGAGTATTTAATGAAGGTAAATGAATGTATTTGTGGCGACATTGTGAATGAACTTCCATTAGCTCAACCAACCGTTTCGCAACATCTGAAAGAATTGAAAAACGCTGGAATTATAAAAGGAAATATCGAAGGAAACTCCATTTGCTACTGCATCGATGAAAAAACAATCGAAATTTTGAATGTTTATTTCTCGAAAATTGTAGAAGCCGTTTCTAAAGCCAAATGCTGTTAATGCATTTTTTTGACCAATCATATCGCAACATTGCTTTTAAACTATAAAGAATAAAAAAATGAAATTATCAGAGGTAAAACAGATTTTGCCAACATTAGAGAATGTAGAATTTCAATTAGAAAACGGAACTTTTGTTCCGGAACATTTTCACGTTACAGAAGTGGGGATAATTACCAAAAACTTTATCGATTGTGGTGGCGTAATTCGCACAGAAAAAGTCGTAAACTTTCAATTGTGGAATGCAGACGATTTCGAACATCGTTTAAAACCAAATAAATTGCTCAACATCATCAAACTATCCGAAGAAAAATTGGGCATTGAAGATTTTGAAATCGAAGTAGAATATCAATCGGAAACAATAGGAAAATACGATTTAGAATTTAACGGAAAAACATTCGTTTTGATTAATAAAACTACAGCTTGTTTGGCCCAGGATGCTTGCGGAATTCCAACCGAAAAGCAGAAGAAAAATTTAGTAGAATTATCCGTAAATCAAACAGTTTGCAAACCAAATTCGGGCTGTTGTTAGCATGAATGAAAGATTAATAAAATACAAGAAACCAATTATTATCACAACATCTGTTATAGTGTTGCAACTTATTTTCGGCTTCGACCCAAAGTTCTGCATCATCAATATCATTTGGTTATTAGTTTAACATTATGACAAAAAAAGTATTAGTTCTTTGCACAGGAAACAGTTGCAGAAGCCAAATTGCGGAAGGATATTTAAGACATTTTGCAGGGCAGAAAGCAGAAGTTTTTAGTGCAGGTGTAGAAACTCATGGCGTAAACCCGAAAGCAATCGCTACGATGAAAGATGACGGAATTGATATTTCAAATCATACCTCAAATAACATTGACGAATATCGAGACATAGATTTTGACTTTGTAATAACGGTTTGTGATAATGCCAAAGAACGCTGTCCTTTCTTTCCGACAAAAGCTCGAAAGTTTCATTATAATTTTCCAGACCCAGCAAAAGCAATAGGAACAGACGAGGAAATTGCCACAGAATTTAGAAAAGTAAGACAGCAAATTAAAGATTATTGCGAAAATTTTGTTGCTGAAAATTTGTAACCGGACGGCCAGAAAGAACCCGCCACCTGATATTTTTTACCAAATGTGAAATGATTAAACAACAGCGATTACTAAATTGCGACAATGAAAGAATTGATAGAATATATTTTACAGTTCGGCAATTTAAATGAACAGCAAATTGACCTTATAACAAGTAAAGCGACTGAAAAAGAACTTCGTAAAGACGAGTATTTTTCGGAAGCCGGTAAAATTCCACGACAAGTCGGTTTCGTTGTAGACGGTGTAGTTCGTGGCTGTTATTATAACAACAAAGGCGAAGAAATTACGCGTTGCTTTATTCCTGAAAATAATATGGCAGTTGATTATCCCAACTTTGAAACCAATTCTGCTTCGGCTGAATACTTGCAAGCGAGCACTAATTGCAAACTCATTGTGTTTTCAAAACAAGATTGGGACGAACTTTCGCATACCATTGTCGGCTGGGACAACATTAGGAACAAAATGGTTCAGAAATGTCTTTATCAAAAATCCAGAAAAAGCCCCGTAATTTCACAAGACGCAACTACACGCTATTTGGAATTTCTTGAAAATTATCCAACACTAACCAATCGTGTTTCGCTTGCTCATATTGCTTCTTATTTGGGCGTTACACAACAATCATTGAGCAGAATTAGAAAAAACATTCGCTAAAATCACTTTTTACCATTTGGTAAATACACTCATTTTTTTTTGTTCAAACTTTACACCGTAAATTTTAAAACAAATAAAAAATGAAGTCAGCACTTATCACCGGAGCAAACAAAGGCATAGGTTTAGAAACTGCAAAACAACTATTGAAAAAGGGATTTTATGTTTACATAGGAAGCCGAAATTTAGGAAACGGTTTACATGCAGTTGAAAAACTAAAAGCACAAGGATTGACAAATGTAGAAGCCATTCAACTCGACGTAACCGATGACAATTCTGTAAAAAATGCAAGAACAGAAATTGGCAAAAAGAGAGCGAGTTTGGACGTATTGATAAACAACGCAGGTATCAATGGTGGTTCGCCATACACCGCATTAGAAGCAAATTCAGAGCAATTTTTGGCAACATTTGCCACAAACGTTTTTGGTGTTGCAAGAGTAACACAAGCATTTATTGATTTGCTTAAAAATTCGACTGAACCAAGAATTGTGAACGTGAGCACAAGCGTTAGTTCGCTTACGCTGCAAAGCGACCCAAATTGGTTTGCTTACAACTTTGCAAAATATGCGGTTTACGGATCTTCGAAAGCAGCTTTAAATATGTTTACCGTTCATTTAGCTTACGAACTTCGCGACACAGCCTTCAAAGTTAATGCAGTTTGCCCCGGCTACACTAAAACAGATTTTACAGGTTACAATGGTGGCGAAGTTGAAGAAGCAGGAAAACGTATTGTGAAATATGCTTTGTTAGATAAAGACGGTGTAACAGGAAAATTCATCAGCGAAGAAACCAATCCCGAAACAGGCGAAATTGCCTGGTAACAAATAAACAACGAATCGATAAAAATATCGGTTTTTAGTAATTGGGGTTAAGTGTTAAATATCAACTTCAGCAATTCTCTTAGCAATGTTTTAGATTGAGAAAATTCAAGTACAACCGATGGTTGACCACTCGATAAATTTCTCAATAAAAGCTGTCGCAAAAACTACGACAGCTTTTATTGAGAAAGCCAGATTTCTTATTGAATTATATTTTCAACCCATTCTATTCCACTAATGTCAATTAGTTTCAAAGTATAGTCTTTCTTTATAATAATATCATCCATATCAAGGGTAACATCGGCCTTTGCCCCAAGAGGAATAATCAAACTATGTTTTCCCGGTTTTATTTTCGCTACATAATGATTATTGATTTTTTCTTTTGGAAATCGAGATAATTCGTCTTGTCCAATAGATTTAACTAATTGATTGTTTTCGTCCAATATCTGTATACCAATCAAAAAAGAACCGTAAACATCGGCTCCCTCTACCCGAAATATCTGGAAGGTGAGTTGAGAGCCATCATACTTTACATTTGAAATTTCAACTTTTGGTTTCACAGATTTGTTGTGGAGCCTACCAAATACACCACCGTGAAAATACTGATTGGTAAACAAAGTCAATCCGAAAATAAATACAGACATTATCAGAACTTTTGGAGCCAGGTTTTTGATTGGAAGCGCTCCTGAGCCTAAATAAGCAAACCACTTTTTATTTGTAAAACGACAGGATTTATTCATCAGATAATAATCTAAAGAATAATTACTACTTCCTGTAAGGAATAAGGTAAAACCGCCTGCTACACCCAGCACTCCAATTTGCCATTCGTCTAAACAGGTTGTTCCAAGCCAACCTGAACCCAAAAGGATACCCATTGCCAGGAAGAATACTCCAATACTCATCAACCTGGTAAAGAAACCTGCAATTATAAGCAAGCCTACAATCGCTTCTACGATCGTAAAAGTAACCATTGAGATTTGTAAAGCATCTGGATTAGAAACTAAGTATTCGATAATAGGTTTGATACCTAATGCATTGGGTAGAAAATGATTAAACTTTTCGCCTATGTAACCTGCTTCTTCAGGGATTAGTTTGTTGTCTAAAATTAGTCGTCTCCAAAATGCAGAAAAATACGTCCATCCAATTACCCAACGTAAAGCTAAAGTGAAAAGTCCCGAAACATTATCGAACTGATTTTTATAATTAGCATCCATAATATTTAAAGAATTAAAGTTTTAAAACCTTGCTCTTGCAAACCGAACATATAAATAAGTCCATTTTCTGTTCGAAGCATTTCTTTAGGGAGTAATAATTCGTCAACACCAAATTGTTGAATTGAAAGACCACAAACTAGAATCTTAATTTGATTTATGTTTACTGCATCGATAATTTGTTTTTGTAAATCTTTGTTAACCGAAATTTCTTTGACCAATTCTCCGCACACTAAAATTTGAAAGTCTATTTTTCTACTTTTCGATTTTAAAACCTTACCTGTTTTAATTCCTGCTATAAGATGCTGTGTTTTCATAACCAGCATAGCATACTTCCCGTTTTTACGCAGGGAGTTTTCTATTTGTTGAATGCTTGGAGAGTTTTGCGCATTCGAGTTCGTTGCTCCCAATAGTAGTAGAGCAATTGATAAAATGATATATGATTTCATTAAATTGATATTTTATTAAACGTGTAAAATGTAAGCTGTAATTGAATTACGCTATATCAATTTTCAGACGTTTATATAAAATATATTTTGGGGGACTGTTGCCAGAAGATATATGTGAATAATCACTATGAATTTTAACAGAATTTACTGCATAATAGCCGAAAAAATTAACAGTTTCAATCTGTTTATTTACTTTCGATTTCTTTTCGGACGAAAGTTGTTGATTTTCTTTTTTTAAGTACGAACAAGCACTTTTCTGAGCCGTTGTCCTTGACTTATTGAGTGGTTTTGTATAGTCAGTATTTAGCGTAAGGAACAATGATTCCTTAGCCATACAAGGACTTAACGAAAATAAAATAAACCAAACCAATAAGATGTGCCTAAAGTTTTTGATATGGTTTTCAATTTTCGTCATTGCTGTAAATATACAGATAAAATATGATTGGAGTCGCTCAGTCATTAAAGCATGTTTATTCGGCTGTGCTATTCTTGGCTAATAGTTGCTATTGTTTGAGAAGGAAAGTTCATGAGACCGCAGGTTGTTCGACCGAATAAAGCTTTCAAAACTTAATAGAAGCACCATAAACAATCTGACAAATTAGTTTTAAATGCAGGATTGTTTTTAAGGCTTGAGTTGGGGGAATTTTTACTGATTAGAAATCTAAAATCCAATAAGTTATTTGTGATTGAATTTCAAAATACGAAATTCGCATATAGAGCTGAATCGGCAGAACTTTGGTTCTCATAAATAGTTAGTAGCAACCATTTTAAAACGGCTACGCGAAATAGGAGAGACTATAAGGCAAATTATAAACTGAAAATGGAACAAAACAATAACGGACAGAATAACAGCAGACGGACAGCGACGCCCTTTGCCCAAACTTACTTTCACGGAACAAAAGCCGACTTGAAAGTTGGCGATTTGATTGAACCTGGTTTTAACTCAAACTTTGGACAAAGAAAAAACGCAAAATACATTTTTTTATCTGCTACATTGGACGCCGCAATATGGGGTGCAGAACTGGCCTTTGGCAACGGACGAGAAAGAATTTATTTGGTAGAACCAACAGGACAAATTGAGGATGATCCCGATTTGACAGACAAGAAGTTTCCAGGAAATCAACTAAATCTTATCGTTCAACCAAACCTTTTAGAGTTGTAGGCGAAGTAACCGCTTGGCAAGGGCACTCGGCTGAACAAGTAAAGACAATGAAAGAACATCTTGAAAGACTTAACGAGCAAGGGATTGAATCATTAAATGACTAAAGAAATGGCGAAAAGTAAATTAATTGAGATGCACAACGTTGGTATCGTTGTAGAATCTCTTGACAAGGTAATCCCTTTTTTTGAAGAAATTGGTCTTACACTTCAAGGCAGAATGATAGTTGAAGGCGAATGGGCTGGGAGAGTAACAGGTTTAGGTAACCAAACCGTAGAAATTGCAATGATGGAGACTCCTGATGGCCATTCACGGCTTGAGCTGTCTCAATTTATTGTACCTAAAGTAGTTTCAGACCACAGAAAAGCTCCAGTAAATTCTCTTGGTTATCTCAGAGTAATGTTTAGGGTTGATAATTTGGAAGAACTTGTAAAGAGACTTATTAGTAAAGGGTACGTTCTTGTTGGGGAAATTGTTCAATACGAGAATACGTATAAGCTCTGTTATATTCGTGGTGAAGAAGGACTGCTTGTTGGGTTAGGTCAAGAAATTAAATCTTAAAAACGTAAACAACCAATCGCTAATACTGTCATCGGTAAATATGCGGTATTGAGGCGAAAGAGAGGCTGTTCCGCATATATAATGAACTCTATATAAGATGAAGTTCTATAGTTTCGAATTTATTGTAAAACTTATCATTATCATTTTATAACATCTTAAAATACGAGAGTGATACCGATATCCGTATTTTTTTGGTATTATTGATCCTTGATTCTATTTAACTCAAAAAGAGACAATGTGAATCAATTTGATAGGGGCTGGGATACAGCATGTGCAGATAGAGAAAATAAATTCGCTTTTATTGCTAAATTTATGCCCATTACACACTTATTGGATATGAACTTTATTGTATTACGTAGAATAACCGCAAAAGAGGGAATCTACCTGATTGTAACAGACTACAATATAGATGAGTTAAACAAAGGTTTTAATTTCTGGAAGAAAAACTACATAACTTCGAGTAACGAAACTTATAGCCGTCTTATCGTAGATGTCGTTTATGATAATGAATCTCCCATTTCCTCTCTGGAAGAGCTTCAGAATTTGAAAAAGAATCAGGTGGACATGAGAGATATTATAGCAAATTTCAATCTTGAGCTTGACTATAATCAGGAGAAGCGTATGAGAAGTAACTTCAAATTTTTCCTTAATAATAATATGCTTTTATTGCAAGGATATAATAAAGGGGAATATGAACTCTTCGATTTGGAAAAAACTTCCAAATACATACGCCAGGAATTGATGAATAGATCTTTTTGCTAGCATCAATTAAATTATCGGTAAATCGAATGGATTTATCGTCTATTTATACTATAAATGGTTTTTATAGTAGTATTATACTTTTATAATTAATGAAACAGAGGTGATATGTTCTTTATATCACCTCTGTTTCATAGATAAAATTCTTGCCAGGACAGCTACCTGCAGTCCCTTACTTATTTTCTTAACCAGATCAACACAAAACCAGAGACTGTCGTAACTTGATGAGTAATCCGGATTTTAAGGTTACAGCGAAAAAAGACCAGCATTATTTAAAGTAGTTTTCCAGTTATTGGAATCAGAAAATGAGTGGATAACAATCTAAAGACTTCTGAACAGAACAAAGGGAAGGCAAATAAAAGAAACATAGCCTAAATTGTCGTAAATTGATCAAAAACTATTTAATATGGAAACAACAGATGTAATACTGAACGAGAAAAACCGTGGAGAAGTAGAATTATTCTCTGACGGAAAGAAAGTCGGCTTTATGGAAATATCCGTATATAATCAGCGATTGACAGTATACCATACCGAAGTAGACTCGCAATATGAAGGTCGGGGCTTCGCAAAATTACTTTTGGGAAAACTGGTGTCTTATGCCCGTGAAAACGATTTAAAGATTGTTGCACTGTGTCCTTACGTACATGCGCAGTTCAGACGCCATCCAGAGGACTATCAGGACGTTTGGTACAACAAAGAAGCATAAGCCCAAATCAATAGGATAAATATATGTGCGTTGCAGTTGTTATTTTATAAAATCGATAGAAAATTATAAAGCGAATTAACAGAGAGGAAGCGAAGGTGTTAAGTCTTCATGTTTCTGTTAAATCAACTTTTGAAAAGACATGAAATTTCGTTTATTTTTATATAAACAAAATCCGTATGTCAAAAGGAGATGTTTCTAAATCAAATATCCGGTTGGAGTATCCATGGACAAAGGGATCGGAATATCTGTTCAATACGCTGGATTCAGGAAATCAGGGTATTTCGGCAGCTTCTGCTAAAGAGAGACTGGTACAATACGGGCCAAATAGTCTAAAAGGGAAAAACGTATCCAGCGCCTACCTGTTATTTCTTGGTCAGTTTAAAAGTCCCATAACGCTGATATTGATTGCGGCTGCAATACTTTCTTTTCTTCTGCAAGATCGAACTGATGCAATAATTATTCTTCTGATTGTTATGATTAGCAGTTGTTTGGGGTTTTGGCAGGAGTATGGCGCTTCTAATGCTATTGCCAGATTACTTAAACTGGTACAGGTTACGGTTGCAGTATTACGAGAGGGAAAGGAAGAAACGCTGGGGACTGAAGCGATTGTTCCCGGAGATATTGTAATTCTTTCTGCGGGGGATATTATTCCGGCAGATTGTGTGATATTGAGTTCGCAGGACCTTTTTGTAGATGAAGCCGCTTTTACCGGAGAGAGCTATCCGGTTGAAAAACAAGCGGGTATACTTGCAGAAGATGCACCTGTGGCAAAGCGCTCCAATATGTTATTCATGGGATCACATGTTATTAGTGGAAAGGCAAAAGTGATTGTTGTTTCTACAGGGATGGCTACGGAATTTGGTAAGATATCCGACAGGCTGCGACAAAATGCGCCCGAAACTGAATTTGAAAAAGGGATAAAGAAATTTGGTTTTATGCTTATGCAAATTACTCTTGTTCTTATTCTGGTTATTTTTGCTTTAAATGTCTTTCTGCATAAGCCCGTTCTTGATTCCTTTTTATTTTCCCTGGCTTTGGCTGTAGGGCTTACTCCGCAGTTATTACCCGTTATTATTACTGTTAATCTTTCATCGGGAGCCAAGAAAATGGCGGCACAGCAAGTAATTGTTAAACGTTTGGCTGCTATTGAAAACTTCGGGAGTATGAATATTCTGTGTTCTGATAAAACAGGCACAATTACACAAGGTAAGGTGAGATTATATAAGACTTTTGATATGGAGGATAAGGGAAGCGATCTGGTGAATCGCTATGCGCTTTTCAATGCTTCTTTACAACAAGGCTTTAAAAATCCTATTGATGAAGCTATTATTGAGGCTTTTAAAGCAGATATAACGGATTTACCGAAGGCGCTGGATGAGATTCCGTATGATTTTGTAAGAAAGAGACTGAGTATTGTGGTTTCTCTTAACGATAAATCCATCGTGGTTACAAAAGGGGCATTCCAGGAGGTATTGAATATCTGTACGCAAGTGCAGGCAGATAAGGATAAGATTTTGCCTTTGTCGGAAGGCAAAAAAACAAGTCTGGTAGATTTATATGAACGATATAGTAAAGAGGGATACCGAACCCTGGGAATCTGTTGGAAACAGGTAGATGCACCAATAATTTCCCGGGAGCAGGAAAACGATATGGTGTTTTTGGGTTTTCTGACATTTTTTGATCCTCCGAAAGAAAGTGCTATTACAGCGATAAGAAATCTGGAGAAATTGGGTGTAAAACTGAAAATTATTACAGGAGATAATGCGCTTGTAGCAGAAAGTTTGGCTAAACAGGTGGGAATCGAAAACCCTGTGGTGGTTAAAGGCGGTGCAATAAGGAATATCAGTACAGAAGCCTTAAGTGCTAAGGTACACCAGGCAGATATTTTTGCAGAAGTGGAACCCAATCAGAAAGAGCAGATTATCCTTGCTTTGAAAAAGTCTAAACAAGTGGTAGGATTTATGGGAGATGGAATTAATGATGCTGCGGCTTTGCATGCCGCGGATGTTGGAATTTCTGTAGATACCGCCGTTGATGTGGCTAAAGAGGCGGCAGATCTGGTGCTGATGGACCAGGATCTGGAGGTGCTTGCTAATGGTATTAAAGAAGGGCGGAGAACCTTTGCCAATACAATGAAATATATATTTATGGCTACCAGTGCCAATTTTGGTAATATGTTTAGTATGGCAGGCGCTTCGTTATTATTGCCATTTTTGCCACTACTGCCCAAGCAGATACTATTGACTAATCTGCTTACGGATATTCCTGAAACTACTATTGCTACAGACAATGTTGACGAAGAATATATTAATACGCCGCATCGGATAGATATTGGATTTATAAAGAAATTTATGCTTGTGTTTGGGCTGTTGAGTTCTGTTTTTGACTATTGTACTTTTGGAGTACTGATTTTAGTGCTTAAAGCCAATGAACAACAGTTTCAAACAGGCTGGTTTTTAGAATCGGTTGTGTCGGCAGCTCTCATTGTTCTTGTTGTGCGCACCCGACTGCCATTTTTCAAAAGTACACCCGGTAAGCCGTTGCTTATTTCTAATGTATTAGTGATTCTGTTTGTACTTATATTACCATTAACTGCATTAGGTAATCTATTTGGCTTTGTAAACCTTCCGTTGAAGTTTTATGTTTATATGTTTGTTATTATTCTTGCATATGTTCTTACAGCGGATTATATGAAACGATGGTTTTATAGGAAACTGGCCACAGGTTACTGATTAATTATAGGTGAGATATTGAAAGAACACACTAATCCATAATAATAGAATCAAATAAATATTAGCACCTTCTTTACCGCAAAGGTTTACTTATCTATTTTGGTAAGTGCAGAGCCTTTATGGGCAGCGATATGATCTGTTTTACTGCTTTTAATTTCATATTGTGGTTCTTCAGCTGTAGCATGATGGGTATAACCTTTATAATCAAAATCCTTAATATGAACTTTGATCACGGTTCCAATTACCCGACCTGCTTCTGAATTCCAGCTCACTTTGTCTCCAATTTTAAATCTTTTAGTCATGTAATGTTTATTTTCAATTATCATTATCCGAATAGGATACTTTACTCTTAGTCATTTTACAAATGCGGTAAACCGATGCTCGTCAGACTCCTAACAGATGAATAACATTTCAATGAATTAGGAGATCGAATGGCCAATATTGTAATAGAATATTCTTTAAAGCGAATTCATAGAAATGTGTTTATGTAAATTCGACAAAATCTATACCGTTATGTTACTGGTATTTTAAGGAGGGCTTGGCTAAATTCTTTTGGTAGGTAAGAATAAAGCCAAAGGCCCAGTATAGCTGGTAAGATGTTAAATAATCAAATTAAAAGTTTAACCTTAGATCTATTTTCATCGTATGAATGTTGTAAGAGGAATTTAGCATAGATTGCTTAAATGAATTTCTTTTGTAAATTAGCTCGCAAGTGGCATACAGAATTTTATCTATCTGCAATGAGAAAAATCTTTTATTTTGTATTTTATACGTTTTTATTTCCTTTATTTTCTGTCGCTCAGGAAGCTTCTGTTAGCGCTGATGAACTCTTTTCCCGCGCCCGCAAACAGGCATTTGAATATAAAAATTATGTGCAGGCAATCAATTTAAGTAAACAGGCGCTTCAGCAGGCTCCGGAATACACGGATATTAGTATTTTTCTTGGCCGCTTATATACCTGGTCAGACAAAATAGATTCTGCAAGAAATGTATTTGACAAGCTTGATAAAAGAGGTGTGCAGGACGAGGATTTTTTTATGGCCTACGCATCTTTGGAATACTGGAATGACGGATATACAAAAGCAAATATGCTATTGGATAAAGGACTGTCGTTTCATCCTGATTCGCAGGATTTATGGTTCTTAAAAGCGAAGGTAAATTATAGCAACAATCAGTACGAGCCTGCACAAAAAGCAATTGATAATTTACTAAAACTGAATCCAAAGCATACCGAAGCGAGGGCTTTGGCCAAAAATATCCAGGATTTTCTTGCAAAGAATACTATTGGTGTCAGCTATAATTTTGTCCATTTCGATAAGCAATTTGATGATAACTGGCACATTGTGAGCGCAAGTTATAAACGGGCGACTTCTATTGGCTCTGTTATTTTTAAAACCAATTATGCCAATAAATTTGCAAGCAACGGTTTACAATTTGAATTGGAAGCATATCCAAGGCTTTCTAAAATGTTTTATTTATATGTAGGAACCGGTTATTCTAATGACGTGGGGATTTTTCCAAAGTATAGAACCGGGGTTTCTGTATATGCAAACCTTCCACATAGTTTTGAAGGAGAAGTAGGCTATAGACAGCTTTATTTTAGTAATAGTATATGGATGTATACGGCTTCTGTAGGTAAATATTATCAGGATTTCTGGTTCAACATGAGAACTTATCTTACACCGGGTTCGGAAAGTATATCTCAGTCTTATGCGGCTACAGTTAGATATTATACAAAAGGAGCGAATGATTATTTAAGCTTTGTGATAGGCAGTGGATTAAGTCCAGAGGAAAATCGCAGCAATTTATTAGATAATTCGCCCTATAAGTTGAAAACTTTTAAGGTTGGTGCCGAGTATAATTTTTCGATAAATAAAACTAACCTGTTTTCTTTATCGTCTACTTACTATAATCAGGAGTTCAGACCCAAAGAAAGAGGAAACCAGTTAGATATTATTTTAGGTTATTCCAAAACGTTTTAGCGCTCTGGAATAACCTGATTGAAATAGTTTGTGTACACGCTGTCTGGAGCAAGTTTTTTCTGTATGTAGAATTTCCTGTTTTTCTGTTTAAAGCTTTCGAAACGTGTATTTATCGTTTTATATATCGCGCTATCGTCTATAGGGTCTTCATTAAGATGCTCGTCTAATTTATAAAGTTTCCCGTTAGAAAGATGGTAGCTGTTGTAAACGAAGTCTATCAGCTGATTTTTACCTTGCATCATAGCTATTCCGGTTTCTGTTGTTACTCCTTTTTTCAATCCCCGGCCAATCCAGGTTACCTGTTTCGGCGTCTGAAGTCCAAAGTTTTCCCGATAATATGCTAATAAAGACGGAGCAATATCGAAATGGCTTACTGCATTTCGGAAAGAGCGGTTTGTCTTTAATAATGGGGAGTAAATAATCAATGGTACATGATAGCGGTCGATTTTAGTTTGAATTGGTATCTCCGGCATCGCATGATCTCCGGTAATAACAAATAGGGTGTTTGCAAAATCCGATCTTTTTTGATATTCTTTAAAAAATTGAGACAGAGCATCGTCTAAATTTAATACCGAAACTAATTGTTTTTGGTTTTCTACTGCCCATTTTTTGTTTGATTCGGACAGAGTTTTATCCTTAATACGTTTATCGAAAATATCCTGGTAATAAGACGCATTATTGATTAAGAAGGGATTGTGTGTTGATAATGTAAGTAATATATGAAAATAAGGGTGGTCCTGGATTTTTTGCGTTTCCAGCATTTTGCTGAATACCGCCTGATCTTCGTAGCCCCAGCTGCTTCCATTGTTTGCCGGCAGTTTTTTATACGGAGCCGCAAATGCTGCTTGATCTACAATAGTATCTACTTTGCTGAATTGCAGAAATTTATTCATAAAATCGAATTCCGAATTACCTCCATAGAAGAAGCCGGTATTAAAGCCATTTTTCTGTAGTATATTGTATAAATTGAAATGGTTTGGCAAGGCCTCCTGCTCCAAAAAGCCATGGGGTCCAAAAGGTAAAGACCCGGTTAGGGTAGGAAGTACTGCGAATGTTCTACCTGCAGAACTGAAATTGTTTTCCCAAAATAAGGACTTCCTGGATAATGAGTCGATAAAAGGCGTGAAATTTCCTACATAACCCTCGGGCGAACTATAAGCATGTCCCAAGCCTTCTACGATAATAACCACCAGATTAGGTGCTATTGAAGTTTTATTGAGGTATGGACCCAGAATATCTTCTGTATCCTCCTTTCGGAGAAAAGGAAAATTGCTTTCAGCGGTTAATGCTTCATTTCCTTCTTTTCTCCAACCAGCTAAAAACTCGGGATGTCGTTCTAAATAATCGGATACATTCGAATTTAGGAAATAACGCCACTTGCTTGTACTTGCGTTATAAACAAATTCGTTGTTCCCTTTAACAAAGGAGCTGAAATTTTGGATACTGAAAAAACAGGAAGCAACTCCGAGAAGAAGTAATATACTACCTGTATAGGGAGTTTTTAGTGGTTTTTTACTTACAAGCCAAAAAGGAATAACAGAGGCGACTAAGAGAATAATAAAAAATGCAATATTTTTTAAGCTCAACATTCCACTTGCTTCCAAAATCTGTTTCATTTCGCTCGCATTATAATAAAAAACGTCAGCACCCAGAAGATTACGTGATTCCGAAAAATACAGGAATAAGACGAACTGAACTATAATAACAAAACTGAAAGATAATATAAGCATCAGTTTTGCCAGAGAAGAACGTATAAAACCTAAAATGAGAAATAATATTCCCGTTACGGCTAATAATTTAAATGCAAAATTCAGATTGTCGAAAAAAAGTTGTTCAGCAACCTTCAAATAGGGAAGCTGTTCAAACCGGGATTCATACCAAAATAATTCTAAGCCGACGGAAATTGTATAAAGACATAAAAATGTGATGGCAAACGTAGCAAAGCTATTTAATAATATTGTGACTTGCTGCCCGATACGTTTAAGTAATGGTTCGTCAGCAGATTTTGTTTGAAATCCTTGTCGGGTCATTTCTCCCCAGCCATGTTTATTCTGAAAATAATCCCAAACTCCTTTTACCCCGGCTTTAACAACCATAGGGTGGAAGTAGAAGGGTTCTAAAATAGCTGTGGTAATTAATTTTGACAGATCCTGCCTTTTACTATATACCTGATGGCTTACTAAGTCAATTAATATAGCATAGATTGAATATAGAATGCCTGAAGCGATTACTAAAGCAAATAAGGAAAAGAAAAACGACCAATTTACAATCCCCAGTATCAGGAAAATTAAGAATATAATATAACCGGTAAATTCTATAAGAGGCCCAAGAAATTCGAAGAAAAGCCAGTATGGCATGCTAATCATTCCAAAACGGTGATATTTTGGATTGAAAATCAATTTACGATGCTTCCACAGGGTTTCCATAGTCCCGCGCATCCAGCGATTACGTTGTTTGCTTAATATTTCTTTGGTTTCGGGTACTTCCGTCCAGCATAGGGGGTCAGGAATATTCACAACGTCGTAAGGTTCCTGATTGTCTTCCATATAACGGCGCATACGTACTACTAACTCCATATCTTCGCCAACAGTCTTGCTATCATATCCTCCACAAGCCAATACAATTTGTTTGTCGAACGCGCCAAATGCACCGGAAATTAAAATCAAACCCGATGCCCGGGACCAGGCCATTCTTCCCAGTACAAAGGCTCTTATGTATTCCAGAGCCTGAGTGCGTCCTAATAACGATTTTGGTAAATTGATATCGACCACTTTTCCGTCTATCACTTGGCAATTATTCGCCAGGCGGATAACGCCTCCACAGGCAATAACACGTTTGTCGGTTTGTTCTAAAAAAGGCTTGGCCAGTTTTAGTATGGCATCCTGTTCCAAAATGCAGTCTACATCAATACAAACGATATATTCCCCTGATGAAATATTTATTCCGACATTAAGGGCGTCCGCTTTACCTCCATTTTCCTTGTCTACAACGATAAGCTTTTTAAATGCCGGATTTTTACTTTTATAAACCGCTTTTATGTTTTTGGTTTCGATATTACCCTGGATAAAAAAAGAGGTAGATTCCAGGTTATAGGCTTCGATAAGTTTTGCTATTGAATCATCACGACTGCCGTCATTGACAATGATAATTTCTAAATTGTGGTAATAAAGAGAAAGCAGAGACCTCACATTTTCAACAATAGTCATACCCTCATTATATGCCGGCGCAATAAGACTAAATGTTGGCGCATTGGGATTTGTTGCTATAATGCTGTAATCGGTGAATGAGTTATTGTGTTTATATCCCGATACAGCAATATATGCAGATATTCCTACCCAGGAATAGATGATAAAAGTTGCACCTGAGTAAATTAAAAATATCCAAACTATGATCTCATAAACTAGGTGAGCAAAATCTAACATATTTTTTCCTGTAAGGCGTGTTTAATAATTTGTATAAGCTGTTCCGGCGTGGTATTTTCATTAGCAATCTGCTGTAAGTATTGCTGCTGTTCTAAAGCAATGAGTGCCTCTGCTGCTGCAATTTTAATAGAGACTGTGGGATGTTCCCATAACTGCTGTTGCAGAAAGGGGCCGCTTTTTTTATTTTTCGCTATTTTTAGTGCTTTTAATATTTCCAGTTGCACCTGTTCAGTCTTTTCTGAAAAGACTGAAATAAGTTGTTGAATGGTATTTGCATTTTCTAATACTCTCAAGGTTCGAACGATGTGTATCTGCGTATTGATGGTAGCGCGGTCCAGCATATTCCATACCTGTGAATAGAAGGACAGAAGCTGGAATTTCTTAATCAGGCGAAGTGTAAAAATTACCACCGATTCATTTTGGTTGCCTAACCAGTTTGAGATGGATTTAGAAGAGTTTTCTGGAATTTCTTTCAGAGAACTTAATAAACGCAATTGTTGCCAGTCGGATAAGGGATACAATAAATCATTAAGAAAGTCCAAGCCTTCAAAACCTTTAAAGCTTACAATTGCATATTGTGCTTCCTGATAAATTTGTTGACGCGGACTTTCAAGTAGGGATGTAATTTGCGGTATGGCCGACTCGACACCCATTGAAGCCAATTCCTGTATTCCGATAGCAACAAGATAGGATTCTTTTCGACGAAGTTTTTTCCATGCATCTTTGTCTAACTGAAAGCCGTAAAAGAGTTTTTTTAATTCACTTTGGGCTGCTCCGGAAAATTTACGATTGGAGGCAACCAATACAGCAAGGAAAAGATTTCGGAATGAACTATCCTTTAAGTGGCCTAAAAAATCTTTATCGTTATGAATGGTTTCCTGTCCATCTACGATAACTTCCGAGATTTTATATTCGATTATTTTTTTCCAGGACTCTCTATTGTGCAAAACCCGATACCGATAGAAGCTGTATGTTAATACAATTATTGTCAATAGCAATACTAAGATTAACACGACAATAATCGCGATGACGAGTTCCTGGATAGTGACGCGTGTCGGCATATTTAAGCTGGCTTATTTGCTAATTTTTTAATTCTTAACAAGAGTTCATTGGGGCTAAAGGGCTTGATCATGAAATCGGAAGCACCCATATCAAAAGCGTCAATAACGACTTCTTCCTGGCCCATGCTGGAAAGTACAATAACCGGAATGTTTTTGCCCAGGTCCTGGATTGTTGATAGAATTTCGGTGCCGGATGCAAAGGGCATCATAATATCTGTAATCACAAGATCTATATCTAAGCTTTTTATCTTTTCTATTGCCTCTCTACCATTACGCGATAATATAACTTCGTGTCCTTCCTTAACCAATTTATGCTCAATGGTGTGTAATATCAATTCGTCGTCTTCTGCTATTAAAATTAACATGGTTTTATTGTTTATTTAAAAGTTTAGCGGCAAGTTGTAGCCCAATTTCTATTTCCTGTTCTATTTCTATTAAATTTTCCGGCATGGCGGGATCAGTAATCAAACCGTCTTCCATAGTAAAAGCAAGTTTAGCTAACCTGGTTAAACCGGTTGTAGAGGCGGTTCCTCTTAATTTGTGCAGAATTTCTTTTAAACGAGAAATGTCTTCGCTTCCTTTAACTTCTGTAAGATTTACTGCAGCAGCGTTCAGCTCTTTTATAACCAGGCCTAAAAAGAAAGTCATAAACTCAGGGTCATCTCCAACTTGTTCCTTCAAAGCATCCATATCTAAACGGTCTTTGTAAGATTCGTTTTTTTCTACTTCAACAAATCTTTTTAATACCTTATACACGTCTTGCTGGCGTATTGGTTTTGCCAGAAATTCTGACATCCCGGCTTCTATACATTTCTCTTTTTCAATCAGCACATTTCCCGCTGTAATACCTATAATAGGAGTGTTCTGATAACCTGCAAGTTTCCTAATTTGTTTTGTCGCTTCTATACCGTCCACTCCCGGCATTTGTACGTCCATCAGGATAATATCGAAAGATTCCCGGGTACAAGCCTGTATAGCTGCAGTGCCATTAGAGACCTCGGTTAGCTGGGCGTTTGGCATCAGAGATTCCATAATACGTAGGTTAAGCGCCATATTTACCGGATTGTCGTCAGCCAGCAAAATTTGGATATGCTGTTCATAAATAGCTGATGCAAAAGATTGATCTGATTTAGAAGAATCTTCGATATCTGCTTTACTTTTTTGAATAACCCGTCGCAGTGCTTTATAAAGTTCTTCCGATTTTATAGGTTTTAACAAGCAATAGGATCGCTCTTCCTGTCTGAAAGATGAAATAACATCATGTTCTTCCGAGGAGGTGTGTAAGACAATTAAAGGAATGTCTTTTTCTTGCTTATGAAACAGTTCCCTGATTTTATCAATAGTTTCCAGACCTGAAAGAATAGGCATATGGTAATCCATCAATATAACATCGAAACGTTCGCCTTTCATAAGGAGCTGAAGAGCTTCCATACCATTTCCAGCTAAAACTGATTCTACTTGTTTGTAGTCCAGCATATGCTTCAGGATAGTCCGGTTGTTGGCATTATCATCAACTATAAGTACTCTATTAATAGGCAGCTCTTCGTCTATTTCTCCCTGTTCTTCATAAAGAACTTCCAGATCAAAATAGAAAATAGAACCTTTACCCGGCTCACTTTTCAGCTGAAGCTTACTCTTCATGTAGTTTAGTAAATTATTAGAAATAGTTAACCCCAGACCGGTACCACCATATCGTTTACTTACAGAGCTGTCTTCTTGTGTAAAGGCTTCAAATATCCGTTGTTGTTTGTCTTTAGGTATACCAATCCCTGTGTCTCGTACAGAAAATCGCAAGGTGATTTTGTCGTTATAAGAACTTAGTTTTTCGATTTTAAGTTCGATTTCACCATGTTCTGTAAATTTAACTGCATTACCCAATAGATTAATCAACACTTGTTTAATGCGTGACTCATCAACCCAAATTGAAGAAGGTAGGCCCTGTTCTATGTTTAATAACAGTTCTACATCTTTTCGCTGCGCCTGATACAGAACGATGTTGATTACCTGGTTTGCAATGTCATATATATTGAATTTATCTATAAATAACTCGAGTTTTCCAGCTTCTATCTTCGAAAAATCAAGAATGTCGTTGATAATACTTAACAGGCTGTTCCCCGATTCGTTGATGTAATTCAGATATTGTTTTTGAGTTTCATTAAGCGGGGTTTTTAGCAATAGATCTGAAAAACCTATAACACCATTCAAAGGTGTTCTGATTTCATGGCTCATATTAGCCAGAAATTCTGACTTTGCTTTACTCGCTAAATCTGCAAATGTCTTCGCTTTTTTTAGCTCTTCATTTACTTTAACCGATTCACTAATATTTTGAGTGAAAATAATAATTCCTCCAATACCGCCGTCGCGCAGATGCCATGGTCTAACTTCCCAGTTAAAATGTTGAGGCTCACTAATTCCACCAACACTAATAATTTCATTAGTGTTTTTGTAAGGTTTTCCTTCCAGGGCTTCTTTGTATATTTTTTTTCTTTCTTGAGGGATATGCGGAAAAAGTTCAAAAAAATTCCTGTTTAACAGGTCGGCTTTACCCTGATGGAAATCTTCTATCCATTGATTGCTCACAAACACGTAATTAAAATCCCTATCGAACATAGCAACGGAAGCAGGGACATAATTGACAAAGGCTTGTAGCATAGCCTCTTTGCGTTCGAGCTCTAAATAAAGCGTTTTGCTTTGATTGATATCCTGAATGATGCCAAATACCCGTTTGCATTTCCCCTCTTCAAATTCAGGCACTCCCTTTACACGAACCCAAATTGATTCTCCGTCTTGCTTGCGAAGTCGCAATTCAATATCATACGAAGTCCCTTTTACTACTGCCTGTTCGAAAATTTCTCTAACTTTTTTTTTGCTTTCCGGCTCGAAGAAGCCAATAGCAGAATCAAGGTCGGGAACAAAATCTTTTTTCACACCATGGATAATCTTGGTAGGGTCGGACCAATAAACTTTGTTTTTTTCTAAATCGACTTCCCAGCCGCCAACCTGTGCAACTGCATTGGTTTGTTCCAGGATTTGTTTAGTATGTAGTAAATCATGCTCTAACTGTATCCGGTCGGTCATATTTAATGCCGTACTAACTACATAAGGTTTTCCCTCCAGATCGGTTTCCAGCATATTATGGTATAGCCAGTAAATTGGTGTTCCGTCTTTTGTTTGCAGAACCATCATATCTGAGTCTTCCTTGTTACGCGCTATACGCTCTAAATAAGATTCAAGCAAAGGTATGTGATGAGGTGGAACCAGTTGTCGCAGGTTTAATTTTTTAACCTCTTCAGCTGTATAGTGGAGTATATCTCGGCCCTTTTCATTGACGGCGATAATATTTCCATCCATATCATGCATGCTCATAAGGCCAATAGCATTCTCGAAAAAATTACGGAAACGACGTTCAGAGTTTTCCAGTTTTAATTTCTCTTCCAGTTCTTTAGTCGTATTTCTGCCAAATGCGAAAATTTCGCCATTAGCACTATCGTATTTAAAGTGCCAGTCGATAGTTGTTTTTTTGCCGTTTTCTTTTTGTGTGGTAGTAACCAGCTGTATTCCCTGAGTGGTGCCAATTAGTTTTTTAAGTAAACCTTCCGGTGTATGATCTTTGTCCTGCAAAATGTCTAACAAAGATTTTCCCAATGCCGCTGATCTGGAAATGCCCAATCCTTCGGAAAAGGCCGGATTTATTTCTTTTAATAAAAACTGACTGTCTAATACGCAGATCATATTTTTAGATAAGCGTACGATTTCCGAAAAGTATTCGGCTTCCACTTTTTGCTTTTTTCCCAATAAGACTTTAGTAATAGCCTTACCTAATTGGCTTAATGAAGAAATCTGTTTGGCAGAGAGTTTTTTAGGATGAAAATCTATAATACATAAGGTTCCTAAAACATAGCCGTCAGCAAGTAAAGGTATACCTGCGTAAAAGCGAATATTTCCTTCGCGAATCAATGGATTTGTTGAAGATCTAGGATCTTCAAATGTATCTTCTATTACAACTATATCTCTATTGAAAACTACATATTGGCAGAGCGTGTTTTCTCTTTCTACCGTTTCTAATTCTAAGCCAATGCAGCTTTGTATGCGCTGTACGTCTTCTTCCATCATCGCTATCAAAGAGGAGGGGCAATCTGCTATAAGGCAGGCAGCTTCTGCTAAAACATCCAATTCTGGATCTTTCCCCATTTTTGATAAGCCGTAATACTCTAATTTTTGAAGACGCTCTATTTCATTTTCCGGTATCAGCTTATTTTTCATGTACAGTTTTCTGTAGATCATTTTCTTTACGAATAAAGTTAACAAAAAGTTACTCAAAAGGAACTGAGAGGTAGAAAATGAAGGGTGAAGTGATATGTATTAGCTTAATTACAAGCCATTCTGAAAAATTATAATTAATTAAAAAAGAGGGGACCTGATTTTTTAGACTACCACTTCTATAAGTAGTGTGTTCAAGTGTTAATCAGGATTGCGATTTATCGCAATCCTGATTAACACTAACATATTAACCCAGGAAATCTTTTTCTAAATCTAAAGGGGCGATATACTCGCCGTTTTTGTAAACACGCATATTGCCGCCAGAAATCTCATCAATCAGGATAATCTCATTCGTAACCGCATCGCGACCAAATTCTAATTTGATATCATAAAGTTCCAGCCCTTTTTTTGCCAGTTCAGCCTTAACTATATCACATATTTTCTTAGTCAAAGTTTTTAAAGTCTGGTATTCTTCATTAGAAAGTATCCCTAACATCGCTAAAGCATCTTCCGAAATGGTAGGATCGCCTCTTTCGTCATCTTTAATGGTTACTTCAACAAAAGTATCTAGTGGCTGACCTTGTTCGCAATAAGCACCGTATCTTCTAAAAAAGCTTCCTACGGCTTTATATCTGCAAATTACTTCCAAACCTTTACCAAAAACCTTAGCCTGTTTTACTGTCATGCTCACTTCGTCCAAATCAGCAGAAACGTAATGAGTAGGAATATTCAGGCTATTTAATATTTCGAAAAAGTGTTTTGTCATTTTTAATCCAGACTTACCGGCACCTTCAATAGTAAGTCCTACTGTGTTTGCTCCCGGGTCGAAAACCCCATCTTCTCCAGTTACATCATCTTTAAATTTTAGTAAAACCTGATTGTTGTCCACGCTATAAACATCTTTAGTTTTACCTGTATAGATTAATTGCATATTGATAAAATAGTTGTTGAGGGATCAAAATTAAAATAATTGTACGGAAGCAAGAATTCTCTGGCGAAAAAATGCGTTCACAGGTCTAAGGCTTAAAAATCGACTTCGGAATTTTATTTATATTTGAAATAGATCAAAAAAATAAAGCAAATATGGAAATAGTAAAATCTCTTATTGGCGCAGAGCCTTATAAGGTGGAAATTACATCAAATTCGGGCAATATGCTAATAGCGGATGAGCCAGAATCTAAGGGTGGTAAAAATAAAGGGTTTTCTCCAAAGGAGCTTCTGATTTCTGCGCTTGCAGCTTGCACCAGTGCTACCGTAAAAATGTATGCAGATAGAAAGCAATGGAACTTAAAAGAAATTAAAACAGTTATTGAACTGGAGAGCGATGATGTTTCCAACAAGACCATTATCAATAGAAAGGTAAGTTTTATTGGTGATTTAGACGAAAAGCAAAGAGAAAGATTAATTGCTGTTGCGAATGCATGTCCTTTACATAAAATATTAAGTAATCCTATTGAAATTAACACTTCTGCAGTATAAACCACATGTTTAAGGAAATCAACGAATATATTAACCACTGTGTCCGTTTGTCTGAAGATGAACTAGATGTGTTTAACCGTTATTTGAAGCCAAAACATGTACCCAAGAAAACGTTTTTGCTTATGGAAGGGGAGATCTGTAATTTCGAAGCCTTCATTATAAAAGGATGTATAAAAACCTATTTTATAGATGATAATGGTTTTGAAACTATTCTGACCTTTGCTACTGAAAATTGGTGGGTTAGTGATGTATCCAGTTTTTCAGATCAGAAACCCAGTAAAATGTTTATAGAGACACTGGAAGATTGTGATTTACTTTTGATAGATGCCAATGTAAAGGAAGAGCTTTTGCAAAAAGTACCTTTATTGGAAAGAGCATTCCGATTAATGTTACAAAGACATCTGGCGGTTTATCAGGAGCGCTTGTTTGGCTATGTAGCACTTTCTGCACAGGAACGATATGAAATTTTCCTTGAAAAATATCCTCATATTCCACAACGTGTTCCCCAACACTTGATTGCATCTTATCTGGGTATTTCGCCCGAGTTTTTAAGTAGAATTAGAAAACGGAGTCTTAAAAAATAAAATAGATTTTGTAGGAAAGAGAAGTCATCGATAGAACATAAATCTGTCGTTGCCTTTGTTAATAAGAGCCTTATTGTTTGGCCTTTTTTAAACAAAGAACGCTATAGGTCCTGTTCATGGTATCTCCTCCCTTGTTTCTTAATGTTTCTTCCAGAGTTTGAATCACATCTACTTTAAAATTAGCTTGTTTTGCGAGAGCTGTTAAATCTCCGGGTTCGTATAATTGAAAGCCATATTTCGTAAAAGGAAGTTCTTCCATGAAAGATTTATGGGCAAAGGTTAGCAAAAGTTTTCCGTCACTTTTTAATACCCGATAAATTTCATTTAAGAGATCCAGTGGTTTTTGCCAAAAATATACGGTATTGACAGAAAATATCTTATCGAAATAACTCTCTTTAAAAGGAATTTATACCGTCATAAAGTTCGAATCTGATTTTTTCAGATAAAAAAGGTGAATTCTTTTCAGAGGCTTGTTGGTGCAT
Organism: Pseudopedobacter saltans DSM 12145; assembly: GCF_000190735.1. GTDB lineage: Bacteria > Bacteroidota > Bacteroidia > Sphingobacteriales > Sphingobacteriaceae > Pseudopedobacter > Pseudopedobacter saltans. Next base: position 741,522 of record NC_015177.1, read on the forward strand.
CGTGTCAGAAATTTCCAGACCTGCATATTCAAGATTTTTAGCCGAATTTAAAATATCTGCAAGATGACTGCAATTTCCATGACCTAATTCTAAAATACTCTGGTTATCCACTAAATTTAATGTTTTTATAGTTGATGTGATCATACCTGCATTACTTTCATTCATAATTTCACCCATTTGAATACCTTCCACTCCGGTAGGGTTACTCAATTGTTTAGCTATTGATTGTAAATCAGATTCTTTTAGATGATTGCTCATACACATACTATTAAATCACATTATAAATTTAAGCGAATTATCTATACCTATTTACTTTTAGCCATAAAATTGATTTAAAAGGTAATTTGAATTTATTGATCTAGGTCAATGTTTTAGATTGAAGTTGGTCGTAAATTTGAAGTATTGAAATAATTGAAAAAGAAATAGTTAAGAACTATTAAATATTAAAATCTATTATTATGGCAAAGACAGTATTGCATAAAGCAGAGACAAGAGGAGTTTCCAACCATGGTTGGTTGAACAGTCGACATACGTTTAGTTTTTCCGGATACAATAACCCGGAGAGAATTCATTTTGGTGCCTTAAGGGTATTGAATGATGATATAGTTGAAGGGGGAATGGGATTCGGTACTCATCCACATAATAATATGGAAATTATATCAATTCCATTAGAAGGTGATTTGGAACATCAGGACAGTATGGGAAACAAAGCAGTAATCAGACATGGCGATGTACAGGTTATGAGTGCTGGAACCGGAGTGTACCACAGTGAATACAATGCAAATAAGGGAGAAAAGGTGAAGTTTCTTCAAATTTGGCTTTTCCCAAATCAAGAGAATGTTACTCCGCGTTACGGTCAGATTACATTAAACGTAGAAGACAGGCACAATAAATTGCAGCAGGTGTTATCTCCTAATGCAGATGATGAAGGTGTTTGGATCCATCAGGATGCATGGTTTAACATGGGTAAATTTGACAAAGATTTTTCCCTAAATTATTCTTTGCATAAAGAAAACAATGGCGTATATGTATTTGTTCTGCAAGGAGATGTTACTGTAAACGGACAGGTGCTGAATGAAAGAGATGGTTTAGGGATCTGGGAAGTTGATAAACTGGAAATTACAGCAAATAGTCAGGATGCCGAGATTTTATTGATGGAAGTTCCAATGACAATATAATCTGGGTGAAATAGAGATAAAGTATAAAAAAATTATAAAACAAAAAAACGAAAAATATGAAATGGGTTTTAGATTCCGCTCATAGCGAATTGGTGTTTAAAGTAAAGCACATGATGATTAGTAACGTCAAAGGTCGGTTTAATAACTTTAATGTTGACGTTGATGGTGATGATATCAGAAATGCTTCGGTAAAAGTTGATATCAAAGCTGATTCAATAAATACAAATAGTACAGATAGAGATAATCACTTAAAAAGTGCTGATTTCCTTGATGTAGAGAAATATCCTGACATTACATTTGTAAGCAAATCTGTTCTTAAAGAAGATGAGGACGAATTTACTTTAGTTGGAGATTTAACAATCAGAGGAATCACAAAAGAAGTAAAAGTTGACGTAGAGTTTGGTGGAATAGGGAAAGATCCATGGGGTAACGAAAAAGCAGGTTATAATGTAGAAGGAAAAATTAATCGTAAAGATTGGGGATTAAACTGGAATGCGGCTTTGGAAACAGGAGGTGTTTTGGTTAGTGATGAAGTGAAGTTTAGCGCAGAATTACAGTTTATAAAACAAGCATAATCTTTTAGAAGCAAGAAACAAGGAGATTCCGGAAAGCCTAAAGAAGGCAGTGTAGTGTAGACTTAAATAATCTTCAGGTTTCTTGCTTTTTTTAAATACTATAGCTAATTCTCACTTTTCAAATCTTATATCTCATATGCATTCTTTTTTGCCTTAAAATTGCTTCAAACTAATATAATTTATATTTTTGATGCTTAATGAAATTCTTCTTTCCAGAATTCTTATTAGGATTGTTCTTGATAGCCATTCCGGTAATCATTCACCTTTTTAATTTTCGGAAATTTAAGAAAGTTTACTTCTCCAATACCAGACTCCTTCAGGAAATAAAAATACAGACTTCTCGTCGCGAAAAACTAAAAGAACGTTTAATTCTTCTTACCAGGATTTTAGCAATTAGTTTTCTTGTTTTAGCATTTGCAAAGCCCTATTTTTCTAATCAAAAACAAGATAGCGGATTAGACGATGATATAGTAAGTATTTATATTGATAATTCTTACTCTATGGATGCCGTAGCAGACAATGGAAGTTTGCTGGAGGAAGCAAAGAAAAAAGCAAGGGAAGTAACAGCAGCTTTTGGGTTGAATGCGAAATTTCAGTTGATAACTAATCAATTTGCAGGAAGTCAGAAGAGGTTGTTGACCAGGAACGAATTTTTATCTGAGCTGGATTCAGTAGAAATCTCATCCCAGTCGAACAATTTGGCTAAAGTAGTACAATATCAAAAAGACTTTTTATCGGTCTATAAAAATACAAACAAGCATTTGTTTCTAATATCCGATTTTCAGAAAAATACAAATGAAAATCAGCTTCAGATAGATTCTGCTATTGACTACAATATCATCTCTTTAAAGCCGCATAACCTTCCTAATGTTTCTGTAGACAGTACCTGGTTTATTTCACCGATCCATCAGCCTTTAGCAGAAGAGAAACTGGTGGTGCGACTGAAAAATCATTCCGATCAGCTCATAGAAAATATTCCGTTATCGTTAAAAATAGATGGGCAGTCGAAGGCCATAGGAAATATCAGTATCAAGGGAAATCAGTCTGTAACAGATACGCTGACATTTTCCGGGCTAGGTGCCGGTTGGCAAAAAGGGGAGTTATCCATTAAAGATTATCCGGTTATTTTTGACGATCACCTGAACTTTGCTTTTGAGGTAACGTCGAAATTGAAGCTGACTATTATTAGTCCTGAAAATAAACCGAATTACTTTTCCATAGCCTACGGAACCGATCCTTTTTTTGAGGTAAATAATATAAGCGAAAGTCAGATAAACTATACTGCACTAAAGGAAAACGATTTGGTTGTACTTAATGATTTACCACAAGTTGCGTCGGGACTGGGCCAGCAATTAAAAGCTTATACAGAAAATGGAGGGAATTTAGCTGTTTTTATGCCGCTTAATGCTGATTTGCCTTCTTACCAGTCTTTTTTGCAGCTCATACAGGTTGACTATCCCACAGCAATTAAAACGGATAGTGTCAAAGCAGATAAATTTAATAGTAAGCACCCCGTCTTTCAGGGCTTGTTCGACCGAACAGATGAACAAATCGATTTACCCAAGGCGAGTACTTATTTTCTACTTACCCAAAAAGTTCGTACCACAAAGTCAGTATTATTGCAGGAAGGTAATATTTCCTTGTTTAATGCTTATACTTTAGGTAAAGGAAATATCTATTTATCTGCTTATCCCTTAGATAGAAAAGCTTCAAATTTTGCGCATCACGGTTTATTTTTGCCTTTGTGTTTCAAAATGGCGATGCTTAATAATGCCAAGAGACCTCTTTTTTATCAGATTGGAAATACAGAGCGTTTATTTCTTGACAATAAAGCGAATGTAAATGGCGAAAATCTGCGCTTAAAAAATGGAGATATAGAAATCATTCCCGAAGTTACACAAACACCATCAGGTATGTCTTTATATTTTGCCGATCAGATAAAGCGACCAGGATTTTATGAACTTTTTGATTTAGGTAAATTGATTGATGTGCTGGCTTTTAATGATGATAGAAATGAATCTGCAAATGCCTTTTACAACGAATCGGAATTGAGCAAGCTTTTTGGTCCAGCACCCGTAAAAATATTAAAAGGCAGAGAATCTTCGGTAACAAATCAAATAAAAGACGAGAAATTAGGTGTGTCATTATGGAAACTTTGTCTAATTTTGGCGCTGTTATTTTTAGCGATAGAAATCTTGCTAATAAGATTTTTTACAGTTGACGGAGTCGCTTTCCAAAAGAAAGGTTTAAGAAATCAAAAACATTAGCATAAAAAAAGTATTATTTATATAATGAATATCCTTATAAAATCTTCTACGATAGTAGATCCAACATCTGAATTTAATGGCAAAACAGCCGATGTTTTAATTGAGAATGGGAAGATTACAAAGATAGCTTCTTCTATTCAGGCTGATGTTGAACAAATAGACGGAAAAGGAAAATATTTAGCACCGGGATTTTTTGATTTGCATGCAAATTTAGGAGAGATTGGTGTAGAAACGAAGGAAGATTTTATTACGGGAAGTGCCGCTGCGGCTGCAGGAGGTTTTACAGGTTTGGGAATGATGCCAAATACAGATCCCGCTGTAGATTCCAAATCTCAGGTAGAATACCTGAAAAACAGAGCTAAAGGACTTTTAGTTGATATTTATCCTTATGGTACGATCTCTCAGAAAAGAGAGGGAAAAGACCTTGCAGAGTTGTATGATATGACCAATTCCGGCGCAATAGCTTTTTCAGACGGAAACGTTCCGGTGCAGGATGCAGGTTTAATGGAAAGGGCAATGTTATACGCGAAGGGTTTTGATGCTTTGGTGATTTCTTATCCGGAGGATAAATCTATTGCGGGAAAGGCCAAAATGAACGAGGGTGCCATGAGTACCTATTTAGGAATGAAGGGGATTCCCAATATAGCGGAAGAATTAATGATTGTAAGAGATTTGTATCTGGCAGAATATACAGACGCCAAACTACATTTTACTACAATATCTACGGCTCATGCAGTTGAACTGATTAAACAGGCGAAGAAAAAGGGTTTGAAAGTAACTTGTGATGTTGCTGCTCATCATTTGGTGTTAACAGAAGATGCTTTAGTGGACTTTGATAGCAATTATAAAGTAAAACCACCGTTAAGAACAAAAGCAGACGTAAAAGCTTTATTGAAAGGGATACAGGATGGTGTGATAGATGCGGTTGTATCTCAGCATACTCCACAGGAAATAGAATTTAAAGCCGTAGAATTTGAAATTGCTACTTATGGAATGGTTGCTTTGCAAACGGTATTACCACTTTTAATAAAAGCTGGATTAAAACCAGAACAAATTGTAGAGAAACTGTCTGTGAAATCTCGTGAAATACTAGGTTTAGCGGTTCCGGAAATAACGGAAGGTGCATTGGCTAACCTTGTACTTTTTGATGATTCGGCATGGACATATACAGCAAAAAATAATTACTCCAAATCTTCTAATTCTCCGTTTATAGGCAAAGAATTAAAAGGTAAGGTTTGGGTAACTATCAATAACGGACAAATTGCAGTATTTTAGATTTTTAACAAAGCAAAATCCGTACTGTTGGTAATTTAACTGCAAAGGAAGGACAAAGAGAATACAAAGTTTTTAAGTATGGAAGCATACAGATAACTCATAAAACCTAATTATTATGGATAATAAAGTAAAATCGGCTTTAGAAAGCCTCTTCAATACATTTTCTGCGTTAGAAGGAATAACAGCGCAACAAGAATTGAAAACTTTGGTTAACATCTTTGAATCTGACAAAGACTTTATGGCTAAAGTGGCTGACATGGATGAGGTTTTTGATTCCTCTCCGAAATTAGATTCACTTAGAGAAATCACTTTCGATTTATTGCTGACTAATTTCTTTGCAGAAGATACCAAAAAGCTGGAAGAAGATTATCTTGAGTCTCCGGAATGGGCGAAAATAGAAGAGGCTACTTTGGACAGAGGAACGGAGCTTCTGAATATGATGATCTATATTAAGGAATGCGAAGACGAAGAAATCAGACCTTCTTTAGATGATTATTTAAAAGAGTTTTTGTTGGTGGAAGAAGATGAATTCCAGGACGAGCATAGAATTTATGAAGATATTATCGCAAATCAAATCTTAATGGAAAGTAATTTGAAAGAGATAGCAAAAGTATCTAATCGTCTTTCACCAGATTCAGAGCTTAGAGAGCTGTTTTATCCAATAATGGCCTACTTCTATGATATAAATCCAAAAGAAAGCTATTTGAAAGAGTTTAAGGAATTAAGTGAAGATCCTGCTTATGATACAGCGGTTTTAAATTTACTTTTGGCTTATAGCGGTCACACAAACTAATACCGAATCGAAATGCAAGAATTAGAAGTTAGGCCGGGGCGGGTTACTTTAAAGTGGGCTTGGAAAATGGCTCTAATAATGATACTGATAACTATCGCTTTGTTTTATACCAAAGTCGATGCTAAGTCTTTCTTAAACTATGTAGTTTATATTCCTTTTATATTTGGTTTGATGATGGCCATTAAGGAACATAAAGAGAAAGACCTGGAAGGCTTTATCAGTTTTAGAAGAGCTTTTACAACTGGTTTCAGATATGCTTCTATTATATCTTTCATCATGGGAGTATTTATGTATATCTATCTCAGGTTTATCAATCCACAAGTTTTCGAACAAAGTTTGGTTGAAGCCGAGAATATAATGCTCGATCAGGGGAAATCAGATGATCAGATAGAAATGGCTTTATCCATGGCGAGAAGCTGGGGTGTATTTATGGCCGCTATATCTGCTTCTATAGGTTATACTTTATTTGGTGGTTTTCTCTCTTTAATAGGAGCGGCTATATTTAAAAATGCCAGACCTATTTATGTGGAGGTTGAAAGAGATGAATTGTAGAAGACTAATTTGTAATTTACGCATCGTAAAATAAGAAAATGGATATATCTGTTGTCGTTCCTTTATTTAATGAAGAGGAATCCTTGCCGGAACTAACGTCATGGATTAAAAAAGTTATGCAGGAGAATAATTTCTCTTATGAAGTTATTCTGGTGGATGACGGCAGTAACGACGATTCATGGAAAGTGATTGAAAGCCTGAAACTGGGGCATCCGGAAATAAAAGGTATAAAATTTAGAAGGAACTACGGGAAATCAGCAGCATTGAATGTTGGTTTTACAGTTGCACAAGGCGATGTGGTTATTACTATGGATGCCGATTTGCAGGATTCTCCTGACGAAATTCCAGTTTTATATAAAAGAATAAAAGAAGAAAAACTGGATTTAATCTCCGGGTGGAAGAAAAAGAGATACGATCCGATATCAAAAACGATTCCGACTAAATTGTTTAATTCAGCAACAAGAAGTATGTCTGGAATTCATAATCTACACGATTTCAATTGCGGGTTAAAAGCCTACAGAAAAACTGTAGTTAAAAATATAGAGGTTTATGGCGAAATGCATCGTTATATTCCGGTTATCGCAAAATGGGCAGGCTTTTCTAAAATAGAAGAGCAGGTTGTAGAGCACAGAGCCAGAAAATACGGGACCACTAAATTTGGATTGAACCGGTTTATTAATGGTTTTCTGGATTTACTTTCTATCTTCTTTGTTGGGAAATTTGGCAAAAGACCAATGCATTTCTTTGGTTCATTAGGCGTTTTGAGTTTCTTCTTCGGTACTATAATGGCAATTTGGATTATAGGGGAGAAGCTTTATCATATAGCGCATGGAACATCGTATAGAGATGTAACCGACCAACCTATGTTTTATATAGCTTTAGTAGCTGTAATAGTGGGGACTCAATTGTTTTTAACCGGTTTTGTGGCAGAGCTGGTTTCGAGAAGCTCATCAAACAGAAATAACTATCAGATAGAAAAAGAGATATAAAAAAGGTTCCTGTTTGTTTAAATAGGAACCTTTTTTATAAAGGAGAACTTATTTAAGTCTATCCCTTAATGCTTTTCCAGGAAGATAAATCTGGAAGCCGACACCCAAGCCTAAACGGTTCGCAGTGGTCGAATTACCAAACCCGGCTGTGAAATTATACTTCAATAACGCTTCTAAAGCGACATTTTTATTTAGAAAATAAGCCACTCCGGGGCCAATTCCTAAGCCTAGTCCATTAGTATTGCTACCGCCGGTATTTACTCCATTTATACCCGCATTCGCTTCTATAAACCAACGAGAATTATTGGAAACTTCTGCTTCGCCTTTGTACAGGTAGTAACGACCAAAAGCACCTACGCCATAATTAAAGATATCGTCTCCGCTTGTAGTATGGAAACCAATTGTTACTTCTGGACCGATAGCTAAACGATCTTGAATAAAATATCCGATCTTGGGATTTAAGTCAATACCGAATTGGGTACTGCCTTTTTGAAAATCAAGCTGAATGTTTCCCACATTTGCGCCCCAAAGAACATTACCTTTCTCTGTTTGAGCCATCAGTCCGGAAACAACTGCTGAAGACAGTAATAGAGTGAAGATTAGTTTTTTCATATCTAAATTTTATTGGTTAATATAAATTTAGTGTACAAAGACTATGCCTTTAAATTATGTGTTTAAACTCTTGTTGATCAGCTTCTTGTTTCAAAAAATATTTATAAGATTATTGATTTTTATATCTGTTAAAAGATAATGGAACAATTCTAAGGAAATAACCAAAATCATTCGCACTTTTGCGGAAATAAGCAACAACAAACGCAGTATGTTTTTTTCGGTTATCATTCCTCTTTATAATCGCCCGCAGGAAATAGACGAGTTACTGTCTACATTAACTAAACAGACTTATACCGCTTTTGAAGTATTGATTATTGAAGACGGATCTACATTAGATGCAAAAGAAATCGTAAAGTCCTATCAGGATGATTTAGATATTCATTATTACTTTAAAGAAAACGGAGGGCAGGGGTTTGCCAGAAATTATGGTTTTGAAAGGGCTAAAGGAGATTATTTTATCATCTTTGATTCGGATTGCCTGATTCCATCCAACTATCTGGAAACTGTAAGGAATCATTTGTATGAACATCATCTGGATGCATATGGAGGTCCTGATGCCGCTCATAAATCTTTTACGCCAATACAAAAGGCTATTAGTTACGCTATGACTTCTGTTTTTACAACCGGAGGAATCAGAGGAAAAAAAAGGAACGCGGGGGGGCAATTCCATCCAAGAAGTTTCAATATGGGCGTTTCGCGTAAGGTATGGGAAAAAGTTGGCGGTTTTATTATTACCAGGTTAGGAGAGGACATAGAATATTCAATTCGTATACACGAAGCAGGTTTTAAAATCGGGTTGATACCTACTGCAAAGGTTTATCACAAGAGAAGAACCTCTTTTAAGCAATTTTGGAAACAATTGCATTTTTTTGGCCGGGCAAGAATCAATATTTATCAGTTCTTTCCCAATACTTTAAAAGCAGTACATTTTTTTCCGGCATTATTTACGCTATTTTTAATTTTTAGTGTACTAGCCAATTTGTTTTGCAGTATTTTTGCAGTATGGTGTAATTGGTTAATCGCAATTTATGCGTTATTAATTTTTATTGATTCGTTTTTTGAAAACAAATCGGTGAAAGTAGCATTTTTAAGTGTAATAGCCTCCTTTGTTCAGTTGACAGCGTATGGGCTGGGCTTTATGGAAGATTTTTGGAAGAAAATAATTTTAAAAAAGAATAATAAAAAAATAGCATAGCTAAAGGAAATGGATAGAGGTTTTTCTGTAATAGAAGTGTTGGAAACTGCTTGGGATATCACCAAAAAGAATTTCATTGTCATTGTTGGTTATTCTCTGATGGCGTTTATTTCGCTGTTTGTAGTGCAATTTGTATCTACATTTCTGATTGCATCGTCGAATGTATTTATCAATTTTATTACTCTTTTTTTAGTATTAATAGTAAATAGTATAGCTACATTGGGTTTTTATAAGCTGGCTTTTCATTTGATAGATTATGAAGATCAGGAAGTAACCTTTAAATCTGTTCTTCCATCGTGGCAAAATATATCAAGTTTTATATCATTAACCTTATTGCTGGGATTTATTGTAGCAAGCTTAAATCTTATTTACGTTAAATTGGATGGTTTAAGTACTTTTCATGAGTTTGTCGAAACCTTAAAAGAGAGTCCGGCTATAATGGAGATTTTAGCCACAATCGCATTGATCCTTATTTTGTTAATAACAATGCGTTTTATGTTCTTTCCATGTTTTATAGTGGATGATAATTCAACTTCTTTCGAGTCTCTGAGACAAAGCAGACAACTTACCGAAAACAACCTGATGAAAATTATTACTGTTTTGCTGGTGGTAGTTGGCTTTATTGTACTGGGTTTTCTGGCTTTGGGTGTGGGAATTATAGTTACTTATCCTTTTACCAATATTATATTGGTGGTTACATATAGAAAGTTAGTGAACACTTATGGAGTTATTGAAGAAGAGGTAAAAGAAACTTCATCGGATAATGAAGAGCCTACAGTTTAATCATTATGGGAATTAAATCACTTTTAAGCAAACCTATCGCTGCTTTTGTAGTAAGAGGAATTAATAAGTGGAAGTATAATGCTGTAGAGTCACAAAGGCAGATTTTAACCCATCTCATAAAGCAAGCGCAACATACTGTTTTTGGCAGGGACCATCATTTTGAGAGTATAAAGAGCTATCAGGATTTTAAAAAAAATGTTCCGATAGCTGATTACGAAGATTTAAAACCGTATATAGACAGGGTTGTAAAAGGAGAGGAGAACATTCTCTGGAAAGGGAAGCCAATGTATTTTGCAAAGACATCTGGAACTACATCCGGAGTGAAATATATTCCTATTTCCAAAGAGTCTATGCCAGAACATATCAAAGCAGCAAGAAACGCTCTGTTAACCTATATCCAAGAAACCGGAAAGGCAGATTTTGTTGATGGAAAAATGATATTTCTTCAGGGGAGTCCGGAAATGGATAAAAAAGGTGGTATTTATTTCGGCAGACTTTCGGGAATTGTTGCACATCACGTTCCTGCTTATTTACAGAAAAACAGATTGCCAGCCTATCAGACCAATTGTATTGAGGATTGGGAAGAAAAAGTAGATGCCATAGTTGATGAAACTATAAATGAAGACATGCGATTGATATCCGGAATACCACCTTGGTGTCAGATGTATTTTGACAGACTTTCTGCAAAATCCGGAGGTAAGAAAATAAAAGACATCTTCAAAAACTTTAGTTTGTTTGTTTACGGAGGTGTAAATTACGAACCATATCGCGCAAGAATTGAAGAAAGTATTGGGAAGAAAATCGATGCGATAGAAACTTATCCGGCTTCTGAAGGATTTATTGCCTATCAGGATTCCCAAAAAGAGAAGGGATTACTTTTACTGGCCAATTCAGGGATTTTTTACGAGTTTGTTCCAACAGAAGAGTATTTCAATGAAAACCCTACGAGACTAAGTTTGGGAGAGATAGAATTAAATAAAAACTATGCGATCATTTTAAGTACAAATGCTGGTTTATGGGGGTATTCTATTGGTGACACAGTAAAGTTCGTTTCAAAAAATCCTTATAAAATATTAGTTACAGGCAGAATAAAGCATTATATTTCGGCGTTTGGAGAGCATGTTATAGGAGAAGAGGTAGAGTATGCACTTTTAAGTGCAGCAGAAGAAGAGGGGTTGGAAGTAACAGAGTTTACGGTAGCTCCACAGGTAAATCCGGAAGTAGGGCAGTTACCTTATCACGAATGGTTTGTAGAATTTGTAACAGCTCCTAAAGATTTTGATGCATTCAGATTAAAAGTAGATCAACGTTTACAGGAAAAAAATATTTATTATAGTGATCTTATTCAGGGTAAAGTTTTGCAACCTCTTATCATACGGCCTTTAAAAGAAAATGCATTCAGACTGATGATGAAAGCAGACGGGAAGTTAGGGGGACAAAACAAAGTGCCGAGATTAACAAATGATAGGGTGGTAGCAGATAAGTTAGGAGATTATTTGTTGTAGAAATTAATAGCATTGGAATTTAATAAATTGAAAAATATAGCCATACTTGGTTCTACCGGAAGTATTGGTACACAAGCCTTAGATGTAATCAGAGCCAACCCTCAGCTGTTCAAAGCGGAGGTTCTTACCGCGCAATCAAATGCAGATTTGTTGATAGCTCAGGCTTTGGAGTTCGGACCTGAAGTGGTGGTTATTGTTGACGAGCATAAATATCAACAAGTAAAAGAAGCATTGTCGAACACTCCCATAAAAGTAAAATCGGGAGAAGAGGCCTTAACAGAAGTTGTTGTTCTGCCGCAATTGGACATGGTATTAACTGCTGTGGTAGGATTTTGCGGTTTGCGGCCTACAATCTCGGCTATTAAAGCCAGGAAAACTATTGCTTTGGCCAATAAGGAAACTCTGGTTGTTGCAGGAGATATTGTTACCCAGTTGGCTAAGGAAAACGGTGTGGATATTTTACCTGTAGATTCAGAGCATTCCGCCATATTTCAATGTTTGGTAGGCGAGAAACTCTGTGAGATAGAGAAAATTTATTTAACGGCTTCGGGAGGGCCTTTTAGAGGCAAAAATATCGATTTCCTGAAAACAGTAACTCATCATCAGGCGTTAAAGCACCCCAATTGGTCTATGGGAGCGAAGATAACTATAGATTCCGCCTCTTTGATGAATAAAGGATTAGAAGTAATAGAAGCAAAGTGGCTGTTTAATTTAAATGTAGATCAGATAGATGTTATCGTTCATCCGCAATCCATAGTCCATTCCCTCGTTCAGTTTAATGATGGATCTATAAAAGCGCAAATGGGATTACCGGATATGAAATTGCCTATTCAATACGCGTTAACTTATCCATCAAGAGTAAATACAGATTTTAAGCGTTTTAATTTTCTGGATTATCCTTCGCTTACATTCGAACCTGCCGATATGAATACCTTTCGCAATTTGGCCTATGCATTTGACGCATTACAAAAAGGAGGGAACATGGCATGTATTATCAACGCAGCGAATGAAGTGGTAGTAGCGGAATTTTTAAAAGAGCGAATTGGATTTTTACAAATGAGTGATATAATAGAAAGCTGTATGTTGAATGTTGATTTTGTAGAAAAACCTATATTAGAAGATTATTTTCAAACAGATAGAGAAACCAGAGCTTATGCTTTGGATTTAATAACGAATATTTAAAGAAGTTAGATTAATAGATGGACGTATTAGTAATGATTGGCCAGCTTTTGCTGGGATTGTCGATTTTAGTTGTATTACACGAACTTGGTCATTTTTGGGCCGCAAGGGCATTTGGAATAAAAGTAGAGAAATTCTATCTGTTTTTTGATGCGTGGGGTTTTAAACTTTTTAGTATTAATTATAAAGGTGTCGAATATGGAATTGGTTGGCTGCCGTTAGGAGGATATGTGAAGATTGCCGGTATGATAGATGAGTCTATGGATACCGAACAAATGAAGCAGGAACCTCAGCCATGGGAATTCAGATCTAAGCCGGCCTGGCAGAGATTGATTGTTATGCTGGGCGGAGTAACCGTTAATATTATTCTGGGGATTTTTATCTTCTGGATGATGACATTCAAATACGGAGAGTCTTATATTCCCAATAGTGCATTGAAATACGGTATCGCTCCGGGTATAGTAGGAAAAGAGGTTGGTTTTAAAGCGGGAGATAAAGTTGTGGCTATTAATGGAACACCATTAGTAAAATACAACGATTTAATGTCTTCTGACGTTATTCTTGGAAATTCGGTTATTACTATCGTTAGAGATGGTAAGGAAAAGGATTTGACTATTCCTTCAGGTCTTTTAAACACCATATCAGATTATGGTATGCAGGAGTTTGTTGCTCCCCGAACCAAGTTTACTGTAGATTCTATAGTTAGCGGAATGCCGGCTTCAAAAGCAGGTTTGCAAAAAGGAGATGTGATTTTAACTGCAAACGGAGAAGAAACCATATTTTTTGATCAGTTGCAGGCGGTCTTAAAAGGTAACCCAAATAAAAATATAGAGTTATCGGTGAGAAGGAAAGGCGAAGATTTAACCTTACCAGTAACCGTAAGTAGCGAAGGAACTTTAGGTTTCCTGCCTAAATTTGATAGTATCCCTGTAGAGACAGAATACTATGGTTTCTTTCAGTCTTTACCTATAGGTGCATCCAAAGCCTGGACCTCTTTAGTAGATAATGCAAAAGGGTTAGGTAAGGTTGTAAAAGGAGAGGTAAAAGCAAATAAAGCTTTCTCGGGCCCTGTGGAAATAGCTCGTAAATTATATGGTGGAACCTGGGATTGGGTTAAATTTTGGAATATCACCGGGTTATTATCTATGGCATTAGCATTGATGAATTTATTACCTATTCCAGCTTTAGATGGTGGTCATTCTTTATTCCTTTTGATAGAGATGATAAAAGGAAAGCCTTTGAGTGATAAGTTTATGGAGAAAGCACAGATAGTAGGTTTTGTTCTTTTAGCAACACTCATGGTGTTTGTCCTGGGAAATGACATCTTTAAAGCTTTTACTAAGTAGGTAGTTTATTAGTACATTGTTGAATAACTACTAGTGTTGTGTCAACGATAAAATGTCATATGCGTTTGTCACCTCCGAGTAATCGGAGCAAGCGCTGAGATTCTCGAAGGATCATTTCCAGAGGCTTCGATTGCGACAAGCCGGGAAACCTGGCAAAATGTGGTTGACAGGATACTAGTGCACTCATTGTGCCAGGCTTTCGATTTTCTGATATCTAATTTAATAGATAAATGAATTATTTTGAATTTTATGAACTTCCAGTTTCTTTTTCGCCAGACCAGGGGGTGGTGAAAAAGAAATTTTATGCCTTGAGCAAAGCTTATCATCCTGATTTCCATGTTAACGAATCGGAAGAACGGCAAAGAGAAATATTAGATCTGTCTACGCTAAATAATAAAGCTTTTCAAACTCTAAGCGACAGGAATAAGCTAGTTCCCTATGTCTTGGAACTATATGGGGAACTAAGTGAAGGAGAAAAATATGATCTTCCAAAAGCTTTCTTAATGGAAATGATGGAGGTAAATGAAGCGCTTATGGAACTCGAATTTGACTTTGATGCTGATAAATTGAAGCAAATAGAGACAGATGTAAAAAATATTGAAAAAAATCTCGATGATGAGTCACAAAACTTGTTTTCTGATTTTGAGCAAGTTAATGAGTCAGATAAATTGGATGTCTTGAAAAAAATAAAGGATATTCATTTTCGTAAGAAATATTTGTTGCGAATTAAAGAATCACTACTTATATTTGCGTCCCGTTAGACAGAAATGTCTAGAAAAAATGCCCAGCTGGCGGAACTGGTAGACGCGTTGGTCTCAAACACCAATATCTTCGGATGTGCCGGTTCGATTCCGGCGCTGGGTACCAATCCGGGCTCAAGCCCAAAAATTTAGAGGGTTGCTTACAAAAAAGCAGCCCTTTCTTATTGACTTTCAGTATTAGAGGCTATTCCCTATTCCGGGCAGCGGTCTCTCTTAGAGCGCCTGCGAGAAGTTTGAAAATTTGCTTTAATAAATCGACTCAGAAGCTCTGTTTTATTTCTTAATTCGCAGAGACTATCACTTAACTCTAAGGACAGCAGAACTGACTTAATGCACCGTTCTGCCCGTTGGGTATCTCTTCTGAGAGAATAATACTATATACCAGAATCCTTTCTACCTTTTACTTTCCACTTTTATATCATAGGCATACCTAATAACAATACTCGACGTATAAATAAAAGAAAGCTAAAATAGGGATTTTAAAGAGTTTTACTTCTATGAACCCTCTATAAACCCTCTATTATCTCACTAATATATCTCTGTAATAAAGCAGGTAATGTTGGCTTAAAGAGCCGTCTCTGTGCCAGAGAATTTTTGAAAAGGAAGTGCTTAAAAGAAGAATACTATGAAAAAAAACAGCTTTTTTCTAAGTAATGATCTTTCAGAAAGTACAAACCGGACATATTAGCTATTTCCTATTTTTTCTAAGTTGGCGCAGGTCTTTCTCAAAGATCCGCTTGGACAGCAGGAGACGGTTTTTCGTTGCAACAGCAACAATTTTCTTAGTGCGGGCAGCAGTCTCTCTCAGAGGGATCCTGCGATAAATTTCTCAATTCTCCGGAATGTACTCTATAATCGGAAAATGGATTTGTACCTACACCATGGCCTTAGGGAAGACAAGGTCCATCCCTACGCCAAAGCATTATGTGCCTTTGCTTCATGTACTTGCAGTGAAGGATAAAAATGAAAAAGCAATCTTGCTTAACGATAAAGAGGTTTTAGGTTCGCTAACAATGACCTCTGTTAAAATTGGTTAATAAGCCAATAAATGGATTTTTTGAATAATGATAATTTTTTTGAAATTATTTAAAACTGTCTGTAAAAGAATTAGTTGATTAGAATACCAGGCATTGAAATTTCCAATATGACTATACTTGTTTGGGAAAATTGTTGTAAAAAACAGTAACCCCAAGTTGTTGTTGAGACTATGTGACTGACTTTTACAGGATCTCATAAAACAGGGAAAAATAAATATTATAGTAATTGGTTAATAAATTATTAAAATAAATATGAAACTTGGAATCACAGGAGCTACCGGACAACTTGGTCGTTTGGTGGTAGAAAAATTAAAACAACGTGTAAATGCAGGAAATTTGGTAGCACTTGTTCGTTCGCCGGAAAAGGCAGCGGATTTGGGAATTGAAGCAAGAAATTTTGATTATACAAAACCAGAGACGCTTACAGAGGGGTTAAAGGGTATTGACCATCTTTTATTGATTTCCGCTAGTGAGGTCGGTCAGCGTATAACGCAGCACCAAAACATTATTCGGGCTGCGGAGACTGCCGGGGTGAAATGGATAGTTTATACCAGTTTACTTCATGCAGATACTTCCACATTAAGCCTTGCCGAAGAGCATATCGAAACAGAGAAATTACTAAAGGAGTCTGGTATCCCATATACCATTTTAAGAAATGGGTGGTATACAGAAAACTATACCGGTTCTGTCCACGGGGCACTTAGTACGGGGGCTTTTGTAGGCAGTGCGGGAGAGGGTAAAATTTCATCCGCTACCCGCGAGGATTTTGCTGAAGCAGCAGCTATTGTGTTTTCTGGTGAAGGCCATGTGGGAAAAGTGTATGAGTTAGCCGGTGATGAGGCTTATACACTTAAAGATTTGGCAGCGGAAATCTCTAAACAAACGGGAAAAACTATCCCTTACAATAATTTGTCTGAAGCAGAGTATGCTCAGGTATTAAGTTCTGTTGGTTTACCAGAAGGATTGGCACAGGCGTATGCAGGTTTTGATACCGGAGCCGCAAAAGGTGATTTGTTCGATGATAGTAAAGCACTTTCCAAATTGCTTGGAAGACCAACCACATCATTGTCTGATGCAGTAAAAAAAGCTTTAGCTTGATACAAATATAAATTATTGCAGACGCTGATTATTTGCAGGGTAAATAAGAAAGAGAAATCTGCAGAAATTTCTCTTTCATGATATTTTGTGAGAATTTCTATCTGTTGATCACAGATAATACTTTTTCTAAGTCTTCCGGTGTAT
The DNA here is from genome assembly GCF_000190735.1 of Pseudopedobacter saltans DSM 12145. Taxonomy (GTDB): domain Bacteria; phylum Bacteroidota; class Bacteroidia; order Sphingobacteriales; family Sphingobacteriaceae; genus Pseudopedobacter; species Pseudopedobacter saltans. The sequence goes on from NC_015177.1 coordinate 758,811, forward strand.
CAATAGCGAGAGTTTCGGAATCGGTAAAAGAAACTTTAATGCGATAGCCATTTTCAAGCCATCTTAATTGTTCTAATGATTCGGCCATTTCTAATGAGCTTATAGATAGTTTGGATATTTCTTTAAGAACATTAACCGTATATCCGTATATACCAATATGTTTATAGAATGTATGATGTTTTAACCAGTCTTTTTTATCGTAGTTTCTTAAAAAAGGCACTGTTTCACGGCTAAAATATAAAGCTTCGTTTTTTGAATTTAACAGTACTTTAGGAGTATTGTTGTTAAAGAGTTCGTCCTGGGTTTTTATCTTTTTTACCAAAGTAGCCAGTTGAGTATCTGCTGAATTGAAACATGCAGCTACCAGATTAATTTGATTTGGATCAACCAATGGTTCGTCTCCCTGGATATTGATGATAGCATCGTAACCTGTAACTTTTTCTGCAATTTCTGCACATCGATCTGTGCCGCTTTGATGGTCAGAAGAAGTCATAATAACGTTTCCATTAAATGATTTCACGGTATCGTAAATACGTTTGTCATCTGTGGCGACAACCAAATCATTTAAAGTTGTTGCCGAGGACGACTTTTCGTAGACCCTCTGTATCATTGTTTTTCCAGCTATATCTACCAACGGCTTTCCAGGAAATCGCGTAGAGGCAAATCTGGCGGGTATCACTCCTAAAATTTTCATGAGAGAATTATTTAAAAAGGCTGTGAATTTCTTTTTCTACACTATCTACGATAAAACCCAAATCATCAGATTTATTTGCAAAATCAAGCTTGTCTTTGTCAAGTACCAATAATTTACCTTGATTATAACCTTTTATCCATGCATCGTATTTTTCGTTCAGTTTTTGAAGGTAATCAAGTCTTATGGAAGCTTCGTACTCTCTTCCTCTGCGTTGGATGTTTTCTACAAGCGTAGGAACAGAAGCTTTAAGATAAATCAGTAAATCCGGAGCTTTAAGAAATGATGTAATATTATCGAAAATTGCTCTATAGTTTCCGTAATCTCTTGAAGTCATTAAACCCATTTCATGCAGATTTTCTGCAAAAATGAAAGCGTCTTCATAAATAGTTCTATCCTGAATTACGTTTCTGTTTGTATCTGCCTGTATTTCCCTTATCTGTTGAAATCTACTGTTAAGGAAATAAATTTGAAGATTGAAACTCCATCTTTTCATATCATTGTAGAAGTCCTCTAAGTAAGGGTTTCCATCCACAGATTCGAACAAAGCTTCCCAATTGTAATTCTTAGCTAATAATTCTGTAAGTGTGGTTTTTCCGGCTCCAATATTACCAACAACAGCTATATGCATATTTGCTTTTTTATGTCTTTAAATGATTAAAACGGTCTAAAACCAATAATTTCTCTCACCTCTTTCATTGTTTTTGTTGCACTTTCTCTGGCTTTTTCAGCTCCTAATCTAATAACCTTTTGCAGATATTCCTCATCTTCCGAAATTTCTTTTATTCTGGAATAAACGGGAGTAGTAGCTAATACCATATCTTCTGCCAATTGCTTCTTAAAATCGCCGTAGCGAATTTCGCATTTATTATATAAATCTTCAAAATGCTGCAAAGTATCCGCAGAAGAGACAATCTTCATCAAATCAAAGAGATTCTGAATGGGTTCTGGTTTTGGTTGGTTTATTTCTGTTGGACCAGAATCTGAAACTGCCCGCATTACTTTTTTTCTGATAATTTCGGGAGCATCCGACAGATATACACAGCTTGCGTCTCCGTTTGATTTTCCCATTTTTCCGTTGCCATCTAATCCTGGAACTTTAACAAGTTTATCGGAGTAAGTAAATGCAAAAGCTTCTTTAAAGTAGTCCACGTTGTACAATCTGTTAAAACGATTACCAAAAGTTCGGGTCATTTCCAGGTGTTGCTCCTGATCTTTTCCAACAGGTACTTTTGTGCCGTGATGTAATAAAATATCACAAGCCATTAAAACAGGATAGGTAAGCAAACCTGCATTTACATTGTCCGGATTGGCCCTAACCTTATCTTTAAAGGCAGTAGCTCTTTCTAATTCGCCTAAATAAGCATTCATGTTCATGTACAGATAAAGTTCTGCAACTTCAGGTACATGAGATTGTATATAGATTGTAGATTTTTCAGGATCGATACCAGCCGCCAAATATTCCACTACAACCTGACGAACTGTATTGTAAAGATTTTCAGGTGTGGGGTGCGTAGTTAATGAGTGTAAATCGGCTATAAAAAAGAAGCAGTTATAATCATTCTGCATCTTAACAAAATTGCTTAACGCTCCGTAATAGTTTCCTAAATGTAATTTACCTGTAGATCTAATACCACTTACTACTGTTTCCATAATAAGGCGAAAGTACAGAAAATTTATATTTTTGATTATATGAAAAGATTATTGATGTCGCTGCACCGGGTGTTTTACTTATTTTTTACGGTTACCTGTTTCTTTTCGCTTTATCCATTTTTATGGCTGTTTTCCCGAAATCAGTCTTATTATAAGTATGTTAATATCGTAAGAAAAATAAATGCTTTTCTAGCGTCATTTTTCTCAGGTATATTTTATAAGGCTAGCTACAAGCAAAAGATTGACTGGTCCCGAACTTATGTTGTTTGTGCAAACCATGCGTCCAATCTTGACATTTTTGCGGTGAGCGTTTTGTTGAAAAACAACTTTTTCTTTATGGGGAAACAAGAGCTTCTGGATAATATTTTCACGAGAATATACTTTCAGACAATTGATGTGCCGGTTGACAGAAAAAGTAAAATGAGTTCTTATAGAGCTTATAAAAAGGCCGAAGAACGTCTGAAAAATGGAATGAGTCTGGTGATTTTTCCGGAAGGAAAAATAGGAGATGAATACCCTCCGTTGTTGCATCCCTTTAAAAATGGTACATTTAAATTAGCTATAGAAAACAATATTCCCATACTTCCGGTAAGTTTACAAAACAATTGGGAATTGCTTTGGGATGATGGTGCGAAAACAGGTTCGAAACCCGGAATAAGTCGTATATATGTGCATAATCCGATAGAAACTAAAGATTTGACTGTAAAAGATGAAGAAAATCTTAAAAATAATGTTTTTGAAATTGTACATTCGAAACTGAATTATCCGGCTTACCCAAAAGATTTGAATAACGGCGATGAAGATTGATAAAGAAACTGTAGAAAAGATAGCTCACCTAAGCAGGCTTAGTCTGACAGAAGAGGAAAAGAAAAAATCCATTCAGGAGTTGAGTGAGATATTAAGCTTTATGGAAAAGCTGAATGAAGTTGATGTGGAAGGTGTAAGTCCACTCATACATTTAAATGATGAGGTAAATGTGCTGCGAGAAGATATCGAAAAACAGGAACTTACCCGGGAAGAGGCGTTGCAAAATGCTCCCCTAAAAAATGAAGAATACTTTAAAGTATCTAAAGTGATTAACAAATAGTTTGTAACAAAAAATACGCTTTGTCGCTCTTAATAGCATATTATCAATTAGACTCTGTTAAATGGATGAATTAATCAGAATACGGGATATAGGACGAAAGTATGTTATTGGAACAGAAACAATAGAAGCGTTAAAATCTGTTTCGTTGGATATTCATAAAGGAGAATTTGTAGCGCTAATGGGACCTTCCGGTTCTGGAAAATCTACTTTAATGAATATTCTTGGCTGTCTTGATACTCCAAGCCATGGAGATTATATCCTCAATGGAATTAATGTAAGCCACATGACGGACAATCAGTTAGCAACCGTTAGAAATAAAGAGATAGGATTCGTCTTCCAGACTTTTAATTTACTACCTCGTTACACGGCTTTGGAAAATGTTGCTTTGCCCTTGGTATACGCTGGCGTAAGTAAGAAAGAGAGGGAAGAAAGGGCTCTGGATGCTTTGATAAATGTAGGACTGGAAAATAGAGTAGACCATAGGCCTAATGAACTTTCGGGAGGACAGAGGCAAAGAGTTGCTGTAGCAAGAGCTTTGATAAATAATCCGTCTATTATTTTGGCTGATGAGCCTACCGGGAATTTGGACACCAAAACTTCCGTAGAGATTATGGCTTTAATGGAAAATATCCATATAAAAGGAAATACTATTATTTTGGTTACTCATGAAGAGGATATTGCTCGGCATGCACACCGAATTGTTAGGATGAGAGACGGACTTATAGAAAACGACGATTTAATATCGAAAGTTTAAAAATGAAGATTTATACTAAAACAGGAGATAAAGGTTATACTTCTTTGATAGGAGGGACAAGGATATCTAAACATCATTTAAGGATTGAATCTTATGGGACTATAGATGAGTTGAATAGTTACCTGGGGTTGATTAAAGATCAGGATATACGGGATAGAGACAAGGAAGTGCTTAAAGAAATTCAAGATAGATTATTTACAATAGGAGCGTTATTAGCCAGTGACCCGGAAAAGCAAACCAAAAAAGTGCCTGATCTTTTTATAAGCGATGTGGAGCTGCTTGAAAAGGAAATAGACTTGATGACGGAAATACTTCCTGCTTTGAGACATTTTGTATTACCGGGAGGAACAACAGCCTCCTCATTTTGCCATATAGCCAGATGTGTTTGCAGAAGGGCGGAGAGATTAGTGGTAGAACTTTCGGAAACTTCAATCGTTGAAAAATTAGTGATTATGTACTTGAATCGACTGTCTGATTACCTTTTTGTATTATCCCGAACTATAAATCACTTAAGTCATGTTGAGGAAAACAAATGGATACCGAGATTGTAATGTTTTAGTTGTAAGTAATAACTTTGTCAAGTTATGAACTGAAGACTATTTGGCCTTCAAATTGTTGATAACTTTTTTAGGAACTTTTAAATAATAATATAGCTTTGCGAATAAATTAAAATTCTAAATATATGTATTGGACGTTAGAATTAGCATCACACTTAGAAGATGCACCATGGCCTGCTACTAAAGATGAATTAATTGATTATGCTATCCGTTCTGGTGCTCCTGTGGAAGTTATTGAGAACTTACAAGCGCTAGAAGATGACGGCGAGCCGTATGAAAATATAGAAGAGATTTGGCCAGATTATCCTACTAAGGATGACTTCTTCTTTAACGAAGACGAGTATTAAGAAAAGCCCGAGTTTATCACTCGGGCTTTTCTTTTGTATACTGCTTTAGGATGACCTTTATACACCTGATTTCCGGGTGTATTTTTCCTTTGCTTTTTAAGAGATGTTTTTACAAAGTAATTGTAAAATTTTTGAAGCTATTTTTTGTTTCATATTTTCAATGAAAGCGGAGGAAATCTTTAAAATACAGTAGTAAAGTCCCTTTATTTAAGGATTTACCCTTAATTATTTAAAAATCTACCTCTTGATTTTTAGTCTCTCGACCTAATTTCGTTATCAATCATATTGAAATATGGTAACAGGTATTTCAATATTGTTTTGAATTATCAAATAAATATCTATTTTTGGTAAACCAATTTTTGGTAAACCAATTTGGATTTATTGGTAGAAACGAAAAGGAATAATCCCAATTAAACAACACCTAAAAATTATGAAGTTCAGAATTTATGCGAAAGGTTTTGTGTTTATGCTGATTTGTAGTGTTTTATTCACTCAAATAGCACTAGCCCAAAACAAAGTGAAGGTTCAAGGAGTGGTAAAGTCAGATAGTGGAGAACCGCTGCCTGGAGTATCGGTATCTATTAAGGATACTAAACAGGGTACACAAACCGGACCGAATGGCGAATTTACAATTAATGCTGCGGTTGGACAGATTTTACTGTTTAACTATATGGGCTTTAAGCCTCAGGCGGTTGGCGTGTCTAAAGCCGGAAGTATAAATGTAACCATGGAAGAAGTGGTTACGGCCATGAATGAAGTGGTAGTCGTTGGCTACGGTAGCCTAAAGAAATCAGCCATTACATCTGCAGTAAGCAAATTGGAGAATAAGAACTTGGATGAAATTCCAACTTCTCGTCTGGACAATGCCCTTATTGGTAAAATTGCAGGAGTTACCGTTCAGAATGTTAGTTCTGAAGTTGGTGCTGAACCTGTTGTACGTGTAAGAGGTTTTAACTCTATCAGTGCAGATTCATCTCCTTTGGTTGTAGTAGATGGTTATCCTGTTCCTGACGGTCTTTCGTTTGTGAATCCACAAGACGTAGAATCTATTGAAGTATTAAAGGACGCTGCATCAGCCTCTATTTACGGTTCAAGAGCAGCGAATGGAGTGATTTTGATCACAACCAAATCAGGTACACCGGATAAACCAAGAATCTCTTTGAAATCTTATTATGGTTTTAAAAATCCATATAAGCTGCATCCGATTTTAACTATGTCTGAATATGTGGATAAACTATATGCAGAAGCTGCTTTGAGAGAAAATGATCCATCGGTAGCTACAAATCGAAGAAATCTGATTACTAATCAGGAGAGAGCAGCATATATTATAGAAAATCAGATCACTGGTTATTCAACAGATTGGCAAGATATGGCGCTAAATGATAATGCTGGTATATACAATGTGCAATTGGGGATTTCCGGAGGTAAGAAAGATCTGAAATACTATATCTCCGGTAGTATGCAAAAGGACGAGGGGATTATGAAGTTTAGTCAGAATGACAGAACTACATTTAAAGCTAAAGTCGATGGTAATCTGACGAAGAAACTGAAATTTAGCTTAAATTTTAACCCGACATATATTAAAACAGACAGGCCTTCTGCTAATTATACAGATTATTATAGGTGGTATAGTTTTGTTCCGGCTTATCATAATGAGTTTACAGCAGCTTATGTGAAGCAAAATAGCCAATGGGCAAATATATTGCCAGGAGACTATGCGCAGGCTCGTCATTTTAATGGTTTAGCTTATTCAGGTTATATGCCCGATGGAACTTTTTGGACAAGCCCGGGAACAGTAGATCCATGGAGCACTCAAAATAACACACCTCTTTCCATAGCAAGCAGAGAATCCAGAGCAAGAACCGCTTATAGAATTCTTACATCGGGGGATTTGTCATATGAAATTCTTCCGAAGTTGGTGTTTAAGACTTCTTTAGGTGGATATTATAATTTTGAAGAGAACACAACATTTACACAAAGTAATGCTAAACAAGACGGTGCAGTAAACCAAGCTTTAGTTACTGGAATGCATTTTAAAGATTTATTATGGGAGAATACGCTAAACTATGCATATTCAAAAAGGAAGCACAATTTTACAGGCCTATTAGGTTACACAGCTCAGCAAACCTGGATAGACAATTCAAGTATGGCAGGAATGAATTTTCCAACTGAAAATTTCCAAACACTGAATCAAGCTGCTCAAATTGATCAAAGCAGGACTTTTACAACTAAGGACAGAATTGGTTTAGTCTCTTATTTAGGTAGATTGACTTACGATTATAATAGTAAGTATATGTTGACGGCCAGTTTTAGGACTGATGGAAGTTCTTACTTTGCTAGCGGAAGAAAGTATGGCTTTTTTCCATCTGTATCAGCAGGTTGGAATATTACCAGCGAGCCATTCATGAAAGATCTTAGCTGGTTAACAACCATGAAATTAAGAACAAGTTATGGGGCTACCGGAAATAATAAGATAACAAGTTTCTCGTATCAGGATTTATTGAATCCAGCTAATTATGGTTTCGGAGCGGGTACAGGTAATGTAAACCTGGGTTTATCACCAAACTCACCTGTAATTGCAAATCCATTGATAACCTGGGAACGCACTTTTGAATCTAATACGGGTTTAGATTTAGCTTTCTTACAAAATAGATTTAACCTCTCTGTAGAATATTATCGCTCGGTAACAGATAAATTATTGTTTAATCAAGCGGCAATGGCTTTTACAGGTTCAGAGGAATTCATCAACAATATAGGTAAAGTAAGAAATAATGGTATTGAAGCAGAATTTAGTTCCAATAATCTAAAAACTAAGAATTTCGAGTGGACATCTTCTATCAATTTTGCCAGAAACAAAAATAAATTGTTGGAATTGGGAGGAGAACCTTTCCAATATAATTATGGTGAAAGGAACGAGATTTATGCAGCAATAGTAGGGCAGCCGTCCATCCAGTTTTTCGGTTACAAAACCCAAGGAGTATGGAAATCTGCCGATGAGATTGCTGCTTCAGGAATTACATCTGCGATTACGAACTTTGCAGTACCAGGAGGTTTAAGATATGCGGATACTAATGGCGATAATATTGTCAACACTGATGATAGAGTTGTTTTGGGGAGTCCTTTTCCAGACTTTACATGGGGATTTTCGAATGCCTTTAAATATAAAAACTTTGATTTAAATATTTTAGTACAAGGCTCTCAAGGCGGAAAATTGATTAATGGTGACGCATATTATAATGAAACAAAGCGATTCAATAAAAATTATAATTCAAATAATCGTTGGTTGAGTGACATGTATCCGGGAGATGGAAAAACCCCGTATTTCACAAGTGGAGCAGATTGGATGGTTTCGGATTATGTACTTGAAGATGCCTCGTATATTTCTTTAAGAAACGTAATTTTGGGGTATACAATTCCTCAAAAATCAATTAAGAAACTTGGACTGAATGCAGTTAGATTATATGCTTCAGCGGATAATTTAGCTTATTTCATGGGCAAAGGATATAGAGGCATTAATCCTGAGGCCAGAGTGACATCAAATCAATATCAATCTCCTTTAGTAACTGGATACCAAAGAGGTGCATTTCCTTTAATGCAGACATTTACATTTGGTTTGGATCTGAACTTTTAATTGGAATTAACATGAACAAGATATTAAAACATAATAAAAAGTTACTGGCATCGATCTTCTTATCGGTATCGTTAGTGTCATGTCAGAAATCTATTGATCTTCAGCCTATTTCTAATGTTGGCGCGGAAGATTATTATAAAAACTTTAACGAAGTTAGTAGTGCACTTACTGGGTGTTACAGCGGTTTGCATAAACCACTATATAATGAATGGATGTTTACCGAATTAAGAAGCGATAATTCTAAACAGGGTGTGCCTAACAGTACCAACGTAGCTAACGCCGAATTGAACGCTTTGGATATGTTTACGTTAAATCCGTTTCATGAGAGAGTTTATGATTATTGGCTTGATACTTATAACAATATTAGAGCTATCAATTATGTGCTTAGGAGCCTGGGGGTTAAGTACGAGAATAAGGAAATTGTAGTTTCTAATGGTACCGCCGAAATGAGTGATGTACAAAGAAACAAAATAATGGGAGAAGCACTATTCTTGAGGGCATACCATTATTTCAATTTAGTTAGATTATTTGGCGGAGTGTTTCTGGTAGACAAACCTGTTAGTCCGCAAGAAGCCAAATTAATTCAAAGATCTTCTGTAAATGATTTATATGATTTTATCGTTGCAGATTTAAAAAAGGCAAACGAAGTTTTCCCGCATTTGACTTTTGCTACTATTCCTCAGGCAGATTTAGGAAGAGCTAATATTTGGTCATCAAAATCATTATTAGCAAAGGTTTATCTGACTCTTGGGCAAAAGAATGAATCTTTGATTTTACTGAATGACGTAATTAATAATAGTGGATATGGCTTAGTTTCGTCTTATTCGGATGTCTTTTCTATCTCTAATGAAATGAATAAGGAAATTATTTTTGCCATAAGATATAAAGCGGGTGGCTTAGGACTTGGGTCCCCGTTTGCTAATTTATTTGCACCGACAGGAAGTGGGAATGCTGTAGTGAATAATGACGGTAATGGTTATAATTTTCCAACAGAAGAAATGAAGACCATTTACAAGGTAGGAGACTTGCGTAAAGATGTTACAATAGCACAATACACAGCTACAAGACCTTATGTTAAAAAATTTCTTTCTCAGGTTTCTTTAAGATATGATGCGGAAAATGATTTCCCTATAATCCGTTATTCTGATATTTTATTAATGAAAGCTGAAGCTTTGGGATATGATAATGCAGATGGTGAATCAGTAGCCCTTATTAATCAGGTAAGAACGAGAGCGGGTGCATTAGATTATGGAAGTAACACAGATTTTGCTGGTAAATTATATAAATATCCGTCTTCTGGCACAGAATCTTTGAGTAATGCAGAATCTTTCAGAAAAGCTTTGCTAAACGAAAGGCGAATAGAATTTGCTTTCGAAAATCAAAGATACTTTGATATAATGAGACAGTCGGATGCGGTGGAGATTATTAAAAATCATTTTGCAGAAGAATTCGCTAATCATTATGTTAATATCATTCCTCCAATAACTTTATCTGCCCTACAGGCGAACGTTACAAAAGATCGGCTCTTGTTGCCAATCCCACAAAAAGAGAGAGATAAAAATGATCAGATAGATATTGGTCAAAACCCAGGTTATTAATATAAAAAAGATAAAGAATATGAAAAATATTAATAAAATATTCCTATTTCTTCTGATAAGTATGGGGATAATGTCTTGTAAGAAGGATGAAAAGCAAGCAACTGCTACTGTAAGTGTGCAAACACGGGAATATACTTTTAATATGGGGAATAAGAAATTATCCCCAAATAATGACATTAGTGTAAATGTGAAATCTGATGTAGGAGTAGAATCTATCTATAGTTATCTAATTAGAGGTAACAAACCGGACTCCTTAATCGGGATATTTTTTCCAGGAGAAGAGGATAATATAAAAGATTTGACCTTAAGTTTTTCTAATAATATTTTCCAAAGACCAGATCTGTCGCAAGTAGAAGGTATAAAGATGATGGTTAAAAGTTTAAATAATGCGGCATATGAAGGATTTGTGAAGATAACCGCTTATTTTCCGCATTTACCCAAGCTGTCTGGTTTTCCGGTTAATGAGAAGTTAAATGACCACGATCAGATTACCATCCAAGGAAAAGCCGAGTCGGAAAATGGAATTACTAAAATTGAAATTTTTGATGATTCTACAGGACCTTTTACATTAGTTCATTCAATAGATAATTTAAATGACATTAAAAGTTATAATGTAAATTATACTTATACTTATAGGCCAGAAGCAAATAATGTACAAATTGTACTTTATGATAAGGAAGACTTTTCTACAAGTCATCTCATGAAAATTGCAACAACCCCTTATATTTTAAGAACTGATTTAGTTATGAATGCTCAGGGAGATGCTACTACAAATACGGTTTCTAACTGGGTTAATGATTTTACCTGGACATCTTTTGGCAGTTGTGATTTACATGCGTTATCTAAGAATAGTACAGATCCTCTGAAAGATTATCAAAGGATAGCTTTCTTGTTTTATGGAACATCTTCTAACGCAACTTTTTATTCACCGTCAAATGCCTCTTCTGTTGCAAAGAATTATATATGTGGTTCTTCAGAGTGGGGAATACCAGGAACAGATATAGCTACGCTGAAAGCTACGAAATTCAGAGCACTCCTAAGGAATCAAAATGCAGCTACAGCAGCTGTATACGCGAATATCGAATCTGGAAATATTTCGACTTTAGATAATACTTTCTTTACTGGGATTACAGTTCCTGGTTCTAGCCAGGCGAAATATGTTGAGAGTCCTGCAGATACTCAAGCGGCAGATTTTAATGCAACTACAAGGAATCTGATCTGGATAAAAGTTCCAAAACAAAATGGTGGAGAAATTAACGTTATACTAAAAATAAAGGAAGTGAATTATGTTTCAACTAGTAATAAGTTTGCTACCATTAAATTCGATATGTACGTTCAAAAATAATGTGACTAAATAGGAAAGTCTAAAGATTTAAACGACATTGGTATTTCAACGACTTTAGGAGGAGAAATCTCTATCGCAAATATTTGTAAATGAGATTCTTCTCCCAAAGTTTTCGGGGAAATGACAATGATCTTTTTAGACAGTTCCGTTGCTATAAAAAAATATATGCCGAAATATAAGTTAATATTAGGAAGTCTTCTTTTTACTTCTTTGTTTTCATACGCTAAAAACATAACCGTTTCCACTCCTACAGAGTTGAAAAAGTCGGTTCAAAACGCTGTACCCGGCGATACCATATTTTTAGAAGATAAAGAATGGAAAAATGCAAATTTGGTAGTAGAAGGAAAAGGAACCGCTGCAAAGCCAATTGTTATTGCGCCTAAAAACTTAGGAAAGGTTGTTATAACCGGACAATCATCCTTAAAAATTGCTGGAGAATATTTGGTAATTAAAGGACTGCATTTTAAAGATGGTTACACGCCAGAAAAGGATTTAATCGTTTTCAGGGTAAATAATGATAGATTGGCAAACAACTGCCGTTTGACAGAATGCGTTATAGAAGAATTTAATAATCCAGACCGTTTCAGGAATGAAAACTGGATAGTGTTATGGGGAAAGAATAATCGGGTAGACCATAATACTTTTATCAATAAACTAACAGCGAGTCCTGTATTAATTGCTGAATTGAACGATGAACGCAGTCAGCAAAATTATCATAGTGTAGATCATAATTATTTTAAGGGACGTCAGCGTTTTGGTGGAAATGGAGGAGAAACGATAAGAATAGGCGTTTCGAGATACTCGTTGACACCATCAAGAACACAAATTGTAGATAATTATTTTGAACGTTGTAACGGAGAGGTTGAAATCGTTTCCATAAAATCTGGAGAGAATAATATCAGCAGAAATACTTTTTTCGAATGTGAAGGAGGTTTAGTGCTAAGACACGGTGCTAATAATACAATCACAGGAAACTTGTTTTTAGGAAATAACAAGCCATTTACCGGGGGTGTCAGGATCATCAATCCAGGACATAAAGTTACAGACAATGTTTTTATGGAATTGAGAGGAACCGCTTTCAGATCTCCTTTGTCTATCATGAATGGGGTACCTAATTCTTTAATTAATAGATACTATCAGGTTGTAGATGTACAAATAGAGAACAATACATTTGTAAATTGTACAGCTTTGACTTTTGGAGCCGGCAAGGATGCAGAAAGAACTTTATCACCACAAAAAGTAACTTTTCAAAGAAACCTTTTTGTTAATCCGAATAATCCTATTTACGTAGATAATAATAACGACGGAGGTGTTTCTGTATTTAATAATGTTATAGATAAGGCAAATTCGGAAAAAGGATTTATTCAGGTAAAAACCTCCTTTTTTACAAAGAATGGAATTAAGATTCCACAAGCAAAAGGCTACGGAGCCGATCCCAAAAAGCTTTCATTTATTACGTTGAATGATGTTGGAGCAAGGTGGTTTAATACGGATAGAACAAGGTCGGTAATCAATAATAAAGCGATAGCCGTAAATAAATCCAATATCAAAGAAATACAACAATATATTGACAAAGCAAACGCAGGAGATACTATCCTTTTAGCTGAAGAAGGGATTTATCGATTGGAATCGGAAATTGTGATCAATAAGCCGATTGTAATAGCGGCCAATAAAGCATTACATAGCAAACCTGTATTTGTAAATGCATCTTATAAAACCTTACCTGCATTGATAACCATAGAAAATGGAGGAAATCTGGAAGTAAGGAATATTGCTTTTCAAGGGGCTTTTGAAAGTTTTGGAAATGTGCAGGCAGGAATCAGATCTACAGATCAGCCAATGAACAGACACTATAATCTAACTATAGATGGATGTGAGTTTTATGATTATAATGAAAGTTCTTTTGCTGGGGTTAAAGCTTCGAAAAGCACATTAGCGGATAGTATTGTAATTAAAAATTCTTTATTTAGAAATATTTCCGGTACGGCTGTAAATGTTGCCGAAGAAAAAGAAGATAAAGGTTTTTATGGGGCAGAATATACAATTGTAACCAATACAGTATTTACCAATGTAATGGGGAGTGCAATAAATGTCTATCGTGGCGGAAACGACGAAAGTACATTGGGGCCATTTGTGCGGATAAATCATTGTACTTTTAATGAGGTTGAAAATAGAGAGCAAGGAACAGTAATCAGATTGGTTGGAGTGCAGGATGCTTCGATAACTAACAGCATATTTGCCAATAGTGGGCAAGGGGGAAGATCTATTGAATTTAGAGAGTTTAGATGGGATAATATAGTTGTTGATTATTGTGATTTTTATAACTCGGGCAGAGTAGAGTCGTTTTACAATAAGGTATTAGGAAAAAATATATATAATATTAATCCGGAATTTGTTGATTTGACTAAGCTGAATTTTAATTTAAAAAGCAGTTCTTCTTTAATCAGTAAATCTTCGGATGGAAAGGCATTAGGAGCGAAAATCAATTAATATCAATATTCAATGAACTATAAACAGTTAACCGTATCAGTATTTTTGTTGTTTCCGGTAATTTCCCAAGCATGTGCTTCCGAAAAAATAACAGACGGTATCAATAAAACAATTTCTGCTACCGGAAATATTTATAATATTTCTTCAGCAAACGAACTTAATGCCCTTAAATTGCAGCCAGGTGATAAGGTTATATTCAAGAAAGGTAACTGGAAAAATCAACAAATTAATTTCAAAGCCAACGGAACGAAAGAAAAACCTGTCGTTTTAGCAGCAGAAAAAGGTGGGGAGACGATTTTTTCAGGGAACTCTAACCTGAAAATTGATGGTAACTGGCTAGTGGTAGATGGTTTTGTTTTTAAAGATGGTTTTTCTGAAAAAGCAGATGTTATTCTTTTTACGAAAAGTACTTCGAACAGCAGGATAACAAACTCTTCGATAATAAATTATAATCATCCGGATAAAACTTTTGATTATAAATGGCTTTCTTTAAACGGCGAAAATAATAGAGTAGACCACTGTGATTTCACAGGTAAGACCCATCAGGGAACTACATTGGTAGTCTGGCTTGACGAGAAACCGAATCATCATCAAATAGATCATAATTATTTTGGACCAAGACCTGCTTTGGGGGTGAACGGAGGAGAAACAATAAGAATTGGAACCAGCACATGGTCTATGCATGATTCTTATACTTTGGTAGAGAATAATATATTCGATAAGTGCGACGGAGAAATGGAAATTATATCCTTAAAGTCGGGACATAATACGGTGAACAATAACCTTTTTTATGAATGTGATGGAACAGTAACTTTTAGACATGGAAATTATAATACGGTGTCTAATAATTACATTCTCGGAAACGGAAAAAAGAATACCGGAGGCATTCGTATTATTGGCGAAAATCATAAAGTCTTTGGTAACTATTTGCAAGGTCTGGACGGAAGTGGACTAAGAGCAGCTATTTCCATAATGAGTGCCTTGGAAAAACCTCAATTGCATGAATATTTTCAAGTTATTAATCCTCAGATAGTTGGTAATATTATTGCCGATTCTAAGGAAGGTATAGACATCGGCGCCGGAAAAAATGAGAAGAGAATGCTCCCACCTAAAGATGGATTTTTAAAAAACAACTATGTCATTAATACTCGCACAGTAATAAAGACAGAAAATGAGCCTGAAGGATTACTAATAGAGAATAATCAGACGGATGCTTCTTCTCTGCCAAAAGGTTTTACGAAGGTAGGCTCTGATTTGGTAAAATCAGACGGCATCTGGCAAAAGAAAAATGATGTTAAGACTCCGTTTTGGAAAAAGGAAAAGATTGGTCCGGAATGGAATAATGTTAAAATGAACTTTTAATTCAGGTTGTTTTAAGCTTAATTAAAGTAAAAGGTTATCCATAATTTGGGTAACCTTCTTATTTTCTGATAAATTATGTTTTCATTCGTTTAACTCAATATTACAAATCGTTAACAAATCAAAGCTTAAATTTGCCTCAATTTTTGAGGTAGTATAGCGCATGGAAGAAGAGAAAAAGCAGATAAACTGGGGAGTAATTATAGCTGTAATTGGTGTTTTTTTTATATCGTCTAATTTAAGAGCAGCAATTACATCTGTGGGACCTGTTATTTCGGAAATTAGTGCCCAGTTAAATATGAATAAATTTCAATCTGGTTTGGTGACTACCATCCCTTTACTGGCATTTGGATTTCTATCAGCTTTAGCTCCGAAATTTGCTTCTAAAATCGGTATTGAAAAGGTTTTGGGATTTTCAATGCTTGTACTCACCGCAGGATTATTGATTAGAATTCAGGGAAATGTACCGTTTTTGTTTCTCGGTGCAGCACTGATTGGAACTGCTATAGCTATGGGGAATGTTCTAATGCCTGCTTTTATAAAAGATAAGTTTCCAAAAAACTTAGGCTTGGTAACAGGGATTTTTACTGTTTCTATGAATTTAATAGGAGCATTGGCTGCTGGTTATAGCATAAGAATGGGCCATTTAACCGGTTGGGGTTGGAAAGGTTCTATAGGTGTTTGGTTTATCCTTTCTTTAATTGCTTTTGCAGTCTGGATTCCTCAGCTAATCAACAGCCGGAAATCACAAAAAACAGAACAAAATATCATAGCGGAGCAAAAAAGAGAAAGTTTTTCAAGTTTACTAAGATCTCCTTTGGCCTGGTGCATTACTTTATTCATGGGACTTCAATCTTGCTTGTTTTATATGCTGGTAGCCTGGCTTCCGATTATTTTACAAGATTGGGGTATGACTAAAGAACAATCTGGCTGGACGTTTTCCTATGTACAATTAGCCCAGTTGCCAGTTACGTTTATAGGTCCTATTTTGGCTGTTAAAATGAAAAATCAAGCTCCATTGGTTTGGCTAACGGCGATAGCTTTATTATTAGGGACTATTGGTATTGTATTTTTTAAGACAACATATATAGTTCCCTCGGTACTGGCTATTGGCTTCTCTGGCGGATTAGCTTTTAGTCTGGTGATGATGTTCTTCGTTCTTAGAACAAAATCGTCTATCAGAGCTGCACAATTATCTGGTATGGCACAATCTTTTGGATATCTTATTGCAGCGTGTTCGCCTCCATTGTTTGGCTTAATCTATGACCTGACATTGGATTGGACATATCCACTTTTATTATATTTCTTGTTGTCTTTTTCCTTATTGGGCTTAGGCTTAATAGCATCAAGAAATAAATATGTTTAGTTTGATTCTATTTCAATAGAATTGCTAAGGATTACATGAACGGGACATTTATTTGCTATCTCTTTGAGTCTGGCAGTTTGTTCCTCGGTTAAATTCCCTGTAAAATCAATTTGCTTTCTAAATTTAGTTGTTTTAGTTGCTAGCTGCTTAACAATAGATACAGAGATAATAATCTCGTCCAACTCCCACTTTTTCCTGTCTGCGTACATTCTTATAGTAATTGCCGAACAGGAAGCTAGTGAAGATGCTAATAATTGAGAAGGAGAAAGCCCCTGATTTGTACCTCCAACTGCAATGGGTTCATCGGCAATAATTTGGTGCTCGTTATCTGTAATAACAGTCCTGTATCGTTCTCTGGCATTGTAGGCAATAATAGAATCCATATTGTTATAATTCATAAATCTCTAAAGGTAAATTATCCGGATCACTAAAAAAAGTAAAACGTTTCCCGGTAATTTCGTCAATTCTGATGTCTTCGGTAGAAACACCTTTTTTATTTAGGAGTTCCACTGTAAGGTCGATGTTTTTTACTGAAAATGCGAGATGTCTCAGGCCGCAGGCTTCCGGTCTGGAGGGTCTTTCAGGAGGATTTGGAAATGAAAACAATTCTATGATGTAATGCTTATTCAACGCTAAATCAAGTTTATAAGAATCTCTTTCCTTTCTATAAGTTTCATTTATTACTTCAAGTCCGAGTATCCGAGTATAAAAATGTTTTGATTTTTGATAATCAGAGCAGATGATAGCGATGTGATGAATGTCGACAAACATATTTTTGCTTTTAAGCCTTAAGCTACTAAATAAAAATCGCGACTGCACATTTTTGTAAAAATAGTAGTCGCGATTAGGGTTTGGTTCTTTTTTATTTTTTTAGATAATGAATGTCACTCAAATCTTTCAATCTCTTTGCAGCTTGTTCCGGAGTGATATCCCTTTGCGGGTTTGCAAGCATTTCATAACCAACCATAAACTTCTTAACTGTTGCAGAACGAAGTAATGGCGGATAAAAGTGCATATGCCAATGCCATTCGGGATGCTCACCATCATTTACAGGTGCCTGATGCATACCTGCAGAATAAGGGAAAGAAGTTTCAAACAGATTGTCGTATTTTATGGTAAGGTTCTTCAATATTTTTGCAAAGGCCTTTTTTTCTTCTTCAGTAAATTCCAAAATATTCTGAACATGTCTTTTACTTATTAACATGGTTTCGAACGGCCAAACTGCCCAGAAAGGGACAATCGCAATAAAATGTTCGTTTTCGCAGACAATTCTTTCTTGTTTTTGCTGTTCTAACGTAACATAATCACTTAAAATACTTTTTCCCTTTTTTTCGAAATATTGTTTAAACTGGATACTTTCTTTAGCTGGTTCTCCAGGAACGGTACTTTGTGCCCAGATTTGCCCGTGAGGATGGGGATTGCTACATCCCATAATCTCGCCTTTATTCTCGAAAATTTGAATGTATTTAATCCATTCATTTTTGCTTAATGCTGAAAATTCGTCCTGCCAAAGATCTATTACCTTTACGATATCATCTTCTTCCATTTGTGGCAAAGTGAGGTCGTGGCGTGGTGAGAAGCAAATAACTCTGCAGATTCCTTTTTCGCTGGAAGCCTGTAGTAAACCATCTTCCAGTTTTCCAGAAGGGGTGTCTTGCAATAAGGCCGAAAAATCATTAGTGAAAGCGTACGGTCCCTTATATGGTGGATTTATGCTTCCGTCGGAACGAGTGTTTCCAGGGCATAGATAGCATTTTTCATCATAAGCAGGTCTATTGTCTACCGGTAAATTTTCTACTTTTCCCTGCCAGGGTCTTTTGGTTCTATGAGGAGAGACCAGTACCCATTCGCCGGTAAGGATGTTTAACCTTCTATGTGGATGTTCTTCAAAACTAAAACTCATTTTCTATAATATTCTTGTGCCGTCCTCGATTTGCGTGATATAGACATTCATTCCCTTATTCATTTTTTGGAAATACAAGTCTTTCATTCTTTTTACAACCTCATCTACTTCAGCTTCCTTTACTAATGCGATAACACAGCCGCCAAAGCCGCCTCCCATCATTCTTGCGCCTAATATCGCCGATTCTTTTTTTGCATTTGCTGCAATGAAATCTAGTTCAGGACAACTCACCTCGTATAATTTGCTTAGACCTTCGTGTGTATCATACATTTTCTGTCCGAAAGATTCTATATCGCCATGCTTCAGATCCTCGCAAGCTTTTAATAATCTGTCGTTCTCTTCAACTACATATTTACAGCGGTTGTATATATCGGCGCTAGTGTGTTTTAAGCAGGTTTCTACCATTTCTAGGGTAGCATCTCTAAGTGTTTTTACCTGAGGATATGTTTGTTGAATAATAGAAACACCTTCTTCGCATTGACTTCTTCGGACATTGTATTCAGAGGACGCAAGAGAGTGCTTTACCATGGAATCAAAAAGTACAATTTTAATTCCCTCAATATCAAAAGGTACATATTCGTACTCCAATGATCTGCAATCTAATTTAATAACGTGTTTTTTCTTACCGAAAACACTTGCAAACTGATCCATAATGCCACATTGAAGACCTACGAATTCATTTTCTGCCTTTTGCGCCTTTTGTACAAGAGATAATTTATCCAAACCCAGGTCAAAAATATGGTTTAAAGAAAACGCAACAGCGCATTCTAAAGCTGCAGAAGAAGACATGCCTGCTCCTAATGGAACGTCGCCAGAGATAACAGCGTTAAATCCGCTTAGGTGTTTTCCGGCTTTTAACAATTGATCGACAACGCCTAATATAAAATTGGGCCAGTTATCATCCGAGTATTTGTAGTCTTTTAAAGTAGTTTGGTGCTTTTTATTCAAGTCTGCAGCAATGAGAGATACTACATCATCATCTCTTTTTTTTATGGCAATATAAATACCTTTATTTATCGCGGCAGGAAGTACAAAACCCATATTGTAATCGGTATGTTCGCCAATAAGATTTACACGGCCCGGAGAACACACTACGATAGGTTCCTGATTAAAATTTTCTCTAAATGTAGAAATTACAAGTTGATGAGATTGTTCCATTTGAAATATCTAAAATAACTGATTAATAGATGATTAAATACAGTTTTGAATTGTGTTAATCAATATAATCATTTCCCTTCTAAATTTTTTTGAATTTATAGCAAATAAAATCTCTATAATTGGATTATATTACGTAATAATTGGATTATTTTGTTGTATGAAAAAACGAAAAGGCTTTTCCGGAGAACGAATTATAGACGTGGATAGCGTTTTAAAAGATGAAGATTCAAAAGGATTGATATTTTCGAAAATAGGTTTTTTCCCAAAAGCGAGACATCAGCATAGTGAAGGTCGGGAAAACAGTTTATATATATTATTATATTGTATAGACGGAATAGGAGAAGTTGTAATAGATGGACATCAACATGTATTGAATATAGGTGATTTTGTCATCATTCCTAAATTAACCGATTATGCGTATTACGCCAATAAAGGAAATCCATGGAGTTTTTACTGGTTTTATTTTAAGGATGATTTGTCTTTGATAAACAATATGCTTGATTTTTTTTATAAACGTAATAAAATGGCAAAAGGAAACCTAAGTTATAACGAAGAACGCATAGCGCTTTTCGGAGCGATATTCGATAATTTAAATAAAGGGTATAGTACAGACAATTTATTGATACTTAATATGTGTCTGATAAACTTTTTAAGTTCATTGGTTTTTAGTTTTGCTTTGGTAAAGAAAGATCAGCAGGATAAATCTAAAAATAGGATAGAGGAGGCGATAGATTTTATGAAAAATAGAGTGGAAGGCAATCTTACATTAGCAGAACTTTCCAAAATGACCAGTTTGTCAAATTCGCAATTTTCTCATCTATTTAAGGAAACAACCGGTATTTCTCCTCTGGAATATTTCAACCAGCTTAAAATAAAGCGAGCAGCCAGGTATTTAGAGAATACTGGCTTGCAAATGAAACAGATTGCCTATAAAGTTGGAATTCAGGACGCGGCTTATTTTTCGCGCTTGTTTACCAAAATAATGGGGATTTCGCCTATAAAATATAAACAATCTCTTTTACAAAAATAATTTTGGTATGTCTTTTGGAATGTGATTGTTGTTTTATAACAAAAAATTAAAACTATGATCAGGAATTCAGTTAAAATGCTTGCTGTAGCAGCTATGGTAACGTTTTGTGCAGGTAATATAAATGCACAACAGTCCAATCCGGACGGTACGAGAACCAGGTTAGGAGTAGCTCTTGGCTTAGGAGTTCCAACTAAAGATTATGCAGACTTTGTAATTGCACCGGATATCAGACTACAACATGACTTAGTGGGAAGAACATCTTTAACTCTAACCACTGGTTATTATGGTTTTATCGGAAAACCAAAAATTAATGGAGAAACAATTGGAACCGATATGATTCCTTTGAAAGCAGGGGCAAAATTTTTCTTTGGAAATACATTTTATGTACAACCAGAACTTGGTGCTGCTTTTGCAACAAAATCAGGCTATGGAACCTCTTTTGTGTGGGCGCCCAACATTGGTTATGCTAACCAAAAATGGGACGTTGGATTGAGATATGAAGGTTTTGAGCGCAACGGAGGAAGTAATGGTATGGTAGCTGTTAGAGCAGCTTATTCCTTTAACTTATCGAAATAGTCATGATTTTGTATTTTTAATAAAAAAGGCCTTCAATGAGGGCCTTTTTTTATTAAATCTTTATTAGTTGTTGATAAATATTCTTATACTTGAAAAATCTTAGCGGATGCTAATTTATTTTTACATTTTACAGATATTTAATGCCGTGTAACAAAGGATAGATGTTGCAAGGATTTTTAAATTTGTGCAAAATACCAGTTTTATATGTCAGAAACAGCAGAAATTAAGCTAGGAGAGAAGACTCTCCAGTTGCCGGTAATTGAAGGAACAGAAAACGAAAAAGCAATAGACATTTCTAAATTAAGAGATCAGAGCGGATATATAACTTTAGATAGTGGCTTTAAAAATACTGGAGCTACGAAAAGTGCTATCACGTTTTTAGATGGTGAAAAAGGTATTTTAAAATATAGAGGCTATTCTATTGAGGATTTGGCAGAAAAAGCGTCTTTCCTGGAAGTTGCATATTTGTTGATTTACGGAGAATTGCCAACAAAAGCACAAGTAGAAAATTTCCAAAATCAGATCAATAAACATACATTGGTTCATGAAGATATGAAGAAATTCTTTGATGGATTTCCTTCAAAATCACATCCAATGGGGCAATTGTCTTCTTTAGTATGTTCTTTATCTGCATTCTATCCGGAATCATTAAATCCTAATCAAAGTAAAGAAGAGCAAGAGCTTACCATAATAAAATTGTTGGCGAAAATGACCACAATTGTTTCATGGATTTATAAAAAATCTTTGGGACATCCGGTAAATTATCCGCAAAACAGATTGGATTATGTAACCAACTTCATGTCTATGACATTTTCTTATACAACAGAAGAATATGAAGTAGATCCTGTTGTTATTGATGCAATGAATAAGCTGTTAATTCTTCATGCTGATCATGAGCAAAACTGCTCTACATCGACTGTAAGAATAGTTGGGTCTTCTGATTGTAACTTGTATGCTTCTATTTCAGCTGGTATTTCTGCTTTATGGGGGCCTCTACATGGTGGAGCTAATCAGGCAGTTATCGAAATGCTTGAGAAAATAAAAGAAGATGGTGGAGATGTAGAAAAGTGGGTAGCAAAAGCAAAGGATAAAAATGATCCTTTCCGTTTAATGGGATTTGGACATAGAGTTTATAAAAATTTCGATCCAAGAGCAAAGATTATTAAAAAAGCTTGTGATGATGTTTTAGCTAAAATGGGAATAAACGATCCGGTTTTAGATATAGCGAAAAAATTGGAAGCTGTAGCATTAAACGATCCATATTTTGTTGAAAGAAAACTTTATCCAAATGTAGATTTCTATTCTGGTATATTGTACAGGGCATTTGGTTTCCCTACAGAGATGTTTACAGTGTTATTTGCTTTAGGACGTCTTCCTGGATGGATTGCGCAGTGGAAAGAAATGAAAGAAAACAGAGAACCTATTGGAAGGCCTCGACAAATTTATGTAGGGGAAAAAGACAGAGAATATATTCCTTTAGAAAACAGATAAAAAAGAAGCCGTCCTAATATTTTTTGAGACGGCTTTTTTTATTTTCCAATATATCCAACTTTCAAATTCAATAAATAATTTATTTGTAGCATCTATTCTAGTATTAATGAGGGGGTATGATATGCTATAATTTAAGTTGGTTTTTAGCGTTTCTTTTTATTTTGTATAACGAAGCATAATAGCTCCCGATTTAAATACTCTAGATTCTATAAGCTTCAATTGTAACCTTTCGGGTAAATCAGCTCTATCCCAAAGTCTTCTTCCTTTTCCTACAATTAAAGGTTGAACTACAAAGTGATATTCATCGATCAGGTCGAGTTCTATAATTTGCGAAGTAAGATCCACACCACCTAGTAAAATATTTTTCCCTTCTCCCTGTTTCAATTTGAGTATTTCTTCCCTAAGATTTGTATTAACTACTGTCGTTTTCGAATGATCTATTTTTTCTAAAGAGCGTGAAAAAACAACGATTTTACTAACGGCATCAAATGCCCGGGCAAAATCATTGATAGCATTTGTCTGTCCTGAATGATTTTTTGCCATATCGGGCCAAAAAGGAACCATCAACTCATAAGTCTTGCGACCATAAATAAGTACATCGACTTGTCGCAAGAGATCCGCGAAATATTCATGTATTTCATCATCAGCCATTCCTTTCGTGTGATCACAACAGCCATCTAGAGTCACGTTAATCGCAAAGATTATTTTTTTCATTTGATGGAATTTAGATTTAATTTTCTAAAAATAATGAATATGTCTTCAAATTTTTATGCGATACCTTCTTGTTTTAAACCCGATATATTTGAAATTCTTTTAAAAAAATGGAAAAAGGAATCTTATTTAAAACAAAGTTTGTGTGTTATCTTGCTTACTGTTTTTGATGCGAATGTCATTTACCAGTAAATGAGCCAATCTTGTAGGTTCGGGTATTCTATAGGATTTTATGCAATTTTTGATAATTTCTATTGCTTCCTGATTTGTTAACAGATTTCCTGGAGAAATGAAAAGTGGTTTGCAATTGATTTTTGATCGCAGAACGGTACCAATGCGTTCGGTTTTGTCCATCAATTCACTTTCAGCAAATTTTTGATTGGCGGGCTCGATAAAAGTGCCAAACAATCTGCTTTTTCCGCATCCTATAGTAGAAGTATTGGTTAAAACGCCAAAGTGGCTGGCTATTCCAGTCCGCCTTCTGTGTGCAATACCCTGGCCATCTAAAACCATAACATCTGGTTTGTTTTTCAATTTTTCATAGACCTCTAATAAAGTTGGAACCTCTCTAAAAGCCAATAATCCAGAGATATAAGGGAAATTACTTTTTCCAATAACTGTAGCCTGTTCTATTATTTTTAAATCGGGATAACTTAAAATAACAATTCCGGCATAAACAGTGTCTTCATATTTATTGAAGGAAATATCTGCACCGCCGATTGTATTGATTTGTTTGGTTAATGGCTTTAATTCAATTTGATGTCTTAGTATATTCTGATAAGCGATAGCTTCAAACGGACTTAGTTTATCGTAATTAGTTACATTCATGATAATTTACTAACAATAACAGAACCGATTTCTTAATTTAACTTTATTAAGTGTTTTTGATGATAGAAATTATCTGAGTTTCTGGTTCCAATTCATCATTTTATATTCTTTTTATCCCTTGTTTTGGCTCGGAATATGCGGGCGATTTAATGTCTACTAAAATTATTACTATGAAAAAGTTTGGATTAATTGCTGGTGTAGCATGTATTGTTATGTCGGCATATGCAGTCGTTGAAAATGCACCTATTAAAAAGAATGAGGATTTTTATTTGGCAATGAAACAGGATACTATCAAAATACCAGATACGATTAAGAAGCCTAAAGTTCCTTTGCCAACACAACCAGATCCATTACCGATTCCTATCCCAGATCCGGAAAACCCTAATCCGAAACCTGATACAGTTTCCCTTCCGACTAAATAGATGGAGTATTTATTCCTTAAAGCAGTTGACGGATAGCGAAATAAGCTAATTGTTTGTTAACTGCTTTTAGTATGATAAATGTGGTAATAAAAAATATCTTATTATTTATGATCGGTTGGCTTTTAGTTTGTAATAAAAAAATGTTATTTGCTTAATAAATGAAAATATGGTTGTATTCTAATAAATAAAAGGAGGACCAAAGTTATCATGTCATTGTATGCTTTAATAACAGGAGCAAGCGGAGGAATCGGACGAGCCATTGCTTACAAACTAGCTTCGCATAAAATAAACCTGATTTTGGTTTCCCGGTCGGAGCAAAAACTCAATGAAGTGGCATCGGATATAAGTGCTAAGTTTGATGTTGATGCTTTATATCTATCTTTAGATTTATCATATCCGGACTCGAATACCATATTGTTAAACTTTCTAAATGAAAAAAATATTGGGATTAATATATTAGTTAATAATGCCGGTTACGGTTTAAGTGGACCTTTATTAAATACCGGGCTAAGCGACTGGATTAATATGTTAAGCCTGAACATGATATCTTTAACAAGTCTGACTTATACTTTTCTTCCAATACTAAAATCTCAACAAAAGGGTTATATTTTAAATATTGCAAGTATTGCTGCTTATCAGTCAATTCCTTTTCTTTCATTGTATGCTGCTAGTAAATCATTTGTTTTATCTTTCAGCAGAGGATTGGCGAAAGAATTGGAAGGTAGTGGTGTTTCAGTAACTTGTGTTTCTCCCGGACCAACAGACACGGAGTTTATCGTAAGAGCGAGAGTTGGAAGAACCGGACAACATACTGCAAAAAGGGTAAACATGACACCGGAGGAAGTTGCATCTATTGCTGTAAAAGCAATGTTTAGCGAAAGAAAAGAGATTGTACCAGGATTGATTAATAAAATGGGTGTATTTTTATCCTGGCTTTTGCCTAAGTCTTTAGTGGAAAGCGTTTCTGCTAAAATATATCAATAACTAAATTATAGTTTATGTCAGAAAAATTAGTTTTTATTACGAGCAGAATTCCCCAAATAGGTTTAGAGTTATTAGATAAGGCAGGGATTTTTTATAGACAATGGCCTCACGAAAGAAAAATTACCAAGGAAGAACTGATTGAAAATGTAAAGGAATGCAATATATTGTTGAATATAGGTTCTAATCAGTTAGATGAGGCTTTTTTTAAAGCTTGCCCAAAATTAGAATTGGTTTCTCTTTTGAGTGTTGGTTATGACCATGTAAATATAGGGGCTGCAAATCAGTATCGTGTACCCGTTACCAATACTCCGGGCGTATTAAGTAAGGCTACTGCCGATACAGCATTTTTATTGATGTTGGCTTCGTCGAGAAAGGCACTGTTTCAGTACAAAAAGATATTAGACGGGAAATGGCAGAAAAATGTTCCGACAGATATTCTTGGTATTGAATTGCATGACAGAACATTAGGTGTTTTTGGGTTGGGAAGGATAGGATTAGAAATGGCAAAGCTTTGCAAAGGAGCTTACAATATGGATATAATTTACCACAACCGAAACAGAAATGCTGAAGCTGAAGAAATATTAGGAGCAAAATGGGTGAATTTCGAGGATTTACTAAAGCAAAGTGATGTGTTAAGTGTTCATTCTCAGTTAAGTAAAGAGACGGAAGGACTATTTAATTATGATGTTTTTTCTAAAATGAAGAAAACATCAATTTTTATTAACACATCAAGAGGCGCGGTGCATAATGAAGAAGACCTCATTAGAGCTCTTCAGGACGGAAAAATTTGGGGTGCGGGTTTAGACGTAACTAATCCAGAGCCTATGACAGCGGATAGCCCTTTGTTAACGATGCCAACGGTTGCAATACTTCCGCATATCGGATCGGCAACGGTAGAGACAAGAGATGAAATGGCAAGATTGGCTGTTCAAAATATAATAGCAAAAATCAATAACGAATTTTTATTAACATGTATTAATCCTGAAGTTTTGGAGATTACCTAATTGGGAACTGTAGCTAAATTGGTCGGACATAGTGGTATGTGCCTTAGTTCGCAATTATCTTTTAATGTGTCGCTATACTCACTAATTCATTCCAGATTGGAAAAAGGACGAGATAAGACTTAGTAAATGACATTGATTTTAGCTGAATTGTGCAGGAATAAATCTGTAGAAATAAAAATATTTAGTTGGAAGATTGATGTTTTATATTAGAATAATCGAGTATAATTAATTATTGCGTTTATAAATTAAGAAAAGTATAGGAAATGGAAAGTCTTAAAAATGTTTAAGCTCCAAACGGGGAGAATGGAGCCTAAACTAACCAATTATAAACCTGATTCAAAGATAAGGCGAAACTACCGATCTGCAAAGACTGTTAACATTATTTAACAAAATGATAATGATTTTTTAATGAATGGTGGTTTTATGAGTTTCTGTATGATAAAAAAAGAGTTTTACAAGTTGGCACAGCTAATGTGATTCTCACTTTTTTGAAATATATAACTTCCATTTTTAACCAGCTTCTTAAAGTTTAAAATTAGCTATTATTGGATTTCGAAATTAGCTGTTGACTTCTCCGGATTTGTTATATAGGGTAAATTTAAATGTTCATTTCAAGGAAAATGAACATTTTTTCATCAATTGCTGAGGTTACATTATTGGGGCACCGTTTTCTCTTAATATATTCGTTTATTTCAATCTTGTATTTTGTTGAATTTGGTTCTGAGTCAATGTCAGATTTTGATTATGAACAACTATATTTTGTCGAAAGAAATGTTTCAGGATTATGGAAAATAAAAAAGACTAAGGAATTACAGCTAATTTGTAATTCCTTAGTCTTTTTTATTTATAAGATTTACCGATATACCTTATTTCTCAAATAATGATCCAGCACTACTAAAGCTGCCATAGCTTCAACAATAGCGACCGCTCTGGGAACTACACAAGGATCGTGGCGACCTTTACCTTTGATTTCATCAATCTGGCCATCTTTATTGATGGTTTGCTGGTTGGTCATAATAGTTGCTACCGGTTTGAATGCTACCCTGAAATTGATGTCCATTCCGTTAGAGATACCGCCTTGTATACCTCCTGAGAAATTTGTTCTGGTAATTACTTTTCCATCGGTATCCACATCGAAGATGTCATTATGTTCTGAACCTCGCATGGTGGAACCATCGAAACCTGAACCATAATCAAAACCATGAACAGCATTGATGCTTAGCATAGCTTTGCCCAGGTCGGCGTGTAATTTATCAAACACAGGCTCGCCTAATCCAACCGGACAGTTTTTGACAGTACAGGAAACTTTGCCACCTATAGTGTCGCCAGCTTTTCTTACCGAATCAATTAATGCAATCATTTCGTTTGCAGTAGCCGGATCGGCACATCTTGCGATATTACTTTCCCTTAAAGCTTCAAATTCTGAAACCGAAGAAATGTCAACATGGGGAGCATCTATTGTCCCAACTGAAGAAACGTGAGCTGCTATTTCGATGCCTACCTGTTTCAATGCCAATTTCGCAATTGCTCCGGCGGCAACGCGGGCGGCGGTTTCCCTTGCAGAAGAGCGACCACCACCACGGTGGTCCCTTATGCCATATTTTTGATGGTAGACATAATCGGCATGTGAAGGCCTGAAAACGTCTTTATTGTGATCGTAATCTTTGGATTTCTGATCTTCGTTAGGAATGATGATTGCGATAGGAGTACCTGTGGTTTTTCCTTCAAAAACACCAGATAAAATCTGACAAGTGTCGGATTCTTTTCTTTGTGTAGTGATTTTAGATTGACCAGGTTTACGCTTATCCAGTTCGTTCTGGATAAATTCTTCATCAACAGTAACATTTGGCGGACATCCATCAATGATAACCCCAATAGCTTTACCATGAGACTCTCCAAAAGTCGTAATTCTAAAAATCTCTCCGAATGAATTTCCTGCCATTTTTTTTTAGTATCTAGTAGTTAGTACTTAGTATCTAGTCTTTAGGAGCGTTAAGCTTTCAGCCTTCGGCTTTTAGCTTAACGTGAATCCTATTTTTCTAACATCTTCCCAATAGTGAGGATAAGACTTATCTACCACTCTTTCTTCTTCAATTTCAACTTCTTTTACAAATAATGCCAACGGAGCAAATGCCATAGCCATTCTGTGATCCTCATAAGTGTTGATGAAGATTTTCTCAGGGAAATGTAAACCGCTACAATCTAAGGTGTAATTTAAATCCTTTTCAATAAGCTTTACTCCAATTTTAGCTAATTGTTCTTGTAAGGCTTTTATACGGTCTGTCTCTTTAATTTTTAAAGTTTCCAGTCCTGTAAAGGTAGCTTCGTGACCTAAAGCCGCACTAACAACAATAACAGTTTGTGCCAGATCCGGACAGTTTTTAAGATCAAAAAATTTACTATCAAGCGGTGTACTTACTTTTTCTAAAATCAATCCTGTTTCGTTAAAAGTTGTTTTAACACCGAAATGCGACATAATTTCTACGATAGCACTGTCGCCTTGTAAGCTATTTTGTCTTAAATAAGGAAGTGTAATCGTAGCAGAATCTGCCAATGCTGCAAAAGCATACCAATATGAAGCAGCGCTCCAATCTGGCTCTACAATTAACTTGCTTTCATTAAACTCCTGATGTGGAATAGCAATTTTATTATCGTTCCAGGTATATTTAATACCACATTGTTCCAGAAAGCCCAAAGTCATTTCCACATAAGGGCGAGAAGTCAGTTCTCCTTCAATTTCCAAAGTCAAACCTTTCGGAAGGAAAGATGCAATTAGTAGTAAAGATGTAATGTATTGAGATGAAATATCTCCTTTGATTTTTACAGCTTCGCTCTTTTGAATGAATTGGGAAGGAATCTGAAGAGGAGGAAAGCCCTCGTTTTCGATGTATACTATTTCTCCGCCAATATGTCTTAAAGCGTCTACTAGTATACCTATTGGACGCTGTTTCATGCGTTCTGTTCCAGTTAAGACGGTATTAATGCCTTTTACTGTAAGGTAAGATGCTAGAAAACGCATAGCAGTACCCGCTGGACCCACATTTGCTTCTGCAATATTTCCAGCAGCTGCATTTTTCAGAATATTATCCAGAGTTACCGTGTCGGCAGCAGAAGAAAGGTTCTCTATCTGAACCTTTCCTTTGCTTAATGCCTGTATGATTAAAGCTCTGTTGCTTTCGCTTTTAGAGCCTGTCAGTTCTATGGTCTGATTGATATTCTTATTGCTATTGCTGATGAGAATATTCTTTCCCATTAGTTTACCTCACTTTTTGAAGCGTTCATGATTTCCGTTTGTTTACGGATTGACTCACTATGAATTAATTCTAAGAATTTTTCTACGAAGTCTTTGTCTAATTTTAGAGCATTAGCCAAAGTCATTCTTTTCTCTAAAATTTCTTCCCAACGGTTTACTTGTAAAATGGTAACATCATTATCTCTTTTGTATTCACCAATTTTTTGAACCAATGCCATTCTCTCGCCAATTTTTTGAAGAATTAAATCGTCAACTCTGTCGATAGAGTTCCTTAAATTGTTTAGCTTATTAGTGAATTCAGAATTATCAGAATCGCTGTGTCTTAAAGTTAAGTTGTCGATAATTTCAGCCAATTTAGCCGGAGTAACCTGTTGTTTAGCGTCTGTCCATGCTACAGAAGGATCTCTATGTGCCTCAATCATTAGACCTTGCATATCCAGATCAATAGCCGTCTGAGCGATATGAGGAATTAATTCTCTGGCACCACAAATGTGAGAAGGATCGTTGAAAATTGGCAATTCAGGAGCTAACGTTTTCAATTGTATAGCTAAATCCCACATAGGTTCGTTTCTGTAAGCAGATTTTTCGAAAGAAGAGAAACCTCTATGAATAGCAGCCAATTTAGTGATACCTGCTCTGTTTATTCTCTCCAAAGCACCAATCCACAAAGAAAGATCAGGGTTAATAGGGTTTTTTACTAATACCGGAACATCAACACCTTGTAATGCATCAGCAATATCCTGAACCGTAAAAGGATTTACAGTAGAACGGGCACCGATCCAAAGAATATCAACACCAGCAGCTAAAGCTTCTTCTACGTGTTTTGCAGTAGCAACTTCAACAGCTGTAGGTAAACCTGTTTCTTTTTTTGCTTTGTCTAACCAGACTAAACCTTCTACACCAATACCTTCAAATTCTCCCGGACGGGTTCGTGGTTTCCAGATACCAGCTCTTAAGATGTTAACTTTACCAGTTTCTTTTACTAAACGGGCAGTTTCTAATAATTGCTCTTCTGTTTCTGCACTACAAGGTCCAGAGATAATGATAGGCTTTCCGCCATTATCGAACCAGCTTTCTAGTGGTTGTATATTTAAGTTCAGTTTCATATCTTACTTTAGTTTGTTAATTGTCTGTTATTAGTTGTTAGTTAGCGCTTTAGTGTTATGGAAAATTAAATATTCGGCACTAAAAAATTATTTATACTTTATCGTTCTTTCTGTATTCGCCCATAATGTTGAAGTTGTTTGTCAGTCTCAACAGTTTTCTGATGGCAGAATCATAGTTTCCATTGATTTTCCATTCCATATCAATATAGAAAGTAAACTCATTTCTCTTTCCTATTACAGGCATAGATTGGATTTTGCTCATATTGATTTCGTGTTCAACCAAAACATTCAATATTTTTGACAGAATTCCCATCTCGTCTTTAACCTGGAAGGATACAGAAGCCTTGTTCGGATTTTTAATTTCTTCTTCATGACCAGCTAAAATCAAGAAACGTGTATAATTCTTTTTATTGGTTTCTATTCTTTTCTCTAAGATCTCCAAGCCGTACATTTCTGCCGCTAACGAATTAGCAATTGCTGCAGTATCTTTCAACTGCTCATCTTTAATTCTTTTCGCACAGGCTGCTGTATCGCTGCTTTCTGTTACTTTCAATTGTGGGTAATCATCTAAAAATTCTCCACATTGGCGAATAGCGATAGGATGTGAGGTAACATTTGCAATGTCTTCAAATTTAACTCCCGGCAATCCCATCAAGTGTAATTGTATGTGTAAATAAACTTCCCCTATAACGGGGTAGTTGAATTCTTTTAATAAAGAGTAGTTTGGTAATAAACTACCAGCGATACTGTTTTCTATTGCCATAACAATGTAGTCCGCTTCACCAGCTTTCACTTTCTGAAAGGTTTCTTTAAAAGAATTACATTCAACAGTTTCGATATCTGTTCCGAAAAATTTGAATGCAGCCTCTTCATGAAATGAAGCTTTGATACCCTGAATAGCAACTCTTTTTTTAGTTTCCATTTTTAAATTCCTCTTAACAAAAAAGGCCCGGACATTTTTGAACGGGCCTTTAATATTTTAGATTTTCATTTCTTGCATATTATATCCCGCTCTTATTGTGAAAAATAAAAGTAGAAGTAGTAATATGTGTTAAATGATTTCATGTATATCTTTTTGTTCGGAACAAATGTATGAATTAATTTTTAACCTCCAAAATATTTGAAAATAAAATCTGGTTATTATAAAATAAAATTAAATATTTCTTTGGTTTTTTAGCCATTTTTTTGTGCATATTTTAATGTTTTTTTTAAATGTTATTTTTGATAAAAGTGGCTTTTAAATAATCTTAAATGAGTATTTGATGTTTTAATAATGTATAAAAAATGAGATATTTTTATCAATTTTTAACGTGAAATTTATTGAATTTTCAAATGATTTATCGCAGTAATTTAACTTCAAAAATGATGTTTGATTTGAATTGTTTTAATCTCTATTTTAGGGACAATCAATATAAATCGATATGAAAGTACATGTAATGAGTTTGATTGCTTCGTTTTTATTAAGCAATGCATATGGTCAAAAGATACCAGAAATTGGGATAGCAACCCAGATTAGCAACGATAGTGTGGTTTATAAAGCCGGATACAAATATATTGGAGAAGGGGTTGCCAGAATGGTTTCTCCAAGACTTTCCGAAGCTGACTTTCAGGAGAATAAACGAAAGGTAAAAAGTGCGAAATGTCACGTATACATGTGTAACGTGTTTTTTCCTTCCGATATAAAAATTGCAGGAAAAGATGTAGATGAAGTTAAAGTGCTTTCCCATGCCGAGGGCGTTTTTAAAAGAGCTAGTATATTGGGTATAGAAGCTATTGTTTTAGGTAGCGGAAGTGCAAGAAAAATTGAAGACGATGTAAACAGGCAGCAAGCAATATCAAATTTTATATCTCTGGGTAAGAAAATGGCTGGTTTAGCTCAAAAAAATAACGTTAAGATATTTCTGGAAAATCTAAATAGTACCGAAACAAATTTTATGACAACGTTGGCCGATGCTGCTGAAGTAGTACGGGCTATTAATCATCCAAATTTCAGATTGAATGCTGATATATATCATATGTTAAGAGAAAATGAATCTCCAAATAGTATTCTGAATGCAGCAGATGTGATTTCGTACGTTGAAGTGGCAGAGAAAGAAGGACGCACAAGACCAGGTGTTAATAATGAAAATTTTATACCATATTTTAAAGCCTTAAAGAAAATTGATTATCAAGGAAAGGTTTTTATAGAAGGAAGATGGACTGATTTGGCAAAAGAGGCGCCTTTAGCTAAAGATTATCTGGAAACGCAATTGAAAACTGCTTATGCCGATTAAGTTGAATAAAATGGTAAAATAGCATTATAGAAGCTTTTTTGTTTTCTTTAAACGTAATCGATTACGTAAAAATAACTCCCACAAAATATTGTTTAGAATGCTATTTTGAGTTAATTAGAGAAAATAACCAAATATCTAAATTATTTAAATCAAATCCAGTCTGTATAAAAAGATGGATGAATTAGCGTATTATTTAAAACTATGAGAATACAAACTATTTTCGGTGCGTTTATGCTTTGTGCTGTAGCTGCCGTTGCACAGCCAAACAAAGATGGATGGCGTAATCTTTTCAATGGGAAAAACTTCGATGGGTTTAAACAACTCAATGGAAAAGCCAAATACGAAGTGAAAAATGGAGAAATGGTTGGTACCACTGTTAGTGGTGAACCCAATTCCTTTTTGGCTACAGAAAAGAATTATAAAGACTTTATCCTTGAATTGGAGCTTTTCGTTGATCCTTCCATGAATTCAGGCGTTCAGATCAGGAGTCTGAGCAATCCTGATTATATGAACGGAAGAGTACATGGTTATCAAGTAGAGATAGATCCTTCAGAAAGAGCATGGAGTGGAGGAATTTACGATGAGGCTCGTAGAGGTTGGTTGTATACCGCCGATTTAAACCCGAGAGCTAAGACCGCTTTTAAAAACAATCAATGGAATAAATATAGGATAGAGTGCATAGGTGATAATATCAGAACCTGGGTAAATGGCGTACCTATCGCGAATGTTGTGGATAATATGACTCCGGAAGGTTTTATCGCTTTTCAGGTACATTCTATCCCAAAAAATGAAACTCCGGGAAAGCAAATCCGCTGGAGAAATATCAGGATTAAGACGGAAAATCTGAAACCATCACCAATGGATGATATTTATGTTGTTAACCTTATTCCCAATAATTTGTCGGCACAAGAAAAGAAAGAAGGTTTCTATATGCTTTGGGATGGTGTTTCAACTAAAGGATGGAGAGGGGCTTATAAACCAACTTTTCCAACTAAAGGATGGGAGATTAAAGACGGTGTGCTTAGTGTAGTAAAATCTGATGGTGGAGAATCTACCAATGGAGGTGACATCGTTACAGAAAAGGAATTTGGAGCTTTTGAATTAAAGTTTGATTTCAAACTGACAGAGGGAGCTAATAGTGGTGTGAAATATTTTGTAACCGAGAAGGAAGGAAACAAAGGATCCGCAATTGGATTGGAATACCAAATTCTTGACGATGAAAAACATCCTGATGCGAAACTGGGAAGAGATGGAAACAGAACGCTGGCTTCATTGTATGATTTGAAGACCTCCAATAAACAAGCAAGGTTTATCAAAAAAATCGGAGAGTGGAATCAAGGGATTATCAAAGTTTCTCGGGATAACAAGGTGGAATACTGGCTAAATGGAGTTAAAGTATTGGAGTTTGTAAGAGGGTCTAAAGAATTCAATGATTTGGTGGCAAAAAGTAAATATAAAGACTGGCAGAACTTTGGAATGGCTCCTAAGGGAAGAATCCTGTTACAGGATCATGGAGATAATGTTTCATTCAGAAGTATCAAAATCAGAGAATTATAGACCAATAACCATTATAGATTATGGAAAATTCAAGAAGAAAATTCATTAAACAATCGGCAATTGCATCCGCAGGGGTTTACTTAGGCACAATGGGAATGAGCGCAAAAAGCTATGGCAGAATTATAGGTGCTAATGATAGGGTAAGGATAGGAGTTGTTGGTTTTTCAGACCGTTTCAGGAGTTCTCTATTTCCTTCGTTCCTAAACCATTATAAAGAACTTAATTTCGAAATAGTAGCTGTTTCTGATCTATGGAAGCTGAGAAGAGAAGAGGGTAAAGGCTTTTTAGAACAGAAGTTGGGAAATAAGATACAGGCGTTTAGGAACAATGACGAACTGTATACAATGAAAGATCTGAACGGTGTAATAATCAGTACTGCTGATTTTCAACATGCTCTACATACGATAGAAGCGGTAAAGGCGGGATGTGATGCATATGTAGAAAAGCCTTTTGCCGAAACTATGGAAGATAATAAAGCCGCTCTGAAAGCGGTTAGAGCTACAGATAGAATAGTGCAGATAGGTTCGCAAAGAAGAAGTGGTTTAAATTATAAGGCAGCAGAGCAATTTATAAAAGAAGGAAAATTTGGAAATATCACCATGGTCGAATTGACCTGGAACGTTAACCAGCCGGGCAGATGGAGAAGACCTGAACTTGTTGCCAAATGCAAAGAAGCAGATACAGATTGGAAACGTTTCTTGATGAACAGACCTTACGAGGCCTGGGATCCAAGAAAGTATTTAGAATACCGTCTTTTCTGGCCTTATTCATCAGGAATGCCAGGGCAGTGGATGTCGCATCAAATAGATACGGTTCACTGGTTTACTAACCTGAAACATCCGAGAAGTGTGGTTGCTAACGGAGGAGTTTATCAATGGAAAGATGGTAGAAGAAACTGGGATACAACTACGGCTGTATTTGATTATGGTCCGGAAAATGATATGAATAGTGGCTTTCAGGTGACGTTTAATTCAAGGATGCATAACGGAGATGAAAGACCATCAGAAGTATATTATTCAAATGGAGGAGAACTTAACTTGATTACAAATAAAGTTTCGCCAAAAGGTGGATTAACGGAGAAGGCAGCGGAAGTGATGGGAATGAAAGCTAATTTGTTACCGGAAGTGAATTTAACGGAAAAAGTGGAAAGAGTAGCTGCTTCAGCAAATACCGGAGCAGACGTATTAACTTCTGCACATATGAGGAACTGGATGGAATGTATCAGAAGCAGGAAGCAGCCAAATGCACCGGTAGAAGCAGGATATTATCATTCTATTGCTAATATTATGACAACAGCAGCGTCTCATACCGGAGCAAAAGCTACTTTCGATAGTAAGGCGCAAGAAGTAATGGCTAACGGAAAGATTTTTAAAATCTAAGTTCTTTTTATAAGCGATAAATAGTATTTTGATAAACATCATACTAATTATCGCTTATAGTCGTAAATAGTAATTCTAATATTGTGTAAATATAATAATGAGTAGACGTAAGTTTTTGGCACAAAGTGGATTAATTGCAGGTGGAGTCTTATTACAAAATTCGGCTTTTGCCAATCTATATCAAAAAGGGGAAAAAATATTAAAAGTAGGTATCATAGGTTATGGAGATCGTGGTTCAGGCATAAAGTCAGTAATGGATAGTCTACCTGACCTGTTTGATGTAGTAGCCGTTTGCGACACTTTACAGTTTAGATTAGACAATGCTAAGAAGTTAAAAACCTACGCTTACAAAACTAAGGATTATAAAAAGATTCTGGATGACAAGCAGATTGACGTGGTAGTAATTGCTACTCCTTTAAGCGAACATTATCACATAGCCAAAGATTCACTACTTGCCGGTAAGCATGTTTATCTTGAAAAGGCTATGACCTATACCTCTGCTCAGGCTCTGGATTTAGTGAATTTATCAAAGAAATATTCTAAACAAATACTTCAAATAGGTCATCAATACAGGTCGTCCCCTTTGTATTATAAAGTGAAGGATATGATAGAGAGTGGTTATATAGGAAAAGTCACTCATATTGATTGTCGTTGGGATAGAAATTGGAACTGGCGAAGGGCTGTGCCAGACCCGGCGCTGGAAAGACAAGTCAATTGGCGGATGTACAAAGAGTATTCCGGCGGACTGGCAGCAGAGTTGCTCTCTCATCAAATAGATTTTATTAATTGGGCCTTTAAAACGAATCCGCAGGAAATTTTTGCTACCGGAGGAATTGATTTTTATAAGGATGGAAGGGAAACTTTCGATAATCTACAAGCAGTTCTCCGTTATAAAGATGCTGGCATGATTGGTACTTTTGGTGCTACTTGTGCGAATAAAAAAGACGGGTATTTGTTTAAAATTAAGGGATCTAAAGGGGCAATCTCTCTCTTGGTAAATGAAGGTGTTATCTATCCTGAGAAAGAAATGATGGAAGCACTGCAAACCGTGGACGGAGTTACAGGGGCTACGAAAATAACATGGAATAAAGATGGCGGAATTCCGATTTTGAATGAGCCTACAAAGGATGGAACCTGGTATGCACTAAAGGATTATTATAAAAGTATTATAGAAAATAAACAACCTGACTCAAACGTAATTACCGGAGCTAAAACTGCCTTTTGTGTTGATATGATCAATCAGGCAGCATATAATGATAAAATTCAGTATTGGAAACCGGAATTTAATATTTGATTATACAAGAGCGGAAAAAAGAGACTTCTTAAAAAAGAAATGTCATTTCGATTAAAGAACAATCTCTGTCGGAGTAGTCCATAAAGAGATTATAGCTAATATCGGAATGACAAAAATTGTTAACTTATATCTTTTTAAACAACCATTAACTATAAAATCTTTTAGCTGACCCTGCTTTTTTCTTCTTTTTTGATGGTGATTTAGGTTTTTCGTCTCTTTTTTTATTTTTCAAGTCCTGGGGCTTTGATCTTATATGTTTTTGCTCTTTTTTGAATTCCGTATTTTCAAAAGAGGCTTCTTCCGTCCCAGAAGAACTATCTACCATATCCATTATACCTTGAAGTTCTTCGGGTGTTAAATACCTCCAGGTGCCTAAAGGAAGTTTAGCCAAGGAGATATTCATAATTCTGGTTCTCTTAAGCTTAGTAACATGGTAGCCAAAATACTCACACATTTTCCTAACCTGTCTATAAAGGCCCTGGGTTAAAATAATTCTGAAGACCAATTCACCTTCCTTAAAAACCTGACATTTTTTTGTTACTGTATCTAAAATAGGGACACCTTTCATCATTCCCTTTATAAATTCATCAGTTATAGGTTTGTCTACGGTAACGATATATTCTTTTTCATGGTTATTCCCTGCCCGAAGAATTTTATTTACAATATTACCATCGCTGGTGAGGAATATCAAACCTTCTGAAGGCTTATCTAATCTTCCGATAGGAAAGATGCGTTTTGGGAAATTAATATAATCTATGATATTGTCCTTGACATCCGGCTCTGTAGTACAAACAATACCCCTTGGTTTATTAAAAGCTATGTAAACAGGTCTTTCGCCCGTTTTATTGAGTTTCAATCTGCGATCATCAACAATTACTTCGTCAAAAGCACTTACTCTATCACCAACTTTAGCCGTCTTGCCGTTAATAGTTACCCTGCCTTCTTCAATTAAACGATCAGCTTCTCTTCTCGAACATATTCCACTGTCGCTAATAGCTTTATTTAACCGAAATAAGTTTTGATCTCCGAATCCCATAAACATCAATTTTGGCAAAGATAGAAAGTAAATCTGATATTATTAATTATGAAAAACCGTTGGTTCTTTGTTATCAAATAGCTATTTTGGTATAGAATTTGGCTTTCAATTATAAACGTTTGCCTATGAAGTACTACAATCTTTTTTTGATCGTTGGATTTGTACTTACAGTTAGTACCGCCGTTGGCCAGATAAGTGATGATAAGATTTGTGGAAAATGGATTACAAAGGAGAAGAATCTGGTAGTGAGAGTTTTCAGGAGTGGAGGTAATCTTAGAGCCAAGATTTTGTGGTTTAAACCTGACGGGATAAAGGATATAGACGATTTTAAGGACGAAAGTAACCCGAATCCATCTTTAAGAAATAGAAAGCTTTTAGGTTTGGAGATAGTCGATGGGTTGAAGTACAGTCCGGAAACGCAAACTTGGGAAAATGGCAAAATTTATGATCCTTATCACGGTCGTTTCTGGGATTCTTCAGCCTATGTTACCAAAGATGGAGTGCTGAAAGTAACCGGTTACTGGAAATTTAAGTGGATTGGTAAGACACTAACATTTGATAAATTGCCCGAGGATGTTATTGTAGGCAAGTTTTAATAAAATGCTGAAGAGATTTTAACTTATCCTATTTCTTCTTTTGACTAAGATATAAACCACCAATAACGAGAATAGTCCCTATGCAAGTGTACAAGGTTATTGGTTCATCCATAAGCCACCATGCATAGAAAAATCCAAAGATCGGACAGAGAAATAGCCATAAGGATGCTTTTACGGTGTCTATACGAAGTAAATAGAACCAGCAAATTAGTCCCACTACAGATACAGCTAAGCTTAGCCAGAGTACAGCGTACCAGAATCTAGTATCTAAAACAAGTTGAGAAGTATCAGACATCGTTAGAGTAAATGGTAAAAGGAATATGCCGCCCAGTATAACCTGCCACCCGTTTATTAAAATATTAGACAGATTCCATCGTACTTTGGCATAATAGACACTTGCAAAAGATACCGCAATCATGCTTAATGCCAGTAATAGTAATCCAAAAAGATTCGTTTGGCTATTGCTTAGTAATGGGACTGTAGCGATGTAAATACCCGTAATTCCAAGTATTATACTTATCCATTCTTTTCTGGAAGCTTTTCTCCCAATTAGCCAACCGGAAATCAGCACAATCAATAGCGGGTTAGTTGACACTGCAAGACTTCCGATACCAGCAGCGGTATATTTCATGGCATAAACATATAAGCCGAGATACAAGGTAGTGTTTAGAAAACCAAAAATGGCTAAATGTTTCCACTCCTGAATAGTTGGTTGTCTATATTTTTTAGACAATAAAGCATAAAGGATAAGAACCATTCCGGCAATGAAAAAGCGAACATTACCTAATACCAGTGGAGGTACAGATAATACACCAAATTTAGTGGCCACTGCAGCAGAAGACCACAACATTGCAAATAATATACCTATCAGGATGTTTTTCATTATTGTGGACAAAAATAAGTTTATAAGATTTAAGAATATACATGGGATTTAATAAAAAATAAATTCTGTGTCGATTTAAATAATCGAATAATAGGCTCTCATTTGTGTCGTAAGTTCTGCGATAGTTACGATATTTGTTAAATGAAATTTAAGCTAGGAGAATTTGTTCGTTTTATAGACGAAAACAGAGAGGGTTATATTACCAGAATTATTGATGATCAGGTTGTGGCTGTAACCGGAGATGACGATTTTGAAATTCCGGTTGCGGTTAGTAATCTGGCGAGAGTTCATGGTCATATGGCAAATGCCGTAGAAGCTGATTTTGGTACTGGTCTTGAAGAAGAAGAATTATCTGCCGCCGAATTTTCAACTAAAGGAATATCTATCGCATTCGTACAGGATTTGAATAAAGGTTCTCTTGTGCATTTCTACCTGGTAAACGAAACTTCCTTTGAACTACTGGTTACATTAACTACTGTTCGTAAAGATGATTATAAGGGCGAATTCGCAGCGAAACTTGGCCCTTTATCTATTACAAAAATGCATACTGCTTCTTTGCCGGAATTGGATTTATGGCCCAAATTTTTAGTTGATGTTCTAACTTTTACCAGTTCTAATATAAAGCCACTTAAGCCTATTAATTTAGAATATCGATTTAAGGCTAAAGATTTTTCAGATAATAAAAAGACAATACCTTTTATCAAGCAACAGGGATGGATTCTTCAATTAGACGAACCCGAAGTAAAAATTGATGTTCAAAAGCTTAAGGAAAGTTTTTATAACCAGCCTAAATCTGAAGAAAATAAAGTAGACAAGCCTCAACGGGAAATTGATTTACATATCGAAAAACTGCGTGATGATCATCAATTCTTGAGTAAATCGGAAATACTTAATATTCAATTAGCTGAGTTTCATTCTAAGCTTGCGGCGGCAATTGTTCACAAATTCCCTGATATCGTTTTTATACATGGAGTTGGAAACGGAGTGTTAAGAGACAATATCCATAAGGCATTAGGTAAACATTCTCAGGTTCGTACGTTCAAAGACGCACAGAGAGAGAAATTTGGTTATGGCGCTACAGAGGTGATCTTTAAAATTTAAAATGATTATATTCTGCAATATAATGATAACTTTTGTCTGCCATTTATATGGGAATGCTAAAGCGTGGACATAATCGGAATAAAAATGACGAACTAAGTTAAACCAGAAAAGGTTTAAGCGTATATAACAATATTTGAAATAATTTAAAATGATGAATCCCGAACAACTTTCAGTTTTTGATATATTTAAGATTGGTATAGGACCATCCAGCTCCCATACGCTTGGTCCCTGGAGAGCAGCTCAGGCTTTTTTGAAAGAAATAGCGAACGTTTTAGAAGAAGTAACACAGGTAAAGGTATTATTATACGGCTCTCTTGCTAAGACAGGGATTGGGCATGGTACAGATATCGCTGCTGTGCTAGGATTATGTGGCTTTGATCCGGTAACGATGGATGTGAATTTGATAAATCCTATTATCGCTGATATTAAGGATAAAAATACGTTACTTCTTGCAGGGAAACATGCTTTGACATTTGAATATAATACAGATATCGAATTTTTATTTTCGAAAAGTTTACCACAGCATCCTAACGGAATCATCTTCAAAATTATCTTAAATGACGGAACAGAACTGTCATCTGTATATTTTTCGATTGGAGGAGGTTTTATTATAAAAGAAGGAGAGGAAAGGGAATTTTCAGAATCTTCTAATGTAGATTACCCTTTCCATATAGAAAATGCGAAAGACCTCCTACATTGGTGTATGAAAACTGGTTTGAAAATTTCTGAAGTGGTATTGGAGAATGAATTGGCAATTCGTTCTGAGAATGAAATAAAAAAAGGGATATCAGAAATAGTTTCTGTTATAAAAGAATGTGTTTATCGTGGTTGTCATATTTCGGGTACGTTACCTGGTGGTCTTTATGTCGAACGTCGAGCTGCAAAAATAAACAAAAAGCTCTTGGGTGATTACGAATATGATGACTATATTTCGTGGTTGAAAGCAATAAGAAACAAAGGTTCGGATTTTCAGAATATCTTAAATTGGATTAGTTGTTTCGCTTTGGCAGTAAACGAAGAAAATGCTTCGTTTAGCAGAGTTGTAACGGCGCCTACAAATGGGTCTGCAGGAGTAATTCCTGCTGTACTTCATTATTTAATGGTATTTTGCGACGGAAATTCAGATGATAAAGTCATACAGTTTATGCTTACAGCATCCGAAATAGGATCGATTTTTAAAAGAGGAGCTACCATTTCGGCAGCTATGGGAGGATGCCAGGCAGAAATAGGAGTTTCATCGGCAATGGCTGCAGCAGCGTTAACTGAATGTTTAGGCGGTTCCCAAAGGCAGGTTTTAATGGCTGCAGAGATAGCAATGGAACATCATTTGGGACTAACTTGCGATCCGATTGGTGGTTTGGTACAAATCCCGTGTATAGAAAGAAATAGCATGGGAGCTATAAAAGCTATTACGGCATCGCAATTGGCATTACAAACCAATCCGGATAACGCAAAAGTAAGTTTAGATGCAGTAGTAAATACAATGTGGCAAACGGCTTTGGACATGAATTCAAAATATAAAGAAACATCGGAAGGGGGGCTGGCGATTAATATTCCGCTAAGTTCTCCGGAATGTTAATATAGAAATTATGCAAAAAATATATTTAGCGTCGAAATCACCAAGAAGGCAGGAATTATTGAAGTTAATGGGGTTGGAATATACCCTTTATATTAAAGAGATTGACGAAAGTTATCCAGAATCACTTAAAGTAAGCGAAGTAGCTGAATATATTTCTAAAAAGAAAGCCAATGCATTTCCCGTATCTAAAGAAGGAATTATTTTAACTGCGGATACCATTGTTGTTGTAGATAATGAGATTTTAGGTAAACCAATAGATTTTGATGACGCATTTGCTATGATAAAAAGGCTTTCAGGAAGGAAGCATGAAGTTATTACCGGAGTAACTATCGTATCCAAAGAAAAGCAAATCTCCTTTAGCGATGTTACTGAAGTTTATTTCAGAGAAATTAGCGATGCAGAAATTACCTATTATATAGAAAATTATAAACCGTTTGATAAAGCAGGAGCTTATGGTATTCAGGAATGGATTGGCGTTGCAGCGATTACAAAAATAAAAGGCTCTTACACAAATGTAGTTGGTTTGCCTACCGAGAAATTGTACAGGGAGCTTAAACAATTTGGTTTCAGTTTATAATGAGGCTTAACTGAGTTTTTTTAATTTTAGTTTTTTTGTTTTTCGTTGAATGATATGGGTTGAGAGATATGAACTTAGTTTGCTTTTTGGTACTATTATTTTAATTTTGGACATTACTAAACGATAAATTATCTATAACTACCGTTGACGAAACCAAAAGTATTAATAACAGGTGCTAGTTCTGGGCTGGGATTGGCGCTAGCTAAAAGGCTAAATCAAGACTATTGCCTGATATTACACGCTTCTAAAGAAGAAAATATAAAAGAACTCAGAGAAGGAAATTATGTACTGGCTGCTGATTTTTCGAATCCTGATGAACTCAACGAGTTTTGCAAGAAATTAAAGAAAGATCATGGAGATGATTTATTTGCAGTTATTAATAATGCAGGTATCACTATAGATAAACCGCTGGTTTTTCAACCGGAAAGAGATATAGATAAAATGTTGATGGTTAATCTAAAAGCACCCATTATGATAACTAAAACAGTTATCAAACTTTTTGGTCTCAAGAAAAGAGGGGTTGTTATTCAAATGAGTTCTTGTGTTGCCGAGACAGGAAATGCATTTCAGTCGGTATATTCTGCTGCAAAAGCAGGCTTGATAGCCTTTACAAAATCTATTGCGAAAGAAGTTGCTAATCTATACGATAATCACCGGATAAGAGTGTTGAGTGTGTCTCCGGGATTTATTGAAACACCCATGACAGATGCAGTGCCCCAAACAGAAAAGGAAAAATATCTCACAATGATTCCTGCTCAACGTTTTGGAAAACCAGAGGAAGTAGCAGAAACTATAGCTTTTCTTTTGTCAGAAAAAGCTTCTTATATAAACGGGAGTAATATTGATATTAACGGTGGACTTTTTTAAAGAATGGAAAATCTCGTAGGCATTTCTCCCGAAAAAATACTTCCTCATGGTCCGTCGAAAACTTTGGTTGATGATTACCACTGGCATGAACCAAAAGTTGGAATTGTAGCTAGTTACAGTCCTAAAGAAATAGATGTAAGGGATCATTTCGGAATTTTCAGAGGAGTGGATCAAATAGAATCATTTGCTCAGGCAACGATTGTGTCGTGTGC
Organism: Pseudopedobacter saltans DSM 12145; assembly: GCF_000190735.1. GTDB lineage: Bacteria > Bacteroidota > Bacteroidia > Sphingobacteriales > Sphingobacteriaceae > Pseudopedobacter > Pseudopedobacter saltans. Next base: position 803,509 of record NC_015177.1, read on the forward strand.
GACTTTTTTGGAAGCTAAAAGACAAAATCGAGATCCGCTGGAGCTTTTGGATGATTATATCCCAGCATTTATCAGCATAGGACAAGTTAATTTTCTCAACTATTTAGAAGTTGGAGATACTTTTGTGTGCCTTGGCAAGATTACTTTCTTTAAATTCAGGCAAATGGTTTGTGACGGAAGAATATACAAAGTTCCCAAAGGCCTGGATTTAAAAAACTATTTCAAGGACTTTGATGAAAATAAGCTAAGTGGTTACGATCTTAGAGAAGATTTTGTACTGGTAGCCAAATTGTTTGATATCACGGGCAGAGCTTTGAAAAAACAAATTTTTAATAAATAATACTATAATGGAAAGACAGGAAATAATTGAAGGTTTAGTGGAAATATTGAAAACTGTGAGAACGGTAGATCAGGAGAAGCTGGTAAATATTACCGAGGAAACAGATTTTATCGCAGATTTGGGAACTCCTTCAACGGAAATGATCAATATAGCAGCAAAGACAGAACAAAAATTCGGGATCGAGTTTGATGATGACGATATTGACGACCTGGGATCTAAAGTGAAAGATGTAGTGGATCTTATAGTACGTACGCAAGCAAAGGGATAATATGGATTTTGCAGGGAGAAAAGTTGCAGTAGTAGGAATGGGCGGTGTTTTTCCTACCTGTTCTGATTTAGATGACTTTGCAGAGAAAATTTTCTCAAATAAAAGTCTGGTCAGAACCTGGGATAAAGCGCTAGCACATGGGAAAAACATCCGGTCTACAGTTTCAGGCTACGTTAGCGAAGCTGAAATGAATCTTGAAGCCGTTTATTCTACACTGGTAAATACTTACCCTGAAGTTTATATAGATCATTTGAATCGTATACCGGCTGCTAATTTATCTACAGCAGACATTGGCAGTATCTGGGCAATGCTTGCTACGCTAGACGCTATAAAGATGTCTGGTTGGGATCAAAAAGAAATAGAATCAGAAGCCACAGGAGTGGTGGTGGGATCTGGAGGCAGTGCAACGGAGATTGCCAGAGCTGCATGGCATGCTTTTTTTGAAATGGGGATGAAAAGCAGGGCTGCAGGTGCACATACCGTTGATAGATCGATGACTTATAGAGAAGCGGCAAATGTTTCTTGTCTCATCAGGAATAAAGGAGTATGTGAATCTATTGGATCTGCCTGTGCAACGGGACTTGGAAATATAGGGCATGCTTACCGCTTGATAAAGTTCGGTTTGCAAGACAGGGCAGTAGCAGGAGGTGTGGAAGGAACCTCTTTAGAAAGCTTCATAGGGTTTGATGCAATGCAGGTGCTTAGTAGAGGTTTTTCGCCGGAGGAAAGTTCTCGGCCGTTTGATGTAAACCGGAATGGTTTTGTATGTTCTTTTGGGGCAGGTATAGTTTGTTTGGAAGAATATGAGCTAGCTAAAGCCAGAGGGGCAAATATTTTGGCTGTTATAGATAATTATCATAACAATTCGGATGGCGACGGCAATATGTTTTATCCCTCTTACGAAGGGCAAACAAGATTATGGAAAGGCCTTCTTGGAACTACCGGAATTGTACCGGATGTTGTTAAAGTTCATGGAACTTCCACACCGGCTGGTGATGCTGTGGAGCTGCTAAGTGTTGTAGATTCTTTAGGAGATAAAGGTTATCATATTGCGGCGCCTAAATCTCAATTTGGACATATGTTGGGAGCGGCAGGCTCGGTAGAGTTTATAACAGCTTTACTGATGTTTCAAAAACAAGCAGTTTTGCCATGTCTGAATTCTTTTAATTTAAATACAGAATTGGAAAACTTCCAGAAAAAAGAAGATTGGAAAGGCGTAAAAGAACCATTAGCATATTTCAGAGATTTATTACCACAATCTGTTTTCGGCAAAGAAATTAATAGAATCGCCTGCCTCAATTATGGCTTCGGAGGTACAAATAGTTCTATTTTAATTTCCAGAGAATTATGATAGATAATAAAAATAAAATAGCAGTAGTTTTCGGTGTTCGGAATGAAAGTTCAATAGCTTTTCATATAGCATTAAGGCTTCATCAATCTGGTTGCAAAGTAGTTTTAAATTACGTGAACAATACTAAAGATGAAGTTCTATATCTTTTAGAAAAGCATAATATGGATACTTCCTATGCCGCCGAAGTAGATGTAAAAGATGAAGGTCAAATAAGCTCTTTTTTAGAAAAAATATACAAAGAACTGGGGCCTATTCATTACCTTCTGCATGGCGTGGCATTCGGTAATCAAAATGTGCTTTGTTACAGTATTCCCGGAAGTGGCAAACCTACGCCGTCATATATAGATATACCTCTAGAAGATTTTGTTGATTCTTTTGATATCAGTGCATATTCTTTATTGAGAATATCCAGAGTTGCCGAACCGCTGTTGGCAGAAAATGCTTCGATCTTGACTTTAACCTATAATGCTTCACAGCGCGTTTTTCCTGCTTATGCAGGTATGGCAATTAATAAAGCAGCCCTGGAAAATATCATGATGTATTTATCCAGCTATTTTAGAAAATCTGCCGTAAGGGTGAACGCTATTTCGGCGGGGTTGGTAATGACTACTTCAGCTGGTGGAATTAATGGAGTTAGGAAATTGAGAAAAGTAGGGAAGTTTACAGCACCATTAGGCAATGTTGATGCAAGTGATGTGGCTGATACCGCACTTTACTATTTTTCGGACTTATCTAAGAAAGTGACAGGGAATATTCATTATGTAGATGGCGGATTCAATATAATGGGAGTTTCAAAAGATGAAGAGTAATCAGGTAAAGGAATTCATAACTTCATTATCTACGGGTTTAGACCTGACTGTTGGAAATGATTTGGTGTTTTTACCGGATTTTGAAAAGTCTTTTAATGAACTTTTTAAAAAGAAAGTTTTCACTACGAGGGAAATTGCTTATTGTGAACAATTCGATAAACCTATTTTACGATATGCATCAACCTGGGCGGCTAAAGAAGCTGTATATAAGAGTATTAAGCAATTGTCAGATACTTCACTGCCTTTTAATAAGATAGAAATAGTTAGGGAAAAGATTCAGGGTAAACCAACAGTTTCTTTGCCAGTATTATTTTCAGATTTTCAGATTAGTTTATCTATTTCGCATGACGGCTCATACGTTTGGGTAATAGCCATTTCAAAAAGAATTATTTAAAATTATAACGGATACGGGGAGGACTTTTAGTTTCTCTTTCGTATTTATACTATATACGCCATTATGACGGATCATTATTTCGGGAATGAATTTGTTTCAATGCACTATTATAAATTTGGTTCGGGGGACCAAAATATGCTCTGCTTTCATGGCTACGGGATGCATGGTAAGCAGTTTAAGATTTTAGAAGAGAACTTTGGACATCAATACACTTTTTACGGATTCGATCTGTTTTTTCATAAAGAAACCAAATTAAAAAACCAGACTTTAGCTATTGTTAAGCAAGGAATATCCAAGAAAGAATTATCGGAATTATTTGTAGATTTTTGTGATAGTGTGGGAATAGATAAGTTTTCAATGATTGCTTATTCCATGGGGTCTCATTATGCTACAACTCTGGTCGAAGAAGTTCCCCACAAAATAAATGAGATAATAATTGCTGCACCAGCGAGTTTTAGACCGGGAAAGATAATCACATTTTTGAGTTTAAATACCATTGGAAACAGGCTATTGGAATATCTGGCCCTAAGTGATAAAGGGATGATCAGGTTACTTTCTGTTTTAAAGAAAATTTCTGTGGTGGATAAAACTTCTTATGAAATACTTTATAAGGAAATTAGTACGTTTGATTTACGCTTTGCTTTTTATGCATGTTTAAGTTATAAGCGGTTTCTTACACTGGACACTACTAAGTTTATTAATGCAATTAATGCTCATCAAATAAAAAGCTATTTTGTTTTTGGAGAAAGAGATCGAAACTATCCTCAGAAGATCGGTAAATCAATTATTCCAAAAATTTCTAACGCCCGGCAAGTTGTAATAAGCGAAAATCACGATATGATTAATCAAAAATTCGCTGAAATTTTATTAGAATTGTTGAATGATAATTAAAGCAAAGCCACTTCCTCCGTTTCTTGTTAAAGGAGCCTTCCTTTTTTTGAAATTAATTATCAAATTCCGCTTCAATAAATTGGTGATTAAGGATATCGAAATAAAGCCAGGCCATTCTTATTTATTAATGTGCAATCATTTTAGTTTTTGGGATGGTTTTTTGGCTACTTATCTATGCTTGAACACGATCTATAAGCACAATAAAATGAAGGGATTTTATTATATGTCTCTTAAGAAGCAAATGCAGAAAAATCCCTGGTTAAGATATTTTGGTGGTTTTTCCATAGCTCCGGGGACGCCATCTGTTAATAAAAGCCTGGAACACGCAGCAGAGCTTTTGAGTAAGCCAGGAAACGTACTCATTTTATTTCCGCAAGGCAAACTTGAATCTAATCACGTTAGAAAAATAGAAATGCAAGATGGAATAAGCTATCTTTTACCAAAAGTGGGATGTAAATGCCAACTTATTTGGACTTCAATGCTAGTGGAATTTTTCGAAAGCCTTAAACCATCTGTTTATTTCCATATGCTGGATTGTGGAGATAACAACGATTTCGATTTCGTAGCGGTACAAAGTAAAATAAATTCATTTCATGAAAGTTCTGTTTACAAACAGTTTCGATTTACAGAAGAAAACGCATAAATAACTATAATACCTAATCTGCTGTTTGCTATTGAAACTGTTTTATTTACTCTTTTAGTATCCTATCCGCTTCAAACCATCTTTCGCTTTATTTTCAATACTGGTTTCGTATTCGTGGTTTTTCATAGCAATAGCCTGTTTATAAAAAGAAGCGGCTTTGGCTCTGTCATTTCTTTTCTCGTAAATGTTGCCAATACTCAGTGCTGCGTTTGCCGCATAATAATATGAGGTTTGATGTCCAACATTGATTGCCTGCTGATAATTGGTAATGGCGTCGCTGTCTCTATTTGTTTCATCATACAGCCTTCCTAATCTGTAATAGAATTCTATTTTATCTCTTAGTAATTTAAAATCATCTTTGTCTTTATTGGCTAGTAAAGCGAGTGCTTTATTATAATATCCACCGTCAAAGAATAATCGGGCTTTTAATAATATAAGATCGGGTGGAGCATCATTTGCTTCTCTTAAAGCCTGCTTGTCTTTCTCATCATATAAATTTCCTTTGCTGCTTACATTTTTTATAAATGATTGGTATCGATTATTATCACCTCTTAAATAATAAAAGTAGGCTAGTTTTAGGTAGGCATCTTTTATATAATTGACGCCTTTGGTATGGTTTAAGAAGTTTGCTAAATATACATTGGCATTAGAATCCATTCTGTTTAGTTTGACATTCCCTAAAAGATAGTCTAGAGCAGGGAAGGGAATATAGTTATTTCCCTTAGGTCTATTTTGCAAATACATAATGGCTTTATCATTCTGTGCATTTTTTAACGAAATATAGCCTTGTAAATAACTCCTCAATAAGCTGGAATCCCCCAAAGATTCAGCATAGGTCATGATTTTGTTATAGTTAGATTTGTTATGAACCAATTCAACCTCGATATAACACAAGAAAAAAGCAACTTCATCCTTATAAAAACTGTAAGCTGTTTTAGGCAACGTGGTGGCTAAGTTTTCCAGGGTTTTTATACCATTATTTATATTCCCTTTAAAACCAAAAGTTGAGGTTATACCTCTTAAATTAGCAGGAATGGAACCAAATATCACGTCTATTAATCCTGAACTTTTTTTATTAGGGAGAAACGCCGGGAACTTATCTGCATTGTTACTCAACAATTTGTCTGCTTTTCTGATATCCATTGCTGAAGAAAAGTAATCTTGAAATCGGCTTTGGAGAAGACCCCATTGCAAATAAATCTCTGCTTGAGAGAACAAATAATAAGGAGAAGACTTATCTTGTTTCTCCAGCGTACTGATTCTATTGGATTTCAGTGCTTTTAAACGTTCATAATCGTTTTTATTCTCCGACGCCAATAAACTAAAATAATCGACATAATTTTCCAGAAGAATAGTTATACCGTTATTAGGGTTTTGAGTTTTCTCTTGCTGAATTAATGATTTGGCGTCTTGAAGGCGCAGGTCGAAAATTGCCTGATAGGCTTGTTTGCAATTATTATTAAAATCAAAATTGGCTCTCGAATGGAAACTGAAGAATAATAAAGTTAGGGCTAATAAGAAAAATTTTCTAGTCATTATTAATTATATATGGCAAACTCCAAAAAGCAAGATACCGTCCAATTCTAGTGCCATAAAAGTAAGAATTATACCAAATGATTACAAAATAGCTAAAGGTTCTAAACAACAAAAAGGGATATCCTTATTATTATCTTCGGATATCCCTTACTTTATGATATTTTGATGCTCTACATCTTAATTTCAGAAACATTTGTTCCGCATTTTAACATATTGTCTCCGTAATAGGGGTTACTAACCTGTTTTTCATTGGAAAGCCAAACACCTCCTGCATCATTATTTGCCATAGGGCAATTTTGAACATAAATTACTCCCGAACTTGGCTTGTTAGCAGTAAAATAATCTACTAGCTGGTTGCTTAATTTATCTAAATAACTTCTTCTTGTTTCCAGATCAGAAGCTTCCTTTATTAATTTGGCCTGATTGGCAATCTCCGCATTATTTACAGCATATAATGCGTTTTCAAGTTCTGCAGCGGCATTTTCTGCTTCGTTATCATTAGCGCTTACCAGTGAGTTTTTTAAATGGATGTAGTGGTGATATACATTTCCTATTTTTTCATCGGAAAATGAAGGAACATTTGCACCAGATTCAGCGTGTTCATGTCCTTCATGACTGTTGTCATGAACGTGGTTTTCCTGGTTTTGTCCAGAATTAGCTGTTTTATTGGAATTGTTGCAGGCAGCAAGACTCAGTGAAATTGCTACAAAAGATACTTTAAAAAGGTTTTTTAAATTCATGATGATTTGTTTGTTGTTTTATATTTTAAAATTTAATGACGTTGTAATATTATAGAACCAGATGTCCTTTTTTTAATTTATACTCGCTATAAAGTAAATAGGCACCGCTGTAAACTATCTGTTCTCCAGAATTTAAACCAGACTTTACGATTGCAAAGTTCTCGTTTTCTTTGTCAGTTTCAATTTTTCTTGGTTCATAAGTGTTTTTTTCGGTTTGAACCCAAACATGCTTTTGATTTTGATGTCTGACAATCGCATCTACAGGAATGCTTAAAACTTCATTTTCTGCTGCTTTATTGATAATGACCTTTGCAAGCATGCCTTCCTGAAAGTTTAAATCAGGGTTTTTAATAGAGGCTCTTATTGTTACAATTTGCTGAGCATCGTTATATTGTGGGTTAATGAAATCTACTTTGCTTGCAATTGCCTGATCTTCAAAGCCGGGGATAACTACCTGAATGGTTTGACCTGTTTTGATGTTTTTTAGTTCGTGAGGATAGACATCAGCTTCTACCCATAAGTTATTCGAATTCTCTATTCTGAACAAAGCCATTCCCGTATTTATATAGGATCCCTCTATCAAATTAATCTCCTTTACGATCCCCGAAATTGGTGCATACACAGTTAGAAGTGCATCTGTTTTTTTTCTGCTTTTTAATTGAGCAATTTGTGTTTCACTCCATCCGTATAATGCCAGTTTGTGTTTTGCTGCTTCAGTTAATTTCTTGTAAATACTTTCGTTCGGAAATTCGTCTTGTTGTTTTAAGTTTAGCAGGTAATCGGTCTGAAGTGCCAAAAGTTCCTCACTATAAATACTGTAAAGTTTTTGACCTTTTTGTACAGGCGATCCAATTTCTTTAACGTAAAGCCGGTCTACATGGCCATTATAACGAGCCGAAATAATTTCAATTCCATTGGCGTCGGTAACGATTTTTCCTTTAATTTCCATCTGATTTTGAAAGGTGCCGGAGCCAACCGTCATCGTTTTTATATTTGCCAATTTAATCTGACTATCGCTGAGCATCAAAACAGGGCTTTCTGTTTTTGTAACCGGAACAAGATCCATGTGACAGATAGGACAGGAACCCGGCTCATCGCGGATAATCTCGGGATGCATAGGACAAGTATATTTTATACCCTGCTTAGCTGCGGGCTGTTCTTTCTTTTGTTCTGAGCAAGAGAAGTTAAGTAGTGATAAGCCTGCAATAATTATCGAAAAATATATCCTGAATTTCATTGTGATATTTTTAGTTTGTTCTGATTGTTCCTTCAGAATCGATTAAATAAGCTGCATTTTCTGCAATTCTATCATTTTCTGTTATTCCTTGCGAAACACCAACCAGGTTGCCCGACGAATATCCATTAAGAATAACCTTATACGGTTGTAAAGATTTTCCTTTTTTTAGAAATACAATCGTTTCGCTGCCTTTGGCGTAAATGGATGTTTTAGGGATCCAAATCCCGTCTTTAGGCTCAGTTATAGATTTTCCCGTTATCAATTCGCCAATATGATGTGTTTTTTCTTTGATATCTACTCTAACAATAGCAAAGGCGGCCTCATCTTTGAAGTAAGGAATATAACTTGATATACGGTATGCTTTCCCACCTATCCAGATTTTTTTTGTTTCTTTTATCTCTTTAAGATATTCCGGATTGATATAAAATTCTGCCCAGTAATCGCTGTTGTCATAAACAGAAAAGACAGTTTCACCGGCATTTACATACATGCCTTCTCGAATTTGCAATGGATTATTATTTGCAACGGGAGAAGAGCCAGAACTCGTATTTCCATTTTCCATTCCCATTACATCACCGGGTTCTGACTCATCGGGTTTAGCTACAGATGAAGAAAAATCTGCAATATAACCGCTCCTTTTACTGTAAACAGGAAAACGATACATCACTTTTCCGGTTTTGATGAGCGAATTAATCTGAGCATCATTGGCGCCAAGTAGTTTAAGCTTGCTTTTTGCCCTGTTTAATAATTCCTGATCCTGATTTTTTACGAGATAAAGAACTTCCTGTTGTGCATTAACCAGATCAGGACTGTAGATTTCAAAAATCAACTGTCCCGAATTAATTTTCTGGAAGTTATATTTTATATACATTTTTTCAATCCGACCACTTACGAAAGAAGCTATAGCACTTTTTTTATTAGGATTAAAAGTTATTTTTCCATTCAAAGTTATCGTATCAGACAGCACCAGCTTTCGCGGATAAACTGTCTTTACATCAGAAAATATTACCTCATTTACGTTATTTAATAAAGGTTCAACTTCTTCTGAAACTTCTGCGTTGGCACCGGAATGGACAGGAACCAAATCCATGGAGCATATTGGACAGGTTCCCGGTTCGTCTTTTATTATTTCAGGATGCATTGGGCAAGTATATTTGCTTTCTCCCGATGAAGTGCTTTTATTGCGATTACATGCTGTTATCAAAATAAAAAAACTAAACATAAAGACCAATAGACTATTATTTTTCAATGCTTTTTTCATATTCGATAATCATTTTGTACAAAGTCCCCAATTGACTAACATAATCCTGCTGGGCTTTATTGAGTGTTTCCCATGCATCAATAACCATTGGTAATTCTTCTTTATTTTCCTGATAATTCAGTAACAAAACATCCAGATTTTTCTGCATAGCCGGAACTACTTTATTTTTGAAAGTATTTGCCCGGTTCTCCATCGCCAGAATATTTCTTTCCATACTTTTTATCATTCCAAGCATATTGACAAGCATAGCCTGTTTTTCTTGTTGCATTGCGGTAACCTCCAGCTTATTGGCTTTTAAATTCGCTTTATATTTTTTAGCAGACCATGGCGCAATAGGAATACTTAACATCGCCATAGCCGAATATTGCCGAGGCATCATCGCCGAAAATGAAGACATATGGTCGAATTTTAATTTGATCTCGGGGTTTGCCTCTTTTTTTATCATCTCGGCATCCAATTTCATGCTCCCGATTTCGTTATCCATCATTTTAATTTCACTAATATTATGGTTAAGATAAGTGGAGTCAAGATTAGCAACGGGGGTGAATTGCAGTTCCGTAGATTCATCTATCTCGAAATTTAATTGTGGATTCCTGTTCATCAATACATTTAAATTGATTTTAGCAATGTCAACACTACTCTCAATTTCGTTCAACATAGATTCCATCTCGAATATCCTGCCTTCCGCTTTGTAAATCTGACTTAAATTTCCTTTGTTGTACTGATATCTGATCTCACCCAATTTTTTCATGGTTTTCATGATCTCGATATTCTTCTCCAGATAAGCCAGCTTTTTTCGGTTAATGATGATATCAAAGTAGTTCTGTTTGGCAAGATTCTTCAATTCGTTCATGGTCATACCTTTTTGAGCTTCTGTAATTGAAGAAAGTGAAGCCAAATACTTCTCTGTAGCTTTATTCATACCTATCATTGGAATAGACTGTTCTACAGAAAGCATCCATGCGCCTTTATCGTTATCAGACATGATTTCCTGTCCGGGATATGGAGTCATAAAAGTTCCTGCACCAATCATAGGGGCCATCCATGATCTTGCACTTTCTGTTTTCGCTTTCTGGCTACCGATTTTCTGATCGTAAGATTTCAGTTGTAAGTTTTCTTTCGAAATCTCCGCTATAATTTGTTCAAGACTTAACTTCTCCTGTGCAAAAACAGGGAAGGAGTACAAGCCGAGTAATATTATTATACTACACAGAATATTATGTGAAATCTTTTTCATGCCGGTATTATTATTAATGTTTAACATCTAGCACCTCCATTTTTCCGAATTTTTTCAATTCATATTCTTTAGTCATTAAAAAGATTAATGGTGTTACCAGTAAAATATGTGTAGAGGAAGTTAATACACCACCAATCATAGGGAGTACAATGGGTAACATTACATCACTTCCCACTCCGGTAGACCACAGAACAGGCGTTAATCCGAATAGCGAAACACAGACTGTCATGATCTTTGGCCTTAATCTTTTAGCGGCACCGTGAATAACATATTCTTTAATTTCCTCAGGACTAATAGTTTCTGCGCTATTTCCTTTTTTTGCTACCAATTGTTGCATAGCATCGTTTAAATAAATTACCATAACAACGCCGGTTTCTACCGCAATTCCAAATAATGCAATAAAACCAACAGCAACGGCTACAGATAAATTTATTCCGTAAAAATAGACAAGGACAGCACCACCTATTAAGGCAAAGGGGATGGTTATAAGACTTAGGAATGCTTCTCTTATAGATTTAAAAGCGAAATATAAGGATAGAAATATAATAACAAGAACTATCGGAGCAATCATCATTAATGTTCTTTGTCCGCTGATTAGTTGTTCATATTGTCCGCTCCATTCCAGAAAATAACCGTTTGGAAGCTTAAGTTCTGCGTTGATTTTATCTATTGCATCCTGAACAGTGGTACCAATGTCTCTGTCGCGAACATTGAACATCACAGCTCCACGGAGAATAGCATTGTCCGACGTAATCATTGGAGGACCATCTACAAAATTGATATCAGCTACGCTTTCAAGTGGAATAATTCCAGCGTCGTTTGTATTTAATGGAATTCTTTTTAATCTGTCAATGCTGTTTCTATAATCTTCAGCTAATCTCACCTGAATGCCGAAACGTTGCCTGCCTTCAGTAGTATTGGAAATAACGGCCCCACCCAGAGCAGTTTCAATAGTCATATTTACATCGTCTACGCTAAGACCGTAACGTGAAAGCTGGTCTCTTTTGATATCAATTTCCAGATAACTTCCTCCCGTAACAGGTTCTACGTACAGGTCTTTCACACCGTCAATGCTTTTTAATACTTGTTGGGCTCTTTCGGATACCAATTGGATGCTATCCAGACGTTGGCCATAAACCTTTATTCCTACGTCCGTTCTAATTCCTGTTGCCAACATGTTTATTCTGTTGATAATAGGTTGCGTCCACCCGTTTACAACACCCGGGATCTGCAGCTTGCTATCCAGCTCTTCAATGATCTTCTTCTTGGTCATTCCTTCACGCCATTCGCTCTTAGGTTTTAGCATAATAATGGTTTCTATCATGCTAAGTGGCGAATTATCTGTTGCGGTATTAGCTCGCCCTGCTTTCCCCAAAACCTGCTCTACTTCTGGAACCGATTTGATGATCTTATCCTGAACTTGTAAAATCCTTTTGATTTCTGAGTTTGAAACATCAGGTAAAGTTACTGGCATGAAGAGAATAGATTGTTCATCTAAAGGTGGTATAAACTCTTTTCCTAAACTAAAAAGCATTGGAATGCTGACTACCAGAGCAAGAATATTTATACCAATTGTTGTTTTTCTGTATTTCATGCAGGCTCTGATGACAGGTTCGTAAACTTTTTCCAGAAACCTGTTTATAGGGTTGGACTGTTCTGGTTTAAACTTTCCTTTCATGAAGAAAGAAATTAAAACAGGAGCCAGGGTTACAACCAAAATCGCATCAATAGTCATGATGAACGTTTTGGTATAAGCCAGTGGGTGAAATAGCTTTCCTTCCTGACCTTCCAAAAGGAAAATAGGAAGAAAGGACGTAATGATAATTACGGTTGAATAAAAGACACCCCTGGAAACCTGTTTGCAGGACTTTTCTATAATAGATAATCGTTCCTTATTATCCAGTTCTACATAATCCTTTTCTCTTTTAGAGAATATATTTTTAATACGTTGCCACATTTTCTTAGTTCATTAGTAGCCTCACCCCCAGCCCCTCTCCGAAGGTGAGGGGAGCTAGGTAGTATTGCTATGTACCTTTTTTCTTCATTTTAATGTTACTGCTCCTAAATAGTCATTGAACATAGTACATATGTACTTTAGTCCTTAGACTTTAGTCCTTCATTCAATTGCTTTTGCCTTTCAGAAAGATGCTTATAAGCATTTTCTGTCATAATAATGCCGTTGTCCACAATAACGCCAATTGCTAAAGCTATTCCTGTTAGCGACATGATATTCGAGCTGATATCAAAATAGTTGAGCAAAATAAAGCTGGCAGCAATAGTAATAGGGATCTGAATAATGATGCTCATGGCACTTCGCCAATGCATTAAAAAGAGAAACACGATTATACAAACCACAATAATTTCTTCAATTAAGGTATTCCTTATTGAAGCGATAGATTCTTCTATAAGTCCGCTGCGGTCGTAGACAATATTGAAAGAGACTCCTTCAGGTAAACCCTTAGAAACTTCTTCCATCTTTTGTTTAACATTTTTAATAACCTCATCTGCATTTTCGCCATATCGCATCACGATAATACCGCCTACAGTTTCTCCCTCGCCATTTAAATCAAAAATACCCAGTCTGTTTTCGCTAGACATTTGAACTTTCGCAATGTCACTTACTTTTATTGGAATGGAGTTTTTTGTCTTTACGGAAATATTGTTCAGTTCGTCTATGTTTTTGACATATCCGTTAGTTTTTATAATATATCCTACATCATTTAATTCAAATTTTCTACCACCGGCTTCATTATTATTGCTTCTTACAGCTTTAATAACTTCATCTATAGTAATGTTATAATAAGAAAGTTTATTCGGGTCTACGCTAAGCTCGTAAGATTTGACAAAACCACCGAATGAAGCAACTTCGCTGACTCCGGGAACATTTTGCAACCCAAATTTGACGTACCAATCCTGAATAGCCCTTTGCTCACCTAAATCCATTCCTTTTGCATTTAGGGTGTACCAAAGAACATGACCAACGCCTGTTCCATCAGGCCCAAGAGTAGGAGATACACCTTCAGGAAGGCTTTTTCCAATACTTGCTAATCTCTCCAAAACACGAGAACGAGCCCAGTAGGTATCTACATCATCTTCAAAAATGACGTAAATAAAGCTCATTCCAAACATAGAATTCGCCCTAACATATTTTACTTTAGGAATTCCCTGTAAGTTAGTAACCAATGGATAAGTGACCTGATCTTCGATAATCTGAGGACTTCTGCCCATCCACTCTGTAAATACTATGACCTGATTTTCTGAAAGATCAGGAATTGCATCTATCTTATTTTTCTTTACTGCATAAATCCCGGCAGCAAATAAAAAGCATGCAGTAAGTAGAACTAAATACCGGTTTCTCAGCGAAAAACCTATTAGGTTCTCAATCATCTTTTAATGATATAAGTTTAAACAAGAAATAATTTGATAAGACAGAGATATAATCTCTAATTGACATTCTCTAGCCGAAATTGTTAGACCAGAAAAGGGGAGAGGTGTAATGCTAATTACGGAATTGGCCTAAAAGGATATATAAACCTTCTTTGAGCATGGGAAAGAGAGAGACTTCTGGTTTCTCGTCATCCTCAGAATCTTCAGTGTTAAAATTAAGGAAACTTAAAACGTAGCTTTTTAAGAATACTAAGGATTGGGCAAAAGAGCTTTCCTTTTTTGAGCTGGGATTATCTACTTTTACCGGATTTTTAGTAGCTACTTTAGATTCTTTACAACAAGATTTACCTGATTTCCCGTCACAATGTTTCTGGCCGTTTTTATTACACTCTTTGTGATTTTCTTTCTTTTCTCCAGATTTTTTTTGACAACACGATTCTGTCTGTTGTAAACTAACTGTCTTTAATTCGTTTGCACAAAAATGAAGATTAAGCGTCATGCCAGTAGATGCGATAAAGATCATCGCAATCATGAATAGTGACAATATTTTGTGGCTTAATTTCATCGGTAACAAACTTATAATAAATTAATGAAATTTAAAAGTACAGAATGAATGTAACAGTTAATTTACTTTTATCTAAGAGCCTGTTTAAATTTCATTGAAATATTTATTACAGCTAGAGATTGCTTCGTTCCCGAACCAAGTTCGGGACAGGCTATACCTTCTCGTAATAAACGAAAATAGGGGCATCACTGCGAGGTACGAAGCAGTCTCTATACCATCTGTACTTCCAATTATACATTTTTAAACAGGCTTTTACAATATCAATAAATACTGATTAAGTTCCGGAAGTTTGATGTCTTCTCTAACTTTCGGAAACGTTATTCTATGCTATTTTACCTGATATCTGTAAACTCCGCGACCTATATTTCCATCCATATCTATTCCTTCAACAACAACTTTATAGGTACCTTTTCCATCACCGTTAAAGTATTCCAGAGCAGTTTTTCCATCTTTGTCCGTATTGATTATTGGATTCCAGAAAATTGTAGTTCTTAAATCTTCTGGTTGGGTTGCAGCTCTGGGGCCAGTATATTTTGGAGCATAGAATTGTCTTTCCACAGAATAACCTTTAGGTTTATAAGTTAATATATTAGCAGGGGGGAATAATTCCTTTAATTGATCTTTAGAAATAGGAGTTTTTTTGATTTCTTTTAAGTTTATTACCAAAACACCCTGTGTATTTGTCCTTCTATTAATGCCGCTTAAACCATCGTTGTTAAAAACTTCAATAGATTCAACACCATTGGCATCTATGCTTGCAAGATAATTTACGTCTACAGGCATGTCATTAACATAAATTTCTACAGGGACTCTGCTTCCTTGATTGTATGTTCTGGTTAAATAAAGCATGTTATCTATGTAGGTAATTCCGGATCCAGATAGACAATTCAACAAATTTGCACAACCTTGTAGCTGTTCGCTTGGAGTCACTCTGTCTGCCATCATATTTAAACCAGATAAGGCAGAATGGTCTAAATGGCTGGGCTTACGTTCTGCACTCGCTTTTACTACAACCTCTTTCAGCATAAAGGCGTTACTATATTGTTGCTTTGCATTTTTTAAGTAGGTATTTAAAGTGCTGTCGAGATTTAGAATTTCATCGGGTTTATTAATGTTTGAATAAATAGCAGGGTAGGGCTCTCCATCTAGCATAATTCTAATGTCTTTTGCAGAATTTACATTATTTCTCGCGTTGATTATCACATCCGAGGAGTCTTTGAAAACAACATTAGGGAATTTAAACTTACCTTCTTTGTCTGTAGTTGCCGGAGCCGTGAAATGTCGGTCGGGGATCTGCAATAAAAGTCTAGCCCCAGGCCAGGTCATACCGTTTGCTCTGCGTATGGTTCCTGTAATGTCTATGCCTTGTTCGGGAAGGTATGTTATTTTTGGAACTTTGCCTTCTATAGCGTCCTTGTACAAAAACTTTCTATAACCTTGTGTTAGCATCAATAGATCCAGATCGCTTTCTTTTTTAATATCTGTTTTGTTAAAATAATAGTTTGGTTTTTCTATATATCCGGCTAAATCCGAGCTCAATAACAAATTGCTTAAGATAGTTGTTTCGGTGTCTTCGTTAGAAGGAACCTTGGTTTCATCTATAACAGATATCGAATAATTTCCTTCCTTTGCAGCCTCGCCATTTTTTGCAAGAATATTAAGTTTTACTTTCTGCCTCCCACCATAGGTCGACAGATCAGAATTGATTTTTATATCTAACAAGTCATTCCTTTTAATAAACGTTAATCTTTCACTAATAGGAGAGCCGTTAGAAGCTAACAAACTAATTTGTAAAATACCAGAAGGAAATTTGTTTTTAGGGATTTCTGCATTAAAACTTTGTCCCCGCAAGATACTTTGAGCAGCGTAGTATACAATTCCGGCATTTTGAGCTATAATATAAAATCCCTTATTCAAATTGGCTTTAAAGTAGTTGTCATTGGCATTGACTCTTAGGACCACGTTTTCCTGATTTTGTGAGACAGAAACATTCATGCCCGTGTTTTTTACCGGAGGAAGATCGAAATTCTTTGAAGAACCATCTTTAAATGTAACGTTCGCTTTGTATGCATTGCCAGGTTCTGGAGTAAAAGAAATTAGTCCCATTCCCAGGTGCTGTGAGTCGCCTGAAACAATGCTTTTTCCATTTTTATCTACAATAGAAACCTTTGCATCAATACCCAATCCATCCGATCTGATCGCTTTAAAGGCAACTTTCGACGGAATTCCGGCAATTAAATCTCCGCCTTCCGGAAAGAATTGAATATCATGTTCTAAAATTGCGGTTTTCAACGGAAAGGTTGCTGTTAAAGGTTTTATATTCCCTGTTTCCAGCGAGGTGTTTAATTGCCCGCGATTAATATCTACCTTCGAAGGGGCAGTAAAGGAAATGTCTAAATAACCATTTCCATCAGTAGTTCCCTTTCCTTTTGCCACTCTTTCATAATCTGCAATTACCTCCCAGCTTACCTTTTTATTCATTAAAGGAATTCCCTTTTCATCCTTATATAATATCTTCGTGTTTACTTTAGCGCCTTTTTCACTTCTGCTGCCATCAAAAGTAATATGGGTATTAAGTTCTTTATTAATACCGTCTCCAATGATTATATTTTTAGTGAAAAAATAGGTCGGATCGAAATTCAGCATCCATTTGGTGTAGGCCCTTAACTGATAGGTACCCTGTGCGAATTTAGGGCTATAGAGCACAATATTTCCGGAAGAAACAGCATTTGTAACCGGAATTTTTAAACTCTCTACCAATGAATCTTTTGCAGAAATTACATCTACATATAGAATTTTGCTTAGAGGGGAGGGAGACCTTTGCTCTAAGGTGACGTAAGCTTTAAACCAAATGGTATCGCCAATAGCGTAATAAGGTTTATCGAAGTGAAGATGTACCTTTTCTGAAGGATAATCATGAAAAAGCTTACCTTTTTTTTCTAAGATAGTATTTAATGAAATACTGTCCGTTTGTGCATATATATAGTTGGACGATACAAGTATAGTAAACAATAGGAACTTAATATATTTCATCTGCTTATTAAATTAAATATCTGTTCAAATTCCTGCATGTTGGCATGCAGAGCCGGTATATAAACATTGTTAGTGTATTTATTAGAACATTTAAGTTTTTTAACTAATAAAAGCCCGAATGTTTATTGAACTGATAAATATATTTAAAATATAGAGTTGGCGTAGCATTTTAACAAAAATTTACAAAAGGAAATGAAGTTGAAAAGTATATTCTCGTTTTAAATTTTAGGTATTATACTTTTCAACAAATCATAAAGCATTGAAAATCCTGAAACCTAAATTTATTCAAGCAAACTTTCTGAATATAAATTATTATGATAATAGAATCAAAGATGGAGATATAATTAATATTGGTAGCTATAATGGAAGATTTATAATGTATTTACACATGGTTAGATTATTAACCTAATCAGGAATCAAGCAGGTGAGGTATGTTTGGTTTTTATGACTTTTTTAAGAATAACAGATATAAAAAGCAATATTTTCATTGATACAAATTATCCTTCGCACAATATACTCCCCAGATAAATACTATCTGATTGTCTGCTTCGGTCTGCAGCTACAAAAGCGATGTAAACTTCTACCTGTTTTCCCCTAAAACTATTTGGTATTATCAACTCGTCATGCCCCGATTTTCTAAAAGCGCCTGTGGTAATAAATATCGCCCTCCCCAACTCCACACAGTAGGCCATTAGCATAGCCTGATCCTGCATAGATGTATCCAGCATCTTTTCGGTTCTCCAGGTAAAATCAATGCTGCCGTTAGCAATATTAAAAATTGCTGCTGTCTCAGCAGGAAGGGGAAGTTCTCCAACACTAAGTTTCATTTTTTTAGGAATTATCCGAAAATCAGAATCGATAGCTTCTATAGCATTTTTTAACAGGTATGATTTTGCAGCAACAAAGCCTTCCGAAGTTGGGCTATAATTTTTAAAACCTGTCCTTAAAAAAGGAGTCAATGGTTTTAGCCATGCCTGCGCCTGCGCAAAACGTTTCCTATTAGCCATTTCTGCATCAGACACTTTTCCTGTTCTTTTTTTGGGCAGTGCCCGCATATAAGGAATACCCTTCCAAGTACAACCTACAACTGTTCCTACTTTACCCGTAAAAGGGCCATTTATTCCAGAAGTAAATTTAGCCATATATTCTTTTCTATAAATATACTAATAATACATTATTTAAAGTAAAATTACAGGAAAATAAAAAAGACTTAATAGGAATAAAGTCCGTATAATTTTCCTGTTATATCCGAGTAATGTCCCTGTAATATCCCTGTTAATATAAAACAAATTTAAAATATGTATAAGAGGATTTGAAGAATTGCAAAAGGAAAGCAAACCGGCAGAATTACATTTCGATAAAACAACTAAATATTGTTTTAAATTATTTGTTCAGGCAGATCAACCATTATTCAGGTAAATCAAGCTATTAATATTTGTGCTTTTTACAATTAATCAGCGGTTCTTAAATCTTAATTAGCGTACAATATAGAATTGGCTTTGCATACCATGATGGGGTGTAGTAAGCATGCACTAGAAGCGTAAGGATTAATCAAAAAAAATCATAAAAAATTTGGATTGGTAAAAAAAATATCTACTTTTAGGTAACGTTACCGTAAAGTAGATATTATAGGTAATAAATGCACACCAAAATATAAACTTATTATCATGAAAAAACAATGTTCTATAATAAAAGAGCCCGTTAACTAGATCTGGCACAAAGGTTAAAAGTTTTATTTATTCAAATAACGTTTACGTAAACGTTGCAGTTTTTAGGTTTTTATTTAAGTATTGATTATGTTATCAAAGTATTTACAAAAAAAAGTAGGTATTGGACTGGCAATTTTGATCTTTCTGCCTTTTTTTATTAAGGCGCAAGAATTGAGAAAACTGTCTGGGTCTGTAATAGACGAAAGTAATAAAGAGCCTTTAGTAGGCGCAATAGTAAAAGTTCAAGGGACCAATAGGAACGTGGTAACCTCAGTGAGTGGCGGCTTTCAGATATCGGCAAAAACAGGAGAAGTATTGGAGGTTTCGTATATGGGTTATAAAACACATACCGTACGAATAGGAGCTAGTTCTAATTATAACATTGCCATGAAGCTGGACGAAAGGTCGCTAAGTGAAGTAGTTGTAATAGGATACGGAGCAGTAGCGAAACCAGATTTGACAGGGGCGGTTTCCCAGGTCAAATTGCCAGATCTGGAAAAGGCACCAGTTGGGTCTTTCGAGCAAGCTTTACAGGGGCGTGTTGCAGGGGTAGTAGTCTCTTCTACAGACGGGCAGCCTGGAGACGCGATGAATATTGTGATTAGAGGAGGTAATTCCTTGACTCAAAGTAATGCTCCTTTATATGTAATTGATGGATTTCCAGTAGAGGATGCCAGTAATTTAAGCATTAACCCGGATGATATAGAATCAATGAATATATTAAAAGACGCATCTTCTACCAGTATCTATGGCGCCAGAGGAGCCAATGGTGTAATAGTGATTGAGACAAAGAAGGGTAAAGTTGGCGCTCCGGTAGTAACTTTTAACAATACTATAGGATTGCAAACTGTTCAGAAAACTATAGATATGATGAGTCCCTATGAGTTCGTCAAATATCAAATTGAAATGGATCCGGTTAAGGCGGATCAATATTATCTTGCAGGATATGGGAAAACCTTAGAAGATTATAAAAATATAGAGGGTATCGACTGGCAGGACGAGATATTTCGTACCTCTTTAAACCGTATACATAATATTGGAGTACGTGGAGGAAATACGCAGACCAAATATTCTATTTCTGGCTCTATTTATAGTCAAAATGGTATAATTCTAAATTCTGATTACGATAGATACCAGGGACGCATCACTTTAGACCAAACGGTGAATAAGAAACTAAATGTAGGGATTAATGTAAATATCTCTCGAAGAATAGCTAATGGAACTGTAGTAAGAGAAGGGGATGTCGGAAATACTATTACTTCTAATTTATTAACCAGAGCGTGGGCCTATCGTCCGGTTACTGGATCTGGAGTCAATTTACTAGAGGAAGAAGATGATGACGAAGTTATCAACCAATACGATGCGCGTTTCAATCCAGTAAGTGTAGCCTTAAATGCAAGTGATAAGAGAAGAAATACAGATATCAGTACAAATGCTTATCTACAATATAAGTTTACCCCAGCTTTAACTTTTAAGAGCGTGGGGACTATGTACAATGCCACCTCAGGTACAGAGAATTTTTACAGTTCGAAAACACCTCAGGGCACTAGTAAGAGTTATTTCAATTCAAAAGGTGTAAACGCCTATACAATGTTTGGTGAAAGATTAACTTTATCTAATAACAGTACCTTAACTTATAACAAAACCTATAATAAGGCACATAAATTCACGGCCATGGGAGGAGTGGAGTTTCAATCTTCTCAATACAAGGCCTATTCTTATTCTACCCAACAAATACCAAATGAAGAATTAGGTATGGCAGGTATGGACCAAGGTAATCCTTTAGCTACAATGTCTACATTTTCGGAATATTCCTTATTCTCCTTATTCGGAAGATTAGATTATAACTATAAGTCTAAATACATTTTTACCGCAACAATGAGATCTGACGCATCATCTAAGTTCTCAAATAGTAACAGATGGGGATACTTCCCAGCTGTGGCAGCTGCTTGGAATATGCACACTGAAAAATGGTTTAAAGATAATATGCCTTTTGTAAGCTCTTCTAAGCTAAGAATTAGTTACGGTTTGAACGGCAATAACAGGGTATCTGACTATACACGATTCTTAAGTTTAGATATGCCTATTTCCAGTGCCTATTCCTGGGGAAATTCTAGCCCTACTGTCGGCGGATATATTACCAGTTTGCCAAATAGAAATTTGAAATGGGAAACAACAGAATCTATGGATTTGGGTTGGGATCTTAGCTTTTTCAAAGGTAAATTAGATTTTGTAATAGATCTTTACAGAAAAAACACTAGAGATCTATTGTTAAATGCGAATATAGCCCCAAGTTCCGGCTATAGTGTTGCTTATAAAAATGTAGGCAGTGTACGTAATGAAGGTATTGAGTTTACTGTAAGCAGTATTAACCTAAAAACCAGGAAATTCTCCTGGACTACTGATTTCAACATCAGTTTTAATAGAAATAAAGTGCTAGCATTAAATGAGGCTCAAGAGAGACTCTTTAATACACCTTCATTTATTTCTCAGTATTCTACCAATCCTCTATATATCTCAGAAATAGGAAAGCCAGTTGGACTATTTTATGGTTTTATATGGGAAGGAACCTATAAACAGGAGGATTTTAACGGCACAATATTAAAGCCAAATATAGCCGGAAACGGAGATCCAAGAGAACAAATTCAGCCTGGAGATATTAAGTATAAAGATTTGAACGGTGATGGAACTATTGATGCCGGAGATTTAACCATTATAGGTAGAGGTTTGCCGATACATACAGGAGGGTTAAATAACAATCTTAATTACAAAAACTTTTCATTCAATGTGTTCTTCCAATGGTCTTACGGTAACGATGTTTATAATGCCAATCGTCTAACTTTTGATGGAAATGGAAATGAACGGATATTACTTAATCAGTATGCTTCTTATATAGATAGATGGTCTCCTGAAAATCCTACATCAAACAATTATAGGGCTCGTGGGCAGGGGCCTTATGGTTATCATTCTACCCGGGTACTTGAAGATGGTTCTTACATAAGATTGAAAACTGTCTCTTTAGAATATAGTATCCCGTTTAAGTATATTAAGTATTTGAGTATGAGTAAACTGGATTTAGGGGTGGCAGGTCAGAACTTATATACTTGGACTAGATATTCAGGTATGGATCCAGAGGTTTCAACAAGGAATGTGACACTAATGCCTGGATTCGATTATTCTGGTTATCCATTAGCAAGGACAATGGTATTCTCATTAAAGGCAACATTTTAATAAATAAGATATGAAAGGAATTAAATATATTGTTTTATTGGTGATGTTGTTGAGTACAACATCATGTGAAAAATTCTTAGAAAAGAATCCTCATGATTTTTTATATGATACAAATAAATTATATGCTACCGAAAAAGGATTGGAATCTGCGATGGCAGCAGTTTATGATCGGTTAGGGGCTTTACATGGTACTTCGTGGTTGTATTCTTTAGGTCTTGAAGCAGATGAAGGTTACTTCGCCAGAGATGGCTATGCAGGCGCTCAGCATTTCGACTTTCCAACTAGTGATTCTGGAGTTCTATTTGTTTGGCGAACTTTATATGAAGGTATAGAAAGAGCTAACGTGTTTTTAGAGAATTTGGATACCAATCCGAATATTTCTGAAAGCTTCAGAAATAGACTTAGAGGAGAAGCTTTATTTTTAAGAGGGTACTATTATTTTATATTAGTTCAATCTTATGGAGGTGTACCATTGAGAACAACCTCAACGGGTGATGCTACAGATAATATGGAGAAACCCAGAAATACTGTTGCAGAAGTGTATGCCCAGATTTTAGAGGATATGGAAGCTGCGGAAAAATTGGTTCCAGAGATTACTGAAATTGGGCATGGAGGTAGAGTTAGTAAATCTGCAGCTAGAGGTTTGTTGGCTCGAGTGTGTTTAACTATGGCTGGTTACCCACTAAAAGACGAAAGTAAATATAAGGTAGCACTAGACTGGGCTTTAAAGGTAAAGAATAGTGGTATACATTCACTCAATCCTGATTTTACCGATGTTTTTGTGAAATATGCTCGTGATGAATATGATATTAAAGAGAGCATTTGGGAAGTAGAATATTGGGGAAATAAAACTGATATTTATACTGAAACAGGATACGTTGGTTATGTTGGGCAACCTCAAAATTCAAATACTAATACAGGTAATGGTTTTGCAGGAGTAAAAGCAACTCCTTATTATTATAGAAAGTTTAATGATTTTGATATAAGGAGAGATTGGACCATAGCTAATTTTACTTATGGTAACACCGGCCCCAATGGATTCAAGACCGTTTTAACTACTATTTCAGATGCTAATATATACAACAGGGCTGTTGGTAAATGGAGGAGAGAGTTCGAAAAGCTAACACCTAAAACAAATGGAGCAACTCCTCAAAATTTTCCACTACTGCGCTATTCCGATATACTTTTAATGATTGCGGAAGCAGAAAATGCCATTCATGATAAACCAACAGAATTGGCTTATGATTGTATTAATCAGGTACGCAGAAGGGCATATGGTACGGGCTTTAGATTAAAAACGTTTACCAGATCTGCTGCAGGTAGTGGTTATACTAATTCTCCTGTACCTTGGATAGTGATAAAGAATACTGAAGGACATGAAGGAGCGAGAGCCTTAGTTCATATCAATATGACTAGTGGTGGATTGGGTACTACCTTAACTTATAGTAACTACGGAGCCTTTTACAGTTCTACAGCACCAGAAGTAGAAGTAATTAGTTTTGATGGCAAAGGATCGGGGGCTAAAGTTACCGCAACTGTAGAACCTATTGATCCTACAGTTGCTAATTTGCCTAATAATTTAGATAAAAGCGACTTTTTAAAAGAACTTCAGGATGAAAGGAGCAGGGAGTTAGGCTTTGAGCAAATGAGAAAGTTCGATCTGATTCGTTGGGGTATATTTTTCACTGTGATGAATGAAGTTTACAATCAAGCCATTTCTATACCACCGTCAACACTGGCTAATGTTATTACAAATCGGTTCTATAATGCTCGATTAGAAAAGAACTTATTATGGCCTATTCCAGCTACAGAAATGTTAGTGAATAGGAACATGGTTCAAAATCCAGGTTGGTGATAATCAAATAAATTCTAAACTCATGAAAAGGAAATTTTTGTTTTATTTAATGTCCTTAATAATGTTGATCACATCTTGTGATAACGTTTTGGATGTAGAAAAACTTGACTTTGATGTTCAAGTAGAAAAAACCACTTATAAAGTAGGTGAGAATATATTATTTAAATTGCAGGGGGAACCCAGATATATAAACTTTTTTTCCGGAGAAGTAGGAAACGACTATGATTATTTAAATAATTCCAGGTACGTAAAAAATAATTTCTTTAGTTTTTATTTTACATTACAATACCAATATCCTACAACTGAACAGCAAGTAGAAGTTTTTTTACTAAAAGATTTTGATGGAGATAGAAGTGACTATAATGTTATTAGTAATCTCGGATCGGATAAAAAAATAGACGTTACGAATAGATATCCCTTGGTTACAGCCAGAAATGGAGAATCAGGCATTAGTAATAAACCAAATTTAATGGACTTAGTAAAACCTGGAGATAAATTTAATATAGCTATAAGGTATAGAAAGCGAGCACCTAATACTGCTGGAGCCACAATTTGGTTTAGTAATCTAAAGTTATATTACTCAAACGGAGTTAATTCTTCTGAGACAGCTTTGTCACTAAAAAATGACTTTTTGCAATATTGTGCTTGCAATGAAAATAAAATTCCAACTCGCTCTGAAAACAGAAGCTATAATACAGCACCTACTCAGTATATTATTATGTGGCCTAATACTACAGCTACCGTGAATACAGCTAATACGGCAGCGGGATATACCAAATATAGCGTAGCATCTGAGCAAGATGAGTATTGGGTTACTAAGCAATACACTGTTGAAGATGGCTTTGAGATAAAGGACTGGTCAAAACCTATAAAGTCATATACTGATCCAAAGCTAACTTTTTATAATTATGTATACCAGAATCCTGGTACTTACAAAGTCGTTTTTGAAGCAAAAAATGCTTCTGCTAAGGGAATGAAAAGTCTTACAAAAGAGGTCATCTTAACCATTACCGAATAAGCTAATTAAAAATATATTATGAATATTTTAAAGTCTTGTTGTCTTTTTCTGTTACATGTTTTAACATTAAATCTAAAAGCTCAAATTAGCTCTCCAGGCGACACAGCAAGTATTAACAAATATATAATACCTTCATCATTGATGGAGCTTGATGCAACAAGAATAGGAATCGTAGAAGATAACAGGGTTCAAAATCAAAAAGGTATATCACTTAAAGAGGGTAGTAAAAGTTATATAGAAGCGCCCGATGCCAGGCCGGATATCACTATTAATCTGCAAGATGTAAAATCAGGAAGGTATAGAATGCATACTGTTGCGTACACTAACGCGTATGGAGCAGAGCTAATGAAAAAGGCTAAAGGTAAATACGAGTCTTTATTTATGAAGATTCAAATAGATGATCAAAGGCCGACTAAAAGGGTAGTATATGTACCGTGGGACCGTCCCAGACAAGAGACTGGAAAATTTGATATCGATAAAAATAAAACCATGAAAATATGGCTCCCAAAAGGAGTCATATTTGATAGGGTTGAGCTATCAACTTATACACCTCCAAAGGTTCCTTCACAGGCAGTTAATTATTCACCAAAAGTTGTTCCTTTAAATACAAGACCAAGACTTTGGGTAAATAGTGAATCGCTACCAATTGTAAAATCCCGTTTAGAGAAAGGAGAGAACAAAGCTTATTGGGAAAAGGTAAAGAATTCAGCTTTACGACCTTTCGAATTTAAATTTGATCCGAAAGAGGAAGTCGCTTTCAATGAAGAATTGGAAAAAGCGGCAGAATTAAAAGCATTTTATTACTTGATGACAGGTGATAAAAAAATTGGTAGAGACGCTATCGGGTTAATAAAAGACTACATTTCTCATGTTGAATTTGGTAATATTCTCGATATTACAAGAGAGATTGGAAGAACGATTTATATTTCATCGGAAGTTTATGATTGGTGTTACGATATAGTTACTCCGGAAGAGAAAAAGATTATTGTTAGCAATTTAATGAGATTGGCTGATGATATGGAAATTGGCTGGCCACCGTTTCTTCAAAGCGTCGTAAACGGACATGGTAATGAAGCTCAGGTAAATAGAGATTTATTAAGTATGAGTATAGCTATTTATGACGAGAATCCACAGCCTTACCAATATGTTTCTTATGCGCTACTGGAAAACCTGGTTCCCATGAGAAAATTTGAGTATCAGTCTCCCAGACATAATCAAGGTGTGAATTATGGTTCATATAGATTTACGTGGGATATGCATGCTGCCTGGTTGTTTTATAGAATGACGGGTAAACCAGTA
Organism: Pseudopedobacter saltans DSM 12145; assembly: GCF_000190735.1. Taxonomy (GTDB): domain Bacteria; phylum Bacteroidota; class Bacteroidia; order Sphingobacteriales; family Sphingobacteriaceae; genus Pseudopedobacter; species Pseudopedobacter saltans. The sequence continues at coordinate 830,313 of NC_015177.1, forward strand.
TTTGATGACAATATTAAAAATGTACCTAAATTTTGGCAGTATATGAGGTTGCCTGACGGGGAAATGTTTAGAGATGGCGATGGGTTTGGTAGTGCTGCTCCGGGAAAATCCTATTATTGGAAATCACCGCTATGTATGTTTTTATCCTATAATTATTCCGGAGATCCAAAAATAAAAGGAGAATTTGAAAGACAAGGAGGGGTGTTGGACAATTCGGTTTTGTATCTTTTATTGAATGACCCGGCTATTAAAGCAGATAAAGACTTAAATTCTTTGCCTTTAACTATGGATTTTGGTCCGGTTCTGGGATCTATGGTAGCGAGGACGGGTTGGAATATGGGCAATACCAGTAATGATGTAGTGGCAGAGATAAAAGGTGGTGGATATCATTTTGGAAATCATCAACATGCAGATGCCGGCGCTATGCAATTGTACTACAGAGGACTTCAGTTTGGTGATATAGGTGTATATAAGTTTTATGGCACACCTTACGATTATAATGTAAGCAAGCGGTCTGTAGCTCATAGCATGATGCTAGCATTAGATCCTAAGGAGAAATTTGATAGAACAGACGGAAATGATGGAGGGGCCCGCTTTATTCAAATTCATCCTAAAACACCGCAGGAAGTAACAGGAAATCCTGTCTTCAACTATGGTGAAATAATTGCTAAGGATTATGGGCCTTCATTACAAAAGCCATTCTATAGTTATTTTTCTGCAGATTTAACTAAAGCATATAGTAAAAAACTCGAATCCTATAAAAGAAGCTTTTGTTTTTTGAACCTGGAGCGAGCGGATATTCCCGCTATGATTGTGGTATATGATAATATGGTTACCAGTGATGCCACTTTTAAAAAGTACTGGCAAATAAATGCTTTCGAAGTCCCTGAGATTAAATCGGATGAAATTGTATTGCATAGTCAAAAAGGTGAATTAACAGGAAATACTTATGTAAATATGTTACTTCCAAATGCATCTGACAGAAATATTGTTGTAAAAGGAGGAAAAGACGCAAATGAGGTCTTTGGAAAGAAATACACAGCTCCAATTGTCAATAGAGAATCTTCGGCTAATAGAATCATGATTTCGCCAAAGAAAGATCAGAAGAAAGACCAATTTTTAACTGTATTTCAGGTAACTGCAGATTCTATTAAACCTATGCCTTTAAAACATTATGATACAGGGCGTGTGAGTGTGATAGTGGCGGATAAATATGTTGTATGTATCAATAAAGATGATCAGTTTATATCTGAATCTTTTCAGATAGATATTCCGGAAAAGAAAAACTATAAAATAGTGCTTACAGGGCTTCGTTCGGGCAAATGGGGCGTCATGAATTCAAAAGGAAAATTAATTGCAAGTATAGAAGTAAAGGAAAATAAAAATTGTGGGTTTTTTGAGGCCATTCAAGGAAAATACATTATAAAGCCTATTTAGCGTAATAGGTTCTTAAAAATGACAGCTCAAAAAGTCTAAAATGTTTCATTTCCGCGGCTTTAAAAAGAAAGATCCCATTTAGAATAGCTTCTGAATGGGATCTTTCTTTTACTCGCCCGGATAAACTGGCGAAGAAGAGCGATACAAGAGCTTTTAAATAACCCTCTGACCGTATTTATAATTACTTGCCATACGATTCATCCCACTTAGCCTTGATTTTATTTAGTAATTGAATATTTAACATCAAATGTCGGGGTGTATGGTAATTCTCTATGCGAATACCCTCTTTCTGGAAAGTCATTTTTCTATCGCCCCCTATGTTCCATAATCTATATCCGTGTTTTTCTAGAGGATAGGTGTTTATTACATGGTTATAAGCTTTATCAAACCATCTATAGGCCCATTCATCATCGGTGAATTCAATAATCATCATTAATCCTATTAAGACTTCCTGTTGTGCCCACAGGACCTTTTCAAGCAGCCATTTGTTCTCGTTTACATTTTCCAGTCCATGAAAAACGCCTCCGTAAACGTCATCCCAGGCTACTTCTACATGATATTTGAATAAATCACAGGATTTATTAAACAGAGCATGATCGTTCCTTCTAATGGCCTCATCCATAATCATCCACAGAGATTCTATGGCATGCCCTATGTAAACAAATTGGTCTAAACCGTCTTTGGGAAGCGAAAGATCTTTTTCGAGAAACTCTACCATCAGACCAAATTCAGGATTAAGGTGATGGTTGAGCAAAGCGTCTAAACATCTGTCTGATAACGCCTCTATATCTGCATCATATTCATGTTTAAGTATGCTTTTTGATAGACTTAACATAATCATCCAGTGTCCTAAAACTCTTGGTTTCCTTATGGTAGATACATCAGGTCTGTAGTCAAAATCATATAGATAATCTTCGCTGTCGTATAATTTTACACAATTAAAAAGAATGTTTTTTGCCTGGTGCATGTAAGAAACATCGCCTGTTGCAATGCTATATTCAATTAGTCCTTCAGCAACAAATAAGTTTCCATAAATATCAGGGCTACGCTCTTTTAAATCATTGCCAAATTGGTCATAAGACCATGGCCACAACTCGGAGTCAGTTTTAGCTTTGAAAAGTAAGTCGATAGTCTTGTTCGCTATTTCTAAATATTTAGGGGCTTTTTTAAAGTTGTTGTATAAATAGGAATATACCCAAACTCCACGTCCATCAAACCAAGTGCGTTTATTATTAGTAATATTATTTCCGCTCCTATCTGTATTGCATTTGAATCCACCATATTGATGATCTATAATGTATTCATCCATAAAAGGTAGAAAATCGTTAAATAAATTTTCCTGATATTGCTTTAATAGTTCATCGGCTGAAAATCCCGCTATTTTTATATGCATATATTTAAGTGTTAATTGTCTTTTTCTAATGCCTTTAACATATTCTCTGCTTCTGGTTTTACATTCTTAAATAGAAGTCCCCATCCAACGTAAATAATCATAGAAACGATGATAGGAGAGGATATATCTACTGCCAGACTTACAGTAGCAAAACTCTTTAGTAGTATAAAAGTTAACAGACCTCCGAATATAGAAAGCAGGGCAGCTCTGCTGTCACTATATTTAAAGGCAGGTAATAAACCTAATATCATAGGAACGGCGGTTGGTCCAACTAAAGCGGCAAACCATGATATGATTAATCCAAACACTCCCCCGAAAGATTTAGATTCAAAGGCTATAATTATAGTAACAAGAACAAATAAGAAGGTTGTTATTCTGGCAATAAATAACATCTTTCTTTCATTAAATGAGGTTATTTTTTTATATAAAACGGGTAAAATATCCCTTGTTATTACAGCAGATATGGTATTTGCATCAGCTGCGGTCATTGCCAATGTATTTCCAAACATAGATGCTAACAGCAAACCTACTAAACCATGTGGTAAAAATTTCATGGCCATTAATGCATAAGATTGTGTAGGATCAGCTAAATCCTTCAAAAAAATAGGCGAGGCAAACATCGGAAAGAATAGTACTAAAGGCCAAATCAAATACATTAACATAGAAAGCATAGCCGCTTTTTTTGCTTCTGAACCTGAGGGAGAAGATATAAACCTGGTTGCTAAATGCCATGTACCACCACTATAGCTAAAAAAGCTGATAACCATATATGATATTGCAAAGCCTAATGTGTAAGGTGAATTAAAGGCATCGGAGTGACTTTTTGGTAATCTGTCCCACATGGTGAAAATTCCGGAAGCACCGTCGCCTAAATTAATTAAAACCATTACCAATAGCGTAATGCCTGCAACAAATTGAATAATAAAAGATGCCAGATCATTTATTACATCAGCCCACAATCCACCAATTGTTATGTAGATCATACTTACAGTTCCGGCTAATAAGATTCCATGAGCAAATGAAAGTCCGGTAAAAGCATTTAATAAAATTCCTATAGCGGCCCATTTTGCGCCCACATCGAAAATTTTTATGATGACACCACTCCATGCCATTACTTGTTGAGTAGGTAAATTGTATCTAAGTGCAAGGTATTCCGTAGGCGATTGGATTTTTAGCTCTGATCTTAATCGCGCCCATCTGGGAGCAATAATAAATGTTGTGCCAATCATAGCGATCGAAATACTTAACGCCCACCATATGTAAAGTGTGAACCCGTGAGTATATGCTATCGCTGCGTAGGCAACAAAGACAGCTCCACTGTACCCAGAAACGTGATGTGAAATGCCAGAGAGCCACCATGGGAGTTTCCCTCCTGCGGTATAGAAATCTGCTGATGACTTGATACGCATGTATCCCCAAACCCCCATAGCCAGAAGGACAAAGAAATAAGTAAAAAGAATGATGTAGTCTAAATTTGCCATTATAGTGGTATTGTTATGTTATTTATAATTGTGTACGTTAACGAAGTTAAATGGTTTAGGTTTAAATTCAAAATTATATAGAAAGAAAAAAAGAAGGAGGTATTTGCAGCATCTTAAGAAAGACAGGTTCCGGACGACTATTTTCATAAAATATTTAAAGTTGAATTTGAAAAATATTTCATATGTTTACGTTAACGAAGGAATGATGATAGCTTGGATTTACCTTATAGGAGACGGTGGATTTTTACCAATTATTGTTTAACCACTTCTTCTTATACAGCATGTCAAACAATAATGTGTTATTTCGAATTGTCGGATGGTAAGTCCTATTCAAGTAGTCTTTAATATGGTGTCCGTTATAAGTGGTCATCGGAGACAAAATTTTCAGATGAAATTTTGTCTCGATGACCGATAATAAATGACAGCAATTATGTACCGTTTATGAATACTGCATTATAAAGATTGTGGATTTATAGCCAGTATTGAAAGAGGAATAATGACATAAATATACCAAGACCAATTACTGTTAATTGACGATTGGTTGATCAAACGAAAAATAAGCGATAGTTATGAGAAGACGTGATTTATTGAAGTCATTGGTGATTTTTGGCGTAGGATCCATTATAAATCCTATAAATGTGTGGGGGTGCAACATGAGTTTGAATGATGGACATATTAATGAGCAACACATATTGCTACTTGACGAAATTGCTGAAACAATTATTCCACGTAATAAAAAGGTACCTGGAGCTAAAGATGCCGGAGTCGCTTCCTTCATAGCTAGTCATATAAAAGATTGCTATACTGTTGACGAAAGAAGGCACTTGATAGCAAGCATTTTGACGATAAACGAAACAGCTAATCAACGATTTAAAAAACCTTTTGCCAGATTAGGGAATAAACAAAAAGAAGAATTGTTAAAAGCCTTTGATAAGGAAGCTACTAATAATAGTGATTCAAAAAATATTGCTTACCTAAACTACACAAAGCTTAAAAACCTTATAGTGTTTGGTTTTTTTACCTCGGAATTGGGGGCGACTACATGCTTGCGTTATTTATCTATTCCCGGATACTACAAGGGAGAAATAGCATATAAAAAAGGCGATAAAGCCTGGGCGTTAAATTAGAAGTGTCTTTATGATAAATTTGAATATCAAAGGAAAAGAACTGCATACATATGATGCTATTGTAATAGGATCAGGCATTAGTGGTGGATGGGCAGCAAAGGAATTTTGTGACAAAGGGTTTAAAACTTTAGTTCTGGAACGAGGCAGAGACATAGAACATATAAAGGACTATCCGACCGCATTAAAAAATCCGTGGGATTTTCCCAATAGGGGAAGAGTTCCATTGAAATTAAAAGAAGACAATCCCATTACATCAAAATGCTATGCTTTTGGTGAGGATACTAAGGATTTGTTTGTAGAAGACAAGAAGCATCCCTATATACAGGACAAGCCTTTCGATTGGATAAGAGGATATCAGGTTGGAGGAAAATCGTTAATGTGGGCAAGACAAACACAGAGATGGAGTAAATACGATTTTGAAGGTCCGGCGAGAGATGGATTTGCAGTAGATTGGCCGATACGGTATGCCGATTTAGCACCTTGGTATAGTCACGTTGAAAAATTTGCTGGCATAAGCGGAAATCGAGATGGCCTGGATACCCTGCCAGATGGTGAGTTTTTACCACCATGGGAAATGAATGCGGTAGAAAAGTTCATACAACAAAGCATCATGACAAACTTCAAGAATCGTAACGTGATTATAGGACGTTGTGCGCATCTTACTGAACCGAAAGAAATACACCTGCAACAAAACAGAGGAAAATGTCAATCTAGAAATTTATGTCGCAGAGGCTGCCCTTTCGGAGGTTATTTCAGTTCTAATTCATCGACACTTCCCTGGGCAGCAAAGACTGGTAATCTAACGTTACGCCCCGATGCAGTTGTTCATTCCATTATTTATGATGAAAAAAAAAGTAAAGCAGCCGGCGTTAGAGTAATTGACAGAATTACGAAAGAAGTTACTGAATATTATGCCAAAGTAATATTTGTGAACGCCTCAGCATTAAATACAAATCAGATTTTGCTTAACTCGATTTCTTACAGATTCCCCGAAGGCTTAGGAAATGATAATGGGCTGTTAGGTAAATATATCGCATTCCATAATTATTCAGGAAGTGTATCTGCTGATATTGATGGATTTGAAGATACATATTATTATGGAAGAAGACCTACTGCTGTGATAATGCCTAACTTCAAGAATGTACATAAACAAGAAACAGATTTTCTAAGAGGGTATATGGTTTTTTATAGTGCTTCGAGAGCTTCATGGGGACATATGGTTAGTGGAGATCAGATAGGCAGTAATTATAAAGAAGAAATAGCGGAGCCAGGAAAATGGAATGTTTATATGATGATGCAGGGAGAAACCATACCGAAAGAACAAAACAAAGTACAGCTAAGTAAAGAAGAAAAAGATGAGTGGGGAATACCGTTATTGAAAATTGATGTTGGATATGATGACAATGACAGAAAATCCAAAGAAGATTTCTTTAAAGAGGCCTCAGATATGATGGAAAAGGCAGGTTGTAAAAACATCAAGGCAAAAAATAGAAATCAAAATCCTGGACTGGATATTCATGAAATGGGAGGTGTAAGAATGGGTAGGGATCCTAAAACTTCATTATTGAATGGTTTTAATCAATTGCATACATGTAATAATGTATTTGTTACAGACGGGGCATGCATGACTTCCACGGGAACTCAAAACCCATCTTTAACTTATATGGCATTAACTGCAAGAGCAGTAGATTTTGCGATTAAAGAAATGAAAAAGAATAACTTATAGCTTATTTAGAATGAAGATCAGAGTTTTAATTGTCGGGTGCGGAAATATGGGGACTTCTCATGCGCTGGCATACCATAATATAGAGGAGTTTGAAATATGTGGCTTGGTTTCAACAGGAGAAAGTAAGGTTGTACTTAATAATAAGCTTGGCGGTAAATATCAATTATTTTCGTCTTACGATGATGCCCTTGAAGAGACATTACCTGATGCAGTGTGTATTTCAACTTATCCGGATACACATGAAGAATACGCTATAAAAGCAATGGAATGCGGCTGTCATGTGTTTCTGGAAAAACCAGTAGCAGATTCAATTAGCGGAGCCGAAAACGTAGTTCAGTTTGCAAAGGCGCATAACAAAAAATTGGTAATTGGCTATATTTTAAGGCATCACCCTTCCTGGATAAAGTTTGTCGATATTGCTAAAACTTTAGGGCGTCCATTAGTAATGAGAATGAATTTAAATCAGCAAAGCTCGGGGAAGAATTGGGAAACGCATCAAAATATAATGAAGAGTTTAAGTCCTATCGTAGATTGTGGAGTACATTATATTGATGTAATGTGTCAGATTACCAGGTCAAAACCTATTTCGGTACACGCGATTGGGGCCAGATTAACTGAAGATATTCCGCAATGGAATTATAATTATGGTCAATTACAGATAAAATTTGAGGACGGGTCAATCGGATGGTATGAAGCTGGCTGGGGACCAATGATGAGTCAGACCGCTTTTTTTGTTAAAGACATCATCGGTCCAGATGGCTCTGTTTCCATAGTCGCCCAGAAAGCGGAAAATGAAGGTAAATCAGACTCTGTAGCTGCTCATACAGCGACAGAATCACTAAGGATACATCACTCAAATCTAAATGCTAATAAGGAGTTTGACTTGGCAGACGAATGGGTCAATTTAGAAGATGAACCCAACCATAATGAATTATGTGAAAGAGAGCAAAGGTTCTTCTTAAAAGCAATTATAGAAAATGTTGACTTGACAGAACATAACCAAGATGCAATAAACAGCCTTAGAATAGCCTTTGCTTGTGACGAGTCAATAAGGGAAAATCAGGTAGTCAAATTTTAATGTTTAAGATACTAACATTTATAAAATTCTTCTTTTCTGAATTTTAGGAAAGAAGAATTTTAGGTAAAATGCAAGGTTATCTTTACAACTTAAGAGATAAATCAGCGAGCTTTTCTTTTGAACTTTTAAGATCTTACCTTATATCTTGATACGATATAAACCTACAATTACCGTGACTTTTGCAATATTGAAGCTCTCCAAAGCTAAAATATGAAAAAATAATTTTGATTTTAAAATTATACTCTATATATTCGGTTACGTAACCGTAAATAAGTTTGTAAACCATTCTATAACTATTTTTCAAATGATGTATAATTTCTCTTTTAGATGGGGTAATCCCAAATTATTACTGAATCCTCTAGTATATCTGTGTATAACTATAATTCTTAACAGTTTAATTGTTAGTAAGAAGAGCTTCGGTCAGGCTCCAAGTACATCTTTGGTCGGAAGGGTCACTGATGTCGACGGACGTGAAATCCCGGGAGTGGAAATCTATACCAGAGAGTCAGCAAGATCATCAATATCACAAAAATCAGGTTTGTATAATTTGAATATCGGAAAATCGGATTCCACAATCATATTCAGTAAAGTTGGTTATATACAGTTAGAGCTGGCAATAGGAGATAGAAAGGTTATAAATGTTAAGTTACAACGTGAAAAAACTGTGTTTAACGAAACAATTAATTTAGGATATGGATCCGGTTCTTATCAAGAAGTGGCGGGGTCCCTGGTGCAAATTAAGCCAGAAGACTTTATAAAAGCTCCTGTTAGTGATTTTATTGAAGCATTATCTGGAAGAATAGCAGGTGTGAAAATAAGTTCGCTGACAGGGCAGCCGGGTGAAGCGATGGATGTAGTTGTCAGAGGAGCGAATTCTTTATATAAAAATTACTCTCCCTTATATGTAATTGATGGTGTTATTGTAGATAATATTGGTAACGTAACCGTTAATCCTGAAGAAATATCTTCTTTAACTGTTTTAAAAGATGCTTCGTTGACTTCAATATATGGTGCCAGAGGAGCGAATGGAGTGTTAATAATTAATACTAAAAAGGGACTTCCTGGTAAATCGACAATTTCATTCAATACTACAGTCGGCTTTCAGCAATTTACAAATAAGATCAAGATGATGGATAGCTATGATTTTGTGAAATATCAAACCGAAATTAATCAGCAAAAAGCAAATGAGCTTTATAACAGAGCTTCTTTAAATCTGTCGGATCCCTTATACAATGCCTCTGGGCGCACTTTATCGAGTTATAAAAACATAGAAGGAATTGACTGGCAGGATGAAATTTTCAGAAGCAGCCCCATACAGATTCATAATATAGGGATAAGAGGTGGAGATAAAGATACCCGATATTCTTTATCAGGATCAATTTTTGATCAAAACGGAGTAATTATAAACTCAGGTGCAAATAGGTATCAGGGAAGAGCAACATTAGACCAAATAATTAGTAAGAAAATTAGAATTGGTTTAACGGCGAACTACGGACGTTATAGTAAAAATGGCTATGCTGTTAATGGTGAAGATGTGTCCAATTCTACAAATTATGCTTTATTCCGAGCTTGGGGAGCAAGACCGGTGTCCGGAGAATCTAACATTAATTTATTAGACTATGCCATAGATCCAGATTACAAAACATCTCCCTTAGTGAAATATAATCCGATAATATCAATAGAAAATGAAAGTAAAACTTATACTACTTCCAATTTATTAACAAGTGCATATTTTGAGTTAGATATTCTCAAAAATTTAAAGTTTCGTTCTATAGGATCGTTAAATGCTGATAGAAACAGGCTGGATATATTTTATAATTCTAATACTCCCGGCGGTAATTCTGCTTTAGCTGCTAATGGGGCTTTCAGGTATATGAAAAGCAAATATTTTACTAATGAGAATACTTTAAACTATGCCAACGTTTTTAAAGGGGCACACTCTTTAGAAGTATTAGCCGGTTTTTCATATTATAATGGAATGAGGGAGTTATTTGGTTTTAGTGTATCTAATTTGCCAAATGAAGATATTGGAATTTATGGATTGGACGAAGGATTGCCTTATGCAACGGAATCTAATATGTCAAAATATTCATTCAGGTCATATTTTGGTAGAGTAAATTATGACTATAAATCTAAATATTACTTGTCTGCGTCTTTAAGAGCCGAAGAATTACCATTTACAAATAATATTTTCTCTTATTCACCATCTTTTTCGGTAGGATGGAATATGATGGCCGAAAATATATTAAAAGGTTCTAAAATAGTTTCCACGTCTAAACTGCGTTTTGGCTACGGTCAAATTCAAAGCTGGGCATATGAGCCATTTGATTATATAAGCACTTTTGGAAAACCAGATGCTGCTTTTAATGGATTGTTAAATTTAGACGGTAGACGTGAAACTATAGAACAATATAATATCGGATATGACTTTGGTCTTTTTAAAGACAAAATTGCATTAAGCCTTGATGTATACAGAAAAGAAAATGTAGGTACTCCTTACCTTGCTTCTATAAGAAACGAAGGTTTAGAAGTTTCTTTAAGCACAAACAATATCCAGGCAGATAATTTTAAATGGACGTCTCATTTTAATGTCGCATTTAACAAAAACAAAATATTATCTATAAATAACACTGATGCCATCTATTCGCAAGTGGGTAGTGATTTAACTTCTCCCTTATATGTCAGCAAACCAGGATATTCCGCAGGGATGTTTTATGGATATGTATTTGATGGTATTTATCAGGTAGAGGATTTTGATATGACCGGCGGGGTTTATATCTTAAAATCAGATAGACCTGACAATGGTTCACCACGAAGTAGCATTCAACCTGGCGATATCAGATATAAAGATTTAGATGGTAATCTTAGTATCAATCAAGATGATCAAACTATTATCGGAAGAAGTGCTCCGAAGCATTTCGGAGGATTATTAAATAACTTTAACTATAAAGCTTTTGATTTGAGCGTATTATTCCAATGGTCTTATGGTAACCAGATATATAATGCCAATAGAATGTTATTCGAGGGGAATTATTCTAACCTGATGGGCTTAAATCAATATGCTTCTTATAATGACAGATGGACAGCCGAGAAACCTTCTAATGAACTTTTTAGAACCGGCGGGCAAGGGCCAACAGGTTTCCAATCCAGTAGAGTGCTAGAGGACGGATCTTACTTAAGATTAAAAACCATTTCTATAGGATATGCTGTTCCTAAGAGGCATATAAAATCATTGTATTTAAGTCAGCTAAATGTGCGTTTTTCAGCGCAGAATTTATTTACAATAACTAAGTATTCTGGTTTAGATCCTGAGGTTTCTGCAAGACATTCGGTACTTACTCCTGGATTTGATTATGCGGCTTATCCTCAAGCAAAAACAATTTCATTAGGGCTTCACGCTACTTTCTAAATAACCTAAACAGAAAATTATGTGCAATTATTATATAAAGCCTGGTTTGGCAACTCAAAGTAAATTGAAGACAGTGTTTAATTTCAAATTAATCTTAGGCTTGTTGTTGTTGTTTGCAATTAAGCAAACAAAAGTTTATGCAAGTATTAATACAGCACTTGGTAATACTTATCTCATTCAAAATCAAAAAATATATATAACAGGTAAGGTAACGGATGGTTCTGGTGTTGCATTGCCAGGCGTAAATATTCAGGTTAAGGGAGCTGGTTTTAAAACAATTTCAGACCTGAATGGAAATTACCGAATTGAGGTAAGCCAATTAGGTGTTACTTTGGTATATAGCTATTTAGGTTTTGCAACGCAGGAGTTCAAAATTAATTCTTTCGTTAGAAATATTGTGATGAAAGAAGAGACGCAAAGTCTTGAAAGTGTGGTTGTAATAGGATACGGAACCGTTAAGAAAGACGATTTAACAGGCTCGGTGGCGCAGGTAGAAATGACTGATTTGTTAGAAGCGCCTGTAGGTTCTTTCGATGAAGCATTAGCCGGCCGTGTTGCGGGTGTACAAGTTTCGTCTTCGGACGGCCAGCCAGGTGGTGCTCCGGATATAGTTATCAGAGGAGCGGGGTCTTTAACGCAAAGTACAACGCCATTATACGTAATAGATGGTTTCCCTATAGAAGATCCTGATAATGCAGCTATTAATCCAGAAGAAATCGAATCCATGAACATCTTAAAAGATGCTTCTGCAACAGCGATTTATGGTTCCAGAGGATCGAACGGTGTAATCATCATTCAAACAAAAAAGGGAAAAATAGGCAAGCCGATTATCACATTTAACTCTTCTTTAGGTTTCCATGAAGTGCAAAAGACCATTGATATGATGACGCCGTGGGAGTTTGTTAATTTACAGATGGAAATTAGTCCTAACAGAACTAAAGAGATTTATACAAGAGCCGAGCTTGATCCATCAGATGCCAAGTATTTAAGTGTAGAAGAAGGAGGAAGAGTGCTAGAGGATTATAGAAATATGAAAGGTATAGATTGGCAGGGTTTAATGTTCAGGAAATCATTAACTCAAATTCATAATATCGCAATTAGAGGTGGTAATAGAAATACCAAATACTCACTTTCCGGGTCTATATTTGATCAGGATGGTATTATTATCAATACTGGCTCAAAAAGATATCAGGGACGGATTACTATTGACCAAACTATCAGCAAAAAGCTAAGGGGCGGAATTACCGCAAATTATAGCGATAATTTAAGAATTGGTCAGGCAGTAAATGCAGGTGCATCCGGGAGCAATTTTACATCTTTTGCTTTATACAGAACGTGGGCATATAGACCAGTTGCGGGTGTGGGAAATGTAGATTTGGTAGATGATATATATGATGGGGATGAATACGAAAATACGTCTGATTTAAGGTTAAATCCAATAATCACGAGCCGAAATGATTATACATATAATCTAGGTACAAGTTTCATGACTAATTTATACCTTGAATACGATGTTGTAAAGAAGTTGAAATTTAAAACAACATATTCTATATCAAGCAATACGGGCGAAGGAAGGTTTTTTTATAACTCAAATACACCACAGGGTAGCCCACAAAACCGAACGCAGGCATGGCTTACAAACGGAAGGTTTTCTACTTCTGAAACCACGGTATGGTCAAACGAGAATATTCTGACCTATAATAATACCTTTAACAAAGCACATAAGATTGAAATGATGGGAGGTTTCTCCTTTCAGGAAGGATTATCTGAGTCTTTTGGTTTTACTACTAAATATATACCTAGAGAAGATTTAGGCATTTATGGTCTTGGTTTAGGTACGCCGCATGCCAGCGTAGCGACAGCAGGAGAATATAGTCTTGTTTCTTATTTTGGAAGATTAGTTTACGATTTTAAGTCTAAGTATTTTATTACCGCAACTTACAGGGCAGACGGCTCGTCTAAATTTAAGAAAGGAAACCGATTTGGATTCTTCCCTTCTGCCGCATTTGCGTGGAATATGAAGAGAGAGGGGTTCTTGAAATATAACCAATTAATTTCTGAGTCTAAGATAAGAGTGAGTTACGGAGCAATAGGTAACAATAGAATTGGCAACTATGATATTTATACACAAGTTACAAGTGCTTTAGCTAATACTTATTCGTTTGGAGATGAAGTACCAGTAGGAGGTATAGCCATCTCGAAATTAGGTAACGATAATCTAAAGTGGGAAACTACTAAACAATTTAATTTGGGTTACGATTTTGGTTTGTTCAAAAGTAGAATAAGCTTAACGTTCGATTACTATAATAAAGTTACTGAAGATTTATTAATTAATGCTGATATGCCTACTGCAACGGGGTATGAGCGAGTGTTTAAAAATATAGGATCATTAAAAAATGACGGTTTCGAGTTTACTTTAAATACAATTAATATTAGAAACAAAAATTTTTCATGGAGATCTAACTTTAACATCAGCTTCAATAGAAATGAAATTATTGAGTTAACAAGAAACCAGACCAGCATGTTTTCTAACATGACTGTGGGACAAAATACTGCTGCTCTTTACACCTCTAGAATTGGTTACCCGGCAGGAATGTTTTATGGATACATTTTTGACGGCATTTATCAGGTAGAGGATTTTGATGTTTCTTCAACAGGAGCATATGTGTTAAAATCAAATTTTTCTGATAATGGTAGCGTAAGAACAAACATTCAGCCTGGCCATATTAAATACAAAGATTTAAATGGTGATGGTACGGTTGATGATAAGGATATGTCTGTTATCGGGAGAGGACAGCCAATCCATACAGGAGGGTTTACAAATAATTTTTCATACAAAAATTTCTATCTGAATGTATTTTTCCAATGGTCATACGGTAACCAGATATATAATGCCAATAGGATGATTTTTGATGGTAACTATATTAATTTATACAATGTAAATCAATACGCAACATTTAATGATAGATGGACCCCGGAAAATAGGTCTAACACGATATATAAAGTAGGCGGCCAGGGGCCCGCAGGCTATTTTTCAGATAGAACTATAGAAGATGGATCTTACTTGCGATTAAAGACTGTGGCCTTAACTTACAGTATACCGTCAAAATTTATAAAACCAGCATATTTAAGTAAGCTAAGTTTGAGAGTTGCGGCTCAGAATTTATTAACATTTACTAATTATTCAGGGATGGATCCCGAAGTGTCAACCAGGCATTCTGTTCTAACCCCTGGATTCGACTACTCACCGTACCCGCAGGCTAGGACTATTACTTTTGGATTAAGCGCAACATTTTAATTAAACACCTAACAATATGAAAAAGATTGTTTACTCATTACTGGTATTTATTGTAATAAGTGCTAGTTCGTGTGAAAAATTTCTGGAAAAAAATCCATTGGACTTCTCGCCGGAGCTGACTGATTACTATAACACTCCGGAAAAGCTAGAGTCTAATATCAGATCAGTTTATCATTCATTACAAGCATTTTCTCTTTATGGAACATTAATGCATTATAGATTAGGATTTGAAGCGGATGAGGGTTATTACGCTCGCTCTAGCCCTACCAGTGGGCCTCATGCAAATGATTTTACTTCTGGCCATTCTGATATTAATTCTTTTTGGCGTGATTTATATTCAGGAGTTGCAAGAGCCAATAATTTTATCGCAAACGTGGATTCTAATCCCTCTATTGATGTGGACTACAGAAATAGACTTAGAGGTGAAGCTCTCTTTTTAAGAGGTTATTTCTATTTTATGCTTGTAAAAACTTTTGGTGGAGTTCCATTAATATTAGAGCCTTTAGCTGATGTGGATAATATAGATATTCCAAGAGCTACAGATAAGGAAGTTTACGACCAGATTCTTGCCGATATGAAAGAGGCAGAAACACTAGTCGCAAGTATTCAGGAAATCGGCCATGGTGGAAGAGTTAACAAATCTGCTGTTAGAGGTATATTAGCAAGAGTATGTCTTTACATGGCAGGTTATCCTTTAAGAGATTTAACGAAATATCAGGAAGCTAAAAATTGGGCATACAAGGTTATATCAGATGCTGGGGCGGGACACACATTAAATCCAAGCTTTAGCCAGATTTTTATTAATTATGCGCAGGATAAATATGATCCTAAAGAAAGTATTTGGGAAGTAGAATTTAAGGGAAATGGACAGGATGCTTTCAGCGAAATGGGGCAGGTTGGTTATGTAAACGGGCCAACAACAACATCGGATGTAATAGGTCAGGGCTTTGGAGGGGTAAAAGCAACTTCTAAATTATTCAATATTTATATTTTGGGCGATTTAAGAAGAGATTGGACAATTGCAAGTTTTACCTATAGTGGAACAACTCATAATTTCACTGGTTCTTATACTACTTCTGTAACTCAAACTTATTTAAATAACAGAGAAGCGGGGAAATTTAGGCGTGAATATGAAACTTTAAAGCCTAAACATAAAACACAAACGCCTCAAAATTTCCCTCTTTTAAGATATTCTGATGTCTTATTAATGTATGCAGAGGCAGATTATGAAACTGTTCATTTAGGAAATGAAGGTTCTAACGGAATACCAAGCGATTCTGCTAAATTATTGGTTAATCAGGTTAGATTAAGGTCTTTTAATGTTGGAGGAATTAAGATTAGAACGAATACTTCTAACCCTACTACTGCGACTAATAATTTAGGTTTTGGTATAAACGCGGGAGGAAGCGGCTATTTATCTGCTCCAACAATTACTCTACCTAATACGAATCCAGCAGGAACAACGGCAGGTATTTATGCGAAAGTTTCAACAGCGGGAGTAATTAACTTTTTTGACTTGGAGAGAGACCCGGTAACAGGATATAAAATGGGGTCTAAATATACATTACCTAATTTTTCTTATGTGACCATCACGCCGACCAATGGCGGAACTGGAGCTAGAGCAAATGCAAGGTTTTATACAGCTGAAGAAGGTGAATTAACTGCCGCCGAATTGAATGATTTTAGAAAAGCTATTCAAGATGAAAGAATGAGGGAATTTGCTTTTGAAACAATAAGAAAAGGGGATTTAATTAGATGGGGAATATTTGAATTCGAGATGAGACAGGTAGCAAATATATTAAGCAATGCAGCGCTAACATCAAACTATTACTATAGTTATTTCGCAAATGTGAGAGAAAAACATAAGCTGTGGCCAATACCAGCCAGAGAAATGAGCTTGAATAGAAAATTAGTGCAAAATCCCGGATGGTAATTTAAAAATTTATAAAGTATGAAAATTATAAAACTAGCATTTATTGCATTAATATATTCTTCCATTATTTCTTGCAACAGAGACATTGAAATCTCTCCAGGGCTGGAAGAATTTGAAGTAAGTACAGACAAAACAATTTATAAAGTTAACGAAGAAGTAAAGTTTAATCTAAAGGGAAACCCGGATATCATCTCTTTTTATTCTGGAGAACTTTATAGCCAGTATGAATATAAAGAGGCCAGGGAAATTATTTTAGATAAAGCAATCCTGAGTTTTAGCAGCACATATCCGGATGCAACATCCACTACCGTTCTACAAAATCCAGACTTCAAAGTGTTGGTATCTACCGACTTTAATAACGTTTATAACTATGAAAGCTTAAATGCTGCCAATTGGATAGATATTACTTCACGATTTAATATTCAAACATCTGGAATTGCTGCTGTTGCAGCAGGATCGTACCAAATTTCTGATTTAGCAGTACCGGGAAAGCCATTGTATATAGCATTTAAGTACGCAAGTAAAAAGCAAGAGGAATTTGGTAAAATAAGAAGAAGAACAATTACGCTTTTTAATGTAACTGGCACATCAATATTTGGTGATCATCTTTTGGGAAATCCATCATCTTCTAATTTCAGGTTAATTGAAAAGAGTGAGGATTCTAAAACCTTATCAAGTATAACTTCAACAACACTTACTTTTAATGGTTATTCCAGGTCTTTACCTACTGATCCGGATCCCGAGACTGATACCTGGATTGTTTCTAAAGCTTTTGATTTAGGAGTACTAGATAACGGTCCCGATAGGCCAATCGCTATTAAGGGGAATGTAGATCCGGCTTTAACGACTCACTATCATGCTTTTACCAAAGCAGGCGAATACATAGTTACTTTTGTTGGTATTAACGCAAATGTTAGTGGTAGAAAAGAAATTGTTAGACAGGTTAAAATAACAGTAGAATAAATGTATTACTAAATGTTATTTGTGCTTGAAGAAACCATAATAGCGCTTAGTATCTGAAGATCAGATGTAAACTTATTAACAATAGGATGAAGATAATACTTACTTTTTTGAGTGCAATTTTTTATGCTCTGCCTAGTCCAGCACAGCATAAAGAGAAGCAGGTTATACAACAAATAATAACAGAAAAATTACCGACTGGACTAAAACCTTATTATCCAGGAAGTCAGTTTTCATTATTAAAGAATAATCTATCAAATGTTGTAATCGTAAAATCAGATGATATAAAAAGAGATGATTTGGCGACACAGATACGGGATTTTTTAAAAAAGAAATGGAAAATAGAAATACCGATAGTTAACTGGAAAGAAGCACAAAAGTCAACAAAAAATCTTATACTTTTTGGTACCGTTAATGAAAATACTCCCTTAAGACAATTAAATGCAAATTTTCAATTAGGCGATAATGAATTTGGTTATGAACTGAGGAGTATAGTCAATGCTTTAGATTGGAATAGGAATGTAATTTATATTGGATTTAAAAATAATAAAGACTTAGATAAAGCACTTGATATATTAACCACAAAAGTGAAAAATCCTGATAAGATTGAACACTTTATAGCTTGTGAAGGATGGGAAGAGCGACTTTCTGATAGCCGTTTACAGTCTATGGTTGAAGGAATGAAATCCTATTATAGTAAAAATGCAAGTTATGTACTCACACAATTTGCTATATCAGATTCGTTGAAATACATATCTAATCTTTATAAGATGACAGGATATGCTCCATATGTTACAACTTTTGCTAAAATGCAAAATATAGTATTTGAAAACTATGGACTAACCATTAACGGTCGCACCGAAACAGCACCAAGTTTTTCATTTTATCTGTATCCACAGCTTGTTTACATAATGGAACAATCTCAAAACTTTACTTCTGAAGATAGGCTGGCGTCAGCTGAGTTCATGAGAAAGATTGTCGAAGAAATGATGGTGCATTGGGAGATGAAAGATCCTCTGAGGTTGTATAACGATGGAAAACAGGAATACCTAACCAATCACTCTTGCTTCGCTTCCAGATCAGTTTCGTCGGCTGCAAGATATTTACAAGCGAGATATAACTTCGAGCCAGCGAAGTTTTGGATAAACGTTGCTGACAACGCTTTTGCAGGTGTTGCTCCTCATCCTTTTTCTCCGGAGGACGCAGCAGGGTATCAATATTTAGTATACCAAATATTTATTGATTATGCATTGGCAAGTGGTGTTTATGACTTAGATTTTTTTGAAAATGATACTTTTAAAAATTATGTAGAATTCTGTAAGTTACAATTTAATCATTTAGGCTATACAGCAGGTTTTGGCGATGCGAATCCCATGGGACATGATGGGGGATACACTGTTTTGAAATATGCAGTAGATATTTTGAGAGATAAAGAAGCTGAGTATTTAGTTAGTTTAATTGAGTCTCGGAGACAAAATAAATTGAAAGAGTTTCCTTTTACTAATTCTCCGGGAGTCGAAAGTTTGGGGCTAAAGTATCAGGAAGTAGTGCCTTTTAAACAAGAACAATACGAAGTTGGAAATTATTATAACAAACCTACCTTAGATAAAGCTACATTTAGAAGTGGATGGGACAAAGAGGCTGATTTTTTATCAATTACTGGTATAAATGGAGACGGATATAACCACGGTCATTTTGATGCCAATGGAATTAGCCAATATATTTCAGGAAATAAACTATGGTTGTGGGAGGGAGATTACATTAAGAAATTTCCAAATGACCATAACTCAATAGTAGTTAATAAAGACGGAAAATTACCGGATCAGACTAGGAGTTTGAAAAAAAGGAGGAAATCTTCGTTATCACAAATACTTGCGGCAGGTAATACCCCAAAAAGAGGAAATTCCTTATTATCTATAATGTTGGAGGATTATAATGGTACCAATTGGACTCGTAATATTAATTATATAGCAAAATCCGGTTTTTGGGTAATAGACGAATTAGATATACAGGAAGAGGGAAACTATATTGCAGAAGCATATTGGCGAAGTACAGGAGCAGTTTCATCGCTAAAGCAGGGATACAAAATAACTCAGAAAAAATCTGATGAGCAGGATGACGCTACGGCATTTTATGTTATAGAAGGATCTGGAGCTAACAGATTTAATAGGACAGTGTTCGAAGACATGCATGGCAGAAAAGATGGTAATCTATCTGGTTATATGTTCTCTGACAGAAATACTCAATATATTATTCACCGTAAAGATGGTAAATATAAAAAAGGAGATAAGATTTTATTCATAAATTTTATGCAAGCTGCTTCTGGAAAAAATTCTAAATCACCAGAAATTAGAAAAGTAACCGAAAATATGTTCGTTGCCAATACAGAGGTTTTTAGAGCAGTAATTTTAGGCGCATTTTCTAATAAATTTATGGATATAGATGCGGATATATGTTTTATAGGTCCAGAGGGGATTGTAGCCAGAGGAGCCAATAAATTGAATATAGGGAGCTTTAAATGGCAGAGTTTAAATAAACAAAATGTTTTTATAGAGCTTCCAAAGGAATTATCAGTGGAAGACCTACAACAAAGACTTGCAAACTTAAATCAACAAGCTAAATTATCTTTACCTACAGAATATAATAACGTAAATGTTCCCAAAAATAATCAGGTTGTTATAGGAGATTATTCCTCAAATATTTCTGTAATGTCTTCATTTGTGGATAGGTATGCTGTTGGAGGACAAAATGGTTTGTTTTCCATTAGAAATGAAAATGGAGAGGAGTTGGCAAGCCGAAAATTTACAAAAGCAATTAGCGCAATATGTGCAGTGAAAACTTCAAAAGGAGTGTATTGGGCAGTTGGGGTAGAGCCTGTTAATTCTCGTATTGGTGAAGGAAAGCTCTATTTTTTAGACCAGAATGCAGAAATAGTATGGCAGCAGTCAATACCTTTATATCAAAAGAGAAATGGAAAGATTACTACACTTTTTACCGCAAAAGTTAAAGACACATCTGAACCATTAATTATAGCAGGAGCTCAATCTTGGCACTATTTTGCTTTCTCTACAGCAGGGAAACAAATATGGAAACAAGCGGTCTTTCACGGAGCTACAATTGGTGCAGCGGGAGATATGGATGGCGATGGTTCGGATGAAGTGGCGGCAGGAACTGAGTACTATTATCATTCGATCATTAAAGATGGAAAAGTATTACCGCATACAGTTACTTCCCCCTGGGTATATGCGCTTGCTGTCATGGATCTAAACGGAGACGGGTTAAAAGAAGCTGTATATGGCAGAGGCGATGGTTATTTGTATGTGCAAGCGATTGATAAAAATCCTGTAAAACCCTGGACTTTAAATATTGGAGGAAAGCCAACAGCTATTGTTCCGATAGAAAAAAATGATATAAAGATCGCCGTTTCTAATGCGCTGGGCAATATAACGTTTGTTGATGGAAATGGAAAAGCCATCAAAACAGTAAACTTACCATTGTCAATAGAGGATATGGTTATGTCCAAGCAAAAATTATATGCAGTATGCGCGGACAATTATATCTATAAGTTAAACTTAAATGGAGATGTATTGGAGAAGTATCCTTACCTTTTAGATAGAGGTTCCATATATACCCCGAAGATAGTAGATACAGATAAGGCAATACATGTTTTCTCTGGTAAAAAGATTTTTTCCGTGTCGAAGTAATAGCGTCTTATAAAGAGACAATAATATATTGTTAAGTATATATCATAAGCGATAGATAAATATGAAAACTAAACTTTTAAAAGTTTTTTTCGCTTTTGTTTGTAGAGAAAAATCAATTAGACAATAAGCATATTTTATGTCTTTTAATGGGAGTCAATAAGGCGAAATACTGTTTTAAGATAGGACAGTTTCAAGTTACTAACCTTAGTTTTTGATATGTATAACAAAATTTTATTAACACTATTAATACTTTTTCCGGGAAGAGTATTTTCACAGATAAACTATACTAACCTAGGGCCTCAGCTATTTAGTAATACAATAGAAGGCAGTGCTTTTTATAAAGCTGGTGATGGAAAAATATATATTTATACTGTAGTAAGAGGTCAACCGGCACATTTGCTTGGCTATGACTTAAGCAATAACAGTTTGGTTACAAACATCGCTTTGGAAGAAATCACAGGTGCTTCCTCTGTTGTGTTTTCAACCGATGGCATTCTTTATATAGGTGGCGGCAATGTATATACTTATATACCCGGGAGCACTACGGTTAGCAACCAGGGAAAAGCTTTTGGAACCGAAACGACTCTGTACGATTTGAGAGCGGGAAATAATGGAGCTATATATGGAGGTACTTATCCGGGCTGCCGGGTATTCAGGTATCATCCGAATGAGGGATTCTCGGATGCCGGGTCTGGACCAATCGTTCCCGGAGAGAACTATGTAAGGTCTATGGCCTACAATAAAAACACAAATAAGATATACGCCGGTGTTGGTGCCCATGCATCTTTAATAGAACTGGACCTGACAACTGGTAGTAAGCGAAATATCCTACCATCAACCTTCAGCGACCAGCAGTTTGTATACAGCCTGACTCTTATAGAAGACTTGTCCGGAGGAGACCGACTTTTTATTACAGTCCAAAATGCCGCTATTTCACTGGTATACAATATAACTACCGAGACTTTTGAATATCAGGGAAAAGAGGTCTATACAAAAGCCGCAATTAAATCTCCTGCAGGCAATGAGGTATACTTTACACACGGGAATAAACTTTTATCTTACCCCAATATAGCATTTGGTAATTATGCGCCGGTATTTGTTACGAATATCTCTTCTAACGCCAGAGCATCAGCCTTTATAGATGGCACTTTATACACATTAACTACAACCGGAGAGGTAATAAAATATGATCAATCCAATTGTATCGTCTCGAAAAGCAATCTTATTATACCCGGACAACCTGATGATTTAATTACAGCGCATAAAGGCCCGGCAAATACAATCTGGACCAGCGCACACGTGACAGGAGCAAATTCATCCTACAATCCAGCGACAGGAATAAGCCAGATTTTTGAAGGGATGAACCAAACCGAGAGCGCGGGACTATACAATGATAAACTTTATTTCGGTACCTATACAAAGTCCCGATTTTACGTTTACGACAGCAATTTACCCTGGAATATGGGAAGTAATCCCAAGCTTCTGGGTAGTGCAACGGAACAGGACAGACCATTTGGTGGTTTAGGAATACCGGAAGAAGGCAAAGTCTTTTTTGGTACTGTACCTGCTTACGGTGCTAACGGCGGGGTATTGGTAGAATTTGATGTCAATAGTAACAACCTAATGACTCAATACACCAATGTAGTTTCAAATCAATCTATTATTTCTCTAGCCTATAACAATGGCAAATTATTTGGCGGAACTTCAATCTGGGGAGGTCTGGGCAGTACTCCTGTTGCTACAGAGGCGAAGCTATTTGTCTGGGACATCGCAACAAAAACAAAAGTTCACGAAATTACACCTGTAAGCGGAGCAAAAGCCATTACCTGTTTAATTAATGGTAACGACGGATATATTTGGGGATATGCGCAGGGGTATCTCTTTAAGATAGATCGGTCAAATTACAATATTGTCTCCAGTTCAAAAATTCTTAACGACACCAGGTCAAGTCATTTGTGGAGACCGGACAATCTGGTTTTCAATGCCAAAGATAACATGTACTATGCTAGTATCGCTCACAGAATTTACAAATTAGATCCGCAGAATATGGTGCTTACGGCATTAGATCGGTTAGGTGCTTATTTAACTCTCGGACCGGATAGTGAAATGTATTTCTTTAGAGGTCCAGATTTATGGAAAATGGAAATTAATTAGTAAACAATAAAATTATTAAGTATATTATACTAAATTATGAACCATTATAAACATCGTTAAATCAAATTAATCAGAAACTGTGTTTCTTGTTTAAAAAACGGGTACGTAGCTCAAAATATAAATTTTATCAAAATATAAATTAAAAACCATGAGAAAAATTACAACCAGAATTTTCATTGCATTATGTGTTAGCTCTTTATATTCTTACGCTCAAAAGGGAGAGTGGGAAAAACCGGGAGGTATTTGGGAATATAATATGAGTAAAAAAATGCCTGGACAGGATTCTATTAGTGGTGATAATTTACAATTTGCCTCTTCGGCTGGCAAAGAGGCATTTTTAGTTAGTCCTCCATCCGGATCTGCTATGGTTTCTTCTACAAAAGGTAATCCTTCCTTTATACGCAAATCTGGCTCAAATGCAGGTTTGAAAATTAGAGGGGCTAGTACAGACGGTTCCCCTACTAAGTTTGCGGTATCTGGTATTAAAGATGCTACTCCTGTGATGAGTATTTCTTTTACCATAAAACCAGACCATAACGCAACAAAAACAGATTGGTATTTTGTTTTGGGTAAAAGCTCTCCTATTTTTACCGACCCAGGTACTATTTTACCGATTAGTAAAACCGGTTCTTCGCCTAACGGGCATATTTTTGCTTCTTTCAGGATACAGTCCAATGCTTCTTTTGGAGATAAAGCGTCTAACAATTACAGGCTACAGTTAAGACAGCAACCCGAGCTGGAAGAGGATATTACATGGACAAACAACAACACGGCTCTATTTAACAAAGGGAAAAGCCACCAGGTAGAGATATATGCCAATAATGGGGTTACTGCACAAAAGTATACGTTGAATGGCACCGAACACACCTTGCCTGCCCGTACTTATCATTTATGGATTAATTCGACTCAATTTGGAGGTAATCTTCCGGCAAATGCAATCAGACGCAACCAGCCTATAGATGCTTTTCTATTGATGTCCAGAGACGCAGTTGCGGGCACAGACGGCCCTTCTAATCTTTCAACGCTGGAAATTAATAATGTTAAGGTGAAATATGCTTCGAAATAATTTTTAACCTTCAAGATCATAACCATGGAAAGAAAAATCATACTAACATTTTCTATTCTGGGACTGTTAGCTATGGCAGCCCAGTCTCAAACTTACTGGAAATCGAGTCTGGGTAAAGGAGATGTTATTTGGGAGTATGACTTTACAACAAGTCCCCAAAATATAAGTGGTTATGGTCTTGCAGAGGTTTCAACATCAACATCTCCCACTTTTTTACCCAGTCCTGTTTCTGGCAATGTAGCCATAACTACTTATCCCCGTTCTGTAAACGCAACGCTAAATTCCCCAGCTACATTTTTATTGAGTGGCAGCTGTGTGACCTCTTCTTTAACCATGACATCTACAGGCGGCAATGGAGTTGTGGACAATACCGGTGTGAGTAGTTTTGTTATAAATCAGATTCCGGGTTCTACAGAAATCATGAGTTTACATTTTAATCTGACTTTAGGTGCAACTTATGGAAATACTAACGCTAACTGGTATTTTATAATAGGAAGGGCTTCGCACAATTTGCTTGGTACTACAAATACCAAAAGCTTTGAGCATACCAAAAAACATGATCACGACGACAGGATTTACGCGGTTTGGAGATACATTAAATCTCCAACTTATCCTACAAGATTCGCATTTTCAAAAATGGCTCAATCTCCTGCTGATTTCAGTGACGGAAAAGGAAAAACCTGGACAAGTGAATCTTCAGGAAATCTGGAGTCTAATACTTCCTATGCGATAGATATATACTGCAATAATTCAAGCTCTCCCCAACAATATATACGCAATGAAACATCCGTGAGTTTGGCATCTGGCCAATACGCGATTTACGTTGATGGCAGTTTAAAGGACACTTTTGATAAAAATGCTATTGCATCAAGCTCAGCCAGGCCTTTAGACGGATTTGCAATTTTCTCCAGAGACCCGGCTAAATCGGGTACCGAACAGGACAATTCCTCGTCACTTTCAATTAGTAATCTTAAAGTGGTATATCTGGGTGCTGTTTCCACAACACCGGTAACGCTAACAGATTTTAATGGAAATGCAACAAATACTGGCATTGCTTTAAACTGGCAGACCGCAAACGAACAAAATAACGCTCACTTTATACTTAACCGCTCTATAAACGGGAAAGACTTTTCTTATTTAACCCGTGTAGAAGGAAATGGTACAAGCAATAACGTGAAACATTACAGCTATACGGATAAAAACCCATTTACTGGTACTAATTATTACCAGTTGGAGCAAATAGATAAAGACGGGACAAAAACTGTAATAGATAAAATTGTTCCTGTTAAATACCTAGTTTCTGAGGAGGTGTTTAATATTTCTAAAATATCATCCAATCAGTTAAAAGCTTTTGTTTTTTCTGAAAAAGGTGAAGATGCCGAGCTAAGCATTACAGACATTTCTGGAAAAGTTATTTATAAAGCAACCAGAACCTTAAAACAGGGAAGCAACCACATCGATTTATTTATCTCTGCTAAGCCCGGTGTTTATGTAGCTACTTTAAAAGGAACAACAGGAACGAAGAGTGTCAAATTTATTTTATAGCGGTAAAAAATGAATGAAACAATTCTTATTTAATTGCGGGTACGCAACCTTAAACGAACAATATTACTAACCATTAAAAATCACAATTATGAAAAAACTATTACTAATCACAACTTTCATAGGTTTGTTGAACACCGGTAAAGCTCAAACTTACTGGAAAGCGGATGTCGCGAACAGCAAAGGCGATGTTATTTGGGATTATAGTCTTGCTGTTCCCGCTGCAAAATCAATACAAGAAATTAATGTCAATTCAGAATCTACTCCGGATGCTGAAGGTTTTTTACCTAAACCTCCTTCCGGTACAGTAGCAGTAAGAACTTATACGAGTACTAATCCCGACCCCAATACCAGTCCTGCTGGTTTTTCTTTAAGTGGAAATACTTCTCCTTCTCTGACTATGATAGCAACAAGTGGTCCTTCAAATGCTGGCCCCTCAGCTACGGCTGCAACGAGTAAGTTTGCTGCCTATGGTTTTGCTAATGCAACAAATGTTATGAGCTTGCATTTTAATATGACATTAGGTGTAGAGCCATCTAATTCTAAGGCTAACTGGTATTTTATGATAGGAGGAAATTCGTATCCCGGCATACTTACCAATCAAGGCAATATGGTTACATCAACTGCAGAAACGGCTGCAGGGGTATATGCCCATGATAATAGAATTTTTGGTGCTTACAGGTTAAATAAATCATCTGAAGGTGGAGATTATGTGCACACTACTATGGGAGTAACTTCTATTACCGCCCCTGGAGGTAGAACCTGGTCTGGTGCTGTTGATGCAAATTTAGCTGCAAATACAGCCTATAAGATAGATATCTTTTGTAATAACTCTACTGCTACAGTAAAATATATTCATCCTGGAACTGGAGCCGAGACAGATTTAGCCGCGGGCAAATATGTGATTTATATAAATGAAGATCTAAAAGGCACTTTTAATAAGCTTGAGGTTACAACCAGCCAAAACCTAAGGAGTTTTATGATTATGTCCAGAGATGCGGCTCAAAGCGGCTCTGTTCTTGATAATTCAGCGTCACTTACTATAAGTAATTTTAAGGTAGTACATTTAGGAACTATTTCTACAAACCCTGTTAACCTAACAAGTTTCATCGGAAAAGCAACAAACAGCGGTATAGCTCTAAACTGGCAAACCGCAAGCGAACAAAATAATTCACACTTTATACTTAGCCGCTCTTCCAACGGAAAAGATTTTTCTTATTTAACCCGTGTAGAAGGAAATGGTACAAGCAATAACGTGAACCATTACAGCTATATAGATAGGGCTCCTTTTGCCGGTGTTAACTATTACCAATTGGAACAAGTTGATAAAGACGGGACAAAAACTGTAAATAAATCATTGTATGTGAATTATAAAAGTACAGATGCTGATTTTGTGGTTTCCAGATCTTCTAACAACAATTTAAAAACAACCTTAAATGCCAGCAGAATCGAGTGGTCAGAAATTATAATTACTGATATTGCAGGTAAGGTAATTTACAAAGGGAAACATCTATTGTCAGAAGGTAAGAATGAAATTGAAGTGCCTTTATCTGGTTCCAAACAGATGGTTTCTGTCGTTTATGTACAGACAGCAACGGAATCTAAAAGCGCTAAACTGATATTGTAATACCTATTAATATTTTCAGGGCGATCTTAATCATAAGTTTCGCTTTTGAAAATTAGAGGTTATCTATTAACACTTATATTTTGAAATTATGAAAAGAATATTATCATTATTAAGTTTAGTTATAGGGATTAGTATCGCTACAGAGGCTCAGATTATCAGGTATGTAGCCCCAAGCAGCATGGGAACGGCAGACGGATTAACAGCTGCAAATGCTTCGGATTTTTTAGATGCCTCTTTTTGGACAGCTATCCAGAGTTCTCTACAAACACAACCTGTAGTAGTGAAGTTTATTGCCGGCGACTATATAAGAGCTTATACCGAACAGTCTTTAATCCTAAACGAGATGGGGCATTATAGAAATAACTTGATACTCGAAGGTGACGCTGGAAATACTATTTTTACCGCTCCAACCGGGTACGCTACCAAAACAATTATATTCTCTTTAGTGAACTGTCAGAATATAAGCGTAAAAAACTTTCATTTTACAGGGAACGGCAGTGTAGATTATGTATTTAGGGTTACTTCTACCTCAGGAAAAACAAGTAAAAATATTTTAATAGAAAATTGTCGTTGGGAAGATATGCGGGGTATTGTCTATGGGGCATCAGGCACTGCATCCGGTACATCTTATGTTACATTTAAAAACTGTACATTTAAGAGAATCGGATTAAATGCTGGTTCGCACATGATATATAATGCTTATGATGCGCATCATATCAGCGTTATAGATTCTCATTTTGAAGATTGTACGGGAGATTACGTAAGGTTCAGAGACAATTTAGATTATGCCATAGTTAAGGGCACAACTTTTATAAGAAACCCTGGTTTTGATAGTTATCCTTTTATCTCCATGCCTCTTTTTAATGATGTCAATCCGGGTGATGAAATTTTTGCTACCAATTATTCATTTACCGACAACACATTTACTAATGCTACAGCAGCCATACAATTTTTCAGCCAGGGCTATGATCCTGCAGATCGAAATCATTTACTTACGGCACAGGAAGGTGCTATGCTAACAAGCGGAACAGACCAACAGAAAAAAGATGTATTGCTAAATAATTATAAAATTAATACCGACTTGGTAAGGATAAATAATAATACTTATAATAATATATCCAAACAGGTAATTTTAGTTAGCAATATTGGTTACGGTTCTGTATCTAAGGGGTGGACAGGGGAGGCAAATATCTCGGGCTTGTTTAACAATAGTGATGAACCGTTGCCTTGGGAAGGAGACCAGTATGCTTTCTCTAAGTGGGTAGAATCAGGGGCTTTAAAAAACATTGAATGGAATTATTATTTTACCGGGGGAACCAGTACTGTATCAGGAACTGGGGGAATAATAAGAACCTCTACGACTTCGATTATGGATTTTCTGCCAAAAACTACTTCCGGCGAAGCCTCTATCATGACACATACCAACACGACGGTCAACTCCTCTTCTTTTACGCTCAATGGCAACGGTTCATCTTTAACTATGGTTCATACAGCCGGGAACGGAACAGCTGTATCTCCTGCTAAATTTTCTGTAAGAAGTTTTGAGGCATCATCTAAGGTAATGAGCGCTCATTTTGATGTAACATTAAGTAATACAGCCCAAAACAAACAGGCTATATGGTACATTGCCGTAGGAGATTCAACAGCATTGCCTATTAAAAACACAGACAGTGCTCCCTCAATTACAGGCTCTACCTCTACCGCTGATAAATTGTATACTGTATTAAGAATAAGGAAAGTAGCTTTCGGTAATTCATATGCTGTTCAGGCAAGGCATAATGATGGCAAACAGACAAACCCAACAACTAATTGGGGTTGGCAAACTATAACGGGAGCAACATTAACCAGTGGCAACGTAGCTAAAATAGCTTTGTTTTTCAATAATACCGAGAACCAACAGCAATATATCTTTAATGGGGTTACTAAAACTTTAGCGGCTGCATCTTATCATATTTATATAGATGATGTGCAAAAAGGAGCAACATTGACTAATTTAGTCAGAAATACATATCCGACAAATGGAAATATAAAGTATACGGGAGACTTATCGGGTTTTTCTATTATGAGCAGGGAAGGGGCAATGTCATTTACTACTGAAGACACAGGAACTACAGGCCCTTCAGCGTATGACAATTCTGCATCTCTAATGGTAACCAACTTTCAAATTGTCCACCTTGCTACTCCAACAACTACACCAGTAACACTAACAGATTTTAGCGGAAGTGCAACAAACACCGGCATAGCTTTAAACTGGCAGACCGCAAGCGAGCAAAACAATTCTCATTTTATACTTAACCGCTCTATAAACGGGAAAGACTTTTCTCATTTAACCCGTGTAGAAGGAAATGGTACAAGCAATAGCATAAACCATTACAGCTATATTGATAAAACCCCATTTGCGGGTACTAATTATTACCAATTGGAGCAGATAGATAAAGACGGGGCAAAAACTGTAATAAATAAAATTGTACCTGTTAAATACTTGGTATCTGACGAAGTGATTAGCATTTCCAAAATATCATCCAATCAGCTAAGAGCCTTTTTTAATTCTGAAAATGGCGAAAATGCCGAGCTAAGCATTACAGACATTTCAGGAAAAGTTATTTATAAAACAAACAGAGTCTTAAAGCAGGGAAATAACCAGATAGATTTATTTGTACCTGTTAAACCCGGCGTTTATGTAGCTACTTTAAAGGAAACAGCAGGAATGAAGAGCGTTAAGTTTACGCTATTAAATTGATCCGGTAATACAACGTTAAAACTAAAAATTATAAGAAAATATTAACTATTTAAATAAATACACATGAAAAAAAATACGTTATTTTTATTATCAGCTTTAACCATAGCTAGCTTTCACACAAAAGCCCAATGGGTTGAATCCGGAAACCAAAAAAACATTGTTTGGGAATACAGTTTTGCTGGTACAACAAGCACAGTGACAAATTCTGGTAAAGGAATAGAAAAAACATCAACTCCCTCATCTCAGGACTTCCTTCCAAGACCAAAATCTGGAGAGGTTAAAATTATCGCAGGTGAAGAAAACGGAACTGGAAAATCTTCTTTCACCCTTAATAACGAGGGGAGACCCTCTCTAACCATGGTGCATACCAGCGGACGGGGTTTTGCTCCGGCTGCGGCAAAATTTATTGTCCGGAATTTCGAAGTTAAATCAAAAGTGATGAGCTTACATTTTAGCTTAAAACCAGGTAATACCGCCGAAAACAAACAAGCTATATGGTATTTTATTGTCGGATCGGGGACGAATTCCAGTGTTGGTGGGGCAGGGGCACCAATCATATCGGCAGCTGGTAACGTAGATAAAGGAGTATATACCCTTTTCAGACTTAGAAAAGCTGCTGTTGGAGGAAAGTACAGTTTACAAGCAAGATATAATGATGGCACTCAACCAAAAGCTGATAATAACTACTGGGGTTGGCAAACAATATCAGGAGTGAGCCTGACAAGTGATAAGGAAACAAAGTTTGATATATTCTGCAATAACACAGATGAAAGCCAATTGTATACTGTTAACGGAACGCAGAAAACATTACCTGCAAAAGCTTATCATATTTATATAGATGGAGTGCAAAAAGGTGCAGGTAGTAATGAAGCCGCAAAATTAGTGAGAAATGAAGGTGGAGTTGATAAGGATATATATTATACTGGAGATCTAAACGGCTTTAGTATCATGTCTCGTGAAGGAGCACATTCAGATCTAAAGAATGCTGACGGCACCATTAGTTATGACAACTCTGCGTCATTAATGATAAGTGATTTAAAAATAGTTCATCTCGCGGCAGCAAAAAAATAAGAATCTGGAATGTCCTTAAAAGTAAAAAGAGAATTAGACGAGGAATGAAAACCTCGTCTAAACTTATTTTAACAAATCTTATTATGCCTGTTAAACCCTAATCTCAATAATGAAAAAAACAATCAATTTACTCCTGTTATCTTTTTTTGGTATGTCTGTTTCGGCGCAAGATTTAACAATAATTCCGAAAGAAAATTTTAAGGTAACCAATTTGGGCCCTCAGGTAACGGATATCGTTTTGCAGGGAAGTGTTTTTGCCAAAGATCCGGACGGAAAAATATTAATATATACCGTGATTAGAGGAACTCCAGCTCATTTACTTGCCTTTAATATCGAAACCCGAAAACTGGTAATTGATTTACCATTACCAAAAACGGATGGATCATGGGATTTAGAAGTTAGCTCAACAGGGATAGTCTATGTTGCTGGTGGCGCTGGAGGATTTTTTTATAAACATGTTCCCGGTACAAACAAAGTAGATAATATAGGGAATGTTTTAGGAACAGAAAAATATATATGGGACTTATCTGCAGGTAAGGATGGTGAAATTTACGGTGCAACTTATCCAAATTGCAGGGTTTTTAGATATCACCCAAATGAAGGTTATACAGATTTCGGAAACGGGCCTTTGGTAGAAGGAGAAAATTATGTGAGAGGGTTGGTATACAATCACACCAGTAAGAAAATTTATGCCGGTATTGGTTCTCATGCACATCTCATAGAACTGGATACGAAATCTAAAACGAAGGTTAGTTTATTGCCACAAGAATATAAGTCGGCGCAGTTTGTATATGACATAGGCCAGGTACAGGACTTAAAATCGGGCGACAGGATTTTCTTTACCGTTGCCGGAGCAAAAAAAGTACTTGTTTATAACATCACAAAAAAAAGATACGAAGCAGAAATGCCCGAATTCCCAGTAAAGGCTATAATTAAAGATCCGGCAACAGAAAAAGTATACTACGTTCATAACAGTAAACTGATGATGCTGGACTATAAAGAAGAAAAGCCAACCCCTGTAGAGCTTTCCAATTTCAGAGGAAAACCTTTAGCTTCTGTATGGAATGAAAAAGGAGAACTCGTATTCCTGAACAGTTATCAGCAAATCATAACCTTTAATCCAGTGACTTCTCAGCAAAAAGCACAGTCTTTGATAGATGTCCCTGCTCAACCTATATCCTTAACCTATATAGATATTGGACCCGATAAAAAAATTTGGTCGGGAGGATATTTAGGTGGTAGTAACGCTGCTTATGACTTAAAGAAGAATAAGGCTACGGTATATAAGGGGCTAAGTCAAACAGAAAGTGTTACAAAGCTAGGTTCTAAGATATACTTCGGTAATTATCCTAAAGCCAAATTTAATGTGTATGATATTTCAGAGGAATGGAGTATTAAAGATAAAAATCCTAAACAAATAGGGGCTGTTGATGGGCAGGACAGGCCCTTTGGTGCATTAGCTGTGCCATCTTTAAACAAGGTGTATTTTGGTACAGTTCCGGAATATGGAATCAACGGAGGCGCTCTGGTAGAAATAGATGGAGCAACTGATAACGTTGTAAGTCTGGGAGAAATCGTTCAAAAACAATCTGTCATTACATTGGCCTTTCAGGGGGATATGCTGGTAGGAGGTTGTTCAATATGGGGTGGATTGGGTATTCAACCGGTAGAAAAGGAAGCGAAGCTATTTGTCTGGGATCCCATGAAAAAGCAAAAAGTATTTGAGATTGTACCAGTACCCGGTGCAAAAGCGATTACATCACTAATAAATGGTCCGGATGGAAATGTTTGGGGGTACGCAGGCGGTACGCTGTTCAAATTTGATTTGAAAAAGAAAGCAGTAATACTAACTAAACATATTTTTAATGATAAAAGAGATTCATTTCTGTGGAGACCTGATACATTTGTTGTTCATCCAAATGGAATGATATATGCCGCTTTAGATGGGAATTTAATTTCATTAGATCCAAAAACACTGGATATGAAATCCTTTAATGTCTCAGGATCAGACCTTATTATGGGTTTGAATAAAGAGATGTATTACAGGCAAGGTAAAGAAATATGGAGTTTGGATATTATAAAAAAATAATCTCTTATTAATTGATCAAAATATGTTAAAGGACATTTTTTCGAAATATGGTATTGTAGGCATATGGTTAATTTGCTTTTGTATTTCTTTAGGTGCGACGTCTCAGCCTAAACCGCAAGATCTTACAATAGAACTCTCCTTAAATAATAATGATTGGATTTATAATATAGGAGAACAGGTATCTGTGTCAGGAGTGGTTAAGTACAAAGGGAAGTCACTTGACAGTGTGAAAGTTAAATATGATATCGGTCCTGAAATGTTAACTGCGATAATAGCCGATAGTATAATTATTACCAATGGCAGTTTCGTCCTTCAGGCAGGTACCATGCAAAATCCGGGTTTTTTAAGATGTACAGTTAAGGTTGAGTATAAAGGGAAAGAATATCGAGAGGTAATAACTGCTGCTTTTGATCCTAATAAAATTGCTCCTACAGTGGATATGCCTTCAGACTTTATGGATTTTTGGCAGAAGGCTATAAAAGACAACAGGGAAATACCTTTAGATCCTAAAATGACCCTCTTAAAAGATAGATCTACAGAAGAGCTTAACGTATATGAAATTTCTTTCCAGAATTACAAACTGGGCAGTAGGATATATGGCATTTTATGTGTTCCAAAATCACCGGGGCGTTATCCGGCAATATTCAACCCTCCGGGTGCCGGAATACATAAAATTCAGGGCGACCTAACTACCGCCAAAAATGGTTTTATTACATTACAGATAGGTATACATGGAATTCCGTTAAACATGGAGCCCGAAGAATACAAAAAACTTGCTAACACTACCTTTAAAAGATACAGGGTAGAGGGAATGGAAAATAAAGACACCTATTATTTTAAGAGAGTGTATCTGGGCTGCGTAAGAGCAATTGACTTTATATATACGCTACCCGAATTTGATGGTGAAAATATAGCAGTAACTGGAGGAAGTCAGGGTGGAGCTTTAACTTTGATAACAGCTGCATTAGATAAAAGGATAAAATATTTGGCGGCCTATGCCCCTGCATTATCCGATCTTACTGGATATTTACATAATCGAGCCGGTGGCTGGCCACATATGTTTAAAACGTCTATTAATAATAATGAAAAACTAATAAATAGCTTGCAGTATTATGATGCGGTAAATTTTGCTAAACACATACGGGTGCCGGGCCTGTACAGTTTTGGATATAATGACGAAACTACACCGCCTACAAGTATGTTTTCTGCGTATAATTCAATAATGGCTCCAAAGGAATTATACGTGGTAAAAGAAACAGGGCATTGGTATAACAGATTACAAACTGAAAAGCGAGCCGATTGGTTACAAAACAAATTAAGAAAAAATTAAATGAAGTGTTTAAAGTACGTAGCATTAGCTTTTGCTCTTTTTTTGTGTTATGAAAACAGCATAGCACAAAAACCGTCACGTTTTCAAGCTAATATCCAGAAGTTTAAACAACTGGACAGCATTAATCCACCGGCTAACAGCCCTATTTTGCTAATTGGCAGCTCATCTTTCACTAATTGGAAAGATGTACAATCTTATTTTCCTGAATATACAATTATAAATCGAGGCTTTGGGGGATCTCAGTTTCCGGATTTGATAAGACATGCAGATGACGTTATCTACCCCTATAAACCTAAACAAATTATAATTTATTGTGGAGATAATGACTTGATGACCAAAAATGCTACACCACAAAATGTATTTGATAATTTCAAAACATTGTATAATGGTATCAGGAGTAAATTAGGGAAAAAGGTGAATATCACTTTTATTTCTATTAAGCCTAGTCCAAGAAGGCGGCATCTTATCCCTCGAGTAGTAGAAACCAATGCTTTGATAAAGAGTTTTTTAAAAAAAGATAAGAATGCCGGATATGTCGATGTCTATAATAAAATGCTGGCTGCGGACGGTGAACCCATAAAGACGATATTTTTAAAGGACAGTTTGCACATGAACGCTTCAGGCTATGATATTTGGCAAAAAGAGATAAAGCCTGCTTTATTAAAGTAGTAAAGAACTTTCCCTGCAACTTTAAAGAATTCCAAATTAAAGTCAATTGAGCGATACTATTATGTGTTACTCCAAAAAAATCACTTAATAAAAAGACAAACGATGAGATATAAATATATTATTCTTATAATTCTACTCTTCATATCCAGATACGTAAAATCTCAAAATTTGGCTGTATTAGAAGGGATTGTAAGCTATAACAATTCAATAATTGAAAAAGCTTCAATTTCTTTAATTAATACATCTTACTATACAGTTTCAGAATCTTCAGGGCAATTCAAAATATCGAATATTAGACCTGGTAAGTATTTTTTACGTGTACAGACTGATGGACTTTCTGATTTTTTAGAAGAAATATCATTAAACGCTGGGACCAACTATAAAGAAATCAATTTACAAAATGTCATAAACCACCTAAGTGAAGTAATAGTAACTGCAGAAAAAAGAGAAACCAATATGCAGATGACTCCATCTAGCATTAGTGCTTTAGATTCTAAAGACGTTAGAAATGCCAGGATATGGGATATAAAGGACTTAACCGCTATAGTTCCTAATTTGTATGCAGCTAATCCCGGCGATCTCAGAAATGTAGTTAGTATAAGAGGGGTAACTACAACTTCGTACGAACCAGCCGTGGCAACTTATATAGACGGAGTAAGCCAGTTTAGTTTAGATTCATATATTTCGCAGTTAAATGATATAGAAAGAATTGAAGTTTTAAGGGGGCCACAAAGTACATTGTACGGCAGAAATGCTACCGGTGGAGTAATTAATATTATTACTAAGCAGCCGGATAATCAGACCAAAGGTTTTGCCGAATTAAACTTTGGAAACTTTGGTCTCCAGCGTTATGCTGTGGGTGTAAGAACTCCAATAGTTGCTGACAAATTATATTTTGGAGCAACCGGCATATTTACTCGTAAAGACGGTTTTTTCTTTAATGAATTTACAAATTCGGCTTATGATGATATGAAGCTGAGTCAGGGCAATTATTTTTTAAAATATCGGACAAATAAACGCTTATCATTTCTTATTAATGTAAAGCATCAGCTGCAATTAAACAAAGGTACATTTCCTTTGGTTATGGACAAGGAAGAAGCTTTTGAAAAACCTTTCAGGCTAGACCAAAACAGAAGTTCTAGGATGAGAGATCGGACTTTTAATATTTCTTTGACTGCTAAGTACCAACATGAACATTATGTGTTAAATTCTCAAAGCTCTTATCAGGAAAACTATCGTTTTTACGAAGACCCGATAGATGCAGACTTTTCCAGTTATGATATTATAGCTATTGTAAATGATTTTGGCAAAAAATGGAATAGGAATAAAGTCCTTATGCATGAACTTCGGCTTTCATCTCCTTTGTATTCCACTGCCAAATTGAAATGGAATACAGGTATTTATGGGTTTTTGCTAAGTAGCCCCCTTAAACAAGGCACCTATTATGGAAGCGATGCGGGAATGTACGGTTCACCGGTAACCAATTTTACAGATATAAACATAAACAGCCTTAATGGGTATGGCTTTGCCGGATTTGGGCAAATAGATTATCAGTTATCCTCATCATTATCTTTAATTGCAGGTTTAAGATACGATTATGAACATAAGCAGCAGCAGATAGGAGGTATGGTTATTCCTGAAGGAGGTAAACAGCTGGTAACAAGAACAGATACCTCCGCTTCTGCAAATTATGGCAACTATAGTCCAAAAATAGCTTTGAACTATAGTCTGTCTGAAAATCATAATTTTTATGGTGTGTACAGCAGAGGCTTCAGAGCTGGTGGTATCAGCGAGTACTCTTCCGATCCTTCTCAGGCACCTCTTATTTCATATGATTCGGAATATAGTAATAACTTTGAAATAGGTACTAAAAATATGCTGGTGGGGAGAAAATTGAAACTTAATGCAGCTTTGTTTTATACCCAAATAACAAATGGACAAATACCTGTTCTCGTCATGCCAGAAGCATTGACATTGATTCGCAATGCTGCAAAAATGGCAAGTAAGGGTTTCGAATTTGAGTTATCAACCATTCCGGTTAAAGGTATCGAATTGGCATATAATTTTGGATATACAGATGCTCATTACGAAGATCTGGTAAGTCCAGATAATGATCACGGAGAAAATAAGGACTTAAGCGGCAAAAAGCAGGTATTTACGCCTGAAACGACCTCATTTTTATCTTTACAGTATACTTATTATAATCTGTCTTCAAATTCTAAATTTTTTGCAAGGTTAGAATACAGACATATCGGAAAACAATATTTTGATTTGTCAAATACAATTTATCAGAATGATTATGGTCTGTTAAATTCCCGTTTAGGTTTTCAGTATAAAAGAGCTGAAATAGCTCTGTGGGGTGCAAATATTATGGACAAAAAGTATATTAGCTACGCTTATGATTTCGGAGCGATACATCTGGGAAATCCAAAAACCTATGGTCTGTCACTAAGCATTAAAATTTAAATTATAACGGTAACGTACACAATAAATTTGTATATTAACACCAAGCACTAAATGAAAAATATTGAAATTACTGCAGTTGACTCAAATTTCCAGCGTGAAGAACTAAATCATTATTTTGGATTTAAGGGAGGATACTTAACCGAGCTATGGCAAAATATTGTAAGTATTAAAAGTAAAAAGGGATTCGAGGGAATCGGTATGGCTACTCAAAGTGTTTTATATGGAGATGCCGATGTATTCACTTCAACTTCGGAGTCCAACGGTAATGCTTTAATGTATGTATTAACAAACCGGGCCCTAAGAAAAATTGTCAATCGTCAGTTTGAAAATCCAATAGAATTATTAGACCAGATTATTCCGGAATTACATAACGAGGGTAAGGAGATAACAGGAAAAGTTGGCTTAAATATCAACTTTCTGTATAACGCATTGCTAAGTGTAGATAACGCGTTATGGTTGCTTTACGCTTACGAAAATGATATCTCTACCTTTTATGAAATGATTCCCGAGGCTTATCGACGGGCATTTTCTTTTAGGAATAATAAAGTGGCATTGATGTATTTATTGTCTTATGATACGACATTGGAAGACATAAAAAAAGCAGTTGCAGAAGGATACTTTATTTTTAAGATAAAAACAGGTTTTCCGGGCAGACCAGAAGAAATGTTGCAAAAAGATATGGATAGACTAACGGAAATCTATGCGATTTTGAAAGATGTAAAAACTCCGCAAACACCTGATGGCAAGGTTTATTATACTATGGATGCAAATGGCAGGTATCCTAACAAAGAATTGTTAGCCAAATATTTAGAACATGCCAAAACCATTGGCGCTTTCTCGCATATTTTATTTTACGAAGAGCCATTTGCAGAGGAAAACAACGAAGATGTCTCAGATTTAGGAGTATTAATAGCGGCTGATGAGAGTATCCATACAGAAGCCGATGCTTATAAAAAACTTAGTTTAGGTTACGGTGCTTTTGTGTTAAAAGGCATTGCTAAAACACTGAGCGTGACTGCTAAAATAGCAAAAATAGCCTATGACCATGCTATACCATGTATATGTGCAGATTTAACAGTAAACCCTGTATTGGTAGATTGGAACAAGAATATAGCCGCTACTCTACAACCTTTTCCGGGTTTGAACATGGGATTAATGGAAACGAATGGCGATTTGAATTATAAAAATTGGGATGAGATGAAAGCCAGACATCCATATTCAGGCGAAAAATGGGCGAATGTCTCAAATGGAGTATTCGATTTGAACGAGCATTTTTATAAGCATTCAGGGGGAATTCTTTTAGTACCAGATTATTATAAAAACCTTTTTAAACATAAATAAAAATTATATCACAAAATATTATGTCAAATATGAAACAGATTATTAAACTGATTACTGCAGTAGTTCTTCTGCTTGTTTTGCAAGTTCTGCCATCTATGGGATACCAGAAATTTAATACCACGGAAATTAAGCTTAGTGTTTTGCCGGGATTACAGTTCAGCCTGCCGAGATTTCAGGTTAAACCGGGACAACAGGTTAATATAGTATTTAATAATACTGATAATATGGAGCACAATCTGCTTATTGTCAATCCTGGTCAGAGAGAAAAAATAGTACAAAAAGCAATGAGCATGGGTTCAAATGGTGCGAAGAATAATTATATCCCTAATGATAGTGATGTTTTATGCAGCATACCTGTGCTACGCAACGGAGAATCCCAAACTTTAACTTTTAAAGCGCCGGACAAAGAAGGTGTTTATCCTTATGTGTGTACTTTTCCCGGACATGGTTTTATCATGTATGGAGCAATGTATGTGAGCAGTTCGAATACTATGCCACCGATAGAGAAAGATAAAAACGTTTCTCCAAGTCGGATGAAAGCAGATGCTTCACATGTACATCACTAAACCTAAAGGATAATAAAATAAAAATCATGTCACAGAATATTTTGTATAAGATCAGGCACATAAGCAGGTTAAGTATAATCATGTTGTTGCTGCTTGTTCTACATGTATTGCCGTCCACGGGATATCAAAAAGATAAGGTTGTAGAAATTGAACTTAACGTTTTACCCGGCTTGCAATTCAATCTACCGAGATTCCATGTAAAACCAGGTCAGCAGGTTAAGATAATATTTACGAATACCGATGATATGGATCATAACCTCCTCATTATTAATCCCGGGACTAGGGAAAAAATAGTTCAAAAGGCAATGGAGATGGGAGTAAATGGACTAAAAAATAACTATGTGCCGAATGACACTGATATATTGTGGAGCACTCCTATACTTCAT
Source organism: Pseudopedobacter saltans DSM 12145 (assembly GCF_000190735.1). Classification (GTDB taxonomy): domain Bacteria; phylum Bacteroidota; class Bacteroidia; order Sphingobacteriales; family Sphingobacteriaceae; genus Pseudopedobacter; species Pseudopedobacter saltans. The sequence goes on from NC_015177.1 coordinate 870,906, forward strand.
GATGGACAAACGAAAACTTTGACTTTTAAAGCCCCGGAAAAGGAAGGTATTTATCCTTATGTATGTACCTTGCCTGGACATGGCTTTATCATGTACGGAGCGATGTATGTAAATAGTTCGGGAATAATGCCGCCGTTAGAAAATGATGTAAATGTTTCTCCAAGCAGAATGCATGCAGAAAGCCCGCATGTTCATCACAAACCACAGCATCCTTATGAGCTGAGACCTCCATATTTATATAGATTATATATTGAAGGTTCGAGTCCAGCTGCAATTGCAGTTCATTTACCCGGAAAACTTTCATACTGTTGGGATGCGGGAGAATGCAGGTTAAGATTTGCGTGGGCAGGAGATTTTGTTGATAATACCAAATTATGGAAAGGCCATAAAGATGCACAAGCTGCAATATTAGGCGATATATTTTATACAGAAAATAAAAATCCGGTAATAAGAATAGGAAGGAATGCTCAACAAAAAAGTCAGTTTAAAGGATATAAAATAGTTGAGGGAGGTTATCCAGAATTTCATTATACCATAAATGGTACAGATGTTTTTGAACTTATTAAAGAGTTAAAAGAGGGAAATGGGATTATGCGATCCTTCCGGGTTCCGGCTTTAAAAGATAAATTATATCTAAACTATACTTCGTCAAAAAATACGGAATATTATTTCAATGGCAAAAAGCTTTCAGGAGAGCTTCTAGAGCTGAAGCCAGACGCAGGAGCAAAATTTAATGTAGAACTAAGAATCATCAAATGAGAAATATAATTTTACTGATAGGAGTAACGTGTGCATTGATGTTTTGTACTGGTTTCGACGAAAGAGTAAAGCAACCATATATTATAGAGGATATACAAACACCTGAAAACTTAACAGCAGAGGTAGCAGCTCTAGAGTTTTTGCCAGACGGTAGACTGGTTGCCGCTTTTATGAGGGGAGAAATAATGATCTATGACCCTAAGAAATTAGAATGGAAAATGTTTGCCAATGGACTTCATGAGCCACTTGGAATGTTAGTGGTTAATAAAAATGAGATTTTGGTAATGCAATTGCCAGAGCTAACCAGGGTAAAAGATACAGATGGCGATGGAATAGCCGACTTATATGAGACGGTTTATGATGGTTTCGGTATGACCGGAAATTATCATGAATTTACTTATGGACCTGTAAAAGACAAAAAAGGAAATCTATATATCGGTCTCAACTCTTCGTCTTCTGGAGGTGGGATTGCGAACGAAATTAGGGGTGAATTAAATATGGATGGCAAATCAAAACAAGGCCGAGCCATGTTTTCGGTAGTTCCTTACAGAGGGTGGATTATGAAGCTGACTCCAGATGGAAAAGTAATTCCGTTTGCCTCAGGTTTCCGTTCTCCTAATGGCTTGATGTTAGATGATAAAGATAATCTGTTTGTAACCGATAATCAGGGAGATTGGGTGGCTTCCAGTCCGCTTTACCACGTAAGAGAAGGGCAGTTTTATGGTCATCCGGCAGCTTTGGTTTGGGATAAGAATTGGAAAAAGGGAAATCCGTTTGAGTGGAGTAGAGATTCATTAGATAATTTAAGAGATAAACCTGCTGTTATCTTCCCTCATGATGTTATCGCTAATTCGCCGACTCAACCTGTCATGATAAGAGAAGGGATGAATATGGATCATTTTAAAGGTCAGCTCATTGTTGGCGAAATGAATACTGAACGTCTGGTACGTGTAATGCTGGACGAAGTAGATGGAGTTGTACAGGGAGCGGTAACATTGTTTATAGAAGGAAAAGGTTTAAGAAAAGGCAATAATAGATTAGCAATTGCTCCCGATGGTAGTTTATGGGTTGGCCAGACAGACCATGGGTGGCTGGGAGACAGGGGAATACAGAAAATTACAGCAAGCAGTAAAATTGCGTTTGATGTAAAAAATATCAAATTGGCAAAACAAGGATTCGAGTTAGATTTTACCGCACCTTTTTCTGTATCAAAGAAAGGTGATATTTCTTCGCTTGTAACGGTTAAAAAATACAAATATCATTATCATGAGAAGTACGGGTCGCCAAGAATCAATGAAGAAAATGTAGCAATAAAAGGTGTTAAAACGGCCGCTGAAAATTCTAAAATGACTTTAAACATTGGAAAATTAGAAGCAGGTTTTGTTTATGAAATTAAGATTGATTCTATGCTTAGTAAAGGGCTACAAGATACTTTAACGAATAAAGTAATTGCTTATACGGTTAAGAAAACTAAAGATTAAACCGCTCAATTCAATGTAGCGAGTGAAAAATGGAGCTCGATTACGAAATATCGTCGAGATAAATTGTCGATCGAATATGGATTATATAACGATTTAGGAAAAATTAATGATTGATTAATATGAAAACAAAAATGAAAATAATAAATATACTACTTCTAATGTTTATCGTCTCTCTTACTAAAGCAAGCCCAATGTTCAACATAAAGCAGCTATATGTTTCATATGAACAAAAGGGGACAGGTACCGGGGATTCCGAATCTAATGCGGCAGATTTTCTAAATAGTTCCTTTTGGAAAGAGGTAAACACCCAATTAAAGAAGCAACCCATTACAGTACTGTTTTTAGAAGGAAATTATAGCAGAACATTTACTCAGAAACCGTTAAAAATAGAAGATATAGGAAGCCCAAATAATCTTTTAATAATAAAAGGCATTCCGGAGAAGACGTGGTTTACAGCGGATCCTAATGAGTTTTCAGGTGAGAGAAGCGTCTTAGTTGATATTGTAAATTCTCAGAATATCCAAATTAGCAATTTTTCGTTTAAAGGTAATGGGAAATTGGGCTATGCCTTACGCATAACTTCTACAAATGGTGGTGAAACAAAAAATATCTTGGTAAACAATTGTTTATGGACAGATATGAGAGGCATAATATATGGAACCACAGGGGTTCATCAAAAAGGAACAAAAAATGTAACCTATAAAAACTGTACTTTTAAAAGAGTAGGAATCGATAGCCATTCACATCATATTTACAATGCTTACAATCCATCTTATATTTATATTATAGATAGCCATTTTGAGGATTGTACAGGCGATTATGTTCGTTTCAGAGATAGTACAGATTACTGTATTGTTAAAGGGTCTAAGTTTGTTAGAAACAAAGACTTTCCTTCCTATCCATTTATTTCGATGCCTAATTTTAATAAGGCTAGAGCAGAATCTTTCGCTTCTAATTATGCCTTCTATGATAACGATTTTATAAATAATGGTGATAATTCAATAGTTAATGCTATTGTATTGCATCATTATGGATACAATAGGCCTGGATTTAATTATTTATTGACTAAAGAAGAAGGTGATGTTCTGACTAATGGAACAGCAGCAGAAAAAAAGAAATTATTGGCAGAAAATTTCGGAATAGATACAGACCAAATCAGGGTTTACAATAATAGATATTCAAACAATATACAGAACAAAGTAGCAATAGGGAGTTTCCCCGCATACGGAGCCGAATCTAAAGGTTGGAAGGGATTTGGAGACATCTATTCGACGGTTAAAAATACAAATGTACCCTTTAAGTGGGAAGCGAATAATCTAAACGAATGATATCTTAATTACTTTTCTTCTCGTTTTCCGAGGGGCAACGGTCAGGAGATTAATTAGTCTAAAGTAAAGTTTGATATAACCTCTAATCAGGGAATTAAAGTGAATTCCGGTTTATCAATCTAAAATTTCCAACTAAAGAAAATATGAAACATTACAAAAGTTATATACTCAGCCTTCTTTGTTTTACTATCGGGATTCTATGTATAATATATACCGTAAAAGCCGAAGACGAAAAGGGAAAGGAATTGCGGTTGTTAGTAATAGGGAATAGTTTTTCCAGAAATGCTACCTTATATCTTCCTCAATTGGCTGCTGAAGGTGGCCATAAATTAGTTATGCAAAAAGCAGAAATTAGCGGTAGTCCGTTGAAAATGCATTGGGATGCGGTTGAGATAGCAGAAGTAAATCCAGATGACCCCAAAGGAAAGCCCTATAACGGGAAATCATTGAAAATGCTTTTAATGAATGGCGGATGGGATATTATAACCATGCAACAAGCCTCTACGCATTCTGCATATCCAGAAAGCTACTATCCTTATATTAATAATTTGTATAATTTTATTAAAAAATTCCAGCCAGCTGCAGAAATTGTAATACATCAGACATGGTCTTATAGAGAAGATGCCTCATATTTTAGTAGAATATCTGAAGAAGAGCGAGCAAACAGTGCTCAAGAAATGTGGGAAAAATCCAGAATGGCTTATCATAAAGTTGCAAAAGAATTTAATCTGAGAATAATTCCAACCGGAGATGCGTTCTGGCAGGTAAGTTCAGATTCGAAGTGGAAATTTATTCCGGATGCCAATTTTAATTTTAAGAATGCGGTATATCCGGAATTGCCAAAAGAAAAGAATTCTTTAAATGTTGGATATTCATGGACTAAGAACAAAAAACTTAAGTTAGACGCTAATCACGCAAATCAAGCGGGTTGCTATTTAGGTGCGCTCATTTGGTATAGCTTTTTGTTCAGAGAATCACCTTTTAACTTAAAGTTTGTCCCTGAAAATGTCTCCCAGGATTTTGCGGAACACTTAAGAGAAACTGCATCTAAGACAGTATTAAATAAAAATTAAGATTTAAATTTTTAATGCAAAGCAAAACATATATGGTTATTTGAGTTAAAGCGGGGAAACACTAGAGTATAGTTATGGAAATATGCCAGATACGGTGGGGGATATGTGGATAAAAGGTGGGCTTTAGGTGGATTTATAAATGGAGATTAATGATAATCGTATAGTTATGTCTACAGATTTAGAACTAATTTATAAAAAATTGAAAACATATCAAAAGTCATTCACTTATATCTCTTAAATTAAAGAATATGAGGAGTCCGGTTACAATGGTAGTTTGATATTAATTGGACTCTCCTTGTTTTCCAGGCAGCACAATTAAAAATTACAATTTATTTTGATTATATAAAATAAGTTATTACTTTACGTTAACGTTACCGATTAATGAAATACTCTTATAAACCATAATTATTAACCGTATAATCACATGAAAAAGATAGTGTTTAGTGGTTCAATGCTTTTAGTATTTTTTTCCATAGCATATTCTTATGCGCAGAAAGAGAATACATTTAATAGAGGTAAGGGATTGATAGAAATTATCGAAAAAAGCTTAGATCAATCCACAATACAATATAAATTCCTAAAATCGGTAACACCAGAAGATCGTTTTCCAAAAACTTACGAAGGCAGAGAAAAAGGTTCTGTAACAAGTACTGCAAAAAACTGGACAAGTGGTTTCTACCCCGGTACTTTGGTTTATCTATACGAATATACTAAAGATAAGGGGTTACTTAATGAAGCCGATAACAAGTTTACGTTTTTGAAAAGCCAGAAAGATAACAAGAATACTCACGATTTAGGTTTTATGATGTATTGTAGTTTTGGTAATGCCTATCGTATAACAAAAAAAGAAGAATATAAAGATATTTTAGTACAATCGGCTAAATCGCTGGCAAGCAGGTATAATTCTAAAGTTGGAAGTATACAATCCTGGGATCGGATTAAGTCTTTAGATGGAAGTAAATATTGGGATTTTCCGGTGATTATAGACAATATGATGAATCTGGAATTGTTATTCTTTGCTTCAAAAGTGACCGGAGATGAAAGCTTTAAAAAAATAGCGGTTACACATGCCGAAACTGCAATGAAAAATCATGTAAGACCAGATTATAGTTCTTTTCATGTGGTGGCGTATAATCCTGAAACAGGTGAGATAAACAGTCGCGAAACTTATCAGGGCTTTGCTCATAACTCTACCTGGGCGAGAGGGCAGGGCTGGGGCATCTATGGTTTTACAATGGTATATCGAGAGACAGGAGATAAACGTTTCCTTAAGACGGCACAGGGAATGGCAGACTTTTTTCTTAATCACAAAAATCTTCCTAAAGATAAAATCCCTTATTGGGATTTTGATGCAGGGCAACCTGGGGTGCAGCCAAGCTTTAATTACAATGCATTCAAATATTCTGTAATACCTAGAGATGCTTCGGCGGGGGCTTTGGTAGCTTCTGCATTGATTGAACTTTCGGGATATTCAGATAAAGAGAAGAAGCAAAAATATTTAAATGCGGCAGAAATAATGATTAAGTCACTTTCTTCTCCGGTGTATACAGCTTCGGTAGGGGAAAACGGTGGCTTTATTTTAAAACATAGTGTTGGCAATCTGCCTAAAGACAGAGAGGTAGACGTTCCACTTTCTTATGCAGATTATTATTATGTGGAAGCTATGCTGAGGTACAAAAATTTAGGTAAGTAAAAATTTATGAAGATGAATGATATGAAACGAGGTAATTGTTTACAGAATAAAATTAAACAAATATCTTTTTTAATATTTTTAATTCCATTGCTGCTACTTGTTGGTTGCCATTCAAAAAAGGAGACTATAGATTTAAAATCGGGTTATGATTTATATTTATTAGTTGGTCAATCTAATATGGCTGGTCGTGGTGTAATCGAAGCGGAAGATACAACAGAACATAATAGGGTATTTATGTTAAATGCAGCGGATGAATTCGTTTTAGCTAAAGAACCACTTCATTTTGATAAAAGTAACAGAGGAGTAGGACCAGGGTTAGCTTTTGGTAAAGCAATGGCCGAAGCAAACCCTAAGATTAAGATAGGTCTTATTCCTGCGGCTGTTGGAGGTACAAAAATATCTTATTGGGAACCGGGTAATTCAAGAGGTTTATATGAAGAAGCTATTCGCAAAGCAAAAGTAGCTATGAAATATGGTACTTTAAAAGGGATAGTGTGGCAACAGGGAGAATCAGATTCTAATACAAAGGATGCGCCTTTATATAAAGAACGTTTACTTAAATTATTAACAGCTTTCCGCAAAGATTTGGGAAATAATAATCTGCCAATTGTTATTGGTGGTTTAGGGGATTTTCTTAAATCTTCACAATATAAAGTGGTTAACAAGTCATTACAGGAAACGGCAAATGAAATAGGAAATGCCGGGTTCTCCGAAGCAAGCACACTTGGTCATATCGGAGACAGGCTGCACTTTAATTCAAAAGCCCAGAGAGAAAACGGTAATAATATGGCTAAGGCTATGTTGAAATTAAAACATCACTAACAATCTTAGAATAAAAAAAAGCAGATAATTTTTGATAACAAAAAATATAATTGTACCTTACGTTTACGTAACCGTATTCGAATATGGGTGATATGTAATTTTAACCTTTATTAAACCAGTATGAAAGAAGTTAATTATAGCCGGATATACCTATTAGAATGGGTTCAATAAAAATTTTGACTAAATACTTAATGCTAAAGTAAATTAATTCTTTATCTTCTTGTTTTCGGGTACGTACACATTTTTAATAGGCTTTTTAATTTATTAGCTAAATGATGATATAAACATTTAAAATTATGATAGTATTAAAATTAAGATTATCTGAGTCGGGGAGGAGGCTTATGCTTGCTTTACTTTTTGTATTAAGCTTGACTGCAGATGCCTTTTCTCAGAGTAGAATAATAACTGGAATAGTAACAGCCTCAGATACTAAAGAACCTCTTCCTGGTGTATCGGTAGCAGTAAAAGGTGTAAGTAGGACAGTATTTACAGATGTTTCAGGTCGTTATTCTATTCAGGCGGCCAGCAATAACGTGTTGGTTTTTAATTATATAGGGTTTTATGCTAAAGAAATACAAGTTGGAGATAAAAAAGAAATCAATACATCTTTAAACGTTGATGTAAAAGCATTAAAAGAAGTTGTGGTTGTAGGATACGGAGAAGTTGCTAAATCTGATTTGACAGGATCTGTTGGACAAGTTAACATTGGTGATTTAACACAAGCACCGGTGATGTCTTTTGAACAAGCTTTAGCAGGACGTATAGCGGGGGTACAGGTGTCTTCTGCAGATGGTCAGCCGGGTTCTGAAGGTGTAAATATAATTATTAGAGGGGCCGGTTCATTAACTCAGGATACTTCTCCATTATATGTAATAGATGGCTTTCCATATGAGGAGTTTGATCCATCATCTTTAAATATGGATGATATAGAAGAGATGAACATATTAAAAGATGCCTCGGCGACAGCTATATATGGAGCCAGAGGTGCTAATGGCGTAGTTGTTATCGAAACAAAAAAAGGTAAAGTTGGAGCTCCTGTTGTACAATACAGTGGATCATTTGGTTTTCAGAATGTAACTAAACAGATGGAAATGATGGACCCCTACGAGTTTGTTAAATATCAGTTAGAAAGGAATAATTACTCGACAGCAATGAAGAAAATTTACACTAGTAAAGACTTTCCTGAGACAGATACGGAAAATTACGATCCTAATGGCAAAACACTTGAAGATTATCGAAATATACGGGGAATTAACTGGCAGGATCTGGTATTTCAGAATGGAGCTACAAAAATTCATAATTTGTCTGTAAGAGGAGGGAACACTCAAACGAAGTATTCGGTTTCGGGTTCCTTGTACGATCAGGAAGGTGTGATAATACATAGTGGTTCAAATAGAGCTACTGCGAGGGTGACACTTGATCATACTATAAGTAAAAAATTTAAAAGTGGTGTAAATCTTTCTTATTCTCATAAAAAATCCTTTGGACAAATTGCTGCGAGTAATGCTGGAACAGCGGGACACGCTTATGGTTATCTAATGTATAGTACCTGGGCATTTAGACCTGTAACCGGTAGAGAGGATATAATCTACGATGAAGAAGGAGGAGATATTATTGGAGGTGACGTAGACGAAGAGTTTATTGATGCTGAAGTGGATGAAAGTTTATCGTCAACCTTATTCGCTATAAATCCGGTGAAATCTTTAACAAATGAAGACAGAGGATCTAAAAGTATGAGTTTAAATGCTAATGCCTTCTTAACATATGATATCAATAAAAATTTACAGTTTAAAACGACTGCGGGATATATTAAAGCAAATGGAGAGGGGTATAATTTTTATAATTCCGGAACTACAAGAGGTTCTTCGACGTTACCGTCAAACTCAAGAGGAGTCCAATCTACTTTATCATTGTCAGAGACTGTAACCTGGAATTCTACATCTACTCTTACATATAGAAAGAAAGTAGGCGATCATAGTTACAATGTCATGGCGGGTATTGATTTTCAGGAAAGAACGACCAATCGATATGGTTTAGGCAGTCAACTTATACCCAACGAATCTATAGGTTTATGGGGTATGGACGAAGGAGTGCCATCAAGTATGACAGTTGCTACCTCAAATAATACATTAAATTCGCTGTTCACTAGAATAAACTATAATTATAAATCAAAATACCTATTAACAGGTACTTTTAGAGCAGATGGGTCATCAAAATTTCCTGTATCTAACAGATGGGCTTATTTTCCTTCCGGAGCTTTTGCCTGGAAAATGGGAAGTGAAGATTTTATGAAAAATATAAAATTTATCTCAGATGCTAAGCTAAGAATAAGTTATGGTTTAACAGGAAATAACAGGGTGTCCGATTATCCTTATCAGGATTTAATGAGCGGATCGTCAATTGCTCAGTCTTATTCTTTTGGAAATGGAGATCCAACAAAAGGTATTTATCCTAATTCTTTACCTAATGAACATTTGAAATGGGAAACCACGTCGCAGTTGGATTTGGGATACGATTTGGCATTATTTAAAAATCGGATTGAAATAACTGCTGATGTATACAGAAAAACAACTAAAGATTTATTATTAAATGCCAATATTCCAACAATATTTGGTTTCAGCAGAACTTATAAAAATATCGGATCGTTGCAAAATGATGGGTTAGAGCTGACTTTGAATACTGAAAATATAAAAACTAAAAATTTTACATGGACAAGTAGTTTAAATATAGGTTTTAATAAAAATAAAATTCTTGCACTTACTTCAGATGAAAGCAGAATGCTTTCTGCAGTAACCTGGGATGCCTTACATAACGGGTCATATTTGTATGTAGCTCAGGTTAATCAGCCGGCCGCATTATTTATGGGGTATATTTTTGATGGAGTTTATCAATATGATGATTTCGATTTGATAGGTGGAAAATACCAGTTAAAACCTAACATTGCGGATAATGGTGATGTTAGAGAAGATATACAGCCTGGAGATATCAAGTATAGAGACATCAATGGAGACTTAACCGTAAACGAATTTGATGAGACTATTATAGGTAATCCCGTTCCAAAACATACTGGCGGATTTTCTAATAACTTTAAGTATAAAGGGTTTAGTTTAAATGTATTTTTCCAATGGTCTTATGGTAATGAAGTATTTAACGCTAATAGAATTTATTTTGAAGGGGGAAGACCTCAAAATTCCCGTAATCAATTCGCGTCTTATGTGAATAGATGGACACCAGAGAATCCATCTAACACTATGTTTAGGTCGGGAGGGCAAGGGCCATTAGGTAGATATTCTTCATTATATCTGGAAGATGCTTCCTACATCCGTTTAAAAACAGTTTCATTCTCTTATAGTTTGCCTGCAAAATATCTCAGGAAAATATATGTTAAGAATTTAAGCATCACAGCTTCGGCACAAAATCTATTCACTATTACAAATTATTCTGGTATGGATCCGGAAGTTTCTGTAAGAAATAGTGTTCTAACCCCGGGATTCGATTGGTCTGCATATCCAAGAGCTAAAATTATGGTTTTTGGTCTTAAGGTTACACTATAATTTTTAGGAGGATAAAAAATGAAAAATAATATAATAAAGTATTTTGGAGCATTGGTTATTAGCCTGTCTTCTGCATCATGCAATAAATTTTTAGATACTAAACCGCAGGATTTTTTAATTGTTGATACGTATTATGAAACAGAAGAGCAATTAAATTTTGCTTTAGCAGCAGTATATTCAAAATTAGGAGAAGGGACTCTTTATGGAGGTAGGATTACCAGGATGGGTATGGATGCAGATGAAGGTTTTTATGATAGATCTACTGATATCATAGGGGTATCCGTTTATAATGTTTATCCTACAGATCCACATGTTACTGCATTTTGGAAAACTTGTTATGAAGGGATTTATAGAGCGAATCTTTTATTGAAACATATAAATAAGGTCCAAAAGATATCTGAAGCTAATAGAAATGCTATAGAGGGAGAAGCGTTGTTCTTAAGGGGCTATTATTATTTCCTCCTGGTAAGTAATTTTGGTGGAGTACCGTTAATTACCGAACCTATAGCTAATACAAACAATACAGCTATTCCACGAAATACGGTACAAGAAGTTTATACTCAGATTGTAGCTGATATGGAAAAGGCGGAAGGAATGGTTAAAACGATTAAACAGATAGGACACGGTGGTAGAGTCAGCAAATCTGCAGTAAGAGGAATCCTTGCGAGGGTCAATTTACATTGGGCCGGTTATCCTGTAAGAGATTTGTCAAGATATGCAGAAGCAAGGAAATGGGCAAAAATGGTTATGGATGATACAGGTGCTAATCATAAATTAAATCCTGATTACAGACAGGTATTTATAAACTACTCTTCCGATAAATACGATATAGGAGAGAGTATATGGGAAGTGGAATTTTGGGGAAATACACAAGGTGTATATAGAGAAGCAGGGCAAATAGGCCATTATAATGGTATTCAGTATAATGGTGGTTCTAATGCTGATCCTAATCATGGATTCTCTTACGGATTTTTAAATGCAACAGGTGTTTTGTGGGATAAATATGACAATAGAGATGTTATAAATTCAAATGATATAAGAAGGAATTATGCGATAGCTCCGTTTTCCCTGGCTGGTAACCCTGCAAAGGAAACTCCGAGAGCTATAACACCTACGGGTATTTACCAGCGTGACTGTGGTAAATATAGGCGCTTTTATGAAGTGGTTATGCCAAAAGAAAATGTATATACGCCTATAAACTATCCTCTTTTACGTTTTTCAGATGTGTTGTTGATGTTCGCGGAAGCTGAAAGCCAGGAAACAGGAGTAGTGAGTCAGGATGCGATAGATGCTGTGAATCTGGTGAGAAGTAGGGCCTATGGTAAATTAATGTCTGGAAGGTATGTGAAGTCTATCACGGTAAATACAGCGAGAACATCGGGCACATATACAGTGGCTAACACAAATGTTACCATTTCCGGAGGAGGAGGGCAGGGAGCTACAGCTGCCGTTGCGACAGTAGCAAGCAGTGGAGTAGCAAGTATCTTGGTTACTTTTGAGGGAAGCGGTTACACTAGTGTCCCCACAGTTGCCATAAGTAGTACTGGTACTGGTGTTGGTGCTACTGCAACAGCTGTTTTAAGCGATCCTACTATAAATTCAGATTTACCTGTGTCGGCAACAGCTTCTCCGGCAGCTTTCCTCACATTCGTTCAGGATGAACGCGCTCGAGAGCTCTGCTTTGAGTCTTTGAGAAAAGGAGATCTGGTAAGATGGGGGAAATTGGTTGAGAATATGAAAATTGTAAGAGATCATATTGAGACATCTTCATTATCTAGTTCTCTGGATTATGTGGTATGGTCTTATCGAAATGTAAGTGAAAGAGATGTCTTATGGCCTATCCCCTCTTATGAAATGGGCCTAAATTCAGCATTAACTCAAAACAAAGGTTGGTAATTAAAATCATAATTATGAAAACAATTAAAAACTCTATTATTATATTCTTCACTTGCCTGGGTATTATGTCCTGTAACAAGGTTGAAGTTGAGACTCCTGTATTTGATGTTAAGGTAGATTCTTTAACTTATAAAGTTGGAGATGAAGTAGAATTTAAATTTACGGGGGATGCCGATCAGATAACGTTTTATTCCGGTGAGCCTTTGAATGATTATACCTATAAGGATGGGAGAATAGAGGAGGTACTTAGTATAAATGCGTCTTTTTCTACGGCTATCAGATATGGATTAGCTAATGGGCAAAAAGATATGTTATCTGTATGGATATCGTCAGATTTTAATGGTAACTATACTATTGAAGATATACAGAATGCTACATGGAAGAATAATGTTTCTAAGAACTTTGTCTTAGCACCCTCAACTATGGACAACAGTGATGCTGCGAATTATGTGCCTTCGGGTGTTTTAGACATTACGAGTGAAGCAGAGGAAGGAAAACCTATGTATTTTGCTTTCAAGTATAGGAAAGATGATCCGACAAAAACTCAAAGAAATTGGTTTATGAGAAATATTGTAGTAAACGCTGTTACCAATTTAGGAAACTATTCCCTTTTTGATGGTTCTGCATTTAAAGAAGTATATGATAATAATTTTGTAACAGATGTAGAAAGAAATAGCTCTGTTACCAGTGGTGGTGTAATAACCTTAAGATCTCCCAGTACTTTTGATACAAGACCCTTAGTTGAGGTTTGGGCTATTTCTCCTCCTATTAGCACAGAAGATACCAATTTAGGCCCGGATAAAGGAACACCAATAAAAGGTTTCAGGGATTTAAAAAAGGATAGTCATTCTTATACCTATATAAAAGAAGGTGTTTACACAGCAACATTTGTAGCAAGTAATTCTAATTTGTACGGAGAAAGCAAAGTGGTAAAACAGATAACAATAACCGTAACTCAATAACTATACAATAAAAATAAAAAATCATGAGAAATTACTTCAGCAAGATTTTACAGGTAATGACCGTTATTACATTTTTAGTTTTACATAACGTTTATGCACAAAAAGACAAAACAACGTTGTCGTTTAATACCAGTGTTCAATATGGTAGTCAGTCTAATAATTTATCTGTATTGATATCAACAGATTTTAATGGCGATTATTCTTTAGAATCTATAAAATCGGCAACCTGGGAAGATATAACAAAGAAAATTAAGTTGGCTACCGACAAAATACTGGCTGAATCTGGAGAAATTGATTTAGCAAAAAATTTAGTGGCAGGTAAACCGCTTTATCTTGCTTTTAAATATAATGGACAAGCATCAACAAAGCCTTCACAAAGAGGATGGGGAATATCTAATGTTACTATAAATTATAAAGGTGAAACTAAAACTTTACCTATTAAAGATTTTAAAATCGTTGATAATAAGGAAAATCACGAGGGAGCAACATGGATTAAAGGAGCAGATATGATGAGATTCCGTTCAAATCAATCTGTTAAAGCATCCGAAAGCTGGGCTATTGTTAAAATTGGTGAATAGTATATGAAAGGTATATTCTCTATCTATCATAAATCTTAAATATTCGAAATGGTGGAAAATATTTGTTCAAAGATTAGAGAGGGAAGCTATTTAGTAATTGCCACTTTTCTGATTATAATAACGTCGGTGACATTTGCGCAGGAAGGACCACCTGCACAAAAAGCGAAATATATTGGGACAATAGCTGGAATGGTTGTAACTAAAGAAGAAGTGCTAAGAGAAATGGAACGATATAGAGCTGATGTATATCGAGACATAGCAACCGAAGATCCTGGAAAACAATCGGGATCATTTTGGGATAAAGAAATAAGGGGAATTAAAGCTATAGACATATTACGGACAAGGGCGATTGATTCCTTGTCTGTAATTAAAGTTCAGGAAAAGTTATTGAGAGAGCGAAACTTATGGCCATACAAAGACTATGAGTCTCTTCTTAAAGACCTGGAAGTTAACAATAGAAACAGGAAAAAATCTGTAGCTGGACATGAGGTTATATACGGACCAATAGAATTTAGCGAACAAACTTTTTTCGACTATTGTTTTAGTAATGCACTTATTCGGTTAAAAAATGGTTTGGTTAATGAGAAGCTGATAGTAATTACTGAAGTAGATTTACAAAATCAGTTTAAAAAAATGCAAAATACAGTATATAAAGAAGATAAGTACACTTTAAAGGCCTTTACGCGACAGGTTAAAGATGCCTATATAGAAGTAGCTTATAAGGCTTTAATAAATAAGTATGTTGAGCATGCAAATAACAAAATAGATTCAGGGAAGCTTAATCAAATTAGATTAACAGAATAGATTTTAAAATCAAGCCTGAGTTTGACAATCAGGTTCTTCATCTTAAGTTAAAAAGGAATGACTACTCTAAAATTCCGAAATATCCTCATGTATAGTGCGCTATGCCTTATTTTTGTACCCAAGATCATATTGGCCAATATCGTTACATCTGCAGTATACGTAGATTCAGAATATGGGAATGATAATAATAGTGGGATTTCAGAGAAGGAAGCGTGGCAATCGCTAGAAAAAGTGAATAGTATCACTTTTGGGCCGGGTGCGAAAATTATGTTTAAGTCTGGCGGTATATGGCTCGGAACACTCTACCCAAAAGGATCTGGAGATCATAATCACCCAATAGTAATTGACAAGTATGGGAAAGGTAGTAAACCATTAATAGATGGCAATGGTATTGAAGGAAAAGGAGTAGTGAGCCTCTATAATCAAGAGTACTGGGAAATCAATAACCTGGAAATAACTAATAATTCAGATATACCAGGAGATAGAAGAGGTGTGGAAATAAAAGCAGAAGATTATGGAACCATAAATCATATCTATCTTAGAAATTTACACATACATCATATAAAAGGTATCATTGGCAACGGGCATAAAGAAAAAAGAACAGCTGGAATATATATTACAACTGTATCAGACAAAATAAAAGCTACTCGTTACAATGACATTTTAATAGAAGGATGCCATATTCATCATGTCGAAAATCAGGGTATAGCAACCAGCCATGAATCCGGTGTATTCGATTACCCTGAAGGAGAAAAATGGGAAAGAAGAAAACTTACTGATCTGAATATCAGAGATAATATTATTCATCATATTTCAAAAAATGCCATGATCATAAGAATGGCTGAAGGTGGAGTTGTAGAACGTAATTTATGTTATGAAACAGCAACAGGCATTACAGGGAATACCATTTTTTCGAGAACAGTCAGAGGAACGGTCTTTCAGTATAACGAAGGCTTTCTTAACAGATCGCCAGATGCAGATGGAAGTTTATATGATCCGGATATTAATAGTCCGGAAACTATCTGGCAGTATAGCTATAGTCATGATAATGCCCATGGTTTAGTTTGGTTTTGTACACATAAACGTGATAAAGGGATTATAGTAAGGTATAATCTTAGTCAAAATGACAGGGGTATCCTGGTTTATTTTAACTATGCATTTACTGAAGCTTCGCTTTATAATAATGTATTTTATATTGAAGATCATGTTTCTCCTATTATTATTAGAGAGCGTTCTAACACAGATCATACTTATAAATTCCATAATAATATTATCTATAATAAAAGTAAAAATGCAATGTATAGGTTTGCAAGTCCAGAGGGAAAAGGTATTCAGAACAGGGCTTACAGCAATAATTTATTTTTTGGCATTCATCCTAAAGACGAACCATATGATCCAAATAAACTTATCAGCGATCCCTTATTCGTAAATCCGGGTACAGCTGTAGGACTGAGTACTTTAAATGGTTATAAATTAAAAAAGAGGTCTCCTGCCATAAAATCAGGAACTCTGATATCCAATAATGGAGGGAAAGATCTTTACGGAAATAAAGTAGATAGTAAAGAAAAACCTAATATAGGTATTTATAACGGAGATGGATTATAGAAAAAAAACTCATTTATTATGTGTAATGTAGGAAATAAAGGAAAAATAATACTTGTGTTATTCATAGCACTGCTATATAATGTATACGGATAATCGCAAATAGTACCCTCTGTGTCAGAATACCCGGTTATAGCCAAAGATGCAACTTGGTGCTGGTTTGCAGACCCAAGGGCAGTTTACTATAAAGGTAAGCATGAAAAAATTTATTATGGCTATATAAACACTAAAGGAGATGTAGTTATCAGTTCAAGAGATGCGAGCACTAAAGAAATACATACATACATCTTAAACGAAAAACTGCAGGTAGATGATCATAATGTGCCATCAATTCTGTTTCTTCCTGATGGAAAAATACTAACATTTTATACGGAACATAACGGTCGCTTTTTTATGCGGAAAAGTAAGAATGCGGAAGACATAAGCGAATGGGAAGAGGAGAAGGTACTTTCTTTCGGACTTAAAAATCAGCTTATTTGTTATTCCCATCCGGTAATGTTATCAGCAGAGAATAACAGGATTTATATGTTTTTTCGCAGTAGAAATAAAAGAATACCAGATAATCCTAAATATGCAGATTGGAGGCAGAATTATGTTTATAGTGACGATTTTGGTAAAACCTGGACAGATGCTCAATATTATCTAAGCAGTAAGGGAGATTATAATAAAGTCCCTTATTTAAAAATAGTTTCCGATAATAAATCCAAAATTCATTTCCTGTTTACGGATGGGCATCCAAAACTTGGATTATCATCTGTATACCATGCATATTATGAAAAAGGGAAATTCCATCAAACTAATGGAGATGTTGTTTCTGACGTAAAATATAATAATCACAAAATTTATATTTACCTGGTAAGCTTAACCAATTTTCTCTGAAATATTATGATTAAGAATTTACTTTTAGTATGTGCCTTATTTTTAAATATTAATGTTTTCTCTTAAGTCACACGATTTGTTTCTCCTCAGGGAACAGGAGACGGATTAACAGCAGGAAACGCAACAGATTTTTAAGTAGCACTTTTTGGACAAATATTCAGAGTCTGTTACAGACGCAACCTGTAATAGTTAAATTTACTGCAGGAGACTATGTAAGAACTTACGCACAGAGAAATCTTCAACCTAAGTGGCATGAGGAATGCTAAAAATCAGTTAATATTGGAAGGCGAGCCTGGGAATCCTGTTTTTTCCAGCTCCTACTGGGTATAATTTTGCAGACTAATACTATTGTTAACATAAATTTCGACCGCAAATTCGCCTCCTCTGTAGAAAGATGTAGAATTTACAGTTACGTATGATACGATATAGAGTGACTGGTTATATTAAATATTAAAGTGTTTTTTTGAATAATTAATTTATATATTTATGGTAACGTTACCGAATGTTATAAATTGTAAATCTTTTTAGTATTTGAAGCTTAAAAATACGTGTACGTAACCGTAAGTTTGTAGGCTTGTTAAAATCAATTATGAAATATAAACTACTAAATTCTTTAATTTTTATTCTCCTAAGTTCAATTGTTAAGGCTGATATTTATTACATAAGTTCGGCAGATGACTTAAATAATCTGACGTGGTCTTCAGCCTTAAAACCTGGAGATAAAGTCATTATGCGAGACGGGGTCTGGAATAGTCAGGATGTATGGTTTACCGGAGAAGGTACCGAACTAAACCCAATAACCTTAGTTGCAGAACATGCTGGCAGTGTAATTATGTCCGGCAATTCGAAGTTAGTCATAAATGGAAAGTGGTTAGTTGTAGATGGATTATCTTTTAAAAATGGCTATTCTTTAACCCATACCATAACATTTTCTGCAACTTCGGCTCATTGCAGATTAACCAATACAAGTATAGTAAATTACAATCCTCCATCAAAGGAAACAGACTATAAATGGGTTTCAATTTATGGCACATATAATAGAGTAGATCATTGCGAATTTACAGGAAAAGATCATCAGGGGACCACTCTTGTTGTTTGGCTGGATGAACAGCCTAATTACCACAGAATAGACCATAATTATTTCGGGCCAAGACCTATTTTTGGTGCCAACGGTGCCGAAACGATCAGGGTAGGGACCAGCGATTATGCTTTTAATGACTCTTATACAACTATAGAGGAAAATATTTTTGACAGGTGTGATGGCGAGGGAGAGCTTATTTCTATAAAATCAGTAAATAATATTGTCAGAAATAATCTTTTTTACGAATGTAAAGGCTCATTGTCTTTGAGGAGCGGTAATAATACAGATGTGAATGGTAACTATTTTATAGGAAACGGGAAGATAGGGACAGGGGGTATCCACATTATGGGAGAAAATCAGAAAGTATATAATAATTATCTGTACGATATAACGGGAACAGGTATATATGCTGCGATTTCTTTAAGAAATGCTTATGTTAACCCAACATTATCAGAGTACTATCAGGTAAAAAATGCACAGATTTTAGGTAATACTATAGTTAATTGTAATATGTCTATTGCTATAGGAACAAGTACAAGTGATAGTGATAAATCTATAATTCCACCGATAAATAGCCTGATTTCGAATAATATAATTCAGACAAACAATAAGCCTTTAATTACCTGGGTAGATGCTACTGCAAACCACCCGGGAAATGTTGGATTTGATAACAATCTTGTATTTGGAATGCTTAAACCAGACAGTTATCCGAGCGGGATTATTGTTCAGGATCCTTTATTGGAACCAAATGAGCTGAATGTTTATGAACCTGATGCAGCCAGTCCGGCTAAAAACAGTTTTTTGGGAAATTTCCCTTTTTATGAAGCAGATGATATAGGTGCAAAGCCAGTAGGAACTTTGCACAAAGCTTTGCTTAACGGAGAAAGTATAGGACCGGAATGGGTTACTTTGCCAAAATTTATTATACAACGGAATATTTTTGACTCCGAACCAGGGGTTTGGGATAATGCCGGGCGAGCCTTCACTTATGACTTAGGTACAGGTACGGGTAATGAAGGCAAGTTGTTTAACACTACAGGTAGTGCAAACGCATCAACCCAGAGTTCAAGGAAATTTTTACCATATATTCCTACGGCTAACGGAGGAGGTTATGCTCAGGTAATTCTTCCAGCAAATGGAGGAGGATATTTTACCTTACAGGATACTGATCCCGAAAAAGCAACATTAAAAATAAATGCTTCCAGCAATACCAGTAACCCGGCTAAATTTTCTTTGTATCAAATAGGTAATACAACACCAGTATCCAGTTTGTTCTTTAACATATCATTCAACGATAGTACATTTACAAGGGCGGCCTGGGCTTGTGCTATAGGTAACTACGAGGCAGAAGTAACCAACAGCATTTTTAGAAGAGCAGCCGGTTTAACTCCAAATTCAAATACATCTAATCCCGATGTTTTCGGAGCTTTTAGATGGGAGATTTCTGCCAACAATCCGGAAATAATAAATTTTCAATATAGAATACGTCCAAATGGATCTCCAGAGCCTAATGCAATATATAAAACCATCAATACAAATACTTTTTATAGAGGAGGGAAATTTGCGATCGAAGTTTATGCAAATAATGATGTCATTCCGCAAAGTTACACGCGTGATGGCATATCCTATCAATTGCCTTCTCAAACCTATCATATATGGGCAAATGGTGAGCGTATGAAAGATGATACTGCTTACGAATTTACTGTTAATCAGCTCACTGCAGGAGAAAAGATTAATTCGTTTATGATTCAGGGAACAGGTAGTTCATCTCATCTTACAGCTGCCGTAGGTGATAATGCAGCTGCAATAACAATAGGCAATATTAAAATGGATTTTGCCAGCATCGTTACGTTGCCGGTAACTTTAACTTCTTTTAATGTTAAGAAACAACAAGCAAATGTATTGTTAAATTGGACAACAGACTCAGAAGTTAATAATGCTGATTTTGAAGTTTTACGGTCTGCAGACGGTAAAGAATTTAATAGCATAGGCAATGTAAAAGGAGCCGGAAATTCGAATTCGGTTAATAGCTATTCATTTACAGACAGATATCCTCTCGAAGGAGTGAATTTTTACAAATTGAGGCAGGTAGATTATGATGGAGCAGGTAATTACTCAGAAATAAGAACTGTTAATATCGATTTTATAGCATCAGGTAATTTAAAGGTTTTTACCACAGCAGATATAAACCAGGTACATTTCTCATATACCTCGCAAAATATGAGTGAATCGGTGTTGCAAATAATTGATGTACAGGGTCGAAAATACACAGAGCAAAAAATACAATTGAAAAAAGGCGAGAATTACTTTTTAATTGATTCCAATTTACCTTCTGGCGGGTACATAGCGCTATTAAGGTCAAAAGATCAGGTTGTAGTTACAAAATTTATTAGATAAGAATTTAAGATGGAAAATAATATCATTAGTGAAAATAGAACCTTATTATTAAGAGTAAGTTTAATAGTCCTTATTTTATCAATATTTCTTTCTGTAATACTGTATGGTCAGGGGAAGAAAGAAAATACAGATTATTCCTCATTGGTAAATGTAGAGCAGGACATTCGATATGCAACCAAGCCTGATTCTGTTAATAATGATATTTCGTCGGACAGGTTACTTGATCTTTATCTCCCAAAGGGCATTCAGCCTACCAAACTACCTGTTTATATCTATATACACGGAGGAGGTTTCTCTGGAGGTGGTAAAAATCAGCATAAAGCTTTTTGCTCAAAATTGGCGTCCTATGGAATAGCCGTCATAGCAACTAATTACAGATTATATTTAAAACATAATAAAATTGCCGGTGCTAGTTGCAGAGCAAATATGTCTAAAGGTTTGCCGCCGTCAGGGAAATTCAATGAAGGATTACATAATGCCATAAAAATGGCCGGAGAAGATGCCATATTGGCTTTAAACTGGATAAAAGACAATTCTGGCAAATACAATTTTGATACTAGTGATATCACTATTTCTGGTGGTTCTGCAGGTGCAATAACCGCTTTATTTACAGGGTTATGTGTCAAATATTCAAAAGTAAAAGTTAAAAATATAGTTAATCTATGGGGTGGACTTGAGAATAACAATCAGGTTATAAATTCAAAAATACCGGTGCTTACATTTCACGGTAATAAAGACGACTTAATTTCTGTCGAGTATGCACATTCATTGCATCGTTTTTTGGAACAAAAAGGGAATAAAGATTCTAAACTAGTCATTATGGATGGTATTGGACATGGAGGGCCGGCTTATAAAGAGGTTATGACCAATAAAATGGAAGCGATTGTAAACTTTATAAAAAATAACAAATAACAGATAACATAAAGTAATATCGTAGTAACTATTCAATTTTAGTATAAGATTTATTAATAACAGCTAATCCGATGAATATAATGAGACTGTCCGAAATCAAATTTTCCCTATTATTAATATTTATATTACAAGTAAACATCCTAAATGCCAGAGACTATATAGTTAATTCTGCAAAGGAGATTGATGAATTAAACCTGGTTGCGGGAGATAAAGTACTTTTAAAGAAGGGCGTGTGGAAAAATCAAACTCTGATTTTTAAAGGTAAGGGAACTTTAGATAAACCTATTGTTTTTAAAGCAGAAAAAGAAGGTGAAACCATTGTTAGCGGTAACTCTACTTTGGTTATTGATGGTGAGTTTTTAATAGTGCAGGGCTTAGTTTTCAGAGATGGAGAAGCTTTTAAGAAAAATGTAATCGCATTCTCAGAACAGTCAAAGAATTGCAGGTTAACAAATACTTCTATAACTAAATATGACAATTCTGATAAAAAGATGCGAAATAGCTGGATCGTTTTATACGGGGAAAAAAATAGAGTAGACCATTGTTATGTGAAAGGAAAAACAAGTTTAGGCACTACGGTAGGAGTTTATGTTTCTAACAAACCAAACTATCATCGCATAGACCACAATTATTTTGATGGAAGGCCACCTTATGGAGGTAATGGAGGTGAGATCATAAGGGCTGGAGTAGATCAAACCTCTTTATTGGATTCCTACACTACAATAGAAAATAATATTTTTGATAATTGTGATGGAGAGATAGAGGTTGTCTCCAATAAATCTACACATAATACTATTCGAAATAATTTATTTTTCGAGTGTTCGGGTATGTTGACATTAAGACACGGTAATTATGCAAACGTTTATGATAATTTATTCATAGGCAATAAAAAGAAAGATTCAGGGGGAGTTAGAATAATAGGAGAAAACCATAAAGTATATAATAACTATTTCCATGGTTTAACTGGCAGAGGATTAAGTGCTGCCATTACCTTTATGAACGCCTGGGAGAATCCACCGTTATGGGGATATTGGCAGGTGAAAAATGCAGAAGTATACAACAACACCTTAATAGATTGTGAAGAGCCATTTGTAATAGGTTCCGGCAAAAATGAAAAAACATTTTTGCCGTTACTCAATACAAATGTCTTTAAAAACTATATAAGCGGTACTGCATCAGTAGTTGTATGGGAAGAAGCAACTGCGAAAACACCCCAAAATGTAAGGTTTAACGATAACTTATTGCAAGGGAATACTAAAGAACCAGGTTTTACTGCTGTAGCTACAAAAAACCGAATAAATAAGTATGATCTTATCTATCCGAAGGAAGCTAATTCACAGGTAGGTTTTCCTCCTTTAACGAAAGAGCAGGTACAATTACTGGAAGGAAAAGATATAGGGCCGGCTTGGCAGAAACTGAACAAGAAATTTAAAATCAAAAACCAAAAATTATAAACATGAGAAAACAATTACTTAAAAATTTATGTATGGCATTTCTGGGAATTACAGGGGTGTCTTTAGTTGCGAATGCGCAGCATTGGCTTGGTTCTATTTCAGGACCTGTACCTACACTTAATGGTGAGTACAGAGGAAATCATCTGGCAATAGATGCAGACGGCAATACTTATACTACCGGATCATATAAATCTTCTACCTCAACCACAAATAACACATTATCAGCTTATAATAATGGGCAAACGGGAGCAGGTGGTACTATCGCTTTTACTGTCACAAATCAGGTTATTCCTGCTATTACTAATCCTTCTGGTACAACTACAGCAAAAGATAATTCTTTAATAGCTAAAACAGATGCGAATGGTGAATTTAAATGGATGACAGGTTTTGGGTCTTCCGACAAAACAGGAACAAACAGTACAATACAACATACAGTCACCAATAGTATTGCTGTTTCAGATGTTAATGTTAATAGTGATGGGGGAGCGGTATATGTAGGTGGATATTTTTATGGAAATATAAATAGCTTTTCAGGATCTAGTGCTTCAATTCCTAATATTACATCATCGGGAGGAAATGATGGTATAGTAATGAAACTATCTAAAGAAGGAGTTTACCAATGGCATAAGCTTGTTACAGGTGGAACAAATGCACAGGCAGTAACAGGTGTAACTACAGATAGTGATGGAAATTTAATTGCAATAGGTACTTACAATGGTTCGGCAACTATAGATGCTACTACTATTACCAATTCTAACAATAATATTTTTGTAGCTAAATTCAAACCAGACGGTGAGCTTCTGTTCGTTAAATCTTTTAATGGGGCAACAGCTTGGGGTGTAGCAGCGGATATTGATAAATCCATTTACATTACAGGAAGTTTTACTAGTAGCGTGACTTTTGGTTCGATAACATTAACAGGTTCAGGAACAACTTCATATTTAGCAAGGCTTGATGCTAATGGCATTCCAGTTTGGGCAAAAGCAATAATAAGTACGGGTCAGAATGTAGGACATGGAGTTGCTGTTGATTACGAAAGTGATGAAAGTAACAGGGGTGTTTATATAACAGGACAGGTAATTAATGATGGTACAGCAGATGTTAATTTTGGAGGGATAGACGTTTCTTTTACCTCTGACGGGGCATCAACCGCCAGCCCCTATGTAGCTAAATTCAATGTAAAAACCGGAAATCCTGTCTGGGCAAAGGTGTTTAAAGCAACAGGAACTTCGGGTTCCGGTTACAATGTCGCGGTTAACACCAATAAGAATGTTTTTGTAGCAGGATATTCAAGAAACATAAATATTGATGGTGTTGATTATACGGCAGTACTATCAACAGCAACTCCTCCAGCTATAACTGATGATGGATTTATAGTAAAACTCGATTCGGAAAATGGTATAGTATTAGAAAGGAAATTCATTGCAACTGCGGGTACAGACAGGGTGAATGGTTTGGCGGTAAATAATACCGCTGTATATGCAAATGGTATGGCAGGTGGACCATCAGGAGGTACTTTAGGTTCTCCTACGGTTACTCAAAATTTTGCCGGTACCGGGCAGGATTATGCTTTCAGAGGAGGAAGTTGGGATATCTTTATTTTAAAATGGGGATCCACTTCTCTTCCAATATCATTAACAGAATTTAAAGGAAGTAAAACCTATTTAGGTAATCTCTTAAGCTGGACAACGCTATCAGAAACAGACAACCAATATTTTGAGTTGGAGAGAAGCGCAGATGGCATAAACTTTTCTTCTATAAAAAGATTAACAGGTTCGGGTACGTCAACAGAGAGGATAAATTATAGCTATTTAGACACAAACCCTTTAGCGGGCATAAACTATTACCGTTTAAAGCAGGTAGATAAAAACGGAACATTTTCTTATTCCGAGAACATTGTAGCTATCAACACCCAATTAAGTATAGAAGGATTAAAAGCATATCCTAATCCGGGATTGGGCATCGTAAATATTCAGTTGCCATCAGAATCTGATGATGCGGATATCAATGTTTATAATCAGGCAGGAAAGTTAGTAGAGTCTTATACCAATGTTTCGGGAAGCACTCATATTGTAGATATATCCAAGCAACCTACAGGAGTTTATTATATTCAGGTGGTAGAAAAAGGAAAATCTAAGTTGAGTAAATATTTAAAACAGTAGAGTAATAAGGGAAAATATATATAGTACAAACAGAGGGGTATTTGCCTCCCTGTTTGTATTTAAAATGTAGATGCTTTAAGCTGTTTTTAATTTTTTATTAACTGATATATAGTTTGTTATGCTATTTTTTAAAAATTATATATTTTTTTCGGTAACGTACCCAACTAATTATTATATTAGCTCAACGAAAGACTACCCAATTATAAAAAGGTATTTTAATTATCAAATGATTTATTAACCGCTAAATAAGTATGGAAATTGGAATAATTAAAAAAATAAAAGCTTCACTGGTTCTCGCATTCGTAATTGTAGGTTTGGCAGGTGCTCAAAGATCAGTATACGCTCAGGTAACAACAGCTGGCATTGATGTGGAAGATCCAAAGTCGACGGGAGCACAAAGTCTGGATTTTTCAGTTATTCCGGATAAAAGCGATTGGGTTTATAAAACAGGAGAGCGGGCTACGTTCAATATAAAACTCTTTGTAGATGGTAAGCCTGTAGAATCTGCAGATTTATCCTATATGATAGGTCCAGAAAAAATGGTTCCAACAAAAAAAGGGCGGGTAACTGTTAAAGATGGATACGCAAAGTTAGAGGGGGGAACAATGGGTGAACCTGGCTTTTTGAGATGTGATGTAAGAGTAAATGTTAAAGGGAAAATTTATAAAGAATTAGCTACTGCAGCTTTTGAACCAGAAAAGATAAAACCGACAGCGGTAACGCCAGTAGACTTTGATCAATATTGGTCAGCAACGATTAAAAATTCTAAAAGTGTTCCTCTGGGTTCTAAATTAACTCCAATTCCTGAAAGAAGCAATGATTTAGTAGATGTATACCAGGCAGAATATCATTTTATAAACAATGGAGTACAAAAATTTTATGGCGTGTTGAGCATTCCTAAAAAGGAAGGAAAATATCCGGCTATTATACGTTTTCCCGGTGCTGGATGGTTGCCATTAAGTGGAGATCAGAATAATGCAGCTAAAGGGTTTATTACTTTAGATTTGTATATCCATGGTAGGCCAGTTATAAATGATAAATCTTATTATACAGATTTGCAATTCAATGAATTGAAGAATTACCAATACAAAGGATCATCAAATCGTGATTCGTTTTACTATAAGAATGTGGTTCTTGGCTGTGTAAGATCCGTGGATTTGATATATTCTTTACCAAAATTTGATGGAAAGAATGTAGGTGGTTGGGGATCCAGTCAAGGAGGCGCACTATCCATAATTACAACGGCTTTGGAAAAAAGAATTAACTATTTTGTAGCCTTATGTCCAGCCATGTGCGACTTTACAGGATACCTGAATAATAGAGCCGGTGGCTGGCCTCATTTTTTTGCAAAACCGGAACTTTATCAGGATAATCAAAAGCAGGTGATGGAAGCTTTATCCTACTACGATGTAGTGAGTTTTGCAAAGCGTATACAGGTTCCCGGATTTTTCTCTTGGGGCTTTAATGATGAAACTACACCTCCTACATCATTCTATTCTGCTTATAACTCAATTAAATCACCTAAACAGGTCTTCGTAGTTCCTAGCGGAATACATAAAATTTATCCTCCGCAAAGAGATAAAACCTATAATTGGCTAATCAATAATTTAAATAATAATTAGTTTTTGTTTGCTTATGTTGTTTTTGTCCCACTGAAAAGTGGGGCAAATCAAAAGAAAAACTTATTCAATATGTCATCAAACAGTACAAATAATAAAGTTTTGTTTTTAATATGCTTTTCCTTGTTGGGATGTAGTCCACGTAAAAGAAAAGAAGCAATCCTACCCGTAGAACAAAATATTCAATTGGACAAATCAATCTTAGACATAAGTGTTGTGGCAAAGGGGTTAAATGTTCCCTGGGAAATTACTTGGGGACCGGATGACAAGATTTGGATGACAGAACAACATGGTGAAATCAGCAAAATTGACCCAGAAACTGGGGATAAAAAAAGAATACTGGAAATAAAAGAAGTATGGAAAGATAGAACAACTGGTCTTCTTGGAATGGTTATTCACCCAAATATTAAAGAATACCCGTATGTCTTTGTTGATTATACCATCAAAAATGATAAAAATATATTTTCAAAACTAGTTAGATACACTATCCAGAGAGATAGTTTGATTAGTCCGAAAACTTTGTTAGTTATTCCGGGAAGTAGCGGTCACAACGGCTCTCGATTGGCAATATCGCCCAATGGCAAACTTCTGTGGGCAACAGGAGATGCTCAAAAGT
Source organism: Pseudopedobacter saltans DSM 12145 (assembly GCF_000190735.1). Lineage (GTDB taxonomy): Bacteria > Bacteroidota > Bacteroidia > Sphingobacteriales > Sphingobacteriaceae > Pseudopedobacter > Pseudopedobacter saltans. The sequence goes on from NC_015177.1 coordinate 898,578, forward strand.
TTCAAAATGCGCAAAATGAAAAAAGTCTGAATGGTAAAATATTGCGCTTGAATATCGACGGAACTGTTCCAGAAAATAATCCTGTTAAAGGGAGTTATGTGTGGGCAAAAGGCTTTCGGAATATGCAAGGGTTAACCTTTTCAAAGAATGGCCTTTTATATACATCCGAACATGGAGACGCTTTAGAGGACGAGGTAAATCTTATTACAAGAGAGGGGAATTACGGTTGGCCAAATATAGAAGGTGTACATGATACTGAGGATGAAAAAAAATATGCCGAAAAATATAATACAATAGAGCCTCTGCTGTCCTGGACACCAACGATAGCGCCTTCGGGGCTTACCTATTATGGTAGTGACAACATTCCCGAATGGAAAAACAGTTTGCTTCTAGCGACTTTGAAAGCACGAAGTCTTCGAGTATTAAAATTAAATGATGATGGTACCAAGATATTGTCCGACAATATTTTTCTGGAAAACGAATACGGTAGATTAAGAGGCGTTTGTGTTTCGCCAAAGGGGGATATTTATGTTTCTACCAGCAACAAAGACTGGAATCCCTATAGCAAACCATTGGAATCTGATGATAGGATATTGAAGATAAGCAGAGCGAATAAAATTAGTTCTGCAAAAGTCTTAAAAGGTAAGGTCGCTTCTGAAAACACTAATATAGACAACATCGACCAGTTATATAGCATTTATTGCGGTTCGTGTCATAAAGATGATGGATCTGGTGTAGAGGGATCTTTTCCCGCTTTGAAAGGCTCTTCTATTGTATTAGGAGATAAGGGAAATCTGATAAAAGTCTTCTTGAAAGGGAAAAAGACGGAAAATAAGCCCGAACAAATGCCCGCTTTTAAGTTTCTGAGCGATGAAGAGGGAGCGGCTATATTGACTTATATTAGAACAAATTGGGGAAACTCAGCAGGGGCGATACAAGCTTCTGAAATTAAAAAAATGCGATAACCATAATTAAACCGGAACCAAAGATGGAGAATAAAAAAGAATCAAAACTGGTAAAACGGATTAAAGAAATCATCCCAGGTATAATTATAGCAGCGGTCGTTTTTGGCCCCAGTAAAATGACCATTACCTCTAAATTGGGGACAGACTACGGCTATAGTATGTTATGGATTGTAGTAGTCGCTATTTTCTTCATGACCGTCTTTACCAAGATGGCAAGTAGAATAGGTATAGCAAAGAAAGAGTCACTTTTAACATTAATTGGGCAAAAATGGGGCAAATGGGCAGCTATTGTTATTGGTGTTGGAATTTTTTTAGTAGCAGCGTCTTTTCAGGCAGGTAATTCAATTGGCGTAGGAATTTCAATAGGAGAAGCTACCGGTACATCGTCAAAGATTTGGGTAATTGTGTTTAATATTATAGGTGTTCTGCTACTGTTTTTTAGAGGATTTTATAAAATCCTGGAAAAATTAATGTTGTTATTAATATTTATGATGTTACTGTCATTTATAATTACAGTTTTTGTAGTCAATCCAAAAGCAGAAGACATTATACAAGGTTTTGTACCTAGTTTGCCAGAAGGTTCCGTTGGACTAGTTATCGCATTTATGGCTTCCTGTTTTTCGATTGTAGGAGCATTTTATCAAGCCTATTTAGTACAGGAAAGGAAAAAAATAGGTATGGAAGATGAACCGGTTATTGATAAAAGTACTACAGGTATGATCATATTAGGCTTAATGAGTGCGATAGTAATGGTCTGTGCTGCAACAGTACTGCACCCAAAGGGAGTAAAACTAACAAGTGCTATGGATATGGCAAAAGCTTTAGAGCCATTATTTGGGCATTATGCGTCAATCTTATTTTTAATAGGCTTGTTCGGAGCCTCCTTTTCTTCAGTAGTAGGAAATGCTTCAGTTGGAGGAACCATGTTGGGAGACGCATTAGGCTATGGAGGTAAATTACAATCTGCCAAAGTGCGGGTTTTGATAGCTATATTAATGATTATAGGCGCAACAATAGCAATAATATTTGGAAAGCTTCCTCTGGAACTGATTGTATTAGCTCAGAGTGTGACTATTTTCTTAGTTCCTTTTATAGGAATCGCTATGTTCCTGGTTGCGAATGACAAAAATATTATGGGACAATATAAAAACGGCAAATTCACTAATATATCCGGTGTATTAGGATTGTTATTACTTGCCTTTTTAGCAATAAGCAATGTATACGATTTATTTATTAAATAACAGATTATGGAAGATTTGATAGCTTTAGAACAAAGACTAACCAGGCCAAGTACTAAACTTATAGAAGATATAAAAAATATAGATGGCGATATCATGCTGCTTGGTATTGGAGGAAAGATGGGACCGAGTATGGGGAAATTGGCGGCTGCGGCTGTGAAAGAAGCTGGAATTAACAAACGTATTATAGGCGTTTCAAGATTTAGCGATGCAAAAGCGAGAAAAGAATTAAAAGAAGCAGGAATAGAGACAATAGCTTGTGATTTATTAAACGATGAAGAGCTTTCTAAACTTCCGGAAGTTAAAAATGTTATTTATTTAGCTGGGCACAAGTTCGGGACAGTAGGCAATGAAGGGTTTACCTGGGCAATGAATACATATTTACCAGGCAGGGTATCCGAGAAATTCAAAAATTCAAATATAGTAGCATTTTCTTCAGGAAATGTACTTCCTTTCGTACCGGTAACATCAGGAGGCGTAAGTGAAGAAACCACACCGGAACCTATAGGTGAATACGCACAATCCTGTTTAGGTCGAGAGCGTATATTTGAGTATTTCTCTAAGAAAAACGATACACCGCTACTTATATATCGTCTTAACTATGCCGTAGATTTCAGGTATGGTGTAATTATGGAAATCGCAAAATCTGTATTGTCAGGAAGACCGATTGACTTAAGAACCGAAAATGTCAATGTTATTTGGCAAGGTGATGCGAACGAAATAGCAATAAGATCTTTATTGCATTGTACAAGCCCTGCTAAAATTTTAAATGTAACCGGACCAGAGACTTTATCTACAAAATGGGTGGCAGAAGAATTTGCCCGAAAGTTTGATAAAAAGCCGGTTTATCAATACGAAGCAGAAGGAACAGCATTGTTAAATAACGCTGCGGAGTGCCATAAACTATTTGGATACCCGCAAGTAACAATAAAAGAAATTATAGACATTACCGCAATATGGTTAACCCAGGGAGGCGAAGAATTTGGAAAAGCAACACATTTCCAGGAAAGAGGAGGTAAATTTTAATGAAAAGATTAAGCAAAGAACTTAAACAGCTTTTGGATGCAGGTACGGTATTGCCTGCGCACCCTTTAGCATTAACAGCAGATAGAAAGATTGATGAGTTTCATCAAAGGCAATTAACCCGTTATTATATAGAGGCTGGCGCCGGAGGCGTTGCTGTTGGAGTTCATTCTACCCAGTTCGAAATCAGGGACCCGGAGATAAACCTTTTTCGTACAGTTCTAAAATGGGCGTCAGAAGAGGTTGATAACGCAAAACTGGAAAGACCTTTCTTAAAGATAGCAGGTATTTGCGGACCTACAGATCAGGCAAAAGCAGAAGCAGAAATAGCGGCTGATTTGGGATATGATATCGGCTTATTGAGCATGGGAGGTTTACAAGGTTGGACAGAAGAACAAATATTAGACAGGGTAAAAGCTGTGGTAGAAATTATTCCGGTATTTGGTTTTTATTTACAACCCTCTGTAGGTGGTAGAATTTTTAGCTATGATTTCTGGAGAAAATTTGTGGAAATAGAGAATGTAGAGGCAATAAAATGCGCTTCATTCAACAGATATCAAACGCTGGATGTCATGAGAGCGGTGGCAAACTCTTTCAGAAGAGAAAAAATATCTATGTATACAGGAAACGATGATAATATTGTAGCCGATCTTTTGACAGAATACAAATTTCCTGTTAATGGAGAGATGCAAACCGTTTGTTTTAAAGGAGGTTTGCTGGGACATTGGGCTGTGTGGACTAACAATGTTGTGCAGCTTATGGAACGTATTAAGAAATACAGAGAAAATAAAACGGTAGAAGAAGCAGAAGCGTTATTGAGTTTAGGTACTCAAATTACCGATGTAAATGCTGCTTTATTTGATCCGGCTCATGATTTCCATGGATGTATTCCTGGTATTCATGAAGTGTTAAGAAAGCAGGGATTACTACAGGGAAGATGGTGTCTTAATCCAAAAGAAGAGCTTTCCGATGGTCAGCTCGAAGAAATCAATAGAGTTTATGAGAATTACCCTCATCTTAACGATGATGAGTTTGTAAACCAATTTTTGCATAAAGAGAAGCAGCCATCTCATATTATAAACAGTTATTAATTATAAAAATATGAAGTGGTGTTCAGTTTTCCTGATGATGTGTTTGGTAATTAAAATTACTAACATACAAGCCAAAGAATATAAAATAAAAAGCGCCTCTGAATTAGAGGCGCTAACCTTGTTGCCCGGAGATAAAGTAATTTTAAAGTCAGGTGTCTGGACAGACCAAAAGCTTATAATGAAAGGTCTGGGAACAAAAGAAAAAAATATAGTTTTTTCTGGAGAAGGAAATGGAAGTACCATTATATCTAAAGGATCAACACTTTTGATAGAAGGAAAATACCTTACTGTAGAAAATCTGAAATTTGTAGATACAAATATCCCTAAAGGGAGTATTGTTTTTATCAGCAAAGCAGCAGAAAATTGCCGTTTCACCAATAATGTGTTTCTCGAAACTGGTGAAAATTTATTAAGCAAAGACACTTTTTTTGCATGGATAACCATGTATGGTGTAAATAATCGAATAGATCATTGTTATTTTAAAGGGAAAACCAATAAAGGATGCACTATTGTTGCCGAAGCAGAAAAAAAGCCAGGTTATAATAGAATAGATCACAATTTCTTTGACCATAGACCAGAGTTGGGAATGAATGGCGGAGAAAGTATCAGAGCAGGAAACTGGAATACATCCATGTTCTCATCACATATTACTATAGAGGAAAATATCTTCAAAAATTGTAATGGAGAAATAGAAATTATATCTAATAAATCTTGTAATAATATTATAAGAAACAACCTTTTCTATGAAAGTAACGGTACTATTTCTTTAAGACATGGGAAAAGAGCTACAGTAGCCGGAAATGTATTTATAGGAAATAAGAAAAATGGAATAGGAGGGATTCGAGTTACAGGTGAAGGTCACCGGATTTTTGATAATTATTTTTCGGGTATAATTGGAGCCGATTTCTACGCACCTGTATCATTCAGAAACGCGTGGGAAAATCCTCCGTTACATGGTTACGATCAGGTAAAAGATTGCGCCGTTTTCTCTAATACATTTATTAATTGCGGTATTCCTTTTTATATAGGTGTAGGAAAAGATGAAAAATCTTTTGTTGTTCCTGTAAATACAACAATTGCTAATAATTTGATTTATAGCAATGATAAAGCATTGAAAATAATAGAACCTAAATATAAATTTGAAATTATTAAAAATCTGGTTTCCAGTTCATCAACCGAAAGTGCTAAAGGATTTATAAAAGAGAATTTACATTTGCAAAGTAAAAAGGGTTTAGCCTATATCAAAGCTCCCTCATCTGTTAAACCGCATGTTTTAGAAGGTGCCAAAGAAAATTATTTTGGAAGCAGGCTGCAAGATGGACTTCACGAAAAATTATTAAAAGCAAAAAAGATAGGCCCATCTTGGTACCCTATTGAATCTAATTTAATTATAACCAATTAAATGTAATTATGTCTACCAGAAGAAATATATTAAAAACTATCGGGGTAACGGTACTAACAGCAGGAGGCCTTAGCCGATCATCTTATGCTTCAAAAAAAGGGGATATAGCGGTAGGTACAATAAAGTTTTTTTCTAATGTAAACGCTTTAATTTCCGAAAAGAAACTTAAAGAAGGAGATATTGTTAAGACTTTAGGATACCATCAATCTAACGACGGTGGACATGCTGAATATATTATTTCTGATAAGCAGGATCAGTATCAGGCAGGTATAGCTCTACAAAATGGTTTGTTTGCTTTATTGAGTAATGTGTCTTCAGTTAATTACAAAATGTTCGGTACTGTATCTGATGGAACACATGACGACGGGATTGAAATAAAGAAAGCACATCAGTATGCAAACGGACGGAATCTTCCCGTATTTAACTATACTGGCGAGTTTTGGCTAAAAAAGACCAACTCTATACAAATTCTTAATAATGTAGAGTGGGGAAATACCATTTTTCATATAGATGAACAATTTAATACGCCAGAAGCAAATAAATTTGTAATAGCAAGCCAAAAACAAAAGGTGAAAAAAACTTTCACAGCACAGGAGAAAGCTAATATTTTAGCCCAATTTAAGCCTGGAGTAAGTGTGGTGGAAGAATTTGCTCCTTTTTCAGGTCATTTAATATATATAGAGGATGCGAATGACAAGATTGGATTCAGGTCTGGAGAAAAATTCACCGGCCAATCCTGGTCTAAACAAGAATTTGTATATATAGAAGAACACGGAAAAGTTTTAGGAGAAGTGGCTTATACCTTTAAAGACTTCTCTTCTATTGAAATAATTCCTGTAGATGATACTTATCTGACTGTTAACGGAGGCTGTTTTTACCTTTCCGGGAACAGTCAGGGAAAAGGATATACAAAAAATGGTTTTGGTATTGTGCGGCCACGAACGTTAATCAGCAATCAGGTAGTAAGGCTGGAAGCCGGTAGGAAAGATACTGCACCCAACGCAAGAACAGGTTTTTATAATTTTAGCAAAGTCTATGAAGTTAAGTTAGAAAACATTCGTCTTATTCCATACGAGCAAGATCGTGAAGGAACAGCAAATGACGTTCCGGCGGGTACCTACGGTATATCAGGAGGACGAATGCTTAATGCAACATTTAGGAATATTACTGCTGAGGGAAGTGCTATACATTGGGGCGTTTTTGGTACCAATATGAACAAAAACTTTAAAATTGATGGTTGTCAACTAAATAGAGTTGATGTTCATTTCCATTGTTGGAACTTATCGATATTAAATTCAAAAATCGGTTATAGAGGTATTTCCATTACAGGAGGGGGAGATCTTATTATTCAGAATACAACTTGCGAAAATCGCTCGTTTATAAATTTTAGAAGAGATTTTGGGTCTAAGTGGGATGGTGATATCAAAATTTCAAATTGTAAATTTATTCCGGCAGAAGGTTCTTACAATAACGTACTGGACTTTAATCCGGCGAATTTCGACTATAAATATCCGATTGTATTTGGCAGGTCTGTTTCAATAGAAAATCTGGTGATTGACTGCATCAATACCAATTCAAAAGGTCCTATTAATTTAATGAGTCTCAGTCCCTTTTCAGAAATGAAACATGGCGAACGAATTGTATTTCCTAAAAATGTTCAGTTCAAAAATATTATTGTACATGGTGAAAACAGAGGCGTTCGTATAATTACACTTTATAATCCTAAAGGTTACTTTGTAAATGCGAAAGGCAGCTATGATGATATAGAGTTGAAACCCAATAGTAAAATTCTTATTGATAAAGTAGATTTGGAAGATCTGTCTGAACTAAAATCCGAAGAAAAAAACAATCATATCTTAGTGAAAGATGGTAGTCAGGATATAAAAGATGCTAATTCTCTTTTCCTCCAAATAGAAATAGTAAACTGTGCATCAGTAAAAATGGATATCTCGGGTATTCCTGCAAAGGTAATAATTAGAAATTCCAATCTATCAGCTTTTAAAAGTAAAAAATTAGGAAGAATGAAAGGTGAAATCTATTTGCTAGAAAGTAAAATTTTACCTGAAGTTACTTCCAGACAGGAAATAAATTTAGAATTAGATACTACTTTAGTAACTGTTTTTTCCAACTGTACCATTCATGCTCCTAAAGTAGCAGGCAAGTTTGAACCGTCTTTATTGAATAACTATGATTTTATTAAGATAAATGAAAGGTTGAAGTTCAATCATTCTAATACGATGTTAGGAAAAGATATATTGAATTTCCTGAAATCTAAAGGGAGTAGCCCCAGTCCTAAATTTATATCGATGCTAAAATCACATTCTGATTTGGAAGACTAGATAGAAGGTAAATACATTTAATAACATATTCAGATTATGAAAAAAAACAAGGCTTATATTATTTTTTTAATGATTTTAGTATTTCCTTATGCTATATACGCACAAGGAAACTCTGTAAACAAACAAGAGTTATGGAGAAAAATAAGTCCTTACTTTTCTGCTCCTTCTGAGTTTGCCGGTCAATATGGTAAATATAAGCCTCTTTTGAAATTTTACAATGGAGATACGGTTCTAACAAAAAATGATTGGCAAAAACGGAGAAAAGAGATTTATACCAAGTGGAATGATATGATGGGGAATTGGCCGGATCTTATCAAAAATCAAAAGATGAAAATACTGGACACTGAGCAAAAAGATGGTTATATAAAGTATAGGATTAGTTTTAAATGGACCCCAACCGAAGAGACCGAAGCTTATCTTTTGATTCCACAACAAAATAAAAAAAAATATCCTGCTGTTGTAACTACTTTTTATGAACCAAAAACTGCGATAGGAGAAGGGAAGCCCAATCGTGATTTTGCGTTACAATTAGTTAAAAGAGGTTTTGTCACCCTATCCATAGGCACAACTCAAGCCTCTCAGGACCGAACATATTCTATCTATTATCCTTCTATACAAAACGCGAAGATACAGCCACTATCTATGTTAGCTTATGCTACAGCAAATTCATGGTATTTATTGTCTAATTTATCCTATGTAAACGAGAAACGAATAGGAATAATGGGACATTCTTTCGGTGGAAAATGGGCTATGTTTGGGTCTTGCTTGTTTGACAAGTTTGCATGTGCTGTTTGGTCCGATCCGGGTATTGTATTTGATGAAGATAAAGGTAGTTTGGTAAACTATTGGGAACCCTGGTATCTTGGATATTACCCAACACCATGGGAAAATGTGTGGCGTAAAAAGGGTGATATTGACGGAGCAAAAGGACTTTATCCTAAATTACTTAAAGAAGGGCATGATTTGCATGAAATTATGGCATTAATGGCTCCGCGCCCGTTTCTGGTTTCTGGAGGAGCTTCAGATCAACCGGTTCGTTGGATAGCGCTTAACCATATTGCAAAGCTTAATAACGTATTAGGTGTTAAAAATCGCGTCGCTATGCAAAATAGGGAACTGCATGAACCCAATGATTATTCAAATAGTATAGCCTATGATTTCTTTGAGTACTTTTTAAAATAAATACGCTACGGTTATTGAACAATAATAGAATATTTAATGTTGTTTTGTTGGTGTTTTAATTGCCTCAAATAACTTAAACTGATATAAATTTAAAATGAAATACCAGTTATAACACATAATAATAGCTTTTGCTTTGTAAGTTCAAAAAATATATATAATTTCGTGTACGTACACGAGTTGTGATTTTTACTGCTAAATGAAAAATAAACTGAAAATAATAAATGGGGATATCCTTACTCCATATAAAATAATAGAAGGAGGCAGCGTGTTGGTAGAAAACGGCCGGATAGTAGAGATAAGTCAATCTTATATCGATTCGCCCCAAGCGGAAGTTATAGACGCAAAAGGCAGCTATGTTTCACCTGGTTTTATAGATTTACATGTGCATGGTGGGGCAGGGCATGACTTTATGGATCACTCTATTGATGCTTTTCTGAAGATTGCGGAGCTCCACGCTAAGCATGGGACAACAGCAATGTGTCCAACTACTTTAACCAGTTTGAAGGAAGATTTAATAGAGACCCTACATTGTTATGAAGAAGCAAATAAAGTAAACAAGAGCGGAGCTCAATTCCTAGGAATGCATATAGAGGGGCCTTACTTTTCTATGGAGCAAAGAGGAGCGCAAGATCCGAGGTATATTAGAGATCCGGATCCTAATGAATATAAAGAAATTTTAAAGTGGGCTCATTTAATTAGGAGATGGAGTGCGGCGCCTGAGCTTGATGGAGCAATGGAATTTGCCCGATATTTAAAATCAGTTGGGGTGCTGCCCGCAATAGCTCATACGGATGCAGTATATGAAGAAGTACAGGAGGCTTTTGAAAATGGCTATACATTATTGACACATTTTTATTCGGCTATGTCTGGAGTGACTAGAAGAAATGCTTATCGCTATGCAGGAGTAATAGAAAGCGGTTATTTAATAGACGAACTTGATGTTGAAATTATTGCAGATGGTGTTCATTTACCAGTTCCTCTGCTTAAACTAATATATAAGATAAAAGGTCCGTCAAGAACAGCTTTAATTACAGATGCGATGAGAGGTGCAGGTATGGGAGAAGGCGAAAGTATTTTAGGGGACTTGCGAGATGGAGTAAAAGTTATTATAGAGGATGGGGTTGCGAAATTACCTGACAGAAGCGCTTTTGCAGGTAGCGTAGCGACCGCAGATAGATTAGTGAGAACAATGTGTAAAGATGCCGGAATAAATTTATTGGATACCATACAAATGATAACTTCCACACCGGCTAGAATAATCGGAATTGAAGATAAGAAAGGAAGTATAGTACCAGGAAAAGATGCTGATATTGTTATTTTCGATAAAGACATCAATATTATAAACACAATTATAGGAGGAAAATCAATTTACAAAAATGAAGAGTTTGCAGAAAGACTTATTAAAAGTCAGAGTATTTAAGACCAGAGACGATTTAGGAAAAGATGCCGCTGAACTTGCAGCCGACGCGATTAACAAGTTATTGGAAACAGAAAGCTATATTAATATGATTTTTGCAGCAGCTCCATCTCAAAATGATTTTTTTGAGCACATAGTAAAAAAAAATATCGATTGGGAAAGGATAAATGCATTTCATATGGATGAATATGTTGGTTTGGAAAGCGATGCTCCACAGGGGTTTGGTAACTTCTTAAAAGATAAAATTTTTTCAAAAGTGAAATTTAAAACAGTAAATTATATAAACGGGCAGGCGCAAGATTTAGAAAAGGAATGCAAACGATATGAAGATTTATTAAAGCAATTTCCACCGCATATAGTCTGTATGGGAATAGGGGAAAATACTCATATAGCATTTAATGATCCTCATGTTGCAGATTTCGAAGATCCTAAATTATTGAAAATTGTAGATTTGGATAAGGCTTGCAGAATACAACAGGTTAATGATGGCTGCTTTGCGACGATCGATAAGGTTCCCGAATATGCGCTTACATTAACCATACCGGCTTTAATTAGAGGAAAGGAAATATTTTGCATGGTACCGGGGAAAACCAAAGCAAATGCGATCAAATTAACTCTGTCAGAAGATATTAAAAAGGAGTATCCATCAACTATACTTAGAAGACATAATAGTGCCGTTTTATTTGTAGATCAGGATAGTTATTCGTTAGTTGAACTATAATTTACATAGAATTCTGTTATTTGTAGCGAGTTTTGTAATTTGTCTTCTATTATTATTTGATATTCAATGAAGAAAAAGGGAAACAAAGAGTTGGTTGGGGTAAAGGAAATTGCTAGAAGAGCAAATGTTGCTATTGCTACAGTTGACCGTGTTCTTCATAATCGAAAAGGGGTTTCCGAGAAAACAAAAGCTAAAATCACTGCTATTATAGAGGAATTAAACTATAAGCCTAATATTTTAGCGAGGAGATTGGCTTCAAAAGAAATATTACGATTTGCTGTCATGATCCCGTCTGTGTCTGAAGAAACGGATTATTGGGATGCTCCTTTAGAAGGAATTAAACAAGCTGAGTCTGAAATAGCAACTTACGGAATAGAAATAGATAAATATTTCTTCGATCAAAATGACAGAAGCTCTTTTTTAAAAGCATCTGATGAAATCTTGAAAAAGAAGTATCATGGTATATTGTTAGCTCCTATGTTCGCTCAAGAATCGGAAAGTTTCGTCAGAGAATGCACGAAAGCTGGAATTCCTTGTGTCTTTATCAATTCAGATTTGCCCGATACCGCCAGTTTATGCTATATAGGCCCGGATTTATATCATGCAGGAGCTCTGGCGGCTCATTTATGTGGATATTTGATAGGTGAAAAAGCTAATGTATTAATTGTTAATATATCTGAAATAGATAACCATCGACATTTTTTAAGAAAAGAGCAGGGGTTTAAAGAGTATTTCGAAGAATACCGAAAAGAGAATAATGTAATCAAGCTAGACATCAGGGATACTGCGGAACAAGCTATAAGTAGAGAATTAAAAAAGGCGCTCGAAAGCAATAAAATAGATTTGATATTTGTTGCAAATTCCCGGGTATTTTATGTAGCGGAATTTTTTGAAAAATACAAAATAAAAAATGTAAAATTAGTAGGATTTGAATTCCTAAAAAAAAATGTAGCATATTTAGAGCAAGGAGTTATAGATTTCTTAATTTGTCAAAAACCAATAGAACAAGGATATAAAGGAGTAATGGCTCTTTATCAGTATTGTGTTCATGACATAAAAGTAAAGGATGTACATTACATGCCAATAGACATTATTACCAAAGGAAATTACCAGTTTTACAGTAATTAATATTTTTGATAAATTTTAATCTATTAAAGCGACAAACTTCCTGACGTTGACGTTTTAGATTTATAGATATCTTAAATATATGATTAATTGTATTTTTTTAATTTAGTTTAGTAATTTGCTTTATTATTTTTCTTAGGGTAAAATAATAACTTAGGTAGTTTTAATGAAAAAGAAAAAACAAGAAAAAGAGCTAGTTGGGGTAAAAGAAATTGCCAGAAGAGCAAATGTCTCTATTGCCACTGTTGATAGAGTATTACATAATAGAGTAGGCGTTTCTCCAAAAACCAAAGCTAAAATAGATGCAATTATTGAAGAACTGAATTATAAACCAAATATTTTAGCGCGAAGACTAGCTTCAAAGGAAATTTTGAGATTTGCAGTTCTAATTCCATCTGTATCTGAAGAGACAGATTATTGGGATGCACCTTTAGAAGGAATAAAGCAAGCTGAGTCTGAAATAGCAACTTACGGAATAGAGATCGATAAATACTTCTTTGATCAAAACGACAAAAAATCATTTTTAAATGAATCAAAGAAAATCTTAGATAAAAGGTATCATGGTATATTATTAGCACCGATGTTTATAGAGGAATCCATAGACTTTGTAAAAGAATGCTTGAAAGTGAAAATACCTTGTGTTTTTATTAACTCGGATTTACCAGATATTTCTAGTTTATGTTATATAGGTCCAAACTTATATCACGCAGGGGCATTGGCAGCACATCTATGTGGCTATTTGATCGGTCGGAAAGAAAAGATTTTAATTGTTAATATCTCTAAAGAGATAGACAATCATCATCATCTTTTAAGAAAAGAGCAAGGCTTTAAAGAGTATTTTGATAATCATCAAAAAATGAATGATATCTTAAAATTGGATATTAGAGATACAAGCTATAAAGCGGTGAGTAAAGAACTAAAGAAGACTTTTGCAGCAAATAAAATTGACTTGGTATTCGTCACAAATTCCAGGGTGTCTTCCGTTGCGAAATTTTTCGAGGAGCAAAAGGTTGAAAATACCAAATTGATAGGGTTCGATTTTCTTAAAGAAAACATAGAATACCTTAAAAAAGAAACCATAGATTTCTTAATTTGTCAGAAACCTATAGAGCAGGGATACAGGGGCATTATGGCACTCTATCAACATTTCGTTTATAATGCAGATGTAGAAAAAATCTACTATATGCCAATCGATATCATCACCAAAGAAAATTATCAGTTTTATAGAAATTAGTTGTTTAAGCCAGAAAATATCGATTTGCATACAGATCAGAAAGAACAACAAAAAGAGTTTATCCAAACTTTCATCATAGATAATCAACCTTGGATCAGCTATCAGGAACAAGATGTCTTTGCTAATGTTGAATTATCTTTTGATAATGATTTTCTCTATCTGAACTTTACTTCAATGGAGAAACAAGTAAAAGCAAAGTATAGAGATTATAACGGAAAAGTACATGAGGATAGTTGTTTCGAGTTTTTTGTGCGGTTTGATGAAGATTCAGCCTATTATAATTTGGAGGTTAATATAATAGGAAGCATTAAATTAGCGTATGGAAAGGAACGGTTTTCGAGACAATTTTTACCTATAGATATTCTTAAAAATATAGAACGCGATGTTTTTATAATACCCCTATTAAAAGATGATACATTATATATCGAGAGTACATTGAATTTAAAAATACCGGCAAAAACATTTGTTTATAATAAAGTGACTTGCCTGCAAAATCATAAATTATTTGGTAATTTTTATAAATGTGGAGGGAGCTTAGAAAAGCCACATTATCTTTCCTGGAATCATATTGTATCAGATAATCCTGATTTCCATAGACCTGAATTTTTTAAACTAATTAATGTCTTTAAAGAAATTTAAAAATATATTTTGATAAAATGTAAAACTTTTTATATTTTCGGTAACGTACACAATCAATTATGTCTAGATGAGAAATACTGATATTACACGTAGAAAATTTATATATGGAGGAACTTTGGCCTTAAGTGCTTTGACGGTGGCTGGTATTCCTGGTGTCGCATTTGGAAAAGCTGAAAAAGTACGGTTAGGACTTATTGGTTGTGGACAAAGAGGGGGAGGTATAAGTTCTGTCGTCAGTAAATTGGAAAATATAGATATTATCAGTTTTTGTGATGTTTCTAAAGATGCTTTCCTGACAATCAAAAAATATGCACCCAAAGAGGCGAAGTTTTATGAAAATTATCATGACCTTTTAAATGATAAAAGAATAGATGGTGTTATCATAGCTACTCCTTTATACTTACATTATAAAATGTGTGTGGATGCTTTAGATGCAAAAAAGAACGTTTATGTAGAAAAAACAATGACTTATAGCATTCCGGAAGCAATAGATCTTGTGAAAATAGTAAATGCATCAAATTTAATATTACAGGTAGGACATCAATATCGATACTTCCAGATGTATCACAAAATAAAGGAGATTATAGATCAGGGATGGCTGGGAAAAATCACACATTTTGAAAGTCAATATAATAGAAATTCAGATTGGAGAAGGCCTCTGAAACCAGGTGAAGATGATAGAATAGTAAACTGGAGAATGTATAAGCAATACTCAGGAGGTGTTCTTGCTGAACTATGCGCTCATCAAATTGATGTTGTGAACTGGATGCTTAACGGTCATCCTAATAGAGTTATTGGTATGGGGGACATAAATTATTGGAAAGATGGGAGAGAGACTTGTGATAACGTTCGTACTATATATGAATATGATAATGGAGTAAAATCTAGCGTGACGTCTGTTCTTTCTAATCAATACAATAGTTACGCGATGAGAATTATGGGGTCTAAAGCAACTATTGATATCAAAAGAGAAAAAGCATTCATTTATCCGGAACCTACAACTAAAACTCTGGGAGTAGTAGATGGGGTAACTGGTGCAACGGTCGAAAGTCTAAAGCCAGGAGAAGGTAAAGAGATTATTTATGATAGTATAGATGGCTTAAATTTAGATCCTACGGCATATTCCATAATGGCCTTCGCAGATTGTATAAAAAATAGTAAAAGACCTTTTTCTAATGTAGAAACCGGAAAAGACGTTGCTATTGCTGTTCATATGGGAAATAAAGCTGTAGATACAGGTCTAATGCAGTATTGGGATCTGTAAATATTAGTTGTTTTTAAAGGTGCTTAGAGCCTTTGCAATCTAATTTATATCAATAAATATTAAGAGCAATTTAGATATAGACATTTTCTGATTAATCAGAGATAACCATTTTTAAAAACCAAAAGCAATTGCTATGAGCATAGACAAATTGAATAGGCGCAAATTTTTAAAAACTGCGACAATAGCAGGCGCCGTAGTTACAGCACCAAGTCTGATTTCCAACAATCTTTTTGCTAATCAAATAAAAGGAAAACGCGTAGGTATCATCGGTCTTGATACATCACATTCAGTAGCCTTTACCAAAGAATTGAATTCTGATAAAAGTGAATACCTGGGGTATAGAGTGGTAGCAGCCTACCCGCAGGGAAGTAAGGATATAAAAACAAGTGTAGACAGAATTTCAGGTTTTACTGAAGACGTAAAAAAGCATGGAGTTGAGATTGTTAGTTCCATAGAAGATCTTTTGAAAAAAGTAGATGTAGTTCTCTTGGAAACTAATGATGGTAGGTTACACTTAGAGCAGGCCTTGCCTGTACTTAAGGCAAAAAAGAGAATGTTTATCGATAAACCCATAGCCGCTTCTTATAAGGACGCAAAACAAATATTCGAAACCGCTAAAAAATATGATACGCCTATTTTTTCTTCTTCTTCTTTAAGATATATAGAAGGAATGAAAGAAATTAAAGGAGGTAGTATAGGGAAAATTATTGGGGCTGATACTTACAGCCCAGCAGTATTGGAGCCTACTCACCCAGATTTTTTTTGGTATGGAATACATGGTGTCGAAATGTTATTTGCGGTAATGGGAACTGGGTGTAAAAGTGTTACGCGTGTTTTTACCGAAGGAAGTGACGTGGCTGTCGGAACGTGGGATGATGGAAGAATAGGTGTTTTCAGAGGAATAAGAGATGGGAAAAAAGATTTTGGTGGAACTGTTATAGGAGAGAAATCAGTAGCCAGTTTTGGTAAGTTTTTAGGGTATAATCCTCTACTTGCCGAAATTATAAAATTTTTCGAAACGGGAGTAGTGCCTTTTGATACCAAAGAAACTTTAGAAATCTGCGCTTTTATGGAAGCAGCAGATGAAAGTAAGAAAAATGGAGGAAAACCAGTTTTAATCAGTTCAATTGTAAATAAATAAACGAGTTATGAGCAACCTTAACGAAAACACTAGAAGAAAATTTATAAAAAATGCCGTGACAGGCGCTGCAGCAATCGGAGTAGGTGGAATCTTACCGGGGTTTAGCGCAAAAAGTTATGCTAATATTTTGGGGGCCAACGATAAGGTTCGGGTGGCTTCTATGGGAGTCAATGCAAGAGGTTTGGCTCTGGCTACAAATTTCGCTGCGCAAAATAACTGTGAGGTAATTTACGTATGTGATGTAGATACAAGAGCTGCTGACAAATGTATTTCTAGAGTGTCTGAAATCCAGGGAAGAAAGCCAAAAGCAGAAGGGGATTTTAGAAAAGCTTTAGAAGATAAAAACTTAGATGCTTTGGTCGTGGCGACACCAGATCACTGGCACGCTCCTGCGGCAATTTTAGCATCAAAAGCAGGCAAACACGTGTATCTGGAGAAACCTTGTGGACACAATCCAAATGAGGGAGAACTCTTGATTAAAGCGGTTGACAAGTATAAAAATATTATACAAATGGGAAATCAACGTAGGTCTTGGCCAAATGTTGTAGCCGGAATTAAAGAGTTGCATGATGGAGTAATTGGGAAGCCCTACTTTGCAAAAACCTGGTATACCAACAATAGACCTTCAATTGGAACAGGTAAAGTTACTGCCATACCATCCTGGTTAAATTATGATTTATGGCAAGGACCAGCGCCGAGGAAAGAGTTTAAAGATAATTTGATACATTATAATTGGCATTGGTTCTGGCATTGGGGAACCGGAGAAGCCTTAAATAACGGAACTCATATGGTGGATATAGCTCGTTGGGGACTGAAAGTAGATTATCCAACCAAAGTAAGTTCCAATGGAGGTAGATATCGTTATCAAGATGATTGGGAAACTCCAGATACACAAGTGATTAATATGGAATTTGCTAATAAATGTGCTATTACTTGGGAAGGTCGAAGCTGTAATGGCAGCCCTGTGGAAGGAGCTAATGTGGGAGTTATATTTTTTGCTGAAAATGGCTCTTTACAGATTGATGGAGATAACGGGTATAAGATTTATGATTTGAAAGGAAAACTTTTAAAAGAAGTGAAAAATGAAACTCAGGTTAATTCTGGAAGTTTAACCAATCCTTCTCAGGCCTTAGACGCTATCCATATCCAAAACTTTTTTAATGCTATAAAGAAAGGCGAAAAATTGAATGCTGATATTGTCAGTGGACATCAAAGTACTTTACTTGTCCAGTTAGGAAATATTGCTCAAAGAATTGGAGCTAGTTTGGAAATCGATCCGAAAAATGGAAGAATTCTGAATAGTGCAGCCGCTAAGAAGTTATGGAGTAGAGAGTATCAAAAAGGTTGGGAGCCTACAGTTTAATATATAGTCTGTAAAAATGAGCAGTAAAAAAGTAACATCAGATCAGCTTACCAAAAGAGATACGACAATCTCGATATTGTTAATAGGCCTGGTGTTTTTCATTATAGGATTTGTATCATGGATCAATGCAATTCTGATACCTTTTTTTAAGATAGCCTGTGAGCTTACTAATTTCCAATCCTACCTGGTAGCATTTGCCTTTTATATTTCCTATCTGGTGATGTCGGTTCCGTCTTCTTTTCTTTTGAAAGCAGTAGGCTTTAAGAAAGGAATGATGACAGCGTTCTTCGTCATGTCTGTGGGAGCAGCATTGTTTGTTCCTGCCGCATGGTTCAGGACTTATGAAATATTTCTCTTAGGTCTGTTTACTCTTGGCTCTGGTCTGGCAATTTTACAAACGGCGTCTAATCCCTATATCACAGTGCTAGGGCCGCAGGAAAGTGCCGCACAGCGGATTAGTATCATGGGAATTTGCAACAAATTTGCTGGGATTCTAGCTCCTTTGCTATTTGCGGCAGCGGTACTAAAATCAAGTGATGCAGAACTTTTCAAGCAAGTCCCATTAATGGGAGATGCGGAAAGGGCAACAGTCTTGGATGAATTGATAAGAAGAGTAATGCTTCCATATTCAGTGGTATCAATGGTACTTATTGGTTTAGGACTGTTTATTAAATATTCACCTCTTCCGGAAATAGATACCGAGAATGAAAGCGAAGAAGTAGCGGAAGCCAACTCTGGAAAAACAAGCATTTTTCAATTTCCACATTTGATTCTTGGAGCGGTGGCAATCTTTATACATGTAGGAACGCAGATATTAGCAATAGATACTGTAATAGGCTATGCCGGATCAATGGGGATTAATTTGATAGAAGCAAAAGTATTTCCGTCCTATACATTAGCGCTTACAATAGCGGGGTACCTGATGGGAATCATTACCATACCACGCTTTATTAGTCAGGTAAACGCCTTAAGGTTCTGCACTATATTAGGCGCTGCGTTGAGTCTTTTGATAATTTACGCTAATGGCAATATAACGTTGTTAGGACATACTGCTGATATTTCCATTTGGTTTGTAGTAATGCTAGGTCTTGCAAATTCATTGGTATGGGCGGGGATATGGCCTGTCGCGCTGGATGGGTTAGGCAGATTTACCAAACTAGGTTCGTCTATCATGATCATGGGATTGTGTGGTAATGCCATTATGCCTTTGGTGTATGGACACTTTGCAGATACACATGGTTTGAGAGAAGCTTATTGGGTATTATTCCCGTGTTATGCTTATCTGGCATATTATGCGATACACGGTCATAAATTGCGAAGGTGGTCTTTTCGATAAACTAAATATATTGGGGAGTTTGTTTGTTAAAAATGAGGTGCTCGCATCTCATTTTTTATTATTTAAGGTAAAATATAGAATTTATTATGTTAAAAATAAAGATGTACGCTTATATGCTACTGCTCTTATTTATTGTGAAGATAGGATATGCACAACAAGTAAATCCAGAAAATCAAGCAGTAAAAATATCGAAAGATATTCGTTACGCTGAGAAGACTGATTCTAGTCAGAATGATATCTCTTCCGATAGATTATTGGATTTGTATTTACCAACTAAAATATCCAAGTCAGAAAAGTTGCCTGTTTATATGTTTATACATGGAGGAGGTTTTTCTGGAGGTGACAAAGAACAAACAGCAGTGTTTTGTAACAAACTAGCATCTAATGGTATGGCAGTTGTATCGATCAACTATCTGCTTTACCTTAAATTGAACAAGATAAAAGGTGCAAGTTGCAGTGCGAATATGTCTAAAGGTTTGCCTACTTCTGGTAAATTTCAGGATGGTTTACATCATGCTATATACGTGGCTTCCGCAGATGCGAGTTTAGCTCTGAAATGGATAAAAGAAAACGCCAATAAATATAACTTCAATCTAAAAAAAGTAGCTATTTCTGGTGGGTCAGCCGGCGCAATGACAGCATTGTATACTGCGCTTTGTAAACAACCGCAAAGCCAGCAAATAAGTGCCATAGTTAATTTATGGGGAGGTTTGGAGAACAATAATCAGATAGTAAACACTAACATACCTGTTCTTACTTTTCATGGAGATAAAGATGCGCTGATTTCCGTAGATTACGCGTATTCATTACATGAATTTCTGGAAAAGAAGGGTAATAAATCCTCGAAATTGGTAATAATGGAAGGAATAGGTCATGCAGCCTATACTTATATCACCAATAATAAAGTAGAAGAAATTTTAAGTTTTTTAAATGAAGCTTATAAATAGAAACTTGTTAATATTATAACCAAGAGCGACAAGCATTATTTCGTTGATGTACGCCGCAAATTTGCTCACTATTTAAACTTAAAAATGAAGACAAGTAAATTGATAAAAAAATGTTTAGCAATAACCATATTAGCTATGTTCAGTTGTTCCAATCCGAATCAAAACAAAGAGGTAAAATTGATTACTTTAAACCCGGGCCATTTTCACGCAGCTTTAGTACAAAAATCTATGTACGATGGTGTTAGTCCGGAAGTATATGTTTATGCACCGGAGGGAGATGAACTCGAAGCGTACTTAAAGCTTATAGAAAAGTATAATACCCGAGAGGAGGACCCAACAACCTGGAAGGAAAACGTGTACAAAGGAACAGATTTCTTGGAGAAAATGCTATCCGAAAAAAAAGGGAATCTTGTGGTGTTGGCCGGAAATAATGAAGAGAAGACCAATTATATAGCAGAATCCATTCATGCCGGTTTCAATGTTTTAGCAGACAAACCTATGGCAATTGATGCTAAGGGGTTTGATTTGTTAAGAACAGCTTTTGAAGATGCAAGAAAGAAAAGCGTCTTACTTTATGACATCATGACGGAAAGGTATGAAATAACAAATACCTTGCAGAAGGAACTGTTTATGATGAATGAAGTTTTTGGAGAACTTGAAAAAGGATCAGAAGATAATCCAGCCATTATAAAAGAAAGTGTTCACCATTTTTTTAAAAATGTTTCCGGTTCTCCTTTAATCAGGCCAACCTGGTATTATGATGTAGATCAATTAGGTAACGGTTTGGTAGATGTAACCACACACTTGGTAGATCTCATACAATGGACATGTTTTCCGGAGCAAATATTGGATTACAAAAAGGACATTCATATGAACAGTGCAAAGCGCTGGGCTACATTAATAACGCCTTCGCAGTTTGAAAAATCAACAAATAAAGACACTTATCCAGATTTTCTGCAAAAAGACATTAAGGATAGTACACTTAGCGTCTATTCTAACGGTGAAATGAATTATACCATCAAAGGTGTTTCGGCGAAAGTTTCCGTAGTTTGGAATTACCAGGCACCTGAAGGAACTGGAGATACACATTTCTCGGAAATTAGAGGGACAAAAGCGAATTTAAAGATCAAACAAGGTAAGGAACAGGGGTTTAAGCCGGTTTTATATATCGAACCAAAAGAAAAAAATAATCAGGATTATAAGAAATCTCTATTTGATGGATTTATAAAATTGGCAAAAAGATACCCTGGAATCGAGTTGAAAGATACTGTCGATGGTTATGAGGTAATCATACCGGAAAGTTATAAGGTAGGTCACGAGGCGCATTTTGCAGAGGTAACAAGAAAGTTCTTATCATACTTAAAAGAAGGAAGACTACCTGATTGGGAAGTTCCTAATATGATAGCAAAGTATTATACAACAACATCAGCTCTTGAACTGGCAATACGAAAGCAGTAGGTTGCTAAAATTGGGTACTGTTATGCTAATTTACTTTATTTGGAAGCCAAATTAAAATATTAACTTAGGCGCGAAACCTATTAATCTTAGGAGTTTATATTGATGAAGAAATACGTCTTTTTTATTGTCTTCTTTTTATTATTTGCCATCGTTTTATTTGCAACCGGTCAGACTGTTAAAGAAACCGGAAATGTAAATGGAGTGGTAAAAGATGAGGCTACAGGTGAGATTATAGATTTTGCTGGAGTTAGTATTTATAAAACAGAAACCGAAAATGCACTAAAGAATTTTATGACAGATCCTGAAGGTAAGTTTTCATTTAACGACTTGCCTTTTGGAAGTTATAAAATAAAGGTCTCTTTCATGGGATATCAGGCAAAAACGGTTGAAGATATAGTGATAAATGCTAATGATCAGGATATAAAAGTAGATATTAAATTAACTCCAAACTCAGCTACAGTTTTAGAAGAGGTAGTTGTAAAAGCATCAAAACCGGTAGTAGAGTTTGGAGCCGACACCATAACGTTTAATGTCGATCAAAGCGTGTATGCTCAAGGGAGTACGGCTACAGATTTACTTAAAACAGTACCTATGGTGACAGTTGATCCGGATGGAAAGCCCTCCATTGCAGGGAAAGTAAATACAAGGGTCTTTATAGATGGAAAGCCATCTGATTATACTTCAGAAACTTTAGCAGATTTGTTAACCGTTTTGCCCTCGGAAGCCATTCAGAAAATAGAAGTTATTACTAACCCAGAAGCTAGATATTCAGCTGATGGTGACGGAATTATCAATATTGTATTAAAGAAAGGATATAGCTTAGGGTTAAGTAGTGGACTTTCTTACACGCTAGGGACTTTAGGAGATTATAATGGAACGGCTTACTCCGCATTTAGCAATAAGAAAATTACGGTTAATGGTAGTTATAGCTTTAAACATGCTCCAACTGTTAACGGCTCTGATTTAGCGAGAACGAATTATAATTCATCTTCAAGTATTTCGTCTTATATGAACCAAAATGGTTCATCCAAAAATGAAACAGATAGCCACAACGCAAGAGCCTCATTAAATTGGGATATTACACCTTTGCAAAATTTAAGAACATCAGTTAATTATAATACTAATAATGGAAATGGAAGTTCATTATTGGACGACTATCGTTTCAATGCTTCACAAGTTCAAACTCAATTTATAGATCAGAATATCCTTACAAATAATTCAGGGAATTCGTTCACATTCAATGCGGATTATACCTTAAGATTTAAAAGAAGAAAGGGGCAAAGTCTTTCTGCAGGACTAACTTTCTTTGACAATGGAACCTTGAGGGATAGAGATCTCTCCCGGGAATATTTTAAAACAAATGATGTGAAAACGAATGAAAACCGGCAGTACAGATCAAATGATATAGGCACAAATCGTTTAGACTTTAATTTGGATTATTCGAGGAACCTCAACAAGTTTGCTACGCTCTCTTTAGGTTCGCAGGTTTCTTTGGGAAATAATTCGAATAACCAATTTGTAACTGGTTATGATTTTGTAAACAGTTTAGATACGATTTCAAGACTGACGAACGAGTTCGGTTACCGTGAAAATATATATGCTTTTTATGGAAGTTATAGATTAAGAACCAAGTCCAGATGGACATTTAGAACCGGTATAAGATCTGAGATTACTGATGTTAATTTTACACAATCAGCATTTCCATCTATGGATCCCAAGCCTTATCATAACTTATTCCCAAATATTTCAATAAATAAATCATATAAGAAGAAATACAATTTTGGGCTGAGCTATAGTATGCGTATAACAAGACCTAGAGAAAATGCTTTAAATCCATTAGTCGATGACACGAATCAATCTAATGTTAGTTTCGGAAATCCAAATTTAAAGCCTTCATATATTAATCAGTTCCAATTGAGCTTTGGTACTGCAGGGGCAAAATGGTCTTTTACACCCAGATTGAATTATACCACCACTGATAAAATAATAGAAAGATTTAGAGTTTCCACAGACAGTGTAACTTATGAAAATCTGGGTAAGAATCAAGCTTTGACCCTTAGTTTATTCGGGAATTATAGATTAGGAAAATCTATTACACTAACCGGAGGGTATACTATTAGTAGAAGGTCTTATCAATCTAAATCAACTCTTCAAATACCATCCAGTGGTTATAGTCAAAGAGGTAATATGACTATATCTGGGCAAGTACCTTATTCAATTACTCTTGAAGGGCAACTTAATTATTATACGAATGCCTTAGCTCAAGGAAGAAACTCGGGGTCGTTAACAACAAATTTCGGATTTAGGAAAATGTTTCTTAAAAACAAAGTTAGCGCAAGACTTTCTGTTGAGGATCCATTTGCTAATCGTAGTTTTTTTGAGTCTTCGGATGTGTTGACTAACAGTGGTGGGAGTTACCATCAGGAAAGAAATTTCTTATCAAAAAGTAAGAACTATACTTTTTCAATAGGATACAGGTTTATAAATAATAAAAAACAGAAGGCAAAAGAAGATGTTAAAAAAGTATTAACTAAAGAGGCTACTAAATAGTCTATTGGTTCAATGGATATCTAGCTTACTCACTTTTACCAATAAACTAAACTTTCGGTTTTATCTAATATCTAAGTTTCTTATATTCCACAGGCATTCTACAGAGCTTAAAATGCCGATTAAGATTAGATAAATTTATAAATCTACTTTGAAGGCGATTACTTCGATATTTAAATCACTTTCCTGCAAAATTTTGCCTGTGTATCTTATTCGCACCTCTAGCAAGAATTGTGAATATCTTTTTAGTTCTGAACTTAAAATATCTGCAAAGGCATTATGCCCCATTATGAATTTAAGGGAAGAACAATCTAATAGTGACATCACCTGTCTTTTCTGTTCATTAAGAAATATAAATCTATGGTACTATTTAGGAGATTAAAAATATCCGCCTGTTCTACAGCGTATTGCGTTTACTGGTATAAAAAGGTTTTAAAAAGATTTGCGGGTTAATATAAAGTTCGTACATTTGCACTCCCAATCGCGAGGAAGGGGCATAGGAAACTGAAGGAATAGGCAGGAACGGCAGCAGCTTAAAGGGTTAGCAGGAGAGGGATAAAGAGAGAAAAAAGGGTTGCTAAAAAAAAATAAAAAAAAGTTCTTGCAGGAGAGAAAAAGATTCCTACCTTTGCACTCCCGAACGGGACGGAGCCACGAGGGCTACGGAAAACAAAGCGAAAAAGATTTCCCACCTGAATGGGTGGAAGATATAAAAGCCGACCAGTGACTGGAAGGCGGGAAGTTCTTTAAGATCATATCATATAGCACAGTCAACAAACGTCGGGACAGACGGAAGACAAGAAAAAAGAAATATTGACATCATGTCAGTATCGAACATAACATTTTACAATGGAGAGTTTGATCCTGGCTCAGGATGAACGCTAGCGGCAGGCCTAATACATGCAAGTCGAACGGGATTCAGTTTAAAGCTTGCTTTAGGCTGATGAGAGTGGCGAACGGGTGCGTAACGCGTATGCAACCTACCTATCACAGGGGGATAGCCCGGCGAAAGTCGGATTAACACCGCATGACATCATGATATGGCATCATATTATGATCAAATCTGAGGAGGTGATAGATGGGCATGCGTGCCATTAGCTAGTTGGCGGGGTAACGGCCCACCAAGGCGACGATGGCTAGGGGATCTGAGAGGATTGCCCCCCACACTGGTACTGAGACACGGACCAGACTCCTACGGGAGGCAGCAGTAAGGAATATTGGTCAATGGAGGGAACTCTGAACCAGCCATGCCGCGTGCAGGAAGACTGCCCTATGGGTTGTAAACTGCTTTTGTTAGGGAATAAACCTTCTTACGAGTAGGAAGCTGAATGTACCTAAAGAATAAGGATCGGCTAACTCCGTGCCAGCAGCCGCGGTAATACGGAGGATCCGAGCGTTATCCGGATTTATTGGGTTTAAAGGGAGCGTAGGCGGCTGGATAAGTCAGGGGTGAAAGACGGCAGCTCAACTGTCGCAGTGCCCTTGATACTGTTTGGCTTGAATATAGTTGAGGTAGGCGGAATGTGACAAGTAGCGGTGAAATGCATAGATATGTCACAGAACACCGATTGCGAAGGCAGCTTGCTAAGCTATAATTGACGCTGAGGCTCGAAAGCGTGGGTATCGAACAGGATTAGATACCCTGGTAGTCCACGCCCTAAACGATGATGACTCGATGTTAGCGATATACCGTTAGCGTCCAAGCGAAAGCGTTAAGTCATCCACCTGGGGAGTACGTCCGCAAGGGTGAAACTCAAAGGAATTGACGGGGGCCCGCACAAGCGGAGGAGCATGTGGTTTAATTCGATGATACGCGAGGAACCTTACCCGGGCTTGAAAGTTACTGAATGATTTAGAGATAGATCAGTCCTTCGGGACAGGAAACTAGGTGCTGCATGGCTGTCGTCAGCTCGTGCCGTGAGGTGTTGGGTTAAGTCCCGCAACGAGCGCAACCCCTATGTTTAGTTGCCAGCATTTAAGGTGGGGACTCTAAACAGACTGCCTGCGCAAGCAGTGAGGAAGGATGGGACGACGTCAAGTCATCATGGCCCTTACGTCCGGGGCTACACACGTGCTACAATGGTCGGTACAGAGGGCTGCTACCTGGCAACAGGATGCCAATCTCAAAAAGCCGATCACAGTTCGGATCGGAGCCTGCAACTCGGCTCCGTGAAGTTGGATTCGCTAGTAATCGCGTATCAGCAATGACGCGGTGAATACGTTCCCGGGCCTTGTACACACCGCCCGTCAAGCCATGGAAATTGGGGGTGCCTAAAGTCCGTAACCGCAAGGAGCGGCCTAGGGTAAAACCGATAACTGGGGCTAAGTCGTAACAAGGTAGCCGTACCGGAAGGTGCGGCTGGAATACCTCCTTTCTGGAGCTGTCCGAGACGGACGGTGCTATATGAATATATCTTAATCAAAAAAAGAGATGAACCTTTAAAGAGATGTAGCCGGTTAGTGAAGATAACGGCAGGCTAAGGGGAATATAGTCCCGTAGCTCAGTTGGTTAGAGCACTACACTGATAATGTAGGGGTCAGCAGTTCAAATCTGCTCGGGACTACAGGGGACATCCTTAAGAGGGGAATTAGCTCAGCTGGCTAGAGCACCTGCCTTGCACGCAGGGGGTCAACGGTTCGAATCCGTTATTCTCCACGAGGAAGTAAATAGTGAAATGAAAAGAGTAGCGATACTAATAACATTTAGCTATGAACTTCAGAAAGTTCTTTGACATATTGGAAGAAGTAGAAAAAGAGAAGACAGCAGATGGCGTATGCCATCAGCAATGAAGAAAGTAAATAAGGGCACACGGAGGATGCCTAGGCTCTCAGAGGCGAAGAAGGACGTGATAAGCTGCGATAAGCTACGGGTATCGGCACATACGACTTGATCCGTAGATTTCCGAATGGGGAAACCTGACATACTGAAGGTATGTCGCACAAGCGCAAACCTGCTGAACTGAAACATCTAAGTAAGCAGAGGAAGAGAAAATAATAATGATTTCCTGAGTAGTGGCGAGCGAAAGGGAAAGAGCCCAAACCGGACCTGTTACGGCAGGTCCGGGGTTGTAGGACTGAAAAGTGGGTATATCGATGAAGCAGAACGGGATGGGAAGCCCGGCCATAGCGTGTGACAGCCACGTATGCGTAAAGGAATATACCCTATCAGTATCCTGAGTACCGCGGGGTCGGAGACGCCCTGTGGGAATCTGCCAGCACCATCTGGTAAGGCTAAATACTCCTGAGAGACCGATAGTGAACCAGTACCGTGAGGGAAAGGTGAAAAGAACCGTGAATAACGGAGTGAAATAGAACCTGAAACCGTGTGCCTACAAGCGGTCGGAGTCCCGACTTATCGGGATGACGGCGTGCCTTTTGCATAATGAGCCTACGAGTTGCTCTTCCCTGGCAAGGTTAAGTACTTCAGGTACGGAGCCGAAGCGAAAGCGAGTCTGAATAGGGCGTACAGTCAGGGGAGGCAGACGCGAAACCTTGTGATCTACCCTTGGGCAGGTTGAAGGTGCGGTAACACGTACTGGAGGACCGAACCGATAAACGTTGAAAAGTTTCCGGATGACCTGAGGGTAGGGGTGAAAGGCTAATCAAACTGGGAAATAGCTCGTACTCCCCGAAATGTTTTTAGGAACAGCGTGGTGGTTAGTTTACTAGAGGTAGAGCTACCGATTGGGTGCGGGGGAGTCAAATCCTACCAAATCCAGACGAACTCCGAATGCTAGATAAATATACACTGCAGTGAGGCGCGGGGTGCTAAGGTCACGCGCCGAGAGGGAAAGAACCCAGACCATCAGCTAAGGTCCCCAAGTGTACGCTAAGTTGAACTAACGAGGTCTGATTGCATAGACAGCTAGGATGTTGGCTTGGAAGCAGCCATTCATTTAAAGAGTGCGTAACAGCTCACTAGTCGAGCGATCGGGCATGGATAATAAACGGGCATCAAGTGTACCACCGAAGCTATGGGATTGAAATATATCGGTAGGGGAGCATTCTATGTGCGGCGAAGGTATCTGGTAATGGGTGCTGGAGCGCATGGAAAAGCAAATGTAGGCATAAGTAACGATAAGGCGGGAGAGAAACCCGCCCACCGAAAGGATAAGGTTTCCTGATCAACGCTAATCGGATCAGGGTTAGTCGGGGCCTAAGGATAACCCGAACGGGGATTCCGATGGACAACTGGTTAATATTCCAGTACTTTTGTTAGCTGCGATGGGGCGACGGAGTAGTGACACTGCCGCGAACTGACGGAATAGTTCGTTAAAGAGCGTAGGTATAGGATCTGTAGGCAAATCCGCAGGTCTTGCTGAAACTTGATAGTACCGGGCGGCTTCGGCCAACTGGATAGCGCAGGTAATCAGACTTCCAAGAAAACCCCCTAAGCTTCAGGCTAACAGAACCCGTACCGCAAACCGACACAGGTATCCGGGAAGAGAATTCTAAGGTGCTCGAGTGAATCATGGCTAAGGAACTCGGCAAAATGGCCCTGTAACTTCGGGAGAAGGGGCGCTGGAGCGATCCAGCCGCAGTGAAAAGGCCCAGGCGACTGTTTAACAAAAACACATGGCTTTGCAAAATCGCAAGATGAAGTATAAGGCCTGACACCTGCCCGGTGCTGGAAGGTTAAGAGGGGATGTCATCGTAAGAGAAGCATTGAATCGAAGCCCCAGTAAACGGCGGCCGTAACTATAACGGTCCTAAGGTAGCGAAATTCCTTGTCGGGTAAGTTCCGACCTGCACGAATGGTGTAACGATCTGGGCGCTGTCTCAGCCATGAGCTCGGTGAAATTGTGGTCCCGGTGAAGACGCCGGGTACCCGCAACGGGACGGAAAGACCCCATGAACCTTCACTATAGTTTAACATTGACATTGGGTGCATGATGTGTAGGATAGGCGGGAGATATTGAAGCGGCGTCGCCAGGCGTCGTGGAATCAACGTTGAAATACCGCCCTTTATGTATCCGGTGTCTAATCCCGAAAAATCGGGAGACATTGTTTGACGGGTAGTTTGACTGGGGTGGTCGCCTCCAAAAGGGTAACGGAGGCTTTCAAAGGTAAGCTCAGTACGCTTGGTAACCGTACGTGGAGTGCAATGGCATAAGCTTGCTTGACTGTGAGGCCTACAAGCCGAGCAGGGTCGAAAGACGGACATAGTGATCCGGTGGTTCTGCATGGAAGGGCCATCGCTCAAAGGATAAAAGGTACTCTGGGGATAACAGGCTGATCTCCCCCAAGAGCTCATATCGACGGGGAGGTTTGGCACCTCGATGTCGGCTCGTCACATCCTGGGGCTGGAGAAGGTCCCAAGGGTTGGGCTGTTCGCCCATTAAAGTGGCACGCGAGCTGGGTTCAGAACGTCGCGAGACAGTTCGGTCCCTATCTGTTGTGGGCGCGGGAAATTTGCGCGGGGCTGACCTTAGTACGAGAGGACCGGGTTGGACTGACCTCTAGTGAATCTGTTGTACCGCCAGGTGCACTGCAGAGTAGCTACGTCGGGAA
The DNA here is from genome assembly GCF_000190735.1 of Pseudopedobacter saltans DSM 12145. Classification (GTDB taxonomy): domain Bacteria; phylum Bacteroidota; class Bacteroidia; order Sphingobacteriales; family Sphingobacteriaceae; genus Pseudopedobacter; species Pseudopedobacter saltans. The sequence continues at coordinate 928,521 of NC_015177.1, forward strand.
TAGATAAGCGCTGAAAGCATCTAAGTGCGAAACTAGCCGCAAGATAAGATTTCCATAGAGGACCCCCGAAGACTACGGGGTTGATAGGCTACAGATGTAAAGGCAGCGATGCCAAAGTCGAGTAGTACTAATTGTCCGAAAGCTTTCCATTGGGCTTGCCTAACTGTTGTTTTCTCTGTCCTGCTTCTTTCAATGATATGTCATACCGAACAAAGATATTCGGGTGCCTATATCGGCGGTGTCCACCTCTTCCCATTCCGAACAGAGCAGTTAAGCCCGCCAGAGCCGATGGTACTGCAGTAACATGTGGGAGAGTAGGTCGGTGCCTTACCTTAAAGAAGGGATCTTCAGCTATTGCGAAGGTCCCTTTTATTGTTTTTGGGCTTGTTGGAGTCCATAGATAAGAAATCGGATAATGTACAAAAGTTGTGGAGGAGATAAAAATAATGAGATATTTGTTTTTTGATCTTTTACTCAGATGCACGATTCATTTAAAGCCCTAATGCCCTTGATCATTCTAGGGGGAGTTTCCGATTATTTTGAGATGACCCATTATTCACAGTGAGAAGGTCGCTTAGACATTTTCTTAGAAGAGATGAATGTCATTCCTGACGAATACCAGCACAATAAACTCATTTCCAAAGACTTTTTTGATCTCGTGACCTTGCAAGACTTCCCCATTCGCGGGCAACAGGTCTATCTTCATGTTAAACGTCGTCGATGGCTTAATCAAGACACCGATAAAGTGGTTTATAGGAATTGGGAATTAGTAGCAAAAGGGACGCGTATCACACAGGATTTCGCTACTTTTTTAAAAGGTATCAGCGGACAACCAGTCGCATAGCATCCAAACCATCAGCTCTTTCTATGGTATATCTGCCAGTAAGTTAAGGCGGTACTATCGTAATAAACTAAGTGGTTTTCAGGATTGGGAACATCGAGAGGATGCAAAAGAGGGTTTGATCTTCCCACAGAATGTTAGCAACCATCTTTCTATTGACGAGACCTGCCTCTCTCATGGAGAACTCTATACCATTGCCACCAACAAAAGAGCCCATGGTAAAAAAAGGAACTATTGTAGCTGTACTGAGCGGCACAAAATCAGAGAATATCATTCCCATCCTACAAAAGATCCCAAAAGACTATGCAATAAAGTTCGGGAAATAACACTTGATCTAGCGGTAATATATGGGACTAATTGCCAAAAAATGCTTTCCCAATGCTGTTCAGGTAATTGATCGGTTCCATGTCCAGCAACTGGCCACTGAAGCGGGATCAGTTTCAAAATCTTTGGACTAAGCAAATAAATGAATCACTTTACCTGGTGCTGCTGCGTCTATAGAAAATTACTTGCAAAAGAACAAGGATAACCATTAGATGTGTTCTTGACTTCGGTTTACATTGATGTCCCAAATTTTTATCAAAACAATTGCCTACTAAATTAGACAGTCGTTATAAAAAAAAGGCTTCTTTTTTTAATGAATAATAATCTATCCAATTTAACGATTTTGCTATCATATTGATGTTCATTCATGTTTTATGATATAGATCACAATTTATAAAGCCTGCACATCATTTGCCTGAAATGTTAACTTATAGATGTTTGTACTATGCCTACAGCAACTAAAACAACTTGTTATCATTGCGGAAATGATTGCTATACAGAAGAATTCCAACATGCGGAAAAAGAATTCTGTTGTAGCGGATGTTTAAGTGTATATCAGATACTTACGAAAAGTAATTTAAGCAATTACTACAAGCTTAATCGTCATCCCGGAGAATCCAGAATTTCAGTTACAGATAAGTATCTTTATTTAGATGAAGAGGAGTTTGTAAATAAACTGATTGACTACAGAGATTCACAGAAAACCATTTTAACTTTCTACATTCCGGCAATTCACTGTAGCTCCTGTATTTGGCTACTGGAAAGGCTTAATTCATTAGACGATGGAATCATAGAAAACCGTGTGGATTTCTTAAAGAAACAGGTGCACATTCAGTTTAATCAAAGCAAGACCAGTCTTAGAAAGCTGGTAGAGCTATTGGCAAGCATAGGGTATGAACCTTTAATCAGCTTAAATGACGTTATTAAAGAAAATAAAGCTATAAAAGATGATACACCTACGAAAATAGCCGTCGCGGGGTTCTGTTTTGGTAATATCATGATGCTTAGTTTCCCCTCTTATTTCGGTTTATCGGAAGCAGAAGCTCAATTTGGACAGTTTTTTGGTTTAATCAATGTATTGCTTTGTTTTCCTGTTTTCTTTTACTCCGGTCGTGATTATTTTAAAAACGCCTACCATAGTTTAGCGAATAGGGTTTTGGATATAAATTTCCCCTTAGCTTTGGGTATATTAGTAATGTTTGTAAGGACATTGGCAGAATGGACTTTCGGTTTAGGAGAAGGTTACGCAGATAGTCTGGCAGGATTAGTATTTTTCTTAAATGTTGGAAAATACATGCAAAACAGAACGTATTATCATCTTTCTTTTGAACGCGATTATCGGTCTTTTTTCCCGGTTGCTGTTCAGGTTGTGAAGGAAAATGGAGAAGAAATTCCAACTCCTTTGGAGAATTTGAAGAAGGGGGATCGGATTAGAGTTAAGAACCAGGAAATTATTCCTGCTGATTCGATTTTACTAAGAGGCGAGGGACTTATAGATTTTAGCTTTGTAACTGGCGAGTCTCAGCCAGTCAATAAGGTACTAGGAGAAATAATATATGCTGGTGGAAGGCAAACAGGTAAATCTTTGGAATTGGAAGTTGTAAAACCTGTTTCACAAAGTTATTTAACTAGTTTATGGAATAATGAAGTATTTGACAAACATCAGCAAAATAAAATAAAAACCTTTTTAAGTGTTGTTAGCCATTATTTCAGCATTATTCTATTAATAATCGCTTTTGGATCCTTAATTTATTGGTTACCCATAGATTGGAAAGTAGGTGTTTCTGCATTTACCGCAGTATTGATTATAGCTTGTCCTTGTGCGCTTGCTTTAAGTACACCATTTACAATGTCTACAGCATTAAGCATTTTAGATAAGAACAAATTCTACCTTAAAAATACTGATGTTGTAGAGCAATTAGCTGCTGTAAACACAATAACTTTTGATAAAACAGGTACAGTAAGCATTTCTGAAGTGCAGGGAGTTGTTTTTAAAGGAATAATGGAGGAGAACGAAAAGCAACTAATTTATAATGTTTGTAAAAACTCTTCACATCCACATAGTATAAGGATTTCCAATTTCTTAGGAAAGCGTAAAGACATCAAGATAGATAATTATGAAGAAATACTTGGTAAAGGAATAAAAGCGATTGTAGAAGGAGAATGTGTTCTGATAGGAAGTAGTTCTTTCGTTACCGGAATTTCGCAAAAAGAAATAGAAACACCTGAAGTACATATTAAAATAGATAATAAGTATATTGGTTTTTTTCAGATAAAACAACGATTTAGAGAAGATTTAGATGTTTTATTGACTTCTTTAAATAAAGACTACCAGACTTATTTATTGTCTGGAGATACCGAACAAGATGCAGTTGTTCTGAATCAGTTTTTTAAAAGTAAAGACGATTTGAAATTTAAGCAATCACCAGAAGATAAACTAAACTTTATCAAATCTAAACAGGAGAATGGCTCTAAGGTACTAATGGTAGGTGACGGGCTGAATGACTCCGGAGCTTTAAAGCAAAGCGACGCAGGCATTGCTGTAACAGATAATATTAATAATTTTACTCCAGGCAGTGATGCAGTCTTGGATGGAACTATGTTAAATAAGTTGCCGGATTTCCTAAGATTTTGCAAATCGTCAGTAAAGGTGATTCATAAATCTTTTTGTATATCTTTAGTTTATAATGTATTTGGATTGGCATTTGCTGTTTCTGGACAATTGTCTCCATTATTTGCAGCTATATTGATGCCGTTAAGTACGATAACAATTATTTCGTTTACAACATTGGCAGTAAGAGCATCTGCAAAAAAAATAGGATTATTATGAAAGCGATTTTCTTTTTAATAGGATGTAGTGTACTGGTAGCTCTCCTGTTTCTGATAGCCTTCTTATGGGCTCAAAGGAGTGGACAAAACGAAGATTTATATACTCCATCGGTTAGAATGTTGTTTGATGACGATGGAACTGAAAAAGATGAATAAAATAATTTGCAGAAAATTTGGTACAATTTGAAAAATAAATGTTTATTTGCCTTAGGAACTGCTATGAGTACTAAGATACTAGGTTCATTAGAGATTAGTGTCGATAATATTATAGGTTTTAACATAAATTAATTTTAAATTCAACAAAAAAACATTTGTTATGGAAAAATTCTCAAAAGTGAAAGAGTTAATCGCTTCAGCTGAGGCAGATGCAGAAAAATTTTACAACAACGGAAACGGTGCTGCTGGTACTCGTTTAAGAAAAGCTTTACAAGAAATTAAAGGCTTAGCCCAAGAAATTCGTAACGAAGTTACTGAATTGAAAAACAAAGAAAAATAGTATTCGTTCTCAGAAAATAGGAAAAAAGCCCCAATATAAACATATGGGGCTTTTTGTTAAGCAAATTATATGAATTATTGAGCCTTTTTAGGTTCGATATTAGGTAGAAAACCTGTGATAATTCCCAGCAAAGGAAGGAACGAACAAATATTGAATACATAAAAAATATCTGTTTTATCTGCCAGCCACCCTAAAAGCGCGGATCCGACTCCTCCCATTCCGAAAGCAAAGCCAAAGAATAATCCTGCTATCATTCCTACTTTACCAGGGAGAAGATCTGTAGCGTACACTAAAATTGCTGAGAAGGCGGAAGCAATAATAACTCCTATAACGAGAGAAAGAGCTGCTGTCCAGAATAAATTAACATGAGGTAGTAGCAAAGTAAAAGGAGCCGCACCTAAAATGGAAATCCAGATAATATATTTCCTTCCAAACCTATCACCAAGTGGGCCGCCTATAATCGTCCCAATTGCAATTGCTGCCAGAAATAAAAACAGATACATCTGTGATTCCTGAACAGAAACATTAAACTTTTCTATTAAAAAGAAAGTTAGATAGCTTGTAAGGCTGGCCATATAAAAGTATTTGGAGAATATCAGGACTAATAAAATAATCAGCGCCGACGTTATTCTGCCTTTTGACAGCTTTAAACTACCGTCATGAATAGGTTTGGCTGTTTGCTTTTTCAGGTATAAATGATTGTTGTACCATTTTCCAATCTTTGTAAGAATAATTAGTCCCATCACACCAATAACGGTGAACCATAGTATGTGAGTTTGTCCATGAGGAATAACAATCAATGCAGCTAGTAAAGGTCCGATAGCACTTCCCGTATTTCCCCCCAGTTGGAAAATTGACTGGGCCAAGCCTTTTTTACCTCCGGAGGCCATATGTGCTACTCTGGAAGATTCCGGATGAAATATTGACGATCCTATCCCGACAAAACTAACAGAAAGAAGTAATTGTGCGAAAGTATTTGAAAAAGCTAATAAGATAAGCCCCACTGTTGTACTGGACATTCCAATAACCAAAGAGAATGGTTTTGGCTTTTTGTCTGTATAACTTCCAATAAATGGCTGTAAAATAGAAGCTGTAAGCTGATAGGTGAGCGTGATTAATCCTATTTGTGCATAAGTGAGATTAAAGTTTTGTTTGATTAAAGGATATAAAGAAGGGATTACCGATTGTATCAAATCATTAATCAGGTGAGTAAAGCTGATTGTAAATAAAATCGTGTAAATTGTTTTTTGTGCTATTTTATTAGCGTCTTGTTGAAGGTATTGTTCTTGAGCTTCCATAAATCATGTAAATATTAATGCCATTTGATTATCTTTTCTGCTACAGCCCAAGCGTCATTGGGCTTTTTATCTATGATTGCCTGTAATAGGTTTTCGTGTAGAGCTTGTGTTTCAATAAAAGAACCTGTATTGGAATAATGATTCATAAACCATTTTTTCAAATGTTTCGCAGCGGTTCGGTATAGTTCAAAAAATATTTCATTTTTTGAAGCAATAGCGATAGATGTATGAAAATTGAGATCTGCTTTTACACATTCCTCCAAATTTCCCGTAACGGCCTGTAGCTTTCTTTCAAGGAGATACGCTTTCATGGATCTGATATCCTCTTCAGATCGGTTAAAGGCAGCCTTTTCGGCTATTTTCATTTCTAAAAGGCGCCGTACTTCATCTAAATCTTCCAGATTGGCCTTACTGAAATTTTTGTCCAACGGGTTCTTTATGTTAGATGCGTCTTCTACGAAAGTTCCAAGTCCTTGTTGAACTCTTAAATAACCTGAATTGACCAATAGCTTTACGGCTTCTCTGATACTGGATCTGCCGACTCCAAAATCTTTCATTAGTTCTGGTTCAATAGGCAGTTTATCTCCGGATTTATAAAAGCCTGATAGGATTTGGTTTTTTATCTTATCGGAAACAGATTCTGCTAAGGATTTTTTAATAATCATATTACATCATATCATCTGATGATTCAAAAGTAGAATTTATTATAGAAAATCTAAAAAATATTTCAGTTTATTAGGATAGGAATAAAAGAAGGAAAGGAGTGAGCAATAAAGAGTAGTTGTTATTCTACCGTCTTTATAAAAGTGATGTTCCGCTTCAAACCGGCTATTTTAGTACGCTTAACAGCAGATTTTTTAAAGACTTTGCCAAACACCTCTTCAGTAATTTCTTCCCAATCTCTTTTTGACATTTCCAGTAAATCCGGATGCGGATTAAAAGCTTCTTCCTGATGGATTACAGAAAAGCGATTCCACGGACAAACATTTTGGCAGACATCACAGCCAAACATCCAGTTATCCATTTTATTTTTAAAAGAATGGGGAATTTCTTCTTTCAGTTCTATCGTGAGATAAGAAATACATTTACTTCCATCGACTACATAAGGCGATACTATTGCTTCTGTAGGGCAGGCGTCTATACATCTTGTACATGTCCCACAATGATCAGTCGAAAAAGGAACATCATAAGCCAGTTCCATATCGACGATTAATTCGCCTAAAAAGAAGAACGAACCACTTTTATTATTTATGATATTGGCATTTTTTCCAACCCATCCTAATCCGCCTTTTTTGGCCCAGGCTTTATCCAGAACAGGTGCCGAATCGACAAATGCCCGTCCTGATACCGCTCCAATATTTTCTTCAATAAAATGATGAAGTGATTTCAACTTATCTTTTATAACAAAATGATAGTCTGTGCCATAAGCGTACTTTGAAATTTTAGGAGCAGATTCATCGTTTTGTTTTGCATCGGTATAATAGTTCAATGCAATGGAGATAACAGATTTAGCACCATCCACCAAAAGCCTTGGATCCAGTCTCTTATCGAAATGATTGTTCATGTAAGCCATTTCGCCTTGATAATCATTTCGGAGCCATTTTTCTAATCGGGAAGCTTCTTCTTCAAGGAATTCGGCTTTTGAAATACCACAAAACAAAAAACCTAAGCGTTTGGCCTCGGCTTTTATCATTTCACTGTATTTCAATTTCTGTTGCTCGTTCATCTGTTGATAAATAAAAGCTTTTGCTTTTTCCTGTATCTTATAAAAGATTTAATAATTCTCGCAAGATTAACCCGACAATTAGGGCTATAGAAAAGCTTATCAATGTGCCTAACAAAATATATTCCGTTAGTTTTTTGTCTTTGGAGTTTGTGAGGTCGCCAAATCTAAATATAGATTTCGCAGCCAGCAAATATCCTATTCCTTCCAGAAAATTGATACTGATAAATGTAACAATCAGGATTCGTTCTAAAATACCGATATATTTTCCCGCGTCTTTCAGCGAATCTGTGTCCAGAGATTCATCGTTTTCTTTTAAGGCGCTATACCATTTATTGAAAAACAATTTGAGCAGGGTAGGAGCTACAGATGTAACCATTAAAAATGCAATTGCATAAAGCATTATCGTTTCAATAGATAATGACATAGTTATCATCTCTACATTTCCAAAATATCCATAAAAAACCAATGCGATTACAATTATATGCAATAGCTGATCTAAGGTGAAAAGTAGCAATTTATAACCCGTTGACTTTTTTTCCAGATAAATCTTTCCCAGATCTATGAAAAAATGAGATATAAGAATTATGAGTAAACCTAACCAATATTCCGATAATGATCCTATAAAAAATAGCAATATGAGTAAGGTATGTACTCCTATATGATAATACAGGTACTTAGAGTGAGCGCCATTTCTGTTCCTCTCCGCAATCCATTTATTACTTTGCAGCGAGAAATCGCCAATAATATGCGCCAATATTAATTTTAGGATGAAGATGTACATTTAGCGATTAAGGTTTTTTGACAATAATTGATGGTTTTCAGGATATAATCGTAACCTGCTTTTTTTAGCTCTCTACTAATCTGGCTCTGCTTCTTGCCAATCTTATTGGTGAGCTCCGCTTGGTTGAGTTCTTTATAGGCTAAACTGTAATATACAGTTGAAGATACGTTGGCATTCCAGTTATGGATAATGAAAGCCATTAAGTCTAAGTAGATATTCAGCTGTTCATCCAGATCTTTCCATGGTGTTTTTATCTTTAATGTTTCTTTTTGTAAAGCATCAAAGGTTTCACCCGAAAATACAAACGCCTGTCCGTTAGATTTTTTCAGCGAGTCTGCTTCATAATCTTTCTCACCGATACCTACAGCCATTCTTACATCTAATCCCTGTATAGATTTAATGATAGTTTTAATATAAATAATGGCTTCAAAAGCTTGTTCTATAGATGTTTCCATTTGAAAACTATCGCCCCTGTATATTTCCCAGCTGCTTTTTTTTAGAGCATATTTAGCCAATGCTTTTTCTAACAAAGGGAGCCAAAGTTTTGTATCGACTTGTCGGGAATTAATAATATCTCCGGTTAATATAGCTATCACTTTATAACTGTTATAAAAGCAAATATAACCGATTTTGGTTATAATTTTGAATATAACTGATTTTAGTTATAATCTAAAATATAACAGTATTTGGTTATATTAATCCAGACTATTCTTTAAAACCCAATATCTATAGCCTGTAATAGCTTTTTCAAACTTAGTCAGTTTAACCGGATCTTTTTTGTACAGACTGGGTAACAGCTTTTTATTTAAAGAATTTAAGAGTTTAAACAGGCCTTTCATGATTATGATTTAGCTAAATATAGTTAGAGTCTATTTAAAATTCATTTATCTTTTTAAGATTCTCAATCTAAAGCTCAAATACCATTCCCTTTTCCGGCAGGCTTACCTGATAATCTTTATTTTCTAAATCATTCTTTAAAGCCAGCATACTGGATTGCTCGCCATGTACCAGAAATATCCGTTTGGGCTTTTTAGGAATTGCAGCAATGTAATCCAGGATGTCTTGATGATCGGCATGGCCGCTAAACAAATCTGTCTTATCTATTTTTGCAAATACAGCTAAATCTTTCCCTTTTAGCCTAATAAAAGCATCTCCCCGTAGTAAGCGATGACCTAAAGTGCCTTCTGAGCAATAGCCAATAAATAAAATCTTGGCGTAAATATTTTGGATGTTATGGAAAAGATGGTCTTGAATTCTACCCCCTTCAAGCATTCCTGCAGAAGAAATAATGATACAGGGTTCGAAATGATCGGCAATTTCTTTGCTTTCTTTTAATTCCTTTACATAAGACAAATTTTCGAATTCAAATTTATCTCCATAGGTTTCATAAAATGCTTCAGCTTCTTCATTAACATAATTTTTATACTTTCTATAGACCTCGGTAGCCCGATTGGCCAAAGGACTGTCGACAAATACAGGAATAGGAGGAAGTAATTTTTTAGAAAATATCTTATTAAGTGAATAAACCAGTGCCTGTGTACGCCCGACAGAAAAAGCAGGAATAATTAACCTTCCAGGTTGCTCTAAACAGGTTTCGGTTATATGTTTTATTAAAGTTTCTTCTATTGTTGAATCCGTAGAATGATGTTTGCCTCCGTAAGTAGATTCGCAAACCAGATATTCTGTTTGCGATAATATTTCAGGATCAACCAAAACAGGTGAGTTTTGTCTACCAATATCTCCCGTAAAAGTAATTGTCTTTTGAACGCCATTGTCAGACACAGTTAATTTACAGGCAGCGGCGCCCAATAAATGTCCTGTTGGAATAAATTCCAGTGAAATATTGTCTCTAATCTGAAATTGCTTATGATAAGCTACGGTAACCATTCTGTCCGCAGTATCCATTACATGCTTTTGCAGATACAACGGCGCGGTATAAAGATCAGCCTGGCTTCTGTTTCTCAATTTTCTCCGACCTTTTGGATTACCTTTCTTTTTATTGAAAAATAAATTTACAGCATCACTAAGCAGTAACTGACTAAGTTCTGCGGTAGGTGGGGTACATAAAATCTGCCCTTTGTAACCTTCTTTAATTAAGGTTGGAATATTTCCAGAATGGTCAATATGTGCATGAGTAAGTATAATCAGATCAATCTCGGCTGGATTAAAAGGGAAATTAGCGTTATGAGATAAATCTTTCCCTCCTTCATAATCAAGACCACAATCAATCAGAATTCTATAATTGTCAATATCTAAAAGGTGCATACTGCCAGTTACCTGTTTAGCAGCACCCCAACATGTTAGTTTCATATAAATATAATATCGATGATTTAGTAAGAAATGTTGTTGATCTGAAGACAGAAAGAAAAGCCCGGAGAAATTTTATTCCTCTGAAAATTCTTTTACAACAATATCTTTGAGACTAAATCAAGTAGATTGGATTTCAAATTGAAGGTTACTTAAATGCTTATAAATGCCTTCATCAATCTGAATCAGTTCACTATGTTTGCCTTCTTCGGCAATTTTTCCTTTATCTAAAACAATAATTTTATCGGCTTCGCGAATAGTCGATAAGCGATGTGCGATAATAATAGAGGTACGCCCTTTCATTAAAGTTTCCAGTGCTTCCTGTACTAATCTTTCAGATTCCGAATCCAGAGAAGATGTCGCTTCGTCTAAAATTAAAATAGCCGGATCTTTTAATAAAGCCCTCGCTATAGCAATACGCTGTCTTTGTCCACCCGAAAGCTTAACACCGCGCTCGCCCACAACAGTGTCATAACCTTCAGGAAAACTCATAATGAAATTGTGAGCATTGGCCTGTTCTGCTGCTTTTATAATTTCTTCTTTGGTGGCATTTAGTTTTCCGTAAGCGATATTCTCTAAAATTGTACCACCGAATAGTATGACATCTTGCGGAACAATAGCAATTTGATTACGGATATCTGTTAATGCCAAATCATTGGCATTTATACCATCAAAAGTTATTTCACCTTTTTGAATATCATAAAATTTAAGGATCAAACCTGCAATAGTGGACTTTCCAGCTCCCGAGGAACCAACAAAGGCAACTTTTTGCCCTGCTTCGACATCAAATGAAATACCTTTAAGAACAGTTATTTCTTTCCGGGAAGGGTAGGCGAATACTACACCTTTAAAGGATAGACTTCCTTTAATAAAATGTTTGGTTTTATTCTTTTCAGGATCGATAGAGATATCTTCTGTTTTTTCTTCTAAGATTTCTAAAACACGTTCCGAAGCACCGACAGCTTTCTGAATATTGGCATATAAATCTGGAAAGGTCCCCATTGCAGCACCCACAAATAATGAGTACAGCATATAAGCTAATAAAGAAGAAATATCAAATGATCCTTGCTGAACCAAATAAGCACCGTACCACATTACTCCTAAAATGGCGCCAAACAAGCAAAATATAATAAATGATGCAAAACTCCCTCTGTAAGTGGCACCTCTTAAAGCGATTTTTACTACTTGACGAAGACTTTTATCATATCTGCCGGCCTCATAAGATTCATTAACAAAAGCTTTAACATTGTTGATACCTTGTAAGGTTTCCTCAACTATAGTATTTGATTCTGCCAATTGATCTTGCGCACTTCTGGATATCAATCTTAATTTTTTTCCAAAGAAAACACCACAGCCAATAATAATAGGAAGAATAGAAAGATTGAATAAAGTTAATTGTACAGAAGTATAAATTAGGAAAGAAATACCACCAATTAACAATATAGTTTGTCTTATTATTTCTGCAAAACTTGTTGTTATAGTATCTTGTATCTGAGAAAGATCTGCCGAAAGTCTGCTGTTTAATTCCCCAACTCTTCTGTTAGAGAAGAAGTTCATTGGGAGCGTAATCATTTTAAAATAAGTATCTCTTCTTAAATCGGCCAGTGCTTTTTCGGTTACTTCAACAAAAAGCTTGATGCGGAAAAAAGATACAAAAGATTGTACAAATAAGATACTGAATGCTATAATTCCGATTAATTTAACACTATTCGGAAGTCCGTATTCTGCAGGATTTCCCTGAGCAACCTCAAGCATCACCTTAATTAATCCTGGAAATAGCAATCCCGTTAAGCTGGATAATAAAAGAAAAACAAATCCAATAATAAATTTCCCTTTATATGGCTTTAAATACTTGAGTAGCGCCGAGATTTTATTTAATGTCTCTTTGTTGAGTTTTGCTTTTGGGAGTTCTGCTTCTTGTTTTGATCCACTATTAAACCTGTTCCTTGCCATCTTTTAAAATACCCATTAAATTGGTCAATGGGCAAAAGTAAGGTAAGAAAAGCGGATTTAATTCTTTTTACTGTAAAATTTTCTGAACATATAAGCAGAACTAAGTGCAATTAGCGTCAACAATACGATAATGTACACCGTAGCAGTAGCTTTTGATTTCTTAAGTTCGTCTATTTCTCTTTGTAAAATTTCGTTTTGACTTTGAAGCTTGTTGATCGTTCGCATATAAGAAATGTTTTTTTCATCCGTCTCTTTAGATTGGATCACCACTTTTTGCTGCTGGAACGCTTTATAGTCAAGTAAAACTTTTGTTTCTTTAAGTATCGCATTATCAGTCAGTATAATATTTAAAAGAATATCAATGCTCTTTTGCATGTCCTTTTTTGTTTTTAGGCCGAATATGCCGGTTCTCTGATTCAGGCTTTCGGTGTATTGTCCAAACTTTGTACTTCTTTGGTCGAGCATATTATTTATTTTTTCCCGTTGTCGTTCGTAAGCAAGACTATCATTATCGGCGAAAGCAAATAGATTGGAAGAAAATAAAAGCAATGAAAGAAATAGAATAGAAAAAGGAGATGAAAATTTCATGTATTACAGTTTAAAGCTTTATAACGTACAAAGGCATCTTTCAGTTTGTAGGAGTTAAATAAAAACCATACGGATTGCACAGAATTTATTATTTGATGCTTAGCTTCCTTTATGGTTTATTAAATAAAAAAGGAACAGGATAAATCCCATTCCTTTAAAATGTATTCAGCGTTTGCTAATTTAAAAAACTGACAACTAACTTAATTTTGCTAGTGCTTCTTTAATTCTTCTTAAAGCTTCCACTAAACTTTCATCAGAGGCAGCATAAGACAAACGGATATAATTATCATTACCAAAGCTATCACCACCTACTGTTGCCACATGTCCAACATTTAAAAGGTATAGTGCTAAATCGGAAGAATTTTTAATTACATTGCCATCAGCGTCTTTTTTTCCAAAGAACGAACTAATTTCAGGAAAGAAATAAAAAGCACCTTCTGGCATGTTAGTTTTAACCCCCGGAATATCTTTTAATAAATCATATACCAACTGACGACGGCGGGCAAAAGCTTCTTTCATTGTATTTACAGAATCTAAACCTTGTTCGTAAGCCGCGATACCAGCTCTTTGAGCGATAGAACAAGTGCCAGAAGTAGTTTGTCCCTGCAATTTATCATTTGCAGCAGCAATTTCTTTGTTGGCAGCAAGGTAGCCCAAACGCCATCCTGTCATTGCGAATGCTTTAGAAAAACCGTTTATGATAATTACGCGATCTTTAATACTTGGAAATTGAGCAATTGACTCATGTTTGTCAACAAAATTGATATGCTCATAAATTTCATCAGAAAGAATGAAAATATTAGGATGCTTCTCGAATACTTTTGCCAAAGCTGCCAATTCTTCTTTGCTGTAAACCGTACCTGTAGGGTTATTTGGCGAAGAAAACATGAACAATTTACTTTTTGGAGTAATTGCAGCTTCCAATTGCTCAGGTGTGATTTTAAAATCACTTTCTATGTCAGTATCAATAAAAACAGATTTACCTTCGGCAAGCGTTACCATTTCGGAGTAAGAAACCCAGTAAGGCGTAGGAATAATTACTTCATCACCCGGATTGATCAAAGTCAAAATTACGTTAGATAATGATTGTTTTGCACCTGTAGAAACTACAATTTGCGATACATCGTAATCTAAATTATTCTCGATTTTTAATTTATTTACGATAGCCTGGCGTAGTTCAGGATATCCCGGAACAGGAGAATAACGGGTATAGTTTTCGTCTAATGCCTTTTTTGCGGCTTCTTTAACGTGGTCAGGAGTGTTAAAATCTGGTTCTCCTACACTTAAACTGATTACATTAATGCCTTTTGCAGCTAATTCGCGACCTAATTTGGTCATTTTTAACGTAGCTGATTCTGATAGGTTATTTATTCTGTCTGATAAAATACTCATGATTTTAGCTTTGGGCAGCAAATATAATGAATAGTTTTTTGTCTATGGAATTTTCTATTTTTAAGTTTGTAGTCTTATTTTAAAATGAAGTGAAAGAGAAAAAGAATATTGTCCTGATGTCTTTGGTTGTTGGTGTTTTACTAATGGCAATTAAGTTTTTTGCATTTTTTATTACCAACTCAAATGCAGTTCTAACCGATGCCGCCGAAAGTATAGTAAATATTGTAGCAAGCTCATTTGCGTTCTTTAGTATCTATTTGTCATCACTTCCCAGAGATCAGAACCATCCGTATGGACATGGAAAAGTAGAGTTTTTTTCAGCTTTTTTAGAAGGAGGATTGATCATATTGGCCGGAATTGTAATTATAACTAAAACAATTTATAATATTTTTTATCCCGAACCTATTAAGGATCTTATCAATGGATCAGTCTTAATCGGAATTACTGGTCTGGTTAATGGCGCGTTAGGATGGTATATGGTAAAGAAAGGAAAAAAGTTAAATTCTTTAACCATTATAGCGGACGGAAAGCACCTTGGAACCGATGCTATTAGTTCATTCGGTCTTATTGCAGGGCTTATACTCATATATATAACTGAAATTTTTTGGCTGGATAGTTTGATTTCGTTAGGATTGGCTGGTTATATAGTTTATAGCGGTTATAAGCTGACCAGAGTTTCTATAGGAGGATTAATGGATGAGTCTGATTTGGAGTTGGTAGAAAAGGTAGTAGAACATTTTAACAGCCATAGACGCGATCCGTGGATAGACGTACACAATTTAAGAATACAACGTTACGGGGCAACATATCATGTCGATTGTCATGTAACTTTACCTTATTACTTTGATCTCGTAAAAGTTCATCACGAAGTATCCGAAATTGATAAGGCAATGAATTCAAATACTTTTAATACTGAACTATTTGTTCATGCGGACCCTTGTGTGCCGGAATGTTGCCATTATTGCAATATGAAGAATTGTCCGGTTAGATCGGAACCTCAGACAATAAATATAGAATGGAATATTGATAATATTACAAAAAATAAAAAGCATTTTAATCAATGAAGAATTTCAACGTTCGTGTTTACGGACTCCTTATAAACGAAGAAAATCAAATTTTAATAACAGACGAAGAAATAAAAGGATTCCGTTTTACTAAATTTCCTGGCGGCGGTCTCGAATTGGGAGAAGGAACTATTGAAGGATTAAAACGAGAATTTTTAGAAGAATGTAATTTGGAAATAGCCGTTTTAAGCCATTTTTATACGACAGATTTTTTTGTCAAGTCACTTTTTTCTGAAGAACAATTGCTTTCAATATATTATCTGGTGAAACCTTTAGACAAGTTCAAATTTAAAATATCTTTAGAAGCTTTCGATTTTGATAGTCAGGCTGAAGGGCAGAAGCAGGCTTTCAGATTAGTTTTTGTAGATGAGCTGGAAGATAAAGATCTGACTTTCCCTGTAGATAAACATGTGTTAAAGCTCCTGAAAAGTAAAAGATGATAGGGAAATTTATAAAGAAAGCTGCTTCATTTGGCTTTGATGGTTTCCTACCGGGAATTATATCCGTGATTTTCCTGGCTTATTTATTTCCTTTCGCAGGAGCCAAGGATAGCTTAATTCCCTTAGACGAAATCGCCCAGATAGGAGTTTCTATTATATTCTTTTTTTATGGACTAAAATTAAATCCAATACAATTAAAAGCGGGTTTATCTAATTGGAAGTTGCATCTGATGGTTCATCTGTCAACTTTTGTAGTTTTTCCGGTAATCATTCTGCTGTTACACAAACTGATTCCAAATATTCACACAGAGGACTTTTGGACGGGAATTTTTTATCTGACAGCTTTACCTTCAACAGTTTCGTCGTCTGTAGTAATGGTTTCGATAGCGAGAGGTAATATTCCGGCAGCAATTTTTAATGCCAGTATTTCCAGTTTATTAGGGGTTTTCATTACACCAATTTGGATGGAAGTTTGGTTCTCAGAGACAGCTAAGGGAGATTTTGAGTTAGGTGGTATATTCTTAAAGTTAATCCTACAGGTTCTTCTTCCAGTTTTATTAGGTCTAATCTTTCATAATAAATATAGCTGGTTTGCAGAAAAATACAAGGTTAGACTTAAACAATTCGATCAATCAATTATTTTACTCATTATTTTTAATTCTTTCTGTGAGTCCTTCACAGAAAATGTTTTTGCGGCATTAAGTATTAACGATTTATTACGGTTAACAATGTTTTCAGTAGCACTTTTTTTTGTCATAATCAGTATAACAAACTTTATAAGTAATCTATTGAACTTTTCCAAAGAAGACAAGATTACATTGATGTTCTGCGGATCGAAAAAGTCTCTAGTGCATGGAACTGTAATGTCTAAAATTCTATTCCCCGGTTCGGATGTTATGGGTGTTATTTTACTTCCCCTAATGATCTACCATACCTCGCAACTGGTAATATGCAGTATTCTGGCCAACAAATTTGCCAGGGAAGATCGATAATCGTCAGAAAATTGAAATAAGCAAGAGATTGGAGCCAGAATAATTTCTAAAAGCATTGCCAATTTCATAGTTTTACAGACTTATTCTAAAACAAAAATTTTACAAAAAGAAATAGCGCTGGAAAGAGCCTAATTATATATTTCAATGAAGAAACCTATTATAGTTATAAAGTTTGGATCGGCTTCAATTACAACGGCAGAAGGAGAATTGGATGAGAAAGTTGTAAAAGACATAGCAAAGCAGGTTGCCGTTTTACACCAGAAATACAATATAGTATTGGTTTCTTCTGGGGCTGTGGCAGCTGGTAAGAAGTTTATTCCAAAATATGCAGGTACGCTGATTGAAAGAAAGGCAGCCGCAGCGATAGGAAACCCTTTATTGTTACAAACTTATTCCAGATATTTCGAACCTTATAACTTAGCAATAGCACAAAGTCTTTGCGAACGCCATCATTTCTCAAATAGAAGTCAGTTTCTGCAATTGAAAAAGACTTACGAAGAGCTATGGAAAAATAATATCATTCCGGTTGCTAATGAAAATGATGTAGTTAGCAATATGGAATTAAAGTTTTCAGACAACGACGAATTGGCTACTTTAATAGCTGTTGGTTTTGGAGCAGAACAATTGTTATTTAGCACCTCTGTTCCAGGAGTGTTGGACGAAAAAGGAAAGGTAGTCCCCGAAATCAGAGTCATCGACAAAGAAGCGTTGTCTTTGGCTAGAACGGATAAATCTTCTGTTGGATTGGGTGGGATGACTTCTAAATTAAATTTCGCCCGTCTGGCAACCCAAATGGGAATTAAAGCAGTGATTTTTGGAATCAGGACGGAAGATGGTATCTTGAAGAGCTTAAAAGGGGAAACCGGAACGGTATGCCATCCGCAACCAACTAAAATTTCTTCAAGAAATAAGTGGCTGGCTAGCGGAAGCTTAATCAGAGGTTCGGTTCAGGTTGACGAAGGAGCACAGAAGGCATTGGAAAAACGAAGAAGTCTTTTGGCAGTAGGTGTGAAGTCATTTTTAAGCGATTTCGAATCCGGAGAAGTTTTCCAGATAGTGAATGAGAAAAATATCGTCATAGCAGTAGCGAAAGCAAAAATTGATTCAAAAACATTAAAAACAATAGAAAGCAGACAAAATATCGAGTTGGCTCATGCCGATGATATTGTCCTATTATAAAAGAAAATGGAAACTATAAATCATATATTAAAATCGGCTTCAGAAGCAACAAGGGTAATCAAGAATATCTCTGCTGCGAAAAAGGAAGAAATATTGATTGACTTAGCAAATGAGCTTTTACTTCATACCGACGAAATTATCGCTGAGAACAAAAAAGACCTTGCTAAAATGGATGATAGTAATCCAAAAAAAGATCGCCTTCTTTTAAATGTAGAAAGAATAAAGGGATTGGCTGAAAGCCTGCGGGAAGTAGCAATTTTGGAAGATCCGACCGATAAGGTTATTTCAGACAAAGTATTAAAGAATGGCTTACGTATTCAGAAAAAAACTGTGCCATTAGGGGTCGTAGGCGTAATTTATGAGTCCAGACCAAATGTTACTATAGATGTAGCTTCTTTATGTATCAGATCCGGAAATGTTTGTGTGTTAAGAGGTGGTTCTGACGCTTACCATACCAATATTTGTTTGGTTGATATTATTAAATCAGTGCTTAAAAGAAATGGTGTAGATGAAAATATCGTTCAGTTATTACCAGTAGAAAGAGCGTTTGTGGCCGAATTACTAAACGCTACAAAATATGTAGATATCATTATACCAAGGGGTTCTCAGCAACTGATTGATTTTGTAAGAGAGAATTCTAAAGTTCCGGTTATTGAAACTGGTGCAGGTGTTTGTCATACTTACGTTGAAGAAACGGCGGATTTGGATAAAGCGGTAAACATTATCACTAATGCAAAAGTAACGCGACCATCAGTATGTAATTCATTAGATAGTATTGTTGTTGACGCAAAAGTGGCTGATGAATTACTGGAAAAAGTAGCACCTAAACTGGCTTCTTACGATGTTGAAATTTTTGCAGATGACAGATCTTATCAGGTTTTAAATAAAATTGGCTATAAATCTTTGCAAAAAGCGACAGAAGAGGACTTTGGCCGCGAGTTTTTAGACTTCAAATGTTCTGTCAAAGTAGTAGACAGTTTCGAGGAAGCAATGGAGCATATTACAGAGCATTCTTCAAAACATTCAGAAGCTATCGTTTCCAACGATCAGGAAAAAATTGAGAAGTTTATGAATGACATAGATGCTGCTGCTGTTTATTCAAACGCGTCTACCAGATTTACAGACGGCGGAGAATTTGGCCTGGGTGCAGAAATTGGTATTTCAACTCAGAAATTGCATGCCAGAGGACCGTTTGCGCTGGAGAAATTGGTTACAGAAAAATGGTTTGTAACCGGCGACGGACAAATAAGATAACATCAAGAAATAATGAGAAGGGAGATAATAACAGTTTTATCTCCCTTTTTATTTGACAATTAAATACCAGAAATAGAAAAATATGAAAATAGTTGCCTTTGCTGGTTCCAACAGCAGCAGATCAATCAACAAAAGTTTAGTAGAATATACATTACAATATTTTGAAGGCTCAGATATAGAGCTTCTTGATCTGAACGATTATGAAATGCCTATATTTTCGGTAGATAGAGAAAGAGATGGATATCCGGAAGAAGCTCACCAATTTCTTTCCAAAATAGAAAATGCCGACGCATTGATTATTTCTCTGGCAGAACATAATAGGTCTTACTCTACGGCTTTTAAAAATATCCTCGACTGGATATCAAGAATAGAGAAACAACCTTTCTTTAATAAACCAACCTTATTAATGAGTACTTCTCCCGGTGGATATGGCGGAGGAAATGTTATGCAGACAGCAACCAAATTTTTTCCTCAGTTTGGTGTGGAGATCTTATCTACATTTTCCTTACCAAAATTTCATGAGAATTTTAAAGTAGGCGAGGGACTGATAAATGAAGAATATAAAGCTGAATTGGAAAAAGCAATAGATACTTTCAAATCAAAACTTGATTTAAAATAAAAAGGAAGGCGGTTTTAAACCGCCTTCCTTTTTATAGATATCCTAAAATCTTCAGGACTTGCTTACTATTTTGTTCCTCACCAAAAACTTCATAGTTAAAAGTTTCGTCTCTGTTCCTTCTGATCAGAACATGTTTAGGAGACGGGAGCAAACAATGGTGAATACCACCGTATCCGCTTAAAACCTCTTGATAAGCGCCTGTATGGAAAAATCCTAAATATTGCACCTTTCTTGTCTTCGGCATAAATACGTTGTTCATATGCGCTTCCTGACTGTAATAATCCTGTCCATCGCAGGTAATGCCACCCAGGTTTACTTTTTCATATTCAGAATCCCAATTGTTTATAGGCAATAGGATGTATTTTTGATTTAAAGCCCAAACATCAGGTAAGTTGGTAATAAAAGAACCATCCAGCATTAACCATTTTTCCCTGTCATTTTGTTGCTTTCTACCAAGAACTTTATATAAAATACCTGAAGCCTCTGCAACCGTATATTTTCCAAACTCAGTAATAATATCTGGTTCCATTACATCGTGAGCAGCGCATATTTGTTTAATACGTTTCACGATTTCATTGATCATGTATTCATAATCAAAATCGAAGACCAAAGAATCTTTAAACGGCATACCACCACCGATATCTAAAGTATCCAACTCTGGATTTACCTTCTTGAATTTACAATAAAGCGTAACGTACTTTTCAAGCTCGTTCCAATAATATGGCGTGTCAGAAATACCAGAATTAATAAAGAAGTGTAATAACTTGACTCTAAAATTAGGATTCTTACTGATTTTAGAATTATAAAAATCGATTACGTCTTCTTGTCTTATCCCTAAACGCGAAGTATAGAATTGCGAATTCGGCTGTTCTTCAGATGCTACACGAATACCCAAATTACAAGGCGTGTCCATTTCAATCTCGTCATCGTACAAGTTGAACTCCTCCTTGTTATCCAATACAGGGATAATGTTTTTAAAACCATCGTGAAGCATATCAATAATATACTGCTTGTATTGGAAGGTTTTAAAACCATTACAGATAACGGTTATATCTTTAGTCACATTTCCCTTCTTTTCCAACGTATCAATCATTGGCATATCGAAAGCAGAAGAGGTTTCCAAATGGATGTCATTCTTTAAAGCTTCTTCAACAATATGTCTGAAATGCGAACTTTTTGTACAATAACAATATTTATAGGTGCCACGGTAATCGTTGTTTAAGATTGCCGTTTGGAACAGGATCTTAGCCTGTTGAATCTTTTTGCTAATAAGCGGCAGATAAGTGAAACGAAGTGGAGTACCATAGGTCTCAATCATCTCCATTAAGTTGAGATCATGAAAATATAATTCATCATCTATAATATCAAAACCTTCTTGAGGAAAACCTACACTAAGATCTTGAAATTCTTGATAACTCTGCATTCTCTATAAAATTTTGGCAAAAATGTAATTTTTAATTGAATAAATAGCTAGTAAAAAGTAAAAAATTGATGAGTTGATAGTTAATTATTTTCCAACGGAATACCTTTAATACATTAGTTAACGCATTACTGAATAAAATAATTGTTTATGCGTTGAATTACAGATGAATAGGTTCGGCATTTTTTCTCTATGTTTATCCATGTATTGCCGGCCAAATCCCGCATCTATTTAACTTTTTCTATCTTTTACCCTTCCAAACTCAAATTTGACTAATATTATCTATTTTTGTGCCATGATTTTTTTAGCACAAGCAATCAGTCAGGCTTTTAAAGCGTCGTTTGAAATAGATATAGAACCTTCCCAGATTACTTTAGAACAAACAAAAAAAGAATTCGAAGGGCATCAAACCCTAGTTGTTTTTCCTTTTGTAAGACAAACAAAGAAATCTCCGGAACAAACTGCTCAGATTTTAGGAGAATACCTTAAAGAAAATTATAAAGAAATAGAAAGCTTCAACGTTATTAAAGGCTTTTTGAATATTGTTTATTCGGATGCTTTTTGGTTGAATGTATTTCAGACAGAGATTTCAGCAGATGACTTTGCTCAAATGCCTTTTAATGGGGAAAAAGTAATGGTGGAATATTCTTCACCGAATACAAATAAGCCATTACATCTAGGACATATCAGAAATAATTTGTTGGGTTTTTCAGTTGCCGAGCTATTAAAGGCGAGCGGATATCAGGTTATTAAAGCAAATCTGGTAAACGACCGTGGAATACATATCTGTAAGTCTATGTTGGCATGGCAGAAATTTGGCAATGGAGAAACTCCCGAAAGTTCAGGCTTAAAAGGAGATCACCTGGTTGGGAAATACTATGTAATCTTTGATAAAGAATACAAAAAAGAAATAGAAGGTTTAAAAGCCCAAGGCAAAACTGAAGAAGAGGCAAAGAAAGAAGCTCCATTAATTAAAGAAGCGCAAGCGATGCTATTAAAATGGGAGCAGGGAGATCAGGAAGTTATTCAATTATGGAAAACCATGAATTCCTGGGTGTATGCCGGTTTCGAAGAAACTTATAAAGAATTGGGGGTTAACTTTGACAAGTTTTACTACGAGTCTGATACTTACCTTCTGGGGAAAGATATTGTAGAAGAAGGCTTAGCTAAAGGCGTTTTCTTCAAAAAAGAAGATAACTCTGTTTGGATTGACCTTACAGAAGATGGTCTGGATGAAAAACTGGTAAGGAGAGGAGACGGCACCTCAGTTTATATTACTCAGGATTTAGGAACAGCTCAGCTTAAATATGATGAATTTGGCGTAGACAGATCCATATATGTTGTAGGAAACGAACAGGACTACCATTTTAAGGTGTTGTTTTTAATTCTGAAAAAACTGGGCAAAACCTGGGCTGATGGATTATACCATTTATCATATGGAATGGTTGACTTACCTAGCGGTAAAATGAAATCCAGGGAAGGAACTGTGGTAGACGCAGATGATCTGATAGAAGAAATGCGTGTTACTGCGAAAGAGAAAACAGAAGCGTTGGGAAAAGTAGATCATTTTGATGATGAAGAAAAGGAAAAACTTTATCATATGATAGGAATGGGGGCGTTAAAATACTTTCTGTTAAAAGTAGAACCGAAAAAGCGTTTACTGTTCGATCCGAAAGAATCTATAGATTTCCAGGGAAATACCGGACCTTTTATCCAATACTCACATGCCAGAATAAAGTCTGTATTAAATAAAGCAGGTTACGATAATCAAAATATTTCAACTGTCAATCCTGAAAAATTGCAGGAAACTGAATTAGAACTGATTCAAGTTTTAAGCAGGTATCCGTCCGTATTAAACGCTGCTGCCAGAGATTTTAACCCAGGAGCCATAGCCAATTATACTTACGATTTAGCTAAAGCCTATAATAAATTCTATCAGTCAGAAACGATTTTGAAAGTAGAAGATGCAGATTTGAAAACATTCCGATTAAAACTTTCTTATCATACAGCCGATACTATTAGAAAAGCTATGGCACTTTTGGGAATAGAAGTCCCTGAAAGAATGTAATCTATTGTATCAGTTAGAAAAAGGGTGTTTTAAAACATCCTTTTTTATTGCTGGTACATTTCTTTTTAAAGAGTCAGAATTCCTATTTAACTACACTAAGGTCAGCTCGGGATAACCTTGTTGATTTTCAGATGAATTCCCTTCAGAACTCCCGAATGCCAGTCAGGAAAGTTGAGCAGGACAAAAGTCGGTGATTAGGTTATTTACTAGCTCACGTTACTTACCCCTATGTCTTCTTCCGTCGCTATTTAGAACAAAATGTCTCTCTCTTTTACTTTAAGCTTAGTGTATTATTTCAATGGTAAAAGAGATTGCATACTAACATCCGTTAATTGCTGAAAAATCATTCAACCTAAATTATTTACCGTCTTATTTCCTGTTTATTGAGCGTTAAAGACTGTTTTTATCGAAAAAAACAAGAGTACCTACGGGATGAGAAGGGAGTGAGATGTTTTAAAGAAGCTTTTGAGATGTATTGAATTGATATTTGACATATAACGGGGCAAGAACCCTAATTAAGTAGCTTAGTGTAAAAGAGATAGATAACTAAATGATATAATGTGATGCTGAAACAGCTTATTCCCAACTCACATTATGTTACGTTGAGCTATTCCAATAGTTTAATGAGTAGCATGCTCAAAACTAACACTTTAATGTGCGACCATAGAAAGTGAACTCTTGCTTATTCGTCTTTTTCGCTTCTTCGTTGTATCAAGTCCACTAGTTTGTGGATTGATATGAAGAAAACAATAAAAGCCGTTTAAAAGCGGCTAAGCTATTATGTTTTTACCGTCAGAACCAAAGTTCGTCAATTATTTACCCTTTTTTATTAAAAAACCTACAAGGTAGAAATGAAGGTACGAAACAAGTAATTACAGTTTAATTTCTCTCATTGTTAGGAAATCTTGAGAAAAATATGATATTTCCCATGCTAGGATAATTTCATACATATCTATGAAAACATTAGCAAGTCTATTTGATAATACAGCTAATACATTTGTATAAAACAACTTTAATTAGAAACCTAAACAAACAGAGGATAAATAGGAAATGAAGAATCTTCCATTTTTAGACTTAGCCGTAATCGCGCTTTACCTGATAGGAATGGTATTGGTAGGTGTGTTTTTTTCGAGAAAGAACCACAGTTCCGATGATTATTCCAAAGCATCGGGAAAAATTCCCGGCTGGGCTATCGGATTATCAATTTATGCAACCTTTTTAAGCAGTAATACTTTTTTAGGCGTCCCGGGAAAAGCCTTTGGCGGCAATTGGAATGCTTTCGTTTTTAGTTTATCTATGCCATTAGCGGCATGGGTTGCAGCTAAATATTTTGTTCCCTTCTACAGAACTGTAGGCGAGGTTTCGGCTTACACCAATCTTGAAAAGAGGTTTGGTGCATGGGCGCGTACTTATGCAGTCGTTTGTTTCCTTTTAACTCAGCTGGCCAGAATGGGGTCTATCTTTTTCGGAATTAGTCTTACTCTGCAAGCCTTAACAGGTTATAGTATGGAAACGATTATGCTGGTAACGGGAATCTGTATTATTATTTATACTGTTATGGGGGGAATAGAGGCGGTAATTTGGACAGAGGTAGTTCAAGGAGTATTAAAAACTCTTGGAGCAGTACTAATTATTTATCTGATTGTTGTAGATATACCAGGAGGATTCTCTAAAATTATAGAAGTTGGAAAAGCTGATAATAAATTCAGTTTGGGTTCATTGTCATTAGATTTTACCCAATCCACCTTTTGGGTTATCCTGTTGTATGGTTTCTTTATTAATTTAAACAATTTTGGTATGGACCAGAATTATGTTCAAAGATACCATACCGCAAGAACCGCTAAAGAAGCCATTAAATCAGTTTGGCTATGTGTTTGGTGTTATGTTCCGGCTTCTCTACTTTTCTTTATTATAGGGACTTGTTTGTATACATATTATCAATTACATCCAGATCTTATAGAGCCGGTAAAATTACAAGCCGCAGCAGAAAGGCTGGGCTCTGCCGCAAGTTCTTCGGATATAGCTGCTTTAGCAGCAAACCTAAAGCCGGAAGATTATGGAGATAAAGTAATGCCACATTTTATGGTAACCATGATTCCTACCGGATTAGTGGGATTAATCGTCTCGGCAATCCTTTCAGCAGCAATGAGCACCATAAGTTCAGGAATGAACGCATCAGCTACGGTATTTGCAGAAGATATTTATAAAAGATATTTCCGACCAAATATTACCGACAAACACAATATGAAATTATTACATGTCGGAACAGTCGTATTCGGTTTGGCAGGTATGATTTGCGGTATCGCCATGATTGGAGTGAAAAGCATACTGGATATCTGGTGGCAGCTATCCGGAATATTTGCGGGAGGTATGTTGGGGTTATTCTTATTAGGATTAATCAGCAAACGTTCAGGGAATACCGAAGCTCTGGCTGCAACTATTGTCGGGCTTATGGTAATTTTATGGATGTCATTATCTTATTTGATTCCTCAGGAATACAGCTATTTGAAGAATCCTTTACACGCAAATATGATTATTGTAGTTGGAACATTAACGATTTATCTGGTAGGATCAATAATGACAAAATTCAAAAGCGAAACCGGCATTAATAATTAACTAAATAAATAAAAAACTGAATATATATAATGGAAAAGAGAGAGAAAGGTTTTATTCCCGTTATGCTTACACCATTTAAAGATAATGGAGAAGTAGACTATAACGGTTTAATTAAATTAACAGAACTTTATATACAGGCAGGAGCAGCGGGTTTATTTGCAAACTGTTTATCCAGCGAGATGTTCGAACTATGCAAAGATGAAAGACTGAAAGTCGTAGACCAGGTAGTTCAGGTAGCTAATCAGGCAAATATTCCAGTTGTAGCTACGGGTACCTTTGGTGGTCCTATAGAACAACAGGCGGATTTTGTTAAAGAAATATACAATACAGGTGTCGAAGCGGTAATTGGCATTACAGGTTTATTGGCAGAGGAAACCGATAACGACGCTGTTTTCAATGATAATGTTGAAAGATTATTATCCTTAACAGAGCAAATTCCTTTAGGTTTCTATGAATGTCCGGTGCCTTATAAGAGATTGATATCTGCCGAGCAATTAGGCGGTTTAATTAAAACAGGACGTGTAACTTACCATAAAGACACCTGTCTGGATATCGATCAGGTAAGGGCAAAAATAGCAGCTACTAAAGGCTATAATTTCGGTTTGTATGACGCTTATATGGTACATGCGGTAGAATCGTTAAAAGCGGGATCGGCAGGACTGTCTTGTATTCAGGGGAATTTCTATCCTGAACTGGTAGTTTGGTTGTGCAAAAACTACGATAATGAATCTATAAAGGAACAAGTAGATCTTGTACAACAGTTTTTTACTAATAATATGGATGTTATGCATAATGTATATCCAACCATAGCCAAGTATTCTTTACAAAGAAGAGGTTTCGATATATCTACTTTTACAAGAAGAGATGGAGTAGGTACTTTTAATAGTCAGATTAAGCAGGGAATTCAGGATTTGGATAATCGATATGCGGTTTTAAAAGATGAACTAGAGTTGTCTTTTACTTTAGCTTAGTGATTTAATTTTGATATAATTGGTGAGTTTAAAGCGGAGTTTTGGTTACTCCGCTTTTTTATTTTATACCAAAATACCGGCAATTGAAGCAGAAAGATAAGAGGCTAAAGTACCACATATCAGCGCTTTTATGCCCAATTTTGCCAAATCAGGTCTTCTTTCTGGCGCAAGTGTTCCAATGCCGCCAATCAACATACCAACACTACTAAAATTAGCAAAACCACAAATGGCGATGCTTACAATTAAGAGTCCTTTTTCCGTCACTATAGGAACCGTATTAGAAGTCAGATTTTTAAAAGCAAGGAATTCATTAACTGTTAATTTTTGTCCCAGAAGAGTCGCTGTACTGCTCAAATCTTCACTTGGAACACCCATAGCCCAGGCAAATGGGTAAAAGATCTTACCAAAAATCCAGTCTAAGGTTAAATCGAAGTTAGGATTAAACAAATGAGCTATGCTTAATAAACACCAATCAAGCAATGCTATCAATGCGATAAAACCAATTATCATGGCAATTACATTCATAGCAATCTTAAAACCATCTCCGGCACCATGGGTAATTGCATCTATCAGATTAGTGTATTCACTCTTTACCTCAAGCTTTACTTTACCCATAGTTTCAGAAGCTTCAGTTTCCGGATAGATAATCTTTGATATAATGAGCGCACCGGGTGCAGCCATTAAACTGGCCATAATTAATTTCGGAGCCAAATCCATCCCTGCCTGTGCGCCCATATTAGCATATACTATTAAAATACCACCGGCAATACATGCTAAACTACCGCTCATGGAAGCTAGTAATTCGCTTTTTGTCATGCCTTTAAGATAAGGCCTTATCATCACTTGCGCCTCAACTTGCCCCACAAATGCGCTTGCTACATTACTTAAAGCTTCAGAACCGCTAACGCGCATCAAAACATTCATTCCTCGGGCTATAACAGCGACAATGCGTTGCATAATTCCAAGATAATAAAATACAGCTACCAGTACGCAGACCAAAATGATGGTTGCAGTAACATTAAATGCGAATACAAAACTGCCAGGCGCTTCGAATTTTTGAGGCGTACCGTCATAGCTCATTGTAGCTATGCCACCATAAGCGAAATCTACACCCGCTTTTGCAAAGTGTTCAATTTTTTGCATTCCCTTTCCTAAGGTTTGGAAGAAGCTCCTGATGGCGTCGACTCTTAATATAGAAATTGCTATGATTAATTGAAGTGCTAACCCGCTAAGAACAAGCCGGTAGTTGATTTTTTTCTTGTTGTTGGATAATAGAAATGCAAGACCCAGAATCAAGACAATTCCTATAATCCCATGAAAACGATGCATAGATTCAATACAAATAAACGGATGTAAATATCATAAAAAAAGATCGTTTAACTCAGCATTATGATATTATCAATAAAGATATTACAATTACACTTTTGCAGGAGCTTATTTATCTCTTTTATTTAGTTCATCCCTTATTAAAGCGGCTTTTTCATAAGCTTCAGAAGCTATAGCCTTTTGTAATTTATCATGTAGTTCTTCCAGGCTAAAGCCACTTAGATCTTCTTTACTTTTAGGAGCAATACTACTTTCGTTTTCTATGCCTTTATTTCCTTCAATAGGCTCCATATTATCGAGGAAAAGAAAATCACTTCCTTCTATAATAATTCCAGCAGAAGAAAGTATAAATTCATAGGTATAAATAGGGGAGTTGAAACGTACAGCTAATGCAATAGCATCTGATGTTCTTGCATCAATCTCCAAAATTTTATTACCATCATTACAAACTAATTTAGCAAAGAAAACCCCTTCTATTAAGTTGTATATTATTACTTCCTGAATATTGATATGATAGGCATCAGCGAAAGACTTAAAGAGATCATGTGTCAAGGGCCTGCTTGGCGTCATCTTTTCTATCTCAATGGCAATTGCCTGCGCTTCAAATCCTCCAATGATTATCGGTAATCTGCGTCTTCCGTTAACTTCCCCTAAAACCAATGCATATGCCCCAGATTGTGTTTGGCTATATGACAGGCCTATAATATCTAATTTAATCTTCTTCATTTACTCTTTAGTCCCTACACAAAATTAGCTATTCGCTTTCAAAGATTTAAGTTCTTGTATAATTTTAGGCACAATTTCAAATGCATCACCAATAATTCCATAGTCGGCCACTTTGAAAAATGGAGCTTCCGGGTCTTTATTAATAACAACAATTGTCTTAGAAGAGGAAACTCCTGCCAAATGCTGAATTGCGCCCGAAATACCTATAGCGATATACAAATTAGGGCTTATGGCCAATCCGGTTTGTCCAACATGTTCGCTATGCGGACGCCATCCTGCATCCGAAACAGGCTTAGAGCAAGCGGTAGCAGCACCTAGTAGATTTGCCAATTCTTCAATCATGCCCCAATTTTCAGGACCTTTTAAACCCCTGCCTGCGGATACTACAATATCTGCATCAGCAAGAGAAACTTTATTGCTAACCTGGGATATCTCTTTAATCACGGCTTTTAGATCGCGATCTCGAACCTCAGGATTATAAGCTTCAATAGTCAAATCAACTGCCTTTTTTACAATTTCATAAGCATTTGGGTTAAGCGAAATCACTTTAATAGCCGATGATAATTCTACATAAGCGAATGCCTTACTGGAAAAGGCTGTTTTTCTAACAATAAACTTATCTGCATTTATTTCAGGTAGTGCTAATGCTCCATCCACAATACCAGCATTTAATTTGATGGCTATTCTTGGAGCCAGCGCCTTTCCCGAAAGGGAGTTACTAAGAACAATTACGTTTGCTTGTTCTTTTTTTGCAATTTCAGCTATAACAGAAGCGTAAGCCTGGTTGGCAAAGTTTTTCAACTTATCATTGTTAACGTGTACTGCTTTAGAAACTCCGTATTTTGCCAAAGACATTATTTCACTGTTTTCCACGTCTCCAATAACGGTTGCCGTAACAGAAGTGCTTAGTTTTTCTGCAATTGCAGAAGCATACGAAGCTACTTCATAAGCAGACTTTTTTATTTTATTATTTGCGCTTTCAATATATATTAGGACAGACATAATGTGCTTTTTAAAAGTTTAAATCACTTTTGCTTCATGGTGTAAAATAGAAATCAATTTCTCGGCTTCATTTGCGTTAATTAATTTTACCGTTCCCCTTGGAGGGGGAGTTTCATACCTTAAAATAGTTGTCAAACCTTCTATGGAATCAGTTTCAACAACCTCCAAAGGTTTAGTTCTTGCAGACATGATTCCTCTCATATTTGGGATTTTCGGTTCGGCGACACCTTCAGAAGTACCGGCAACAAAAGGCAAAGGTAAAGCTATTACTTCCTTTCCGCCTTCAATTTCACGTTCAACAGTCGCTTGATTACCGTCTAAGTCTAATTTTTTTATAGCCGCAAAAGATGGCATGTCTAAAAGCTCTCCCAGCATTCCCGCTACAAGAGAACCATTATAATCTATAGATTCTTTTCCGGTGAGAATCAAATCAAAAGCATTTGCCTTTGCGTATTGAGAGATCTCTTTTGCCACAAAATATGCATCTATAGGGGTTGCATTTATTCTCACAGCCCTATGGGCACCAATAGCTAAAGCTTTTCTTATGGTAGCATCAGCAGATGCTTCACCAACATGTATCACAGTAACCTCTCCATTATTGCTTTCTGCAAGCTCTATAGCCTTTGCTAAAGCAATTTCGTCGTATGGATTAATGATAAATTGAACTCCGTTATCATTAAATTTAGTGTTATTGTCCGTAAAAGTTATTTTTGTAGTCGTATCCGGTACGTTACTGATGCAAACTAATATTTTCATAAATTGATTACCTTATATACAAATTTAATAATTTAAGCCACTTTTGCAATATCTATGAACAGGTTAGAGAAGCTTCACGAGTTTTTAAACGCAGAACCAAACGATCCATTTTTAAAGTACGCTCTCGCTACAGAGTATCTAAGAATAAATAACCACCAAGAGGCATTAAAGTTTTACCTCGACCTGGTAAAAAATCATGAGGATTATGTAGGTACTTATTATCATCTTGGTAAATTGTACGAAGCCCTTGGAGAAAAGGAAAAAGCCCTGGCTACTTACGAAAAAGGGATTGATGTAGCTCGAAAAATAAAGGATCAGCATGCTTTAAGCGAACTTTTAGGCGTGTATAATAATTTACAGGACGAATTGTACGACTAAATGAGAAAGCGTCACATTATCTTTTTAAGGGATGTGCTTTGGTTTATGTTAACTTCTTTTGGGGGGGCACAAGCCCATATAGCCATCCTTCTGAATGATTTTGTGATTAAACGGAGATATTTGAGTGAAGAGGAATTGCTCGAGATGAATTCTCTTACACAAATATTACCCGGCCCGGCTTCTACGCAAACTTTGGTTGGGATTGCTTATAAAGTAGGTGGCTATTATTTATCAATACTTACTTTTCTGATCTGGATTTTACCGTCGGCAGCCGTTATGTGCTTCGTCGCTATTACTTACAAAGAGTTTTCTCTTAAAGACGAATTTACACAAGTAAATAAACTGATTCAGCCATTGGCTTTAGGAATAGTTGCTTTTGGAGCATTTTCTTTTGGAAAGAAAATACTCACCTCTAATGTCACAATTAGTTTAGCAATTATAGCAGGAATTTGTTCGCTTATTTTAAAAAATGCTTATGTATTTCCCATTATGATATTAATCGGGGGAATTGTAACATCTGCAACAGAAAGTAAATGGGATGAATCGCAGGTTAGGATTTCCTTATTCTCCAGTATAAACCAAAAAAAATTAGTCTATTTTATTGGTGTTTTATTGCTTTTTGGACTATTAGGGACCATTATTAATAAAACTTCCCCTTTCAGCTTACCTGTAAGGATGTTCGAGAATTTTTACCGGAACGGTATTCTGATATTCGGAGGAGGGAATGTGCTGGTTCCATTAATGTTCACCGAGTTTGTAGAAATGAAACGTTACCTTTCCAGCTCGGAATTTCTGACTGGATATGCGGTGCAACAGGCGATTCCGGGACCTACCTTTTCATTTACATCATATTTAGGTGCTATGACCTTTGCAAATCAGGGTTATGGTATATTTGGTCAGATCTGGGGAGCCTTAATTGCTGTATTGGGGATCAATCTTCCAGGGCTAATCCTTATGCTCTTTATAGTTCCTTTTTGGGAAGATTTGAAGAAAATAAATATGATAAAAAACTCACTGTCAGGAGTAAATGCGGTAGGAGTAGGTTTTATGGCAGCCGCTTTCATTTTATTACTCATTCCGGCAGAAATCAATTTCCTTTCAGTATTTATTATGACGGGAACTTTTCTCTTATTGAATTTTACTAAACTAAAAACCCCTTACCTTATTCTGGCAGGGGTTCTCGTTGGATATTTCTTTTTATAATAAATGCTTAAAAAGGAGCGTCTTCATCACTATCCCAATTCTTTGGTTGCAAAGTAATGGTATCGAATTGAGATGAAGGAGACATATTGAAAGGATCTGCGTTTGCGGCCGAATCAAGTGCAGGTGCACCCATAGTACCATAACCGTCTTCTAGATCTGCAAATTTCACGTACTTACCGATAAATCGTAATGGAACAATACCAGTTTCACCGTTCCTGTGCTTAGCTATAATAACTTCGCCGACACCTGCGGTTGGATTACCATTTTCATCCTGATCCAAACCGTAATATTCCGGACGATAAAGGAATAGTACCATATCCGCATCCTGTTCAATCGCTCCGGATTCACGTAAGTCGGAAAGCATCGGTCTTTTCGCTCCACCCGGTCTGCTTTCCACAGCTCTACTTAACTGTGATAAGGCGATTACAGGAATTTCCAATTCTTTAGCAACCTGTTTTAAGGCTCTGGAGATACTGGAGATCTCCTGCTCACGATTACCGCCACCTTTACCATCAGATTTACCACTCATCAGCTGTAAGTAGTCAATGATGACCATCTGGATATCATATTGTGATTTCAGACGTCGGCATTTGGCTCTAAATTCAAAGATATTTAAAGCGGGAGTGTCGTCTAATATAATTGGAGCCTCACTCAAAGCACCCACCTTAGAAGTTAATTGATGCCACTCCCAATCCAATAATTTTCCTTTACGTATTTTTTCCTGCTCAATTTCTGCTTCTCCAGCTATAAGACGATTGGTTAACTGAACCGAGGACATCTCTAAAGAGAATACAACTACCGCTTTTTTAAACATTACGGCGGCATTTCGGGCGCAACTCAAAACGAAAGCTGTTTTACCCATTGCAGGTCTCGCTGCGATGATAACCAAATCTGATTTTTGCCAGCCATTGGTCATTCTGTCCAAAGCTGTAAAACCTGAAGGTACTCCTGTTAGCGAGTCATCCTTATCTTTCAATGACTCTAGAATCTTCACCGACTCCTTTACAACGTCATCCATTTTACGGGAGTCGCGTCGAAGGTTGTTTTGCGCAATATCAAAAAGATTTTTTTCTGCATAATCCAGCAGTTCGAAAACGTCGCTGGTATCTTCATAAGATTGGTTGATAATATCTGTGGAAATCCTAATCAGCTCACGCTGGATAAATTTCTGAGAAATAATACGAGCATGATATTCAATATTTGCAGCCGAAGCAACCCTATTAGTTAATTCCGTAATATAGAATGCACCACCAACAACCTCTAAATCTCCCTGTTTTCTCAATTGAGAAACAACCGTGAGTATATCTACGGGAGAAGACTGAGTAAATAAAGTTTGTATAGCTTCAAATATTTTTTGATGTGCTTCTTTATAGAAGACATTCGGTTTTAATATATCGATAACGGTAGATAATGCATCCTTTTCTATCATTAAAGAACCTAATACGGCCTCTTCTAAATCTAGTGCCTGTGGAGGTAATTTTCCAAGGCTAGAGGTTCCTGCAGGTGCACTTAATCTAGATCTCCTGTCTCTGCTAATGGGCAACTTATTGGATTCTGGCTCAAAACTCATACTACAAAAGTAGACTTTTTTTCGAGTACAAATAAGCCCATTTCTGCTCATACTTGTACCCGGTTGTTGAATATGATTGAAAATGAGGGATTACAGTGATTGTTTTTAATAGTAAATGTTGAAAACTTGTTTATAAAGACTTGATTTACCCCTTATCGATGTGAATAAATAGCTTGTTGATAAAAAAACAAGATGTTTATTTACGCGAACATTAAAAATATAGGATAGCCCTAATACATGCGTTTTTTAAATTATCTTTGCCACTTATGCAAGACAGGAATTTCAAAAGACAGGAGCCCCGGGAATCCAACCAGATGATTTTTGGTATCAGGGCGGTTATAGAAGCAATTAAAGCAGGCAAAGACATTGAATCCTTATTTATACAAAGAGGGTTAACAGGAGGGATTTATACCGAGCTTAAAACTTTATTAAGAGAATTTGATATTCCTTCCCAGCAGGTTCCGGTTGAAAAACTTAACAGGATTACTGCTAAGAACCATCAGGGAGTTATTGCATTTATTTCTCCAATTACTTATCAAAAAATAGAAGATATTATTCCGCAGGTTTACGAAAAAGGGGAAACACCTTTAATTTTAATACTGGATAATATTACCGATGTAAGGAATTTTGGTGCTATTGCCAGAACAGCCGAATGCTCCGGAGTTCATGCTATTGTTATTCCAAAAAGAGGTGCAGCCCAAATTAATCCGGATGCTGTAAAAACTTCAGCGGGAGCTTTATACAAAGTACCAGTTTGTCGACATGATAGTCTACTTCAGATTTTACGATTCCTGAAAGATTCAGGCTTGCAAATTGTATCCTGTACAGAAAAAACTGACGATTTGATTTATAAACCAGATTACACAGTACCTACCGCTGTGATTATGGGAGCAGAAGATACCGGGATTTCTTTCGAATTAATTAGAAACTCCGACTATCTAACTAAAATCCCAATGGCAGGCGAAATAGAGTCATTAAATGTCTCGGTATCCGCTGGAATTATACTTTACGAAGCCGTTAGACAACGCCTATAAGGGGGATTTCTTAAGGTGTTGAAAGGCAATGTGTTAAAGTTGTGTTAAATTAGTATCTAGGCTATTGTGAATTTATTTTTTTGTATCGAAATTTATTTAAGATCTGATAGGCAATAAAGCTTGTAGGTTTAATATAAAAAACGCCATGAAAAAATTGATGAGTTTTGTAGCAATTGCAGCATTAGCAGTTACTACAGCATTTGCTCAAACTGCAGCACCTGCAAAAAAAGACCAAAAAACTGTAAAAACAGAGAAAACGGAAACCTCCGCTGTATCACCTAAAGAACACGTGAAAAAAGTAGAGGAAAAAACAGTAACTACAAGCGAAAAACATTTAAAAGCTGATGGAACCCCGGATAAGCGTTACAAAGAAAGCAAAAAAGAAGTAATTCATACTAAAAAAGACGGAACTCCAGACAAGCGTTATAAAGAAAACAAGGCTACAAAAAAATAATAGCGAAAAAAGAGGGTGTCTAAAAAGCCAAACATCATCGTCATTGCGAGGTAACGAAGCAATCTAATGATGTCAAAAACGCAGATTGCTTCGTCATACTTCCTCGCAATGACGCGTTTTTTAGTATTCGATAACCTTTTTTGACACCTTCTTTTAATTTAATTCCCTATCATTACCCCGGGCTTGTTTACCAGAGGTATCTTAATAAAATTAGATTCAACAATGCTTTCAGGTAAGAAAATAAACTTCTTGTCGTAAATTTCTTTCCCTATGTAATAAGAGATCCAATATTCGTTATTTAAACCAAATACCTGTTCATCTATCACTTCTACTTTTGCAAAGGAATTCCTTTTAATTAATGGGATCATATGCCTTAGAATACTGGTTTTAACCTCCTGCTCATTTTTTGTCCCGTAACCTTTAGATGTAATCAGAACATTGCTGATATCATCATTTTTCTGATTGATAACATAAACGCACCATTCCTTATGTTCTGGACTTTCCTTTTCTAAAACAACAGCAACAGAAATTTCTTCAACAATGTTATCTGGCAAATCCTTTCTCATAATATTCCGTCTGTGTAAAAAATAATAGGCTGTACAAATCGGATAATTCTTTTGGCAACAACTAACGTTTTATCCGATTTGTATAAACCCCTTTATATTTATTTCTTGGTTGTTTTTCTACCTGTCTTCTTTGCTTTTGCGTCAAAAGCATCTGGAACTTGTTCAACTATAAGTTTCTTTACATCTTCTAAAGAAACAGTAGAAAGTTCTTCTGCTGTATATTTCTGTCCGGTGGTCGGATTTTTACCTAATTTTAGCATCTGTTTACCAAAACGTATAAAAGGCCCCCATCTGCCATTTTCAATAGCAATTTTTTCAGTTTCCCACTGTTGTATATATCGGTTAGCTTCTTTCTCTATTTTTGCAGAAATCAACTCATTGATATCTGATTGGCTCAATTTGTCAAAATTATATCTTACCGGAACATTGATAAAAAGATCTTTCCATTTTAAGAAAGGTCCAAATCTGCCTTTACCTTTAGATACCGGATGGCCTTGATATTCAGCAACAGGAGCGTCGATACTAATTTTTTCTTCAATAATTTCTATTGCACGCTCATTGGTAACTGTTAACGGATCTTCATTTTTAGGCAAAGAAATAAAAGTATCGCCCCATTTTACATAAGGACCAAATCTGCCCACACCTACAGAAACTTCTTTGTCTTTATAATCACTCAATTGGAAAGGAAGCTGAAAAAGATTAAGCGCTTCTTCTAAACTGATGGTCTCAACTGACTGTGATTTTAACAAGCTGGCATATCTTGGCTTATCTTCTTCGTCCATTTCACCTATTTGAACCATAGGTCCAAATCTGCCTACTTTTGTATAAACATTCTTACCGGACTCCGGATCCAGACCTAAAAGTCTTTCTCCGGTAGCTCTGTCTGCATTTTTTAAGGTGTCTTCAACTTCAGAATGGAAAGGTTGATAGAATTTCTTTAACATATCAGTCCACTCTTTCAAACCATTTGCAATTTCATCAAATTGCTTTTCTACTGTAGCTGTAAAGTTGTAATCTACAATACCTTTAAAGTGCTCTACTAAAAAGTCGTTTACAACCGCTCCAATATCCGTTGGGAAAAGTTTGCCTTTTTCTGTACCGGTAATTTCACTTTTTACTATCGATTTCACTTCGCCATCTTTTAGAGTGAAAGTCTTATAAGTTCTGCTACGGCCATCTCTATCTTCTTTCACCACATATCCCCTGTTTTGGATTGTGGATATAGTAGGGGCGTAGGTTGATGGTCTTCCTATTCCTAACTCTTCTAATTTTTTCACCAAAGACGCCTCACTGTATCTGGCTGCGGGTCTGGTAAACCTTTCCAAAGCAGTCATTTCATTTAAAATAAGCTCCTGGCCTATATTTAAAGGCGGAAGAATACCATTGTCTGTTTTATCATCTAAATGAGAATCACTTTCTTCGTCTTCAGATTCAAGATAAACTTTCAAAAATCCGTCGAATTTAAGTACTTCTCCATTCGCCACTAATTCTTCTTTTCTTGTAGATATACCAATTCTGGCTGTTGTTTTTTCAAATTGAGCTTCACTCATTTGCGAGGCAATGGCTCTCTTCCAAATTAGTTCGTACAATCTTTTTTCAGAAGCATCACCTTCAATCGTATGCCACTCAAAATGAGTAGGTCTGATAGCTTCGTGGGCTTCCTGTGCACCGGCGGATTTAGTTTTAAATATTCGTTTGTGATGATATTTACTACCGTAAGCGCTATTAATTTCTATTTCAGATGCATTTAAAGCAGTTTCAGAAAGATTCACCGAGTCGGTCCTCATGTAGGTAATCTTTCCCGTTTCGTACAATCTCTGCGCAATAGACATCGTTCTGGAAACCGAGAAGCCTAACTTTCTACCAGCTTCCTGTTGTAATGTAGAAGTGGTAAAAGGAGGAGCAGGGGTTCTTTTGGTAGGTCTTATATCCAGATCATTGATTTTATACAATGCTGATTTACAATCTTCAAGAAACTTTTCTGCTTCTTTTTGTTCGGCATATCTTTGGGAGAGTTCTGCTTTAAATATTTCTTTACCTTTTCCAGTACTGAATATCGCTATTATCTTATAAGCCGATTCCGCATTGAAAAGGTTAATTTCACGTTCTCTCTCAACAATTAAGCGTACCGCCACAGACTGAACACGGCCTGCCGATAGGGAAGGCTTAACCTTCTTCCAAAGTACCGGAGAAAGCTCAAAACCAACCAATCTGTCTAATACGCGTCTCGCTTGTTGCGCATTAACAAGGTTATAATCTATTGTCCGCGGATTTTCAATTGCTTTTGTAATGGCAGGTTTAGTGATCTCGTGAAAAACAATCCTTTTGGTTTGGTTCTCTTTTAGTCCCAAAGATTCGTATAAATGCCAGGCAATAGCTTCTCCCTCGCGGTCCTCATCGGAAGCTAACCATACGGTTTCAGCGCTTTTAGCCAGTTTTTTTAGCTCAGCTACTACCTGTTTTTTATCTGCAGGTATTTCATAATGCTGCTTGAAATTATTGTCTACTTCTATAGCACCATCGTCTTTTCTAAGGTCACGTATGTGCCCATAGCTAGATTTAACTAAAAAATCCTTTCCTAAATAACCTTCAATCGTTTTTGCTTTCGCAGGGGACTCAACAATGAGTAAGTTTTTTGCCATTAATTTCTAGATTTTACCGCAAATAAAGGATAATATATTTTTTATCCCAAAAATTCAGCAAAATAAATGCGTCTTTTGACCTAGAGATTGCCCAAAAAAGTGTTTACGGAACCCGATTGAAACGGTTAAGATCTATAGTACAGATAGTGCCATGCATTATTTTACCACTACTGATATCTTTTTCTATTTGCCTGATTTCTTTTTTTATCAGGCCGATACCTTTTGCATAGCTCTCACTCACAATATCTTCCTGTATCAGGTTAAATTCATCAGATTGCTGTACTACCGCAACCGAATCGTACATAGTGTTGCCTATTTCCAGACGTTCGGGAAACTTAGTTACGCTATAGTTTTGTTTTTCCAAAATGTTTCTGGAGTTGCCGTTCCATGAGGCGCCCAATTTAGGAGGGAAAATAAATCTGACGAATATCTGATTGTCTATATTCTCTTCCGCAGATCTTAAGTGTATACTCCTGGTAAATGTTTTCTGATAGGTCCATACCTTACTATCTGCAGTTTTTTTGTACCGTTCGAACCGATAAACGGTATCGCCTACCATACTCATATAAGTGTCCGCAATGGAATCTTTTAGTTGAAAAACATAGTTAGTACTTCTGCCATTATAGAATTTATCATAGAAAGTAGAATCTACGTCATAAACCCAGATATTTCCTTTTTTCAGAGGATAAAACTCAAAGCCAAGACTTCTTTTAGGGGCATTGTTCTCTTTCGTACAAGAAAGTACAAAAATCGAAATGGTTAAAATAAGTAAGAGTCTCCTAATCATGTTTTGTGTTTAATCAGAACTAATATAGTGGATTTGCATGAAGCTATTCCAGTTTTGAGATAGATTTTTATTAAAACAGATTCCGGGACCTTAATATTGGGATTCATAAACGTCAAATGTGATAGCAAAAAAGCCCAATATAGCCACGATAAGCGTATACCAGACTTTTTAAACACATAGCCAGCTTATTTAAATAATAAAATGTATCTACTGATTTGCGTTATTTTCTTCAGCGATATCTATATCAGATTGACATTTTAAACCTTCTTCGGTCATAGTCCATGTTATATAATTAGTATGCCTGTCGTTGTCATGGGCGCAGTAATGATAGAATGCCAAATATTTGTATAGATTATTATTGATGTTGATTTTTGTTCCTATAGGAACCCGGACGGTTAGTAAAACATTCTGATCACGCCATACTGCCTGTTTCTTTAAAATAGCTCCGGGATTTAAATT
Source organism: Pseudopedobacter saltans DSM 12145 (assembly GCF_000190735.1). Classification (GTDB taxonomy): domain Bacteria; phylum Bacteroidota; class Bacteroidia; order Sphingobacteriales; family Sphingobacteriaceae; genus Pseudopedobacter; species Pseudopedobacter saltans. Next base: position 968,582 of record NC_015177.1, read on the forward strand.
GATTATAGAATCTGTAATCGAATATTGGTACTCAATATTCTGTGCATTTTCCAAAGCATTACTGAAAGTTTTTCCATTTGCTTTGTAAGATTTGGTAATGCTTGCTTTATTGTCATCACTTTTTTCAAATCTGATTCTTACATTTCTTGGGTTTTTGAAGGCACCAGGCTCTCTATTGTCAATAACTATGTTTGAGCCAGACGCGTAATCTTTGATTTTGAGGTTTAGACTGTCTTCGTGAGAAAATACCATTCCAGGATTTACATTGAAAACATAGATGGAAAAATTCTTAAGATCGGTTTTTTGTGCTAACTCTGCTTCTTCTTTAAACTCAGATACTATTCTGGCAATATTGTAGCTCAACGTAGCTGTTCCAAATAGCCATACCACCAATAAAGAAAACCATATATATTTATTGATTTGAAGGTGTTGGTTGATAGTCTTAATCGCAAATAAAACTAAAGCAAGAAATGGAATAAAAATACTGATAAAAACACTCAATACAATCTCGGCTTTAAATGGTGTATTGATAATATTAAAAGGAAAATCATTATAAAAACTGTCATTCCAAAAACCAATTAAAGCACCTAAACCAATAATCAGGGCTAATAATGCACAAATACCAAAAATGATGATAAACCAGGCAATGGCTTTTCCCAGTAATCTTGCGATAGTGGTTACCAGTCTTGTTATGGTCGTGAATAAGTGAGAGACAAGATTGCTGGAACTTTGAGCAAGAGGTCCAAATTGTTCTCCGGCAGATTTCATATTTGCTCTTATAACAGCCAGTTCCTCTTCAAAAGATCGCTTATATCCATATAGATTAGTAGCTTCACCTTTCATTTCCATTCGTTCAGAACGGGTAACGGCACTTGGCATAGCGATCCAAAGAATCAGGTAAACTAAAATACCAATTCCACCCGCAAAGGATAATAGAAAGAACAGAAGCCTCATCCAGCGAACCTCGATATTGAAATAATGACTTAAACCACTACAAACGCCTGCAAATATGCCTTCATAAACATCTCGATACAATTTTTTCTTACCGGAAAAATAATCGGATGGTGATTGCAGAGGGCTTTCTTCTTCTGTTTCGTCATTAAAATCCTTAACACTGCCCATTTGAGTCATTACATCACGCACATCACTGACTTCAATTACTTGGTTTTGTTTTTTACTCAAAATTTCTGCAAACATTTCAGCTATTCTGTTCTCAATATCTTTGACAATTTCAAAATCATCTGCATTTTTTGTGAAATGTTGCTTAATCTCGTTCAGATAACTGGTGAGAATTTCAAAAGCTTCTTCTTCAATGTGAAGAATCGTATTTCCTATATTTATAATTATCGTTTTGTTCATGATATTTTGCGCTAATTTTCGGTTCTATTATCGGTTTCTTGTTTTGATGTATTGATAGCAAACACCAATTCTTGCCATGTTTTATCCAGCAGAGTTAATATCTGCTTACCATCATCAGTAAGCGAATAATATTTTCTTGGAGGACCTGATGTCGATTCTACCCAGTTATAACTTAAAAGTCCATTGTTTTTCAAACGGGTAAGCAGCGGATAAAGCGTACCTTCCACCACCAGTAAACGGGCTTGCTTTAGTTCTGTAATTATATCAGATGCATAGATTTCTCCTCTGGAAATAATCAACAGCACACAATATTCTAGTATGCCTTTTCGCATTTGCGTTTGTGTATTTTCTGCTATCATAACACAAAGCTCTATATTTTTATAGTACTATGCAATACATAGTACTATAAAAATAATTAATGTGCTGATTTATAGTGTTTTATTTTTTAATAGTGTTTTTGTAATAAAAAACTTCTCTTTGTGAGAGAGGGAAGATGTGAAATAAAAAAGGCTATCGTTTTAAACGATAGCCTCATATTTGTAATAATTTATATGCATTACATCAAAAATCCACCACCTAATAGATCATTCCCTTCATAGAAAACTGCAGATTGACCTGGAGCGATACCAGTAACAGAATGATGAAAATTCACTTTCATGATATCACCTTCCTGATGAATATGGCTTAAAGTGCCAGGATCTTTGTATCTGATTTTAGTTATAGCTTCCAAAGGTTCATTAATGGAAGCGTATTTAATTAAATTCAGATTTCTTACCGTTGCTTCTCTTCTTTGTAAATCAGCTTCTTCGCCTAATACCACGGTATTGCTTTCCGGTAATATCTGTGTAACAAACATTGGCTTACCCAAAGCAATTCCCAAACCTTTTCTTTGTCCAATGGTATAAAATGGATAGCCCTGATGTTTACCAACTTTTGTTCCGTCAACCAATACAAAATCGCCACCCGCTACATCGGCTTCCAATTCCGGTACACGATGTTTTAAAAATGAACGGTAATCATTATCAGGCACAAAACAAATTTCATAGCTTTCACTTTTTTTAGCCAGATCTTCTTGTCCCATATCAAAAGCCATTTGTCTGATTTCTGCCTTGGTAAAAGAACCTAAAGGAAATTTTGTACGGGCAAGATTTTCCTGCGAAACACCCCAAAGTACATAAGACTGGTCTTTATTCTCATCCCTTCCTTTAGAAATAACGTATCTACCATTATCCTGTTGTCTGATATTGGCATAGTGCCCTGTGGCTATAAACTCACAGTCTAATTTATCTGCTCTTTTTAACAAGGCTTCCCATTTTATATGGGTATTACAAAGTACACAAGGATTAGGTGTTCTGCCCGCTAAATACTCGTCTACAAAATTATCGATTACATAATCGCCAAATTCATTGCGTATATCCAGTATGTAATGAGGAAATCCATAACCTACGGCCAGCGAACGGGCGTCGTTAATAGAATCTAAGCTGCAACAGCCTGTTTCTTTAGAGTTTGCACCGGAAGAGGCATAGTCCCAGGTCTTCATGGTTAACCCAATCACTTCGTATCCCTGCTCGTGTAACATTACTGCAGCTACCGAACTATCTACACCACCGCTCATGGCAACCAATATTCTTCCGTGTTTACTCATAACAAAAAATTTCCGCAAAGATAAGGCTTTGCGGAAATAATAGCTACAAAAGTAGTCAGTGATAAGTAATTTTGTCTTGTTGCTTTATTTCTGCCTAGGCCAACAAATGCTCCAAATTACCTTCTTTGAAGAAAGGTACTAATATATCTTTTGATTTTTGCAGCAAACTATCCATTTGCTTTTTATCAATATTACCATGATGAACAATCTCCAAAGCGTCTGATTTTAACCCCTCATCTTTCAAATCACCAATCGCATCTATAACCCAACTCAAAGCAAGAAAATAATCCTTATTGATTTCAATATGCTCTTTAAATGTTAGGGCAGTAGGGAATACGTTATATGGCGAATTGATAATCTTATCTGTCAGGTATTTCTTGATATGTTCAGGAGTACTGTTGCTTCTATCGGCATATTTAAAGAGGCCCAGAAAAGCCTGCGGGTAAATAGACAACCAACGTAGTTTCCGTCTCATCTCATGTACGTCATCTTCTATATCTTCAAACTTGAAGTCACCCGATTGGCTGAAAGAAATAATTTTATCAATTTCTTTAGTATAAAACTCTCTTATTTTAGCCGTTTCTTCTGCGATATTTATTTTAGGTAATTCTGACAGCTGTTTTCTTATTTTCGTTATTCTTTTTCCATTTAGCCAGTCTTTGTCTTTCAATATCCCGTTATACTCTGCTTCTTTTTCTTGTGCTTTTTTGGTAAGGTCACGTTTAATATCGTCGCCATCTAATACTTCTGCGTAATAATAGAAGAAATCAATCTCGCCAATAAGATCTTCACTAGCTTTAAATAACTTATTCAACTTTTCGAAGGTGTCTTTATCTGAAACCCTCTTATATACTTTCGTAAGGGCTTCCAGCATAAATAAAGGTGTCCTGAAGTTGTTTTTGAAAAGCCATTTTGCCGGATTTTCTTCAGTATTGGCACTTATTAGAATATTTTCTGCTTTATTTAAGTAATAATTGAATGTTTGATAGAGGATTTCCATGTTTCTAGTTTAAAATGGATGCTATTTGATATATACAGTTTTGATATTAACAAATTCTTTAATGCCATATAAGCTCAATTCCCTGCCGTAGCCAGATTCGTTAATCCCTCCAAAAGGCAATCTCGGATCAGATTTGACAAAGCTGTTTACAAAACATGAGCCTGCTTGTAATCTCTCTCGAGCGATAGTTTCTCCTTTTTTGATGTTTTTCGTGAAAATTGCACCACCTAAACCAAAACTGGTATCGTTCGCTATAGCTATCGCATCATCTTCGTTTTTGGCGATAATAATTGCAGCTACCGGGCCAAAGATCTCTTCGTTATACGCAATGTTTCCTTTCTTTACATTAGTTAAAATAGTAGGAGGGTAGAAGGCTGCTTTGCCTTCAGGTAAATAGCCTCCTAATATACATTTAGCTCCCTGATTAATAGCTGATAATACTTGCTTATGTAAATCGTCTCTTAAATCTGTTCGGGCCATAGTACCCAGATGAAAATTGGTATCGGCAGGATCGCCAAATTTTTTCGCTTCCATTTTGGCTTTAAATAACTTAATGAATTCTTTAGCCACACTTTGTTCTACTATAAACCTTTTTGCTGCTATGCAGCTTTGCCCGTTATTAATCAATCTGGAATTTACACAGGTTTCAGCAGCCATTTGCAAATCAGCATCTTTAAGAACAATATAAGGATCTGACCCACCTAATTCCAAAACAGTCTTTTTGATTAAACCGCCTGCAAGAGCAGCAACTTTCTTACCCGCGCCAGTACTTCCTGTTAAAGTAACTGCTTTAATTAAAGGGTTTTTAATGGTTTCTTCTAACTTAGAACTTGAAATAATAATAGCATTAAAACTGTTCTCCGGAAACCCGGATTGCTTAACAATTCGTTCTATTGCCAAAGCACAAGCGCTTGTGTTTGAGGCATGTTTTAAAATACCGGCATTACCCGCCATCAGTGCTGGAGCCACAAATCTAAAAACCTGCCAGAAAGGAAAGTTCCATGGCATAATCGCCAATACAATCCCAATGGGTTGAAAGCTCACATAGCTTTTCTGTGCTTCTGTTTCTATCAGTTCGTCTTCTAGAAATCCTTCAGCATGGGTTGCATAGTATTCACATACACTGGCACATTTTTCTATTTCGGCAATGGCATCTTTTACGGGCTTCCCTATTTCGTCTACCATAAGCTTTCCCAAAGCTTCCTTTTCTGTTATTAGGGCTTTGGCGATATTATTCATCCAAACAGAGCGTTCTTTAAAACTCGTAAGTTTTAGCTTTTGCCAATCCTGATGGGTCGCATTGATAATAGCGTCTATCTTTTTTTGGGTATATTCCGGATAGCTTCTAATCAACTTTCCTGTATATGGATTGATGCTTTTTAAAGACATAATTAGGGAAATATGACATTAATAATTAAAAATAACAAGCGTATAGATTACTTGTTTTCCTAAAGGGAGAATAGAGCATTTAAAGATACGTACTGATAGTTAGAGATCTTCTATTTCTTTAATTTTTTCCCGGAGGTAATGTTCCAATTTTTCTACATTTTCTTTTTGACCATCCTCTGCTTTATGAGCCGTCACTACAATATTCCGCATTTCTTCAGAATCAAATAACATCCGCCAGTCCATTACGGTCTTGTCGTTTAGCGATTCAAAGACTACTGTGGTAATAAAATGTGGATTAAAATGTTCGAATACTATCTTTTTTAAAGGAATAACTTCTTTAAATATGCTCCTGTTTGTATAATCTGTACCGTCTGGACCATGCAAAACCAATTTCCATTCGCCTCCTTCTTTAAGATCCATTTGCTGAATGGTGCTTGTAAAACCTTTCGGTCCCCACCAGTTTACGAGATATTCTGGATTTGTCCAGGCCTCCCAAACCAGAGGTAGTGGAAAATTCAGGGTTTTGGAAATGCGGATTTCTTTGTTCTCGTTGTTGAACATTGTTTTTTGTATCAAGTTATTAAAAAAATCTTTTATTCATCACAAAAAGACTAAAGAATATTGTGAGATTTAGACGATATTCATATAACTGATTTTATCATTCGGAAAGTTTTCTGATAAACGTATTCTGGGTTCTGGTTTAGAAGAGTAGTGTTGACTTAAATCCTAGATGAAAACGGAGGACTTTGTCCCTCCTGCGGCTGTCAGGAGGCAAGTAGCAATAACCTTGATTGAAAGAGATCTGCAAATATTTCGTACGGAGTCCTGGACTTTAAAAAAGGTCCTTTGTCTTTGTTCTTTCAAATTTGTTCTTTTTTATCGGGGTCCTTTGCAATAGACTACTGCTCGGACTAATCAACTAGTAAACATTGTAAAGGTATAGTAATGGAATGGCTATAGTATAGTATAAGGAATAGGCCAGATACAGTGGAGAATAGGTGGAGTAAAGGTGGACTATACGTGGATGATAGGTGGAGTTATAAAAAAAATGAAATTATTTTAATAGGTTTGTCCTATACTAGATTTACTTGACAAATTTGGACGGTAATTACTAATTTTGGTTTACAATTTATATTATTTTCCCGATATTACTTTACACTAAATTTTATTTTCCTGATTTCACTTTACCATGCATTACTTGATGCATGTTTTGCTTGTGGTGTTTGAAGCTGGCAAGAGAAGTGGGGTCTGATCTGGTTATAACTGATAATTGCGTTTTCTACTGCATCTTTAGCTTTTTGGTATGAGTCAAAAGATTGGTATAGATTAAATTCTTGTTTTAAAATACCATTCACCCGCTCTGCGATAGCATTATCATAAGGGCTTCCATTTTGCGTCATGCTAATTTGTACATTTTGGCTGATCAATAATTGGACATAATCGTCACAGCAGTATTGAATTCCCCTGTCAGAGTGATGAATAAGAGGTCTTTTTGGGTATAATCTTGATTTTAACGCCATCTGAAATGCTTTTATGCATCCTTCTGCTTTTAAGTTTCGACTTAAGTTATAACCTACAATTTTTCTTGAATAAGCATCTGTAATCAAACTAAGATAGATAAAACCTTTTTTGTTTTTAAATAGGTAATATCGCTCACCCATATTTCTTCTGCCATTATAGCTTTACGTCTTTGCACCAGATCCGGCCATTTCTTAAAATGATGAAAGGAATTGGTCGTTCTGGCATATAATCTCCGGGGCTTAACCAGCAAATTATTTTCCTTTAATAAGCAGAAAAAAGCATCTCTTCCCATCGAAATCTGATGAGCAGATAGGAATTTTTGCAGCATGGAGTGCATCTTAAGGCCGCCGATGTGGGGCAATTCACTTTTTATTTGTCGAACCTGTTCTATCACTAAAGTTCTTTGTAGTTGTTTCTGTCCCTTATTTTCAGCTAGCTGATACCAACCTTGACGACTTCTACCAAACAAAGCACAAATTGTTGTTAGGGAAATTTCATGATATATTTCTTTCATTTGTCCTACTGTTTGGTACCAGGCTTTTTTACAATATCTACCCCCATTTCCCGTTCGGCATTACGAATGAGCATTTCTAATGCGGTGATCTTAAGTTTTGCCAACGCTAATTCCTCTTCAAGCTTAGCGGTGTTTGAGGGCGTTAATTCCGCAGGAGAACTTGTCTCTGGGGCTGGGTCAGGATGATGCTTATTGTACCACTTTACAAAGTAAAATACATTGTCTGAATTTAAATTGTATTTCTTGCCAACCTGACTGGCGCTATAGTCACCCAAAATATATTCTCGGGCAACTGCAATTTTAAAACTGTCTTCGAATAAAGGAGTACGACCTTTGCTCTTTCCTTTTCTTGGTTTTTCCATTGTTCTTTTAAAGTTAGGATTTTGTCCAAACTTGTAAAGTGGATTTAGGAACGGACAGTTATTTTTAGGGCATTCAGGTAAATATACTAATTTTTTAGGAAAATAGCTAGGTGAAATGGGTTAAATTCTTATTCTTAAAAAACCCTTCCTGGTTTAAGTCTTAGTGCGTAAATGCAAGGAGTGTAAGGATGACTTAAACGAGGGAAGGATGCGTCTCAAAAAATAATTCATTAAACAAAAACAGCGGAAAATTAATCCGCTGTTTTTACAAGAAAATATCAATAACAACTTAATCCTCTAAAATCAATATTTCTTCAACCAATTTTTCCCAATCATCATGAAATTTGATTAATAAATCTTTAGCTTGAGTATATTTTGCATTGGTTTCAGCAAGCTTAGTTACATTACTATAAACTTCTTCTTTAGCAATTTCGGCTTCAAATTTTTCCACCTCAGCTTTTTGTAAAATGATGTCTTCTTCCAGTTTCTTCAATTGCGTATTTAGCTTTTTCAATTGCTTATTCACATCATCAGACATTACTTTAGGTTCTTCCTTCTTAGGCTTTTCTTTCTTTACGTCTTTAACATTTGTCGAGCTTTTCTCACGTTTAGATTGCCATTCTTCGTACTCCTCATAAGTACCCGGATATTGCTTGATTTTCTTATCTTCAATGAACCAAATTTTATTGGCAATATTATCAAGGAAATAACGATCGTGGGATACTGTAATGAAAGTACCCTCATATTGTTGTAAAGCTTGTATCAGAATGTTTACCGATTGGATATCCAGGTGGTTTGTAGGCTCATCTAAAATCAGGAAATTAGAATCGGTTGTTAAAGATTTAGCTAAAGCTACTCTGGATTTCTCACCGCCCGATAGTACGCGGATTTTCTTAAAAACATCATCTCCTGTAAACAGGAAACAACCAAGAAGCGATCTTAATTCAGTATCGGTATGTTTTGGTGCAAAAGATTGCAATTCTTCCAGAATGGAATTTTCCAAATGAAGAGATTCCAATTGATGCTGCGCAAAGAAGGTTTCCGTAACATTATGGCCTGTTTCGCATGTTCCCTGAAAAGGCTCAGTACCAGCAATCATACGCAATAGAGTAGACTTACCTTTACCATTAGCACCAATTAGTGCAATTTTATCACCTTTTTCTATTACAGCTTCCGCGTCTTCTAAAATATCAATGGCAGGGTAACTTTTAGTCGCATGCTCAATACGGATTACATGTCTTCCCGATGGTTTAGTAAATTTAAACTGAAAGTTCACAGTAGGGTTTTCGTCATCGACATCTTCCACCCGGTCCATTCTTTCTAAAGCTTTGATCCTGGATTGCGCCATTTTCGCTTTTGAAGCCTTCGCCCGGAAACGTTCAATCAGTTTTTCTTCCTGCTTGATCTTTGCCTGTTGGTTTTTATATTCACCGCGTTGAATTTCAGATCGAAGCCCTTTTTCTTCCACGTAGAAACTGTAATTACCAGAATAAGAAGTTAATTTGCCTTTTCTTGATTCGACAATACGGTTAACAATTTTATCGAGGAAATAACGGTCATGAGAAACAATAACAATAGCTCCCTCAAAACTAGATAAGTAGTTCTCCAACCATTTAATAGAAGGTAAATCCATATGGTTGGTTGGCTCATCCAGTAAAAGGATATCCGGATCCTGTAAAAGAATTCTGGCCAGCATAACACGCATTCTCCAACCTCCCGAAAAGGTATTTAAAGGACGATGCTGATCTTCCGAACTGAAACCCAAACCCGCCAGTATCTCGTTAGCACGATATTCGATATTATAACCGTCCAATGCAGCAAATTCTTCCTGTTTGACGCTTAGTTTATTTAAAACTTCATCGGAATAATCAGTCTCCATTTTCTTTAGAAGTTCCTCTATTTCATCATGCAGCTGGTTCTGACGCTCGAAAGCTTCCATAGCAACATGCAAAATGCTATTGTGTGATTCGTAAGACAATAAATCCTGATTCAAATAACCAATCTTCAAGTCTTTCGACATCGATATTGTTCCTGAAGTAGGAGTGTATTCACCTACAATCAGTTTTAGTAAAGTTGATTTTCCAGTACCATTGGCACCTATAAGGCCCACGCGATCGCCGGGTTTTATATGCCAATTGGCTTCATCATATAAGGCTCTGGAGCCTATTAAAAAACTTAAATCGTTGATTGAAATCATGAGGCTGCAAAGGTAAGTAAATTTGGCGTTTTATAAATCAGCGTTTTATGTTTTATGAGCTAAGGATTACGAAATATTGAAGCGATTCGATGTAGGAGGCCAACAACTAAAAACTCATTCGCTATGGCGCTAGTTATCCGGATCATTTTTAAAGAAGGGTTTATTGTACACTTTCCGTCTGAAATCCTAATCACTTTTACACACTTTTTTGTACGTGTTTGAAATTAAATTTGCCCTTCTGCGCTAGTTTATTTAAGAGCTTCCAGTAGTGCTCATGATGTAATCCATTCCTTCTTCGGATTCCTTTCGTTTCTTTTACGTTTCTCCTTCACTTCTCCGTACCATCTTCCTTTCAAGGCTTACGATTGTCCTACGTTCCTCTTACGTTTCTCTTACGGTACAAAGGAAAATCGCAGGAGGAATCTAAGCAAACCGATGAATTTGTTCTGGTTTTGGTTATGATCAGTTGCGGTAATCTGCAACGGAACCTACGATATAGTGTAAGACAAAGGCCATTATATCAGGCTTCTATTTCCTAATCTTGAAAATTACTTTAAGTGAAGTTCGGTTATGTAGGTTGCAGCAGCTACGTGAATATAGAAGAATAATTTTTGTTTTTATTCAGATAATATTAATATTTGGGGAATTTATAAGCACCCAATTAAATCGATAAAACCACACAAAGGAAGCATTGCTGGTCTGAAGGAATAAATATTTCCAGAGTTAGCTATCAAAATTATGGCAATTAAACCTCTCGACAATGAAACCGAATTATTGGCAAAAATTGCCGAAGGAGATCATATTGCTTTTTCGGAACTTTTTACTTATTACCGGAAATATGTGTTTTCTTTTGGGAGTAGACTAATGCGTTCAGAAGAGGTAGCCGAAGAAGTGGTACAGGAAGTATTTACCAAAATATGGAGAGGACGAGAGAAGTTAAAGACCATAGACAATTTTGCTGGTTACCTGAGTATATTGGTTCGCAACCATTCCTTTGATTTACTGAGACAGCTTGCCCGTCAGCAAAAAACAGGAGGAGAGATAGTTTTGTTATTTTCAGAAGAAGACAACAGTACCCAAAACGAAATAGATTACAGAGAGACCGTTAGAATATTAGATGAAGTGCTGGATGTCTTGCCAGAACAACAACGAAGAGCTTATACACTCTGTCATTTAGAAGGGCTGAAATATGAAGAAGCCGCTACCATAATGAATATTTCTGCAACGACAGTGAATTACCATATGAAGTTGGCATTGAAGAATATCAGGCAACATTTATTAAAAAATGGACTGTCTTACCAGATCATCTTGTTCTTGTTTTATAAGTTTTGAAATAATTTAACTGCAAAGTGTAGAAAGAAATGTCTGGAGAAGGAAGTTTGTTTGTCCATATTTGATGGCCGATAGTCCATAATTAGATTTACTGATGATACTCAATGAACCAACTAACATTGAAGAGTAAGAAAGATAGATTTATTCTTTTGAAGGTAGTGAATAACTATTATAGGTTTGATACCTGATACTAAATACTTAAAAATAAAATAAATAAAATATTGTGTTGTTTTTCAGTGTTTTATAACTTTTTTGTAAAAACAGACTACTGTGTTGTTTTAAACAAACGTCAATATAATAAACCGATAGCCTAAATAAGCTTTTCGTACGATGAATAATAATAACAAAAGGATTTTAGAATTACTTGAGAAGTATTTGACTAATACATGTTCGGAGCCTGAAGAACAGGAGTTTCTGAATTATGTGGAAGATCCTTTTTATAAAAATGAGATAAAGGAGCTGCTTTCAGGTGTTTTTAATAACCAGAATGAACTGGTTGATTTAAAGGTGAGTAGTAGCGAGCGTATTTTAAATGCAATTTTGGAAGAGGATGTTGAGGAAATTGGAATACGGAAGAATTATAGCTGGTGGAAATGGGCTTCAGTTGCTGCATCCGTTTTGTTGGGGCTGGCTTTTACATTTTATTTTATACAAATCCGGGATGTAAATAAAGCAGAACGTTTGAGTCTGTCTGTCGATAGTATAAAAGTAGATAGGGATAAGGTTTATCTTACTTTAGGAAATGGTAAAAAAATCAATCTTTCTGATTATGACTCTGGAAAAATAACCGATGAAGAGGGAATCAGGATTACTAAAAATAAAGAAGGAGCATTAGTTTACGAGGTTTCGGATAAGTTTAAAGACCAGGCAGGTCTTCGTTTTAATTCGATAGAAGTACCGAGGGGAGGAAAGCTGATGATTCAATTACCGGATGGAACGAAGGTATGGTTAAATGCGGCTTCTAAGTTTAGGTATCCCCTTGCGTTTATAGGTAAAGAAAGAATAGTTGAGTTAAGTGGAGAGGCTTATTTTGAAGTTGCAAAAAATAAAGATGTACCTTTTAAAGTAAAAACTAATGAACAGATTATAGAAGTGCTGGGAACGCATTTCAACGTACACAACTACGCAGATGAGGTTAGCGCAAAAACGACCTTACTGGAGGGGAGTGTAAAAGTATATTCGGGAGAGTCTGCAGCTTTATTAATACCGGGACAACAGGCGGTTACGGATAGAAATGGCAAAGATATAAAGATTAACACAGTAAATGTAACTGACGTTATGGCCTGGAAAAATGGCTATTATGTTTTTGAAAATGCGGATGTTAAACAAATTATGAATTACTTATCGAGATGGTATGATGTAGATGTAGAGTATCTAGGTGAAATCACAACCAAAAGATTTGGAGGTGTATTTAAACAATCTGCAGATCTTAGGGAGTTATTGGAATATTTAGAAACATACGGTGATATTCACTTTAAGATAAGAGAAAGGAGGGTTATAGTGACGAATTAGAATTTTATTTGACACGTAGCCTAAAAAATGCCAGAAGCGGTGCGAAAGCTTCTGGCCTAAAGAAGCTAAAAAGATAGCTTTTAAGGCATAAAATATTAATCGATTATCGACAACCAATTTATTTTAAACCAAACTTCAAATGTATAAAAAAATTATATCATTTTGTTGTAATGACTTATCGTACACTTCATTTAGATTTTTTGTTAAAATGAAGATCATTGTAGTTTTATCACTCTTATGCTTTCAGGTACAGGTAAGAGCAGGAGCGCAGACAGTCAATTTAGAACTAAAGAATGTAAGCCTGAAAGAACTTTTTACACAGTTAAGTATACAAACTGGGTATAACTTTCTTTATGAAGAGAAAGATATAGGAGATGCCAGATTGTCCCTGGTATCCTTTAAAAACTCAGACTTAAGAAATGTGCTTGAAAAATGTTTTTCTGATCAAGCACTTACTTATAGGATAGAAAAAAATACAGTTATTATAAAAAGAAAAGCCGTTAATCTCCAACCCGTACAGAAAAAGACAATAACGGGAAAAATTGTAGATGATAAGGGCGAACCGTTAATAGGAGCAGCAGTAAAAGTGAAGGGGTCTTCAAAGGGAGGGCTAACTGATCTAAACGGAAATTTTAAAATTGACGCCTCAAATGGAGACATTTTGGTGTTTACCTATATCGGTTTTATACAGCAGGAAATAAAAGTGGGCGAGTCTTCCTCGCTAACCGTTACATTACAACAGGACGCCGCGAAATTAAATGAAGTAGTTGTGGTAGGGTACGGTACTGCTTTAAAATCTGATTTAACAACATCTATTTCCTCTATTTCTCAGGCAGATATCATGAAAACGCCTATCACTTCCTTAGAGCAGGCGTTGCAGGGAAATGCTGCTGGTGTTTTAGTGACCAATACGTCTGGAGAGCCAGGAGGTGATGTTTCCATTAGAATCAGAGGCGGAAGTTCTATTAAAGCAGATAACGAACCTTTGCTGGTTATTGACGGATTTACCAGTGATGAAGGTTTTTCTTCACTGAACCCGGCAGATATTGAAAGTATAGAGGTATTAAAAGATGCCGGAGCAACAGCGATATTTGGATCGCGTGGAGCCAATGGCGTTATTATGGTAACCACTAAAGCCGGAGCAAAAGGGAAACCTAAGGTTAGATTCGAAAGTTATTACGGATTACAGTATTTAAGAAGAAAATTACCATTGCTCAACGCTTCGGAATTGGCACAATTGGCAAATGAGGCGAGGGAAGCAGTAGGATCTTCTCCAAATACTTTACGTCCGGATACGATACCAACTAACAGGGATTGGCAGGATCTTTTATTTCGTCGTGGTGCACCGCAACTGAATAATACACTTACTATTTCGGGTGGTGACGATAAGCTTAAATACTATGTTTCTGCAAATTATATCGATCAGCAAGGTTTGATCGTAAGTTCGTATTTTACCAGAGCGTCTTTGCGTGGCAATTTAGATTTTAACCTTAACAAGTCTATATCAACCGGTATTAGAATTAACCTTTCGGAGTATAACAAAAGAGGAGTAGAGGTTGGCGATAATGGTTCTATATTGAGGGCAAATGCAGCAAATCCTTATAAATCAGGATTAATAGATCCATCAGGTTCTTTCATGATAGATCCGGAAACCGGAGATCCTATCGGAACTACCGAGTTAGCCAAAGCTCAGGAAACAATAGACAAAAACAAAAACATTGGGATATTGACAAACGCATATCTGAAGATCAATATCATGAAGGGGCTTAGTTTCAGAAGTTCTGGGACTTATAACCCAACGTATAAACTAGCCGATTTTTATTTTCCTAATACCATCAAAGGAGATAAGGTAAGCAGGGCATCGGAACAAATGAAGCAAGCTGTAAAATGGTCAAATGATAATGTTCTTACTTATAACAAGTCAAGTAAGATACATTCTTACGGCTTAACTCTAGGGCAGGAAATAACAGGAAGTATGGGGAACGATTTCAAAGCAGAAGGATCTGATTATGCGACAGATATTTTTGGATATTATAATTTAGGTAGTGGAAATGCAATGCCTGCTATCAGTTCCAGCGCTACTAAATATAGTTTGTTATCTTTCTTCGGAAGAGCGACTTATAACTACAGCAATCGTTACTTGTTTGCTTTTACCTATAGGGCGGATGGTTCTTCAAAATTTGGTGAAAATAACCGTTGGGGATATTTCCCTTCTGCTTCTTTCGCATGGAGAGCTTCTAATGAAGCCTTTATCAAGAAGTTGAACCTTTTTTATGACTTGAAATTCAGAGCCACTTATGGTGTTAATGGTTCCGACAGGATATCTGCCTATTCTTCACAAGCACTTTATTCGTCTATAGCAACTGCTATTGGAGGAATTGGGACAGGAACGGTAATTAGCCGTATGGCCAATAAAGATTTAAGATGGGAGAAAACAGCAGAAACTGATTTGGGTATAGATGTAGCCTTTTTAAAAGGTCGTTTATCACTTACGGGGGATTATTATCTTAAAAATACAACAGATTTATTGCTGGATTTTGCATTACCGGCAGCATCGGGTTATACAACCGTTGCGAAGAATATTGGTAGCGTTAGAAACGAAGGCTACGAACTGGGTATTACGTCAAATAATCTGATTAAAAAATTCAAGTGGACAACATCTTTTAATGCTGCAATTAATAGAAATAAAGTGACAGATTTAGGTGGTCCGTCTGAAATTTCCGCTATTTCAAATTCTTCTGCAAATACAAAATTTGGAAATGTTGTTCTGATCAGAGTAGGAGAACCATTGGGTGTATTTTACGGACATAGAGTAGCGGGAGTTTTCCAAACACAGGCTGAAGTAGATGCAGGAGCAAAGATTCCGGGAGTTACTACTTTACCTGGATTCTTTAGATATGTAGATACAGATAACAGCGGAGATATTACGGATGCTGATAAGGTAATTATAGGAAATCCGCAACCTAAATGGAATGGGGGTATGACGAATACTTTCTCCTATAAAAACATTGATTTATCTGTATTTACGGTATTTCAACAGGGAAATGATATTCTTAATACCAGTGGAACGATGCTATTGAATATGTCTGGTGATAATAACCAATTGGCAATTGTAAGAGATCGTTGGAGAGCACCTAATCCGGAAACGGGTGATCCCGGAAATCCAAGCAATACTATACCTAGGGCTTATAAGGGTTACACCGCTTTGATGTCTGACTTTTATATCGAAGACGGCTCTTATTTCAGAGTAAAGACAGTGACTTTGGGCTATTCACTTGACAAAAAGCTATTAAGTAGAATGAAAATAGCTAACCTTAGATTTTATGTAAGTGGCACAAACTTACTTACTGCAACAAGCTATTACGGAGGATACGATCCGGAAGTAAGTATACAGGGTAAGAAAAGCGTTGGAGCTGGTATGGATAACGGATCATATCCAACAACGAAGATGTACACATTTGGTTTAAATGCTAATTTCTAATCAGGAAGGTATGAAAACAAAAAATATTTTATGTCTCCTTATGGTATTCATGGGAGCAACATTGTTTGGTTGTAAAAGTTTTCTTGATGAAACGGTTTACAGCAATATAGGAGCCAGTAATTTCTGGAAGAATAAGGATGATGCACTGTCAGGACTATATTCCACATATACTTTATCCCTTTCTTTTGGGCCAAGGGATTGCAGACCGTTTTTTCTGTTGACAGATATGACAACGGATGATATGGATAGTGAATATTCGAATACAGAAAATGAAAGAAGAGAAATTCAAACCTTTAATTTTCAGGATAAAAACAAATATTTTAATGACGCATGGGTATCGCTTTATAAAACCATAGCTCAGGCAAATGTTGTTATTGAAAGAGTTCCGAAAATAGAAAGTTTATCTGAACAGGATAAAGGATATATTGTTGGAGAAGCCCGTTTTTTAAGAGCGTTGGAGTACTTTTATTTGGTTCAACTATGGGGCGATGTGCCATTAGATACCGTAGAAGTAGCTACCATAGTGGACACTCAAATGCCAAAATCTACAAAAACTGAGATTTATAATACTATCCTTAATGATTTAAAATTTGCCGAAACACATTGTTCCGATGCTCCGCAGGTAGTGGGCAGGGCCACCAAATGGGCAGCAAAAGCGCTGTTGGCAAAGGTGTACCTTACTTTGGCCGGACCATTTTCTAACAGAAACGTAGAAATGTTACAGCTTGCAGAGGGTAAATTGAAAGAAGTAATGGGATCAGAACGTTATAGTTTGGTACCTAAAATAAAGGACTATTTTGATATCAGTAAGAAAAATAATACTGAGACTATTTATGATCATCATACCTTAGGAGATGTATCAGAAAGAGTTGGAAGTTTTATGCATAGGAATTTTTATCCGTCCAGTATTTCTGACCCCGCAATCACATCGCTTAAAACAGCTGGATATAAAGCATGGACACCAACACCTGACCTATGGTCGCTTTATTTGGCAGATGATGATCGTTTGAAAGAATATTATACAGTACATTATATCAAGAAAAATAGCAACGGTACTTTTGGGGTTCAAAAATATAATGTACCATATATCAAGAAATATACGGATTCGACTACCGTTGCCAGAGATTATAAAGCGAATAACCTCCCGGTTATCAGATACGCTGATGTATTGTTGATGTATTCTGAAGTGTTAAACGAACTGGGAATAGCAGGACCAAAAGGAGACCGTTATTATTATCTCAATTTAGTACGTAAAAGAGCCTTTTCTAAAAATCCAACGGCCAACGAGATAAGCGGAACACATTCTAAAGAAGATTTTAGAGAGCTGGTAATGAGAGAGCGACGTTTGGAATTTGCTCATGAAGGACAGCGCTTATTCGATATGAAACGTACGGGAACTTATATTTCTAAAATGACAGATTTAGCTAATAAGGTGAATGCAGCATTGGCTTCATCGCCGGTGCCTACCTATTCAGGTACTTATCCGGGAGGGATATATCCTAATCCGGCGGGAAATACGCCTTATAATGCAGGAACAGTTACTTTTACTGCAGATTTTTTAAAAAATACAAAGCGGACAATACCTAAACCATATCAATTGGTTTATCCAATCCCTTACGCTCAACTACAAGCTTTTGATATAGGACAGAATGAAGGATATCCAAGGTAGTAAATGGATGGAAGCATAAATATTGTATCGTTTTGAAATTTAAGAACATCATGATGAAATCTAGATATCAAATTATTTTTAGCTGCGTTGTTTTAGCTTTTGCATTGTCGCAGTGTAAAAAAACAAACACGGAGGATTCGGGTTGCGTAGCACCTTCACTGGATAATATTGTTCCTTTGGCAAACCCAACAACTATTGTTCCTGCGACAGATTGGATAAAAGTCGAGTCTGGAGAATTTACAATGGGAAATTTTTCTACCAAAAGAGACGACCCAAAAAATGAAAAGCAACCAGATGAATTGCCTGCGCATAAAGTCAGTTTAGATGGTTTTTACATCTCAAAATATCAGGTAACCATGAAACAGTACCTGGCGTTTTGTGATGCTACAGGTTGGCCTAAACCACAAGAACCTTATTTTAAATGGGGAAAAACGGCTGACAGTTTGAACAGACCCATTGTAAATGTATCCTGGTACGATGCGAAAGCATACGCTAAATGGGTTGGCGCAAGATTGCTTACAGAAGCAGAATGGGAATATGCAGCCAGGGGCGGACATTTAGGAAGTGCGCCAGCCGTAGATACCATGTATTTGAGCGGTGGGCCATATACCTATTATACCGGTGCGGAAAAAAGTACCAAAATAGATTTAACGAGTTTAGCCTGGTTTAGAGATAATACGTCCAATCAAGGGCCTAAGCCAGTAGGTACAAAAGAGTCTGGGCGTGTAGATAAAAATGACGATGTGTCTGCTACTAAATACCTTACCGTTAAAGGAGAGAAGGTGTATAATGCGGGGCCTGGAGATAACAGGTTGGAAACGTATGATATGATTGGGAACGTATGGGAATGGTGTGAGGATTGGTATGACAAGGATTACTATAAAAATTCGCCAGCCAGTAATCCGAAAGGACCACAAAATGGTTTGAACAGGGTAATCAGAGGGCAGGCCTGGAATTCATTGAAAGAGTATTGCAGAGTAGCTAACAGAGGAAGTTTTTCACCATGTTCAAAGTATGATAATGTGGGAATACGTTTAGCAAAACCATTGTAATATAATTTCTTAATACCAGTCGGCCGTAAGATGCCGACTGGTACTCATTGAGCTTTAGAGATGTTTTAAAAAAGCAAATAATGATTTGCCTGGGATAGTTATTGCCGTTATGGAAGTTTTACCTATGATTATCAATTCGTTACAGAACAACATTGTGAAATTTAAAAAAATACAAAAGATGAGTCTTTTTAAACTACAGGAATCTCGTTGTTTACTGAAGTTTTTTTTCGGAGTTTTCTGGGTTTTGACAAATTTGTCTCGTCAAAATGCATATGCAGAAGCTGCATTGCCGGCTACGTCCTATAAGATAGCTACAGTTGACGCACCAAAATGGAGTGACGAACGGAAAAAGGAAGAAGTACGTTCTGAAATTGACCGCATCGCTAGTCAGGGTTTCAATGTAATTTCATTGGGTACCTATAAGTTCATGCCTATGTATTTTGTCGATTATTCGACAACAAAATATCCCGATGCTCAGCAAATAAGTTTGGATCGGGTAAAAAAGAATGTAAGTACAATAAGGGATAATATGCGATATGCCAAACAAAAGGGCATCGAGTATATTGTTTCCCGTTCATACAGCCATTACATTCCTTATCAACTATGGAAATCGCGGCAAAATGTTTTTAATCCGGGAAACATTTATACCAGATATCTGGACAATGCCCATCAAAACGATCTTTATAAAAGTGCCCTTGCCGGAAAGGGAGATGTAATCGGTCATCAGCAATGGACCAATCCGGTTTATAAAGACTTTTTCATAAGCTCCACAGTGCAGATGCTACAGGTGCTGCCTGAACTGGATGGTTTTTTAAATGCTTATGCGGAAGCGGCCTGGACATTAGACGAGCAGAAACTTAAAGAAGACCAATGGAAGGTCTGGAAAGAAAATATTAAATACGATGAAACGAACGCTAATTTCATTGACTATGTAAATCACTTGCATAGAATTTTGGCTGAAGCTAGAGGTAAGAAAGCGTTTTTAGGAATACGTGACTGGTATGTGGATGCTAAAATTTTAGAGAAGTTAGATTTTCCTCTCGACGAATTTTTTATAGCCGTAAAATATGGTGGTTTCGATCAGCCGGTAGCGAATTATGGTCCTTGGGGAGATACTTTAAAATCGAAAGGTATAAGGGTGATTCAGGACATGCTGGTATTTGATGCAGAACACCCCCATCCTTTATATTGGTATGATAGCGATTTTATCACCAGGATGATTCAAAATGTAATACATTCCGGTTTTGGAATTCAATACCAGGATTTTCAGATTAAAGGTGATGATAAGGCGGATAATCCTATCCGTTTACTTGCTCAGGAAACTGTGGGTAAGGCATTGAAAAATGAAAAATTCGAGCGGAAAGATGCTGTCACATTCCTGGAGAAATATTATGGTAAGGGAGCGGATAATTTATTAAAGAGTCTTGAACTGGTAACGTCAGCACAGGAGGACAATATTAAAACAAAACCTGCCTGGTTCTGGCAGGGTGACGGTTTAACGCCTGGGGGGTTGGGGACAGAAAGATATTACATGTTCCTGGACAATCCTGAAGCGCCTTCAGGCATGAAGTTTATACGTCAGGAGGTGGTGAGTTTGAAAGAATATGTAAACGCAACATTAAAAGGTAAAGATTTTCTACAGGCACAAGCTGTACGCTGGCAATCGGAAAAAAGAAGAACACCAGTTGAAGTTACTACAGCGATGAGGAAGAATGCGTCCGAAGCTGTTGATGCTGCTTTAAAAGCTGCCGCTTTATCATCAAAGAAGGCTCCTCACTTACAGGAAATTGTAGCCAGTGCAGTTATTCATCAACAACTGGTTGAACGTGATATTGCCTTCATGGAATCGGCCCTGGCTTTTTTTAGCAGTGGTGGACAGTATGACGGAAGATATAATACCTCCCAGGAAATGCTTCATAGCGGAGTAGATAAAAAAGCGGAATGTATTGCTGCGCTGAATAAGCAGGTTTATCACGATCTGCTGATTGCCGAGTTGTGTAATAAATATATGCCAAGAAGGAGAGGTGTACGCCATAGCGAGAAGGCTTATGATTTTACCAAACGTATTGCAGCCATTATGGGGCAAAAAATCACCTTGCCCACACAGGCAAATGAAACTGAGCTGAAAAAATTAGTTAATATCATTGAAACGAGTACGAAATAATGTTAGGAATAAATATTAAAACAGCTCTTATCGTTTTCGCATTTTTACCATTTTTTGTGCTGGCAAAAAATCCCGACATGACCGTTTCCTTAAACGGAGACTGGCAGTTTGGTAAGGCAAGAAATTATACGGGTGTTACCCGGGTACCCGGAATAGCTACAGATCCGGCCAAAATTGGAACGGAAAAGCTATGGTATAAAAAAAGGGTACAACTGCCGGCAGGTGATTGGAAATATGCAACGCTCCAGTTGAAAGGCGCTCGCTTTTTACCGGAAGTGTTTATTAATGGCGAGGCCGTTTCTAAACAGAACGGTGGAATGGCCCCAACTTTTCACCTGCTTAAGCATAAAGCTGTAAAGCCCGGAACAGCTGTTGATATAGAAATAGCACTTGCTTCATTAAACGACATTAAACCCGAGGATGCTTCTTTTATTCCACCTGCAGATCAGTGGCGTTCCAATGTGTCTTCGGGATTGTGGGATGATGTGATTTTGCATCTCCATGGCAGTAAAAGAATAGACCGTATCATTCCTTTTATCGATTATAAAAATCAAAAGGCTTCCATACGTTTCGATCTGGTGAATTTGCGGGGAGAAAATCAGCCGAGTAAAGTACAGCTGGAGGTACTCGATCAAAATGGAAAAGTACTGATCGCTAAAAAAGGTGTTTCCACCTCCTTGAGTGATTCAATTTCTTTTCAGTACAACAATATTTTAAAAAGTTGGTCGCCAGATGCCCCGCATTTATACCGGTTAAGGTTAAGTATTTCAGATAAAAGCGGACTGTCCGATCAGCAGACCATCTCTTTTGGAATCAAGAAGTTTGAGGTGAAAGGCAAACAATTTTACCTTAATAATGCACCTTCAAAAATAAGAGGCGGAACCGTGGTGTGGCACCGTTGGGTACGCTCGGCTGAAGGGCGGGAATTGGGATTCGATACCACATGGTTTAAAAAGAATATCGTACAGCGTTTAAAAGATCATGGAGCAAATTATCTGCGCTTTCATTTGGGAAAACCTCCTGAAAGGTTTCTGGATCTTTGTGACCAATATGGTTTGCTTGTACAATACGAATGGAGTTTTTTTCACGGAATGCCTGCTACCAAAGAAAGTTTACTAGAGCAATACAAAAATTGGCTGGACGTAGCTATGCGGCATCCCTCTGTAGCATTGATTCATCCTTATAATGAAACCGAAGGCGAGCAGCTGGATACAGCCTGGGATGCTCTGGGTATATTATTGAAGAATTACCCGCCTTTGGTACTTGAAGACCGGGATGTGATTCATGTACACAAATATTGGTGGAGTCTGTTCGAAAACCTTGGCTTGTACTATGATAACGCGGATCAGTTCCCTAAAGCCATTATGGTTGACGAATTTGGAGGAAATTACCTTGATGAAAAAGGTGAGTTGGGAGGATATAAAGCACTTAAGGAAAGTTATCTGCGGTTTCTAGGTAGGGAAAATACGGTGAGCGAACGTTTAAACTTCCATGCTGCATCGCATGCTAAAGTATCGGAATACTGGCGTCGTATAGATGCTGGTGGTTTTGCACCATTCTGTATTCTGAGCAGTTGGGAAGACGGCAATACCTGGTTTATGGGCAACCTGAAAGATGGAAATCCGAAACCGGTTTGGGAAGATTTAACGGCTGCGTTTTCTCCCGTTTCCGTAAGTCTTGAATTATGGGACAGAAATTTTGAGCCAGGACAGAAAATAGACCTTCCCGTTTATCTTTTTAATGATAGTGATAATCCTTACACTTACGCCGTTAAGCTGTCAATCGAAAATAAGAGCGGGCAGGTTATCTGGCAACAGGAAGTTAAAGCCAAAGCGGATAAATTTTCAAAAAGAGTAG
This sequence comes from Pseudopedobacter saltans DSM 12145, assembly GCF_000190735.1. Lineage (GTDB taxonomy): Bacteria > Bacteroidota > Bacteroidia > Sphingobacteriales > Sphingobacteriaceae > Pseudopedobacter > Pseudopedobacter saltans. Next base: position 991,636 of record NC_015177.1, read on the forward strand.
AAAAAATACCTGTGGTATTACCTGTCGGTCAAGGAAGTTATACTATAAAAGCGGTATTGCAGAACAAGCCATCTACTGTTAAATATCCGGTTGTTTCCAAATGGGAAATTCAAGTGTTTAAAGCTATGGTTCCGGCTGAGTTGGCAGGCACCAGGGTTGCGGTTCCGGAAAATGAACCCGAATTAAAAGCTTTTCTTAATAATCATCAAATCGCATCCGAACCTTTAAAAGAAGAGACGAAAAGTGATCTGATCATTACATCATCCCATACATGGAACCAGCTTTCAAAAGGAGATGAAAAATTAAAAACCATTTTGCAGAATGCAATCGAAAAAGGTGCCTCCGTTTTAATGCTGGATGCCGGTCCAAAACATCTTGGCCAGGGATACCCTTCAAAAAACGGTGAATTGGGCCCACTGCAGGGCGTGGTGAAAATTAGTGATCCTGAAATTTCCACCTATCAGCTCTTTAAGGGCGTTTCATTAAAATTTACTGAGGCTGCAGAGCCCGAAAGTCATCTTCATCCTGATAAAAATAATGATGCACTTTGGGCAAACCTTTCTAAAGATAATACCAGGTTATGGAACGGCATGCGAGGAGGATTAATTGTGCCGGCCGCAGATATGGAGTTTTCCGGATTGAGTTCCAAAGCCTTTATGTCTCAATGGACAGCCAGGGGGGCCAATGAAAGTCAGATAAAGAAGGGGCCTTATTATGCATATGAGTTGCAGGGATTTTATGAGTTTTCATCCAAAGCGAATGATGAGGCAGTTCAGAAAAAGCTAAAAGCCAAGGTAGAGTTTCTGGTAGAAGATGCACCAGCGTTAGCGAGTGCCATCAATCCCAGAACGCCTGTAAGTATGACAGATCTTGCTTTGGGCTATCTGGAATCCCAGAAGGGGACGGCCGAAAGCTTTGCGCCATTGGCCAATTGCGGTAAAAACTTAACCCGTACTCCGGTTGCCATGATAAATTTCGGAACTGGAAAAGGAAAGCTTATCGTTTCGCAATTGCTTACGGCAGGCCGTATGGCGAAAGGATTTGGTGAAGCAGGGTTGTATGATATCCGGTACGACGAGGCTGCAGTTCAAAACGTTTTAAATATGATGAAGCTTGCGTTGCAAGGAAAATAGATAGAAAAATGAAGAATAAAAAAATTAAAATGCTGTTTATGGGAGCCTTTGCTATGCTCTTGTTTACTGATGTAAAAGCTGATTCACGACTAATAAACAAGCTAGATATATGGGATATCTGGACCTATAACTATAATGCTTCGCATTGGATTGAACAAGCTAATTTGCATGCTGGTACTCAGATGTATGGAGATGCTCCGCAAATCACGATAAGCTCTTTACCAGCTACGCTGGAGGGGGCAGATTGGATACAAACGGCTTATGGATCAAAGGCGTTTTCACAATCTAAACTAGCGACTTTTGAATTGGCTGGAGATGCTGATGTTTTTATCGTACATAACCGGAAAATCGATAAAAAGCCTGATTGGTTAAAGTCTTATAATAAACTATCAGAGAAGGTAGAAAATTCGACCGGTGAAATCTTTGATGTATACAAAAGAAGTTTCAAGAGAAATGATAAAGTAAGTTTGGGCAGCAATGGAAGTATGGATCATTCTATGTATTCCGTAGCAGTAAAGCCAATAGGAAATCCCCCAGCTTTACCTAAACCCACCGGTAAAATTTACGATATTGTGAAATTTGGAGCTAAAGGAGACAATCAGACTGTTAATACAGTAGCTATACAAAAAGCCATAGACGCCTGTACAGCAGACGGAGGAGGAAGTGTCTATATCCATGACGGTATTTATGTAACTGGAACACTGGAGCTAAAAGATAATGTGACCCTGTTTGTACAGGCCGGATCGATTTTAAGAGCATCCTCTAACCATGCAGATTATCCGCAAAAGATATGTGCTTTCAAATATTACAGAGGTAATGAACATTACCAGCTAATTTATGCAGAAGGCAAAAAGAATATAGGTATCACCGGAGGTGGAATTATCGATGGTTTTTCTCATGGAGACAATTGGCCATGGAGAGGCAAATCAAATGAACACGAGAGACCTCGCCTTATTAGAATGGTACAATGTACTGCGGTAAACGTCAGAGATATCACCCTTATCCGCCCGGCAAACTGGACACAGTTATACGAAGCCTGCGATAATGTAAAGCTAATTAATGTAAGGGTAAGGGCTTATACAGGGCAGCATAACCAGGATGGAATAGATATTAGCAGCTGCAATGGAGTGGAAGTAAAAAACTTTTATGCCATGACCGGTGACGATGCCATTTGTTTAAAAGCGATGTCGCAAAAACCTACGGAAAATATATTTGTAGACGGAGTAGTGGCACGATATGCCAATTGTAATGCGGTAAAAATAGGTACGGAGACACACGGCGATGTAAAGAATGTACATGTTAAAAATGTAGTAGCTAATACCAGATATTCCATTGCTATAGAGGCAGTAGACGGTTCGAATATAGATGGAGTAACCTACGAGAATATTTTATTAACCAGTTGTAGTTCGCCCTTATTTATCCGAGCAGGAGATAGAGGCAGAACTTACGAAGGCGGACCAAAGAAAGCACCGGTAGGTTCTATAAAAAACGTAACCATTCGAAATGTAAGAAATACGGATATAGGGTATGTTGATATGCGAAACGGGCCGGGAGTAGGTGCCGCAATTGGAGGAATTCCGGATAGCAAAATAGAGAACCTATTGATAGAGGATTGTGACTTCCTGTTCTACGGAAGCATTCAGGATACTACGCTCATTTATACCGCACCACCGGAAAACAGAGATAAATATCCGGAATTTAATATATATGGCACTTGTCCGGCTTACGGATTGTATTTAAGACACGTAGATAATGTAACATTGAAAAATGTGAGTATCCGTTCGAAAAACCCAGATGTAAGGCCGGCAATAGTAATGGATGATGTGGATAAATACAATTTCTCCAATCTTAATTGCGAAGAATTCCCGATGACACAGCCAGCACCGATTTGGCATAAACAAAAAGATAATCCAAAAAGAGTAAAATAATTGAAATTTTAATAGAAGAAGATGAAGAAGCTTATTAACAAGACCTCGTTGTGTTTTCTACTTACAGCCAGCTGTATGACGTTTTCCACGGATTTGGTAAAGGGACAATTGCCAGATCCTATTATTCTGAAAGAAGCTAATATCAAGTTACCCAAAGATCCAAAAAGAATATCCAAAACGATAAACGAGAACTGGACCTTTAACTATTTTCCTAAAAAGGATGCAGATAAAGCAGGCTATGAACAACCTGGGTTTAATGATGCTAAATGGAGTGTAGTTGCTGTTCCGCATACCTGGATGACTTATGAAACGACGGGAGAATTACATCCTTATGTCAAAAATGCCTCTCCGAAAGATAGTCCATATTGGTGGGATGGATGGGGAATTTATAGGAAGAAAATCGTGATAGGTAAAGAATTTGCAGACAAGAAGTTGTTTGTAGAATTCGACGCTGTACAGAAATATTCTAAAGTATGGTTGAATGGTAAATATTTAGGAGATCACAAAGGTGGTTATGGAGGTTTCTATTTTGATATCACAGATGCTGTGAAATTTGGGGAAGAGAATCTTTTGGTTGTGGCGGCTAATAATACCATGGATGACAAATATTCGATTCCGCCAATGAGTGCTGGTAATTTTGATGTTTATGGTGGAATTAACCGGGATGTAAGGATTGTTATAAAAGATAAGTTGCATATACCTTATCAGGGATCTTATAAACACGAAGGCGGAACATTTGTAACCACTCCGGTAGTGAACCAGAAAGAAGGTGTAGTTAATGTACTTACCTACGTAAAAAACGATTATAAAGAAGATAAGAATGTAAAACTGGTAACCATTATCACCGATGCGGATAATAAAGAAATAGATCGCATGGAAGTGAGTAAGATACTTTCTACTGACAAAATACACCAGTTTTCTCAAAAAAGTAAAACGATAAATAAACCGAATTTATGGAGTCCGGAGACGCCTTATGTATATAACGTTCATACGGAACTGTATCTGGATAACAAACTGGTAGATACCTATTACAGTCCACTAGGATTCCGTTGGTTTAAATGGGATTATACAAAGAATAAATTACACCTTAACGGAAAAGAAGTTCATGTACACGGACAAAACAGACATGAGGAATATGTATGGTTAGGAGGAGCTTTCCCTAAATGGATTGCCATGCGGGACATGAAGGATATCAGGTATGGTTTGGAACATAATTTTATGCGTACCGCACATTATTCGCATGATGCATCCATTTATCATTTTACGGATAGAAACGGAATTTTTATTAATGAGGAACTTCCAAACATAAAGAATCAGGTATTTAATCAGGAAGTGCAAGAGCAAAATCTGCGTGAAATGATCAGGAGGGACAGAAACCACCCGTCCATTTTCTTTTGGAGTATGGGAAATGAAACTACCGATGCCGCTGATTCTAAATGGGCGGTAGAGGAAGATACAACCCGTATCGTTACCTCGCGCCATGTCTATAATGATTCTGCTGGCGAGTTTAACCCGCATACAGAAAAAAATATGTCAATTGAAGGCTTCCTGCGTTGTACAATAAAAGGCTGGTATAGTAAAGATGAAAGGGATCTGGAACCTACTGACGGACAACATGCGGGTACAGAAGAAAATGATGTAAAGAGGGCATTGGAAAAAAATGTACAATCTCATTACGGCTCTGTTTGGTTGTATGCGGACCACGGTGCAGATAGGGAGTATGTGAATTCTCCGTTAAAGCATATTAATCCTAAAGGATGGGTTGATTCGTGGAGAAATCCGAAATACAAATACTATCTATGGCAGGCCAATTTTGCAACAAAACCAATGGTTTTTATTCAATATCATTATTGGAGAAAACAATACATTGGGCAAAAGAAGAATTTTATGATTCATTCGAATTGCGATGTTGTAGAACTGTTTGTTAATGGCAAGAGCAAAGGAAAGAAAAATCTAAATGCAGCAAACCAGTTTACAACGACCTTTAACGACATTCTTGTAGAAAAAGGAATTATAGAGGCTGTTGGAACTAAAAAGGACGGAACTAAAGTTTCCTATAAAATAGAAATGGCAGATGATGCCAAAAAGATTGTTTTGGAAGCATCGCATACCAAACAGTTTGCCGGAAGAGATGGCGTTATAGAAATCAGAGCAAAGGCGTTTGATAAAAATGGAGTTCAGGTTATAGGAGCCAGGCCGACACTAAAATGGACAGTGAAAGGACCGGCAACATTAGTCGGACCAGAATCTTATACTAGTGATATACACAAGGTAGAAGAGTCTGAAGGTACGATGTATATTGACCTGCCTGTTACCAATTTAATCAGATCGACAGGAGAGCCTGGAAAAGTAGAAATCACTGTAAGCACAAGCGATTTGGAAACGGGTAAAGTGGAAGTTGAGTTTGTGGCTAAAGATAAATCGGATGTTGTGAAAGGTATAGAAGAACCGGTGCTGTCTTTGCAGGGACGTGAAGCAATTCCGCATAATATGACTCAGGTTTCAAGGATAATAGCACCACAGGAAATGAAATATTTCACCGGTGAGCTTCAGTACCCTATGGACAAGATTAAACCGAGTGTGACAGCCTTTATTAAGAAGGAAAATCCTACTATTTCAACAACAACATTGGAGTTCAATTATGTGATTGCAATTTTTACGCAAATGATGCAAGCGAATAACGGACGCTTGGTTGCGGATGATTACAATTTTACGGTAGATCAGTACAATATTTCCAGAGAGATAACACGCTTTATAGATAAACAAGATTTTCCACAAGCTTATAAAGACGAGCTTAAAGACTATTATGCTTACAACATTGTGTTTAAAGGACGTGACAAGAATTTTATTTATCAAAAAGACTTGATAGCTAAAATTCCTACAGGCGGAAAATCGGTAATACTAAATGCGAAACAGAAAAAGTATAAAGATGTAATTTATACTTCTGAAACAGATTTGAAAAAGCTTGTTCATCAGGTTTATCCGGAGACGGCAAAGTTGGAGGATGGAGAAATGGAGACTATTTTAAACTTCATTGTAAATGTAAATCCTTATGTTTCATCTTCAAGAACAAGAGATCGTAAGACGAAAATCTATACGTATACTTATAGTATAGATGCTGATAAGGCAATATTACTGCCAGATCCGGCTAAGATTCAAAAAATTAAAAAATTTCCTTCAAAAGAGTTTTAAGAAAAGACAATCAGATTAATACACACTGCAGCGAATTAGTGTTGCAGTGTGTAAATACTCACAATGTATGATTCGAAAGCTAAGTGTTTTGATATTGATGTTCCTGTTTTTTAAAGAAAGCAAAATATTTGGGTATAACGAGAACGATATTGTTTTATATCCAGTAGTAAAAAGTGCTGAAAGAAGTATTCTGTTTTCTACCAAAACAAATGGGGTTTCTGTATTTACGGAAAAGTTTAGGGATATATCTTACGCCAATTTTGCTCATAATCGCCCAGCTTCTATAGAAGTGAAAGTAGAAGAGAAGATTTTAAATTGGGATATCAGTCCGAAAAAGAATATTAAGATGGCCAGGATGGTCGGTAATTCGGTACAATTTAATTTAGAAAAGCCCGGTTTTCATGTGCTAACCATTAATAACAAACATCGTTATTTTTTACTTGCTGATAAGAAAGAAAAAGGAATATCAGCAACTCCAAAAGCAAAAATAATTGATATTAAGAGCTATGGAGTTGATTCTACCGGAAACAAAGTGGAAACTAAACTTATTCAGCGCGCTTTAGACGAGACAGCCAGAGATAAAAAAATATTGGTCTTTTCTTCTGGTATCTACAGGACAGGTACATTAAAGATTAGCAGTAATGCGAATATTTATCTGGCTCCGGGTGCGGTGATTAAAGGCTCGGATGATAGAAATGATTATCCCGCAGATGGTAATAAAAAAGAATCCGATCATGTAAATGACAAAGCCAATTTTACAGATAATGGAGAATGGATGACATTTAGCAGGTTGATATTGATTGGAGAAGCTGAAAATGTAAGGATTTGGGGATCTGGAATAATTGATGGAAACGGAAGAGTAGTGAGAGCACAGGGAAAGCCAGCCAATCTTATTCGCATCAGAAACTCTAGAAATGTAACGATAGAAGGTATTATGTTAAGAGATCCAGCAAGTTGGAACACACATATCCTTAAATCAGAAAATATTACTATCCGAAATGTTAAGATTTTAAATGATAGAGAGGTAGCAAACACTGACGGTTTTGATCCGGACGCTTCGCAAAATGTTAAAATCGATAATTGTTTCGCGTATTGCGGGGACGATAGCATTGCCATTAAGAATACGAATAATAGCGATTTAATACAGGATTGCGACAATATTGTAATAAAGAATTCGGTGTTTATTACTAAAAAATCGGCCTTAAAAGTGGGAACAGAAACGAAGGGAAATACCATGAAAAATATCCTTTTTAAGAATAATACCATCTTAGAAGGAGATAGGGGAATGGTACTTTATTGCTACGATGGAGCTGGTTTTAGAAATATAAAATTTCTAGGCAATAGTTTTGAGAAAGGTTATAAAAGTAAAAACCTGAAAATTCTCCATTTCGAAATATTGAGCAGGAACGGACAGGGAAGCATAAAGGATATTTTGATAAAAAATAGTCGTGTGTCGTCAAGCTTTTCCACTATTTCCGAAATATCCGGATTAAATAACGAACATACCGTTTCAGGAGTGAGATTTAAGAATTTCAGACTGGATGGCAAGATGTGTTCAACACCGCAAGACATAGGATTGAAAGCTAATCAATTTGTTAAAAATTTAAAAATCACCAAATAAGCTGTTACAAATGAACTATTTCCATAAGATAATTTCGACGACGATAACAATGTGTATCATGCTGGCCTTTTTAAGCCTGAATTCTTTCGGCATGAGTAAAGGTTTGGGCCTATATACTATACCAAAAGGGGCTGAAAAAAGTAATCTTTTTAATACAACTGTTAACGGAAAAGAGGTTTTTACAGAGAAATTTAAAGATGTAAACTATGTAAGATTCTCTCATACAAAGGCTGTAAGTATACTCGTAAAAAGTGCTGAAGATATTAGCAGTTTTAGAATTTCGCCACAAAAGGACATTATATCTCCAAAAGCAAATGGAAAATCTTTGGAGTTTTCCATTTCAAAACCGGGATATTATGTAGTTACTATTAATAACAAAGAAAAGCTATTTGTATTAAGCGATACTCCCGATAAGGATAAACTTAAAAAATCTGATTTTATAGATGTGAAATCCTATAATATTGATTTTACCGGAACAACCATTGTTACGGAAAAACTCCAGAATGCCATTAATGATGCTATCAGTAAAAATAAAACCCTTGTTTTTTCAGCGGGAATCTACAGAACAGGTACGTTAAAAATAGGCAGTAATGCCAGAATTTATATTGCCGATGGAGCCATGATCAAAGGGTCTGAAAGTAGGAATGATTATCCAACAGATGGAGGGAAAAAAGAATCGGATCATATTAATGATAAAGCCAACTATACTGATAATGGCGAGACCATGACCTTTAGCCGTTTGATTTTGATAGACAATGCCGAAAATGTAAAGATATGGGGCGACGGCGTTATTGATGGAAGCGGAAGTATAGTAAGGGCTCAAGGAAAACCTGCCAATCTGATTCGTATCAGAAATTCTAAAAATATAGAACTCAAAGGATTGGTACTACGTGATCCGGCATGCTGGAATACGCATATTCTAAAATCAGAAAATGTGGTGATCAGGAATATCAAGATGTTGAATGATCCCAATGTGCCAAATACAGACGGTTTTGATCCAGACGCATCTAAAAATGTTCTGATAGAAGATTGCTTTGCCTATTGTAGTGATGACAATATTGCGATAAAAACGACCAATAATGGTGGTCTTCTGCAAGACTGCGAAAATATTAAGGTAAATAATTGTGTGTTTTTGACCCGGAAATCTTCGCTTAAAGTTGGTACCGAAACCAAGGGAAAATCTATGAGAAATATTGTTTTTAGCAATAATTATGTGGTGGAAGCCGACAGAGGACTGGCATTGTATTGTTATGACGGTGCCACGTTTGAAAATATACAATTCATCAACAATTATATCGAAAGAAACTATCCGGATAGCCGACGAAAAGCGATCCATTTTGAGATAAAGAACAGGAACGGAGCTGGAACAATTAAAAATGTATTGATCAAAGACTGTTCTATCGGCGAAGGTTTTTCTAAAGGTTCGGAAATGCTGGGTTTAGATGCTAACCATACTATAGACGGAGTGGTTTTTAAAAACCTTAAGGTTGATGGAGAACTTTGTTTACAACCGGAAAAGTTGAGGTTAACAACCAATAAGTTCGTTAAAAACATTCGATTTGAAAAATAACAACAAATGAAAAAGATAATTGCTATAATATTATTTATATCGGTTAGTTTGAGTGTTGCTACAACATCAGCTGCCGGTTTAGCTAAAATAGTACCTGTAAGTAACTATAGTTCCGAAAGTAGTCTGTTTCAGGTAGCCATAAACGGAATTGCTATTCCAACGGCATCGTTTAGCGATATTAGCTACTGTTCCTTTGTACAGGAGGGTGAGGCTACTGTTTCTGTAAAGTTCAAAGAAAAAGTAGTTGATTATGTTGTAAGCCCACTAAATAAGAAAATAGAAACGAAACTTATAGGAACAAATGAAGTTCAATTTAAGCTAAAAGAAGCTTCGTATATAGTCGTTACCATCAACAAAAAAGAAAGACTGTACCTTTTTGGAGATAAAACAGATTTTAAAAATGCTGATAAGTTAGTTGACGTTAATCAGTATTTGTCTGAAAATAAAGCAGTCCAGACAGCGGAAATACAAAAAGCGATTAATGAGACGGCTGCAAAAAAGCAAACTTTACTTTTTCCTTCAGGTGTTTATATTATCGGAAATCTGAATATTCCGTCGAATACCAAAATTTTTATGGCACCGGGAGCCGTGATAAAAGCTTCCGATAATATGGAAGATCTAAAAAATGACGATAAACTACCTGGAAGAGGATTTTTTAGAATACAAAACGCAGAAAACGTAAGTATAAGAGGTTTGGGCATCATTGATGGAAATGGAAGAAAGCTGAGAGACCAATATGGTGATCAGGCTCGTATGAGAATCTTCCTGATTATTTCGTCAAAAAATATCAATATAGAAGGAGTTATTGCAAAAAATCCGGGTTCCTGGAATACACAAATTAGATTTTCTGAGATAGTGAACCTAAGAAATGTAAAGCTCTTGAATGACGCGACTTTATCCAACACGGATGGTTTTGATCCGGATGCTTCGTCCCGTGTTGTTATAGAAAACTGCTTTGCTTATTGTGGAGATGATAATGTGGCGATTAAAGTTACGGACGCTAAAGGACCTGTGAAAAAAACATCGGATATAACCGTGAAAGGTTGTGTGTTTTTAACCAGAAAATCTTCACTGAAAGTGGGGACAGAATCTCGGGGAACCAGCATTAGCAATGTATTGTTCGAAGATAATGATGTGATAATGTCGGACAGGGGAATGGCATTATACTGTTCTGATGGGGCAGCTTACGAAAATATCAGGTACATAAACAACCGCTTCGAAACCAATTATCCGGATTCGAAAAGAATGGGGATTCAATTCGTTATCAATAAAAGAAACCCGAATAGCCTGATAGGTACCATGGACAAAGTACTGATTAAAGACTGCAAATTTTATCAGGCTTTTCCGAAAGCGTCAGAAATCAAGGGAATGGATGAAGGGCATAAAATTAAAGTGAAAATCGAAAACTTGGTTATTGGTGATAAAAGGTGTAAAGATTTGTCATCTGCGGTTATCAATACAGAATTTGCGGAGGTTATAATCGATTAAAATGAAAAAATAAAGCTTATATGGAGTAGTCTATTAAAAAAAATATTAACCAATTATAAACCAAAAATTATAAATATGAGAACAAAACTACTTTTTCTGATACTGGCATTGATTTGCCTAACAGCTGTGTCTTATAGTGAAGAGAAGCAAAACACAGAGATAACTGGGCAGTTGACTTTTGCTACAAAAGGTAGCGGAAATTGGCAAGATAACACTATATGGGAAACTTTTCCATATGATGCAGTGGGAGAACCTGGTACAGGTACGCCTGTTCCAGTAGGAACTACGGCAAACACAAACTATCCGGGGAATAGCCGTAATGTACTGATAAGAAGTGGACATACGGTTGCATTAAATGGAAACAACTCAGATTGCTATCATCTCAAAATTGAGGCGGGAGGAAAATTGTGGTCGGGGGAAGCTAGTGGATCACGTCGTTTGCAGGTTGCGGTCGGTACTGGATCTTCCCCATATAATGTCCCTATTACTAGTACTATCATTAACGATGGTATATTGGGAGATGCTACAGATCCACTTTATATAGAGTTTAGTGGAAGAGCATCAGATATTACCTTAACGGGTTCAGGGATAACCAAACTACAACGTATTAGAATTAATGGTAGTCTTTCGGCTAATGTCCCTTCATTTTCTCTAACCATTAATCAGGATGTCGAGCTTACTCAATCCGGCAGTTATGCGCTGAGTGCATATAATCCACGAGTAACAGATGATGTTACTATTACAATTAATTCTGGGAAGACAGTTAAAATCAGTAATTCAGGAAGTTTTTTCTATAATAATCTAATTAATTCAGGTACTGGTTTTGGGACTTATACCTATAATATAAACGGAACTTTAGATCAGAGTGCAACCAATACGGCTAATTCTTCAATCTCTCCAAGTGGAGGCACAGTTAATGTAAATGTATCAGGTGTACTGAAAACAGGAGCCATTTTCAATTCATCGCCAAGCGGTACAGGAATAGCAAATTTGGTAATCAAACCAGGAGGAGTGGTAGATGCCAGCTTGGCCAATACCATGACATTTAATAATTCCTACTTTGTTACAGAAGGTACCGGTGTATTAAAAAGAAATGTGCCTAATGACGGTACAGAAGTTTTATTTCCGATAGGTACAGATTCTTACAGCCCTGTTATATTAAGCAATACAGGAAGCGAGGGAAGCAATTTCTCTGTAGGAGTAAAAAATACATTTGATTACGTAGTTGCAGATGTAAATAAGGTAGTAAACAAGCAGTGGAATATTGCAGCGGAAACGCCATTAGTAAGCAATTTGAAAATCGGGTTGGGTTGGAATGGTTCTGTGCAGGCTGCTGGTTTTAATCCGGCTTTGCCTAATATTTCTTTAATCAGATATAATGGTACTGCATGGGAAGAAACTGCAGCAGCTATTAATGGCACTGATCCTTATAGTGCACAAGCATCGGGCTTTACAACTTTTGGATATTTCGGTGTTGAGAACGGAACCTTGGTATTGCCATTGAAATTACTTGCGTTTAAAGCATCGTCAGGGAATGGTCTAAACAAACCAGTAAGGTTGAGCTGGACTACAGTAAATGAAATAAATACCAAAGGGTTCGATATAGAAAGAAGTACAAATGGGAAAAACTTTAATCTTGTTGACTATGTAAGTTCAAAGAACAGACCAGATGTGCAGAGTTACGTCTATAATGACACAGATCCATTACCGGGAATCTCCTACTATCGTCTAAAACAGATAGATAAAGATGGGAAATATGAGTATAGTGAAATCATCTCTGTGGATAATAAAACAGCATTAAGTTTTTCACTTTATCCCAATCCCGTTGCTTCCATATTAACTATACAATATCCAGTAGTTAATACAAATACACAAATAACAGTTTATAGTTCAGACGGAAAAAAACTACTTCATAAAGCACTTGATTTGGGTAAATATGAAACAGCAATAGATATCTCTGAATTGGAGTCAGGAATTTATTTGTTAGAACTGAATGATAACACTGAAAGAGCTATAGCTAAGTTCTTTAAAAAATAATATTGAGATGATAAAATTTAATCTGAGCGCACCGTTATTTTTATTAATCTTTTTTCTTTTGGCAACAGCAAAAAAGATGGAGGCACAAACCAATGCCGAAATGGAGGATATTGCAATTGATGTATTGGACGGTGTGAGCTCAATGGGCTGGGACCCGGCCAATCAGGGGATTTATATCAATTGGCATAGAGAAAATTTTCAACAGGTAAATAGCGAAAGTGGAGGTGCGTCAGATTTAAGAGATGAACCTACCCGCCATGATACGCAAAATGACATCAGAGCTTTACAGCATTATTACTGGTGGAAATGGTTGAACAACGGAGATACTCGTTATGATCTAGCTATAGCCCGTTTATTACCTACGGTAAAATCAAAGTTTAAAACAAGTTCCTCAGAGAAGGGCTGGATGTATTACGTTTTTTTAAGGTTATACCAATATGCCGACTCACAAGCAGAAAAAGATTTTTGGGAAGGAGTCATTTTACAGTGGGCACCAAAAATGATTAATAAGATAGATCCAACCTATGGGGTAATTTATCAGAATGGGTTAGGTAACTGTGATTGTGGTTCTAAAACCATATATCTTGATAAGGCTTATCGTGTTGGACATAATGTGCAAATGGGAGCAGCATTGGTAGATGCAGGTACACGTTTTAATAAACCAGACTGGGTAACAAAAGGGTATGCCCTTACTATGAAAGCCTATGAACAGGCGTTTGTAGAAAGTTATGGGCTTTTTGGTAGGATATACCTCATTAGTGATGACGTTTATGGAACAGACAAACTTTGGGATACACAAGCAAAGCTTGGGGAAACATCAGAGACTATAGATGCCTTAGTGAGGGCAGCATCGATTACCGGGAATCAACAAATTAAAACTGATTTTAATATGATCGCTACGAAAATGTTGAATGCATTGAGAGATCAGCCGGTACATGATAAAAGTATTTATGGAGGCTATTTTTCAGCGCAATACGTTGGTGTAAACCACGATGGAAAAACAGGTGTAAGCGATGGTAATAAAGAGATGCGACAGGGATCTTTACTGGGTACATTTACTTTAGCGAACCGATTGATTGTGCCTAATAATCAGTGGATAGATCTGGAAAACGAAATGAAGAGAATAGTTTGCCGGACCTCAACAGATTCGAAACCGGGAATGTATCTTAGAAACTCTCCTGCACCTGATGGCGATTATAATGAATATAGGAAAACTATTGCAGGATGGACTTTTGATATGAATCCTAACTGGTCTCTGGCAGGAAATATAGAGGGTGGAAAAAATTGGGTAAGTAATGAGTCCAATTCATTATGTCTGCTGGGAATATTTCAGTACCTGACCGAAAAACCAGACGAAAGTGGTAAACGGACTTACGAATTGGAGTTAAACTCTACTGAAGGTGGAACAGTAATAACCAATCCGAACTTACCGGATTATGAGGCTGGTACATCAGTAAATTTAACAGCCACTGCTAATCCGGGATATGTATTTAAAAGCTGGAGTGGAGACCTGACGGCTACGACGAATCCTGTAACTTTAGCTGTAGACGGATTTAAGCGTATAACGGCAAATTTTGAGAAAGACGGAGTGCTCATCGTGAATTTGACAGTTTATGATGCGCCTCATGCAGCTGGGTGGTCTATAGAAGATAATCTTCAACAAGGAGATTTCCTATATTCAGATAGAGTCTTTACCGTAAAAACTTTACCGGCGGCTTATGCTGGACTGCAATGGATAAAGCCTGCTAATGACTCAAAAGGAGTAAATGCTGATCCTTTGTTAAGTTTTAAGGTAACAAAAGATGCAGAGGTATATATCGCTTTTATTAACAATAGTGCGGTAACAAAACCAGATTGGTTGATTAATAACTGGACCAATACGGGAGATCTTATAGTGAGTAGTAATAGCAATGCCAGTTATACCGTTTATAAAAAAGAAATTACAGCAAATACGCTCATTAATTTGCCTCCGAATAATAATAGTAAGGATACTTATTTTGTAATGGCAAAGTCTTTAACAACTACGCCCTTAACTATCCTTTCCTTTAAAGTAGTGAAGGTTGCGCCAGGTTATACAAAAGGAGCGGAATTGACATGGACTACAACAAATGAGATTAATACAGATAAATTTTTGGTAGAAAGAAGTTTAGACGGTGTAAACTTTAAGGTTATAGGAAGTGTAAAGTCAAACAATGTATCAGGCATTCAGCGATATTCTTTTATTGATGAAAATGCACCGGTAAATACATGTTATTATCGTTTACAACAGCTTGATCAGGACGGGAAATGTACTTATAGCAGAGTTTTAGCTTTTACAAACGAAACCGCCTATAAATTGTCTGTATATCCTAACCCAGCCGGAAATCAAATAAAAATTTCTCATGCTGAAACTGGAGCTGATGCATGGCTGCGGATATTTAATGCGGATGGAAAGCAGGTAAAAAAACAAAGAATAGAAAAAGGTTGGTTTGATAGTGAATGCAATATTGAAGAATTGCCTGCTGGTGTATATATCCTTGAATTTAGTGATAAACCTGTTGCCGAAACAATAAGGTTCTTAAAAAAATAGTGGTAAAAAAGTGAACTAAAAATAAAATTAGAATGAAAGTAATGAGTAAAGCGATTTTTATGTTGCTGTTTTTTATGGCCTTCCAGAATGTACTTATTGCGGCAGAAGTGATAGCGTATACTACTTTACCAGAAGCCGAAAAAAGTAAGGTATATACGCTAAAGGTAAACGGTAAAGAAATTTTTGTTGAGAAGTTTAAAGACATCAGTTATGCAAGGTTTGCTTTTTCGGGAAATATAAAACTGGAATTAACGGCATCCAAAACCTTCTCGAGTTACATCATAAGCCCCAAAAGTTATGAGATTCCATCTCGTAGAGCAGAAAATACTATTCTTTTCGATTTGAGTAAACCGCGTAAGCTGATCCTACAATTAGAAAATGTGGAAGAAAAGCTGTTCATTTTCGCTGATGCTCCCGAACAGGACAAACCCAAGTTAGGAGACCAGAATGTCACCAATCTTAAAGACTATGTAGATGACCATACCGGACAGGTATTACAAACCAAACAGATTCAAAAAGCAATAGATTACGTGTCTGCTCATAAAGGCATTCTGTATGTACCAAATGGCAAATATCTGACCGGTACCTTAATTATGAAAAGAGATGTGACCTTATATCTCGAGAGTGGGGCAATCATACAGGGCTCGGGTAATTTGGCGGATTATAATGATAATGGTGATAATAAAACAGGAACTGTAACGAGTAAAAAAGGTGCGCTCATTTATTTTGACAAAGCCGAAAATGCAAAGATAATAGGGCGCGGTGTTATTGCTATGCAGGGGACAAAGATAAAGACGGAAACCAATCAAAAAATTAGGGTGGTCAATATCAGGGAGAGTAATAATTCCGAAATACACGATATCATTATCCGAGATTCAGGAGGTTTTACAGTACATATACTTAACTCCAACCACGTCACCATGAAAGGCTATAAGATCATCAATGATTTGTCTCTTGTAAATGAAGACGGAACCGACCCCGATGGCTGTGATGGCGTTTTGATTGAAGATGTTTTTATGTACACTTCTGATGACGCCGTTGCTGTTAAAGCAGATCATAGGCTTTGTCAAAATGTTTTGGTAAAAGACTGTGTGTTCTGGACGGTAAAGTCGGCCTTAAAAGTTGGTTCTGATCCGGCAAACGGGGCAAGAAATATTGTATTCCAAAATAACGATGTCGTACATGCGGACAGGGCACTTGCTCTATATGTGGGGAAAGGATTTATCGAAAATGTAAAGTTCATAGATAATAAATCTGAGTTTGTTGGCGGAAATGCAAAAAGACAGCTTATTGTTTTTCAGGTATCCAATTCAAAAGAAAATCATACAGAACGAACTAAAAGAGGGATAGGCTATATAAAAGGTGTAGAGGTCAAAAATTATACTGCCTATCAGCAGAGTCAAAATAAAAGTTTAGTTTCCGGAACCATTGCTGCTAATGGAAATATCCATAAGGTGTCAGACGTCGTTTTTGATCATGTGGTTATTGAAGGGAAACATATACTTTCTGCTGAGCAGGGAAATATGATTATCAATTCGAAAGAATTACCAAAAGACCCAAACCTTACTTTTAAACAAATTCAGGAGTTGAAAAAGAGTGAACCGAAAAACGCAGCGGTTACGACCGAAAATATTGTGTTTAAATAAAAAGAAGAAATGAAATTTAGTTTTTTAACGATAATAGTTGTGCTGTTTGCTTCTTATGCTAAATTGGTGACAGCACAATCTGCAGACGAAGTTTATCGACAGGATCTTAAAAAGGTTTTGAACGAAATTGAACGGAAATATCAGGTGAAGCTTTTATATGAAGAAAAAAATATAAAGGGCAAAATGGTAGATTATGCTGACTGGAGGTATCGCAAAGATATATCGAGTACGCTGGATAACGTATTGTTGCCTTTAGATATGGTTTGGAAAGCAAAAGGGAATGGTACATACGAAATTGGAAAGTACGAATATTTCAGAAAGGAATTTGAAGAAGGTAAAGCCAATTTGGACAAACTTCTAAGTTTTTATCCAGACCAGAATTCCTGGGAGAAAAGGAAATCAGAAATCAAAGATTCCATTTTGAAAGTTTTAGGAATTAACCCAAATGCCAGTAGAAAAGACTTAAAGGTGATTACTACCTCCAGGCGAATTAAAGATGGTTACTCTGTGGAGAACGTAGCCATCGAAAGTTTTCCTGGTTACTATATTACCGGGTCATTGTACAAACCACTAAAAAAGGGACAACACCCCGCTATATTGAATCCACACGGACATTTCTATAATAAAATAGATCCGTCGATACCAGATGAGCGTGGTAGATATCGTCCTGATATGCAATATCGCTGTGCAGCACTTGCAAAAATGGGAGCTGTCGTTTTTAATTATGATATGTATTCTTATGGAGAGTCGGTTTTGCAAAGCGGAAATAAATCTTATCACAAAACAGGATTTGCATTGGCAATCCAAACCTGGAATAGTATCCGCGTAGTTGACTTTTTGACTTCTCTGCAAAGCGTGGATAAAAGCAGGATTGGGATAACCGGAGCTTCGGGAGGAGGAACGCAAACTTTTATAGCCACAGCCTTAGACGATAGAATAACGGCGAGTTGTCCAGTTGTTATGGTTTCTTCAAGTTTTTATGGTGGGTGTAATTGCGAAAGCGGTTTACCTATTCATACCAGTTGCGGTACTAATAATGCTGAAATTACTGCAATGGCTGCTCCCAGACCACAAATGGTGATTTCGGACGGTAACGATTGGACTAAGACAGTACCAACTATCGAATATCCATATTTGAAAAAGATATACGCTTTTTATTCAAAAGATAAGCTTGTTCAAAATGTGCATTTGCCGGAAGACAATCACGATTATGGTTTTAGTAAACGTGTACCCATGTATCAGTTTTTTGCCAACCAATTCAATTTGGATCTAAAGGCTATCAGCGACAAAAAAGGGAATATTGACGAATCTGGCATTAATATCGAAAAAAGTGATCAGCAATTGGTATTTGCGAATCCGTCTGATATACCTGTAAATATGTTGAGAAAACACGACGACATTGTTAAATCATTTCAAAAATATCATAACCGAAAGCCTTAATATTATTTAGAGCATGGAAAGAAGGAAATTTATTAAAAATGCAGTTCTGGCATCAGCAGGAACAGCTTTACTCCCGGAATTAGTTCAGGCAAAAACAGCGAGTAGCAAAGCGCTTATAAAAGATGGAAAAATATTAAATGCGTATTATTTCAGGGCACATACTTATACTATCGTTCCCCGCCAGGTTAAAGAGGATCTGAAATGGATGGCAGATTTGGG
This sequence comes from Pseudopedobacter saltans DSM 12145, assembly GCF_000190735.1. Taxonomy (GTDB): domain Bacteria; phylum Bacteroidota; class Bacteroidia; order Sphingobacteriales; family Sphingobacteriaceae; genus Pseudopedobacter; species Pseudopedobacter saltans. The sequence goes on from NC_015177.1 coordinate 1,010,479, forward strand.
GACAAATGTGGTTTCTGTAGCCGTTTTAGAACAGGACCTTTTTGCTGCGGTAGAAAACATCCAGATTATCTGCAACGAGGCAAACAAATTAGGTATGAAAGTTTTTGCGGTACCATCAAGATGGGGCGGTATGTTTGCAGGTGCTCCGAAAGTACCCAGCTTATTTTCTGTTAAAAATCCACGAACATGGGTCCTTAATAAAGATGGTAAACCGCTTACCAATAGTATATCAGGAGTAATTAGCAGTATTCATTACCCGGAAACTAAAGAGTTTTTCATTGAGTATTTGGATAATGTGTTTAAAACCTGGGATATTGGCGGGATTATCTGGGATGAACCGAAATCATTTATCAAGGATTATTCAAAGAAAGCAATTGAAAATTTAGGGCCAAATGCAGATTTGCAGGCTCATGTTAAAGCAACTATAGATTTTTATTCGCAAATCAATAAACACATCAAAACAAATTATCCTAAAATCCAAACTTCAATGTTTGCTTATTCCAATTTATCAGACATGATAGTAAAAGAAGCCGCTCAGACACAATACCTGGATTATTATGGTTGTGATGGACGTCCATGGAGGAATGAAGATGGTGGCCAACAGGAAGGAGACGGTAAAGTGCTTTTGGGAATAGGTGAACGTTATTTAAAAGAAGCTAAAAACGCAGGGAAAAAAGGACTTTGGCTTATAGAAAACCACAATATGCAAATGACCGATGTAAAGTTAATGGACAAAAGGATGCAGGAGGTTTTGAGTAAGGATATAGATCAGCTGATATACTATTACTATCCAAGAAATATAGAAAATCCTGAGGTTGCGATGAACATATTGGCCAAACATTTAAAGAAATTCAGATAAAGATTTTGTTTGTCGGGGTTGAAGCGAAATATTGAAAGTTGAAAAATGAAAAGATTTAAACCTACAACTCAGCGGGATATTGCAAATGTATTGGGGCTTTCGGTATCCACTGTATCCAGAGCCCTTAATGACTTTTATGGAATATCGGCGGAAACCAAAAAATTGGTTTTGGATTATATCAATGAAATAGAATATTATCCTAATCCGATGGCGTTGAAGCTTAGAGATTGTCGTAGTTATTCTATTGGAGTGATCGTTTCCGAGATTGCCAATAGTTATTTTTCGCAAATAATAAATGGAATAGAGTCGGTGGCATACAAGAAAGGATACAATGTTTTTGTTACCCAATCTCATGAATGCTTTCAGCAGGAAAATACGAATATAAAGCAATTGATATCACATTCAGTAGATGGAATTCTTGTTTCAATCTCTTCCGAGACTACTGACTTTTCCGGTTTTTATTCTTTAAAGGAAAAAGGAATTCCTGTTGTCTTTTTCGATAGAGCGCCCAGAGATATCGACGCACACAAAATAATAGTGGACAATTTCGAGGGGGCTTATAAAGCTACTGAGCATTTAATAAAACAAGGCTTTTATAAAATAGCGCATATTACAAACTCTTCGGACTTATTAATTGAAGAAGAACGTATAGAGGGATATAAAGCAGCACTTAGTACCTACAATATTGATTATAATCCCGAATACGTTTTTTATTGCCAATGTAGAAAAAATATTAGGGAAGAGACTGAAGCTATAGTTAACCAACTTTTGCATCTAGACAATCGACCAGATGGAATTTTTAGCGCAAGTGATAAATTGAGTACTGAGATTTTGATTGCTCTCAAGAAAAGAAATATAACAATACCTAAAGACATGGCCTTTGTAGGCTTTACCAATATGGCTGAAGCGGATATATTCGAATGTCCGCTTACAACTATAAGTCAGCCCGCTTTGGAAATTGGCGAAGCTGCAGCTAAGTTGCTTATAGGTCAAATAGAAAGTAAATCAACAATTTCGCAATATAAAACTAAAATATTCGAAACGGAGTTGACGATAAGGGAATCCTCTTTGAAATGTTCTAAGAGTGAGTTTGTAAGTGAATCTTTAAATCAATAATACAATCTACAGAAGAAGCCCTTTTGTAAAAGGTACTCAGATAAATTTTTTTTGCGGGGTTTTAATAGCGTCTGTCTTTGAAAGTTGTTTTGCGTATAAATACATGATTTTTAGATTTATACCTAAAAAATAAAATACGAAAACCGCTGATGTATATTGAGTGTTGAGCTAGTAATTACAAATTAAAAACTATGAAAAAGTTAATGATGATTCTGGTGCTATTTGTTTTTTGTTTTTCGGCATCGGCAAGTGGAATACAACAACAACGCACTACTAAACAGCACACGACAAAAACTCCTACGAAGAAAAAAAGTGGAAGTAAAAAGCCTATGAAAAAAGACTGGTCGCAACGAGATACGGTAAAGAAAACTGATCATAGAAGAGATACGACCACAATGCCAAGATAAGTAAGGCTTCTAATTGCTAAGCAGTGGATTACTTAATCCCTTTTAACAGGTTACAAAAGCCTTAAAAATATTTCTAAGGCTTTTGTGGCTAAAAATTATCCGCTTAAAATTTGATTTTAAAGGAAGTTCCTTTATTCAATTCGCTTTCAACGCTAATATTACCTTTCATTAATTTAATATAGTTATACACTATATTTAAACCCAACCCTGTACCTTTTGTATGTAACGCATTAGAACCTCTAAAAAAGCGTTCGAAAAGGTGTTTTTGGTCTGTTTCAGAAATACCTATACCATCGTCTTTAAAAACAAGTTCCAGATTTCCATTATTATTGATGCTCAAGATTTCTATCCTCCCATCGCTTCTGGAATATTTTATAGCATTTGATATCATATTAACTACTATATGGCGAAGTAACACCGGATCTAGATTTACACAAGATGCACCCATATGTTTGTAATCTAAATTCTGTTCTTCTTTTAAGAGGTATTTTAGTTCAGAAATAATCGAGGTTATATGACCTTTGATGTTAAAGAAGCAAATATTCGTTTTTATCTGATTTTCTTCAATTTTTCTAATCGTTAGAAAGTCATTTAAAAGACCGGTTATTAATTGAACTGAAGAGACAATTCTGTCCACATGTAAATCTATTTGATCTGTTTGCTCTACTTCCAGGTATTTGGAGATTAAAGTGGCAGATGACAACACAATATTTAAAGGTGTTCTCAATTCATGAGAGGCAACACTTATAAAACGTGTTTGGGTTGTTAGTAATTCTTGCTGTTTAAAAAGCTCTTGTTTTAAAATTTTCTCATTTTCAATAAATTCGGCAATTCCAAGATAACAGTGTTCTCTATAACCTTCATCAGGAGATAATTTGATTACGGTAAGAGCAATTGAAAGTTTTGAACCGTCTTTTTTTACTAATAGTATGTCAGCTCGTTTTTCGAGATATTCTACGTTGTTTTTTAAAGGTTGAAAGTCTGTTATGGCTGTATCAACTGTACGTTCATTAAACTTGATTTTTTGCTTCTCTTCAAAAATGAAAATCCTGTTTTCCTTTATCTGTACCTCAGATAGTGTGTATCCGGTCTTTTCTTCTGCAGCTGGATTCAGATATTTAACAAAGCCATTCTTGTCAAATATGAAAAGTAAATTGTCACTATGATTCCAGATCTTAGGTAATAAATCTTTGCTTAAATAATCATTAAAAGAAATTGGGTTATCACTGTGATCAGTTTCCTCGTTAATATTTAACAAAGGGGGGCTAATCTCATTTTGATTTAAAGGAATAAGGAATAGTACTAACTTTACTTTTCCTTCTAAATCTTCTTCACCTAAGCTTAATTGAAAAGAGTGCGTTTGACCGTAATGCTGATTATTAGCAAAGATTTGTATGATAATAGAAGATTTCTTATTTCCCTTTCCGCTGACAAAATTGGTTTTAAAGTTCAAGTAGTTATTGCGGGTTTCCTTGGGTAGAAAAGAACAGAAATTTGTTTGAGGAAAAATTATTTCATTTAAGCCTATAATTTCTGCTAAAAAGGGGTTGATATAAATTAAGTCGTCGTTTGTATTTATAACAGCAACCCCAAAGGGTAAGTATTTATACGGTAAACCTAATTTTTTTTCGATAATGTTTTTCATTTTGTAGTATTTGTTATTCCTTACTTATCAATTACAAATTGTTTTGAAAATTGTTTTATCGTGTAATGTGAAGTCGTAAATGAGAAAATGAATGTATAAAGTTTACAATTCGATTTACAACCACTCCCAACCCATTTCTTTTATAAGTATTAGTATATACTTTTATAATGTTATTTAATTAATAGTTGTTTAAAAGGATATAAAATATTAATTATATGTGTAAATATACTTTCTATTATTCGCTGTGTTTAATTTTGTTTACTACAGCGTGTTCTTCAAGGAGAAATCTGGTTTATTTCAGTGATTTGGGAAAGAAAACCGTAGACACAGGAATGGCTGTTAATAATATAGAACCAAAAATACAGCCAAATGATGTTTTGAGTATTAGTATAAATACCTTAAGTAGCGAATCTAATAACCTTTTTACTTTAAATTCTGGCTATACTAATAAAATGGGATTTGCAGAACGGGAAGGCTATCGTGTTAGCAAAGAAGGTTTTGTTCGCCTACCTGTGGTTGGAGAAATTGATGTAAAGGGACAGACTATAGACCAGGCGCAACAGACCATTGCAAGACGGCTTAATAGTTATGTAAAAGATCCTCTTGTAAATATTCAGTTTTTAAACTTTCGGGTAACTGTTATTGGGGAGGTAAATCATCCATCAACATTTACTGTCAATAACGAAAAGATCAACCTCTTAGAAGCACTTGGAATGGCAGGAGATATGACAGTTTACGGGAAACGCGAGAATGTATTGCTAATTAGGGAAACAGACGGAAAAAGATTAATGACTAGAGTAAACTTGAATGAAAAAGATGTACTTAATTCACCCTATTTCTACCTTAAACAAAATGACATAGTTTATGTCGAACCAGACAAAGAGAAAGCCAGTGAATATAGCCCCAATAATAGGTTAATGCCTCTTATTGTGGCAACGATATCCGCAATTGCGGTCTTGGGAACCGCATTGTTGGGAAGGTAATTTATTGAGTTAATTTAACAAAACATCTACTACTATGAACTCAAACAAACAGGAATCGTTAGAAAATAACGATAACATCGCAGAAAAGATTAAGGGATATCTAAAACACTGGCCTTTCTTTGCCTTAGCTTTGGTGGTGAGTATTACGGTAGCGTATCTTTATATACTTTATACCGTACCGGAATATAAGATAACAAGTACGCTGCTGATACAGGACGATGAAAAAGGTGATGGACTTTTAAAAGGCACCGCTTTTAGCGACCTTAATATGTTCCGAATGTCTAAGACTGTAGACAATGAGATGGAAGTTTTACGATCAAGAGATCTCATTTACAAAGTTCTTAGCAAACTGGGGATGGACGTAGAATTGACAAAAAAGGATCGATTCAAGGATAAAATTCTATATGGTAAGAATAGTCCTATTAAGATTATCCCTTACAAATTAGATAATAATACCTACAGTAAAGAGTTTAAACTCTCTATAGATATAAAAAATGATTCGATGTTTTCTATAACCGATAAAGACAGAGAATCCACCTATAAATTTGATGAGTTGGTTACAGGAAAGGGATATCAGTTTAAAGTAGTAAAGGCACCGGCATTTAAAACAAACTATCCAAAAATTGACCTTCGTTTTAAAGATTTATATGTATTGTCAGAATACTATAGTTTAGGAGGAATTACTGTACTTCCAGTGATAAAGGACGCCAATACTGTTTTGATAACTTTATACGATCCGGTTCCTCAAAGAGGTATGGATATCCTTAACGAACTGATCACCGCTTATAATCAGGAAAACCTGGATTCTAAAAATATTACTGCCAAAAATACAATCGCTTTTATAGATAAAAGATTAAAATACCTTATCAGCGATTTGACTGGTGTAGAGCAGGATGTTGAGCGCTATAAACAAATGAATCGCGTGACCGAGATAAATACAGATGCCCAGGTAAATTTACAGAATTCAGGTAATTACGATCAGCAATTAGCAAGCTCTCGAACTCAACTGGATTTGATCAACTCTGTAGAAGATTACTTAACCCAATCTGATACAAGAAATGAGCAGGTTCCAAACGCTTTGGGAATAAGGGATGGTATGCTTACAAATTTAACGGATAAATATAATGAACTCCTGATAGAAAAACAGAGACTGCTTAGAACGAACCGGGCAGGAAATCCTCTTGTTGTTAGTGTAGACGAACAATTAGCAGCTCTTAAACAAAATATTCTTGAAACTTTAAGAAACGTTAGAAAGGGAATATCTCTGGAGCGGGGCAATCTGTTGGCTAAATCATCAAAATACGAATCTATGATTAGGAATGTACCAGTTATAGAGCGCGGTTTGTTGGAGAGAAGCAGAGAGCAAAGCGTTAAACAAAATTTATATCATTATTTGTTACAAAAAAGGGAAGAAACAGCGCTTTCTTTGTCGGCTACAGTGCCAACTTCTAAAGTGATTTCTAAACCTGCTTACCAGACAAATCCTGCAAAGCCGAAAACCACGTTAATTTATTTGTCTGCGATACTTATAGGGTTTATTTTACCTGTATCTGTAATTTATGGAAGAGGCAGGCTTAATAATAAAGTAAATTATATCAGCGACATCCAGATTCCAAGTGGAATGAAAGTTTTGGGAGAGCTGACACATAAAGATGACAACAATACAATTGTTGTTAAAAAAGGAAGTCGTACCACTATTTCCGAATTATTTCGATATATCAGATATAATTTGAAACATCTGGACGATCATGGAAATAGTCAGGTGCTTTTAATTACATCTACCACCAAAGGCGAGGGCAAAACATTTTTTACGACAAACCTTGGAATAACTCTGTCTATGGTAGATAAAAGGGTGATTATACTGGAGTTTGATCTTAGGAAACCAGATTTATTGAAAGGAATAAATTTGGAGCAAAAGAAAGGAATAACCGATTATCTTGAAAATAACAATGTGGATATTGATCATCTGATCAGACCGTCTACAGTATCTCCAGGACTTTTTGTAATGGGGTGCGGGAAAATTCCACAAGATCCGTCTGAATTGCTGATGAATCCAAAATTGGATGAGTTGTTTGCCGAGCTGAGAAAGCGTTTTGATTATGTAATAGTCGACACTTCTCCGGTAGGCCACGTAGCCGATGCATTTAGCTTAGCGAAATACACTGATTCCAGTATATATCTTATAAGATATAATTATACGGATAAAGACCAATTGGCTGTTCTCGAAGATATCAGTTCAACCAATAAATTAAAAAATATGATGTTGGTGTTTAACGATGCCAAGAAAGATCATAAACATGCATATTCCTACGGAGGATATGCTTATACGGGAAGTTAAAACGCATTTGTTTTGTTTCCATATCATAGATTATCATTGTTCAGACTATTTTATTTGCCGAAGCTTTAGATAACATACTACCTTGAAAACTTTACCTTTTTAGAGAGAAACGCTTTATTTAAGAAGATACCGGCCTCCTCTAGGTCAAAAAATCCAATTCAACAAAATAAAATTAAAAAATTAATCACGTAAGTGAGTTGGCGAAGCCATGCCTTTTACTAACCCTCTACCTATGGAAAACCTTTATAAAAGAGATCTCAGCAAACAATGGTTTGTAATTTACACGCGTACCCGATGGGAAAAAAAAGTAGATACCTTGCTAAAGCAAAAAGGGATCGATTCTTATTGTCCGTTAAAAAAAGTCCGTAGCAAATGGGCTGATAGGATTAAAACAGTAGAACTCCCTCTTTTTACCTCTTATGTCTTTGTAAATATCAATTATAAAGAGGAGTTAAAAGTAAGACAAACCCATGGCGTCATTAATTTCATCTATTATATGGGTAAGCCTGCTGTGGTTAGAAACCAAGAAATTGAAGAGATTCAAGATATTTTGGTTAAAAATCGGGAAATAGAAGTTAGCAGTATACGGGATCTTAATATTGGAGATCGGGTATTGATAAAAAATGGGGCTTTATTCAATCAGGAAGGTAATATAGTGCAAGTTGCCGGTAAAACAGTTTTAATGCTGTTGAACAATTTGGATTGCGCCATTTATACCAGGGTTCCTGTTGAAGATTTGGTTAAAAAGTAATTATAATTTTAAGAATTCTCGCAAATGAGTTTGAGAAAAAAGACGGTATCTGCCCTAATTTGGACTTACGGACAACAGATTGGGGGGCAGATGATTAGTTTTTCAATAACCATTATACTAGCAAGAATATTAGTTCCAGCAGAGTTTGGACTAATTGCAATGATTACCATATTTATTTCAATAGGGACATTACTGGTAGATAGTGGTCTTTCTTCGTCATTAATAAGAACAAAAGATTCTACCCAAAAAGATTATTCCACAGTATTTTATTTCAATTTAGCCGGAAGCATAGTTATTTATCTGATTATCTACTTTATTGCGCCATATATTGCTAAATTTTATAAACATGATATATTAACCTCGATAATTAGGATTTACTCCGTAACGTTCATTTTAAATGCACTTTATGTGGTACAAAATGCACATTTAGTAAAGCAAATGAATTTCAAAACTCAGGCGTTTATTCAAATTCCGGCTATTATTGTAAGCGGTGTCCTGGCCATTTTTATGGCAAAATCAGGTTATGGAGTTTGGAGTTTAGTTTGGATGAATATTGTGCAGTCACTGATAATTACATTTTTTCACTGGATCTGCTCAGATTGGCGCCCATCGCTGGAGTTCAGTAAAGAAAGCTTTCATACTCATTTCCATTTTGGATATAAAATGACACTTTCTGGTTTATTAGAAATCATTTATAAAAATGTCTATGTACTGATTATTGGAAAGAATTATTCAGCGACAAAGTTAGGATATTATTCACGGGCAGACAGTTTGAGCATGTTGCCGTCGGAAAATATTACTACAGCAATGAGTAAGGTAACTTACCCAATGTTTGCATCTATTTCTTCTGATAATGTAAAACTAAAAGAAGTTTATAAGAAATTAATGCAACAAGTTATTTATTGGAATACGGCAATTTTAGTGTTGTCTTATATAATAGCTGAACCGTTAATAAGATTTATTTTAACAGAAAAATGGCTTCCCGCAGTACCTTTTTTTAAAATACTTTGCCTGGCTAATATTTTATATCCTCTAAATGCCTATAACCTCAATATTTTAAAGGTAAAAGGTAGAAGTGATTTAATTCTTAAAATAGAAACGGTAAAAAAAACGATAAATATAATAGCAATTATACTTGTAGTACCCTTTGGGATATACGGATTACTTTATTTCCAATTGTTATCCAGCATTTTATCATATTATTTAAACTCATTTTATAGCGGAAGATTTATAGATTATAATGTCAAAGAGCAGCTTATAGATATTACTCCTACTATAGGTTTAGCCTTTTTTGTAGGGTTTATAAGTTATTTTCTGGATGCTTTTCTGGTTAACTCGTTCTCAGTTCCAGATTTTGGGAGATTGGTTACCGATACGCTGTTTTTCTTTCTGTTATATCTTGCTTGTAGCTATGTAATGCAGTTCAATGCAGTAGTCGATCTTAAACAACTAATCTTGAAAAAATGATACCAGTAACAAAACCTTTCCTTCCTAAAGTGGAGGAATATGATGACTATTTGGCGAGCATTTGGGAGAGGCAATGGCTAACCAATAACGGCCCTTTGGTAAATGAACTCGAGTTAAGGCTTAAAGAGTATTTACAAGTAAATCACTTATTATATGTTGCCAACGGTACTGTTGCATTACAAATTGCAATTGAGGCTTTAGCGCTTTCCGGAGAGATTATTACCACACCTTTTTCTTTCGTAGCGACTACAAGCAGTATTGTATGGCAAGGCTGTAAACCTGTTTTTGTAGATATTGACGCAAAAACATTAAATATTGATCCGCAAAAGATAGAAGAGGCTATAACGCCACAAACCTCGGCTATTTTAGCAACACATGTTTATGGAAATCCGTGTGATATCGATGCCATTCAGGAGATTGCGGACAAATATAAATTAAAAGTTATCTACGATGCTGCGCATTGTTTTGGTACAAAATATAAAAACAGATCGGTTTTTGAATATGGAGATATTAGTACAACAAGCTTCCACGCTACGAAACTATTTCATAGTATAGAGGGAGGCGCTGTTTTTACTCAATGCCCAGAGTTGTTAAAAAAAATGTCCCAAATAAGAAATTTCGGATATAATGGACCGAACGAATTTACAGTTTTAGGTTTGAATGGGAAAAATAGCGAATTCCACGCGGCCATGGGGCTTTGTAACCTTAAACATATAAATGAAATCTTAAAAAAGAGAAAACAGCTTTCTCATCACTATTGGAAAAAATTAGAAAAACTTGCTGCAACTTATCCAAAGATAAATCCTGATTCGGAATATAACTACTCTTACTTTCCTATTCTCTTTGAAAGCAAAGAGTTGATGCTAAAATGTATAGCGGCATTGGAAGTAAATAAAATTTATTGCAGACGCTATTTTTATCCCGCTTTGTCACATTTGCCTTATGTACAAGACCAAATATTGCCGGTTTGCGAAGATATATCAGACCGTATTTTATGTCTCCCTTTATATCATACATTAACTTTTGCAGACATAAACTATATAGCCAGAATTATATTAAGGATACAGAATTATCAAGAAACACCGGTTATTGACATGCCTGTAAATCTGCAAATAGAGTTAGACACTATTCTAAAAACTAAAGAAAATTAGGTATGGAGAATGAAGACATAATGGTTAGCATTTGTTGTATAACCTACAATCAGGAAAAATATATAGGACACGCTATCGAAAGTTTTTTGATGCAGAAGACTAATTTTAAATACGAGGTAATTATTGGCGATGATTGTTCAACAGATAGAACCTGTGAAATTATGGAAAGCTACTGCCAAATGCACCCCAATAAGATTAAACTATTAAAGAATGTACAAAATTTGGGCGGTACAAAAAATCAGGTTAAAGTAATACGTGAGGCAAAAGGGAAATATATAGCCATTTGTGACGGAGACGATTATTGGACAGATCCATTAAAGCTACAAAAGCAAGTTGATTTTATGGAAGCCAATCCAGACTGTGTTATTTGTTGTCATTATACAAAAGTAATTGATGAAGAAGGGAAGCTGGTATACGAACATCCGGAACCGAAGATGCTGATACATTATTATGAGGATCTATTAATCGGAAATCGAAAAGAGACACGTACGTCTTCTCTACTGGTAAGAAATACTAAAGAAGTAACAGATATAGATACCTATAACTGGTACTATAAAGCTTATGGAGCAGATGTAATGTTCAAATTGTTTATTCTTTCTAAAACAGAACAAAAAATTTACGTTTTACCCGAAGTAATGGGGGTTTATAGACTACATCGCGGAGGCATGTGGAGCTTGCTTGATAGCAAGATCAAACAAGATAGATCGATTAGTGATTTCAATATAATAATAGCGCATTTCCCATATTCTCGTCTTTACAAGAAAAAATTGCTGACTTATTATCTGAATAAATATTTTCTTTTTGAATTAAAAACATTGAATTTATCTCGGGCTTTTCACACCATTTATAGACTAACATTCACTTTTTGCGGAGTTAGCTATATATAATTCAGAAAATATCTATAACAATGAAATTAAAGCTACATTTTGTCATTAATAGTCTCCATGGAGGTGGGGCGGAAAGAGTTTTAAGCTCACTAGCTTCATTCTTTGACGCACAAGGACATGATGTATTAATTATCTGTCTCAATTATGCCAAATCCGCTTATGAAATCCCAAAAGGAATAAAAATTCATTATCTGCTAAAAGAGAGGAAGAAAGGTTTACTTTATAGAGGAGTTTACGCTTATTCTACATTGAAAATGTTGGTTGACATTTTTAAAAGAGACCGTCCAGACTGTGCGATATCATTTATGACAAGTGCTAATATATGGATGGGATTAGCTGCAAGGATAACAAAAACACCTTACATTGTATCGGAGAGAATAAATCCTGATCATATAGAAGAATTTAATTATTTACAGGGGCGTCTTCTAAAAGAAGTTTACTCTAAAGCAAAGAGTGTTGTGGCACCAAGCAGAGGGGTGGAAATAGCTATGTTACAGACAAAAGCACTTAGAGGGTTAGAAAACACAAAAGTTATTATTAATCCGGTAAAAGAATTAGGCAAAGTTTCTAATAATGTAATCCATACAAAAAGTTATGTTTTAGCTGTAGGACGATTAGACCGTCAAAAGGGATTTGATATATTAATAGAAGCTTTTTCAAAATTAAAAAAACATGATCTGGACTTACTTATAGTGGGAGAGGGCAACGAACGTAAGGCCTTGCAAGATCAAATAAACCGTTTAGGGTTACAAAATAAAATAAAACTGATTGGTGCTAAGAGTCAAATCCAGGATTATTATCATTATGCAGAAATATTTGTATTGCCTTCTAGAAATGAGGGCTATCCGAACGTTTTATTAGAGGCTTTAAGTATGGGATGCCCAAGTATTGCAATGGATTGCGAATTCGGCCCATCTGAAATTATAGTCCATGAGGAAAACGGCTTATTAGTGAAAGAAAAAACTGCAGAAGCTCTAGCCGCAAATATGGAAAGGCTACTATCAGACTCGTTGCTTAAGAAAAAGCTAAGTAACAACGCAAGACTAATTAATATCACCAATTCTTCAGAGGAAGTTTTTGCGAAATGGCAAAATTTGGTTTACGAATCTATTCAGTAGCCATACTCTATAAAAGTTAATCACGCTTTTAATTACAATAAATCTTATTGTTATGAAAATACCTTTTTCACCACCTTTTATCGATCAGGCTGTGATAGACAGTGTGATGGATACGCTAAGATCTAAATGGATTACATCTGGACCAAAAGTGAAAGAATTGGAACAAGAGATGTTAAATCTGACAGGTTCGAGAGCCGCAATTTGTGTTAACTCCTGGACTTCTGGAGCCATAATGATGTTGAAATGGTTTGGCGTGAAAGAAGGAGATGAGGTTATTGTGCCCGCATATTCTTATTGTGCAACCGCATTATGTGTTCTACATGCTGGCGCAAAGCCCGTTATGGTAGATGTTCTGGATGATTTTACTATAGATCCGATTAAAGTGCGATACGCTATCACCGAAAGAACAAAAGCCATTTTAGCTGTTGATATAGCCGGATGGCCTTGCAATTACAATTTGTTAAATGCGGTGATAAAAGATTCCGCTGTAACAAAGATGTTTTATCCGGAAACTGAAAACCAATTGAAACTGGGAAGAATCCTACTTATTTCAGATGCGGCACACTCTATTGGTGCTACATATGGTGGTGTACCGGCGGCTCAGAAAAGCGATATAGCTATTTTTTCTTTTCACGCGGTTAAAAACGTAACTACGGCAGAAGGTGGTTGTATTTGTCTAAACCTAACAGATAACTTTAATGTAGCAGAAGAATATACCTATTTAAAGATGTATTCTCTAAATGGGCAAACAAAGGATGCATTTACCAAGACAATGGGGTCTGGTTGGAGATACGATATATTGTTCAACGGACTTAAAATTAATATGCCGGATATTTGTGCAGCAATCGGCTTAGCACAACTTAGGCAATATAAAGATTTACTATTGCCGGTAAGAAAAAAAATAGCTTATAAATATAATAATACATTCAGCCTTTTTAGCTGGTTTGTACCTCCACCTTTATCAAATGATGAGAGGGAATCCTCTTACCATTTATTTCCGTTACGTATAAGAGATATTACAGAAGAAGGTAGGGATCAGATAATAGAATATTTGTCGGGCAAAGGAATAACTGCTAATGTTCATTTTATACCAATGCCGATGCTTACTTACTTTAAGAGTATTGGTTATGATATACAAGATTATCCAAATAGTTACAGACAATATGCATGTGAGATTTCTTTACCGATTTACCCTCAACTAACCAATGCGGAAATCGATTATATCATCGTAAATGTAGCCAATGCTGTTAAAGAACAGATTTATAAAACAAAAATGCTGAAAAAAGCATCCTAAATTTAAATGAAATGATTACTAAGCGGGTATTCGATGTATTGATGTCTATTGTAGGACTTATCGTACTTGCTCCAATATTTATTGTTATATCGGTTGCAATAAAATTTGGCTCTAAAGGAAACGTGTTTTATAAACAAAAAAGGGTAGGTAAAAATAAGTCCAGTTTTATTTTGTATAAGTTTAGAACGATGCAGAATGGAGCAGACAAGAAAGGCTTACTAACAGTAGGAGACAATGATGTAAGAGTCACGAAAAGTGGCAAATGGTTGCGTAAGTATAAAATGGACGAGTTGCCCCAATTATTTAATATTCTTAAAGGAGATATGAGTTTTGTTGGTCCCCGACCTGAGGTAAGTAAATATGTGGAGTTATATAATGAAGATCAACAAAGGATATTAAGCGTAAAGCCTGGGATTACTGATTGGGCATCTATTAAATATATTGATGAAAATGAAATTTTGGCTAATGTGCCAAATCCAGAAGAATATTATATCAAATATATAATGCCTTCGAAAGCAGAATTCAATTTGAAATATGTTGAGGAGCATAGTTTTATGATAGATTTAGAAATCATCTTTCTTACAGTCAAAAGCATATTTATGAAGAGCAGGCAATTAGTTAACGAAAATATTTTAGAATCAAAATGAAGAAATTACGAATTTTAGATTGGCCAAAACAAAGATTCTATTCGGAAACACATCCATTCTATAGATGGAAAAAGCAGTTCAGAGAAAACGGTCTTGATGTCAGCTGTCATCATAAACATACCGACAATGCTTTAAATGATACAGATTATTTGGTTATACATTCCAGGTATTTTGATATGGCCTGGCAAAACATCAATACCAGAAATAGTGAAAATACGGAACAAGTTATATCATTTTTAGAAGATATGCGTAAGAAAGCAAATAGAATTATTTGGTTTGACGCTGCAGACTCTACTGGTTCTCATGATTTTCCCATTATCCATTTGGTAGACGTTTTTTTAAAAAAGCAAGTTCTTAAAGATAAAAGTTATTATACGCAAAGAAATAACCTGCGTATTTGGTTAAACCATCAGCAACCGGAAACGCCAATTAATATTTTTGAACCATGTCCCGTCTCTGAATTAAAAAAAATAAAAGTAGGATGGAATATCGGACTTAATGATTATAGATATTTTGGATATAAAATGAGCAGATTAAGTAATTATTTAGGCTATTCATTGTATCCCGTAACATTTAGTGAAGTAGATAAATTTAGACCTATTGATTTAACTTTTAGAGGTACAATACACAAAGACAAAACAGGATCTTATAAAGTATCAGAGCAAAGAAATAAGGTTTTGGAATGTTTGGAAGACACTCTTCTTGTGGCAGTAAAAGGGAAACCAGTTGCTAAACGTCAATATTGGAAAGAGCTTAGAAACTCTAAATTATGTGTTAGCCCTTATGGCTGGGGTGAAATTTGCTATCGTGATTTTGAAGCGTTTATTTCGGGCTCTTTACTGGTAAAACCCAGTATGGAACATCTAGAGACTTATCCGAATGTGTTTTTACCCCACCAAACCTATATTCCTTTAAATTGGGATTTAGATCAACTATCTGAAAAATTGGAAGATATTATCCGCCAACCTCAAAAATATCAGGAAATTGCTATGGAGGGGCAAAAAATATATAAGGAAGTCATTTACAATTCACAAGAATTTATAGATCATATTAAAAAAATAGTTAGTTAGTGCTATAAATTATGAAAACACATATATAAGTCTTATAAACAGTTAGTTATAATTTATTGTTGTCATGGCACATCGCTTGATTAATTTTCAGCAATCAGAAGAATGGACAGCATATGTTCACCGTTCTGTAAATTATGATTTTTATCATACCTGGCATTACCACTCATTAGAAAAAGGAGGAGAGCCTTTTCTTTTTGTTTACGAGGAAGATGATGTTTTCATCGCCTTACCGCTTTTGAAACGAAAGATCACTAATTCAAATTTTTTTGATTTGACTTCTGTTTACGGTTATGCAGGGCCGATTTCAAATAAAGAATTCAAATCTGTAGATACACGCATTCTGGAAAACTTTAAAAATTGTTTTCTGGATTTTATGAGTACAGGAAAATATATCTGTGCTTTTTCCAGACTTAATCCATTTGCAGATCAAAAAGTTCTAATGGAAAAAATTGGTGGTATTTGTAATAATGGCAAAACTGTATATATAGATTTGTCTATTCCCATTGAACAACAAAGGAGCTGTTATGAAAAGAGGTTAGGTAAAGATATAAGACATTTAAGGAGGATATCTTATAGTATTTGTGAGGCAGTTTCTTCGGACGAAATTAAAATGTTTACAGATATGTATAATGAAAATATGCTTAGACTGGGTGCAGAAAGCAGATATTTTCATGACGAAGAATACTTTATAAAGTTAATTAAAAGTGAAGATAGCGATTGTAAGCTTGTAGTAATTTATGATGGGGAAAAGATGATCTGTGGGGCAGTAATTACCTGTTCCGGAAATATTATCAGGAGTCATCTTTCCGCTACAGCAACAGCTTATGTTAATCAATCACCTAGTAAACTACTTACAGATGAAATTAGTGTTATCGGTAGAAAATTAGGCAAAAGATATTTTCATTTAGGTGGGGGTGTAGCAGGTCATGAAGATTCTTTATTCAAATTTAAAGCAGCTTTTTCACCTTTATTTCTAGAAGATATAACATGGAAATTTGTATCGGACATGTTTGTATACGAAGATTTAGTAAAATCATGTAAAGACAATATAAACACAGACTATTTCCCCCTATATCGCAGTGCTGCCAGTTGAGAGGATAAGCATGAATTTTTTTGATTCCAAACTTCGATGCAATCATTTAAGAATGATAGTATAATCTTACATTAAGAGGCGGCTATAACAGCTTCATTTGCAAGTTAGAAATCATCTGCCAATAAGAACTCTAAAATCTTAATATCTTGGAAAATAGATTTAATTACTCAGAAGCCACTATTAGTGATTTCGAGTCGGCAATGGATCAATTTGGCTGGGTCATTTATGAAAATGCCGTTGAAGAAAATTTCATAAATGAAATTATTAATGATCTCGAACCAGCCTATTTACTAAGGAGAGCAATTCAAATTCAGAATGGAATAGAAGAAAACATGGAGGGAACCCTCCATCATCTGTTAGAGAAGGATAATTTTAGTATGCCTTTTTTGGAGCAGAAGTATTGTGATAAAGAAATGAAGCACTTTCTGAATGGAAATTATATTCTGAATGGTTTTAGTGGAGTGCTAAATTTTAAAAATTTTAAAGCTTATGTTCATAATATACATCGGGATATCAGAAGCTTTACCGGCAATTTTAAAATAGCAATTCAGATGATTGTTCCGCTGGATGATTATACGTTAGAGAATGGCGCAACTTATTTTCTTACCGGATCCCACCATATAGAAGATAAGCCTGATGAGCAATTTTTCTATATGAATGCCGATAGAGCCGTTTCGAAAAAAGGAAGTATCATCTTATTCGATTCTAATATTTGGCATGCAGTAGGAAATAATAATACAGATAACCCAAGAAGAGCCTTGACACTTACTTTTACCAGACCATTTTTTAAACCGCAGTTCGATTTTCCTAGATATCTTGGCTACGATTTTACAGATTACCTAAGTCCGCATTTAAAACAGGTTATTGGATATAATTCGCGTATTTCTGCCAATTTTCAAGAGTTTTACCAGCCACCCCATCTAAGAATGTATCAACCTGGCCAGGGATAGGAGACTTGAAAGATATCAGTAAACTTTTCATTGTCAATATTAAACAAAAATATTATGGGAAATTTGATTTACCTAAGACCATTGGTTCCGGAAGATGCAAAAATTTCTTATCAATGGAGAAATGATCCTCGTATTTGGGAGTTTACCGAGTTTAAACCAACTAGTATTATCACCGAAGAAATAGAGACAAAGTGGTTGGAAGCAAAGTTGAAAAAGGCTAATGATCAACGATTTGCTATATGTTTGAGTGATACGAATCAATATATTGGAAATATTCAGATCATTGATATAGAATCCAATAAAGGCGAGTTTCATCTGTTTATTGGAGAAAAGCAATTTTGGAGAAAAGGAATAGGGATGAACGCTGCTAAGCTTATCCTTCAGTATGGTTTTTTCGATATGAAATTGGAAATGATTTTCCTTTTTGTACATAAAAATAATACTGCAGCCCTTTCTATCTATGATAAACTGGGTTTTATAACCGTACATAAACGTCATAATCAGTTTAAAATGGTATTAACCAAATCCATGTATTTGTTAGAGAATAAATTCTCTGAGGATCGGATGACTGATAATGAAGCAATAAGTTAGTAAAATGAAATATATTGTTTTTCTATTGATGGTATTATATCTATATGTGCTAACATATGGAATTTTTATGACCGAAACTTTCAGGCTGCCTGCGCCGGTATTATTTGGGATACCTTTAGTTATTTTGTTCAACACTAAAGTTAAAGGTTTCGCTTATACAAAAGAGCTTATTGCACTGTTAATCGCTGTGTTTTTTTATTATGTTATAGGGTTACAAGAGCTTGAAACATTTGCTTCCTACGCCATAGGTATCTTAATGTGCAGTTTATTCTTCAATTATTTTATAGGAAATAGCGGGCTCAGATTTCGGACTTCGGTATTTATATTTTACACGTTATTGTTATTCTCTGCTGTTGTCATGGTCATGGATCATATTTATCCGGGTACTCGCCAAATTAGAGAATTATTGGTGGACGATAAAGTTGTGCAAAGTCCATCGGGTATTGCTGTTTATCAGTTTACTTTTGGTTATCAAATAGCAGCATTAACTCCATTTCTGTTTATTTATACCATTTTATATCAAAGATCATTCTTACTTAAATCATTAGTATTAGTTAGTTGTTTAGGGTTTCTTTATTTAGGCATGCAGAGATCTGCTTTTGTAGCCTTTTTAGCTTGTGTGTTAATTCTTACTTTACTGTATTACAGACACAAAGCATTGGTAATATGGTCTTTAGGTGCACTGGTAGGAATGCTTTTTTACACTCTGGTTTTAAAGGATAATACAGATGAACGAAATAATATTTTTGCAAAGAATGCCAATGACGGTACTGAGTTTAATCGTTCTGGATTAGCATTAGAAAATATAAACATATATTCCGATTATCCATTGGGGTTAATATTTTATGGGAAAAATTGGGGAGATGTTATTTACCGTAATCCTGTGTTTTCATCCGGTATAACCTCACATAATGCTTATCTCATGTTTATTACCTATTTGGGACCAATTGTTGGCCTCACACTCTTGTGGATTATTTATGCTAAGGTTTTAAAAATAAGTTTTCTAGCCTTAAAAAGGATACGTGATCCTGATAACGCATTATTAATTTGTTTGTGCTTCTCTTTTTTAGGTGTTTCTATAAATTCTTTATCACATAACGCCTGGTTAATCAGTGCTGACGGACCTACATTATTTTTATATTTCTCAATCTTGCATTTGTATAGAATGAAAAACCAGGATGATTTTAAAACCTTAACAATTACTTAATTATGTTACTCTCTTTTGTTATCCCAACATATAATAGATCAGAAAAAATAGTAAGAGCTGTAGAAAGCATTTTAAGACAGCCAAATTGGTCAGATTATGCTGAAATTGTTGTAGTTGATGATGGATCTACAGACAATACGGCGTCTGTTCTGGAAGACTATGTCAACAAAAAGCAAATCAGATTAATTCGACACGATTCCAATAAAGGCGTTGCCCAGGCAAAAAACACAGGTATCTTACATGCAAACTATCAGTACGTGGTGCTTTTAGATTCTGACGATTTGCTTCGCGAAAATGGAGTCGAATATTTGGTAACACAGTTGAAAGCTATTGATACTGATTTATTTTTCGTGGGTACTGAACGTATTAGAAATGGCGAGTTAATGTATAACCCCAATTTTTATGGCTATAAAAGTTACTTGGAAATGATTACGGCACCGATTGGAGAATATTTACCGATAGGGCGAACAGAGGTTTTACAAAGTAATTTATTAGAAAATCTTAGAGGATTTGAAGGCATAACTTGGTTAAAAATAGCGAGGAAAGGATATAAAGTTTTTTACGACCAAGAGTCTCTAGTGCGTTGTGATGACGTTGGAGAGGACAGGCTTTCTAATAGATTTAGTGGCTTTAAAAATGCAAAAAAAATGAACGCAGGTTACAAAAGATACTTAAACGAGTTTCGGTCTGATCTAAAACGACTGAATTATAGAAATTATTTGAAAATGAGATTTAAAAGTTTTTGCTATTCCATATTTAGTATACTATAGTTTCTGTCTTGCACCTATAATATGAAAAAAAAAGTATTTTTTATGCTCAGCCATTTGGGAGCGGGCGGGTCAGAACGTGTTTTCTGGATTTTATCACAACACTTTGATAAATCCGCTTTCGAAGTCAGTTTAGTTCTCTTAGATTCTAGAAACTGTTTTTTCTCTACAGATTTAAAAGATGTTAAATTGATTCATCTAAATACAATCAGAGTATCTACATCTTTTTTAAAATTATATAAATTGATTAAAAAAGAACGTCCTTATGCTGTTTTTACAACCGGAGGACACATTACCGGTTTGCTTAGTTTGCTTTCTGTTTTTGTAGATATTCCCGTGCTTATCGGAAGAGAATCTAATTTACCAGAGTTCATGACTAAACTGGGTGGGATAAAAGAAAAGCTTTTAGATTACTTTGTTCCTTTAACCTATAAACGAATAAATATTGCTGTTTGTCAATCAATAGATATTAAATATTCGCTATCTACTCATTATAGAATAGATAGAAATAAATTGGTTGTTATTCATAATCCTGTTTTGCCTAATAATTTTAAGACAAAAGAAAATTCGAATAGTGAAAAGAAAATTATCATTGTTGGGCGCTTGGCTATACAAAAAGGAATCGTTCCTTTTTTAGATATTATGGCAAGGTTACCGTCAAATTATTCGTTAAATATTGCTGGAATTGGACCTTTGGAAGAAGAAATAAGATTTAAAATAGAAAAATTGGGATTAAGTGATCGTGTGAAATTGCTGGGGTTGGTTAAAAATATAGCAGAACTCATTAGTCAACACGATGTGCTTGTATTACCATCCGTAGCAGAGGGTTTTCCTAATGTTGTCTTAGAGTCGTTGTCTGCGGGAGTTCCTGTTGTTGCTTTCAGAGTAAGTGGGATAATCGAACTATTAAAAAATGATTTTAACGGATATATTATTGAACCTAATGATTTTGAATCTTTCGAAAAATCAGTTTTAAAAACCTGCAGCAAATTTTGGGATACAGAATTAATTAAAGACGATGTAAATAAAAGATTTGGGGTAGAAAAAATAGTTAGACAGTATGAGAATTTACTTATGTCAACCAACAGTTTAAGTCTTAAATAAATATAATTTGCTAATAATATGTGTGGAATTTACGGATCTACTATCAAGTATAGCGATGACGTTGTACGTTCGAAACTTGGCATTATAAATTTTAGAGGACCTGACTATTGTGGAATTATGCAAATTGATGACGTGACACTTGGACACAATAGGTTAGCAATTTTGGATCTGGACTCGCGTTCAAACCAGCCACTAAGTTATTTTCATCTCCAAATAGTATTTAATGGAGAAATTTACAATTATAAAGAAATAAAGGAAAAACTATTAAAAAAAGGATATAGGTTCTCTACTAAATCGGATACAGAGGTTATTTGTGCAGCGTATTTGGCTTACGGTAAAGAATGTTTAGACCATTTTAATGGTATGTTTGCTTTTGTAATATATGATTCGACAAGAAAGCGGTTCTTTGGTGCAAGAGATAGGTTGGGAAAAAAACCATTGTACTATAGTCACCAGGGGAGGTTATTTGAATTTGCCAGCCAGTCTTCTCAAATTAAAATAAATAGGGAGTTTTCGCTGGACAACCAATCTGTAAATGATTATTTGATTTGGGGATATATACCGGAACCAAATTCTATTTGGAAAGAGGTAAAGCAATTACCTGCAGGAAGTTTCTTTGTGTATGACCTTGAAAAAGGTGCATTGGAAATTGATAAATATTGGGATGTCGATTATGACCGTAAAAATATCTTCAGCGGTACTTATGACGATGCAAAAATTAAGCTGAAAGAGATTTTAAACGATGCGGTTTCGATAAGAATGCATGCGGATGTTCCATTGGGTGTTTTTCTTTCCGGAGGAATCGACTCGTCATTGGTAGCGGCTATTGCAGCTAGTAAAAAAGATAAAGTCAAGACTTTTTCTATTAAATTTCAAGAAAAGGATTTTGATGAAAGTCAATATGCGATTCAAGTTGCCGAGCATTTACGAACAGAGCACCATACAATCTTGTGCAACTATGATGAAGGAATAGATTTGATTAATAATTTTTCTACTTATTATGATGAACCTTTTGCGGATTCCAGTGCAATACCTACTATGTTATTAAGCAAACATACCAGAAAACAGGTTACTGTTGCTTTAAGTGGAGATGGAGGTGATGAAGCTTTTGCCGGATACGAAAGATATAAATGGATAAATCTGGTAAACAAAAGCATATTCAAATTACCATTACCAATAAGAAAGCCTATAGGAAAACTGGTATCTATGTCGCCAAAATACAAGCATAAACTAATAGGGTTGGGAGTTGGAGAAAAGGACATAGAAAGCCTTTATATCAAAATGCTTGGAGGACTAGAAAACTCCTGGATTAAAGATCCTGAAAAAGGAATGCCGACTCCCTTTATGCATATTTTCGAAAATAAATCTGATAAAGACTTTTTAGAAAGAATTTCTGATTTTGATATAAAAACCTATTTAAATGGCGATATCAATACTAAAGTAGATAGAGCTTCAATGGCTTTTTCTCTCGAATCCCGGGCTCCGTTAATGGATTATAGAGTGGTTGAATTTAGCAGAAGTCTGCCGTTAAGTTTTAAATATAACCGCGGAAATCAAAAAATGATACTGAAAGATGTTTTATACGATTATTTGCCTCATAGACTATTTGATAGACCTAAATCCGGCTTCACGATGCCTCTCAAAGATTGGTTTAGAAATGAGTTAAAATCGTATGTTATGGACAACCTTTCTAGCTCAAGTTTACAAAATATTCCAGGGATAAACATCCAGAGAACACAGGAAATTATAAAACAGCATATGGATGGCAAATGGAATAGATATCCACAAATATGGAAATTGCTAGTACTATCACAGTGGTTGAAAAAACATAATTTCTGATGGATTATGGCAAATCGAATACTCTTTATTACTTCTGGAATGAACAGAGGAGGAGCTGAAACTCAACTCTTAAAAGTAGCAATGTTTCTTAGAGATAAGAAATACCAAATCAAGATAATCTCCTTAACATCTACTAATGAATTTGATATAGATTACGATAAGGAAAAGATACCAGTGGTATTTCTAAAACCTTGGAAAACTAACTTTTATTCAAATTTAAAAACGCTTTACTCTATTACTAAGGATTATAAGCCAAATGTTGTAATAGCTTTTATGTTTATTTCCATCATTTTTGCTCGTTTATTGAAACTAGTTTTTAGATTCAAACTGATCTCGAGTATAAGAACATCGGTCCTTCCGAGAAAATGGTATATCCCCTTTAAGCTAACAAATGGATTAGATGATGAGATAATCTATAATTCTATTGCTTCTAAAATAGATTTTGAAACAAAAAAGCTGATAAATAAAGGAGGTAAAGTTATACATAATTGTATATCAATACCCGAAACAGAAGATCTGATTAACGTAAAATCAATATCTTTTGTATGGGTGTGTATAGCACATTTCAGATGGAACAAAGATTATAAAACTTTATTTCAAGCTATCGAAAGAATGAAAGGGCTAAATTTTCGAGTGGATATTGTAGGGGGGATTGATAAAAAATATTCTTCCTGGGCAAATCAATTTATTGAACAAGCAGATATTGGAGCTCATGTAAGGATTTTAGGGTTCAGAGCAGATGCGCAACATTTTTTGAAACAGAGTAATGCATTTGTTCTATCTTCTTTTTCCGAGGGGATGCCAAATGCACTTTTAGAAGCCATGGCTCATGAAAAGCCTGTTGTAGTAACGGATATTGACTGTAATAGGTTAATCGTACAGAGCGTAAAATGTGGATTTTTAGCCGAAAAGCAAAATGCAGAGGATTTAGCTATAAAAATGAAAGCTATAATGGAAATGACAGAAGCAAAAAGATCTCTGTTGGGGCAGAATGGAAGGATTTATATTGAAGAGAATTTTTCCGAAGGTGTAGTTCTTGATCATTGGCTTTCTACAATAAAATCATTAGCAACAGCCTAATTAATTTATAAACCAAGAGAGGCTGTTTCAAAAAGGTATTTTATCGTTTTGAACGCTCTCAACGAAAAGATCTTTTTTGATCAGCCTCTCTTATTCATTGAAAATTTCAGTTTAATTATGTGTGGAATTTTTGGAACCTTAAATTTCAGCGCTTCGCATAGGGCGCCAGAAATATTCTGTGGTCTTTATCATCGTGGTCCTAACGATCGTGGCCTTTATAAGAACGATAATGTTGAACTTTTCCATACCAGATTAGCTATTCAGGACTTAAGTGAGCAGGGAAAGCAACCAATGCGTCAAGACCATGTTGTTATAGTTTTCAATGGAGAAATTTATAACCATCTTGAGCTTCGAAAAAAATATAATTTACAAGCAGAATCAAATTCAGATACCCAAACCATTTTGATGCTTTATAAAAAGCTTGGAATGCAAATGCTGAAAGAATTCGATGGGATGTTTGCTTTCGCACTTTATGATGAGCAAAAAAAGCAGCTCTTTCTTGCAAGAGACAGAGCGGGGAAACGTCCACTTTATGTTTATCAAAAAGGCGATTCCTTAGTATTTTCATCAGAACTAAACACCTTGTATAAAATAACAAAGCCCTGTGTTAATTATGAATCACTATCATCTTATTTATATATAGGCTATCATTATAAACAAGATACTCCATATAAGGAAGTTATCGATTTACAAGCTGGAAGCTATTTGCAAATAGATACCGTCAGTTGTAAATCAAATAGTATTAGATGGTTTGATATTAGTCAACATTATTTTAAAAGCAACAATATCAAATATCCAGATGCAATTACTGAATTGGATGCTAAATTAAATTTAGCTGTAAAAAGAAGAATAGAAAGTTCAGATTTGGATGTAGGTTGTTTTTTAAGTGGGGGAATTGATAGTGGGTTGGTGACTGCGATTGCATCAGGATATAAAGAAAAGCTAAAAACATTCACAGTAAAACTAGACGGAGCATATGATGAATCAGCTTTAGCTTATGAAGTTGCCAACAAATATGCAACCGAACATACAGTTGTCGATATAACTTTCGACGATTTAAATCAAAATATTGAAAAAATTCTGATTAATTACGGAGAGCCATTTTGTGACAGCTCTGCAATACCAAGCTATTACGTTGCGAAGGCTGCCAAGCAACACATCACGGTAGTATTAAACGGAGATGGAGCTGATGAATTATTTGGGGGTTATAGGCGATACGTACCTTTCAGATATTTCGATTTTTTTAATACTTCAGCTTTGTCAAAATACACTTTCAAATCTTTATTGAATATTTTGCCGATTGCAAATGAGAAAAAAAGCAGATACAACTATTTTTATCGCATGTTGAAGTTTGCAAGTTATCGTAAAGATATTGAGCTATATACATCTGCATCTTATGACCTTCTTGTCGGATTTGAAAAATACTTTGTAACCCAGCCAAATTTGGGGGAAATAGAAAATGATCTTTTGCGATATAAACAGTATAATCTTTCTTCATTAAGCAAGATTTTATTGATAGACTTTGAGGCAATCCTATTCAGTGATATGCTTCCGAAAATGGACATCGCTACCATGTCGAATTCATTAGAAGGAAGAAGCCCTTTTTTGTCAAAAGAGATCTTAGAATTTGCACCTGGTTTAGAAGATAATTTTAAAATAAATAATCTGCAAACTAAGAAGATTTTAAGAGACTTATCGCAAAAATATCTTCCGGACAATCTGATAAACCAACCGAAAAGAGGTTTTGAAGTTCCTTTGAAACGATGGATGGATACGCAGTTGAAGGAAATTGTAAATGACTATTTATTATCAAAAGGTGCTTTATATCCAAGTTTAGTAAACAAGAATTTTATTCACGATTTAATGAACAGAAAAATAAAAATATCCGATGAACGCCGGGCCAAGATATTATATAACATTTTCGCTTTGGAAGTATGGCATAAAAATTTAAAGTCTAATGTAGTTTCTCACGATACGACATTTTATAAATCACAAAACTTACAGCTTACCTAAGAGCTGACTGATCTAACGAAAAACATTTATTAATCTTCTTAAATACTTTCTATCATGAAAATTTTAGTAACAGGAAGCGCAGGCTTCATTGGATTCCATTTAGTGAACAGTTTATTACAAAGGGGAGACGAAGTTGTAGGGATAGATAATTTAAACGACTATTATGACGTCAATTTAAAATATGCAAGGTTGGCTCAGGCAGGAGTTTATCAGGAAACAATAACATATAAAAAAGAGATTCGAAGCTCACTTTTTGAAAACTATATTTTCGTGCAACTGGATATTACGGATGAAAAAGGCTTAAGCGCATTGTTTAAAAAGCATAAATTTGACGCTGTCTGCAATTTAGCTGCTCAAGCAGGGGTAAGGTATAGTTTAATAAACCCGAGTACGTATATCGATACAAATATCAAAGGTTTCCTGAATATTTTGGAATGTAGCAGGCATACCAACATGAAAAATCTGGTTTATGCAAGTTCTTCCAGCGTATATGGATTAAATAAAAAGATGCCTTTTAATGTGAAAGACAATGTAGACCATCCTGTTTCGCTGTATGCCGCTTCTAAAAAAAGTAACGAATTAATGGCTCATGCCTATAGTCATTTATTCAATATTGCTACAACCGGCTTGCGCTTCTTTACTGTTTATGGCCCATGGGGCAGGCCTGATATGGCAGGTTTTTTGTTTGCTAAAGCCATATCGGAAGGAAAATCTATTCAGATATTTAATAACGGAAACATGAAACGGGATTTCACTTATATAGATGATATAATAGCAGGTGTTATTACGGTTATAGATAATCCTAATTATAACGGAACGGAAAGTTGGAGTGGACTAACACCAGATCCGTCTTGTTCTAAAGCGCCGTATAGAGTATTTAATATAGGAAGAGGGAATTCTATAGATTTGATGAGTTTTATCAACGAAATAGAAGGTAATCTCGGTACAAGAGCTCAGAAGACATATTTACCTTTACAAGATGGCGATGTAGTATGTACTTGGTCCGATGTTAAAAATTTAAAAAAAGAGTTCGACTATGAGCCAAAAGTGTCTGTAAAAGAAGGTGTAAAAAGATTTACAGATTGGTATAAAAGTTACTATCTGGATAGACAAGATCAGCATATAGCTGTTTAAACATATTTAAATGACATTGTAATGACATTTTATTGATCTATATCATAGGTTTTTAGTTTTATAATTTGTATTATTTTGTAACAAATTTAGTACATTAAAACAAAAATGACATTTTTAAATCTGAAAGGCAAATCCTACGCTTCTGGATTGCCCTCTGTTTTGAATAATTTTATTTTTTTATAAATTTTTTAGTTATATAAATATGATAAATTACTGACATTTTTAATTAAATTTTCAATTTAATTAAATTTGGTTTTATTGAAAAACAATTGATGTCATATAAATAAATATTGATTTTCCTAATTCTTTCGAATGTACCCTATTCATTTATACGCTCGTTTAAATGAGGTATAAAAAAAGAATTAAATGAAAATCAAAAACAGTTTTAAAAAAGGCTCACTCATGACATCGTTCTTATTAGTTGCGTTAATATTTTCGCAATGTCAAAAGGATGTTAACACAATTCCTAATATTGAGGAAGAAGCAGCAAGAAAAAATAGTAATGGGACAACCTCAATTACTTCAGGTGAACAAGTTAAATTAGATTTGACCAAAGCATCTAAGGAATCTGGCTATGCATATTATATGGATTTGAATATCCCTATTTCAGGAGATTCAGATACTCAGCCAACAGTCTCAAGTTTAAAAGTATTTGAAAACGGAAAAGAATTGGGTCCAGGGCATGCTTTACATAAAGAAATAAGAAGTACTGGTAATGGACGCTTTAGCCATTGGGGCAATAGTTTATACTTTTCAGCTTCAGACAATACAAATCCCTCAACTAATGGAAGAACTTATACCATTTCGTATGCGGGATCTAGCGGTGCCGGAAGTGGAACGGGTATAACTTCTCCGATTGTCGCAGACGGACAGGTTAAACTGGATTTAACGAAAGCGTCTAAAGAATCTGGTAATGCTTATTATATAGACATAAATGCTCCTATTGCAGGCGATTCAGGAAGTCAACCAACTGCCTCAACTTTAAAATTATTTGAGGATGGGAAAGAATTAGGACCGGCACATGCTTTACATAATGATATCAGAAATTCTGGGCAGGGACGTTTTAGCCATTGGGGAAATAGCTTATATTTCTCAGCATCAGATAATACAAATCCGTTGACTAACGGGAGAACTTATACTGTGTCTTACACTGGTTCTACGGGCTCTACCAATAATTCAGAGTCAGGAGTTGTAACAACACCTCCATCTTTTTCTACAGACTTACCTATCGGTTTTGCTTCCGTAAATGGAAAAACTACTGGAGGACAAGGTGGAAGAACTGTAACTGTAAGTACTATTGCAGAATTTACCAAAGCAGTTGGTTCGTCAGAAACATTAATCGTTCAGGTATCGGGTAATCTTAAAGGTACCGGAATGATTAGAGTGGGATCAAACAAAACGATATTAGGGCTAAGTGGTTCTTCTTTAGACGGTGCAGGTTTGGCCATATATGAAGTAAGTAACGTTATTGTAAGAAATATGAGAATTAGTAATGTTGTAGGTGGCGATTGCGTTACTATAAAATTTGCATCTCATCATATCTGGATTGATCATAACGAGTTCTGGCATGATAGAAATCATGGGTGGGATTATTATGATGAATTACTTGAAGTGACAGACCGTTCAGATTTTGTTACAATTTCCTGGAATAAGTTCCATGACAGTAATATCGCATTACTTATTGGTAGTGGCGACTTACAAACTACGGATATTGGGCATTTAAGAGTAACACTGCACAATAACTATTTCTATAATAACTCCGAGAGACAACCGTCTACAAGATTTGGATATATCCATTGTTTCAATAACTATCTTTATAATGGAAGTGGATACGGTATTGGTGTGACTATGGATGCTACAGTTAGAACAGATAATAACTACTTTGAAAGTCAGAAATATCCAATTTTCACAGATTACAATGCAAAGCCTGGATATGTTAGTGGAGCAAGTACAAATATTTATAAAAACTCCGGTGAAAATAAGATATCAACAAAAGAATCTAATTGGATACCTGAATATGAATATAAATCTGCTTTAATACCAGCAGCAGATGTACCGAATGTTGTAAAAAATGGGGCAGGACCTCGATAAGTCATTGGGTTTATAATCCAAATTAATAAATGTTTGAAACACGCTTGTATAATACAAGCGTGTTTTTTTCTGGAAGTATTTCTACGCTATCAATTCTTCTTACTACTGATTATAAAACTGTATCTATGGAACGCAAAAAAATACTCATAGTCTGCGATTCCTCTAAATCCCTTCTGGATTTTAGAGGTAAATTAATAGAAAGCCTAGCATATAAAAACGAAATATTTGTTTTTACACCACAGATTAAGCAAGATAATGTCCGTGATTTATTAATTAGATTAAAAGTCAATATCTATGAAAACAAATTGGAATCTAGCAATGTATCCATATTTTCAGATTTAAGATATATACTGGATCTCTATAAACTGATTAATAAAGTAAAGCCTGATGTATGTTTTTCTTACGCTTTCAAACCGGTTATTTATAGTAGTTTGGTAGCTACTGTCTGTAGAGTAGGTAGTGTTGTGCCAATGTTAACCGGTTTAGGATATAATTTCTCAACAAACGGTTCGAAAAAGAAATTGGTTACCCGAATAACTAAATACCTTTTAAAATTAAGCTTGATGTCTCCTAGAACCAATTTAATTCTACAGAACAAAGACGATTATCAAACTTTAATGGCTGAGAATGTAATATCCTTAAAACGTAAAGCTTTTGTCGTTAATGGTTCGGGAGTAGACTTGTCACATTATAACGTTTCAGATCCACCGCCAGGTAACCGTAATTTTTTGATGATTTCCAGATTAATAAATGCAAAGGGCATAAAGGAATTTTACGAGGCAGCCAAGCTGGTAAAAGAGAAACATCCTGAATCTTCGTTTACTCTTATTGGAGCGTATGATAACAATATCGACGCTATAGAAAAGGCATTGTATAATGAAATTTGTTCAGGTACGACTATCAATTACTTAGGAGAAGTACAGGACGTAAGAGAACATATTAAGGCTTCTTCGGTAGTTGTTTTGCCTTCTTATTATGGGGAAGGTGTGCCACGGTGTTTGCTCGAAGCAATGGCTATGGGAAGAGCAGTAATTACAAGTGATTCTGTTGGATGCAGAGAAGTGGTGAATTTAGAAAGAGGAAAGCAAAACGGCTTTTTAATTCCAGTAAAGAATTATAAGGAATTGGCCGATAGAATGATCTATTTTTTGTCTCATCCAAAAGACATTAAATCCTTTGGGTTAAATGGATACAAATACGCACTGGAAAAATTTGATGTTATAAAAGTCAATAAACACATGGTTGATATCATAGAAAACAACCACTATACTCATAGCAAAATTGTCGGCTTTCCGGTTTTGTTGAGTTAGAAAATCCCTTTCTTATCCAGATTAATTTTTAAATCTATTATAAACCTCTCAAAATTGTAATTGTACATGCGACACTACGCCCGAAGAGTTAAGGCAATTGGCGGCTATTTGGAATTGCAATTGCCCTCAGGTAAAGAGTATTATCCTGATTTAATCAAGCTGAATACAGCAAGAAATGCGTTGGAATATATCGTTAAAGTAAATCAATACTCTTTGGTTTATGTGCCTTATTATACATGCGAAGTTATTTTAGAACCGCTAAAAAAGCTTGGAGTCACTTTTCATTTCTATACTATAGATAAGAATTTAGATCCTATTATAGATTTTAAAATAGCTCCAACAGAGTGTCTGTTATATACCAATTACTTTGGCATTAAACAAACTACTGTTAACAGACTTAGCAGATCCATTAAAAACTTGATTATAGACAATTCACAAGCTTTTTTTGCGAAACCAATAAGAGGAATAGACACTTTTTACTCCTGCAGGAAATTCTTCGGAGTATCAGACGGAGCCTATCTGCAAACTAATATTTTATTATCGACAAAATTTGAAAGAGACGTTTCTGTATGGCGTGTATCACATCTTTTGAAAAGTATTGATCTCAGTGTAGAAGAAGGATATCAGGACTATTTAGAAAGCAGGGCCTCTTTAAGTAATGGTGCCATTAAAAGAATGTCTAAGTTAACTGAGAGGGTGCTTAAAGGAATTGATTATGAAGAATGTAAGTCTATCAGAATACGTAATTTCAAAATAATCCATGAGGGATTGGGAAGATATAACACACTTTTTATAAACCTGGAAAATATTGATGGACCTATGGTTTATCCGTTTTTAATAAATAAAAAAATCAGAAAAAAGCTAATAGATAAAAGAATATATATAGCAACCTATTGGCCTAATGTGTTAAAATGGACTAGTGAGCGAATGTTTGAAAATTATCTCACTGAGCATTTGGTCGGAATCCCGATAGATCATAGATATAATGAAGAGGATATGGAACGAATTTTAAATATAGTAAAGCAAATGATATGAGCGCAGCTATTTACTTAAGAGAATTAAGCATCGAGGATGCTGAAATATTATATAAATGGAGAAATGAACCGGAAATTTGGGTATTTACAAAATTCCGCCCTCTTACAGAAGTCACATTGGAAACAGAAACAAAGTGGTTAAAGAAAGTTCTTAATAACAAAAATGAGTATCGTTTTGCAATTTGTTTAAGTCAAGATGATAAATACGTTGGTAATGTACAGCTTTTAAATGTTGAGAATGGTAATGCGGAATTACACATTTTTGTTGGGGTAAGAACTCTGTGGGGAAAAGGAATAGGAAAAGCAGCTACAATTAATATACTAGATTTTGCTTTTTATGAACTTAAATTGGAATCAATTTTTTTGGAAGTTCATAAAGAAAATAAGAAGGCTAAAGGTATTTATAACTCACTAGGATTTAGAGAACTAAATCGAAAAGGTCAGGAGGGTAACACTTTTGCCTACATGGAACTTCGCTCTAAATCATATAGAATGAATTGTGAAAAGCTAAAATTAAAAAAGGTCTCGTGAAGTAGCAGAAACCTTAACATCTACCTGACAAACAAATTTAAATTTTATGATACATCTAATTGATTGTAAAGAGAAAAACAGATGGGATAAGTACGTTAAAGAATCACTAGAAACAGCCTTCTGTCACACCAACGATTATCACTCCTTAGAAAAACACAAAGAGTCATTTTTATTTGTATTTGAGGAAGATTGGGGATTTATTGCAATTCCATTTTTAAAGCAGCCTATTCCGAATACAAATTATTATGACTTAACCTCTGTGTATGGTTATGGCGGTCCCATTTCAAATTTAGACCTCCAAAATTTGGATGAGGAGCGGTTAAATTTGTTTGAAGAGAGCTTCTTGCGTTTTTTGAAAGAAAACAATTTTGTCTCGGTTTTTTTAAGGCTTAATCCATTTACTAACCAAAGTTGCTTATTTAAAAATATTGGTGGGCTATTTCCAAATGGAAGAACAGTTGCTATTGATTTAAACTTGAGCGTGGAGGAAAGGAGAAGACAATATAGAGCAAACGTAAAATATTCTATAAGAAAATGCAAACAAAAGGGGTTTTGTTTGGAAGAAGTAAATTCGGAAAAAGGATTACACCATTTTATGGATATTTATAATGCAACTATATATCGTAAAAATGCATCTGAGTTTTATTTCTTTAGTTTTGAATACGTCTCGAAATTATTGCGTTCTACTGAATTTGAAGCAAAAATATATGTGGTCTATGACGGAGATATACCAATATGTGGTACATTGATAATTTTTTATAATGAAATAGTCCATGTACATTTAATAGGGACAGTTTATGATTATTACAAGTATTCTCCGGCAAAATTCACAGTTGACAGATTGTGTGATATTGGGAAAGAAAAAGGAATGAAATTTTTGCATTTAGGAAGCGGAGTTTCTTTTAAAGAGGATTCGTTATTTGAATGGAAAAAAGGGTTTTCTAATATTCTTCTGGATTATCATAGCTGGCGCTACGTTCCTGAAAAAAGTATCTATTTAACATTAGTGAAAAATAGGGGAATAGACCCAAATACGCTGATAGACTTTTTTCCTTTATATCGCTATAAGTTAATAGGATAGAGCATTCTATTGATTAATTTATTTAAAATTTCCTACCAAATACCTATGAAAAAAATAATTTTTAATGAAAAAATATATTCCAGGTGGCTTATATTATTTATTGATAGTTTGATAATGACTTGGACATTTTGTATGTCATTTTTATTAGTCCACAAATTTCAATACCAAACAATTTCAATCCGCGAATTTTTGACCATGCTTATATTAAGTAATACAATTACTGTGTTGGTTTTTGTAGTAATGAAAATTCATTGTGGAATTATCAGACATTCTAATACAGGAGATATTCTGAGAATAGTAACCGCTGTAGCAGTAAGCAATTTGGCTCTGTGGGTTTTATTTCAATTATTAACAAATTTAAGTCTTGCTAGTAATGTAAAATGGTTTAATGAAGTTATAATGGTTAACTTCTTTATGGAAGCGTTGCTATTAGTTGTTCTGAGAACAGCTGTCAAAACTTTGTATAATTATGTTAAACAAACGGAAAATAAGAAAATAGAACCTATTCTAATATACGGATCAGATAAAAAAGCTATTCTAATTAAACAGGCTTTTGATTTTGCATCTGAAAGTAATTATAAATTGATAGGCTTTGTTGATAATAATACGGACAGATGGCATAAAAATATTGAACAAAAAAAGGTTTATCCGATAACTGATATCAAACGACTAAAAGAAAAGTATCAGGTACAAAAGATAGTTATAATGGACGAAAGTTTGAGTAAAACAGATCAATCCAGTCTTATAGATAAATGTATTTCTCTTGGAATTAAAGTGATTATAGTACCTCCGTCTGCGCAATGGTTAAATGGCCGTGTTAATTTGAAACAAATGCGGGAACTTAAAATAGAGGACTTGCTACAAAGAGATCCGATAGTTTTGGAGAATGAGAATGTTTTAAAAGAAGTAGAAGGTAAGTGCGTATTGGTGACAGGTGCTGCAGGGTCAATTGGTTCCGAGATAGTAAGACAACTTATAAAATTCCAGCCTGGTAGAATAGTCCTCTGTGATCAGGCAGAAACACCGCTACACGAATTGCAAACTAGCATTGAAGATAACTTTCCGGATGTATCAGTCTCTGCTTTTATGTGTAATATTCAGAATAATACCAGACTTAAACGATTATTTAGTACTTATCATCCGCAAATTGTTTTTCATGCAGCTGCTTCCAAACATGTTCCAATGATGGAAAATCATCCATGCGAGGCTATTTTAACGAATGTTTTAGGAACGAAACAGTTGGCAGATATCTCAATGGAATACAAAGTCGAAAAATTTGTAATGATTTCTACGGATAAAGCCGTTCGACCAACAAATATAATGGGCGCATCCAAGAGATTAGCAGAAATGTATATCCAGTCTTTAAATTTTTATCAACTTAGGGACTTACCAATGGATGACATGCTAAAAATGCCGTTGATGTCTCAAATTAGGACAAAATTTATCACTACAAGATTCGGTAATGTACTTGGTTCAAACGGTTCTGTAGTTCCAAGATTTAGAGAACAAATAGAAAAAGGCGGACCGATAACAGTGACTCATAAGGAAATAACGAGATATTTTATGACCATACCTGAAGCCGTACAACTTGTCTTAGAAGCAGGAGCCATGGGCAAGGGAGGAGAGATTTTTATTTTCGAAATGGGAAAACCGGTGAAAATATTTGATTTGGCTAAAAATATGATAAAGTTAGCTGGATTTTCAACTAATGAGGTAGATATTGTGTTTACAGGACTAAGACCCGGAGAAAAGCTCTATGAAGAATTACTGAATGATAAAGAGCAGGTTATGCCAACTTATCATGAGAAGATTAAAATATCCAGAGTTGTAAATCATCATCACAACCACATAAAGAAATCAATAGATGAGTTATTAGAGCTTGTCGCTTTGGATGATGATTTTAGCCTGGTAAAGAAAGTAAAAGAAATTGTTCCCGAATATATAAGCAATAATTCAATTTACAACGAATTAGACAGGATGGTGATCAACTGATCTATTGATGAGAATCAGTAACAATATTGATACAAATCAATATCAAAATCGGGATAATACATTTTCTTTGTATAGAAAACATTGACAGCGGACACTTTTCGCTGAAATCGTATTGTTCCTATGTGAAATTTTGTACAATTTAAATTTACGCTCATGCACAATGGTGAAATTGTAGAACTAGTAATTCGTCGTCACGGCTTAAGTATTACAGAAGTTTCGAGGAGACTTCAAGTTAGCCGGAGATCTATTTACAATTGGTTTACGCAGCAAAATCTGGCACTTAATGTTATTTGTAGAATAGGAGAGGTCCTCGATTACGACTTTTCTATAGACATGCCAGATCTGTTTAATGCTACGGATAGTCAGGTAAATGTAGCCAGATCTCACTTTAAGCAAGCAATAGGTGATTATCAGAATTCTGCAAGCTATTGGAGAAATAAGTACATCAGCCTACTTGAAAAACACAATGACATGTTGAACCAATTTAGAACTACAAATTTACAGCTTGTATAAAATTTGTGGCTAAACAAAAAACGGCGTTGCAAATTTGCAACGCCGTTTTTTGTTATTTAATATTTTAAAAACCTGAGTTTCTTCTCATCTAAAACAACAATATGTCCGTTGTTTCCCACTTCTATCAGGTTCTCCAGTTTAAATTCTTTTAATGTCCTGATCATCGATTCCTGGGAAGCTCCTATTATATTAGAAAGATCTTCTCTAGATATATCAATGATGTGTTTTCCTTGATTAGTTTCGTTAAATTTATCTATCAATTTTATAATACCCTGAGCTACTTTTTTTCTTAAGGAATTATAAGCCATATTAAGAATCATTTCTTCGTTGTCGGAGATATTTTGAGACATCAGTTTAATAAACTTTTTTGCCAGAGAAACATCTGTGTAAATATGACTCAGAAAATCCTCCTTGGGTATTAAAATTAAGGATACATCTTCTAAAACCTGAGATTTTTTAAGATAATTAGACTCTTTGAAAATTTCTGTAAACCCAAAAAAATCTCCTTTTCCATATATACCCGTAATCAATTCCTTTCCATCGCTGTTTATTAAGAACTCTTTAATTTTTCCTTCAGTAATATAATAAAGAAACAATGGGCGTTGTCCTATTTCATAAAGTATGTGTTTCTTTTTATAATGAACAATTTCGTGATCAGCCCGTATCAATTTGGATTGTTCAATATCAAAAAAATCCTGATCTAAGCCATTTTGAGATTCTGTATAGCTATGCAGTTGTTTCGCATGCATCTCATTCTTCTGTAGTCTGGTTTTTATAGTATTCAGCAAATCAACTTCGTTAAAAGGTTTTACCAGGTAATCATCGGCCCCCAATGTCATCCCTTTTCTTAGGTTATCCGGTTCACTACTTCCACTAAGAAAAATAAAGGGGATAGTTGCTGTTTTTGGATGATTACTTAAAATGTGCAAAACACCGTATCCATCAAGGTTCGGCATTTTTATGTCACAAAGTATTAAATCGGGCAATTCCCGCAAAGCCGTTTCGACACCTGACTTGCCATCATTTGCACAGTAAACATTATATCCTGATAAGTTTAAAAGCAGGGAGATATTTTCGCTCAGCAGACTGTCGTCTTCGATAATTAATATTTTCTTCATAGGTAGCATTAATTTAGATAATAAAAATCAGCGATTTCAAGAACATCTGTTCATTTTCAATATGTATCATTAGTTATTTATTCATATTTATTTTTTATATGCACAATAAAATCGGCTTCTGTCCGTTTATGATACATTAGGTGTCTTATTGTTAAGTCATCAATTGGGCCAATAAAAACAAATCTAAATCGCAAGTCAGCTTTAAAGAGTTTATCTTGCGTAAATAAGGTTTCTAAGGTCATTAAGTTTACTTTTTTAATTAAAACATATATGTAAATTAAACGGTAGGCTAAAGAAATTTATTTTCAATGTGTAAATGATGCAACCAATTTGGGGAAATAAATCTACATTCCACATGATTTTCGTCAATTGTTTGCATGATATATATCATTGTTTTAGGTGATTATTCCAAAAATTAATAAAATTCCTTTATATTTTCTTAATTTTTAGGAATAAAATGCGTAAATTAGAATGAGTCTAAACTAAAGTAGGAGGACTAATTGGAAATTTATTTGTTAAATTTTTTTCGGAGATTAATCTTCGCTACAAAAAACTCAACTTCTTCCTTGAGAGAGTCATATCTTACTTTGTAAAATATAGAACAGTTGATTCCAATTTATATGGAAATTAAAACGAAAAGCGTCGAAACTTATTTAATGAGATTTCAAAAGAACAAACTGTTTCTTTTGAATTATTTAGAAACTTTTTGAAAGAATTGGTTCTCCAGGCAATAGAAATTATCAATTATGGGGATTCCTACACTAAAATTAAAGGGTAATCTGGTTCATTATGGAATATTAAAAAACAAGCTAGTTTACCCTGGACAAATTGTATAAATAAATTTCAAAAGGAATTGAAAGGATTTAAAACTTCAAAAGGTATAGTGTAATTTCCATTTGATCAGGAATTTCCTAAAGATGTTGTAAAGCAAATGCTGATATATAGAATAGAAGAAAATTTGAAAAAGAAAAACAAATGAAATCGTTAAGAATTTGTGCAAACGGACATAAATATTTTAAAACAAGTGATTGCCCGGTATGTCCGGTTTGTGAAGGAAAAAGAGAACCACATGCAAGTTTTATGATTCAGTTAGCTGCGCCTGCAAGGAGAGCTTTAGAAAATGCTGGAATTGACACATTGAATAAACTATCGCTATATTCCGAAAAAGAAATACTAAAATTACATGGAATCGGAAAAACTGCAATTCCTAAACTTAAAGAAGCCTTGTTAACAAAAGGATTAACATTTAACGAATAAAAAATGAAACTAACTATAAAAGCCAAAATACAAATTTCTAAACCGGCAAAGCAAGTTTTTGATGCTATTATCGACCCGGAAAAAATGAGCAACTATTTTATAGAAAGAGGATCTGGTAAAATGGAAACCGGAGAGTCGGTTATTTGGAACTTCCCGGAATTTCCAGACGATTGCCCAATAAAAGTTAAAGAAATAAAACCTGATAACTTTATTTCTTTTTCATGGGACAATGGGAATGTCGAAACATTGGTTTCAATTAAATTAGACGAAGTGAGGGGTGGAACCGTTGTTACTGTAGTTGAAGATGGTATGGAAAATGATGAAAAAGGTATACAGTGGCTTAAAGGAAATACCGAAGGATGGGCAAATTTTCTGGCTTGTCTTAAAGGGTATTTGGAGTACGGAATAAATTTAAGAAAAGGCGCTTTTGACTTTATGAAGCAATAATTCCTAATTTTTAATATTCGCCGGCACTATTAATTGAATTTTCCTGATTTTTTGAATAACGAAGCATATTTGTTATGTTTACATGTAAGAAAATACTCCAAAATTTTAAAATAAACTACCCCGATATTGCCCCTTTAAATTTAAATTAGCATAATTGAGAAAACTATTTCTCCACCAAAATCTAATTTGTCATATATGCTTGCTGCAAAGAGATGGAGTTTTAAACTGTTCATAATCCTTTTTCTTGTCTCTCCGTCAATTTTCGCCCAAATGAAAAATACATTTGAGCATATCACTGTTGAACAAGGTCTTTCCCAAAGTGCAGTGTTATCCATTGCGCAGGACAGCTTGGGCTTTATGTGGTTCGGAACAAAGGACGGTTTAAATCGGTACGATTCGAAAAATGTAGAGGTTTATCGAAGTAAATCAAAAGATCCTAAATCTTTAAGCAGCAGTATAAATATCAATACCCTTCTTGTTGATTCTAAAGGTTTTTTATGGATAGGAACGCAACATGGCTTAAATAAGTATTTGGCCGAAAGTGATTCTTTTCAGCAATTTCTACATCGGGGGGATAATCCGAAAACAATTTCTAATGAGGTTATCAGATCTTTATTCGAAGATAATGAAGGGAATGTTTGGGTAGGTACCGAAAAGGGATTGAATAAAGTGCTGCCAGACGGAAGTATCGAAAGGTTTGAAGTAGAAAAGTATAGTAAAAATGGCTTAACAAATGACTTTATTAAAACAATTTATCAGGATCGGCAGGGCATTATGTGGTTGGGAACTACCGGTGGTTTGGTGAAGATGACAAATGCGGGAAAAACGTATAAATTTAAATTTTACGAGTCAGATAAAAATAAAGAAAATTCAATATCAGGTAATGATATTAGTTCAATAATCGAAGATTACCAAGGGAATTTGTGGATAGGAACACGATTAAAAGGGTTCAATCTCTTTGATCGCAACAAAGAAACATTTGTTAGATTCGATATTAGGTCGGGGGTGGGGTTAAGCAGTGATGATATCAGGAAAATTACGGTAGATAAAAACGGGAAGCTATGGATTGCCACACTTGGAGGAGTAAACATTTTTAATCCTCTAATTAGCAAGGTAGAACAAATATTTGTTAACGAACCCGAGAATCCCAACAGTTTAAGCCAAAATTCAACCTATGATATTTATCAGGATAAATTGGGCTCTATGTGGATCGGAACCTACTTTGGCGGGCTGAATATTACCCACACTTTAAATCCTCCATTCACTTTATATCAGCATTTCTCTTATAAAAATTCTCTTAGTAGCAATATAGTTAGCGCAATGGTGGAAGATGGTTATGGGAATCTATGGATAGGGACAGAAGGAGGCGGTTTAAATTATTTGGATCGGAAAACGGGTAGATTTAAAGAATACAAACATACTCAGGGCGAGGAAAATTCGCTAAGTTCCAATCTTGTAAAAGATCTTGCTTTAGACGCAGAAGGGAATTTATGGGCAACGACGTTTGAGGGGGGCTTAAATGTATACAATCCTAAAACTGGTAAATTCCGAATATATAAACATACTTCATCATTAAAATCAAATAGATTATCTAATATCTTAATAGACAGCAAACAAAAGGTTTGGGTAGGAAGCAGAAATGGCCTGTTTATTTATGATAGCCATTTAGATATCTTTAAACAAACAGATGTACCGCATTCCTTTATATCATCAATTTATGAAGATAGTGAGGGCCGAATCTGGGTAGCAAGTGATACCGGTTTGTTTTTAAAAGGGAACAAATCAAATCACTTTGTCAATATCACATTAAAAGATAATCCATCCTGGTTTTTACGTATAAATGCAATATCAGAAGATTCAAAAGGAAAAATATGGTTTGCTACACATAACGGAATATTAGTTTACTCGGATAAAGATAAGACGGTTAAACTTTATACCGAAAATCAGGGTTTGCCTACCAATTCTATTTTAGGAGTAATAGAAGATAACCAAAAGAATTTATGGTTTAGTACGACAAAAGGGCTGGTTAAGTTTGAAAAAGGCATATTTAAAACTTACAATACGGCAGATGGTCTTGCAGGGAATGTTTTTAATTTTAACTCTTTTTTGAAAGGCGGAAACGGAGAACTCTTTTTTGGTGGTTTTAATGGTATGATAAGCTTTAGGCCGGAGGATATCAAGGAAAATAAAGCAAAACCTACAGTAATTTTAACCGGAGTTTATTTACCTGATAAAGTTGTTAAAGTAGGTGACGAAACAGAAATATTAAAAAAGGCCATTTGGGATACTCCTAAAATAGGTATTCCTTATAAAGAAAGTGTTTTCAGTCTCGACTTTGCAGTTTTGAATTACATAAGTCCAAATAAAAACAAATACGCATATAAATTAGAAGGCATCGATAAGCAATGGATAGAGCTGCAGTCACCTAATATTTCCTTTAATAAACTTTCTGATGGAGAGTATATATTATTGGTAAGAGGAAGTAATAATGATGGTGTTTGGAGTGATATTAAAAAGCTTAAGATAACGATCTATCCGCCGTTTTGGAAAAGTTGGTGGGCTTATCTTTTTTATCTTGCGATAATAGCGGGTATTGGTTTTGTTGTCATCAGGTATTTTATCATGGAAGCCCTGTTGAAAAAGGAACATGAAGTTCACCAATTGAAAGTAGATTTTTTTAGAAATGTTTCTCACGAAATCCGAACTCCTTTAACCCTGATTTTAGGTCCAATTGAAAAGTTAATAGGAGATCCGGAAACGAGTTTACCAATTAAGGACCAATTATCAGGAGTTAATAAACATGTAAAGCGTCTGACCAAACTTATTAACGAACTGCTAGACTTTAGCAAAGTAGAAGCAGGTAAGATGAAACTGCGTGTTGAAAGAGTCAATTTGGTTGATTTTACACATGATATTTATCAGTCTTTTCAATACAAGGCAAGAGAAACAGGTATTCAATATCGTTTTAGCAGTGCCAAGTCGTCGATAGAAGCTTATATAGATAAAGCTCAGTTAGAAAAGGTTTTCTATAATTTATTGTCAAATGCTTTTAAATTCACGCCTAATGATGGTAGGGTTGATGTTACTATAGAAGAAACTGCTACTGATATTTTGGTAAGAATAATCGACAGTGGAAAAGGAATTGGTAAGGAAAACAAGGAAAAGATATTTACAAATTTCTATCAGGAGGATACCGATCAAAGGAATATAGGTACCGGTATAGGATTGGCGTTATCGAAAAGTATCGCAAAGCTGCATAAAGGTGATTTAATAGTTGAAGACGATGATAGAGAAACAATATTCTGTCTTTCATTAAAAAAGGGGTTCGAACATTTAAATGAGTTTGAAATTATAGAAGACCAATACGAAGGTAAATTAGCAGATTATGATGTAGATGTTGAAGAACAGGAAAATGAAGCTGAGTTACCTTCCATACTTGTGATAGAAGACAATAAAGAAGTACGTGATTTTGTTGTGGATACGCTAAAAGAGAAATATAGTGTATTAACTGCCGAAAACGGAAGCGAAGGATTGAAGCTTACATTGACTCATATGCCCGATATTGTAATAAGTGATGTTATGATGCCGGTTATGGATGGAATAGCGTATTGCAGAGCAGTAAAATCAGATGAAAGGATAAACCATATTCCTGTAGTTTTACTAACTGCCAGAACAGGAGAATCCGATGAATTGGAAGGATTGAAAATCGGTGCTGATGCATATATGACAAAACCTTTTACGATAGATAAGCTTAAATATACCGTTTCTAATCTTGTTGCTTTACAGGAAGCAATGCGCAGCAAATTTACAAGAAGATTGAGTTTGGAACCTAATCAACCCGAAACCGAACATCCTGACAATCGATTTATAGAAAAAGTATTGCATCTTTTGGAAGAGAACATTGGTAATCCAAATTTTGGAGTAAATGATTTTGCTTCGGAAATAGGAATGAGTACACCTATCTTCTATAAAAAAATTAAGGCCATTACGGGGCTTACTGTTAATAATTTTATGAAGTCTTTCAGGCTAAAAAGAGCCCTCCAATTAATGGAACAAAAACGCGGAACAATTTCCGAAATAGCCTATAATGTTGGTTTTACCGATCCAAAATATTTTAGCAAAGAATTTAAGAAGCAATTCGGGAAGACGCCAACAGAGTTTATTTCGTGCCAATATAGTTGAATTTTGTAAAAAGATAGGTGTTATTTTTATAAAATGACACCTATTTTTTAAGAAAGTATACCTTCCTCAGGCGAATTTTATTTTAGGTTTGTTTCAATAACCTAAAGAAAGTTTTAATGAAAATTCCTTTTAAGATTAAAGCCGTACAAATCAGACAAGCTTTATTATGTCTCTTTGTTCTAGCCGGTCAGATGGCATTTGCCCAACAGTCTAAAAGATTGACTCAAAATTGGGAATACCTAAAAGGAGATC
The DNA here is from genome assembly GCF_000190735.1 of Pseudopedobacter saltans DSM 12145. Lineage (GTDB taxonomy): Bacteria > Bacteroidota > Bacteroidia > Sphingobacteriales > Sphingobacteriaceae > Pseudopedobacter > Pseudopedobacter saltans. The sequence continues at coordinate 1,053,798 of NC_015177.1, forward strand.
TAGGAAGTGTTTGGGAAGCTATGCGCCCGGCAAAACCAGGATCTTCAGAATCGGTGCCGTTATGGTCGAATGTTATTTTACCACATTGTTTTAATGAAACAGATGCTGTAGATCCCAAAGTAAATTATTACGAAGGACCGGGTTGGTACAGAACAAATCTGAAATTAGAAAATCCGTATAACAAAGGACGTATTCTATTGCATTTTGAGGGTGCAGGACAAAAAACCGAAATTTATGTTTATACTAAAAAAGTAGGTAGCCATGTAGGTGGATATGACGAATTTACGGTAGATATTACAGATGCCGTAGAAGAGTTTAAAAAAGATCCATTATTCAAATCACAATTTAAAGGCTTAATACCTTTGGCAATCAGATGTGATAATACCCGCGATCTGGAAATGATTCCTTCAGATTTATCAGATTTTAATGTTTACGGTGGTTTATACCGTTATCTTAATTTAGTTTATACACCGCAAGTTTCTGTAGACAAACTTTTTGCTTTAGCAGAAGTAGATGCTCAGGGAAAGCAAGGACAGCTAAAAATTACCGGAAGATTTTATAATCCTATTGGTCTGAATACAGCTAATGTAAATATATTGGTTAAAGATCCGCAGGGAAAAACTGTGTTTACAGGTAAAAGTGATATAACTTTATCCAGCTCAGACCAGGTACTTTGGACGACAAAATTGAACAAGCCGGCGCTTTGGTCACCTGAAAGGCCACAGTTATATTCAGTTGAGCTAACTATTAATGCACAAGGTCAGGAATACAAGCATATCGAAAAAGTAGGTTTCAGACATTTCGAATTCGTTCAAAAAGGGCCATTTATGCTTAATGGCAAGCGACTTTTGCTAAGAGGCACACATAGACATGAGGATCATGCAGGTGTAGGTGCGGCAATGACAGAAGAAATGATTAAAACTGAAATGAAGATGATGAAGGATATGGGCGTGAATTTCATTAGATTGGGACACTACCAACAGTCCAGAATTGTACTTCAAGAATGTGATAGGTTAGGCATTTTGGTTTGGGAAGAAATTCCATGGTGTCGCGGAGGCTTAGGCGGTGATGTTTACAAGCAACAAGCCAGAAGAATGCTCACAAATATGATTGAGCAACATTATAACCATCCATCGGTAATTATTTGGGGTTTGGGTAATGAAAATGATTGGCCTGGCGACTTTACGTATTTCGATAAAGAGCAGATCAGAACTTTCATGAAAGAGCTTAATGATTTAAGCCATAAACTGGATAAAACCAGAAAAACAGCTATCAGAAGATGTGATTTCTGTAAAGACATAGTGGATGTATATTCTCCATCAATTTGGGCTGGTTGGTATAGAGGTATCTATCAGGAATATAAAGAAGTTTCTAAGAAAGAAATGGAAGGGGTGAATCATTTCCTTCATGTGGAATGGGGAGGTGATAGCCATGCGAGAAGAAATGCTGAAGAACCGGAAAAGATTATCAATAGATTAAAAATTGGTGGCGAAGCCGATGAAAGAGCTGGAGATGCCACTTTCTACGGTGGTGATGCTCGTTTTTCTAAAGATGGCGATTGGAGTGAGAGCTATATTTGTAATCTAATAGACTGGCATTTAAAAGAACAGGAAACTATGCCATGGTTAACGGGAGCAGCTTATTGGCCTTTTAAAGATTTTTCAACGCCGGTAAGACCAGAAAATCCGGTTCCTTATATGAATCAGAAAGGCGTTGTTGAACGTGATTTTACCAAAAAAGAGGCTTATTACGTTTTTCAATCATATTGGACAGCAGAACCGATGTTGCGTATATCTGGACATAACTGGCCAGTAAGATGGGGAGATAAAGGAGAGCAAAAAGTAGTTAAAGCTTATTCGAATTGTGATGAGGCAGAGCTTTTCTTCAACGGTAAAAGTATGGGAGTTAAGAAAAGAAATAGTCAAAACTTTCCTGCAGCGGGTTTAAGATGGAATGTTGTTTTTAATGAAGGGAAAAACACGATAAAAGTAGTTGCCAAAAAAGGAAAAACTGTAGTTACCGACGAGATTACTCAATATTATCAAACAGCAAAATGGGGTAAGCCAGCAAAGTTAACTTTAGAAAAGATTGCCGAAGATAAAGACACCGTAACGTTAGAAGTTAAATTATTCGATGCCAATAATGTGCAATGCTTAGAAGCAGCAAATTATGTTAGTTTTGAATTGGCCGGAGATGGAAAACTGATCGATAATCAGGGAACATCAACAGGTTCCAATTATTTGCAGATGTATAATGGCAGAGCAATTATCAGGGTTACTAAAAATAAAGGTAAAAGTGTTGTTTCTGCAAAATCAGAAGGAGTACCTACCGTATTCATTAACTTATAGTCATGAAAAAAAAATTAAAAATAGCTTCTCTCTTTTTCATCATTTTACTGGGTTTTCCTCTTGCAGGAAAATCCAGTTCGAAATTCTATAAAGAAGCGGTTAAAGTTATAAAGAATGATGTTTTGGAAGATGCGAATTGGGCAATGGCTCAAGAGCCTGTTACAGTAACAGCATCTAGTAGTAATAGGAGTGCAGGAGGGAAAAATGATTTTTTCTCGGAAGGAGATTATTGGTGGCCAGATCCTCAAAATCCTGATGGACCATACATCCAGAAAGACGGCATGACCAATCCAGACAATTTTGTCGCTCATAGATTAGCTATGATAAGATTTGGAAGGATTGTTGGAGCTTTGGCGTCCGCTTATAAAATTACCGGAGATAAAAAGTACCTGACGAAAATAGAGGAACATCTTAATGCATGGTTTGCAAATCCACAGACTAAGATGAATCCAAATTTATTATATGCGCAAGCGATAAAAGGAAGATTCACTGGTAGAGGAATAGGAATTATTGATACCATTCATTTAATTGAAGTTGCACAAAGCGTTTATATTTTATCTAATAAATTGAACGCTGGATTGGTTGCCGACGTGAAGAAATGGTTTAATGAATATTTGCATTGGCTGACAACGCATCCTTATGGTACGGCAGAAATGAATGCAACCAATAACCATGGAACTTGTTTTGTGCTTCAGGTGGCAGCTTTTTCAAAACTTACAGGAAATCAGGAATTACATGACTTTTGTGTAAAAAGATATAAAGAAGTTTTATTGCCAAACCAAATGGCTGAAGATGGTAGCTTCCCGCAGGAAATGAGAAGAACAAAACCTTACGGTTATTCTCTTTTTAATTTGGATGTAATGACAGCTTTGGTTCACATTCTTTCGTCTGATAGCAAAGTGAATTTATGGAATTATCAAACTGATAAGGGGCTTTCGATAAAGAAAGGTATTGAATTCATGTATCCTTACGTAGTAGATAAATCTAAATGGCCACTAAAACCCGACGTTATGTATTGGGAAGAATGGCCTGTAGCTCATCCTTTTTTGCTTTTTGGTGCTTCTGCTTACAATAGGAAAGAGTGGTTTAATGCTTGGACTAAGTTGAAACATCAACTTACAGTAGAAGAAGTCGTAAGAAATATGCCGGTTAAATATCCATTAATCTGGATGTAGAATATAATAATCAAAATCATGAAATTTAATCAGAATAAATTAGGCGGTTTAGTAGTTTTTGTAGGTTTAGCTTTGGCTTCATGCTCAACAACTGTTCATACGCAAAAAATAGTTAAACAGGCAAAGGCCCAGACAGATTTAATGCTAACTGAAATCCCTAAAGCAAATAATAAAAACGGGACTTTAGTTTCCCCAAGAACGTTTGAGCATGGTGATTTAATATTGGTGGCGTCAAGAGACTGGACCAGCGGTTTTTTTCCTGGAAATCTTTGGTACTTGTATGAGTTGACCAAAGACGAAAAGCTAAAAAAAGAAGCAGAATCTTTTACTGCGAAGATAGAGCAGGAGAAAATGAACGGGACGACACATGATATGGGGTTCAAAATCTACTGCAGCTTTGGAAATGCTTATCGACTTACCGGAAATCAGCATTATAAGGATGTTATAGTGCAAGCGGCAAAGACTTTAATTACAAGATTCAATCCAAAGGTTGGTGCTTTGAGGTCCTGGGATCATAACAGTGATAAATGGGATTTTCCGGTAATCATTGATAATATGTTGAACTTAGAGCTTTTATTTGAAGCAACAAGATTGACAGGCGATTCAATTTATTACGACATTGCCGTTAAACATGCAAACACTACAATGAAAAATCACTTTAGGCCAGATTATAGTACATGGCATGTAATCAGCTATAATCCTAAAACAGGCCAAGTAGAGAAAAGAAATACACATCAGGGATATTCCGATGATTCAGCTTGGGCCAGAGGGCAAGGTTGGGCATTGTATGGATACACAATGTGTTACAGATATACCAAAAATCCGGCTTATTTAGCGCAAGCGGAGCATATTGCAAAGTTTATATTTTCTAATAAAAATATGCCTAAAGACTTGATTCCTTATTGGGATTTTGATGCGCCAAAAATACCTAATGAACCTAAAGATGTTTCCGCTGCAGCTGTAATGTCATCGGCTTTATATGAGTTAAGCACTTATAGTAAAAAGAGTGATTATTTAAAGTTAGCGAAGAAGATGACAGAAACTATAGCTACTAAATATAGCTCTAAGGAAGGTACTAATAAAGGCTTTATTTTAGATCACAGTACTGGACACTATCCGAAAAACAGTGAAATTGATGTGCCAATAAATTATGCGGATTATTATTTTCTGGAAGGTTTAGTAAGGGAAGAACGCTTGAAGAATCATCAAGCCGTAGTTCAATAAACAACAACAAATCCTGGTTTATACCGGGATTTGTTGTTTAAAATCTGCATCCAATGTTTAAGGAAAATACTTTGTCTTCCGATGATATACCATAGCCTAAGGAAACCAGAAGGTGATCGAAGAAATTAATCCAGATGCCAGGGCCATATCCGCTGTGCCATTTATTTAATTCAGTAACATTAGAAAATACTCTTCCCGTGTCATAAAATCCAAAGGCACCAATATCTCCGGCTAAAACGTAACTTCTTATCTTAGTAAGCTTTAATCTACCTTCAAAATTTCCATATAGCGAAGATTTACCAGAGAATCTGTCTGCTCTGTAGCCTCTTAAATTCGTTAGGTTACCCAAAGTATTAGAGTGATAAAAATTATAGTTTCCAATATTTGTGTTTGCACCCAGTCGGAGCGCCATAGTAAACGGGACGTTTCGAGACGGAGTGTAATAATATCTGAAGTCAGTCTGTAACTTTACAAAATTGTATTTTTCATTATTTATCTGTGAAAAATAATTAGCATTACTTGCCCATCGCCATCCGTTTTTTGGATAAAAAGTATCATCAGAAAGATCGAAATTCACATAAGAACTCATATTAAGGAACCAATTTGTAGTTGAGGTTTCTATTCCATTATCCCGAATGAAACTGTTGTCACTTTGTTTTAAAATATTGAAATAAGAGAAACCAGGCCCAATTCCAGCTGTAATACGATTAGAAATTCGCTTTTGGGCGAATACATTAAAATGAGCGTTTTTAGATCTTACCTGATAGTATTTTAATTTATCTGTATTTTCAGAGCTGTTCCCCGTTCCGTAGAAATTGAAATCGTAGGCAGGGCCGATGTAACGTCCGCTTAATACCAGGTCCAGGTTATTTGAAAAAATTGAATAGAAGGTACTTAAATACTTTATTTCTAAAGCACCTGTTTTAGGAGCCATTAACGCGCCTACTTTTTGTTCAAAAGCGAAGGGCTCTTTTCTAAAACCTCTGTTTTTTATTTGGTGAGATAGGCCAATACTTACGAAATCTGTTGCATTGTAAATCATCGCATCTGGTGAAAAACCCGATTTATTATAGATAAAATCATCTCTCGAAAACTCATTGATCCATCTTTCATCTGTAAGAATTAGTTTAGCGGGTTTAGCATACTCTATATTAGAATCCGGATTGTCATAGATGAATAAATGTTTGCTTTTAGAAGAGTTTTTAACGTAATCAACCCCATTTCCACCTACGAATCGTACTTTTATTGGCGCTTTAGAAGTACCGGATACTTTTAAAGTATCATTTCCATCAAGCGCAAAGACTTGTATTTGTTTGGTTTTTTTATTGGAAAATTGTCGTTTGAAATTGTTCATTGTCACAGTTGTCGAATCTCTATTTCTTTTGATATTGGCGATATCTGGTTTGTTTGTACCAACTATTCTGATATCCTTTGCTAATACATTGTAATAGTTCAATGCCGTTTCTTTGAGATTGTTTTTTCTCGCGATTAATTTCTTAATTAACTCTTGTCCATCAATTTCAAAAGATTCGGGAGGTAATTTTCTTACAGATTCTTCTATAACCTTATCCGTAATTTCCTCCATAAGTTCCTCTGCTACAGCGATCCAATCGGTTTCGGAAAGTTCATTTAAAAGATTTCTATCTAGATTTCTAGCAGAGATCGCCAACTTTTCTGGTTTTTTTATCGTATATCCGAATGTTTGTACCTCGGGTACCAGTTTCCTTAAAAAAGAAGGAACATAGCCATCTATTTTTGTAAAAAATTGAATTCGATTTTTGTTGAAAGGACTGTAGATTATATTACCATCATGTTTTTTAGATTGCCATAACCAAGTACTTTCATCTCTATGATAATCACCAATTAACAGATCGAAAAGTCTGTTTTTTAAATATAAATACTGGTTCACTTTTACGTGGTGGTTTTCCAATACAGTGTAGAGGGAGTCCGTACTTATCAGATTATTATAGTTTGACAAACTCTTCTCCAATAATCCAAGATGTCCCCCAAAATCAGCTAAATTTTCTTTTAACAGGCGAGTGTATGGTAAGAAAAAAAGCTGGGTTTCAAATGATGGCAGGTTAGCTTTTTTGGAAAGGTAATCAACAACCAGAGCACCGTATGGTTGAGAGGTTGAAGTTTGATCCTTAACTATATCCTCAATTATAGTTGCGTCAAATCCTTTTGGAAGTAAATCATGGGGATTTCTGTTTATTAATCTGAACGTATAAGTTGTCTTTTCTTTATCTTGTAAAATCAAAATATTATCACTAGAGGACTTAACTTCCAAACCACCTTTTTCTCTCGTTAAATCCAGGTAGGAAACATGTACTGGCGTAATCCAGCTTTGTCTGTATTGTTTGCCAAAAGTTTTTTGTCGTTTTTTGGACGATGCATATTCTGTTCCTGCAGATATAGCTTTTATAGAATCTTTATAGTCTATTGATTTCTCATCAACTAAATCCAAATGATCTCCTTTTAATCCATAAAGTGCTTTTTTAAAAATAAGTTGGCTATCTTTATTTAAAGAATTAATTGAATAAAACTCTACCCAGCATTGACCATTTTCGTAATAATCGAGTTTTGCATAACCTAATGCCCCCATACCAAATAAAGCAGGATATATATTAAAAACTCTGGTACTTAATGAGCCTGAGCCACTAACTAACTGGTTGATATTCCCTTGCTTTAGCAATTGAAGCGAATGTTCGTGGCCACTTGCTATAACTACATTTTTCTTATTAGCTATTATTTTAGAAAGCGATTGTATAAGTTCCTGATATTGTATGTTATTTAAATCCTGTTTTGATATTCCATATTGCCTTATGATTGGATAAAGAGAGCCGATTATAGGCAAAGGAATGTATAGGTTTTTATGAATACTGGTAAGGGGAAATAAATGATCTTTTAAAGAAAAAAAACCACCATGAACTCCATTAGAGTAAATAGGATGATGCTGGACAATTAAAATGTTTTTATCCGTATTATCTAATATTATTTTCTCAATTGTAGCATACGAACTTTTCTTTTTTTCCTCTTCCGTATCTTTGTTAAGTAACAATTCCGTTTGAACAGCAATTACTATCAAATCTGATTTCAAATCTATTTTTTGTACAATAGATTCAATGTTCTCAGGAACAAATGCAGGTGATCCAAGAGTTCTATCAATAAAGTGCTGTTGCTCTTTAATAGGTATTACTTTATTGTGCCAATCTCTGTTTCCAGCTATAAATAAAGTTTTGCCTTTAAAATTTTTCCCTAAATTCAATTGCTTTAGCAGTGCACCGTTAGGAAGTGTATCTCTTTTGAGAGAATTTGTATTGTCACCTAAGAAAATTAATAAGTCATTTTTTGAACTCCGATTTAATTGCTTTTGCATAATATCCAAAACAATTCCTTTCTCCCTTTTCTTAAGATAGCCGACATCGCTAATTAGAAAGATACTCCGGATAAGTGAGGTAGAATCCTGAATTTTATTACTTCGCCAATCTTTTTCATCAACGTTATAAAACCGTTTTTGAGCAAAAACCAAAAATTTAAAGCAAGTGAGTACAAATAAAATAGGGAAGAATTTCTTAATCATATAAATGAATACAGTGCTACAATAACAATAAATAACGTGGAGCCTAAGCTTTGGTTTTGAACAAAAGAACAATATGACGCTATGTGTGTTCTTTTTAAAAATATATTACTTTATGCTTGCATAATAAATTCTTATATTTAAGTAAATAAAACCTGAAAAAACATGAAAAAATTATTAATTTTTAGCGTATTCTTATTGGTGAATACTCTCGTATTCGGACAAAAATCTGATGAGATATTAGGGAAGTGGCTTAACAAAGATAAAGAGGCTCATTTACAGATATATAAAAAGGGGAATAAGTATTTTGGGAAACTATCGTGGTTAAAAGAACCTAATGATGAAGAAGGAAAACCTAAAAGGGATAGCAAGAATCCTTCTGAAGAGCTACGTGGACGTCCTATTTTGGGATTGGAAATATTAAAGGATTTCACGTTTAATAATGGTGTATGGCAAGATGGAACCATTTATGATCCAAAATCAGGGAAAACTTACAGTTGCAAAATGACGTTGGAGGGCAAGAATAGATTGAATGTCAGGGGATATATAGGCATTTCCTTGTTAGGAAGGACAGAAGTATTTACAAGAGTAGATTAATACAAACCAATCGTGTGAGTTGGGGCCTTTGCTTTTTTAAGCAAGGGCCTTTTTGTTATCGGTTAATAGGTATAAATCTTGTCTTTAATAAAATGGATATCAGGTACGCTAGTTAAAAATATAAGTCCTGAATATTAAAATAAGGTTTCTATAAACACAAGTATATCAGAATGGGAAGAATGTAGTGGCAATTCTGTGGTGAAAGGGGGAAAATTATTCGCAGTTTGATGAATGCAATAGAAACGTTATTGAAAAGGAAATAATTGTATGAAAAAAATTACATCGATATATCTTTGGCTGTTACTGCTTGTATTATCGTTTATTCTTTTCTTTCTGCTTATCAGTTTGGCCAAGAGAAAAATGGCTACCACCAGGTTCGAGCAGAATTTTGTTGAATTTAAAAGAAATGATAAGTACGCTTCACTTATTGATAGTAGTTTTTATCAGTTATTAAAGATTGAAAATAATCTTCAGCTTTTTGCCATTACAAAAAGAGAGGATTATTATGGTCACTACCTAAGATCACTGGATAAAATGAATATCTGGATAGATAGTCTGGATAATTATCTGAATGACCAAAATCAGATTAATAATGGATTAGATAGTTTAATGAGGCAAAAAATTAATAGAATGAGAGTCTTTATTTCACTAAAGACTTTAAATGATTCTTTAATCAATTACGCTGATAAACTTCAGGAGGCAGTAAATGTATATGAGGTAAGACCTAAGTTGTCTCCGGCGGAAATAAAGCAGCTAGAATCGGTTTATGTAACCTCGACTACTAATATTATTCCAGTAAAGACAAACAAAAAGCTGCTTGGGAGGATTAAGGACGCAATTTATAATAGAGAATTGGACTTTGATACACTTAAAAATAGTGATATAAAGGCAAATATAGATTCGGATGAGGCTTGGGCAAATAGAGCAAAACAAGCCGAAAACATCAAGAAATATAATCTAGTATTAAATAGCGTGTTAGATAGATTGGTAGACAACCACAAAAAGCTACAGGCACAACAAATCGACCTGTTTATTAACAACAATCAGTTATTATCTAAGCTAAAAGAAACAGTTAAGACTTTAAAAAGCTTAGATACAGAGCGATATAATACCGAAAAATTAAAGAACGAAACCAAAAAGAGTCTAGATATTATCGATAAATTTTACGAGAATGTCCTGTTAATCAGTGTTATTTTAGTACTCATCATTCTATTGAATATATGGTCTTTGTATAAGAATGAGAAGAAACTAAAAAAAGCAAAAGAAGTTGCAATAAGGCAAACGAAGATAAAAACTGATTTTCTTGCACATATGAGTCATGAAATCAGGACGCCATTGAATTCTATACTTGGTTTTTCTGAACAGTTGGAAAAAAGTGATTTGTCGGGCGAGCAAAGGAAGCAATTGGTATCTGTGCAAAGCGCGTCGCAAATCTTACTGTCGATAGTTAATGATATTTTGGATTTATCCAAGTTAGAGACAGGTAAATTAAATATCCAAAGCTTTCCGTTTTTTCCCCGAAAAACGATAGAAGACATTGTTTCTACGTTAAAAATCCATGCGGACAAAAAGCATCTAGATCTTTTGGTAAATTATCATTTCGATCAGCATATTCAATTAAACGGAGATGAATACAGACTAAAACAGGTTGTTATCAATTTGGTAACCAATGCCATTAAATTTACCAAGAGTGGTTCGGTAACGATCAATGCCGCAATTAATGAGCATTGTGTTATGCGGATAGAAGTTGTAGATACGGGAATTGGTATAGATAAAGAAAATCTGAAAATGGTTTTTGATGAGTTTACTCAAATCCTTAATAAAAGCGATAATAACAGACACAATGGAACCGGGTTAGGCTTAGCGATTTGTAAGAAAATTATACAATCTCAACGCGGTTTTATAGAGGTAGAAAGTGAAATCGGAAAAGGATCTAAGTTCTTTTTTGAGATCCCTTATAGCAATTGTAAAGAAGTTGTGCAAACAAAAGAAACGGAATCTAAAATAACGAAAATCATAAATCCTATGGAGAATAATCAACTTCTGGACAAAAGAATATTGGTAGCTGATGACAATCTAATGAATATAATGTTGTTAAAAGCTATTTTTAAAAAATGGGGGGTTACTTTTGATGAAGCGAGAGATGGTTTAGAGGCACTGGAACTTTTCAAGGTCAGAGAATACGATATCCTATTAACAGATATACAAATGCCTAATCTAGACGGGGTCGAACTGGCCAAAGAAATCAGAAGTTATCCGGAAAAAGAGAAAGCAAAGATGCCTATAGTAGCGATAACAGCTAATTCCATGGAAGACAACGTTTTTATTTTCAAAAAGGCAGGTATCGACGGTTGTTTGGTTAAGCCATTTAAAGAAGAGACACTTTACTCTAAAATTCTTGAACATCTTAATTAGTTTAGAATAATTCTAATTAAGATAACATTATTGATATATTGCCCGTCTAGACTTATCGTTTCGTATTTTTGTAATTGATTAAATTTAAATACTTCGATATTTTATGAAAAGGAGTTCGATTATCGGGATAGTTATTATAGCAATAGCTATAGGTGTAATAATGAGTACTTATGCAGACAGTAGTACTTATGGAACTTTTTCCGACGCACAAGAAACTCAAAAGGAGTTACATGTTGTTGGTAAACTGCAATTGAACAAAGAAATGGTCTATAACCCACAGGTAGACGCCAATTACTTCTCTTTCTATATGGTTGATAATAAAGGAAAAGAGTGTAAAGTGGTGTTCTCAGGAAGCAAACCACAGGATTTTGAACGTTCAGAACAAATCGTTTTAACAGGACAGATGGTTGGCGAGAGTTTTCAAGCTAACAAAATACTAATGAAATGTCCATCTAAATACACAGAAGACAAGGTAGAAATCAGGGAAGTTAAAGCCGCTAGCTAAATTTTAAATGGATACACAATTTGTAGGTGAACACCTATTACCAGGTAAACTGGGTCAGTTCTTTATTATACTTTCTTTCGGGACGTCGCTATTATCATTAATTAGCTACTTTTTTGCCACTACAAAAAATGATGCCTCCTGGGGTAAAATCGGCCGTATCAGTTTCTTAATAAACGGAGTTGCTATTGTTGGTATTGGAGCCTGTCTCTTCTATATTATTTATAATCACTATTTCGAATATCATTACGCCTGGGCACATTCATCCACAACCTTGCCTGTTTATTACATTATTTCCAGTTTCTGGGAAGGACAAGAGGGAAGTTTCTGGCTTTGGGCTTTTTGGCAGGTCGTTTTAGGCTTTGTATTAATTTTCAAAGCAAAATCCTGGGAAAATTCTGTAATGACTATTATTGCTCTTTCTCAGGCATTCCTTTGTTCTATGCTTATTGGTGTTGAGATATTTGGCGTAAAAATAGGTTCTTCCCCTTTCATTTTATTAAGAAATGCTATGGAAGCCCCAATCTTTGCCAGAGCGGATTACTTGTCATTAATTGCCGACGGAAATGGGCTAAATCCATTATTGCAAAATTACTGGATGGTTATTCATCCACCAACGCTATTTCTAGGTTTTGCAGCAATGATTGTTCCTTTTGCTTATGCTATTGCAGGGCTTTGGACAAAACGATATAAAGAATTAGTAAGTTATGCGTTGCCATGGTCTCTGTTTGCGGTGGTAGTATTAGGTACAGGTATAATCATGGGGTCTTTTTGGGCTTATGAAGCACTTAACTTTGGTGGCTTCTGGGCATGGGATCCGGTGGAAAATGCCTCTGTTATTCCTTGGTTAACTTTAATTGCAGCAGTTCACGTATTAATTGCTTACAAAAACACAGGACATAGCTATTTTACAGCTTTGTTCTTAATAATAATCAGCTTTGTTCTTGTACTTTATGCGTCTTTCCTAACGAGAAGTGGTATTTTAGGTGAAACGTCTGTACATGCCTTTACTTCTATGGGAATGGATAATCAGTTATTGATTTTTATGGGAGTATTTACAATTATTCCACTTTATCTGATTATTAAAAACTGGAAAAACTTTCCAATTACTAAAAAAGACGAGGAAACTTATTCCAGAGAGTTTTGGTTATTTATAGGAGCAATAACATTGTCTGTTTCTTGTATTCAGATTATTGCAACCACATCTATACCTGTTTTTAATAAAATATTTGGGACAGATATTGCCCCGCCAACAGATGTAATTCAACATTATAACAAGTGGCAATTGGCATTTTTTGTAGTTGTAGCTGTAGTTTCTGCATTTTCACAGTTCCTTAAATACAAAAGAACAGAAGTTAAAAGGTTCTATATCAGTATTTCAGTTTCGGCATTTGTATCTGTATTATTAACTGGAGTTTTCGTTTATATAACAGATGTTTACCATAATTTAGGTTATATATTGTTGGTTTGGGCAGCGGTATTTTCTATAATTTGTAATGGTAAAATTCTTGGAGAGGCGGTTAAAGGTAAATGGAAATTAGCCGGTTCATCAATAGCACATATTGGATTTGGAATGTTGCTTATTGGAGCATTGGTTGCGGCAGCTACAAGCAGTGTAGTTTCCGTAAATAATACGGGTATAGGCTATGGCGACGAATTTGCTAAAAACAATAATCCACGAGAGAATATCATCCTTTATAAAAATGATCCTATTAAAATGGATAAGTATACAGTTACTTATCTGGGAGATTCAACCTCTGGAGTGAATACCTATTATAGGGTGAATTATAAGGTTTTGGATGAAAAAGGAAATATTAAAGAAAACTTTAATCTGTATCCACATGCGCAACAAAACGCCAAAATGAGACAGATTGTTGCTTCGCCAGACACCAAACATTACTTATTGCATGATATTTATACGCATGTGAGCAGTGTTCCTCTGAAAGAAGAAGAACATACACATGATGAACATAGCGACCATTCAGAGGATGATCATTATGAAGAACCGGTCCCTCACGAAGTTTCTGTTGGAGATACTATTAGATTGCGGGAGTCTAAAGTTGTTGTAAAAGATATCAATAGAAACGCAACTATCCAAAATATTCCTTTAAGTAAAGAGGATGTGGCTATAGGAATGAAACTTGAAGTTATTACAGATCATGCATCTTACTACGCTGAACCTATTTTCTTAATTAAGGGAAATACAAAATTAGATTTTGGTAAAAAAGTAGATGAAGCTGGACTTAAATTAAGATTCACTAATATTTTGCCACAAAAAGATAAACTGGAATTAACAATTTATCAAAAACCAAAAGAAGACAAGAAAGATTGGATTGTAATGAAAGCAGTAATGTTCCCTTACATCAATCTTTTTTGGGGTGGTACAATAATTATGGTTATTGGATTCATTATTTCTATCTTTAGAAGATCTAAAGAGTTGAAATAAGAATTATTTATGAACGTAGCCATTTTAGGTGCAGGGAATGTAGCCTGGCATTTGTCCAAAGCTTTTATTATGGCTGGACATCCCGTTAGGCAGATTTGGAATAGAACAGTAGAGAAGGCAGCCGATCTTTCATTCGAAATAGGGGGCAATTCGATAGCTGATTTAGCTAACCTAAAAGAAGAAATAGATTTAATAGTTATAACTGTAAACGATGAAGCTATAGAAAAAGTAGCTTCATCGTTAAATCCCAAACCACATCAGATTGTTGTACATACATCAGGTTCTACTTCTATAGAAGTGCTTAGACCTTATGCTTCAAATTGTGGCGTTATATATCCATTACAAACATTTTCAAAAGAGGTTCCGGTAGATTTTTCCAAAATACCGGTTTTTATTGAGGGATCCAATATGGAAATAACGAATAAACTCGTTGAAATTTTTAAATGCATCACTTCTAAAGTAGAGTTTGCAAATTCTGCGCAAAGAATGAATCTCCATATATCAGCGGTTTTTGCTTGTAACTTTACCAATCATTTATATTCTATCGCAGCAGATTTGTTAAGGGAGCATCAGTTAAACTTTGAATATCTTAAACCATTGATATTAGAGACAGCAAATAAGGTGATGAATGCCGATCCCGCAGATGTTCAAACTGGTCCTGCGAGAAGGAATGATCAGATTACTATGGATAAGCATTTAGCCATGCTTTCTAATGATACTGACAAACAGGAATTATATAGAACAATCAGTCAGCGCATTGTTAAAATGTATCACGACAATCAAGCTTAGCTTAAATAAATTCTTATTTTTGTGTCAACATGAATGTTTATAAAGTAAAAATAAATTTCGAAGAAAAAGGACTGGAGCCGAAAGAACTAGATATCGCAGAAGGAGAATCAGTATTGGATGTATGCTTAGAAAATGGTATCGAACTTCAGCATAATTGCGGTGGAGTTTGTGGCTGCAGTACTTGCCATATATATGTTAATTCGGGAGAAGATAACGTACAGGAAATATCAGATAAAGAAGAAGATTTTATAGATAGAGCCGTAAATCCGAGAATTAATTCAAGATTAGGCTGTCAATGTGTAATGATTGACGGTAATATCGAAATAACTATTCCAGATCAATCTCAGTTTTTGGGACATTAATAAATTTATTTAGATGAACAACGACAAGTTTGCATTGCCAATTCATTGGAATGACTATGAAGACATTGCTATGGGTTTATACGAGAAGTTTGGAGATGATTTTAACGAATCAAAAATATATCGTATAAGATTTACAGATTTAATGGGTTGGGTTTTAGAACTCCCTAATTTTGCCGGAACAAAAGAAGAATGTAACGAAGGCCATTTAGAGCAAATCCAATCATCCTGGGTTTACGAATGGAGAGATAATCAATAATAATTAAACACAAAGTAAACATGCTTCAAAAACTCAAGCATATTCGTACGTTTATATTTGATGTGGATGGAGTATTGACCAACGGAACTGTCTTAGTTACCGAGAACGGAGAACAGCTAAGACAGTTCAATATAAAAGATGGCTATGCACTACAACTGGCTATCAAAAAAGGCTATAAAATAGTAGTTATTTCTGGTGCAAAATCGCAGGGAGTCCAAAAGCGTTTATTGGGCTTAGGAATATCCGATATCTATTTAGGCGTTTCAGATAAAATCAATGTATTTAATAATTATCAGCAGGAGCATCAATTAGATACTTCGCAAATGGTGTATGTTGGAGACGATATTCCTGACTTGCAGGTAATGCGTTTAGCTGGTCTGGCGGTTTGCCCTAAAGATGCGGTTGACGAAATAAAGGAAATCTCCCATTATATTTCCCCAAAAAATGGAGGAGAAGGAGTCGCCAGAGATATCATTGAAAAGGTAATGAAAATACAGGGCAAGTGGAATGATACTAATCCCGATGCCCATGATGGATCTCTTTCAGTTTAATGTTTGTCATAAACAATAATTAAAACCAAATCCTGCTTAGTTTTATTGGTAATTCCATGCCAGCTACCGGTTCTGGTTAAAATAGCGTCACCATCTTTTACATTGTATATCTTATCATTAAGCTTCATTTCTCCGTTTCCGCTTAATACATAATAGACTTCGTCTTCTTTTTGCTGATGGTAACCAATAGCAGCTCCGGGTTTTAAAACACGTTTTCTAAATGCAGTTTTATAATCTTTTACATCTGAAAAAAAACTATAACCGATTGATTCGCCACCTCCTTTATGCGGACCAGGTTGCTCTTTGCCTATGTTCTTTTCGTTTTCAATAATATATTTTTGCGGATCAAATTCCTGAGCGTTAGCAAAAGCTCCAAAGGATGTAAATATCCCAAAAACTAAAAGATGCTTTTTCATTTTTATCACACTAGCTATTCAAATTATTTTCAACTCTACACTTTTAAATTTCTACTTAATTATGAAAGTATCTCCGCTATCTCCAGAAATCCGTTTTCTCTGGCTAAATCTGCGGGCTTTTTTCCATCTTCATTTTTAGCATCTACGGAAGCACCTTTTTCGAGCAAAAGAATAATCAATTCGATATTTCCGTTTTTTGCAGCGCTATGCAAAGGTGTAATGCCCGCTTTTTGAGAAATATTAACTCGAGCACCATTTTCAATAAGCATTTTAGAAATGTTATTGAAATTTCCAGCAATGGCGGAGTGTAAAGGAAAAACCCGAAATTCGTTATCAGACGGAAGGTTTACATCCGCACCTTTTAAAACAAGATATCGTGAAATTTCTTCATTACCGAAATGACTGGCAAGACCTAGACCAGTATAACCATTGTCATAATATTGATTCACAATCTCTGGATTATTATAGATATAGTGCGCTACTTCTTCAAACTTATTTGCAGAACAAGCTTCAAAAAAATCTACTTCTGTCTTAGCTTGCGTAAGTAATTCGGTAATTTTGTGCTTACCATAATAGCAACTTAATATCAACGGAGACACATTGAAACTAGTATTAACTTTCAAAGCCTCTGGGTGCGAAGCGATAAAGGCTTTTATAGAATCCACATCAGCTTCGGCTATTAATTGTTCTAATTGGTTATACGGCATTTTTACGATTTAAATAATAATATTAAAGCATTAATTCTTAACTTCCAACAAATAAGTGAATTTTTAAAAGGATAGTTTTTAACAAAAGAGACTTTAGAAGCTAAAAAGCTTATTTTCAATTCAACTATAAAATGCATTTACTGCTGGAGTAATTGCCAAATATGATAAATTTGCAGAGGGAAAAAATCGATATATGCTTATAAGGGGAAACCAGATCAAGACAAATTCATTTAGAGATTCAAAAACATCTAAGTCTGACCATAGCAAACAGGAAGTAAAGAAACAGAAAAGAGAGTTGTTTCCTAAACTTAGTTTTAACAATGATAAGGCGGTAAAGATTACAGGATTGTTTTTGCTTTTGCTGGCTATCTACTTTTTTGTAGCTTTTTGTTCTTATCTCTTTACCTGGGAAGAGGATATGAGTTATGTTGTGGATGCAAATGGTGGCTGGAATAATCTGTTTAAAACGTCAGAAGAATTAAAATCAAATGGAGTCCTTAATCCGGATATCCAGAACTGGGCAGGTAAACTTGGTGCTTTACTTTCACATCAATTTATTTACCAATGGTTTGGAATATCGTCATTCATATTTGTTTTCATATTTACAGTATTAGGATATCGACTATTATTTAAAGTAACCCTTTTTCCAATTGTTAAAACGTTAGGCTACAGTTTCTTTCTTTTGATTTTTTCTTCCCTTTTTATAGCCTATTTTCATGCTTATATCAGCGATTATCCGCATTTTCTGGAAGGGGAGTTTGGTTTCTATCTCAATCAGCTATTAAAAGCTCAGATTGGCTCGGCTGGTGTTGCGGGAATACTGGCTTTCTCCGCCTTAACAACTTTGGTTATAGCGTATAATATTGATTTTAAACTGCCGGAAAGGAAAAACAGACCAGCGGAAGAGAATGAGATTGATGAGGAAATAAATATTGAAGAACCTGTTTATCAAAGAAATCCAATAAGAAGGACAGAATCTGTTATTTCGGATGATGATGAAGCAGAAGTACAAATAGCTCCTGTTTTTAATAAATCTTTAGAGAACGTCGTTACGCCTCCTGTTGGCGTGGCGGATATTGATAGAAAATCATCTGTTTCTCAGCTTATTCCTCCCATAGCTAATAATCTGGACAATTTGGATGATGAATCTATTGAGGAGGCCGCTGTTAAAACAGAGTTTGAGATTCCGGTAAACAGAAAGCCGGGGGAGAATAGGGTAAGGGAGAGTTTGGCTCTGGAAACAGTTATCCCGGATCAGGAGCCAACAATAGAAGATCAGGAACCGGAATTTACAGTACAATTATCAGAGGAAGAAGCAAAAGCTAAAGATCTTGTAGAGCAATTTGGTACTTATGATCCCACATTAGATTTATCATCTTATAAGCATCCAACGGTAGATCTGTTGGAAAACTACGGAGTAAATAAGATAGCGGTAGACGCGGAGGAACTGGAAGCCAATAAAAACAAGATCGTTGAAACCCTTAATAATTACAATATTGAGATCGACAAAATTAAGGCTACAATAGGTCCTACAGTGACGCTTTACGAAATTATTCCGGCACCGGGAGTACGTATTTCGAAAATAAAAAATCTGGAAGATGATATAGCATTGAGTTTGGCCGCGCTGGGAATCCGTATCATTGCGCCAATGCCCGGTAAAGGTACTATTGGTATAGAAGTTCCAAACAGGCATCCAGAGATGGTACCGATGCGTTCTATAATTACAACAGAGAAATTCCAGAAAACAGAAATGGATTTACCTATTGCTTTAGGAAAAACTATTTCTAATGAAGTATTTATTGCTGATTTGGCAAAAATGCCACATATGTTGGTGGCTGGTGCAACTGGTCAGGGTAAATCGGTTGGTATTAACACTATTCTGGTTTCTTTACTTTATAAAAAGCATCCGTCTCAGCTTAAGTTTGTATTGGTCGACCCGAAAAAGGTAGAGTTAACTCTGTTCAAAAAAATCGAAAGACATTTTCTGGCAAAACTTCCCGGCGAGGAGGATGCTATTATCACCGATACGAAAAAGGTTATCAATACATTAAACTCTCTTTGTATCGAGATGGATCAACGTTACGATTTGCTGAAGGATGCGGGAGTTAGAAACTTGAAAGAATATAACACCAAATTTATCAATAGAAAACTGAATCCAAACAATGGACACCGCTTTTTACCGTTTATAGTATTGGTAGTCGATGAGTTTGCGGATTTGATGATGACGGCAGGTAAAGAGGTAGAAACGCCGATTGCCAGACTAGCGCAATTGGCGAGAGCTATTGGGATACACTTAATTATTGCTACGCAGCGTCCGTCTGTAAATATCATTACAGGTACTATTAAGGCGAACTTCCCTGCCCGTTTGGCGTTTAGAGTGACTTCAAAAATTGATTCGCGAACTATTTTAGACACCGGAGGAGCCGATCAATTGATAGGAAAAGGGGATATGTTACTTTCAACAGGTAGCGATTTAATCAGGTTGCAATGTGCTTTTGTCGATACTCCGGAGGTAGACAATGTTTGTGAATATATAGGTGAACAAAGGGGGTATCCGTCTGCTTTCATGTTGCCAGAATACGTTGGCGACGAGGGGGAAGGAGGAGGAGCGAAAGACTTTGATCCGGATGACAGAGATCCATTATTTGAAGACGCGGCCCGCTTAATTGTGATGCATCAACAGGGATCTACATCATTAATTCAAAGAAAACTAAAGTTGGGATATAACAGAGCAGGTAGAATAATAGATCAGTTAGAGGCGGCAGGAGTGGTTGGCCCATTTGAAGGAAGTAAAGCCAGAGAAGTACTCATTCCAGATGATTACGCGTTGGAACAATTCTTGGATACCTTAAATGGAAAATAGGAGAAAATTAGAGATGAAAAGATTGAATTATTTTTTGACTATAGTTTTAATATTGTTTGCGGGAAATGTTTTGGCCCAAAATGATCCAAAAGCAAAATCTATTTTGGCAGATGTAAGCAAGAAGTTTAGAAGCTATAATGTTGTAAAAGCCGATTTCACTTATACATTTACAAATAGACAGGCAAATGAGACACAAAGTCAATCTGGTACTTTGTGGGTACAATCTAAGTTTAATAAATATAAAGTCAATCTTCCAGGGCAGGAAATTGTATCGGATGGTAAAAATCAATGGACTTATCTGAAAGAAGATAACGAAGTGCAGATTGCAGAAATAGATAACAGTCCTGATGCTTTAAATCCCGCGCAAATATTTACGATTTATGAAAAGGGATTTAAATATGTTTATATCGGGGATTCTAAACTAAATGGTAAAGTTGTTCATCAAATAGAATTGGCTCCTTTAGCTAGTAGATCATTTTCAAAAATTAAGTTGTTAATAGATAAAGCTTCAAAAACTATTAGTTCTTTTGCCGTTTATGATAAGAATGGCAATATCTACAGCTATTTGATAAAAACGTTTATACCAAATGTTAACGTTTCAGCTTCTACCTTTGCCTTTGATCAGAAAAAATATCCGGGAGTAGAAGTTGTCGATTTACGTTAAGAGTTTATTGGCAATTTTTAATTTATTTGTTTTCTGTCTCATACTTTTGATTTTTTGACTTTTAACTCTTAACTTTTGACTTAAAATATGTCGTTGTCTGTAACTAATCATACTCTGGAAAAATTAGAAAATTTGTTAAAAGAATTGGGCTACAAGGTGAGGTACGAAAAAGGTAATTTCAGAACCGGGTCTTGTGTTATAGAGACCAGTAAAATGGTTGTGGTCAATAAATTCTCTAATCTGGAAAGTAAAATAGCTGCTTTAGCAGAAATGGCAAAGAATATCGATGTTGAAGATGATAACATGATGAGTGAGAAATTTAAACAGTTTTATTATTCACTGAAACAAACTACACTACGCTTTTGAAAGTTACATTTTTAGGTACAGGGACCTCGCAGGGCGTTCCGGTTATTGCTTGTAGTTGTCCTGTTTGTCTTTCGAAGAATAAGAAGGATAAACGGCTAAGAAGCAGTATTCTGATAGAATCAGGGACAACTACGGTTGTTATTGATACAGGTCCTGATTTCAGATATCAAATGCTACGTAAAAATGTACAGAGTTTAGATGCCGTAGTTTTTACCCATGAGCATAAAGATCATATCGCCGGATTAGATGATGTAAGGGCATTTAATTACAAGCAACAATCTGCAATGGAGGTTTATGCCACCGATAATGTACAACAATCTTTGAAACGCGAATTTTACTATGTCTTTTCTGAATTTAAATATCCAGGCATACCTTTACTGAATCTACACACTATTGATAAAGATGAGGCTTTTGAAATTGGCGATATTAAATTCATGCCAGTAGAAGTTATGCACTATAAATTACCAGTATTGGGTTTCAGGATTAATGATTTTGTTTATCTGACCGACGCTAAAACAATCTCTAATGAAGAGTTTGGAAAAATAGAAGGAGCTAAATTTCTGGTTTTAAATGCACTTCAAAAAGAAAACCATATATCTCATCTCACGTTTCAGGAAGCTATTGACCTCGCTAATAGAGTTAAAGCAGATCACACATTTTTTACCCATATAAGTCATAAACTTGGTAAGTATGAAGATGTGAGTAAAGAACTTCAACCTAATATTTCGCTGGCTTATGACGGATTGGAAATAAATATTTGATTTTTCCGGATATCAACTATATTTGCCGGTAAAATAAGCCCAGGTGGCGAAATTGGTAGACGCACCATCTTGAGGGGGTGGCGCCTTATAGGCGTGGCAGTTCGAATCTGCTCCTGGGCACAAAATTATAAAGAAACCGCTTTTACAGCAATGTAAAGGCGGTTTTTTGCTTTCAAATATTTTCAAAACACTTTTTATTCATTCAAATGGAACGGTTTGCTTTCAAATCGTTGGAGGTTTTCTATGCAAAAGATTTCTTATAGTGTCCGTTTTTTCGAGTACAAGAAAAAAAGCGGAAAGGCCGGTATTTACCTGCAATTAGTGATTGATAGAGTAGCAAGAAGAATTCCTTTAGAAGAGGAATTTTACCCGGAATTATTTGATAAGGTTAAAGAGCAATTCCGTTATGATGGCATAAATGATGAGGAAATTACAGACTTGAACCTATTGTTAAATAAGTACAAAGCGAGAGCAAACGAACTATTAAGAAGATATAGGCTAGCGGATAGGAAAGTAACTCATGACAGCTTTAAAATGGAGTTTCTGAATTACGCTTCCCGGGATAAATTCGTAGAATGGTCAAAACAAAAATTAGAATCGCTGAAAATGGGCGATTTAATTAAAACACAGACCTATAAGCACAAAAAATCCAGATTGAAACATTTTGAGGAATTTGCCGGGACGGATATTTTGTTTAGCGAACTAACTCCGGAAAAAATTGCAGGCTTTGATAATCATTTAAGAAAGGTGAAGAAACTGAAACATAATTCCATTCAGGCTATTCATGTAAGTATTAATGGCTTTATTCGTGAAGCTGTAGAATGTAAGGTCAATGTAGAAAATCCATACAAAAAATTTAAAATCAAGGCATATAAAAGAGGGAAAAGAGATCCTTTAGAAATAGACGAGCTTAAGCGGTTAAAACACTTATATAAAGCTCAACATTTAGAGGAAATACAGCAAGAGGTATTAAGGAAATATCTATTTAGTTGTGAAACTGGTTTGAGAATTTCTGATAACAACGCCTTAGATTATGAAAATATCGAAAACAAAGTCTTAACCATTAATACAGTAAAAGGAGAAAGTTTTGGTGTAGTTGTTACCGTACCTTTAACTAAATATGCTATATCCTTAATAGATATTAAAAAGAGGAGAGGCCCGGTATTTAGAAATATATCTGATCAAGTTGTAAATAGGAACTTAAAGGTCATTGCATCAAAGGCCGAGATCTACAGAAATTTAACTTTCCATAGTTCCCGAGATACTATGGCGACCAACTTTATAGATGCCGGAGGAAATGCAGAAACTTTAAAAGAGTTGTTGGGACATAGCGATATTAAAACGACTATGATTTATGTCAAGATCAGCGAAGCCAGAAAGAAAAAACTGATCATGAATTTGGACAGCCTTTAAGAAGAAATACAACACCAACCTATGTTTTATAAATTTTGTCAAAAAATTTTGTGACAGCGTTTTTTTGTGACAAACCGTGTTTAAATAAAATAGAGGTGGTTTTTTCTGTCACAACCCGTCACAAAATTGGCATTTGTCACAAAATGAGAGTTAAAACAGGTCTAATTGCGAGCTTTTTACCTTACCAAAAGCATACACTATTTTAGTACCTTTTGCAATTATTTTACTCTTAACAGATCCGCCACGTTTACGGATCTTTGCAACGTGGTTTGTTAACGCTTTTTTGTTACTATGTGTCCTGGTATAAGTTTTCATATCACTTCATTTTAGCGTATTTGGCCATAGCCTTCATTAGATTATCCATAGGCGTTATAATAGCCTGCAATTCGTTGGGAGCCATATAAACCCCCGGAGTATATTTAATTTTGCTTAGGAAAGGATCCTTCACTTTTTTCTGCTTAAGCTTATACAAAATGTATTGCTCAAAAGCCCGGGCAAATATCTCGTTATTACGCAACCAATATTCGTCTTCGGCAAATAGAATACGCAGATTATTGTAATAAGAGGTAAAAGAAGATCTCACGTAAACAACGCCATTGCTTTCTAGTTTAGGTTTACCAGGCTTCCACATAATGGCATCCATAACCTTAAACATCAGATAACGCAAAGAACCGGCTTTATACTTATTTTCTATAACCGGACGTATGCTATGACCCAAAGTAAGCGAAGAAATGTTTTTGTCTTGGTCTATATACTTGCCGAAGAAGTAGTCTAAGAAATGGCCATACTCATGAGCATAAGAACCAAAACCCCCGGAAACCGAAAACATAACTTCCTTTAAACTGTCCGGAGTACCTTTCTTATACCTGGTTAAATTAATAACATCGCTCCAGGGTTCATAGTGCGCTAAAGCTTTTCCTTTTCCCCTGGATCCAAAAGAAATGGTTAATGTATTTTGTAAACCAACATTATTACCAAAGTCCAGGATCTTGTTAAGGTTGTTTAGGCTAAGCGTTAATTGCTTAAGGTAGTTCCAGCGATCCTCAATAGTTACCCAGTTGCCAAACTCAATACCTTTTAATTTGAATTTGCTTAGAACGGCCGTATTAGGATTAAAATTGGTTTTTACCTGAGCATTGATAAAAGTACGGATCCCTTTATTGTTCCAATATTTTTCGGCCATGCTACCCGTAGGATTTACTTTTCCCTGGTCACCTATTTTTTTGTTTTGGACTGTCTTTTTACTTGCTTTTTTAATGGCTGCCATACGAGTGTTTTTTCTTTTGGGCTTAGTTTTGCAATTGGAGTTTTGATCTTCATGGGTTGTAAATTAAAAACTCCCTTTTTGGAGGGAGTTAGTTAGCTTTTGCAGCTTCTTTTGCTGCTCGTTTTTCTTTTCTTCTTTCACCCCACTTATCTATCAACTTAAGAGCGATCTGCAAAACAGCAGAGACTATTGCGCCTTTAAGGTAAGTATTGGGATCTTGTAAAGCAGGCTGTACGTGTTGTACGGCTTCCGTTGCTATATTTGCTGTTGATTCGGCTACCGTACCAACAAAACCGGTTGTTCCGGCTAATATTGAAAATAGTGTTTTGTGCATTTACCAATTATAATATTGTTCTTTATCTTTTTGATTTTCTCTTAAGCCTGCAAGTGGCATTATATATGCCCACGATACATTAAAATTACTAGAAGCCCACTGGATGGTTATTTTCTTTTCAGAACCTTCATTTTCAGGTGAAATATCTTGAGAACCCGTATCACCCTCTCCCCAATACACATTAGGCATACAGGATTTATCAAAAGATATCCCTCCTTTAGCGTCTTGTATCGAGGCTACAGTAATTCTTTTATAAAATGCCCCACTTTCATAACCACCTACAATACTTATAATAACTGTGGCAGAATTATTATAGACAGGTAGACCACCGCCCGAATCTCCAACTACAGTTACTAGTAATGTCAAAATATCACGGTTAGGCACTTCTGGAGAGCTGTCAAAGAATATAGGCAAAGAAACCTTTACTTTCCCTGGTGAAGAAGCTACAGATCGTAGCCTGTAATCTATATTTTTGTGAATAGAACGTTTGAATTTGGAAGTTTGACTAGTAGTGTCATAATAAAATGATTCTAATTTAGAGTCAATAATACGACTAGTATCATACTGCTGAGTCAATCTTGTAGCCTCATCAACCATAATTACAAAATTTGTAATAGCCCCAGGGACACTAGGCAGAGGTGGATTAGGATTATTTAAATCTAACGATACAATTTCTGGAGATGAGAATACCTTACAATTCCTTAAAGATATTGAACCTGGATATCCTTCTTTTAATGTTATTACCGGTCGCCCTCCAGTGCCGCCGAGATAACAATCTTCTATAGTAATTGATGTATGTTGGTTAGGTCCCAACAGTCCTGCATTTTTATCAAAGAACCAAATAAATGGCCTAGCAGATTCCAACGAACATCTAGAATTTTTAATATTGATTGTCTTCAAAGATCTATCATTAGGAGTTGAGTTCTCTGGCTCGTTTACAATATCTATCCATCTAGAATTATCCGGATTTACTATATCATGGTCATGAAATAGAGGAATAAAAAAACAGTCTTCACAGCTGAAATTACAATCTCCTGAAATTCTAAGCAGTGCATCTTCGGAATTGAATTTATTATATATCCACGAATCCCTAATTACTAGTTTATCTACGAAAGAATTAACCAAACGCTTAGTGTTACAACATATTATACTCTCTAGAATCATAATTGTGCTTCTAGTGGTTTGATAACTGTAAGTGTCAATTAGAGTATTACCAGCGTTAGATTGACAATTAGACATATGGAAATGACTAGTATCTTTGTTGCTTGTTTTGTAAATAATACCAGTTCCATAATTACAGAAATTTATATTCTTAAATTTATTTCTGAATCCAGAGTTAAAAAAATAAAACAGATTATTTTCCCCAACACCAGAAATATTAACCCCATCTTCATGTTCCCCCATAAAACAGAAATTAATATTATATAAATATTTATTGATGTCCACTGGGTTTGAAATACCATCTACGCCCATTGAAACCGCTTCTGAAAAAACATAAGTGCCTTTTGGAAATATAATAGACATATAAGGTGAGGCCCCGCCGGGCGAAGCTCCAACTGGAACACCTTCGTTTTTAGGATCATAAAGCAGCACACCATTACTAGGTTCTCCAAGCCTATCTCTAGAATAATATAATATTGCAGTAATAACAGCTTTTTGCGTAGCTGCCCAATCAAGTGACTGTGATAAAGAAGTCACAAAAGGATAAACTTTTTTCGCTTCCGAAATTGTAGAATAAATGCTACTAAGCGGGTTTAAATTTCCGTCTCCCTTTGCGCCAAAGCTTTTGACATTTATTGTGTCTATAATATTCCTTTTAAAATACTCATTACCCAATTTCCTGTAAATAACACCATCACATTTTGCATCATTCATCGCAGATCCATCAGCGTATTTGGTAACCTTGCTAAAAGTCACATATTCGTTGGTATGACTGTCTAGTAATTCTATTAAAGTATCATTGACCCTTTTCATATACTTGATTTCTGGTTCTTTTGGTGTAGGCGGTTTAAAAAAGCCTAAGATTGTTGTTCCTAAAAATTGTAATCTGTTCATTATTCAAGGGGTTGTTACCCTAAAATAACGCTAAATATCAAAACTTTCGTCTGTGAATGTTGGATCTGGCACAACAGCTTCAACGACATCATTCCTTTTAAAGTAATCGAAACCAACTTTTATATAGGTTTCACCGTCCACCTTTGCATCCGTCATCGGCGTACCGTCCAGGTATTTAGTACATTGGGTAAACAAATAGATGTTTCCGTCAGATCCACGAGCCTCAACGGTGCGAACGCCAATGCGGTTATATTCTGTAAATTCAGCCATTAGGAGAAATATTGAATCTGTAAAGTATGAGCTAAAGCATTAGCTGTGATGATTCTGAAATTCACAATATTGGCATAACCCTTAATCTCAAAAAATTGGTTTGCTTTTAAAGGAAAACCTTCTTCTGTAGTTGGCGCAGATCCATCTTGCCAATACCTGGCAATAATTGCATTTTCCGCAGATCCCGTAGCAGCTTCAATATAGATCAAAGCGCTTACGGTATTACCGGTAACATAAGGTAAAGCCCCTGCACTTGTTGTATGCAAATCAATTGTTAAATGACCTATAGCCCGGCTTTGTATACCGCTTTGTATGCTTCCGGTTGGTGGAATATATGGCGGTGTTGGTGGTCCCGGAATTAATTCCGGTCTTCCTCCTGGTCCTAAATCTCCTGGCATAATAGTTAAGCAAAAATGTTATGTAACGCTTTGGTTATTCCGTCCTGTTCGTGGAAAGCCAAATTGTTATCGTTAATGTTTCTTTCGTAAGCCATCAGCTCACGATCGTAGTTTTCTAAATTGTAGCTATCAATGATCCCGGCTACTTTGTTCGCATAGACGTTTTTGTCTGGTCCCACGTTATAGCCTGCGGCTTGTAAGGCTTTCAATTGTGCTAAAGGCGTTTTCTTTAACGCAACACCTTGCAATTTGTATTTTCCTTGCTGCAAATTGTTGATATGCGCTTTAATTCCTTCATAAACATTAGGGTACACACGCCAGTAAGGCGCACCCTTTTTAGTACTTAACCTTACACCGTCACCGCTCCAAGAAGCTAAAGCCATGTGTCCAAAAGGATTATTGTACACGAAAGCTTTATAATCGTTGCCGGATCCACTTTCTTTAATAGCCTGCCCAATTACTACAGAGGGCAAAATACCGGTATTGGCACATGCCCGAATAACCGCACTAGCTATTTTAGCCGTGAAACTTGCCGGTGTGTTGTTTCCTGGTGTTTGTTTTCCTGTGTATTGAAATCTTCTACCTGCCATTATTTTCTAATTAGAAAGTACCAAATCAATAGAGACCCCACAATTAGGGCAATTACAATTGCTAGATTTTTTTTTAGTCCCGGATACAATCGCATCCGACAAAAACAAAGCAGTTTCCCTTAAACGCCTGGCTACTAGGCTGGCATTTTCCACCAATTGGCCGCCAACTGTCCATTTATTATAAAGCTTCATTCGATCTGTAGTTTTTACGCGATCTCCGGTTGCATTCCAGGTTTCCAGTATTTTTGCTACAGCACCGACACCGGCATTATAAGCGAAACTTAACAGGGCATCAAACTGGTTTTGATTTAATGGCCTTGTTGCTTTGTTAACAGCATTTTCGTACTGAATCAAATCTTTATCAAACAAAGTATCCGCCTGGGCTTTCGTTATCGTTGCAGTAAGCAAATGGCTTTCATTGCTCTGGATCTGGTGACCGTAACCAATGGAATACATTTGCTTACCATTTACAAAGCCGTCCTTATACGCTTTAGCAGCAAAGCCTTCTTCTTTTTTAATTTGTTCTTTTAAACTTTCTGAAGCTTTCATCACACTTTGTACTTTTTACGTTTTTTCTTTAAATCCAATTCAGAAGCTTTAATCATAGCTACAACAGCCTTGTGGCTAGGTGTACCTTTAATCAATCTATTTCGCTGAACTTTTAATCCGTTGATATACTTGGTTTGCGCCAAAACTTCTGCTTTTTGTTTGTCTGTGGCCATAACTAAATTTTAGATAGGATATACTTATTCAGGAAAGCCAGTAAGACAGCAACTATAATAGCAGCAAAAGCCAGGTCTATAATAGTTTCTTTTGTCAGTCCTATTTCTACATTAACCTTTGGCAATTCGCCATCGTTAAAAAGTGTTTTTAAAACATTCGGAGGCTCCATAATCTTAATATCCTAAGTCTCTTAATTTTCTTAATAGCGTTGGTAAAATCTCGGTAGTGTCCAACAGGGTATTATTAAATATAGACGAGCTGGTCACTTTCCTTTTGGTTACGCTTTGCCAGTACTCTACCACACTTTTCAGAATGTTATCCGGCAAGTGTTGTAACGTAATGGCATTGTCAAGCATTGTTCCCGTAGGTTCTTTACCTCCCATTGACTTCAATACATTACTTTCACTTTCCAAAAGATCTAGCTTTGTAGCCAGGTTCTTAATCTCGGGATCTGTAAGTTTATCCAGGGAATTGCTATAACCATCTTGCAGTTTTTGGCTTACAGTAGGAGCGGAGCTATTCTGTGCCGAAGCCTTTACAGAAATATTCTGCTTTACTTTTTTAGCCACAAACCAAATAAGTACAGCCAGCGCAATGACAATCCCTATTATTGCAATCCGTTCCGTTTTCATAAGCTTAAGCTACTTTTTTAACCAATTTGTACTTTTTCCAAAGGAAATAACCGATCCCTGCAACTGCTACAGCTATAAGGATGTATTTTGTGTTGTTTGTCATTTTAAGTCAATCTTAAGTTTCTTAATCTTGTTAATACTTTAGTTTTTATACCGCTAGTGAAATCGTAATAATATTCATCGTTGATCCATTGCGTTAGCGATCCTTTGCCCTCTTTGCCGTATTTAGAATTAAAAGCATTGTAAACAGCGATTACCATGTCATCAGTAGATAATTCTAAAAGCTGTCTCCAGGCTTTATCTTTATTTCCGGAAAGCGTAAACAAACCGCTCATAGCACTATGAAGTATATCAGCTAATACATTAGGATTAAAGCCTGTCGGGATTCCTTCCGATCCATGTATGTACGGTGCATCTGGAATGTTTACAGCACCCGATTTTTTGCCTTTGTAGTAGACGAAAACCAAAATTCCGAGGGTGAGTATAGCAACTATTAAAAGGGCTTTATATTCTTTTAAAAACTTTTCCATTACTTTTTAGATTTATAGATTATAAGCCCTCCAATAATTAATACAGCTATCGCAATAGCAATTATTAAATTGATATTTGATTTTGGTTGAACTGGTGATCCGGCACTATTTGCTGGATATATCATTTGTCCACTTTCATCCTGATAAGCACCCTCGTCATAAGGCATTAAGCTAGGAGCATAAGAACCCGAGTTCATGGCATCTATAGCAGCAGTACCTTGGGACCAGGCTAAAGGGGTTTCGTAGGGACTGGATTGCTCTTGCGGACCGTTACCCATTATTTTAGCAGCCGAATTTACTAGCCAGTCCGCACCTTTTTCAACTGTTTTTCCAGTCCATTTGGTAGCGTTTTTAATTCCTTTTCCAGTAGCCTTAACAGCATTTTTTACGCCTCTGCCTACTGCTTTAGCGGCTTTTCCGACAGCCTGTCCCGCTTTCTTAATTCCCTTGCCAATGGCTCTTACAACCTTTCCGAAAAACTCACTTTCCGCAGGATCAGAACCAATTAAGTACTCAACCTCTTCATAGCCTTCAAAAGAACTAACCGGACTTTTAATTTTCCTTCTGAACAAAGCCAGGTTGCTACCTTTTTTCTTTGCAATAGCAGCCAAGGATTTAAAGAAGTTCGATTTCTTGCCGAAAAATTCTGAATATTCACCAGTTTGGTAAGGTTCGAAGCTCGCGAGCTCTTCAGGATCTAATTGTACAGATCCTAAATAGCCCAGAAACTCTAATTCTTCGCCTCTAAGCAGTACAATGTCCCCATACTTAGGAATGTATGCTATTGCCTTGGTGCGCGTAGCCGTTTTTATACCAGATCTTTTTCTTTTGAATAGATCGGGATCTGATTTACTCAAACCGCCAGATTCAAAAATATTCTGATCGTTGTAGAAGAAACCTGAAGTGTCCGGTTCATCCCCGTCCAGATCCTGAATATCGTGTACAATTTGAACAGTTGCCGCCAATGAGTTAGCTGGCAAAGGCACACCACCTGGATTAATCGAAGGCAAATTCATTGGACTTTGGTCAGGACCAGCAGCAACGGTTTGTGCTACGTTTATAGCTGTTCCGCTAGTACCTCTCGATGGTCTGGGTGTATTGCTCATTTTGCAAATTTTTTATTCCCGTTATATTCCAGATCATATTTCTCTGCTCTCTTAAGCGATAAATACATTCTCCAGTTATGCTCCGGGTTGTTTTCGTTTAAAACTTTCGTTAATGCCTTTACAGATTCTTTAAGTGAATAACCCATATCGGCATATTTTTTAAATGCGTAGGCATCGGCTTTGACTTCGTCCGTTGTTTGTAGTTCTACATGCGCTTGCTCGTGGAGCATTACGAAGAGCCGATGCGCTACAGGCATTGCTTTCATGTGCTTCAAACTTATCTCCATTACTCCTGTACGTCTGTTTACACGAGCCGGAGTAGCTCCTAAATCTGGCACTCTGATTATTTTTGTGATCCCTTTAGCCCAACCTTGCATTATTTCTTTTTAAATAGGATAATTCCAACCGCTAAAACCGTTAAACCGGCAAGGGTTAGGAAAATAGTCCGGTTAATTCCGAATATTCTGGGTGTAGCCAGGGGATCTGGTTCGTTAGTGCTATTTGTACCTAAAGCAACAGTACCAGGAACCGAAACCACATTCTGTTTTAGATTTTTAGAAATGCTGCTTAACCCGTTTGCGATATTTAAAATTTTGTCGAAAAGGGTGGTTTTTGGTTGTCCTGTAGTGCTATCAGTAGCATTACTGTAAGGCAAAGGAGCGTTACCATGTACTTTAACTAAGTTTTGTAAATTATGCTCTGTTGGATCTGCCTTATAGCCGTAGGCTTGTAGCAGTTCAGAAACGACATCCGGCCGTTTCTGAACGATTATTTTAATAGCATCCATTTGCCAGATGCTATTTTTTAGCCTATATAACTACGAACAACAGCAGCACCACCAACTTGCGCAATGGTCTGTTTCGCTCTTTGCGTTTTCTCGCGCAACGCCTTAGCGATGTTAAGAGAGGTTCCTACCATTAGCGTAAGTGTAACGCTGGTACCAGGCAATACTATATATTCTATAGCTGTCTGGCAGTCCATAAAGAATGGACGCGGAACAGTTAAGATTTTAGTATTGAAGTTTCCTTCACTCGCATAAGTACCGGTAGCGATAACCAAAGAGGCATGCTGCTTAAATGGAGATCTTTTCACGATAGTGATCGACTGGTCCATTTGCGCAACGTTATCCGAGGCAATTTTAAAACCGCTTATCAAAGACGGAAAATGTCTGATAAATGCATTAAATTCCTCTATTGTACCCGGAGATCCAGAAGCCCCAGATAAACCGGCTGCACCAGATTTATCATTGAAAGCACCTGTTTTCATTAAACCTACTGCATCTGCAATGAGTCCGGGAGACAGTAAAACCGTTCTGGCAGCGGCGCCCGAGTTCGTTAATGATACAATAAAAGGTTTTGCTTCGCTTCCTGCATCTGCGAAAGAAGCTGCACTTCCTGCAAATTCTAAAAAGTCATCTCCATGGCCGACATATCCGATACCGCCACCGAAATTACTTAATTGATTTGCTTCGTTTTCTAAGTCTTGAGCTGTCATGTACGACATTTTCTTAAGTTTTTAGTTTGAAATTTTTGTTGATTGATTTTGGTTTGTGGATTTATGCGAAGCCAACTGATTCGTGACCTACATAATTAGATTCCGTTCCGTCTGATTTTTTGATAGTCTTAGTAAACCATTTCTTTAAGAAGAAAACGGCTACGAAAATCAAAATCCCGGTAACGAATACTTTTTTGTCGAAGAGATTGTTCATTGCTTTTCTTTATGTTTATTGAAAACCCAAACATGCAAGCCTTTAGGAAAAGAGGTACGATGTAGGGAGATGAAAGGCAATGAAGGGAAACCAAAGGCAATGAAATCAAATGAAAGGGCATAAAAAAAGCCTGGCGTTTCACAACGGCAGGCCCTGGCAACAAATGGATAATGTTTTATGGTTTACCTAAATGATCAACTATTTTTTGCACCTGGTTAGGTGTAAATTTCTTACCGGTATATTCTCCCAGATCTGGAATTTTAGAGATCCAGTTTTTAAATGTTTTCCAGGACACACCATAATGTGCTATGATCTCTTTAAAGCTGTACGCCTGAATAGTAAATGTTTTCGTTTCACTCATAACGCTTTAAATCATGGTTTCAACTGTAATTTTATGCCTTTGATCAGGATGGCTATTCACTTTATTATAAGCCTTAAGCATGTTTTCGAAGTTTGGAATGCGATTCCGGTTTGCTCCAGTATCAAAGTTTTCCAATGTTTTGAAAAGCGTAACATAGGCGGTCATTTCCCAGAAGAAAGGAGGGACACGCTTTAGCGAATGGAAAGTAAAGATCAGGTCGCAGCCGTACATCCTATGATCTACCAGGAAAGTTTTAATTTCCGGTTTCGGGTTTCCGTCAATGTATTTGGTGCAATCTTCAAAAATGATCAGCCCGTTACGGAAATCCTGCGCAATCTTTTTCAAAGTATCTCTGTCTGGAGTGCCTATTAATTTGACTACGCCGCTTTTCAAACTGCGGATATCATTTACCTGTATCTGCTGAAAACAATTGTATGCCGGGGATCCATTAACATCAATAATCAAAACCTTACTTGCTTTAGGGTACTTCTTTGCAACCGAAGCCAGATAAGTAGATTTGCCTACACCTTTACGGCCTACGACTAAAGCACTATAATGTAAATCACGTGTTTTTGCCATTACTAGAAAGATCTGGTTTTAAATCTGGAAGCGTACAAATGAATAAGCTGCTTATTCTTTTTGTCTTTATACCTGGCAATGGAATGCCCAATTCTTTTCCAGTTATCAGCAATTTTGTTTATCAGATCTGCGTTTTCGCTTGATTCCTGCAAATGATACTCTTTGCCGAATATTGTTTTTACTTGTACCGACATGATCTTTGTTTTTGGTATTTAGTGCCTTTGGTTAATCCAAATTCCTTTGGGGAATAAACGGTTTCGGGGTTTCCTTGCTGAACGATATAGCCAGGTTTCTTATTCTTTATTTTTGAATTGGAAACAAAAGGCCTGGCTTCTTCACCGAGATCAATAGGGTAGTCTTTTTTAAGCATGTATTTCAAAGAAACCCCGGCTATAACTGCGAAACCGATTAAAACGAGTATTGCAATGAATAAATCCATATTATTCAGACATAAAAACAGGAATACGTTTGATTACGACTTCACTATAAGCCATAATTAACCCCTGTAATGGTGTAACCTTCATGTTAGTAGTAGCCGCATAGTTTGCGGTAGCAACTTTTAAACGCCTGGATTCGCCTTCATCAAAAGGAATGCTTTTAATTACTTCCTGGTGTCTTTTCCATTTCTCCAGTACAGCGAATTCTTTTGTATTGCTGTCGTAAACAGCGTTTTTATCGATCTTTTGTAACAGTTCTAATTCCCTATCAGAAAAGATCTTTTTCTCACGCAAGTAAGGGATAACACTACTTTGCAAGCCATCCAACAGATTAACTATGTTTTCGGCTAAATCTTCATTAGACATGAATACTTGTTCGGCTTCCTGATAGTCTGAATCTGGAGCCTGATAATGTTGCTGTGTCGTGTTTTCGGCCTGAACGGTTTCGTGTTCTATGACTTCATCATCAAAAACAACTTCCTCTACCTGTGGATCGTTTTGGATAAGAACAACCGGAGGAACATCTACTTTTATTTCCCTGGACAGAATATCATCCAGGTTAACCGTTTCGGCTTCCTGCTTATTCGTTTTCGCTTGCTTTGCCATACTTTTCTAAGATTGGAGCTAAGGTTTTGAACTGTTCAATGATCTGCGGATCGTTGATTAATTTAGGGATCTGTGCAACCAGGGAAAGCATATTGCTTTTGCCAGAGAAAAGCCCGGAGAACTGCAATAACACCGAAACCATAGTAACGAGATCATTCTCATAGGTTTTAAGCTTATCAATCAGTTCGGTTAATTGAGCTTTAGGCAATTGCACCATTTCCGGGACAATTTCCTCTTTTGGGACTTTAGGAAACTGAATTTCTTTGCCGTTTTCGGCATTATTATTGTTATTTTGTTCCATATTTTGAATTAATTCACCGGGGGGTGTGTTAATCAATTTTATTAAATCTAAGCCTGGTTACCGCCGGGCTTTTTTATTTGATTTCTTAGTTAAAATGAACATCCTTTTTTCAAGCAAGGCCAAAGGATCTTTTATTCTGTTTCTGCCTACACAATCTGCACAACCAGGACATTTTTTCCCGTCTGGAAATACGTTGTAACCACTACATAGGGGACCCCTTTTACCCGATTTCTTTCTTTTATAGACAATCTTCTTTGCCATCTACTTTACTTTAAAGCTTGAAAAAATATCATTATTGATATGCTTAATCATATCCAGAGCTAAGCGCACAACATCATAACCACCGTTTTCGCTTAATCCCAACTGTTTTTTTCTTGCAGCAATAGCCCGGTTTATTGTTTCGGCTTCGCTTTCTGTAGCACGACCGGTAAACTGATATTTTTTAGGATCGGCAGATTTTAAATGTTGATTTCGGGGTTTAACAATTGGTTTCGGCTCATTTTCTTCATGAACCGGGTTTGCTTCAATCTCTGTACTCATGTGAAAACATATAATTGATAGCAAAGGAGATTATTTGAAAACGGATAAACGGGGCTTTTTACCGAAAACATTTACCGCAATTTTTTTCCGAAAGGATAGAAGTATAATTTTAAGTTGTCACAAATTTTTTTGTTTGTCACAAAATAAAAATGATTTGTGACAAGTTTTGTGACAAGCTTTTTATTTCATAACTCTGTGTTTTATATGTTTTTATATTTCTTAAATATTAAAAAAATAAAGAATGTCACAAAGTCACAAAATATATTAAGTTTATTGCTTTTTAGTTAGGTTTTGGGCTTTTTCGCCTTGTTCCTAAAGGCTAAAAAATTTTGCAGAGCCGCCCTCTCTGGTAGGGCAAAAGGCGTTTAAAAATTGAAAATATTTCGTGGTTGAAGCCGTAAAAGCCGTTTTTGTAGTAAATTTGTGTTGTAATTGGCTGTGTTGTTTGCCGTAGAAAAAATAACATAAAACATTGATTTACTAAAAATATTAGTAATTTTGATGTATGGAAAAGAAGTATAGATTCAGGAAGATTTACTTCCAATGTGAAGATAACAGAGTAATAAATCCATCTTATCAGTTTACAACAGCATTTCAGCATAGAGAATATGCAGAAAAGAATTTAAAAGACAGTACCCGTTCTCATTTGTATATCTGGGAGGATCAAAATAAACCCATACCAAAGCGTTCGGTAGAAGGGTTTTACCTGGTACACGAAAGCTTGTTTGAAGAGATCTTAAAAAAATATTCCAGATAAACTGCTAGGTGAGAAAGTTACCACCCTGTAAGTCGTAGAGAAAGCGGCATTCATTGCGCTGCGCTCCATTCATTTTATCATGCACCGCTATAAACAAATAAAGCCCTTGTTTCGGGCTTTATTTGTTTTGCGTTGCTTGGTAGGCTCTGTGTGTTGGTTGAGCCGTTAGGGAGAAAGGGGAAATTAAACTATTTTAAAACACGGAGCGTAAAATCTCATATACGAACTTGTTTTTTTTGTGGTTCTGTCTTTATATGAAAAAACTGCTTCTGTAAATATCTCGCAACCAGTATCACCGTATAGCAGGTATAAATTATCTGAATTGTGTTTTTCCGAAAGCTCAAAAGCATACATTTTTTCAGGTTTAGAAAAATTGCATATAATAGAACCTACGTATCTAATAGGAGTATCGAAATTATCAGTTCTGATTGTACCATTTTCTTTTCCATTACCTATTTGTGTTATAAAGTCTCCTACTTTCAGGGAATAAAATGTCTCGTTTTCAAAACCTATATTTTGTCCGGACATTCCTAATTTTCCATATATTATACTGAACTTCATCCCTAAAAACTATTATAATTAACACTCAAATCTAACTCCGATTGTGCCGGAAAAGGATTGTTATTTTTCTCTACTTCGCTAGCATCGTAATGCTTATGGCCATGCTCCCGGAACTCTTTAATTTCTTCCAGAGTGCAGTAAGTAAACTCTCTTTCCAGTTTGTCCAGGCTTAAGAAATCTTCTACACGGAACTCATAACAACGGCCTTTCTTTTCGAATGTCCTGGCGACATGCATTCCGCTGTCTGGTCTATTAGGTTGATGAAAGCGACCGTTTACACTCTCTAAACCAAACTTATCCTTTAATTGCGTTGTGATATCCGCTTTACGGAATTTAATGGCAGAATCGCCACCGTTCAACATGTGCGTTATTTCGCTAATAGTGTAATAAAGCGTATGGTATTCGTGGACAAAGAATTGTTCTGTAATAACCGTAATCAGCT
Source organism: Pseudopedobacter saltans DSM 12145 (assembly GCF_000190735.1). Lineage (GTDB taxonomy): Bacteria > Bacteroidota > Bacteroidia > Sphingobacteriales > Sphingobacteriaceae > Pseudopedobacter > Pseudopedobacter saltans. Next base: position 1,091,430 of record NC_015177.1, read on the forward strand.
CTTTTTCTAACCAACCCCTGGAGCTTTCTTTTAACTTGGTTAAAGCTTCATTGTGTAATAAAGAATGCTCAAACCAATGGCGAGAAACTCTCTGGTGCAGGATCTCACGTTTGCTTAAGAAGTCCAAAAAAGCTGGAATCTCTTTCGCCATTTTTTCAACCAACAAAGGATCATCTTTTTTAATAACCGGTACTTTGTTTACCCAAAAGCGTGTTTCGTCTTTATCAATGGAAATAAAGTTGTCCTCATCATTGGAAGTAATCACGAATTTGCCAAAGAAACCAATTTCCGAACGTCCTTTGTACATTCCACGTAGTTTAATAAACTTACTAGTAGACATAGATTTTAAACGCTCTATAACTGTTTTCTTATCGATGAAGCCCTCGTCTACACCAATAACCAAACGAGCTGCCCAGTCATCATTTAAATGATCTTTCAATTCCTCGTTACCAATAAACGTACAGTTTTCTTTAAAGATTTCCTTCATCAGCCAAAGCATGGTACTTTTACCGGTGTTTTTCTCACGATTTACCAAACACATAATCGGTAAAGCTTGCGTAGGCGTGGTGTAGAGAAGGGTGAAGTAATCTAAAGCCAAATCGTAATTGGTGTGGCCACTATGTAAAACACGATCTCCGAAAACATGCTTTAAATAACTCTCTATTGTAGACCATGATCCTGGTTGTACCTCGTGATCTAACCTAAAGTAAAGGTTTAAGCAATTGCCGATAGTAGGCTGAAAGCTTTCTGTATTGTCCGGGATATTACAAAAGTCATCGTAACGGGCAATTTCATCAAAGAAGTTTTTAAAACCTCGATCTACATAATCTCTTTTGAGTTCTACTGTACTCCATTCGGTCATTTTCTTATCGAAAACACCTTTTTTATGTGCGTTTGGCACTTCTATGTTTTTGTAATACTTACAGCCTACACGAACAAAAAGATCGTTATCCTTATGTTTCAGGATCTTTAAACCGTCTTGCGGATCTACAACGTATTGAACGCCCTGAAAATAGAACGGATAGTCTTTAATGATATGCGCAAACTTGCTTTGAAATGCTCCGGGCTTGTTTTGGTACTTATTGAGGTAAAAGAAACTGTTAATCTTGCTAGGCGTTTCAGCAGTTAGATTAATGCCGGCAAAGTAATTTTTGGCAACATGTAAACGATCTAAATCATTACATATATAATCCCCTTCGCCTTTACGGTGAAAAAGCAAATCGTCAATACCCTTTACAGTATCGCTTAAATATTCTGCCTGTAAGTGCATGAAATACACGGATTTTATATGCTGCATGGCTAGTGCCTTGAAATTCTTGACAGATCTGGCAAAAGCAAATAAACGCAGGCTTAGATCTTTCTCCGGTTCTGTCTCTGGTTCCCATTCCAACGTCATAGTATCAGCCCCTAGAAGCAAAACGATGCTTTTGATATTGCAGGTGTGCGCCAAGCGTACTATATCAGCATGTAAAGTGGTTTCAGTTTCGCTAAAAACATCTTTGCTGTAAACGGAAACCATATCGAAACCGGCATTGCATCCGGCAACGGCTTTAAATTCGCCATCTACCAGGTAGAGTGTTTCTATTTCTTCTTTGTCCTTAAATTTTTGGATAATAGACAAGGGGAAAAATATACGGTTTCCGGCTTTTTCGTCCCGGTAATACTTATATTCCTTTTCCTGATCTGGATTTACCCGGATACGGTGAAAAGTCTTAATAACATTGCCTTCGCTATAGCATTCAGCACCGCCATACAAAGAAGGATAGTTTATTTGGATAGCACCGTCTTTAATCTCTTTAAAAACCGGAACTATTTTTCCATCGTGTTCAAACGAATAAGCTTTTGGATCTGTAAAGATCTGGCTCATTCTTATATTAAAATAGCTTTCTTTAGGCATCGTATCTGTTCATTAATTCGTCTGGAGTACATTTAAAAAATTCAGCAATTTTGTACGCTGTTTCCAATGGGATTGATGATTTGGAATCTATTGTATATTTCATCCAGTTGTCTAGCGTACGTACAGATATGCCAATATGCAGGCAAAGCGAATAGCAATTGTCCCGGTATGTACCTGGCATTTCTTTTAGCTTTCGCATGATGCTGTATTTTTTCGGGGGGTCTGTTAATACTTTTTGCATTATTTGAAATGGTTTAGGTTGTCAATAATATAATCGCAGAGATCAAACCCCTTTTGTGTATAATTAGCCAAAGATTGATCTACTGCAAAATGAGTATCGGGCATAACCTGGTTAAGATATTCCGCTTTTTCTTCCCAGGCAGGAAATGCACCGACATCAGGGAAAAGGATTACTTCTCGACCTTTTAAAACTTCGCACCTTTCTGCAGTAAGATTTACCAAGGATCCCGAGGCAAGCCAAACCTGATCAGGATAAACAATACTTGCTACAATAGCGGTTTTTTCGCTTTCGACTATGCATACCATTTTATTATTTCCGTTCAGTAAGTGTTCTCCAAAGAAGCATTGTTTTAGGTTGAAATCCGGGAGATCCAAAACCTTGTGTACCCAATTGATATGGTTATAAGGCTCTTTTATACGCTTTCCGGTTTCTGGATTGTAAAGCATTATTTTACCGGATCTGATACTTAAATCACAGTCTACCTGCCAAAATACAGTAGCATTATTCCAATGTTTTGATGAACCTATAAAATATTGGTTTGCAGCATGAAAGCATGATTCAGGTGCAAAATGCCTATTCAGCCATTCATAGAAATTATTGTGAAAGTAATGCCGTATTGATCTGATAAAAATGTTTTTAGGTATTAAACTCACCGGCAATTCCTTTGCCGGCTCTGGGACAAAATCTTTAGCCTGGTCTTTAAAATCTCCGATACGATAAAAATCTGCAATCCATGTAAAAGCCTCTTTATAAGTGATGCTTTTGTATTTCATGACAAAGTCTATAACATCGCCAGAAGCACCACAACCAAAGCATTTGAAAATCCCTTTTTTACTTTCAACTTTCAGGGATCCCGATTTTTCGGTATGGAAAGGACATTTACCGTATCCTTTAGCCGTTAGGGGAATAAGCGATTTTACTACCTGGAGTATATCTGCTTTTTCTTTGATGAATTTGAGTTGAGATGATTGCATTAGAATAGTTCTATTTGTGATGCTTCCTGCATAGATCTTACTGAAGGTAAAAGATCGAATACTTTGAAAGTGGTTTCTCCCTTATAACCTTTCTGAAGATGGAGTATTACAGTTTGTATTCTGGCGTATTGAAAAGTTTTACGTGGTAATGCGGTAACTGATATCAGTCCGAAATTTTTTAGGTAGCGTAATCTAACATCAGAATCGCCTATTGTAAACCAAGGCATCAGAGCAATGACTGTATCGGATTTGTGCATACATTCGACCAATATTCTGTAACCAACTTTTAAACCAGTACCGTATCCTTTAGGCGCGTTTTCTAAATCAGCCGTTCTATGTGAAAATGGAGGATTCATAACAACGGCATCAAACCGTCTGTTCTTATCCAAAAGAAAGTAATCGACTGGATCTGTTACATCATATTGCCATAATGCTGAAACTAAATTCCCTAAACCTGGGGTAGGTTCTAAAACAGAACGAATACCATTTGGCAATAAAGACACCATATACCTACAAACTGAAGGAGGTGTTTGGAATTGATACTCTATTTTGTGATTAAACTTTCCCATCATACCGCTTTTTTAGTTGATGCTTTATAAGTTATAGTCTTCGGAGTGTCCGCAATCTTTTTATCCACTACGGTACGTCTGAATAGGAGTAGAGACAGTTGTTGAGTCTCCCAATTGGTCACGATGTTTTTGTACATCGTTCTGATCATTTTGGTAAAGTCTTCTTTGTTGTAAGCGGCATCCAGCAAACAGATAAAATCATTCAGCTGATCTATTTTTAAATGGCGTAAATCTGTTAGAATTGCGTCTCCGCCATCTTTACCGTTTACAAGGATTTGGTAAACACGGCCAACTTGGTATTTTTCGTCATTGCGTAAACGAACCGAGGTAAAGCAGGCACAGAACAATTTTCCGTTCCAGTTATGATTGAAAGCTAGTTTATATTTTTTGCTCATGGTTTTAGATGTTTTTAGGTATATATTCAAAAACTACTGTTTTGGTGTTCTTAGAAATGATAAAGACAGTACCTTCCTTTATCATTGCATCAAGAATTGGCTTGTCTGCTTTATAAGATTGCTTCCTGTACTCGTAAGACATAAAATATCTGTTATCAGGAGTAGGATCGAACATGAACAGACGAATTATTTGTTCTTTATCTCTCATGGTTTTGGGATTTAGAAATCATTTGTTCATAAATCTTATTTGTTTCATGGACATACGCCCTGTAATCTGCTCTTAACAGCTTTACCGCTTCGGGATCTTTACAATTTTTAATTTGTTCGCCCAATCGGTCGCATTCCAAAACCAGTTCTTTGTGCCTGGCACTTAGTAACTGATATTCTTTGTTTTCCATTAAGCTGTTTTTTTGTTTTCTAAAATGGTAATGGCTTCTTCGATACGTTCTTCTATCTGATCGCACAATTCGGCAACGGCAAGAAAATGCTTTTTAAGAAAGATTTGATACCTGGCCCTTTTCTCCAGATCCGTTTCCGGGATTTTCTTATAGTTTTCTATTAGAAAATCTCCAGTCATGATTTTGCCATCGAGCTGATGTTCCAGGCTTTTAATTGTGGTTTGCTTTTTCATAATTCCGGGGGGTGTGATTTATGATTAAAAATTTTTGTCAAAAGCTGTTTCTATTTCACATGTTTTATCATCTTGCATAAGAAGTGTTTTTAAATCGGGCATTTGGATTTTAAAATTTTCTAATTCGCCCCGGTTTACCGAAAAAATACACTCCAGTATCATAACCTTTTCGTGTGGAATGTCTCGAGGTTCGTCTATAAGGATGTTACGGTAGTTATTAAAAGTGGCCGAAGAAACATTTAGCTCCTTAGGGATGCACTTTAAGGCTTTACCGTGATCTCTGACCGGTAAGCCTTCTAATAGTTCATTGATACGGTATTTAAAGTTTTTCATGTTTTTTTAATAGCTTTAAAAAATTTTCTATTTAACGACTAAAATTTTGTTTAGCTAAACTAATATTTTATTTAGTCTATGAAAAATTTATGAATAACTTTTTTTTAGTTTTTATTTTAAATGATTGAAAATCAAGAGGAAAAAATTTTAGTAGGTCTAAAAGAAAATATTCAAAAGCGTCTTAAAGAGCTAGGTAAGACTATGAAAGAGCTAGTTATAGAAATTGATATGACGGAGCCTGGACTATATAAGATGTTTAGCAATGGCAGCATGAAAATAAAAACCCTGATAAAAATCTCCGAAGTTTTACAGGTTCCTATTGATTATTTCTTCAAAACAAACCAGTCAGCCGTTAATAAAGAATATCAGTCGTTAGAGGACGAAACCGGAGTATACCAGAATACTGCTGATAGAATTATCGAAAAACTAGATATAATAAAAGAACAAAACCAAACTATTATAAACCTAATCAAGAATAAAACATGATTAAAAATTTACCAGATGAAGAAATAGTAAATTCTATAGATTCGAACAGACTTATTTTAACAAATAAGAGATTGATGTATTACGATAACGTCAACTATCAGTCGATAAGAGTTAAGGACGTGTGCTTCATTTCTTACGGAGTCAAACGATTTCCAAAAATTATATACTACACATTGGTTATATGTTCTCTTTTACTGCTTTTTATTGGCATAGATAACTCAACGAAGGGATATAGCAATGATGACGACTTAATTTTTGTTTTGGTAGTTTTTATAGTAGGCATTTTCATCTATTTATTTTATACCAGAAAAACTTTAAAGGTTGGTACAGCTGGAGGTTTTATTAACGTAAATTTACAGGGAATAGGAAGGGGATACATAGAGGAATTTATTGGACAAATTGAAAATGAAATTGATAAACATAAATACTAGACTAAATATAATTGTATGAACAAACCTTTACTTGTAGCTGCTATATGCGGCACACTATTTTTACAAAGCTGCGCAAGCATTTTACACGGTTCTAAGAGCGAACTTTCTATAAAAGGGACTCCAGAAAAAGCAGAGATATATGTTAACGGTAATTTTATGGGTGAAGCTCCCAATACTATTAAAGTAAGAAATACCGAATTTAAAAACGGAAATTCCTTAGTAGTAAAATCAAATGGACAGGAACAAACATTTACTTTAAAAAGACGTGTGATGGCAGGCTATTTAATTGCCGATATTATTTTAGGTGGATTTATTTTTACTGGTATCGACTTCTTAACCGGGGCAATTTATAAGGGATCTCCAGAGGAAATCAATTATAAAATGAATAGTGACGTTTCTGCAAATAAGTAGATGTTGCTTTCAAATTTTTACATGTTAAAAAATATAAATATCTGTGGTTCAGTTGAGTATATGGGTTTTGTCTATTATGCTCCTGGGCACTTAAAACGCTTTTAATAATGAATTAAGAGCGTTTTTTGTTTTTATACACAGTTTTAACATGGTATCTATGTTTATAGACTGGTTGAATACAAAAAAGCGAAGTCTGGTTATAAACTTCGCTTTTTTTAGTTTAAGCTTTCATCCTGAATTCACTATTTAAATGAGCTTATCATTGCATTGTGCAGAGCCTTAGGACTCCAATAACCACTTGCTATAATCCTTCTGATTGTATAAAGCGGATCTTCGTCGTCCCTGGATGTTGCGAGTATATAAGCAGATCTCAAACCTCTTGCTTTTAACGCTTTGATGGCTTCTTTATTCCATAAACCGAATGGATAGGCAAAATCTTCTACTTTCTGTCCGGAGATTTCTTCTAAAAGAGTCTTAGGTTTAGTAATCTGTTTGTTCCATTCGTCTTCACCTACTATTTTCTTAACATTTGGATGATCGTAAGTATGTAGGCCAACAGTGTTTCCTCTATTCGCGATTTGCTTTATTTCATCCTTATTCATATAATTGACTTTCCCATGTTTTCCAATTACAACGGTCATCATAAAATAGGCACCTTTAAAACCATATTGCTTTAAAGTTTTATCTCCAACTAAAAGCTGGTCCAAATCGGTGTCATCAAATGTAATCAATACGGGTTTTGCCGGTAACTTATCGCCGTAAGCGAGGTAATTATAATACTGCTCTGGAAGAATAGTTGTATAACCGCTGTCTGCAAGCATTTTTATCTGGGCTTTAAAAGCAGCAGGAGGGATAATATAATCTTTAGCTGTTTTAGAGTCTGTAGCACGCCAGTCTCTAATTTGATGATAGCAAAGTACAGGAACTTGCTTTCTTGCTAATATTGTTTTCGCATCGGCTATAGTTCGGTTTTTTTGAACAGCTTGTTCGGAATGAGAATCAGATGTTTTTTTAGATTCAACAACATTTTTTTCATTTGATTCCGATCTGTTTCCTTCATTTGCATTGGTATTAGACGAGCAGCTATTCAAAGTGCTGCACAAAGTCAGGGCTACAGCCGCGATATATAATTTCATAAACGATTTTTTAAACAAAAGTAGAAATTCTGGCCATCAAATCTAAAAATTAATATATGATCTTTTTGTTCGTATTGTTTTTGAAAGGGAGGTAGAATAATAAAGGGAAGTGATGTTGGAAAAAGAATCTCCATCAAATTGCTCTGTGAAGATTCCTTTTACGCCTACGATAGAAAGCTTTAGGTGCTTCCAAACATTTACCTTATATTCTTGAAAGTATTTTTTCGATCATCTCGTTAATAATCTGCTGAGCATTTGGGGCAAATTCACTCTTTAATCTATTGGCAACAATAGCATTAACAGAAACGGCTTTATGTCCCAAGGTATTGGCTAAAGCATAAATACCGGCAGTTTCCATTTCCAAATTAGTAATTATGTGTCCTTCGAATTCATAATTACTAAGTTTTTTCATTAAGTTTTGCACACTTCCTTCCGCTCTTACAGCCCTACCTTGCGGAGCATAAAACCCAGGAGCGCTTACAGTAATTCCTTTCTCTAAGTCGAAACAAAGTTTATCTAGCAGTTTCCCGCTACCGGCGGTGATGTAAGGAACAAGATCTTCGTTTTCAAAATAATTATTAAGATTATTCTCCAATAACAGTTCATCTCCAGTTAAATTTCGGTGATAAAAGTTCATTAAAGAATCTAAACCCAAACCATGTGTTGATGCCAATATCGTTCCGACCGGAATATCTTCTCTTATTGTTCCCGAAGTGCCCAGTCTGATAATCTGTAAGACAGTCAGTTCATTCTTTACAGTGCGACTCTCCAAATCGATATTAACCAGAGCATCAAGTTCATTCAATACAATATCAATATTGTCGGTACCAATTCCTGTAGAAATTACTGAGACTTTCTTATCTCTAAGATATCCTGTATGTGTAACAAATTCCCGGTTAAATTTTTTTACTGATATAAAATCGAAGTGTTTACTAACTTCGCTAACACGTTCGGGATCACCAACTGTAAAAACGATATTTCCAATATCTTCTGGTAAAAGGTTCAAATGATAAACGCTTCCATCGGGATTTAATATTAAGTCGGTTTCGGATATTTTGTTCATCTGTTTTTGGTTATATCGTTCTAATGTATTTTATATTTATGCCTTCTATTTTTTCTATTTTTCCTAAAACCTTATCCAAATCTGATTTTCGAATGGAAATCTCCATAGAACACTGTAAATCGAAAGTTTGATTAGTGGGATTAAGTTCTTCTTCTTTAATGATTCTCATTATGTTGTTCATTTGCAGATAGTCAAAAGACAGGGAATAGATATCGTTTACGGTCTTTTCTACTATTTTCGCATTAGCCAGAGCTTCTTCCGTAGCTGTTTTATAAGCATTAATTAAGCCTGGTACGCCTAATAATGTTCCCCCAAAGTATCTGACTACAACGACTAAAATATTTGTTACGTCTTGTGATAGAAGAGTATTCAGAATGGGGCGGCCAGCGGTTCCGGAAGGTTCTCCATCGTCGTTTATCCTAAATATGTTACGATCCGGACTTAATCTCCACGCATAGCAATGGTGTCGGGCTTTTGGATGTTCTTTCTTTAGTTGGAACACAATATCCTTAACCTGTTCTTCATTTGTTAAAGGATAAGCGTAGGCTATAAATTTGCTTCCTTTATCTCTGAAAATTCCTTCTGAAGCATCTTCAATAGTACGATAGGTGTCTTCAAATAACATCAGGCAAATGTAAGAATACAAATAGCTATAATTGCCAAAATAATTCCAACTTTATTCAACATACTAAGCTTTTCTTTAAACATAAAAAAGCCTACTATAGAACCGGATGCAATAACGCCAATATCCATTGCAGAAAATATGATCGAGGGTTTGTCAGGCTCTACTGCTAATGCTTTAATATAAAAGTAAATAGAGGAAAAATTGAAAAAACCTAATACAACACCGGCAAATAGCGCTCTCATTTGAAACTTTAGTTTGCCAGCAAGTTTTAAATAAACCAGTGTGATTGCACCCATTATCGTTGCTATAGCGAATATATAGAACAAACAGGTGGTAAAATTTATATTCGAGAACTGGGTAATCATGTTAAAGAAAATATCTAACACCCCCGTACCGAAAAACACTATAAAAGGGTACCAATAATTGATATTATCTGATGAAAATTTCGCTTTAGGTACCGAAAAGTAAATAGCCAGGAAACCTAAAAACAATCCCAATATTTTAAGCCAGCTTATAGATTCGTTAAATATGATAAACGCAGCCAACACCGGTATAATTAATGAAAGCCGTTGTCCGATAGCCGTAACCACAATTCCCGAACTTTGAACACTTTTACTGATAAAGTAAAATAGCGATAGCATCATCAGGGCCATCAAACCAAAGATCAGCAACTGATTATTGCTTGGTAATTCCTGAAAATTGGGCCTGAATAAAAAGAGGGAAAGCAGGAGTGCGGTTGGATAGTTGAATACTATGGCCTGAAATGAATTTGTATAATACCGCTTTAATAATTTTAAATTTACACTTACAACAACACTACAAAAAATTGCTATAATTAAATAGACCATATATTATATTAAGGTTTTAGAATAGTTAATGTGTCCGATCCGACTTTGTCAGTACTGATTTGATTGCCCTTGATTGTAGGCGCGTTTATTCCATTTTCCCAATAATCTTCAGAATAAAATATGCGTGCTTCGTCCCAGAGATTGTGTTTTATAAATGATTGCAGTGTTGTCACCCCGCCTTCTACAATTACCGATTGTACGTCTTGTAAATATAGCTGATAGAGAATGTATTGTGGTAAAAAGTGATCGAAATCCTCTATGGAAATGTATTTGTTTTTACCGACAATTTTTGATTCTATAGCATTGAAAATAAATGTCTCTTGTTTATTATCTAATAGATTCAGATGTGGTGGTAAAGCTAAATTTTTATCTATTACTGCTCTTTTAGGATTTTTACCCTTTACCAATCTGACGTTTAGTTGCGGATTATCTATTATAGCGGTGTTTTTACCAACTAAAATACAATCTTCTTCTGCTCGCCACTGATGTACCAGAATTTTACTTTCCTTTCCGGTAATCCATCTTTGCTGGTGATTTTCAGGAGCAAAAAAGCCATTAGCAGTTTGGGCCCATTTAAGGATAACATATGGACGTTGTTTTTGGATCTGGGTGAAAAATCGTCTGTTCAGCTCAAGACATTCTGTTTCCAGTACTCCGGTAATGACCTCTTTACCGGCGATCAGCAGTTTCTCTATCCCTTTTCCATTTACAGAATCAAACGGATCCCGACATCCTATAACTATTCTTGGAATACAATGTTTTATAATGAGATCTGCACAAGGAGGAGTTTTTCCATAATGAGCACAAGGCTCCAACGTTACATATATAGTAGACTGTTTTAGCAGATGATCGGCGTTTTTAAAGTTATCTATAACGTTTTGAATAGCATTAACTTCGGCATGTGATTCACCATATTTTTTATGGTAGCCTTCGCCTATAATCTGCCCATCATGAGCAACAACGGCACCAACCATAGGGTTCGGGCTTACACTTCCTGCACCTAAAAGAGCCAGGTCTATAGCTCTTTGCATAAAAATTGAGTCGTTTGTCACGTATCAAATTTAATCATTTGTGCTCATAATTTCTTTAATTTGTGCTTTTAGTAGCATTATGAAGCTTTCGGATATAAAGAATGCATTTGAACTGGGCCTTAAAGGTGTCTATGATGAACATGAAGCAGAGATTATTTTAAAGTATTTGTTGGAGGATTTATTTGCTATAAAACCGAATCCGACAATTGATATTGAAGAACATAAAGCAAAAGAACTTTTAAAGATCTTAGACGATTTAAAAGTAGGAAAGCCAGTTCAGCAGATTATTGGTAAAGCAGATTTTTACGGTTACAAATTTATAGTGAATGAGCATGTGCTTATCCCAAGACCAGAAACGGAAGAATTAGTTCACGAGATCGTTAAATATCATAAACATCAAAATGTAAGTGTTTTAGATATTGGAACCGGAAGTGCTTGTATATCTGTATCAATAAAAAAAGGTATTCCAGAAGCAATAGTCTATGCTATAGATGTTTCTAGAGAAGCACTGACAGTAGCCAAACAAAATGCACTAATGAATGGAGTAGATATTGACTTTTATTTGGATGACGCACTAAATCTTGATGCAGAAAAATATCCTTTTTTTGATGTTATTGTAAGTAATCCACCATACATTAGAGAAAGTGAAAAGAAGGAAATGCATAGTAATGTTCTGAGTTTTGAACCTCATTTAGCACTATTTGTAAAAGATAAAGATCCTTTGATTTTTTATGACAAGATTTCGGATTTTGCTTTGAAAAGATTGAATAAAGGAGGCTTTCTGTATTTTGAGATTAACCAGTATCTGGCAAAAGAAACAGAAGACTTAATCCATAAAAGAGGTTTTAAAACCTTATTGATTAAAGATATTAATAGCAATTTCAGAATATTGAAAGCTCAACTTCTTGGATGAAATTGAGTAATAGTCTGTTTCAAAAAGTCCCGATCCAGATGGGTATATATTTCCGTAGTGGTGATACTTTCATGTCCAAGCATTTCCTGTATAGCTCTTAAATCTGCTCCGCCTTCAATCAAATGTGTGGCAAAGGAATGTCTAAACGTATGTGGACTTATATTCTTTTTTATTCCTACCGCCGTTGCCAAATCCTTAATAATCATAAAGACCATTACTCTTGAAAGTTTGCTACCCCGTTTGTTCAGGAAAATAATATCTTCATTTCCTTTTTGTATATTTAGCTTGTTTCGAATGTTTTCGAGATAGATTTCCAAATGTTTTAAAGCAGATGATCCCACAGGAACCAGTCTTTCCTTATTTCCTTTTCCCACAACCTTAACAAATTCGAGTTCCCTGTATAAATCAGACAGCTTTAGGTTAGTCAGTTCACTCACACGTAATCCCGAGCTATAAAGAATTTCCAACATGGCTTTGTTCCTTATGTTTTCTGGTTTTGACAAATCAAAGCCGTCTAACATAGTATTGATTTCATGAACAGTTAGAACCTCGGGCAATTTTCTTCTGATTTTTGGACTTTCGATAATATCAGCCGGATCATGTTCTATCAAATCTTCAAGTAGTAAGTATTTATAGAAAGATTTTATTCCGCTGATAATCCTAGATTGAGTAGAGGCTATCAAACCAAACTCATTTATCCATTTGATGAAATTTCTTAAATCCTGAGTATTTACTTTAAGCAGACTCTTTGGATTGCTTTGAACAGACAGAAACTGCACCAATTTATCTACATCATTTACATAGGCGTTTACCGAGTTTGGAGAAAGAGAGCGCTCCAATTTCAGGTAGCTTTCGAATCCTTTTTTTTCTGTCGACCAATTCACTTTATCTTTTCGAAATTAAATGATAAGTTTGAGGTGATGAATATACAAATAATCAACGGACCAAATCTAAATTTACTGGGTAAAAGAGAACCAGGTATTTATGGAAGCGAAGGTTTTGATACCTATTTTTCTAATTTAAAAGCTAAGTACCCGGAGATAAACCTGCATTATTTTCAAAGTAATGTAGAAGGAGAGCTCATTAATAAAATCCACGAGGTAGGTTTTGACTTTGACGGGATCATCTTAAATGCAGGTGCGTATACACATACTTCTATCGCTATTGCAGATGCAATAGCGGCTGTTAAAGTTCCTGTAATTGAGGTACATATTTCTAATGTACATGCGAGAGAGTCATTCAGGCATCATAGTATGATTGCCAGAAATTGCAAAGGTGTGATTGCGGGTTTTGGTTTGAAATCTTATGAATTGGCACTTAATGCTTTAAGCGAAAAGTAGATTATAATTTCCCTTTTATAAAAGATGAATAGAAATAGCAGAAGAGTATAAACCTTATATTATACTCTTCTGCTATTATAAGTTAGCTTGTTTTCTCCAATCGTTCCAAAAGCATTGGAAGTTTCTTTTTCAATTGCTTTTTCCATCCCATCTGCATAATAAAACTGATGATAATCAGTTTAAGGCCTTTATAGCCAGAATGCTCCATATTGAGCAAAGTGCCACCACAGGCAGGTTCTAAAGAGAAGCTCAATATAGTATTGAGTTGAGCAAAAATTCCTTTTGTAAGATTGTCTGCTGTACCAGAGTGTATTCCTGCGCAAGCAAGAGCTTTTTCTCCGGTAGCTTCTCCACGATAGGTATAAGCCAGATGTTTTTTGGGTTCTAAAGCTATAATTTCACAATGAGTAATTCCATCCCAACCTTTTTGAGGTTTCATTCTAAAAGTGAAATGGTATCCCAGTTCTGGTTTTATATCGTTCTGCATAAACCAGGAACCCAGCATATTAGAATCTGTTAACGCATTCCAAACCTTATCTTGCGTGTAAGGTAAAAAGGTTTTCAGCTTTATTGTCCGTGTCATCGTCTTTACATATCTATAAAACAAAAATAATGATTCCTGTTAAGTCTGGTAAAAATTGTTAGTAAGGCTTAGGAGAAAAGAGTATGGCGTAGACAGTTTTTAGTCAGGATATTTTAAAAATCAGTAAAAACCTCTACTTTTGTGTCAACAAAAACTACTCTAGAAAATGTAATAGATAATTTTTTCCAAAATATAATTCAGGTACGTAAACTTCAGGCGTTCCGGTTGTTTTATTTTTTACGATAGAAATTAATCATGATTACATTACAAAATCTTACATATATACACCCTAACAGGGATTTACTTTTCGATAACATTCATTTTACTATAAATTCTAGGCAAAAGATTGCTCTTATTGGGAATAATGGTGTCGGAAAATCAACCTTATTAAGAATTATTGCCGGGGAAATATCACCTGCAGGAGGAAGTGTTTCTATAAACAAAAATGACGTTTATTTTATACCACAGGTTTATGGTCAGTTTAACCATTTGACAGTAGCGGAGGCACTAAAGGTTGAAGATAAATTGTATGCTTTCGAAGAAATTTTAAAAGGGAATGCGTCTGATGAAAATCTGGAATGCTTAAATGACGATTGGACAATAGAAGACCGTTGTAATGAAGCGCTCCGATACTGGAATTTATCAGATATTGCTTTTAATCAGAATTTGGGAAATCTAAGCGGAGGACAGAGAACCAAAGTGTTTTTAGCAGCTTTGATGATACATCGTCCATCTTTAATTTTGCTGGATGAGCCCAGTAACCATTTGGATACAGAGTCTAGAGAGAAATTATATAAATATATTAAATCAGTTAATGCAACTCTTTTGGTTGTAAGTCATGACAGGACTCTTCTAAATCTTTTAGATATGGTTTTGGAATTGACGCCCAAAGGTATCAATACTTATGGTGGAAACTACGATTTTTACTTATCTCAAAAAGAAAAGGAACTTGAGGCGTTGGATCATCAAATTAAGAGTAAAGAGAAGACTATTAAACAGGCGAAAGAAAAGGAGAGAGAAAGTGTGGAACGGAAAAACAAAATGGATGTTAGAGGGCAACAAAAGCAAAAAGATGCAGGTGTGGCTCGTATTATGATGAATACGTTGAGGAATAAGGCCGAAAGTAGTGGTGCTAAACTAAAAGGTGTACACGAAGAGAAAATAAATACTTTATCCACCGAGTTGAGTCGGTTGCGGTCTGGAGTGCAGGAATTTGACCAGATGCGATTTAATTTTCAGGATTCCGGGCTCTTTAAAGGAAAGATCTTGGTTACTGGCAGAAATATAAGTTATAAAATAGGAGAGCAGGACTTGTTCAGGGAGCCTGTGAGTTTCGATATTTTAGCAGGTGATCGTATAGCTTTGAAGGGTGCCAACGGCTCAGGAAAAACTACTTTACTGAAAATGGTAGTTAATGCTATCCAACCAAATGGAGGTAATATTGATAGCAAAATACAAGATTATGCCTATTTAGATCAGGACTATTCAATTATAGAAAATCAGTTGTCTGTATTAGATCAGGCTGAAAAATTCAATATAAATGGATTGCAGGACCACGAAATTAAAACCAGATTGAACCATTTTCTATTTGATAAAAATGATTGGGATAAAAAATGTGTTTCGCTAAGTGGTGGTGAGAGAATGCGTTTGTCGTTATGTTGTTTGAATATCAGAAGTAAAAGCCCAGATATAATTATATTGGATGAACCTACAAATAATCTCGATCTCCAAAATATCAATCTTTTGACTGCTGTTTTGAAAGCCTATCAGGGAACCCTGATTGTAGTTTCTCATGATACAGTTTTTATGCAGGAAATTGGTGTTATTAAGGAAATCCAATTGTAGATATTATGCAAATAATGCGAAAAGATTAATGAGCCTCTTAAAAAAAAACAAGGCTCATTAATTTTCAAGTGATTATCAGATAACATAGTTTAAGCAGCCACCTCCCGTAAATCCACGGCTACCACTCTGGAAACACCTTGTTCTACCATGGTAACCCCGTAAATAATATCGGTACTGGCAATAGTACGTTTGTTATGTGATACCACAATGAACTGAGATTCGTTAGAGAATTTTCTGATGATATTATTGAATTTATCAATGTTGGTATCATCTAAAGGAGCATCAACCTCGTCGAAAATACAGAATGGAGCAGGCTTTAAAAGATATAGTGAAAACAATAATGCCGTCGCAGTAAGTGTTTTTTCTCCTCCGGATAATTGATTGATAGATAAAGGTCGCTTCCCCTTCGGACGAGCTATAATGTCTATATCGGATTCTAAAGGATTATCCGGATTACTTAAAATTAAGTCACAACTATCTTCTTCATTAAATAAGGACCGAAATACTCTCATAAAGTTTTCGCGTACTCCAGTGAAAGCGTTCATAAACTTATCTTTCGCTGTTTCATCAATTTCTTTAATGGTTTGCAATAAAGATTCTTTCGCTTCTACCAGATCTTTTTTCTGCGCCTTGATGAAGTTATAACGTTCTTCCATCTCCTTATAGGCTTCCATCGCAGTAGAATTGATAGCCCCGAAGTCTTCCAACTGCTTTTTCAATCGGTCTACCTTTTCCTTAGTATCATCTTCGGTACTGCCTTCCGGGACTTCGTTATCAAGCAAATCTTCTATATTCAGATTAAACTCAACAGATAAACGTTCTTTTAGTGAGTTAAGCTCTATTTTAAGATTATTTTTCTTGTCTTTAATTTCGTTACTCAGTAAATCGATATTTTCTTTTTTACGCCTTAATTCTGTCAGTTCGGTTTCAAGGTCATTTACCAAACCTCTTAAAGAATAGTATTCTTTTTCGGCCTCCTGCAAAGCCTTTTCCATTTCCTCTTTCTGAGTGTACATCGCAATCAGGTCTTCATCGTTATGATCGACATGTTGCAGAGTATCTTTAATCGTGGCTTTTGTTGCGTCGAGTTCCGTACTATTAATCGCAATCCGGCTTTCCAGACTTTCTTTAAGCGAGTCGCGATATTCCAAATCCTTATCAATGCTGCTTACTTTATTCTGTTGCTGATGAAATTTAATATTATCCGCATTAAAAGCAGAGCTGCGCATCGTCAGTATTTCACTAATCTCATTAAAACCGGCCTGCTGTTCGATTAGCTTATCAGCAAGCAATTGTTTTTGGGTATTTATTTCTGAAATTAGTGGCTCCAATTTTAATAGCTCAGAAGCGATATGCTGCAACTTATTTTCAATATCCTGCTTCCTGTTTTGGCTATTGGTAATAAAAGACTGGTATTGTTCCTGTTTTGTTTTTACAGAAATCAATTCGTTTTGCAAAAGGTTAATTTCCCCTGACAAGGTCGCTATTTCCTGCGCTTTTGTCGAAGCTTTTAAAGAGGCGATTTTGATACTGTTCTCTTCAATATTTGCTTTCAATTTCTTGATTTGGCCATCAAGATCTTTGATTTCCTTGCTTAGATTTTCTAGGTTTTTTGCCCTTCCAATACGTTTTCCTTCAAAAAGACCAACAGACCCCCCCGAAAGTGTGTGTTTAGTTTTACTAAATTTTCCGGATTTTCCAATGAAAGTTATACCCGAATTAACAGACTGATTGTTTAAGTCCTTTTCACTTTCATCGTTCACTAAAAAGACGTTGTGAAGCAAATGATTAAATAAATTTTTGTATTTCTTATCCGTTTCGGTAACCATAATTACCGGAACTGCTCCATCCGGAGTTTCGATACTCGTAGCTCCCTTTTCTTCAATATTGCTTAATATAAAGAAGTTCGCTTTTCCTCTGGAAGAATCATTCAGCAGCTTTATCGCATCGATAGCGTCATCATAATTCTCTACAACATAGTGATTCATTAAAGGCTCCAGGTAATTTTCGATTGGCACACGGAACTCTTCTCTACAAAATAGGATATCCGACAGGAGAGGAGCTTTTTTAGCCCATTGAGTGCTCTTTTTAAGAAAACGAATAGACTCCGGAAAACCTTCGAGATTGTCAACCATACTTTTGGTCAGGTTATATTCATTTTGGCGCGCATCCAAACGTCGGCTTAAATTGTTTAAATGTTCTTTGTCTTCATTTAAACTTTCTTCCTGCAGCACAAGCTGCTCTTTCAGTTCTTCTTCCTGTTTCTGAAGATGACTAAGCTGATGTTGCTTGCTTTCAACCTTGTTTTCCAACTCAATAACCACCTTATTGAACTCGGAAAGCTGTGTTTCCTTAGAAGCCGTATCTTCTACGTTTCTAATACTTTCCTGCTCCAGAGCATCACGTTGAATTTTTAGGATTTCGATATCTTTATCTGTCTGATAAAGTTTGTTCTGTAGCTGAGCAGCCTCTTTTTGACTTTGATCAAGACTAACTTTAGAAGACTGCTGCTGGATTCTTAACTCTTCAACTTCTTCTTTCAACGAGTTTAGGTTAGAAGACACGGTTTGCAAAGTTTGCTCTTCCTGCATACGATCCTCATTCAGCCGCTTAATGTTATATAAAACGTGATTAAGCTGATTTTTGTCCTTTTCGAGTTCAGCACCAAGTCGCTGCTCTTTATCCTGAAGGAACCTAAGTTGTTCGTTTTTTATTTTTTTGTCACTTTCGTAAGCCCTGATTTTTGCAATAAACTCGTTAGTAGCCTTTTGCTGAACTGACAGATTTTTTTCTTTAGTAAGATTGCTGAACTTATGTTTTTGTATATCAGCATCCAGTTTATCGGTCTGTGTGTGGATGTTCGTTCTTTGTTCTCCCAGTTCTTTTTCCTGGTTTTCCAGATTTTCCAAAGAATCTCTGAAACCAATAATTTTAAAGGAGGTGAGGATAATACTTAACGCCTTATATTGTTCCTTAATTTTATAATAACGTTCTGCCTTTTTTGCCTGATTTTCTAATGTCTTTAGGTTCCTTTCAATCTCGAAAAGTAAGTCTTCAACACGGCTTAAATCAGTTTCGGTGTCTTTTAATTTATTGAAAGTCTGCTTCTTACGAAGTTTATATTTAGAAATACCGGAAGCTTCTTCAAATAAAGCCCTTCTGGAACCTTCTTTGTTCGCAATAATCTCATCGATCATTTTTAATTCTATAATCGAATAAGAGTCGGAACCAACGCCGGTATCTAAAAACAGATCGGTAATGTCCTTAAGACGACATTGAACATCATTTAAACGATATTCTGATTCTCCTGTACGGTAAAGTTTTCTGGTAATTGTAACCTGAGAAAACTCTGTAGGAAGCACATTTTTTGTATTGTCAAATGTTAGGGAAACTTCGGCTAAGTTGGCAGGTTTACGTGCTTTTGTTCCATTGAAAATAATGTTTTCCATCTTTTCGGAACGTAATGTCCTTGTGCTTTGCTCGCCTAAAACCCAGCGTATGGCATCAACAACATTAGATTTCCCACAACCATTAGGTCCCACGATAGCGGTAACACCTTCGTTGAAATTGATGGTTATCTTATCACCAAAACTTTTAAATCCCTTTATTTCTAATTTGTTTAATTGCATCTGTAACGTCCAGAATATCCCAAATAATTATTCCCCAAAACTAATTTAAATTTATTAATTTGCAGAGGTGGAAAATGTGTTTTATATAGTTGCGGTAATTGCTTATTTCCTTTTTCAAGGTTATCAGAACTTTAAAAAGGAACAGGAAAAAGCTAAAAAAAGGAATCCCGGCAAACCTCTGGAGGAATACGATATTCCCCAGGAAGTTAAAAGCGAGCCGCTTATAGAAAGAGAAACAGAAGCTATAGACTTAAAGCCAGACTATAAGCTTAGCCGCAGGGAAATAGCAGATAAAGAACGCAAAGAAGAACTGGTTTACGAAAAAATGGAGTATAGGTCTATGGGAGATTATTATAATCCTGAAAAACCGGTAATAAAAAGAGAACCTTTCAAAAGCAGCATAAAGACTGTTACCATACAAAATGTTGATGAATTTGCAGATGAGAAGCACGAACATGCCGATTTTGATCTGAAAGATGCCGTTATTAAAGAAGCTATTCTGAAACGACCATATTAAAGACTAGCTATAAATACCTATCTCATAAAAGCGTAGAGTTCACAATTTTCATCCAATATTTTATGTTATGTATTAGTGAGAAGAATTCAGGCTGAACGAAAAAATAACCTAGCTTCGCATTTTTTGTGCTTACAAACATGGAAAATCTTCAAAATATATTAATTATAGGAACTGTTTGGCCCGAGCCGGATTCATCGGCAGCAGGAAGCAGAATGATGCAATTGATTCAGTCTTTTAAAAAAGAAGGAAGCAAGGTGACTTTTGCAAGTGCGGCAGCGGATAGCGATTTCATGGTGAATTTGGCTGATTTTGGTGTTGACAAAGAAAATATCAAACTAAACTGCTCTTCCTTCGATGATTTTTTGAAAAAACTGAATCCTGATTTAGTTGTATTCGATCGCTTTATGACTGAGGAACAGTATGGATGGCGGGTGAGCGAAGCTTGTCCCAATACACTGAAACTTTTGGATACTGAAGATCTGCATACGCTCCGTTATGCAAGGCAAAAAGCATTTAGACAAAATAGAACGTTTAAAATAGATGATTTACTGGAAGAAGAAATAGCAAAAAGGGAAATTGCCAGTATTTTTCGTTGCGATTTATCTTTAGTGATTTCACAGACCGAAATGGAAATTCTTAACGAAGTATTTCATGTTGATTTAAGTTTGTTATACTACCTGCCTTTTTTACTACCCTCAATAAAAGACCAGGATATTTCTAAATGTAAAAGCTTTGAGGAAAGGCAGCATTTTGTAAGTATAGGTAATTTTCTGCATGAGCCTAATTGGAATGCGGTTTTATATTTAAAAGAGGAAATATGGCCTTTAATCAAATCAAAATTGCCGAAAGCCGAACTACATGTTTATGGAGCATATCCCAGCCAAAAAGTTTGGGAGCTGAATAATGCTAAGCAAGGATTTTTGATAAAAGGCAGGGCGGAAGACGTTAATGAGGTGATGTCTGCTACGAGAGTGTGTTTGGCGCCCTTACGTTTTGGCGCTGGTTTAAAAGGAAAACTGGTAGATGCTATGAGAAATGGAACGCCAAGCGTTACAACTTCAATTGGTGCCGAATCTATGGCTCTGGGTCTAGAGTGGGCGGGTTTTATAGCTGATGATGCAATAACTTTTGCAGAAAAAGCTACGACATTATATCAGGATCTACATATTTGGAACTCAGCTGTACGTCAGGGAGTTCTGATTATCAATCAGAATTTCAATGAGTCTGCCGCCAATTATTTTTTGGTACACTTGTCAAAATTAAAGTCTGACTTAGTAAGACACAGAAACCATAATTTTATAGGACAGATGTTGAATCATCACAGCATGGCGTCCACAAAGTTTATGTCTAAATGGATAGAGGCCAAGAACAGCAATGGGAGTCGAAATTTGCTTTAAATAGTACAAAACTTCGACTCCGCTCCGAAAGGCTGTAAGAAATAAGCTCATTACCTTATTTGCTTTGATCTCTTAGTACCTTAATCTGATCGTGAGATAATTTAAGAGAATGTCGCTGTTCGGCTATCATTTCTCTTATGTATTCTGGAATATTACTATCGTCTAAAGCGGTATTATATGCCTTTTGTGCAGCATCTTCTCCGTATTCACAGCTTTCCAGGATGGATGTTCTGTCTGATCCCGTGAATGCACTTTTTATATCCATCCAGCTTCTGTAAATTTTCCCTGCCGTAGAAGTTCCCAATTGAGCGTCTTCGCCTTTTACTTCAAGCTCTTCCATAAGTTGGTTTCTAAAATTGTGACTCTCCTTAATCATATCGGCAAATATTGCTTTTAAGTCGCCATTTCCTTCGTCTGAAAGTTCGTGTATTGCCCTTTCATAGCCTTTAATACGGTCGTTGTTGATTCTTACTAAATCCCTTAAAACCATTGTGCCTTCTTCTGAAATTGTTTTCATAGTATTGTTTTTTGATAGGTAAAATTTCCTAAATAATACAATTACTGTTCCAATATATCAGATTCTTTCGCAGGTAATTACAGTAGGGGAATTGTTATAATCGGTTGTGAAATAGAGGTAAATATCACCTCCGTCTATGATTTTCAGATTCTTTTTTAATTCATCAGGTTTTTTTGCAAAGTTTCTTACAATAACATTTGCTTTTTTCAGTTGGTTTGATGATTGAAAGGATTTGAAACTTTGCTGTGAAATTACTTTCAATAGGCGTCCTGGGAAGTTTTGAAGCGAATTATTTGAAGTATATAAGTGCGAATGCTGATTGAGTTTTATGAGATTAAACCTTTTTGCTATAGATTTAAACAAGCCAGCCTTAAGGAGAGAAGCATCCGGTTCATATAAGTATTTTTGTATCTCTCCATGTTCTATCTCGATATCCTTTTCTTTTCCGTAATCAAAAGTATAAGTTGAAAATTTTCCAACTTCGGAACTTAGTAGGGTACAAATTAATTGAATATGATTTGCTTTCGCATGTCCCTTCTCGATAACAAAAAGCAACTCTTTGCATTCATTATTCAGACTTACGATATGAACTTCTGTTACATGGTTCAAGGTTTTTAAAGCAGCATCTATATCTAGCATCGGTGCAACTTTAATAATAGTTTTTTTGCTTTTTTTTAAATAGATATTTTGACTTTCAATAACATTAGGTTCGCAATCTTCAAGCAAAAAAACTCTGCCATGTGCAGATCTTCTGGAAGGGTCAATATATATGGTATCGATACTTTCTAATTCCATGAGTCTCTCAGCACTATCACCAACAAAAAAATCGATATTGTTAATGCCGAGCATTTCGGTATTATGTTTTACAATTTCCGAGAGGCTGGCATTTCTCTCGCAATGAATCACTTTCTTAGCTCGTTGTGCAAAATAAAGGTCATCTACACCAAAGCCACCTGTTAAATCTATAACAGATGTTTTAGCACTAATCAGTGTGCTTTTATAGTAGGCCGTGCTTTCTGAAGACGCCTGTTCCAAATTTAATTTTGGCGGATAAATAATATTTTGTGTCGTGAACCACAAAGGAAGCTTTTTTTGAATAGCTTTCTTAGATTGGATTTGTTCTGCAAGTTCCTGACTTTTAATATCACCGAACGGAGATTTTTTTAAGACTATTTTGCTAATATCAGCGTTTAAATGATCGTTAATGTACTCCTGAACTTTCTGATTTAAAATTGCCTTATTCACCGTCTTTATATTAAACTATTTTCTTACTACAAACTGTGCGTTATTCCTGCTTCTTTGTTCGAGTAAAGATTTGGAATGATCGATATACTTTGCGACGGTTTCCTCTGTGAAATTCCTAATGGTGAAAAGTTCAAGATCTAAATTATATTTGAAGCTAAAGTCCTGTTTGATCATCTCCACTAATTTTTCAAATTTCTGAGCATCCTGATCCATGCATACGGAGAAAGTAAGAGCTGAAATCTGCATCATATTTATATGAATATTAGCTTCTGCAAATGCCCTGAACAAGTGGCTTAAATGTTTTTCACTAACAAAGGCATAGTCTTTACTGCTAATACTTAATAGTTGCTGATTGCTTTTAACTATTACAGAAGGTGTATTGATAGTAGAATCTGTTTCTTTAATAATTGTTCCCTGATCTTCTGGTTGAAGAAAAGGTTTTACATAAAGAGGTATGTTTTTGTTTTGTAGTGGCTTTATAGTTTTTGGGTGAATTATGCTTGCACCATAATAGGTCATTTCTATAGCACTGGCATAAGATAATTCGTCAAATTTAATAGCTTCCGGGAAACGTTTAGGATCTGCATTCAAAATGCCCGGAACATCCTTCCAAACCACAAGTTTATCGGCATTTAAGCAATTGGCAAATATTGCTGCGCTATAATCGGAACCCTCTCTACCCAGTGTGGTCGTGAAGTTTTCCGAAGTATTTCCTATGAACCCCTGAGTAATTGCAATAGTATTTTTTAACAGTGCCGGTACTTGTGAATCAATTAAATCATTGGTTTTATGCCAGTTAACATGTGCTTCTCGGTAGGTGTTATCCGTTTGAATAAAAGATCTTGCGTCCAACCATTTATTAGTTATACCGATATAATTAAAATAATGGCTAACTATTTTTGATGATAATAATTCTCCAATAGAAACGATCTGATCATAAATGAAATTATACGGATCTTGAGGTTTGTCTTCAATTGTCCATTCTATTTCTACAAAAGTATTATTGATGTCGTCATATACTTTAGGGTAATTATATGCGAATAACTCGTTTATAATATCAAAATGATATTTTTTGATGCTTTCCAAATTCTCATACATTTCATCATTGCCAGAAATATAATTGTTGGTAAGTCCTTCCAAAGCATTTGTTGTTTTGCCAATTGCAGAAACAACTATCAGTAGATCTTTAACAGCCGAATTTTTTACGATATCGGCCATATTTTTAATATTATTTGCGTCTTTAACGGAGGCGCCCCCGAATTTAAAAACCTGCATTAATTCTATTTCACGTAAGTTGCTAATACACTCCCCGGATTTATAATTTCTTTCATTCTGTCGTAAGGAATTAACAAATCTGTTGTTCCATAAGCATAAGCTTTAATTTCATATGGATTATAGGTGAATAATAATCCTTTATCTGTTATCAGAAAATTATTGGGAAGACCAAATTGGCCATTTTCAAAAAAGTAGTTTTCTTCTAATGATTGCTCTGGGCTTAGTTTTTCGTCTTTTCTGAATATTTCTTCACCTACTTTAACCAGATTATTATACTGACCTTGTTTTATCAAATCATCTAATTTTAAGGCTCTGTTCTGTTCTTTCGAATAATTAAAATAAGAAATCGTCCCTAATCCATGAGCACCTCCCGTAAAACTGTAATTATCATGAGTGAAAGTTATCAGTTTGGATCTGTTGTCATCAACTTTTAAAGTTTGGATCCACTGATAGCCTGCTACAGATTCCGGATAATCTTTTTTGAACTTCATGAAATCATTTATAAACGAATCTGCTAAAGTCTCTAATTTCAGATTTCCTCTATTTGCAATATCATTCGTGATAATCTGATTTACAAATTTTTGAAGTTCCGGTGATTCAAAATCGGGATATGAAGCTTTTACTATAGCGCCACAGGTGTCTTGTTTACATTCGGTAGACGTTTTGTAAAAAGAAACCATTTTGTAGGAAGATGTATCGTTACCCGTGTTTTCTGCGCCTACTTTAGAAACCCGATTACAAGCAGTCAACAATAACACTCCCAAAAATAAGTTTAAAATAAAGTTTTTCATAATGATAAAATTTGATCCCTACTTAAAGATGCATTAAGCCATCCAGATTCTGTTTCTGCAGCATACTTTCGGTAAAAATTCAAAGCTGGCTCGTTCCAGTCTAGTACCTGCCATACCATACCCTGATAACCCTTTTCTTTTGCTTCTTGTATGACTCTTTCAAAAAGAGCTTTACCAATTCCTCTTCCTCTTTGTTTCTCGGTTACGATAAAATCTTCAAGATATAATCTACAACCTTTCCAGGTCGAGTAGCGGATATAGAAAAGAGCGAACCCATGGATGACATTATTTTCTTCATATACAAATGCCGTCCAAGCCGGATTTAAACCAAATCCGGCATCTTTGAACTCTTCAAGAGTAACTGTTACTTCCTCCGGAGCTTTTTCATAAACAGCTAATTCCTGAATAAGTTCTAAAAGTCTTTCACAATCCTTTTCTTCGGCAATTCTTATCATTATTATAATAGTTCAGTGACATGTAATTAGTCCTTAATCATTTGTCCTTATTCATTAAATGAATTAAAGAGATTTAGTCTTCTTCACTCGAATCTTCTGTATTTTTAAAATGTTTGATAACTCTTTTTCCAAAGATATCATTTCCAATTCTAACCATAGTGGAGCCCTGCTCTATGGCAATATTATAATCGGAAGACATTCCCATTGAAATTTCCTTAAAACTATCTTCTTTTCTAAAAAAACTTGTTTTAATACCTTCAAATAAGGTTTTTAGCTCGTAGAATTCCTCTTTTATCTGCTTCTCATTTTCTGTGTTTGACGCTATCCCCATTAAGCCCACAATTCTTACATTTTTCATATGCTGAAACTCTTCCGAACGCAAAAGTTCAATCGCTTCGTCAAATCCCAAGCCGAATTTGGTGTCTTCATCGGCAATATAAATTTGCAGCAGACAGTCGATTATTCTATTATTCTTTTCGGCATATTTATTGATTTCTTTTAGAAGTTTAATGCTATCTACCGAATGTATTAGGCTAACAAAAGGAGCAATATATTTTACTTTATTTGTTTGAAGATGGCCTATGAGATGCCATTGTATATCTTTGGGTAAGCTCGCCTCTTTTTCCGCCATTTCCTGTACCTGGTTTTCACCGAATATTCTTTGTCCGGCATTATAGGCTTCTAAAATATCTTCTACAGGTTTTGTCTTAGAAACAGCAATTAACTTTACATCTAACGTCTCTATCTCGTTTTTTAATCTTTTTATATTATCGGTAATGCTCATTAATGCTTAATTTTAGCGTTTTAAATTGTAAAAATACGAATGAAAAAACTATTGGCTCTCTTTTGCCTGTTTATTTTTTTATATGCTTGTTCAAATGATGATACTTCGAAGAACATAATAGCTAAGGATAAAATGTATAACATATTGCTGGATATGCATTTAGCAGATGCCAGCTTAGATTATGCTTCAAATTCTCAGAATACGGATAGCATGTTGCTTAATGCTAAAACAAAATATAACTATATCTTTTCCAAATACAATATAGATTCTGCAAGTTTTAGTGAGAGTTTGGCGTATTATAGCAAAAATAAACCTAAAGAGATACTTAAAGTGTATCAAAATGTAATTGATAGTCTGGATAGGTTTAGAGACAAGTTGTCAAAAGGGAAGGTGGAGTTTAATTTGCCATTAAATTCGATATATCCCGATACAATTTTTTATCATATCAATTTGCCCTTTCGTATAGATAGTAATTTGTTAAAAAACAAGATCAACAATAATGTGGTAAAAAAAGACAGTTTGGTCAAAGACTCTGTGAAAGTTTCTAAAGATACTTTAATTAGAAACGTTAACAGATTTAGAAAAAGGTAGACAACATAATATTAGATTTAATGATTTATCCACAAAATAGTTTAGAGAAGCTTGGTTTTGATGAAATAAAACGAGGAATCAAGTCTTATTGTATTAGTGAGATGGGAATAGACATGGTGGATAAAATCAGGTTTATTACCAACTACGATCAGATTATAAAGTTCTTACGTCAAACAAACGAGTTTAAAACAATAATACAGACGGATGAAGCTTTACCTATTCAAAGCTTTTATGATATAAAGAAGCTTTCTGATAAAGCGAAAATAGAAGGTACATTTCTTTCTGAAGAGGAATTTTTTCAGGTTTATAATTCATTACAAACAGCATTTGCTGTAATTAAATACTTTGAAGACAGGGAAGGGATTTATCCGAATCTAGAAGCCCTTTTTGAGCATCTTCCTATAGAAAAAAGTATACTTCGTGAAATAGAGAGGATTATTGATGCAAAAGGGAAGATTAAAAATAATGCATCCCGATTACTGGGCGATATTATCGATGCTATAGCAAAGGCAGAGCAGGACGCAAGGAAGAAAATAGACCAAATTTATAAGAATGCACAAGCAAATAATTGGGTTGCCGACGGTAGTTTAACGGTACGAGATGGAAGGTTATGTATCCCAATTCTGGCAGAAAATAAAAGAAAGTTGAAAGGCTTTATTCATGACGAGTCGGCAACAGGTCAAACTGTTTATATTGAACCGGAAGAGGTCTTTAACTTAAATAATTTAGTAAGGGATTTAGAGTTCGAGAAAAGGCGAGAAATCATCAGGATTCTGACCGAACTAACAGATAAATTGCGACCTTTTGTGCCGATCCTTTATTCTTATCATGGATTTCTAACCAAATTAGATTTCGTACGGGCAAAAGCGTTGTTTGCTATAGAAATAGATGCAAAAATGCCGGTTCTCTTGAACGAGCCTAAATTGAAATTAGTAAACGCTAAACATCCGCTATTGGTGATGTCGGGTAAGGAAGCGAAAAAAACAGTAGTTCCGTTAAATATGCATCTGGACACCAGTACCAGAATTCTTTTAGTTTCCGGACCAAATGCTGGAGGAAAGTCTGTAGCCATGAAAACCGTAGGCTTATTGCAGATTATGGTTCAGGCTGGCTTGTTAGTTCCTGCGGACGAGGAGTCTGAGTTTAGCGTTTTAAAGCAAATATTTGCAGATATTGGAGATGATCAGTCGATAGAAAGTGACTTAAGTACATATAGCGCTCATCTTTCGAAAATGAAGTATTTTACCGAAAATGCTAACGGAAAAACATTGGTTTTAATAGATGAATTTGGTACAGGTACTGATCCGCAGTTTGGTGGCCCGATAGCTGAAGCCGTTTTAGAGCTTATCAATAAGAAAAAAGCATTGGGCGTAATCACCACGCACTATTCCAATCTGAAAATATTTGCCAACCATACTGAAGGTTTGGAAAACGGATCGATGATATTTGATAACGTTAATTTAAAACCGCTCTATATTTTAGAGATGGGAAAGCCAGGGAGTTCTTATGCATTTGAAATTGCCCAGAAAATTGGATTATCCAAGCAATTAATAGATCTTGCTAAAAGTAAAATAAACATCGAGCAACAAAAAGTAGATTCCTTATTACTGGATTTAGAGCGTGAGAAAAAAGAAATCTACGATAAGAAAAAATATATTGAAAGAGAAAAGAAAAATGTAGAGACACTTGTAAGAGAAAATAATCAACTCAAGGATTATTTTGAAGAGAATAAGCGTAATATTATTAAACAGGCCAAATTAGAAGCACAGCAAATTATAAAAGATGCCAATAAATTAGTTGAGAATACAATTTCCGATATTAAGTCAGCAAAGGCGGATAAAGAGACAACTAAAAAGCTTCGGGAGAATCTTCATGTCGAATTGAAAAGACATGAGATTAAACCTGCAGGGAATAAATCAGTCAAACCAGAGCAAAAGGAAATTGTAGCGGGAGATTGGGTCAAATTGATTGAAACCGGAAACATTGCAAAAGTAATTGAGGTAAGTAAAGACAATCTTATAATAGCATTTGGTGAATTAAGATCTGTTGTAAAGAAAAATAAGGTTGAAAAAGTAGGACAAAGCGAGGTTCCTAAAGAAGTTAAAAAAGCAAATTCCGTAAGTCACACACAATCGGCAGTTGATTTTGTAAGTGAAATAGACGTTCGAGGGATGCGTGGAGAAGATGCTTTACATAAAATAGAGCAACTGTTAGATAGGGCGATAATGTTTTCCATGGGATCTTTTAAGGTCATACATGGTAAAGGAGATGGAATCTTAAGGAAATTGATAAGGAATTATTTGAAGAAATATTCTGAAGTAGATAGACTTGAAGATGAACATGTGGATAGAGGAGGTGATGGAATCACATATGTTTATTTGAAATAATGTATTATTTAATAAATGCACAAAAAAAGTTAACAACAAATTAGCCCAATAATTTATTTAAAAGTTTTTTTTCGATTTATACGTTTAAACACTTAATGATATTGTGAAATTGTTTGTAATTAAAGGAATTGAATTTAATTGATGATTTATTAATAAAGTTGTTACATTTTAACCTTGTTAAATTATTTAAAAAAAAAGTTTTGATAAATAATATTTTTCCTATATTTGTAATGCCCTCCCAAAGGGCATGTTTTTCATAGGTAGATGTAGGGTCGAATACTTGTATTCGACCCTTTTTTATTTTATGTTATATTTGCCTAAATAGGATATTGCAGAGTTATGACGAAAAGAAAAATTGTAGTAGCAATTACAGGTGCGAGTGGATCTATTTATGCTAAACTTTTACTGCAGAAATTAATAGCATTAGAAGATCAATTACAGGAAGTATCGGTTGTAATGTCCGATAATGCTAAAGATGTATGGAAAGAAGAAATAGGAGATATAGCTTATGAAACTCTTCCATTTCGCTTTTTTCATAAAAGCGATTTTTTTGCTCCATTTGCTTCCGGTTCTGCACAGTACGATACGATGGTGATTGTACCTTGTTCTATGGGAACATTGGCGAGAATTGCTTCAGGTGTCTCTAACGATTTAACTACCAGAGCCGCTGACGTTATCTTAAAAGAACGAAGGAAATTAATTTTGGTAGCAAGAGAAACACCTCTGAATCTTATACATATTAATAATCTAAAAACAGTTACAGAAGCCGGCGCTATTGTTTGTCCTGCCACACCATCTTTTTATAGTAAACCTGCAACCGTAGAAGAAGTTGCATTAACCGTTGTTGATAGAATTATTGATCTTATTGGGTTAGAAAGCAAATCCTATCGTTGGGGAGAAAAGCGGTAATTTTAGATTCTTTTGACAAGACTATACACTTTTGTTTAAATCTGAATTCCGTATCTTTGCGGAAATTATGGATAAAAGTGTTGCTTTTTACACCCTGGGATGTAAGTTAAACTATTCGGAAACATCCACAATAGGCAGGCAGTTTCAGAATGCGGGCTTTAAAATGGTAGAGTTTACCGATAAAGCAGATGTTTATGTAATTAATACATGTTCCGTTACGGAAAATGCAGATAAAAAATGCCGAAAGGTTGTAAAAGAAGCTTTAAAACACTCTCCAAATGCGTACATCGCTATTGTCGGCTGCTATGCGCAATTGAAACCAACAGAAATTTCAGAAATAGAAGGAGTCGATGTGGTTTTAGGAGCTGCAGAGAAATTTCAGTTGTTAGAACATATTCAGGATCTTACTAAAAAACCAAAAGCAGAAATTTTCAATAAACCTATAAAAGAAACAAATGAATTTGTGGCTTCTTATTCTTTCGGAGACCGAACCAGAACATTTCTGAAAGTTCAGGATGGTTGTGATTATTCCTGTACTTTTTGTACGATACCATTAGCCAGAGGAGAAAGCAGAAGTGATACTATAGATAGCATAGTAGCACAGGCAAAAGAAATTGCCAAATCGGGAGTTAAAGAAATTGTGCTAACGGGTGTAAATATTGGCGATTTTGGTATCAGAAATGGAAAACGCGAAGACAAGTTTTTTGACTTGGTAAAAGCTTTGGATGAAGTAGAAGGAATAGACAGAATCAGAATTTCTTCTATAGAACCGAATCTTTTAAGTACTGAAATCATAGAATTTGTATCCAAATCAAAACGTTTTGTACCTCATTTCCATATACCTTTACAATCTGGTTCTAATAAGATTTTAGGATTGATGAGGAGGAGATATAGAAGAGAATTGTATGTAGATAGAGTGCGGGAAATAAAAAGGGTTATGCCGGATTGTTGTATCGGAGTTGATGTAATAGTTGGTTTTCCGGGAGAGACAAGAGAAGATTTTATAGATACCTACAACTTTTTAAACGATTTGGATATTTCTTATTTACACGTATTTACCTATTCTGAAAGGGAAAATACTCCAGCCGCTGAGATGGAAGGCAGTGTACCGGGATCCCAAAGAGCAGATAGAAGTAAGATGCTGCATATATTGTCTGATAAGAAAAGACGAGCTTTTTATGAAACGCAAATAGGTAAAGTAGGTGAGATTTTATTCGAGGGAGATTTAAAAGAAGGGTTTATGCATGGTTTTAGTAAAAACTATGTAAAAGTAAAAATTCAATACGATCCACTTTTAGTTAACGAAATCAAATCTGTTAAATTCGGGAATGTGTTACCAGACGGAGAAATGCATGGAGAAGAAATTGCAGAAATTCTAACACATTAATTAGCAGAAACAATTGGAATTTAAATCAGTAAATACAGCCAGAGAAAAAGAAGAATTATCCGTTTGGCAGAATTTATTACAAAATAAGGTTATCCGATTTTTCCTGTCAGCCGGAGTTGCTGCGGTTATTGATTCAATAGCTTATTATATCATTATCAATTTTGTTATAAGCCATTCCAGTGTCCATATAGGTGACAGAATCATTAAAGCACATGAATTTTCCTTTTTGATATCTTATTCATTAGGTGTCCTTGTTAATTTCAGTATGACAAAATTCATAGTCTTTACAGATTCGACTTTAAAGAACAGACAACAATTTAGCCGATTTGTTTTAGTGGCTTGTTTAGGCTTTTTTGCAAATTACGGTTTGCTTAAATTATTTGTGGAGATATTCGATTTCTGGCCAACTTTTGCAAGAGTTTCCGCTTTACTATGTTTGGGAGTAGCCAGTTATTACGTACATAGATTATTCACTTTTAGAAATGAAGACGATGATTAACTATCAGGATATTTGCGAAGAAGTTATTGAAATAGCAAAAAGTGCAGGCTCATTTATCAGACAGGAACGAGAAGCTTTTTCTGCAAATAAA
Source organism: Pseudopedobacter saltans DSM 12145 (assembly GCF_000190735.1). Taxonomy (GTDB): domain Bacteria; phylum Bacteroidota; class Bacteroidia; order Sphingobacteriales; family Sphingobacteriaceae; genus Pseudopedobacter; species Pseudopedobacter saltans. The sequence goes on from NC_015177.1 coordinate 1,123,656, forward strand.
ATTGAGTTTAAAGGTAAGAATGACTTGGTCTCTTACGTAGATAAAGCAGCAGAGAGCCAGATTATAGAAGCTCTTAAGCCCTTAATAGCAGAAGCTGGATTTATTGCGGAAGAAAATAAGGAGATCCATATTTCCGATACATATAATTGGATTGTTGATCCATTAGACGGAACTACAAATTTCATTCATGGAATTCCTGCCTATGCAGTAAGTATTGCGCTAAAGCATTTGAATGAAATTGTTGTTGGTGTAGTTTATGAAATAGGCAAAGACGAATGTTTTTATGGATGGAAAGATAGTTCCGCTTATCTTAATGGTAAGATTATCCATGTATCAGATAATAAAAAAGTAGCTGATACGCTTTTAGCAACAGGGTTCCCGTATTATGATTTCACCAGAAAAGATACTTATATGGCACTTTTCGAAGATCTTATACAAAACTGTCACGGATTAAGAAGGATAGGCGCAGCATCTGTAGATTTAGTTTACACGGCTTGTGGCAGGTTTGATGGATATTTCGAATATAATCTTAAACCTTGGGATATTGCAGCAGGAATGTTTATAGTAGAGAGGGCAGGGGGCGAAGTTTTTGATTTCAAGGGAGGAAAGGATATGCTAGAGGATTGCGATATCATAGCTACTAATGGCTATATTTCTAAAGAATTGCTGGAAACGGTTAAGAAATATTTTGCCAAACATTACACTATTTAAGCATTTAGATTAGAAATAAAAGTATTACAATTATATACTGGGATTTCTGAAAAATAAAAGTCATTCAGATCTTCTGTAATGATTACTTTGCAATCAGATTGTATCGCAGAATAATATTCCAGTCCATCTTCAAAGTCGTGTATAGCTGGATTTTCGCTGGTAAGTTTAACTATGTTTTGGTCGGTAGTTGTAATTTTTAGTTTTTCAGACAAGATACCTATCTTATTTTTTGCCAGCTGTGTTCCACTTCTTTTTTCCGAAAAATAAAAAGCAATAGCTAAACAAATTGGAGATGTATAAACCTGAAAGCCATTTTTATCTGATAAGCTTAACACCCGGGCTGCGTAGGGAAATAAAGGATATTGCTTATTTAAAACAGCTATTAATACATTTGCATCGACAAAAATTTTCATTTTTTGGAATCGAAAAACTCTGATTTTATTTGTTTTCTTGATGGTGTTCTGGTGTATTCGGCTCGGTTCTCGGCGACCATATTCACCCAGTCGGAAATAGGTAACTCATCCATCGTTTGGTAGTTTTTAGAAGTTATCTGCCTAAAAATCATTTCCGTAAGGCGAGATAAGCTGATGTTGTTTTTTTGAGCAAATTCTTTCGCTTGTTTAATCACTTGCTCATCAAACGATAAGGTAATTTTAGCATCCATTACTTTACTGTTTTAAATTGTACGACAAAAATATTAATTTTATACGTATATATGAAATGATTTTTTGAAAAGCCAGTCTATGCTGGTAATTTGATTAGTCTCTAGAAGTTGGATAAACTACTAAAAGGTACTTTCGTAACCAATGCAATAAATTAAAAAATACTTTGATTAAGTATTAGGTCTAAAATGTAATTTTAGATGTTTCTTAATAAAAAGGGATCTAAAAATCAGCTATGACATCTAATTCGACATATCAGGCCGCCAGGATTACCGCACCGTTATTGGAAAAATATTTCGAACAATATTTGCTGGATGCAAATCCGAAAGCCGATATCCCTGCCAATTTTCCTAAAGAGGCTTTTATAGAACATATAATAGATGCTGCTTTTTGGGCAAGTTTACGTACAGAAGAAGGCAGGTCCCCTAAAATATCTATCGCTTTTTTATCTCCTGAACAAGCGGAACATCCTCTTTTATTTGGTAATAAACTACGGTTAAATCCAAAGAATTTGACAAAATTAGCTCCGGGAGTTGAAGGCGCGGGAATTCATTTGGGAGTTTGGTATGATGACCATGGACTATTCATATGGGGAACTACATTGGCTATCCCTAATTTTTGCTTTGTTCTGGATGTGTCAGAACCCGCTTTATTGGTAATTAAACACAGGAGACTTTGTGGCTTTGGAAAATATACAAACGTCGCTATTCTGAAAGGTGATGAGATTAAGATTGTAAACGAAAACAGTGCATATTTACCAGACAGCCCGCAAATATTAAATCATTTATTGGGTTTGAATACCAATTTAAAGAAGACCGAAACTATCAATGTCATGATCCAGTTGGCGGTTGGAATGCGTAATCACAAAAGAGGAGGGATCATTTTAATCGTTCCAAAATCCAATAATGAATGGAAGAAGTCCATTATTCATCCAATACAATATTTTTTAAAACCTGCATTCAAAAATCTCTCTGATCTGATTATCGAATACGACAGCGAGGTTAATGAAACTTTGTGGGAAAGCAAAGTGAAAAAAGAAATAGATGGTATTGCAGGGCTAAGCGCTATCGATGGTGCTGTAATTTTAAACGATCGCTACGAATTGATAGCATTTGGAACAAAGATAACCAGAATGGCCAGTGAACGTCACATAGAAAAACTGGCATTTATAGAGCCCGTAATAGGGGGTGAGGTTAGAGAAGTTTTTGCAAGTGAAATAGGTGGAACCAGGCATCTTTCAGCGGCCCAATTCATATACGATCAAAAAGATGCTATAGCCTTGGTGGCATCTCAGGATGGACATTTTACAGTATTTTCCTGGTCTCCTGAGCGTGGGATGGTTCAATGCCATAAAATAGATACTTTATTAATATAAAAGGTTCCGGTTTAAAGCCAGAACCTTTTTCAATTTATTCTTACAATGTCTCCTGAAGCCATTTGAAGAATTCTCTTTGCCAGGCTATTCCATTTTGAGCTTTTAAAACCCAATGATTTTCATCGGGAAAATACACCAGTCTGCTTTTAATTCCTTTTAATTGAGCTGCCTGATAAGCTTGTAAGCCTTGTTCAATAGGGACCCGGTAATCTTTTCCTCCCTGAAATATAAGAATAGGTGTATTCCAGTTTTTGATATACTCACTGGGGCTAAACTCTTTATAAGCTTTTGGAGCATTTTCTTGCCAATAAGAGCCACCTACATCTTTATTCGCGAAAAAAAGTTCTTCGGTAGTCCCATACCAACTTTTTAAGTCAAATAATCCATTGTGTGCAATAAAAGTTTTAAATCTGTTCTGATGTATTCCGGCAAGCAAATAAACAGAATAACCACCGTAGCTAGCACCTACACAGCCCAATCTGTTTTTGTCGACATAGCTTTCATTCGAAAGATTATCTATTGCAGAAAGATAATCTTTCATAGCTTGTCCGCCCCAGTCTCCACTTATTTGCCTGTTCCATTCTACACCAAAACCAGGTAAACCTCTTCTGTTTGGAGCTACAACAATGTAACCATTTGCAGCCATCAATTGGAAATTCCAGCGAACTGAATAAAATTGAGATACGGCAGATTGTGGTCCTCCCTGACAATACAATAGTGCAGGGTACTTTTTAGAAGGATCGAAATCCGGAGGGTAAATTACCCATGTAAGCATATCCTTTCCATCAGTTGTTTTAATCCATCTTTCTTCTACTTTACTTTTTGCAATATTCTGGTACTCATCATCATTTACATGTGTTAACTGATTCAGCCTTCCGGTTTTTATATCCAGAGTGAAAAGTTCAGCTGAGTGATTCATGTCTGTTCGGCTAACAATAAGAGAATTATCAATTTGCCCCAGAAGTGCATTTATATCCCATTTCCCACTCGTTAGCTGTCTGATGTTTTTAGTAGAATTTTTATCCAGATTTTTTAACAAACTAAGCGCATAGACTTGTTGAGTACCTTTATTATAAGCGTTGAAGAAAATCGTATTACCATCTTCTGCCCATATAAAGCCGGAAACGGTCTCGTCCCACTCTTTTGTTAAGTTATATTTCTTATTCGTTTTGATATCTAAAACATAAATATCGTTTTTGTCCGACTCATATCCGTCTTCGGACATACTTGTCCAGGCCAAAAGAGAACCACTCTTATTAAAAGAGGGATGGGTGTCATACCCATTCATTCCTTCTGTTAAATTTACAGTCTTTTTTGAGGCAATATTGTATTCGTAAATATCTGTATTTGTACTTGTAGCGTATGCCTTGCCAAATTTCTTTTTGCAAACGTATAATATCGATTTACTATCCGGAGACCAGATAACATCTTCTGCACCACCAAAAGGTTTCTGAGGGCTGTCATAAGGTTCATTCTCCATGATGTCTTTAATATTTTCCAATTTCCCATCCCGAAAATCTGCAGTGTATATATGACTGAACTTTCCTTCTTCCCAGGTATCCCAATGTCGGTAATTAAGGTCATTAAAAACATAAGCTGTTGATTTAGGTAAATCCTCATATATGTCTTTGGTTTCTGTTTTAATTACGAGAGTCTCTTTAGTGAAGAGAATAGACTTGCCGTCCGGAGATATTTTTGGATTCTCAATCCCGCCTTCAATATCAGTTAACTGTTTATGGTCGGTATAATCTGTATTACAAGCCCATAATTGGTCTTTTTTAAGATAAATTATTCTATTTTGATTGATACCAATAATTTCAATACTTTCATTATCAGTGTTAATCTGTATCGAAATTCCTGTTTTTAGGGAAAGAGCAAAGGTGTTTTTATTTCCTTTATTCTCTTCGATATTTATTTTATTGACACTATAAATGACGTCGCCATTGTTTTTGTTAATCAGATCTCCGCTTACTCTTCCAAGTTGCCAAAGTTTTTCTGGAGTCAGTTTCTGCTGCGCAAGAAGTGGAGTTGTCCCTAACATCATAATACCCAATAATATATCTTTTTTCATTAACCTAAATTTTGAATTTGAAAGAAACTAATAATTCACTGTTTTTGGATAATTGTAACTCATTATTTACGCTGGTTTGTAAATTAAAGGAATTCTTTTTTAAGCGAATCTCCACATCCTCTATAATGAGTGCCTTTAAAATAAAGCTCTACAAAATAAGGACTAACTTTTCCCGACATATCATTAACACAAGTACTTTTATAAATAATCAACTTGTCTTGAGAATCTTCGCTTAAATAAACTATGGAATAGTCTTTTCCTTTTATCATTCTGATATTGGAAAATTTAATTGGAGTATCTAAATCTGGTTTGTTGAATTCTGCAATATTGTTTGATGAAATTTTTAAAGCCCAAAAAGGTTCATTTCCATTTGCAAAAAATAAAATTCCTTCCTTTGCAAGGGATTCAATGTTACCTTCTGCTTCTATCGAGTGATCAACTTTGAAAAGCCTTATGGATAAACTAGGTTCGTTTTCCTTCAATTGCGAGTTCAAACTAACTAATTGATTATCTTTTAATTTATAAAAACTTTTTGCTCGATCTTGCTCATTCAATGCAATAACAGAGTCATTCACAGCTTGCCATGTCCCTTTGATTTTTAAGAAATTAGGTTCTTTTCCGATTTCAATCTGATCTTTTTCGAAATTAGACTCCGATAATGATAAGCGGGTATATTTTTGATCTGCTGAAATACCTAAGTATTCGCCCGATAATAGCTCGTTTTTTGCGGTTTGATGCGCACAAGAAGCGAAGGAGAAAGAAAAAATTAAGATTATTGCCCTTTTCATAATTAGATGTTTACGAAAATATAAGACAATAATCTTAATTATGAAATTTATTCTGCTAGCACACCTCGTAATACATAAGTTGCTGTAGCCGGATTTGTCGCTAACGGTACGTTATGCACATCGCAGACACGAAGAAGCATTTGTACATCTGGTTCGTGAGGATGTTTACCAAGTGGATCTCTAAAAAATAAAATTCCTGCAAGAAGACCTTCTGCAGCCAAGGCAGCAATTTGAGCGTCACCGCCCTGAGGGCCGCTTAATTTTTTAGTGACACTTAAACCTGTCTTTTCAATTAGTCCACCGGTAGTACCTGTTGCGATGATGTCCATCGTAGCCAAGGAATCCTTATGTTCCTCTACAAAAGTAATCATCTCCGCTTTTTTGCCATCATGCGCAATAAGAGCAATTCGTTTCTTCATGATATATTATTTACTTTATCCAAAAAATATATAAGCCAATAAAATGGCCGCTATTAATCCAACTAAATCGGCAATTAAGCCACAAATGAGAGCATGCCGAGTGTTTTTAATTCCAACAGAGCCAAAATAAACTGCAAGTACATAAAAAGTCGTTTCCGAAGAACCCTGTATGATACTTGCCAATCTGCCCTGAAAAGAATCTGCACCATATGTTGTCATGACATCAACCATTAATCCTCTTGCTCCGCCGCCACTTAAAGTTTTCATTAAGCCTACTGGCAGTGCAGGAACAAATCTCGTATCCAAACCAAAGAAAGCAACAGCAGAAGCGATTCCCCCAACAACGTAATCCATACATCCCGTTGTTCTGAATACAGATATAGCGACTAAAATAGCTATTAAGAATGGTATAATCATTACCGCTGTTTGGAAACCTTCTTTAGCGCCATCAATAAAAGCATCATAAACGTTTATTTTCTTTGATGCCCCGTAAACGACAAATAATATAATTATAGATAGTATTAATAAACCACCTATTAGTCCTGTTATTTCTTGTATTCGTTCCGGATCCAGTCCGCTTAAAGAGACATAGAGCAAAGCCATAAGACCAATAAAACTACCCAAAAATACAAGAACGGGGAGTTTAAATAGATTGATTTTTTGGAAAGCGGCAACCGCAAGCATTCCTGAAATAAATGAGATAAACGTTCCGATGAGTGCAGGAATAAATATGTCAGCCGGATTGGCTGCGCCATTTGCCATTCTGAGTGCAATAACAGAAGTAGGAATTAATGTAATCCCAGCTGTATTTAACACCAGAAACATAATTTGAGCGTTGGTTGCTGTTTCTTTGTCAGTATTTAATTCCTGTAGTTCTTTCATGGCTTTTAAGCCTACAGGGGTTGCCGCATTATCGAGGCCAAGCATATTGGCACTAAAATTCATAATAATCGAGCCGTTTGCAGGGTGATTTTTAGGTATGCCGGGAAATAATTTACTAAAAAAAGGGTTTACGCCTTTTGCAAATAATGAAATCATTCCAGCTTTTTCTCCGATTTTCATGATACCCAGCCAAAAGGTCATCATTCCTACCAAACCAAGAGAAATTTCGGCGCCCGTTTTTGCACTGTCGAACATACCATTCATTACGTTCGAAAAGATTTGTACATCGCCTAAAAATATTAGTTTAAAAAGGGCTACAATAAATGCTATAACGAAAAATGCAATCCAGACGTAATTTAAAGCCATATGTTTAGTTAGTTGAGTTCAATAGCCGTTAATTGAAAAGGTGATTTAGATGACTTAGGTGATAACTTTATTTTTTAAATCCGGTATAAGTGACTGACTTAAACCAGGTAACACTTATTTTTGGATAAATAGTCATGCACTTTGTCAATATATCGCTTTACAATTTCTGCATAGAACTCCTTATATTCTGCTTTAAAGGTAAAATTTTAGGTATTTAAACAGAAAAATAAATCACTTTTTTGATCAGCCATAAATTACGTCAGTATCCTTTACAAAATCTAAACCCTTTAATCTTTGAAATACCCTGGCTAAAGTAAGAACATCCTTTTCGCAGTAGGATACAATTTTAGATATATTATTCTCCTTATAATAAACGCAGGCGACTTGACTTCCATCCAAATCATCCTTTGGACTTGGTATTCCAAACACAGACGATAACAGTTCTAAACTGGTATAATTTTTATAATCTCCGAATTTCCAAAGCTCCAAAGTATCAAGGTGATTATTTTCCCATGGCTTTTTGCTTATGTTTAATGTTTTAGGAATGGGAAGTTGATTTATTAGTATTCGCCTGCATAAATAAGGGAAGTCAAATTCCTTTCCATTATGGGCGCAAAGTAAAACTTCCGATGATTGCTTTTCAAGTAAAGAGATAAATTTTACAAGTATTTCTTTCTCGTCATGACCAGCGATTGATTTTATTCGTAATTGGCCCGCTGAAGTAAATATCCCCAAAGAAATACAAATTATTTTTCCAAACTCGGCCCAAATACCTGCTTTTTGGTAAAACTCTTCCGGGCTTTCTTCATTTTTCCGATAAAAACTTGATTTTTTATCCCATAATGCCTTAATTTCCTCAGGAACAAATTCGTATAAATGGTATTGCGGAACAGTTTCTATATCTAAAAAAAGAATACTGGTTAGGTTTATCTGGTCTATCATGAGAGATAATTGTTTGTTGGTGTACGCGATATATAAAGATATTTTATAATCGAAAAAACGAATCGTTCAATTTTACAAAACCAAACGTACCAAAAAAATAGAATGTGTTAAGCTCCCTTTAAATCTATTTTAAATAGAATTTATACCTCGATTAAACTTTATTATTACATTTGATATATGAAACACATTCTACCTTTTGTTATAATTTTATTCCTTTTCGCTTCTTGTAAAAAGAAAGAAAATACTTCATGTACAGACAATACATTCCCAATAGAAAAAGGAACACCGCCAGCACCAAAGATTATAGAAGTGAAAAAAGAAGGGAATAAAAGGATTATTTCTTTTACCGGAAAAGTAACCACTATATATTTTGACAGAATTACGCCAGCAGGGACAACACGATTTGTATATGAACTTCAATACGATGGACTTTGCCAAACTTCAGTAATAGGAAGTACATCATATGAATTCAAAAGAACAGGGGCTTTTACATATACATTTAATCACTCTGTCTCAAATGGCGAAACAAACGAGTTTGCTATAGCTGATTTTTCAGGACACTATGGTTTTACAACCTTAGACAACGCAAAATATTAATATAGCCCGGATTTTAGGGCTATATTCAATTAAACAGCGTTAAAACTCCGCTCGGGTTACTTAAATCATAATTAGCTGTTAACACTTCAATTTTTCTTTTGCCAGCTCCTCCGGTTCCATTTGCCACTGATACGGTTTGCTCTATCTTAATTGTCTTCCAACCGTTTTTTAGACTGTAGGCTTTAAGAATATCACTCGGATAGGATGACATAAGAAATTTACCTTCAATGCTCTCTAAAGTCTTTAAAAGCGTCTCAAAGTCTTCAATACTGTAACCGTCATAATGCCCACAATCCGAATTAAAATAAGGCGGGTCACAATAATGAAAAGCCTCTTTATAATCTCTTGATCTTATAACCCTTAAAGCGTCTGTATTCTCTATCTGTACATTCTGTAGCCTGATAGCATAGTCAACTGTAAAACCTTCTCGCTTGTTTGTTATTTTTTGGCTCGTTGTACCTTTTACCTTATCATAGCCCCAAGTGCCGTCTAACATTGCACTGAAGCTCTGGGAACTTAAAACCCATACTGCCCAGGCTCTTTGTATACGGGTGAACATGTGAGGATTATTGTATATCACGGTTGCATCATTATGCAACGAGCGAGAATGCAAACTAATCCTGACCATCTTTTCAAGCTCTACAAATTCATTTTGAGCAACCTCATAGAAGTTTATCAATTCTCTGTTATAATCGTTTATAACCTCTACTTCACTAGGGCGTTTTGCCCAAAAAATAGCTCCTCCGCCAACAAATGGCTCTATATATGTTTGATGTTTTGGGAAAAGCGGAATGATTGTACTCACTAAATTTTGCTTTCCTCCATAATAACTAATAGGTGTTTTTAAATCTTTCATATCTTTGCAATACCACAAACAAAAAATGCACAATTATCCCGTTCCATTGACTTACGCCTCTGGTATGGATGCTTGTGCATTTTCTTTTTGTTTGTGGTAAAACTAGGAAGAGCCAGAGGCGCTATTTAAGCCTCTACAACTGGTTGTGCTACTATCAAATTAATTTCCTCAGTAACTGCATTCGCCAGAACATTATCATAACCGCCCTGCCCGCTGAAAGAAACAGAAACATTTCCAGCTTCATTTCTATGAGCATTGAAGTAGCTCTGTGCTGTCTGCCCTGTCACTTGAACTGACAGCACTTTAGTTGCATCTCGCTCAACCGTAAAATTCAGACTCCAATCGTTGAATACAGCCGTTGAAATCTCTTTAGTAAATGTGTTTTTAATTATTCTTTCCATCTTTTTTATCGTTTAAATCTGTTAATAATCTATTGAAATAATCCAGCAAAGGTTTTTGCACGAAAGCTTTGTATTTGATTGAGGTATTTAATAAGTAAATTATTTCCTCAATCTCTTGTTGAGTAGCTTCAGGAGATTCGCCTTTATGTAAAATCCGAGCCAAATCGCTAACCTCTATACTGTTAGCCTCCTTAAAAATAGAATTACCTAGAAGTTTGTAAAACTCTGGAATGTCTATTTTTTGATTGTCTAGGTCGTAGAACTCAACCTTGTTGATATCTATCGTTATTTTTGTGTCTCTATACATTTTTATATCTGTTAACTAAAATTCCATTCTGAAAAACCAGCCACCAATGATCGTTACCGTCCCTTACAGTGAATGTTGCAGTCAAACCTGTATATCCATTGGATTTCACAGAACCAACTGATAAATAATCAATATTAGCATCCCTTAAATAACAGCCGTCTTTGTCGACTAAAAGTTGATTTTGTTGTATCACGTTTTGTCCAACTAGAAACCTAGACCCAATTAATAGTGTCGGAAGTCCGGTAATTTCACCAGAAGTCAGCAGTCTAAAGAATGCAGTGCTATTACTACCGTAAGTCTTCGATATACTTAGGGAATAACCATCTATTGTAAAACCTGCTATCGTACCACCATTAGCAATCAAATTGCTAGTCGATAGGACATTATTATTCAAATCGAAGTAAGAACCACCGCCAACAGACTGCAACCTACCTGCTGTAATCTTATCTGCTGTTAGGTCTATGGTTTGGATATAAGCGGCATTAACGATGTTAGACTTGATATAATTTGCATCTAACAAGCTTGTAGCTAAATAACCGCCTTGTATAACAGTATTACCGAGTTTCGATATTTCGACAACATCCTGATAGGCCAGCGATTTTAAAGCCGTTGGAGAATCCGTTATATCGTATACACCAGCAGAGGCTACACGTACTGATACTGAACTGCCACCATAGAAATAAAAGTAGTTTGTAGAACTAAAAGTTCCGGTTGCTCCACATTCAACTAAGCATAAGTATTCTCTAAAGTTATTGATTCCTGCGCCATATGGATTAGTAAGCCAAGTATGGCTTCCGCCGTCTCCAGTAGGATTGGATGCAAATTGTATTTTGTTTTCCTCTTCAAATGCCAGTACAAACCTAACTATGTACTTCGCTTTCGGTCGTGATCCTGTACCAAATGTAAAACCTCCAAGTCCGGGAGCTGAGCCTCCCATTGTAGCACTATTATAATGGTAGTATAACCCATAAGGTGATGTCGTTGGAAAAATCTCACCAAAACTTTCTTTTGGAAGGCGTAAAAAATCACCGTAAGGACCAGCATTATTGTAATGATTTAATCCATTAAATCCCTCTCTAAAATCTGTATCCGGATAGAGCGATTTACCACCCATCCACAACAATGTATTTGCTTTTGCTTGTGCTATGGCATCTATCTGATTTTGCGCTCCAGCATCAAGAGAAGAAAACGTTACTTTTCCCGCAAGTGACAACTCCTGACCAAAAATGTTAATTGCTCCGGGAGTAATGGAAATACCTGCTTTAATTTCTGCCTGTGTTGGTCTGGACTCAATGTCTGCTTGAATGTCTTCAGGAGCTAAACTAAAATCAGTTGCTTTGGTTCCTTTTTCAATTTTTAAATCCTTTACATAGAGATAAACCCACGGTATGTTTGAAAAATCGACAAAAGAATAGCCATTTCGTGTCACATTGAATGTTAACTCATAATATTGCCAATCCTGTGTAATTTCTCTTGAATCTGCCGGATTATCACATACGTCAATATAAAGTGTCCAATCTGAATTAGACTTCGCCGAAAAAGAGATAGTCCAAAACCCATCTTCTGTAATTACATTATTAATGCGCAAAGCAAGCGACTGGTTTTGTAGTCCGGCAAATAAAAATCCGTTAGGAGTTTCACCGCTATCTCGACCGACAATAGTACCACCGTACATCGGGTCGAGTACTGTATTCCGTCTGTAGTAATTACGCCCCCCAATCTGCACAGCTCCAATCTTATTATCAACCTGAGAGCTTACCGTCAAGTTAATAGCCTCCGGAGTGATTTTGAGTTCAGCTGATGACATCCTAGTTTCTAAAGCAGAAACAGATACTTGACTGGCTTTGGCTGAAATTTGAGATTCTAAGACTGAAAATTGTGTGTTTGTTTCAGTTCTAACGGCTTCGATATCTGCCTGAACGTCTTCCGGCGAGGGTGACCAATCCAAAGCAGGCTTAACATTTCCTTCGTACAGGCATGCCCACTCAACAACTGAATTTCCAGAACTACCGTTCGTAAAATGGTAAAAATCAACATTAGTACCTACACCTGAATCATTTCGGGTAAAATGAAACACTTGTATATTAGATTCATCCTGAGAACTGATGCTTCCTATAGTCTGATAGCCATTTAAATAAATACCAATATTGTCACCTACTGTTGTGTAGCCATTTACTACTAAGGTGTATTCTTTTCCGAATGTTGTGCCACCATATATATTATATATACCAAATGGATATGAATTACCTTCCTTTCTAACGTTACTATATGCAAGCAAATTTCTGCCCCCTATTTGTAAGGCGTTTACTTTATTTGTCGCATCAGTAGCAGCCGTGTTAATAGCTGTTATCTGTGCATTATTTGCCTGCGTTTCTGCATAGCTCTTAGTAGCTGCATTCCCGCCAGTAACCTGAATAGAGCCTTTGAAAAAACCTCTTTCAGCATAAATACCGTAACCACTTAATGCCCCAAAATCAGGATCAACAATACCGCTTAATTTGCCTAATCGTACTTTAGTTTTACCTGCAAAAGAAGCAGAATTAACACCGTCCAAAACGTCAAGATAAGGCGCACCGCTGTCCGAATTTGTAAGATAAAGAAGTCCCTGCCTGTCTGTATTACTGATATTTCCCACTCTTACAATAGTATCTCCGGTTGATATGCTATTACTCCCTTGAATTTTTGCGACAGAAATAACGCTACCTGAAACTCCCAAAACAAGTAAATGATATGATTTAATGCCAGTGCCGGTAAACACCTGACATCTCAATATATCATTTTGAAGAAAAGAAACATCGCCGTCTAAAGTAATTTCAAACTGTCCAAGATCGACAATCTGCACAGTTTTTATAACTCCTGCATCAGTTACGGCTATTGCTCCGTTGCTACTCCTTATTTTATTAATGGTTAGTTCAGTTGCCGTAAATCCGTCCCTTACAACTAGGTTATCCAGTTCTAAAGTGTATTTACCTCCAGATTTCGAAACTCTATAACCTGAACCAAAAGCACCAGACACAAACAAAGGCGAAGAAATGCCCTCAAATTTCGGGCTGTCCATTGTCCGGACTGGTTGATTTAGATAGTCAGCAAATTGCTGGCCGTCCCATTTGTCCGAGTCTAAAGCGTAATCTGCTAAAGTTGCCCTAGCGGCTAAAGTAGCGTAGTCAGCTAAGCCGGATTTTACTTTCTCCGTTCCAATAATCAGATAACCGTTATTCTCCGAAAGCCTGTTTAGAAACAGGTTCTTACGCATTTGTTCCGGATCAAGTAAACCAGCGGTTTGGATGGCGTATAAAATGCGCTCTTGCTGTGCATACTGTCTTACAATTTCAGATATAGAAATAGTATCTCCCAGTTCCAGATCATAAGTGTTGGGTTCTTGCAGATCACGAGTGTATCCTACAATACGAATCTCTTTATCTATGCCCATATCGGCATCCACAATCTGGACCGTATAACCCAGCACAATATTAGGATTGTTCTGCTTTACCCAGATAGGAGTTAAACTTGCTCCGTACTCGTATTGGACATTTTTGTATTTATCCAAATAGGCCTGTCCGGCTGCTAAAGCTCTATTTTGCGCATCTACTACATAAGAGTTGGGTAAATAGATATCGAAAACAGAGTATTTATCTCCAACAGCTGGCTTTAATGTATGGTTAGGTAAGCCGTCTTCATAAGCTTTTTCATCCGTCTTTAAATTTATTTTAAATTGCTTTGAAACGGCATTGTAAGAAGCAAGCTCAAACTCATATCCAGCTAAAGCACCGGTTTGGAAACCAATCTTTGCCGGCTTACCCGAAAGATGATCATTGATATCGAAATCCATCGAGCTATCAATAAACGTAAACATATCAGCTCCCAAGCCTGTAATAGTTCCAACACGCTCCGGAATGATGTTTTCAAAAATCTTTGTTGCTTCTATAATCTCATCGGCACCAGCAACCTCAATATAATTTAATGGACCAGGTAATTGAAGTCTGGTTCTTCCATATCCCTCCGGTAAATTACGGCTACCGCCTTCAACATATAAGCGAGTTACTAAATCAGCATCGCTTTTCTTTCCTCGGTATAATTGATATAATCCGTTACCTTGACCATAAGATAATACAACCCCCGTACTTTGCTCACGCTTTTGGAAATGGATGGTTTTGTTATCTATCCAGAACTCAGATTGAAAAGCATCTGCCAATCGGTTAAGCGCCTGTAAGCAGTTTTCGCCATTAAATATAAAGTTCTGTAGCTCCGTTTCATCTACCACACCAATAGTATAGCCGCTATAAAGCCTGTTGGCATTACGAACTATCAAATCCACAATATCAGCAGCATTGGCCATAATGGTAAACTCGGCTTCTGTTAGCTGGTTAGTTGCGTCTAACCCTCGTAACTGTACTTTAGCCAGATCATAGAACAGCGCTTCAAACTCCAGCGTATAATCGTATTGCTTGTTGCTTATTTTAGTCACATTTGCCGGACGGTTCAGTTTATATACACGTCCGTAAACTTCAACCGTATCGCCAATATTGATGTTGACAGAATTTGGCAAACTGAAAGACATATTTACCACATCAACGCCCATAGCTTGCCTTTGCTGTTTGCCCGGAGCGGTAACAGTTAAAACAACAATATTTCCTCTCTTTATCTGATATTGCATTATGGTATAGGGGTTATAGTGGCCGGAAAATCATCAATTAGGTTAATGGCAAATGTTACGTCTGTCTCGTTCCAAACGGTATTACTTACACTCTCGTAACGTAAAGAGAAACGCCTGTTCAAACCAACAGCATCAACTGTAATACGAGCAGGAGCCAACAAAACACCCGTTACAAAAGCATTATATTTTAAAAGCAATTCCGCTTCTGATTGGGCATAAATAACCGCTGGTAATGCCACTGGTTTACTTTGGTATTTATTTGCCGTCATATCCACTTCGATACCATCCTGATCTGGCCAGTCTTGTTGCAGTCCGGATTTCTTTGCCGGGGCTTTTACCAATTCCTGATAAGTCCCGTTTTCAAAGAAAAGGCTATAAGCTATTTCGCTATCTGCTCCGTTTATCTTGATCTCGTGTGCCATTATATTCTGCCTCCTCCAGCTCGAATAGCTGCATCGCTATTCATTTTGTTGTTAATCTGTTCCAGATGCTTTTCTACTGCGAAAAGCCTATCTGTATTGTTTGCCGTCCTTTTAGTGTTTTCGGCTATCTCCATTTGCACCATATAAGACTGTTTTAAAAGCCCGGTATGGCTTTGCATCTCGGCATAGGTATTTTTATGCAAGGTTTGGTTTTGTACTACAGCTAAGTGAATACCGCCAACTTGCCCCGCCAACACGTCCGCTTGTGTCGAGGTGATGGATTCTATGGATTTGGACATTCCGGATCCGGAGGAATCTTTGCCAAAGTCAATACCCGTAACCTGTTTTAGTGTATCGAACTCTTTTTGTGCATTATTGATAATTGCATCATATTCTTTTCTTAAGCCTGCAATCTTTTCTGCTGTCAAACCGCCCTCTGTCTCCTTAGCAAACTTTTCGTAAAACTCTTTTAAAGGAGCTTCCAAAGCCGTTAGCTTCAAACTTTGGATTACTGCGTCCTGCATCAGTTTTTTGAAGTTGTTTGCATAATCTTCTGCACTGGAATCATTGCGGAACGCATCCGCAATCATATCCGTTAGATTATTTGCGCTGGTTCCCGTTAGTACTTCACGTAGCCTGTTTTGGTAGTCGTAAAGTTTGCCTTCCAATTCATCATATAGCTGTAATTGCAAACGCAACTCCTGTTCAGTTGCAGAGTTAAGACCGCCTTTTTCAAGCGCTCGATAGAAACTGTCAATACTTTCACGATTGCTCTCTATTACACGATCGATAGTAGAAAGGTCTTCTATGATCTGCTTTACTGGTTCGCCTCGGCCAGTTCTTCCTTCAGATTGCGGAGCCTGGGCATTTAGATTGTTTAGTTTGGAATATTTACTAAGTATCAGCGCCCCTCTTGCATGCTGGCGAGTCTGATCGGCATCAATTATTTTATTAATCTCGTCAATGGTACGTTGTATGTCCGATTTTGCAAGATTAATCTGATTGCGAAACAGGTTTATTTTATCAACTCCAAATGCTCTATCAAGCATTTTAGCTTGACGGTCTAAAGCTGCTGTTAGATCATCGATACTTTTTTTGGTACGCTCCAAAGAGGCCTGCTCTTCTGCTTGTTGTCTTTCCTGTTCACGCCTTGCCTTACTGCCTACCAAATCTTTGATAACAGACATAGCCGCTACTGCTGCACCGATAGCACCCACAGCACCAGTAATACCTGTTAAGATATCACCCCCTTTAGCAAAACCTGTTTGAGCAGCATTTATTCCAGCTGATACTTTAGAGGCTTGTGTGGCCATCTTGCCCAACGTTGTTAGCGAGTTTGACAGATTGCTGTCGAAATCCTTTACATCATCAGCTAACTGGTTAAATGTATTTCCAACCTCGGCTAACCCATTAGGCAAACGGTCTGCAAGTTTCTTGTTGACTTCATTCAGCTTGCTTTTGATCTGATCGGCCTGCTTTTTAAACTTCGGGTTGTCTCCGTATTTAGCTAATTGCTCGTTAGCCTCGGCAACTGCTTGCTTTAGCCCTCTAACGGTTACCAGTTCGATATCGCCAAACAGCTTTTTAAAGAAATCAAGCTTTTCCAGCCTTTGCTGTTCCAGATCAGAAAGCTCTTGGTTGTACTGCTCTGTCCGGATAGCAATATTATCTGCTTTTCCTTTTTCGGTCAGCTTCTTTACATCCTCCTCATATTGCTCTTTGGCTTTTAGCCTTTTTTCTTCTATGGTAAGCGTATCAGCTAATATTTTGTTGAGTGCATTTTGTTCTGATCTGGCAGCGTCTTTGTATTGCCCTGTTATGTATTTTACACGGTCTTCTTCGTTGGCAGAGGCTGTTTTGTTTTCTACTCCTTTAAATGCAGCATCGTTTTTGGTTTTGATATCTTGCAGGTATTGAAAGTAATTTTCAAAGCCCTTTAAATCTTCTTTAAACCGCTCATCGGCTGCTTTCTTTCCAAACTTGGTTTTATAGTCTTCATAATCTGCAAAAACCTGCTTTTGCAAATCAATTTCCTTTTTTAAACGCTCCGTATCCTGTTTGTACAGCAAATTATCCTCGGCTTTTTGCTGTATAGGTTTTAATTGTCCAACGTCTATTTTAACCTTGTTTTTCTTCTTAGCATTAAAACGGGTAATTTCTTCTTCAATCTTTTTGAACTTATCTCGCAACGCCTGTAGCTCAGCCTGATCTGATGACATTTTCTTTCTGGCATATTCACGATCTAGGTCTGTGATTTTTTGCAAAAGGTTTTCGTATTCTTTGGTTTCCGCTTTGGTCTGCTCTTTTTTAGTATCTAAAAGCTTAAATCCAGATTCTTTGGCTTTAGCAGCAGCTTTGCGCTGAAAATCCTCTGCAATCTTCTCTAAGTTTTGCTGATGTTTGATTTCTTCGTTAGCTTCCAGATTACGCCTGTTTGCTGCAACAACTTGCTGAACGGTTTTACCATCCTTGTTTTTCATTTGCTTAGCACCTGCACCAGAAAAAAGATATCCTGCGGCCTCGTCATCAGATTGCGCCATTTTCTTAGCAGCCTCAACAGCATGTTTACTGGCTTCTTCCAGCGCAGCAGTAGCCGCTGCTTTATAGAGCATCATTTGTACGTAGTTGTTCGCATTTTTAGCCATAGCTTTCTCAACCTCGTCAAGTGTTTTTACTTCTCCAGCTACTTTGCCTATACTCTCATTATATTGTTTTACAACCTCCGTCTTATCTATCAAACCCTCACGAGCCAGTTTGATATTTTGGCGCAATTCAGAAACATTGGTTACAGCCTTTTTATAATCTGCACCATCAAAAGCTTTGTTTAGAGATTCCTGACTTTTCTTTAGTGCATCTACAGACTCTTTGCCTTTAAACAGACCTTTAAAAAACTCACCAATCTCTTTACCGTAAACAGTTATTAAAGTAATACCCAGCGATAGAGCCGTTCCCCACGAAAAGAAACTTGTTATTAAGCTTTTCCAAACGGGCGTACCTTTTTGCCCACTGGCTACAAGCTCCTCGTTTTGCTTTTTAAGCCTGCCAATCTCATCTGCCAGAATAGGAATATTGTTAGAAATTGCCATGAATCCGGTTTGCGCAGAATAGGTAAAAGCCGGTAACTCCCGGCTGATCTGATTAATGGAATTTTGCAATCCGTTCCAGTTGGCTTTGGCTTTACCAGCACCAAGGTCATCCATACCCAAAGATTTAATTTTGGCAATCTCATTGGCAGTCTCTGCAATTTTTCGATTATACTTTTCTATAATAGAAGGATCGGTTGCTTGCTCTACAATGTTCTGGTAAGCTTGCATCTGAATCTTAAGCGAGCTTATAGATTTGTTAATAGAGGCATACTTGCTGTCTTGGTTGTCCAGCAAATCATTAATACGCCTGTTGGAACGTTCAGCCGTTTCAGCAGCCGTTTCATTAATTCCGCTAATGATCTTCTTGCTCTCAGCGCTTTCACGCTTAAGCCTGTCGTTATCAATCGGAAATTCTACCTCTAAACTAAGATTGTCCATATTTCTGTTTTAATCTGGATTTCAAATCCGAAACATTGCCTTTTTGTATTACCTCGCCTTTTTTGCCAAAGCTTGGACGATCTGCAAGCATAAGCATGATATTTGCCCAGCTGACTTGCCAAAGTATGTAGTGCATCGTCCAGCCTGTTTCTTTCACAATCTGGAAGAGTACACCAAAGGGGCTATTCATGCCCGTTGCTATTAACTCCCCTTCGTCTTTTGACCCAGATTTGGAGCGGTCAACTTCATGCTCCTTACCAATCTGGTAGTAGTCATAAAATCCTGTATACCTCCGTAGGTAATCAGGATATCCATAAGCGTTAATATGGCTTTTGGCGTTAAATGCCAGCTTAACCACCATGCAAATGGTTTAGTAAAGAGCATACCGCTCCAATAGCCGTTTAGTATAGCTGTGGCCACAGCTTTATAAATGTTTTTGCCGTGTACTGATATTACCGTTAAAGCTTCTTCGCTGGTAATCTCATGCAGTTTGGTTTGGTCAATTCCAGTGCGTAAATAGTAACTGGCTACTCGGTGCAGCGTACCGGCTTTGGGTTGCCCCAACTTAAATACAATGGTTTTCTTGCCAAACAACCTAAACAACAAAGGGGCGCGGGCCTTAACCTTCACGCCCCTTTGTAATAAGGTTTCTACTGCATGCAGTTCTGTCTGCATGTTTTCCATTCTATTCTATTCTGGGTCTGCTATCATCATTGGGGCAACGCCTGCAAATCCCGGATCTTGAATTACACCAGAAACTGTAATTAAGTCGATATCGGTATCTGATGCCTTGAAATCTAACTTACCAAAGCAACTTACTTTTGGAATCGTTAAGATTTCGCCAGTTTCCAAAGTAAATCTTAACGATTTTATCTTGGGTGTTTTCACCTTAGGCGCATTCCACGTTTCTTTAGTCGACACGGTTGTTTTAGTACCGCCTAGCCACATTACTTTGCTATCTGCGCTCAAATCCATAATAGATAATTCTATGTTTTGCGCACCAGGTTGTTGTCTGGTAATTTTAGGATTTGCATCGCCTTGTTTAAAGTGATTGGTAGTTGTCGGATCTTCCTCCGTAATCACAATCGTATCTTTGTAAGGCTCAATCTCCGCCCATCCGGTTGAAGTTCCGTCTACTTCATTATAAGTGCCAACTTCCGACTTGATGACACCGTATTTGTATTTTCCCATACCTTATATATATGTATGATTAAAAAAATTAGTTAATTACTCTCCAGCACCTTCGCCAGCTCCAGACTCGTCAGGATTGCCGCCTTTGTCTGCATCAGCTCCAGACTCGTCACCGCCAGTACTTTCTACTTTAGACTTTGTACTTTCTACTTTACCAGCTTCTAACTCCGAAATTTTCTCTTTCAGCTTATCCAAGCCAATATTTTTTGCAGCTTTACCTCCGAGAGCTTCAAGCTTTGCCATTAAAGCGATACGCTCATCATCACCAGTACTTTCAACTTTCGACTCTGTACTTTCTACTTTTAACACATCTCTGCGCTTAATCGCATCCACTTCCTTATTTCCTAAGGACTTCGCATGATTTTTCGCATCAGAAGCATTAAAGAATGCTTGATCATCGGAGGTCACATGGAACTCTTCTACATTAGGATGTTGCTTAAAAATAAGCTGCATCTTGTGTTTTCTCTCGTCTGTCATTTTATGAGATTTTTAAGTTTTACAATTAATGATTGCGGTTGTAAGAACAGGGCGGTTACTATAGCAACCGCACCTGCAAACCAAACCCACCACGGTATATTTTGGGTGACTGTCTTAGCCACCGTCTTGGTGATAGTTACCTGCTTGGTTACAAGCTTGGTCTCTTTCACCGTTCTTTTTAAAATCTTAGTTTGCTCTTTGCTGCTCTGCTTTTCCTCGCTATGGTTTTGCTCCTGCGAGCTGTAAATGGCAGAGCTGGCCGAGCCTTCCAAACTGCCATCGGTATTTATCTTTCCTACAAAATCAAACAGGGTATAACCTTTGACTTTGTAAGCATTACCCAATCGCCATGCATCACTCTCTTTACTGGTGGTTGCCTTTTCCTCGGCTTTTTCAGTAGTGGTTTCACTCTTGTAAGAGCTATTTTTATCTGACTGACTATTTCGGCTCACCTTACACCCAGTAAGGCAGATGCACAGGGCGATTAGTAATGTTATTGTTTTAAGCCATGTTTTCACGTCAAAACAAGGGCATTCCTTTTTCACGTTAGGGAAATCACGATGTCCTTTTATTTCCGCATTCGGAAACCTGGCTTTTAATTCCTTTAATAGTTTAATTTGCGAGGCTACCTGCGCTGGTGTTCTGTTATCAACCGCTTTGCCTTTTGCATCAATACCACCTATATAAGCAATATGGATACTCACGCTGTTGAAACCTGCCACACCATTACTGATTTGCTCAATCGGAAACGTGTTTACTATTTCGCCATCAGCTTTTATCATGTAATGATAGCCGGGGTTTTTCCAGCCCAAAACCGTCTTCCAGTAGTTCATAATACTAGCTATGGTAGTATTATGAGGCGTAGCCGTACAATGGACAACCAAGTATTTAATTGTTCTCATCTCTGTTGCTGGTGAATAGATCAAGAAGTTTATCCTGTAGCTTTTTAATCCAATGTGTTTTGTCCTTACCTACTATTACCGCCACGTTTTCCACAATACTGATCAGCAACTCCCAAACTATCTGGCATAAGAAAAAGAGGTATAACCAGTCGAATACAGTTGTAGCAGCTACTTTGCCCTGTGCCTCGAAATTGACCGAGAACACATAAGGCAAGGCAATAAGGAGCAGGTAGCAAACTGCTTTGATAGAGAATCTGGTAACCTTGAAACTTTCAATCGGCTCTCTCTTAATTATGGATGCTATAAGACCGCTACCTAGTTCGATAACGAACCCGGACAATAGCACATAAAAGGCAAATTCATCCAGTCCAAACAATCGGTTAACAATAACAGCGATTGCGCTTAGTATGCCTCCCGTAGTAGTTGCGTGTAAATATTTAGAGCTGGGATTCAGACTGAATGCAAACTCACCAAAAGAACCATAGTCGAAGCTTAGCAGAAGCCTATCAAAGAAGTTTTTCATTGCTTATTCTCCTGCTTTATTATGCGCCCTCTACGATAGCGCCGATTGCCTCATTTTTAATTGGCAAAGCGATAAAGTAATGACGATAGTTAATTAAATGAGCCTGACCTGTTGTTGTTGGTGCATCGTAGTATTGTTTTAAAATACCCGTCTTCTTACCAATATTGTCAACTTGGAAAGCTACAGAAGCTTGTTGCTCTGTTGTTGGCACAGCACCCCATGCCAATTTAGCCCCAGCAGTAGTATAATATGGGTTAGAGATATAGGTGTAAATCTCAAATCCAGCAACCAACTTGTTTACCTTACCAGTATTATGATCTACCAGTAAATCACCAAAGCGATTTCTATCTCCTAGTAATTTATTATACTGGCGAGATGATAAAACAATCCTTCTACCAGACTCATCTACTTGCGCATCATCAAACTTTCCTTTGAGTGCCACTAAAGCTTCATACACATCTTCTGAAGTGTAATTTGCTGGTAAAAAGACAATGGGTGTACTAGCTGTATTTGACGCTGGTGCAATTGCATGGATAGCCTTTTTAAATTTCAAGCGATTAATCACTTGAATATGTCCTTTAGTCGCACTATCAATCTTATCATAAGAAGCGCCCAAAGCGGCATCTTCGCCTATTCTAGTTGCTAGAGTTTGTATTTTATCCAAACTGATGGTTTTTGAACCATCGGTATGATCTTCGACATCTATTGGATAAGTTGTGTTGTTCAATAATACGCCTGGCGTAAATGTTTCCAACGGTATGTTAATGGTGTTTTTATCGGTAATTGGGTCTACCGTTAATTGAGCGTCTAGCTCATCAATACCATCTAAAAAAGTTGCTACGTGATCCGTAGAAAGCTTTTTCCTTACTCTACTTTGCCATACTTCAGGGAAATTACCTGCCATTTTCTTAAATTTTTGGGTTAATCAATTATTTGCTTATCCGTGGTTGATTGGTTTAAGCAAACAGCTTTGCGTAACCTGTTGGGTTGTTGTTTTTAAATGCCAGTTGTTGCTCTAATGGCATAGCTGCAAACTCATCTACATTTTTAGGCTCAGCACCAAGAGCAGCACCGCCCGGATTATTTACCTGGCTACCTAAAGAAGTCTTACCCGGCAATCCATCGATAATAGATTTGGCACCATCGAAGCCCAGCGCTACAAATGTTTCTTTTTGTGTGGCCGATATCTTACCATCAGTTACCGCCTGATCTACCAAAGCCGTAAGCGCTACTGCCTTTTCCGCATTAATCTGATTTTGCAAACCTTCACGGGCAGTTTTTTCTAGTTGATGCGCTGTCATTTCAGCCGTTAGCTTTGTACCCAACTGCTCAATAAGGTTATTAACCTCGTTTTCAGTTTCCGCACTGGCACTTAAGCCAACACCAACCAGCACCGCAACGGCCTGCGCTGATAATTTGAATTTTTCCATTTTTGTCGTTTTTGATTTATCCTGTTTGTCGTAAGTTTTAATAGGAGGTCTTTCTGGCTTTTCATCTTGAGGCATTGCAGAAAGCATGATACCACGAATCTCTTTGCTATCCATTTCTTTATCATCTGCAAACAGCTTCACGCAATCGGCATTGCTTGGAATGTCTACTATCGAACCCTCAAAAGCTTCACTATTATGTAATTCAAGATTACCGTCAGCACCTTCATGAAAAGTTGTTTCTTTGGTAAAGTGTAGATAAATGGAAGCTCCTTTTAAAAATCCACGCTCAACTTTTCCAGCAATTTTTTTGCTTTCTGGATCATCCAAATCAAATACCGGATCAGCTAAAAGCTTAGTGCCTTCTATTCGGATGTTCTCCCAACGGCCATGTACCTCGCCACGTCTGTGCATATATAATAGCACTGCATTTTCTTTAAACCTGTCCAGTTTAATTTTATCGTTTGGCACTCTAAAACCGTAGCTGTTAACCTTGGTCTCATCGTTAAGAATAAATGACTTTTTAGACATCCTTGATAAACTTTTTGTAATTGTTAAAGCCCAAAAGTGAAGCGAAAAAAGAGGGTAGCGAATTAGTTGTGCAACCCTTGCAGAGAAATTTAAAATCGGGGCGTTTTCGGGGTTCTTTTGCTCAACAACTAAGGAATTATGGCAAAGGAAAAGACAACTACTAGGGCGAAATCAGGAGCAAACAAAGAAGCTCAAAAAGAACATGCCTACTACTTGTTTATGTCTAAAATCCCACAAAAGGAAATTGCATCTCGTGTGGGCGTTACAGAAAAGACAGTTACCAAATGGAAAGATGAAGGTGGTTGGGAAGCCAAGCGAGCAGCCAAGACCATCAGCATGGACGAGCTGGTTACAAAAGCTTTGGGCAAAATCAATGAGTTACTGGATAGTCCGGAGTTTAATGCCGATTCCTTTTCTAAAGCAGTTGCACAATTAAAGTCTTTAAAAACATCCAATACGGTTGATGATGAGATTATGACGTTCATGAGTTTTCAGAACTTTCTAATCCAAAACCGAATTAACGAAGGCTTAACCGAAGAGTTTATTAAACAAGTAGTTCGTCAGCAGGATAACTATATTCAAATACGTCTGGGCAATGGCTAAGAAAATCAATAAGGATATTCTACAGCGTTGGCAAGATCGTATTGCTTGGATTCGCTCGGCTTCCTTTAACAAAGAGGAGACCAGGGCAGAGAAAGATGCCCGTATTGCCAGAGCTAGGAAAGACTACAACTATTTTGTAAGTGAGTATTTTCCGCATTTAGCCAGAAAGCAAAACGGAAAGTTTCAAACTCAGGCAGCAAACTATCTTTTGCGTACCAAACAAACAAGGGCGCTTTTCGAGTGGGCTCGTGGTCATGCTAAGTCATCACATTTATCTCTTTTAATTCCGCTTTGGTTAAAAATTCAAGAGCCTAGAGAAATCAATGTAATGATATTGGTTTCTAAATCGCAAGATGCAGCCATTGGTTTACTTTCAGATTTACAGGCAGAGCTACAGTACAATGAACGTTATATCGCTGACTTTGGCTTACAGGTAAAAACAGGCGATTGGGCTGAGGGAAAATTCAGAACTACAGACGGCTGCATGTTCGTAGCTCTGGGGCGTGGCCAGTCTCCACGTGGTTTAAAAGACAGAGGCAAAAGACCGGATTATATTGTCATTGATGACATTGATGATGATGAAATCATTGGTAACAGTAAAAGAATTGGTAAAGCTTTAGACTGGTGTTTATCTGCCCTGTTTGGAACTATGGAGGGCGGGCGTGGCCGTTTTGTAATGGTTGGTAACCGGATAGGTAAAGACAGCATTCTAAGTAGATACGCAACCGCTCCGGGTTTATTCCACACCAAAGTAAACATCTTAAACAAAGAAGGGCTACCTAGTTGGATAGAGAACTATTCGCAAGAAGAAGTACAAGCCATGCGTGACTTTATTGGCGAAAGGCGCTTTCAAAAAGAGTACATGAACAACCCGGTTAACGAGGGGACAATATTCTTAGAAAAGCACATTCGATACGGTAAGATACTGGATTTAAAGTTTTACAAATCCTTAATCTGTTATACCGACCCATCTTTTAAAGATAGCTCAACAGCAGATTACAAGGCTACCATGCTAATTGGCAAAGCTCCCACTGGTGAGTATCATTTAATAAAAGCTTTCGCAGATCAGACCAGTGCATCTATGATGGTGCAATGGCATTATGATATCAATGATTATATCAATGGCAAAGTTCCGGTGCTTTACTATATGGAAAGCAATTTTTTACAGGATTTAATACTGGAAGAGTTCAGAACCGTTGGCAATTCGTACGGCCATCAAATCCCAATTCGTGGAGACTCCAGAAAAAAGCCGGATAAGTTTAGCCGTATCGAAGCCATGCAGCCACTTTTCGAGCGTGGTTTAATCATCATTAACGAAAAGGAGAAAGATAGCAATGGTGTAAAGGTTTTGGTTGAGCAGCTTTTGATGTTTGAAAAAGGAAGCCGAACAAATGATGATGCTCCAGATGCTTTAGAAGGTGCAGTATTCCTATTGAACAAAAGAACGCAAACATCGCAAGCCAGCTATGCTTTTGGCAGGCGATCTAATCACAGATTTTAAACCGCATTTAAATCAAATTTCAATACAAATGAAAAAGTCTTTAAAACGTATCGGAGTTGTAGCAAGCGCAATAGCTGCTACTTTGTTGGCCACTCCAAAAACACAGGCTACAACCACACATCAGGTGCAAGAGCAGAAAGCTGCAAGGTTAGATAATCGTACTAAAAAAACGGTGCATGTAGAAAATCACCGGAGCGGTTTAGACCTGGTTACACATTACCCAAAGGTTGGACTTTCTCCCAAAGAGTACGGTATGCGCTTTGGCAATGGCAAAAGCCGGAAAGGCAAAACCAATTTTAAAAGATTGTCTCACCAGTACAAAGTTAGGAGGCGATAAATGGCATTTCTAACCATTCAAGAATTAAAGACAGTAGCCCGTCAGGAGCATGTGCAGGTAATTGCCAGTATGGATGACATGATCATTCAGGAATGCATCAACTCCGGTATTACCGAGGTGATGAGCAGGCTAACACCTTCTACAAAGCGAGTTGCTTATGATGGCCGCACTCGATACGATGTGCAAGCCATATTCACAGCAGAAGGGAACCAACGTAATGCTTTGATTTTAGCATATACGAAAGTGGTTGCACTATGGCACCTTATCATCAGAGGTAATGCAGGTGTGCATTATGAAGTAATAGAAGCCAGATACGACAGAGCTATCGAATATTTAAAAGACTTGGCATCAGGAGATGCTACAGACTTAACACTTCCGGCTTTACCAGAAGAAAGCGAGGAAACAAACAAGCCTTTGCCTTTTCGCATGGGGAGCAGGAAAAAATTTAATCACGAGTAACAATGGCAACAGCAAAAACAAATAGTAAAATAGGCAAAGCCACACCTGCAAGGGTATTGCCTTGGAAACTAAAGAGCGTAAGTCTAAGCAGGCAAGATATACAAAGCTGGAAGCGAGCGGAGGCAATGATACTTAATGCCGAGGAGCCGAGATCTTGGCCATACCAGTTATTGCTTAAGGAAATAATGAAAGATGCGCATTTGACTTCTCAAATTGAAAACAGGAAGAATCAAATTGCATCTGCCAATTTCAACATTAAATTAAATGATGAGGTTCAGGATATTGCTACCAAGAATTTAAGAAACTCTCTGTTCTATGGCTTTTTAAATAATGCCATGTTTGATAGTGAGCTATTTGGGAATAGCTTGATAGAGTTCGAGTATAAATTGGGCAAGCTTGATGCTAAATTAATCCCCAGAACAAATGTTGTTCCTTCCAAAGGGCTATTTTATACGGACTATACCGATGATCTAAACCCCGTAAAATACCGGGAAATCAGGGAATACGGGAATTGGATTATAGAGTTTGATTCTGGTGAGATAGGCCTTTTAAACAAAGCGGTACCACATGTTTTAATGAAACGCTTTGCGCAATCTTGCTGGAGCGAACTTTGCGAAATATATGGTATTCCGCCAAGGGTATTGAAAACAAACACCCAAGATGCCGGAATGCTTGCCCGCAGTGAAAGCATGATGAAAGATATGGGTGCCGCTGCTTACTTCATTATTGACGAAACCGAGGAATTGCAATTTGCACAGGGCGTGGCAACAAACGGAGATGTTTATAAAAACCTAATGTCCGTTTGTAAGGAAGAACTATCGTTGTTGATTTCTGGGGCGGTTTTAGGTCAAGATACCGAACACGGCACCAGAGGCAAAGAACAGGTTTCTCAAGATATCCTTTGGTTATTGGTACAGGCAGATATGCGGATGATTGAGCGGTACTGGAATAATACCGTTATTCCGGCATTGGTTAATATTGGCTTTCTTCCCGAGGGTGTAACCTTTGAATTTGAACAGGCAGAGGATACCAATAAACTCTTTGAATTTGTTCAAAAGCTATTGCCTTATTATAATATATCAGCTGAATGGATAAAAGAAAAGTTTGGTATTGAGGTAACAGAAAAAACAAAGGAATTTCCCGAGCCGGATCCAGCCGACCCCAATAAAAAGAAAGGAGAAAAATTAAGTTTTTTTCCCCAAGCCCCGTGGGTGAGCGGGGCAGTTCACTCGTGTTGCAATCACCTCACTTTAGCGGCATTACCGAGTAACCAATGGAGCGATGATGAACTGATAAAGCGCTTTTGGGATGCTAAAGGCGAATTGTCATTTGATATCGGTTTGTTCTATTATACTGCCAATGTTTTATTAAAAGGTTTTAAACAGGGATGGCAGGAAGGTAAAGACGTTAAGCTCGCGGCTATGAGCTTGGAGTATGGCAAAGATGATCCTGCCATGCTTACCGCTTACGAGATGAATCTCTTCAGGTTTTCTGCTGCTAAGACACTGGCCGAGGCGCAAGAGCTTAACCGCCTGTTTAGGGACTCCACCAGTTTCGAACAATTTTACCGGAATGCGAGTTTAAAACTTAAGGTTTTCAATAAGGAATGGCTGGAAACTGAATATAACAACGCTATTGCCGTAGGTGCAGCATCCAGTACTTACCAACGGTTAATGGCCAACACAAAAGTATTTCCGTACTGGCAATACAAAACAGTACAGGATGATGCAGTAAGACCAGAACATCAGCTGTTGCATGATATTGTTCTTCCTTATAATGATCCTCGTTGGAAATTCATCTTTCCGCCCAACGGTTGGAAATGCAGATGCTTTGTTATCGCTAAAATGAAACATGAAGTAACCAGCGAAGACATTAAACGCTCACGTGAGTTGGTTGATGGCTTTTTGGAAAGTGCCGAGTTTGAAAAAGCAAAAGCACAAGGCTGGGGAGTTAACCGGGCAGATAGTGGCGAAGTGTTCACGGCAAATCAGCAATACATTAATAAATTTCCGACACATGGAAGCCGGGAGATTAATGACTTACTGCCTCAGCATTGGGACTTAGATTCTTATGCTAAGCGGGTAAAACAAGCAACCGAAGAGCAACCGATATACGGAAAAACCGCTAAAGAATGGTTTGATAGCTTGGAAGAAAGGGACGGATTAAAGATTATTGAAGACTATAAAAAGCGGCCTTTAATAGTAGATGTAAATGACTTCAATAAACATACTGATGCTAATAGCAGAAAGTACAGTCAACGCTACAAACTATTAGATGCCGTTACTGAAAGTCTTTTACAGCCTGATGAGGTTTGGCTAAACGGTGATGATCTGCGCAGTCTTGTATATATTAAGTTTTACAAGGATAAGGTACTCGCTATTAATGTAAGTACAGATAAAGGCAAAGGATTGCGCTTATTGAGCTGGTTTAATTTGGCTGCTACTAAGCAAACTTTAAATAAATGGAGAGCGGGTTTATTAATCAACTATAAAAAGTAAGCCTCAGCAATTTGTATTACTGAGGCTTATTGCAGGCTAACGCTTATTTAACATTTGTCTACGTCCGAGCCCCCGGTTCACCTGCTGGGTGTTGGCATCAGACTTTATAGTTTAATCTAAGCGCTTAATACAAATATACTTATATGTCTAATCAATTTCAAATACAGCTTGAAAACTTCTTTGCTCGATTTAACCAACACTTTGACGAAGCCGTACCCACTATTATTGCCGAAACAGCTAATGAGTATTATCGTGAAAGCTTTGTAAAGAAATCATTTGATGGTAAACCGTGGCCAGCGCTAAGCAAGAACTACAAACCCAAAAGAGGTACTATGATGGTTCGTTCGGCGAATTTAATTAATAGTATTAGACCAGGTGTTGTATCACCTTCTTTAGTAACATCAAGGGCTGGAAGCACAAAAGTACCTTATGCTAGAGTACATAATGAAGGCGAACAGATCAGCAGAACTGCAAGGTCTGAAACCTTTATGCGGAATAGATACAAAGCTGGAAACAAAAAGGGAAAGTTCAAGCGTGGAGCTACATACAACACCAAAGGTTATACTTTTAAAGCTTATAGCTATAATATGCCACAGCGCCAATTTATGGGGCATGCCAAAGAATTGAACCAGCGAATTGTAAAACGCATTATCTCTTATACCATATTATAATGAAAGAACTTTTTAAATTTCTAAGAACCCAATTAAAAGAGATACCAGGTATCGCTTGGGTTGATAAAGACAAAGGTCAGGTTTCTAAGTTTGCCATGCGCCCGCCAATTGCATTTCCTGCTGCGCTGATCAAGATTGATTATCCCAGAACAGAGACCATGCACAAGAAAAAGCAAAAATGCACAGTCCGGATAAACGTTAAAATAGTTTGGGATTATGAAGGCAATACCGATAGTGCTATCGAAGAGCAGGAGCTGGAACAGAGCTTGGCTGAATTTGATTTGCTTGATGATGTTTACAACAAACTACAGGATAGTATTGATATCAGCATTTTTAACAAGCGTTTAGACCGTGTTAGCCAGCTTGAAGAGGTGCGTAATGATGGCTTGATGGTGGTTAATATGATGTTTGAGACTGTTGTGTTTGTGGGGTTGTAATCTCAGGCAATCCCGCAACATCTTTTATACTTTTTCCCACTTCCACAATTACACAAGCTGTTTCTATGTTGCAGAGCAATTACTTTGGCAGGCTTTTGGCTATCTTGTACAAAATCTATATGCTCCACAGAGGGTACTCGAAAAGAACACATTGTTTTTCCTTGATAATTAGAAATTGAAAAATCTCCTTGCATTATAATATCCATACCTATTAGTACATCAAAACCATTTAAAATTCCTTCAGATACCCTAATAGCCATAAACCCTACATTGTTTGGCAGATGAATATTAATCAAATAAGTATTAACAGTGCTATTACCATTTGCATGACTTACGTTAACTTTACCTATAGGTTTTAAACCAAGCCTTTTAACAACATTTGAGGATATCACAGTATTACTGGCCCCTGTATCCCAAAGTCCAGCAAAACTGCCTACCGGTGGATGTGTATTTCCACTTCTAGGGTCAAATGCTATACAGATGCCACAGTCAGTAATGATTTGATTAACTAGTCTATTTGGGGAATACGTGAAAGCGCTAGATTTACTCATTATGCAAATGTGACTCTTGAATGGAAAGTTTGAGTGTATGAACCTTTTCCAGATTCGCAAAATTGGATTAGGAATGTCCCCGGCTCATATTTTTTTGAGGTTTCAAAATACGCCTCCTTTTCAGATGAATAAGAACCAAGAACCTCTTGATTTTTGATCACTATAAATGTCTGGCCATATTTTGCTACTAACTCAGATTGATTATTTAAATAATAATCGAATTCTTTTTCTAACATACTGTGTTTGTAAGTATTAAGTGTGACAAAAATAATATAAGTATTGTAATATACAAGTAATTTGCACTATTGTTTTATTAAAACAAACTCAACTGATTCTTATACTCACTAGGTTTTAACCCTTTCAGGTTCATCCACTGGCGGTAAGAAATGTAAATATTATGTTTAGGGAAGACTTTAGCCACAATTTTGGTATCCGGGATATCAGGCTCTTTCACCTCTTGGTAAACAGCCATGATGTGAGATACTTTTTTTAGGTAGTTAGTTCTGTGGTAAGCCATTAAACAAAATTATATTCTGTTTAATGGCAAATATAAGAAATATTATATCTTAATTAAATTAAAATCTTTGTCTGCATAGTAAGTGAGTGTGTCAGCCACGTTACCAGACTTTGCCTTTACTTTAATAAATGCAGTTGCTTTATATAGGGGTTTCGGTTTCTCTTTTTCAGACATTTCAATTCTTAATAGGCTGTCTTTTTTTAAATAGTAGATAACAGAATCGTATAATGCTTGTCCTTCATTTTTTGAATTAATCATCTTTAGCTCTGCTTGTTTATAAAGAGGATTATCCAAACCAAATACAGCGTATTCTAACATTTTACTTCCATATCTTTGCATTTCTTCTTTATGTATTTTTATTTTATTTAAAAAGTCGTCTTGTTTATCAATTAGTTTACCGAGCCTAATACTATCGATGCTTAGTTCATTAACCTCACTAAATTTAATAACGTCACAATTTAAAACCTGATAGTCACTTTCATTGGCTTTGAAATAGTGATCATCTATATTGGTTCTAATTGCTGTTTTCATTTTTTCCTCGGGTGACAAACTGCAAGATGACAAAAGACCAATTAACCCGAATGTTAGTAAATAATTTCTCATAATTTAGGTAACAAAAAAGCCCCGACAACATTGCCGAGGCTTTAAAGTTAATTCCAATCAACCGTATTACCAAACCTATCTTTTACAGGCTTAAAACCCAAACCACGCAGATGCGCCCAATACTCACTTAAATTCTTTCCTTTTAGTTTGATCTCGTATTCACGATCATATTTATTAGGGTGATTTGTTTTCGGTTGATCTGCTGATTTCATCTCCTGCAACAACACATTGTAATGCTGTAATAAGTTAGTAATGCTGTGTTTTCCCTTAAACAAGAAGTTTTCCGATTTAAAATAGTGCTTCAGTATCTCTTCGGTTATTTTAAACTCCTTAATTCTTGCACCGTCTATACGGCTGGCTTTATATGGTATGCCATGTACCTCTTTGTACATACCGCAAAACAAGGCTATCTTTTTGTTTGGTGGCAACAGTTCGCTAATGGTAAAACCTAAAGCTTTCATTACATCCAGCTTATCCTCCTGATAAGGAATAGTCATCATCAGCGTGTCGTATGTATCGGGTTTTAAAGGCTCTTTAAAGTCCATTTCAATCATGATTAAATAACCATTAACAAAACCGAGTTTTAAAGAGCCTAACCCTCTTTTACTGGTTAGTTCGTATGTTGTCATTTGTGTATGCCAGATAAATATTGAGAATAAACTTTTGCTTCAAAAACGGTAAGCAGAACGTTAAGCTCTGCCTCGTTTAAATCGTTTAGCTTTTTGCGGTACTTCTGTTTTAAGCACCAGTTATCTAAAGCTTTTACTATTTGCAGTGTGGTTGTTCCCCAGCGCATTTTGCCAGCCAATGAAATAAACTTTTTGCGCTGTGCATCTCCGGGCTTTGGTTTAAAATCTCCTTTAGATAAAGCTTTTAATCTGGCTTCCAAATTTTCTACTTGGTAGTCTGTCAAAGAGCGGAGGCTGTCTGTTTCGCCTCCGGTATATTCTCTAACTACATCTTTGTAGTCTAGTTGGTGTGCTTTGCATATTGCGAATATGGTTGTGTATGTTCTAGCCATTAGAATAGTTGGTTTTGAGGTTTGTAATTAAGAATTAGTATTTCTATCCTTCTGTTCTTAATGTTTCTACGTTCTCCAATAGGTACGATAAATAAATTTCGTTTCTCAGCTTCTTTTAAAACTGTGTCGTGGTTAAATTCACTCATGGCGCAATTAATACCACAGTTTAACATCAGATCAAGACAATCTATAGTGTCGGAAACGCTCCAATTTGGAACGTTGTAAAAATGTTCTGTATCTAGGTAAACTGGATCCAGATAACAAAAGCAATCTTCTTTAACCAAAAGACCTTCAGAGAAATTGATCTTGTTGATGACTTGACGAAAATCATAATTTGTAATTTGATAGTCTCCAAGTCTCTCTAATGTGCTACTTATATTATTTAAGATGTTTTGCTTTACATTACTTATCCCTATTCGCAAAGTATCGCCCTTTCCTAGATAAGTAAAATTAGAAAGTAGAAGAAAACGGCAAGCTTTGGTAACTGGATCTATTTCTTTGTTTTCCTTCCAGAATTTCAACAAAGTTGTAGAAACTGGCATTTGTTTGAGTTCGCACTCCAATGCTGTCCTACTATTTTTTAGTACCGTATACAAATTGAATACTTCGTCATCGAAATCATTTAGAACTGCATATCTAGGCCTAGGCATATTGAAGAAAGCACCACCAGCACCAAAGAATAACTCTATTCTCATTTTATGAGGCATAAAATATTTATAGATGTCTGCAGCGTGTCTTTTTTTGTTTCCTAATCTCGTAAGTATCATTTAGAATAAATTTTTAATTAATTTCGCCCTCGATGATATTCATCGTTTTCATTTCAACAGCAGATATATGTGCCTTGATCTGTGCTGTTGCTGCTCTTATCGAAATTAGAGACAGAATTGTGGGTAGAAAGTAATTGTACATAGTTGCTTTGTTAGATTAAAAGTGTAGAAAATAGATAATTTGAAGCATGAGATCGTAAGAGAGGGGAATAAAAGCCCCTCTCGCTTTTTATATTAATTTTCCTCCTGAAAATAAACCTTATAAAAGTTCATCCCTTTCTCTTCATCAAACCCTCGTTCTATTTTTTGCTTAGCCCCATGTATATGGATTTGGTAATCCTTATCTAGCTTAATCACTTTCTTAAACTTAGATTGTTGCTTTTTCACCGCATTAGAAGAAACCTCAAATGTTTCTGGTATTGGCTGTCCATAATCTTCGCTATATTCGTCTAATTTACCTTTTAGCATATCGGATGCCTCTTGATTTCCGATTACTTCCTCGGCAAATTCCTCCCATTCAAAGCTTTCTCTCTCTTTAAAGTATTTAATGGACTTATTTAGTAAAGCTGCTTTATCGGTTTGGCTAATCTCGAAATTATCATCAATATCATGTCCTATAAACTGCTTAATAACCGATAGACAATTTTGCGTAACATTAAAGTTGTCATTTCTAACTGAAAGGTTTAAAAAGTCATCTTTCCAGTAAATTGCAGCATCACCTTTAGAATTGTTTGTTTCGTCTACAATAACAACTTTATAGCCCTGATCTTTATCAGTGTTAAAGATTAAACAGCCTTTTTCCAGTTTATGTGTGTTTATTGCTTGCTCTTCATAGTCAACTGCAAAGCCGTCACCATCTGGATGAACCTTTAGATAGGACTCTTTACTTTCTGATTTAAAGATGCCAATAGCCCGATGCAGCTCACCTTCAATTTGCAGATTGTCGAACAGCGTAAAATAAACCTCACCGCCTTTAATTTTCGGGTGGTTACATGTATTATATAATACACCTGTTAACTCCTTTGTTAATTTGACAAAGTCTATTTTATTAGTGAAATATTCCTCAATAACGGGCTTTACTTCGCTATGATCTGAGAAGCGGTACACTTGCTGTACCTTCTGGAATGGAGTTAAGAAATAATGCATTAACAGGTTGACCAATGTCAATGACTGGTCTGAAATGCTTATCTGTTTATCCGTTGCAACAAAACTCTCATCTTGTAATTTGTTGCCTACTTTGTTTATCACTAACTTTTCTAAGTTAGTTTCGAAAAATGTTACCATATTTTATAACTGTTTTTGGTTATATTTTAATTTATTACTGAATTCGGTTATATATTACTTTGGTTCTACTTTTGCGCTGTTAATGCTATGTCTCATTCGCCATATACCTTTAAAGCTGCTTTCGGTCATATCGATAAAGAAGTAACAATAGATTTGTCTAATGGCCATGTTATATACATTATTATCGATGGCATTAAGATGTGTACTGTTCTCAGGCACACAACCGGTTGGGCTTTCATTTTTAAAAACTCTGAAAAGTATACCTTGGATGACGAAGACGCTCTTAAGCAACGTATATATGATATATTTGATAAAATGTAACTAGCCGTGCCAGTCCCATAGACTCAGTTTACCTCTTACGTTTAGAAGCGGCTCTGGAAACAAGAATGCATCCTCAAACACCCAATTGTATGTTGGTTTATGATAGAACCCTGCACCGCTAGGATCAATCAATGTTTTAATGCTTTTTTCCGCCCAGATACTACTATGATTAATAGTACAATCAACCAGATTTGCTTTGCCTATAATAGCACCGTGAGGAACATTGTTATAGTGCCAATCGTAACCGTTTAAGCGTAGCCATTCGCCAACTGTTGAGCCGTCAGGCATGAAACCATCAAACACGGTATCTAATCCGGCATGAATTAATATCTCACCTCTGTAATTGGTTTTCCAAGAACGATTTTCTACATCCTTTATACCGTTAGCGATTAAGCTCGCCCACGGTTGTTTGATTGTTAGTGTTTTCATTTACCTATTGCCAATTATGTGCTTTACATTTCTTACACTCCAGTATCTCTTTGTTGTGAGTATGCCCTTTGCTTTCAAACTCATGATTGCAGACCTTTTGCAAGCTTAGAATTGCATTTTTAAAATCTTCAACTTTTCGCTCGTGGTAGCTTAGTTCGTTTTCCAGCTCTTTAATGGTCATCTTATCAGCCTCCTTTCAATTCGGTCTTTTGCGGATGGTTTAATACTGTGGTCTATTTTAAGTTTTGGTTTAACCTCTTCGCATTTCTTGCAACCAGTACCCAGACTGATTGCAAGAATGATAATGATTAAGGTTCGCATGGCGATATATTAAGTAGCAACAAGTCTTCTTCAGTTGCTTTTCTGAAATAGGTATCTGTATAAAACCATGTTCCAAATCCCCAAAGGCCATCAGTTTCGTCTACCTCTCTGGTTTCTTTAACTTCAACCATTAACACCATTCCCGCAAACCATACTTTTTTATGATAGAATTTACCTGTAAGCGCTATAGTTCTATTCTTCATGATTCCCATATCTAAAGCTTATCAAGTGACACAACAGGGATACCTAATTGTCCGGCAATAGAAACCTCCCAAGAAGCACCAGGGCTATCTTTCCAATTTGGAAGTGTAACGACTAAATCAGCTTTCGGCAAAAGAGACACACATATCTTCATTGCCTCTTTCCAGTCACACTCTGGATGCACAATTCGAGCGGGGTTTATTACTTGATTATTTCGTTCCAGCTTTATCTCAGCTTTAAAGAAGTTCATCTGTACTTCTTCATGAGGAAGCCCGGTTACTTTTCCGGCTATGTAGGCAACTGGTCTGCCATCACGGGCAAACAGTTGCGGTAATTCTTTAATTGTTTTTACTTTTGACATAAGATTATTATTAGTAGTCTTTAATTATGCGGAGCTGGGGTGGTGCTTAGCTCCGCTGTTTTGTTATACACTTGCAAAATTTAGCTGAACATTGATGTACTCACCAGCAGCATCTTTAATGAAAACTTGGTGATACTCTTTTGATTTAGGTCTGCGTATGGCCTGCTCAATCAAATCCATAGCTTTATGATAGCGCTGGTCTGGAACTTTGGACTTGTGTCGTTTAAGCCCAAGAATTTGTTTAGTATCGAAATTGCCCTTTGTATTAGAAAACGCATCAGTCACCATCTCAGCAACCCAGTTATCAACACCAGACAGATTGTCTTTAAACATCTCGTCCAGTTCTCTTTTGGCTAGTCCGAGGGTATTCTCGTCAAAAGTGATAGCTTCTTTAACAGAGCAAACAATTTTGATAGATCGGTCAAAGTTGTATATAGTTATACTGCCTTTCCCTTTGCCCAGCTCGCTACCTTTCTCTTTTACAAAAGCATCGTACAGCTCATCAACCTCTTTACTTAAAGCGGTTTTAAATGCCGTTAAAGCTTCGTTTAAATTAAGTGCCTTCTGGGCGTATTTAGCTGTAAAGCGTTCAGCTTTGCGCTCGTAATTAGTAGTTCGGTTGTAAGGTATCGCTGTACCTGCCTCATCCGTCCACTTTGGACTATTTGGCTTTTGTTGATTTATTTTTAACATTGTTTTTCGTTTTTAATTTCCTGTTCCAGTTTGTTGTATTTCTCTCTTAGCGCAAGTCGTTCCTCTACATTTTGCGCAGGTGTATTTATTATCAGCTCTTTTAGCTGGGCAAGCTCTTGCTCTTTGCTTGGCTTGGTATTCTTTTCTGCATTCATTTCCTATGAGGTATATCGATATGACAATTAGTAAAGCCAGCTCTAGCATGTCTTTTTGTTTATCTGTTGAATAATATTGTTAATAGATACCGCTTCTGAACCTTCAAGCTCTACATTTGGGGAATTCTTACAGTGAGCGATAAAAGACAGAGCCGAGGCATGAGAAATATTAATACTGTACTTCTTCTTTACCATTACACCTGCTAGTTTTACTTTGATGATCAGCTCAGAAAGATTGGCAAAAATAATTTTGTTATAGATATTGCCTTTCTTCAAGTTCTCATCAAAAGTCAAATCCAGAAAGCCGGATAGTACCAGCATTTCCTGCTCAGTTAGTTTTAATGTTATTTTCATGATTTGTAAGTTTTTGGATTTGGTTCTTTAAGTTTTCAAAATCAACTCTTAACATTTTATTCTGCTCTAAATCGACAGAAAGAGTTACCAGTCCGTATATTACAGTTGAATAGTGTTTATTGAATATGTTCCCAATCTGGTTCAAAGTCATGGAAAGGGAATACTTTAGAAAATGAAAGCATAGATTCCTGGCCTGTACCAACTCTTGATGCCTTGCGGAGCCAAAACATTCCGACATATCTACACGACGTTGTTTGCATACCATTTCGATTATCGACATTGCCGATATCGGTTGCGGCTTTTCTTCAATTCTTACCATTTTGATGATTTAAATACAAGGTCCATAACCTGATTAATTGCCGTTAGAAACTCAGGATCATTAGCCAAACGATGAGCGGAGTGGATGAATAGATATTCCTGTTCATCATTAGAAGAATCTAGTTCCTGAAAGACGAATGATCCATCTGGTGCCAACAGCGTTCCGCTATCCTGCACCATCGCTTGATCTAATAAGTCGCATTTAGTTCTATCATTCCATTCATTAATAAAAAAGCCTCTGAATACCGGAGATAGACGTAACTGTTCAAGTACTACAGGAGTTTCATAAAACAACCTGTGCAGTGTATCTTCATAGCAAGCATATTGATGATTGCAGTATTGGTCTGGTGTCCAGTTCAACAGATCGCATACCTGTTGCATAATAGAGTTGTTGTACTCTTTAGCTCTTGATACGTGTGTGGTGGTTTTGGTTAATGTTTTCATGCTTCCTCAATTTTTACACCGTGATACAATTGTGCTTTTTCTTCGTCTACATAGATTTCACCGCCCGGACATCTACCAAAAACAAATGCAGTTAAACCTGTAACTCTAATGATAACATCTGCCAGTCTTTTAGCCAGTTTAGCAGTTGCTGTATATGGTTCGCCACTATCTTCGTGTGCGATAATGATAAATAGTACATTAGGGTATTGGCGTTGTAGCTCTCTTAGTTTGCCATTTTTCAATTCATCTGCATATACTGTGGCATTATCTAAAAACACCACTTTAGGTGCGTTACGCTGCTTCAATACTTCTTCAATCAATTCGATTTCTAGGTATTCATAATAGAGCAACTTCTTTAAATCGGAAGGCAAACCAATACGTTGTAAGGTGTTCTGGAAATGTTGAGATATCCCTTCCTCAGCACTTACGTAAAGGCACTTTACTATTTTAGCCAAGGTCAAGAAAAGCGATAAAGCAAACCATGTTTTCCCGTTTTTCTCGTTACCGTAGATAATCCAGATACCGCCCCGGGTGGGCGTTCCTAATACGTCACGCCAAACACCTTTAAGGGTATCAAAAGTTTTAAATTTCTTGTCTAATACATTGGCCGTACTCAACAAGCGTAGTTTACGTTTAGTGGGTTTGGTCATGATTATGCGTTATGAAGTATGATTAATGATTCAGCTCTTCTTAATCCGCTAACGTTGCCTTTCTTGTCCGAAGTGATACACTTGTTGACGATAACGTCTAGCTTAGATTTATCTCTGATATTAGCACCGATAACCTGAGTAATAAGTGTACGGTAATACTCTTGGCGCTCATATTTACCAATAGGAACAGTAGTCGTGAACTTTTCAGAAAAGCGAGAGAATATCTCTGCAAAGCCTTCTTTATCTCTGGCTATACCTGCAACAAGCTTTCTTCTAAATCCATTTGCGCCCATAAGGTACCAGCCGCAAAAGCCTTCGGTACCGTTCCAAAGTGCCTGTATCTCTTCAAAAGCATCTTTGTTAAGCTTTCCGGCTTCGTCAACTATTACAATAGGATTAGGAAGCGTAATTAAGTAGTATTTAATGTTTTCAAATACGTCTATATAGCGACCATTATGGTTTAAGCCCATAGACTTAGCCAGGTCTCTTACAAACAATTGCTTTGTTTTTGTTTGGCTTGCGTCTATATAAAAGCAGTTTTTAAGCTTTTTGCTCAGGTATTTGGCCGTGTGGGTTTTGCCGATACCGCATTCATCAACACATATACGGCTTTTAGCGTATTTCTGGCAAAACTCAACATCTTCTTTAATGGTTTTAAAAACCACCGTTTCAACGGTATTCCAATTTTTCTCTCTTGGAGACACGTCTAATAAGCGACCAAGATTTAACCATTCATCTTCGCTGATTAGGCGTTCACGCTCTCCGTTTTTTAATCTGCTAAATATGGCAGCAGTTAAACCGAACTGAGCGGCAAACTTGCCATCTGTAGTAGTGTAATTCTCTCGTCTCGCAAGCAAAGCCTGTGCGATACGTTCTTTAAATTGTGGTGTAAGCTTTTGCATATCTTTTATTTAAAATCTGTCCTCTA
Source organism: Pseudopedobacter saltans DSM 12145 (assembly GCF_000190735.1). GTDB lineage: Bacteria > Bacteroidota > Bacteroidia > Sphingobacteriales > Sphingobacteriaceae > Pseudopedobacter > Pseudopedobacter saltans. Next base: position 1,164,108 of record NC_015177.1, read on the forward strand.
ATGATTGTTCAAATGTTTCATAGGTGGTTGGTGTAGGTTCGTCAAACTCTACTGATGGCATGATAGCGACATTCATGTCGTTACCATCTGCAACCGTTCTTTGCCTTTTATTTCTAATAGTAAATGTTTGTCTTGGTGCAGGTTCATTTTTAAGAACCGTTATCTCTGCAATGGCTTGCTTTTGTTTTCTTCCAAAGCTTTCAATTGTTGCCACATAAGCACTCATCAACGCTCTGTTTTCCAAATCCTCTGCTGTACGCTCTGCTGTAGCTCTGTTATAGGTAGGTTTTGCAATTGCTTCGCATACTGGTTGCGAACCAATAAACACCAGGGCTTTCAGTATTTCGCCATCGTTGCCATCCAACCAGTAAACATCTACATCCTCGCCATCAACACGTTTCATCAGGTTTACCAGCGTTTCGCCTGTAGCTATCTTTCCGTTATCACCCAGCAAAAACTCTTTGCCCTGTAAGCGAATAATACCAACATTCACGCTCGTTTCTGTTCTATAGCCAATGTGCGGCAGAAAAGCAAACCAGTTAATAGGCTTGGTATCCGGGTTCTGCATTTGGCAGAAATACTCCCATCTGGAAAGGTTTTTATTGGCTACATGAGGTTTGTTATTCCACTCCTCAATTTTATTCTCAGAGTTATCAATGATATCCTCATATGGCAATTGTGGGATTTTGGTTGTATCAATGCCCGGCTGATTACTTTCTAAAGAGGCGTGAGGTCTTGGAATCCATCCCTCCAGCTCTTTTTCGTATTCGTATCTCATTGTCCTAAAATCTCTCTCAATACGTTTCCCTCTAGCGTTGTTGGCCTCAATACGCACATGCTCGAACATTGCGCCCTCTTTTAGGAAAGTATTAACAAAGGAGCTATTTAAGCTCATCTCTGCTTCTAGCTCTAAAGGCAGGTTAAATCCCCATTCAGAATAGTTCCGTACCATCTGGCGATAGAACTCTGTTATAATACCTTCTTTAGTTTCGCCATAAACCCAGCAAGTAAATGCTTGGCTCGCCAAATCAATGCCCATGTAGAACCAAACACGTTTGCCATTTAAAGCTTTAAAAGGCGGCTGTCTATCATCAATTGAAATAATTGAATTGGCGAATTTTGGACGCTTTAAAGAGTGGTAGGGCTTAAATTTACCCATTAACTGCTGACGATTTCCAGAGCGCACCGCATAAGTAGCTATTTTGTTTTCCCATTTGATGAGATAAGCTTTTACAGTTGCATCAGAAAGTTTTTTAAACTCTTTCGGATCGTAAAACTCACCCGTTTCATTGTCTATAATTTGACGGTAACCGCTTAAAAATGCTTCATACTCACGATGCACCTCTGTTGGTGACGGTTTTCGTTGCTTGTCAGCAAAAAGCGCATTAAGAAGCGTTTCAGTACGCTCATCAACCTTACGGCTATTTTGGTTCTTATGCTTAGCACTGATCAGTGATGAATAATTGAAATTTCCACCATTTTCAAAAGCCTTTAAAGCAGCTTTAAACCTCGGTAAAGAGCTTGGGAGGTTATGCTCAACGTGATGCTTTTTTAAAAGCACTTTATTGAAGCTCTCCACATCCGAGCAGATCGTTTGAGCTATACCAACTATAGAACCTCTTTTACTTCTACGCTCTTTAATTCTTGCCTCACGCAAGGCGATAGCAGATTTAAGCATACTGGCATTGGTGATATACTGCTCTTGATGCTCTTGGCTCAAGTAAGTACCATCATCAAACTGATAAGTAGAGAAGAAGCGAACAGCATCGGCATCAGTCTTATAAAAACGTTCCATGATATGCTCGCATTTGCGTGGGTCTGGTAGTTGCTCTTTTATTTCCATTGGTAAGCTATCAAAGTCTATCAGTAATTGACGGCCATTACCGCCAATCATTAACTTTTTAAGACCATAACCTCTTTGTTGCGCTCGTTGTATTGTAGAACGCAAAGTGTTCTCTGTTTTAAAGAACTTCGGTACCAAAGCATCTTTGGTTACCGCTATTTTTCCTCCAAATTCAAACACCATAGTTTAATTTATTTTATCGTTTATGATTAGATAAGGCTTCTTCAATCTTAACAACAGCTTCGTTGTAGGCCTTTTTAACTTCATCTGGCATGATCCCTGCTTTCGTACCGTCAATACACCAGCGGATATAGGTCTTAGAGTAACCGAACTGTTTTGCTACATGATCTATAGCTACAGGGTTGTACGAGTTTCTTTTTTTACTACTTTTGTTCATTGCCTTATTAGTTGCGTTATTAGAAAATGTTTAATATTTCGTTTTTAGTACAACAAATATATTAAGATATATTCTAATAAAACAAATAATAAGTAAGATATATTCTAATTTCTATATGGGAACACTCGAAAGAATTAAGCAATTTATTGATTCAAAAGGTATTACGAATCAGAAGTTTGAGAAGGAAGTTGGTTTTTCAAATGGCGCTTTTTCATCCCAATTGAAAAACAACAGGACCATAGGAGTAGATAAATTAGAAAATATCTTAAAAAAATATCCTGAATTAAATCCAATTTGGGCTCTTACAGGAAATGGAGATATGTTAAACATGGAATCTCTTTCTGAAGATAACATTGTCACATATGGAGAAAAAGATAAAAAAAGAGAGATACAAAATATACCATTGTATTCTATTACTGCCAGTGCCAGTATTTTAGAGCTTTTCTCTGATCACAACCGAACAATTCCTATTGATTACATCAGAATACCAAACTTACCCAAATGTGATGGCGCTATTTACATAACCGGAGATAGCATGTACCCTTTACTTAAATCGGGGGATATGGTGTTTTATAAAAATATATTAAACAAAGACAATATTATTTGGGGTGAGATGTATGTTTTATACATAGATAATGATGGAGATGAATACTTTTTCACCAAGTATCTACAAAAATCAGAGAGACCAGGTTATGTAAAATGTGTATCTCAGAATCAACACCATCAACCTGTTGAATTCCCTATTGGTTCAATAAAAGCACTAGCTATTGTAAAAGCATCTTTACGTGTAAACAGCCAGATATAACATTTTCAAAATCAGGCCTCATAATATTCATGTAACACACTAATAATTAGATATTTAAAATACAGACGCCAATTATTGCGACATGTATTATAGGGTAAATAAATGCACATTTATGTGCAAATTACACAATTTTAAAGCGTGTAAAGCATATTGTAATATCATTAAAAACACATTGTTTGCACCTCCAACTGCATCTCCAACTGCATCGGCAAATATATTTTTACCAATTTTCCGGCATTTTTTTATTTTAATTAATTGAGGTTTCAATCGCATTTAAACAGTTATTAAATGTTGTGTTTTTGCCGCTTTTTAGACGTTTTAAGCCACTTTATTACTGTAAATAGTAGTAGCGCATGTTATTTGGCTGGGTTAGCTTTAAATAATGGTACCGTAATGGTAGTAAATGGTAAAATGTAACGTTTTGTTTTTTTGCCATCCAGCACCGTTTTTGCATAAAAAAGGCGGTTAACACAATCATTAACCGCCTTTTTTATCAATTTTCCGTTTTGCCGTTTTATATACAGTTGGTTTTAGCCCTTATAATTTATTTAAATTAAACGTTTGAAGATATATGTTTTTTTAACTTTTGTTATTCATTGCTACTGAATAGGTTTCTCCAATAGAAAATAAAAGGAATGATACGTAATGCTCTAATTTTATTTGTTTTCTTAATAAAATCTTTGTACTGGATGCAAAGTAGTGCTGCTGAACAGGGGGCCAGACTATTGGTTAATAAAGTATATTCTTATCCTGACAGAGCTGGTAATTTAACCGTGGATGATATAGTAAGTCTTCCACAAAACCAGTTTCGCCTCAATAAAGGTCAAGTTTTTAATGGAGGTACAAAAGGAGATATATGGTGGTTAAAGATTGTATATGAAAATCCCGGAAATGCATCTGCGTATCTTGTCTTCGGTTATGGAAATGTAGATTATTTGGACATTTATTATAAAAATACACAAAATAAATGGGTGCATATTCGTTCTGGTACATTTGGAGATTATTCGTCCCGCGCTATTCTTTCTACCGAATTTATACATAAGTTACCTGATTTATCCACAGCAGCCGGAAATAATATTTATGTCAAGGCAAAGTCTGTAAATACCCTTATTTTACCTGTTAAGATGGAATCAGAAGAGGCTTTAACCTCTATCTTAATAAATAAATACATAAAAGAGGGGTTGTGTATTGGTATTGCAACTTTTATATTCTTCATAAACATTTTTATGTATTCCCTAACTAGGCGTAAAGAGTATATTTATTATTTGCTTCGGGTTGTGTTTTTATTTTATCTGTATGAAGTATTATATTTTAATGCTTACTCTGCCTTAATTGGAGATAAATTTCATCAATTTATACTGATTTATGCTCAGGCTTTTGTTGCATTGGGGTTCATTTTTAGTATCAGGTTTAATAACCTTTTTCTAAACTTAAAAACAAATCTTCCGCAGGCCAAGAAGTTTTTCGATGTGATCACATTCTTTTGGGTAGCTTTGTTTTGTTTAACTGTTATTGGCGATAATAGGTATTTTACCAATACCTTTACTCATATTTTACTCCTTGTAACTTCGTTAGCTATACTTATCTCTAGTTTTTATATCATAATCAGGAAAAACTATAAGAGCGGAGATAATTTTATTGGATTGTATGTTTTAGGATGGCTTCCGATACCTCTATCCTGTACCTACGTTGTCTTGGCATTGAAAGGTGTTTTTGAACTTGAAGAGAACAGTATTAAAATGTTACTGATCGCTTCTATTTTGGAAGGTGTCTTTATATCTCTTGCTTTAATTGGGAACAATATAAAAATGCTAAATAAAGGTAAGCTTGAAGCAGAATTACGTAATTACCAACTTGTAAAGGAAAGGAACCAGTTTTTAGAGGAAAAAATAAAAGAAAGAACTCATGAACTGCAAACATCAAACGATTTCAAAAATAAACTTATCTCTATTATCTCTCATGATTTGAGAAGCCCCTTATCTAGTTTGAACTTAACGCTTCAGTTGGCTTATAAACTGGAAGCAAGTCAACTATCAAAAATGCTTGATAATATTAGAAAAAATACAGAAACTGTAAGAACGACGATTGATAGTTTACTGAATTGGGCAGTGCAACAAATGAATATGGAGAAGAGCCATCCGGAGCTTATTGAGGTCGAATCATTTATAAATGAACAGATAAATGTTTACCGAGAGCTCATGACTTTCAAAGATCTTAGTTTCAGTATAGTTTACAGTGATAGTTTTAAGATTTTTGTAGATAAAGGGCAACTAGCTCTTGTAATAAGGAATTTGATAGACAATGCTATTAAGTTCACACCCCAAAACGGTTCTATTGATGTAATCATCAGTGGTTCTGAACAAAAAGTACAATTTGCAATATGCAATACTGGCAATGCAATTAGTAACGATACCATTGATCGGATTTTAAATTCTAATGAAGTTTTGGGAGAGTCTTACGGGACGTTAAGAGAAAAAGGGGTAGGGTTAGGCTTGCAATTGTGTAAAGAGTCTCTTAGAAATATGGGAAGTGAGTTGTTTATCGAAGGAATATCTGAAAATTCCATAGAAAAAACGGTTTTTTCATTTGAAATTCAAAGAATGAAAAGTTAAAAGGATTTGATAGAATGGTTTAAGAGTACTGAAGGCGGGAATCGAACCCGCACTCGCTTTAGGGCGAACAGGATTTTAAGTCCTGCGTGTCTACCAGTTCCACCACTTCAGCTTGTTTCAACCCGAAGGATAAAACTAAGAGCGAAAGACGAGATTCGAACTCGCGACCCCAACCTTGGCAAGGTTGTGCTCTACCAACTGAGCTACTTTCGCTAATAATATTTCAAAAATTTTAATCTCCACGTCTCCGGAGATTTAGTACTGAAGGCGGGAATCGAACCCGCACTCGCTTTAGGGCGAACAGGATTTTAAGTCCTGCGTGTCTACCAGTTCCACCACTTCAGCTTGTTTTACCTTTAGATAAAACCAGGAGCGAAAGACGAGATTCGAACTCGCGACCCCAACCTTGGCAAGGTTGTGCTCTACCAACTGAGCTACTTTCGCTTATTTTAAAGATCGTTCCCCGTTTGCGGGAGTGCAAATATAGATAGAAAAATACATTTTGCAATAGCAAAAACTAAAAAAAGCATACATTTATTCTAACTCATTATTACTCAATGCTAAAAAAATGAGATTACTTTCGTATCCTTTGCTTAAGGCATAATTATATAACTTGTTTTTACTCTTCAAATCACGTTTTAAACCTAACTCGGTGCGTTTTTTATCAATTAATTCTTTTAATACGTCTAAATATTCTTCTTCTATAATTTCAGAAAATGCCTTTTTTATGAGGGGTTCAGGTACGCCCTTCAATTTAAGCCCCTGCATTATTTTTCGTCGACCCCATTTTTTTATTCTGAATTTTCCGGAAACATATGCTCGGGCAAACCTCAATTCGTTTATAAAGTTTTCTTCAATTAGATAGGCAATCAAATTTTCGACGTCTTGGGTAGACAAGTTGAATTTATACAGCTTATCTCTGACTTCTTGTTGGCTTCTTTCTTGATATACGCAGTATGACTCTATCTTTACCCTTGCTTCTGCATAAGTATAGACCTTCCCGATTTTTTTGTCTAACATTTTGTTAAAATTAGTGTATTTCATGAATTATATCCAAATTTGTATTATCATGAAGGAGTTTACCTATAGCATCGAGCAAATATCTGCCTTGATAAGTGAAAAATCATCTTTACCCTTTCCAAATCAAGTAATCCATCGTCTATTAACAGATAGTAGAAAAGTAACAGAAACAAAAAATACACTGTTTTTTGTGTTGAAAGGAAGAAAGAATGCTCACCATTATATAAAGGATCTTTATCATAAAGGTGTACGCTCCTTTGTTTATTACGATCAAGGTTTTGATATAACGAACTTTCCCGATGCTAATTTCCTTTACTCTCCGGATCCATTAAGAGCTTTGCAAAATTTGGCTGCCGTTCATCGGGGAAAATTTAGCTTTCCGGTTATTGGAATCACAGGCAGTAACGGAAAAACGGTTGTTAAAGAATGGCTTTATCAGCTATTGGCTTATAAATATACGATTGTTAGAAGTCCTAAAAGTTATAATTCTCAAATAGGTGTTCCGCTTTCGATATGGAAGATGGATACTTTGTATAATCTGGCAATTTTTGAAGCAGGTATCTCTCAAACGGGAGAAATGGAAAGGTTAGAGAAGATTATAAAACCAAGTATAGGTGTTTTTACGAATATAGGTTCGTCTCATGATGAAGGATTTTCTGATAAAGAAGAAAAAATAGCAGAAAAATTTAAGCTGTTTGCGCATGTAAATAAATTGATTTGCAACAAAGAATTCTCAGAATACGCTCCTCAATCGGTAGATTTATACACCTGGAGTTTGGACGATAATACTGCTAACCTTTATGTGAAAGAGATTAGTGTTGAAGATACTGGAACATCCATAAAATCTACTTATGAAGACAGAGAAATAAGTATAAAAATACCCTTTAAAGATAAAGCTTCAACAGAGAATGCGATAACCTGTCTTTTGGTTATGTTGGTGTTTGGATATAGCGAATCGGAGATTGAAGATAAAATGTCCAAGCTGCATCCCGTAAAGATGCGTTTGGAAATGAAGAGTGGAATTAACAATACTTCAATTATTGACGATTCATATAATTCCGATTTGTCTTCGTTGGAAATAGCATTAGATTTTCTAAATCATCAGCAACAGCATCAAAACAAAACTTTGATTTTGTCTGATATTCAACAATCAGGTTTAGATGGGCAGCAACTTTATCAAACTGTAGCCAGATTATTGGAAAGCAAAGGAGTTGATAAAGTGATTGGTATTGGAGAAGAAATATCAAAACACCAAAATCTGTTCGGGTCAAATAGCTCGTTTTTTTCAGATACCAGTAACTTTTTAGATAAGCTCGACTTGTCTGCATTTAGAGACGAAACAATTTTGCTAAAAGGAGCAAGAACATTTGGTTTCGAAAAAATAAGCAGTGCGCTCAGTCAACAGGTTCATGAAACCATTCTGGAGATTAATTTAAACGCCATGGAGCATAATTTAAATTATTATCGCTCTAAGTTAAAGCCAGGAGTGAAACTAATGACTATGGTGAAGGCATTCGGTTATGGCAGCGGTAGTTTCGAAATAGCGAATCTGTTACAATTTAATCATGTCGATTACTTGTCAGTTGCATACGCCGATGAAGGTGTTACGTTAAGACAAAACGGAATTACCCTTCCAATTATGGTCATGAGTCCAGAAATTTCCTCGCTGGAGGCTATAGTGAAACATCAGCTGGAACCAGAGATTTTTAGTCAATCTACATTGGAGGCTTTTAGTAATTACCTGCAAAATGCGGGGATAAGTAATTATCCCATCCATCTGAAATTGGATACAGGTATGCATCGTTTGGGATTTATGCCTGATGAACTGGACTTTATTGCCGATTTTATAAAAACAAAAAATACTGTTAAAATACAATCTGTATTTTCGCATCTGGTAGCAAGTGAGTCTCCGATACATGATGATTTTACTCGCCAGCAAATTTCTATAATAAAGGATTTTACGAATAAATTGGAGCAAAGAATAGGTTATACTTTTATAAAACATATTTGTAATACGTCCGCTATAACCAGATGGCCTGAAGCGCAATTCGATATGGTGAGATTAGGAATCGGATTATATGGTGTAGATAATTTTTCTGAAGATGACGAGAATCTGGAACAGGTAGCTGTATTGAAAACAACTGTTTCACAGATAAAACAGATAAAAAGGGGAGAAACCATAGGTTATGGAAGAAGAGGGGTAATGCCTGAAGACGGACAAATAGCGACTGTTAAAATAGGCTATGCGGATGGTTTCTTAAGAGCTTTGGGAAATGGTGTTGGAAGTATGTTTATCAATGGCGAGGAGGTTTTCACCATTGGCAACATTTGTATGGATATGTGCATGTTAAATATAACCGGGAAAAATGTAAAAGAAGGTGATGAAGTGATTGTTTTTAACTCGCAGAAAAGACTGTATAAATTAGCTGAAAAACTAAATACTATTCCTTACGAGATATTAACAAGTGTATCGCAAAGAGTAAAAAGAGTGTATTATTACGAATAGATTCCAATATAGCCCATTAGTGAAATAAGTCGGATAAACCCTTGGTTTGTTGTGACCAAAGGTGAAAAATAAAAAAAATGAAGAGAATAATTAATGCTTTTATTAGATATTGTATTAAAGGTTTATTGCTGATATTGCCAATTGGAGGTGCGCTTTTTTTACTTTTTTGGGGTTTTTCCACATTAGATTCCTTTCTGAACTTCAGCGATAGCTTTTTGATAAATCCAGAAACGGGCAAGCCATTGTATATTCCCGGACTGGGAATATTATCTGTTATTGTAGTCGTTTTCGTAGCGGGTATAGTCGCCACGTTGTTTATTACCGATCCAATAAATGCCTGGATAAACAGACAAATAAATAAAGTACCCATCCTGCGTTTTCTGTATTCCTCTGTAAAAGACATAACAGAAGCCTTTGTAGGAGACGAGAAAAAATTGAATGAACCCGTATTGGTAGAGTTGAAGGAAGGTGTTAAAAAAATAGGTTTTTTAACTCAGAAAGATCTAAAGGTTATAGGCCTTGATGATGAAGTCGCGGTATATTTTCCCTGGTCTTATTCATTTGCCGGTGAACTGATAATTGTAAAAAAAGAACAAATAAAGCCCCTAAATGTATCATCTGCACAGGCTATGAAATTTATTGTTTCGGGCGGTGTTACTTCTATGCAACAATAAAGAGGCAATAAAGGTTATTACATTTTCATTAGAAATTACAAATCATCGTGGCATGTCTTTTTCCGAAATGTGCTCCGGTAGCTTCGTGAATGGCTAACATTTTATCATTAAAATCGCCCACCCATGAGAGTTCCAGTTCTTTATATTGGTTTAATGGTAAAACGTACTCCTTCAACTTAATGAAAATAGCAGACTCCAAACCATGTTTTTGAAATTTCTCTTTGGTGCCCATAACGATTGCCCGCATTCTTGTAACTCCCTTATATCTGTAATACAGAAAACGAAGTTTTTCTATTATACCCAATCTGCCATTTAAAGGTTTTATCATTTGGTTTGCATCGGGAAGAATAATAACAAACGAAGCTGGTTCCCCGTTTACATAGGCAAACCAAACTAACTTGGGGTCCATTATCAGTTTCATTTTCCCAAAAGATTCAATCACGGTTTCTAATTTGATAGGAGAGAAGTTGTCGAAGTTTTTCCATGCATCATTATAGATTTCCATAAAGTCGGCTGCAAACTTGTCAAATTTCGAATTATCAAAATGTTCAAAGCTGTAACCTTCCTTTTGGCTTACCCATTTAGCTATTTTCGTAAATCTTTCCGGAAATGGTTTATTAACGTCCAAATGGTTGGTAATTTGTTCGTACATTGTTTTAAAACCATAATCGTCGAAATGTTTTTTATAATAAGGCATATGGTAATTCATGCCGAAAGAGGGTTGAGTAAATCCCTCAATCAAAAGCCCCCAAAAGTTATCGTTTTCCCCAAAATTTATAGGCCCCATCATGGCTTTCATACCTTTTTTTTGTAGCCAGTGTTTAGCAGTATCAAAAAGAAGTTTAAATGCGTCAGCATCGTCAATACATTCAAGAAAACCAATTCCGCCTGTAGCCTGTTCAAATGTATTTGCCTTTTTATAATTGATGAAAGCCGCAATTCTCCCAATTAAGTTACTGTTATCATCAAAAAGAATCCATCTGGTTATTTCACCATGTTGGTGGAAGTTATTCTTTTGAGGAGAAAAAACGGCTTCAATATCTATGTCAAAAGGACAAACCCAGTTTTTGTCGTTGGCATAAACGATTCGGGGAACTTCTAAAAATTGTTTGATGTCTTTTGAGGATAGAACTTCTTTTATTGTCATTGGGCTTGCTTCTTTTGGATTTTAAAATGAAAAAGCATTCTAATGAAGAATGCTTTTTCATGGTATTTTAGAGAATGTTAATGATTAATAATCATCGTCGTCATCATCAAAATCACTTCCGAATCCATCATTCAATCCCAGGTCATCAATAGGAAAGTCTAGATCATCATCCTCATCGTCGAAATTGCCTTTTCCTTTAGACTTGCTTAAAGATTCTTCTGAAGAATCATCCAATGCTTTTTCACTCTTAGTTGGTTTTTTGGGAGTTTTCATTAACGTAATTTTACTTCTTTGTTATTCTTAAAATATTCAATAATTCGAACTGGCGAGCGAATCGGCCAGAATCTGTATCTCAAAAATAGGAGGAAAATCTATATCTAAAAAATGATTTTAAAATTATTCTGCTTTTTCTCCTATTTCAATTTCTCCGATATTTTCAATGTCCTTTAATTGAGGTAAATCCAAGATCGAGTTAATTCCAAAATAATCTAAAAAATATTCGCTAAGTCCATATAATATTGGCCTTCCTGGGCCTTCTGCCTTGCCTTGTATAGTTATAAAATCCTTTTCAAGTAACTTCTGAATCGTATAATCGCAATTTACACCACGTATCTGCTCAATTTCAAGCTTTGTTATAGGCTGTCTATAGGCTATTATAGAAAGCGTTTCTAAAGAAGCCTGGCTCAATTTCTTTTTAGAACGCTGAATATGCAATTGTTGTATAACGGGATGCATATTTTTTTTTGTTAGAAATTGATAACCGTTGGCAATATGTACAAGTTCAATTGCAAAATTTTCGTCTGCATATCTGCTCCTGATATTTTGCAGGCAGCGATCAATTTCCTCTTCAGAAATATCATGTTCGGTGGCTGTCTGCAGACAAATTGCAATCTCTTCTTTCCTTAAACTGGTATCTGATGCAAAAATTAATGCTTCAATGTATTGTTCGATCATTCCCAAATCATTAATAATTGATTTCCTGCTGAACTAAATGATCTACATTTCTCCATTCATATAACTGGTTTCTCAACTGAGGTTCGAATCCCGCTTCTTTGATAGCATCCTGTATCCCGTTTGAAGTAAATCTATGAGGCGCACCTGCAGCACTTACAACATTTTCTTCAATCATGATAGAGCCAAAATCATTAGCGCCAGCATGCAAACAAAGTTGTGCGACATTCTTTCCAACCGTTAACCAGGAGGCTTGAATGTTCTTGATATTAGGAAGCATAATCCGACTTAAAGCTATCATACGCAAATATTCGTCGCCACTAACATTATTACTAATTCCACGAACTTTTTTTAACAAAGTGCCATCATCCTGAAAAGGCCACGGAATAAATGCTGTAAATCCGTAATGCCCTTCTGGTTTCTCGGACTGAACCTGCCTGATCCATACTAAATGTTCAAAACGCTCCTCTATTGTTTCTATATGGCCAAACATCATTGTTGCTGACGTGGCTATATTTAGCTTATGAGCTGCTCGCATAACATCTAACCACTCTTGTCCACCACATTTTCCCTTAGAGATTAATCTCCTTACACGGTCATTTAAAATTTCTGCACCTGCACCAGGCAAAGAGTCTAATCCAGCCTCTTTTAAAGCTTTCAGAACGTCGTAATGGCTCATGCCCTCTAGTTTGCAAACATGTGCAATTTCCGGGGGACCAAGAGCGTGTAATCTTAAAGTTGGATATAGTTCTTTTAATTGTTTAAACAGGTCTACATAAAACTGAAGTCCCAAATCAGGATGATGCCCCCCTTGTAAAAGGAGTTGATCGCCACCATAGAGAAATGTTTCTTCGATTTTCTTTTTGTAAGTCTCTATATCTGTAATATAACTTTCTTCGTGTCCCGGTCTTCTAAAAAAATTACAGAATTTGCAATTGGCTATACAAACATTGGTTGTATTTACATTTCTGTCTATTTGCCAGGTTACTTTTCCATGAGGGACTTGTATTTTCCTAAGTTCGTTGGCTACGTACATCAATTCAGCAGTGCTGGCATGATGGTAAAGGTGCATTCCTTCTTCCAAGCTTAAAAACTCGAAATTTAGTGCCCGATTAAGTAGTTCAGGAATATTCATATCAACAAAAGTACTCTATTTTAAGTTATTTCTTTATCTATAACTTGTAAAAAAGAGTACTGTAATAGCTGGATTTTTTATGATTTACATAATCGCTAATTTTCTGAGTTCTTTTTTTCTGAATTCATTTCGTAATTTTTTTTGATAGGTAAAAGCAGTTTGAGAGCTTGCAGGAGGAGTTCAGTCGATATAAGAGAGCTTTATTATTTGCATAATTATTTCTTGGATGGCCAACAGCTTCTTTGAAAGTAGCAGGCAGAGCAAGTAATAATCGAGGATGTAAATGATCGATGCAAGCTAAAGCCTATGGTTGCACTCGTAGAGATAAAATAGATTAACCAGCAGCTATAGAAAGCATTACGTGCTTTCTATAGCTGCTGGTGGTTAACTCATCTTAAAATTCGGTAAATACCGAAAAAAAGAGAATAATAAACTCTTATCTTAATCAGGCCAAGCTAGACTCTTCAATTTTTGCTCTTAGCTTCTGACCGGCTTTAACCATATTTTCCAAAGCCAGTTTTGTTTCAGGCCATTTACGGGTCTTTAGACCACAGTCAGGGTTAATCCAGATGTTTTTTACAGGTAACAAGGCCACCGCTTTTTCTAAAAGTGTCACCATTTCTTCTATAGTAGGAATTCTGGGGGAGTGAATATCATAAACTCCGGGACCAATTTCATTAGGATATTTGAAATCGGAGAAAGCAGAAAGAAGTTCCATATCAGATCTGGATGTTTCTATCGTTATAACATCAGCATCCATTGCAGCGATATGTTCAATAATGTCATTAAATTCACTATAACACATGTGTGTATGGATTTGCGTTTCGTCCTGAACACCACTCGCGGAAATTCTGAAAGCCTTGATTGCCCAGTTTAAGTAAACCTCCCAGTCTTTTTTACGTAAAGGCAAACCTTCGCGGATTGCAGGCTCGTCTATTTGGATAATTTTAATGCCTGCTTTCTCCAGTGAAACTACTTCGTCTCTGATAGCCAGTGCGATCTGATTTGTAGTTTCGCTTCTTGACTGATCGTTTCTTACAAAGGACCATTGTAGAATAGTAACCGGACCGGTTAACATTCCTTTCATTAACTTTTGAGTTTGTTGTTGAGCAAAGGCTGTCCATTTCACAGTCATATCCGTTGGTCTGCTAACATCGCCGTAAATTACAGGAGGCTTAACACAGCGGCTGCCATAACTTTGCACCCACCCATTTTTACTAAAAAGAAAACCATCTAAACGTTCGCCAAAATATTCAACCATGTCATTACGTTCAAATTCGCCATGTACCAACACATCAATTCCCGTTTCTTCCTGCCATTTAATAGCATCAATAGTCTCTTTTTCTATTTCCAGATCATATTGTTCCTGAGTGATATTGCCTTTTTTAAAATCAGCTCTCAATTTCCTGATTTCATCTGTCTGTGGAAAAGAACCAATTGTAGTGGTAGGGAACAAGGGTAAATGGAAAGATTCCTGCTGTAATTGTTGTCTCACTGCAAATTTGCTGTTTCTTTGCGCATCATTTTCAGTAATTCCTGCTGTGCGCTGCTTTACCACCGGTTTATGGATTTTTTCAGAAATTCTTTTACTGTTTATAGTGTCCTGATTTTTAGTGAGTAACGAAGTATTGCCTTCAGCGATTTCAGCCAATTCGGTAATCTCTTCTAATTTTTCCTCTGCGTAGGCCATCCAGTTTCTGATCTCCGGATCGATGTCAGTTTCCTGACTTAAATCAATGGGAACATGCAGTAAAGAAGATGAAGGAGCGATCAGTATCCTATCTTTACCTATTTTACCAATAGCTTTATTTATTAGGTCTAAGGATTGTTGATAATCATTTTTCCAGATATTTCTTCCGTCAATAACTCCCAGGGAAAGTGATTGATTATCTTGCAAAGCAGCTAACACAACTCCCAGTTGTTGAGGAGCTCTTACCAAATCAATATGAATTGCGTCAACTGGCAGGGAAGTTGCCACAGTTGTGTTTTCTTCTAAAGCATCGAAGTAAGTAGTCAACAAAAATTTAAGCCCTTTTGCACTTTGTCTTAAATAAGAATAAGCCTCTGTATAAGCTTGTTGTTCCTTTTCAGTTAAGTCCAAAGCTAGAAATGGTTCATCAAATTGTATCCATTCTGCCCCAAGTGCGGTCAATTGGGCTAACATGTCCGTATAAATAGGTAGAATATCCTTTAAATAATCCAATCTGTTCAGTCCCTCTTCTTTTTCCTTTCCTAAAAGCAGATAAGTTACCGGACCAATAATTACCGTTTTGGGAGTTTTGTCCAGTATGCGTTTAGCCTCGGTAAAATCATTAATTATCTTGTTTGAGAATAATCTGAATTTTTGATTTTTGTAAAATTCAGGGACAATATAATGGTAATTGGTATCGAACCATTTTGTCATTTCCATCGCTTTGATATCCAATCCATCTTTCTGATATCCACGCGCCATTGCAAAATACAGGTCTAGTTCTGTATTTTCCCGATTTTCAATTACAACACCATTGTATCTGGATGGGATATTTCCAAGAGCCATGGACATATCCAGTACCTGATCATAGAAACTAAAGTCATTACAGGGAATCAAGTCTATGCCTGCTTCCTTTTGCTTCAACCAGTTTTGTTCTTTGATTTTGTTGGCAACCTGAAATAATTCTTGTCTGCTGATTTTTCCAGACCAATACTGCTCATTTGCTTTTTTTAGCTCTCTTTTGACACCTATTCGCGGGTATCCAAGATTGTTCTTTTGCATAATTCTAACTTATTAAACATTTAATTAATGTTCCGATAGTTATTAATATGCTTTGCTGGAAAAAGATATAGAAAGGGCGTACCAAGGACGTTAACCAATCCCTTGATTTTGAAAAAGACACCTGATTATTACTTCAAACCGCGAAAGCATAAACCTTGTCATAAAAAGCAAGTCTCCTGGCTTGTAACATTGCAACCATCCTTCTCATCCTTATGGGACAATGGACATTCTCGGGTTGCAACTGGGAAGTTACTTACAGTTGCGCGACAGCTCGTGATTTTCACACGATTCCTTTTTAAAGATAACTTCCGTTATCTACTATTTATGAGGATTAAATAATACCTACAAGAACGAGAAGGCAAAGATAGGGGATATAAAAACAAAATCCTACTAAATTAGTAGGATTTGTTTTGTCTATTTATTGTTGTATACCAGTTGATTACCAAAGTTTTTCCGGATAGACTCCAGCCTTGATCAACTTATTGATATTATCCTGAACGATAGGTTTATCCTCTTTAAAAGTTACCCCAAACCACTTCTCATCTGTAGGTATTACCTTAATAGTACCGATACGATTTTCTACAATATTATCTGCTACAGAAGGTATATAAAACTCTGATTTTGGTTTGTCAATATTCTTTTTAGCAAAATCCACAAACATTTCTTCTATAATAGGAAATACTTCAGGAGTAAAGCCCCAAAAGTTCATAGATACAGGGTTATCATGCGATAAAGGGAACCGTTGTCCGTCTTCTTCGTAAAATACTTCACCATTCTCTCCAAAAACTTTTGTTCTTTCAATAATCTCGGTTAAGAACTGGTTTTCATCTGTTTTACAAACTCCTCTGGATACCGAACCGTTTTCCGATAACGTGTTGCCAACTTTAAAGCCCACAATTGCATATTGGTCTTTTTTAGCTTCATTATTAAGAAAATCTGCAATTTTTTGGAAAGCGTCATGTCCGTAGAAATCATCTGCATTGATTACACAGAACGGTTCGTGGATTTGATTTTTTGCTTCCAAAACGGCGTGACCAGTACCCCACGGTTTTTCTCTGTAAATTTCCTCATTTATCCCGTATTTACTCAGGTCGAAATTCTGAAACACATAATCTGTTTCGATTTTACCGGCTAATTTGGTATCAAAAATAGATTTGAAATTATCTTTAAATTCTTCCTTAATGATAAAGGTTACTTTTCCGAAGCCTGCTCTTATCGCATCGTAAATAGAGTAATCGATTATGGTTTCTCCGTTTGGACCAAAGCCGTCTATTTGTTTCATGCTGCCATAACGGCTAGCCATACCTGCGGCCAAGATCAAAAGTGTTGGTTTCTTCATTAAAATAGTTTGTAACTATGTATTAGGTTAATAATACGATAGATGTTTAAAATTTGCTGCAAAAATAGCGAAAAAAATCCCAATTAAAAGCCCAAAAAGGAGCCTGATTTCTTACTTGTTTTCTTCCCCGTAATCATACCAAACAAACCTCTCACAATCTCGCGTCCAATCTGTCTGGTAATAGTGGCATTCATTACTTTTTCAAAAGTGCTTTTTTCCACCCGGCCATTACTTCTTGGTGCACTGGCTTCCTTCGCTTCGGCTACAGCTTGATCTGCTTTCAGTTTATCCTCAATTTTCTGCGTTAATATTTCATAAGCACTAATGGGATCGATAATTTCTTGATATTTTTTATATAAATCTGAAGATTGCATTAAAGCTTTACATTCTGATTCAGACATAGGCCCCATAACTGCCGTAGGTGGAATAAGGTGAACCGCAGCTACCTCGGTAGGAATACCTTTGTCATTAAGCACTGTAATTAGCGCTTCGCCAGTACCCAAACTGGTTAAAACTTTATCTATCTGATAAAAATCTGAAGCTGGATAGGTCTTTACTGTTTTTCTTAAAGCGTCAACATCATTGGGAGTAAAAGCTCTTAAAGCATGCTGAACTCGGTTACCCAATTGTCCTAGTACGGATTCGGGAACGTCAGTAGCCGCCTGTGTACAAAAGAAAACACCTATACCTTTCGATCGGATCAGTCGGATAACTTGTTCTATTTGATCTAAAAAGGCTTTGCTGGAGTTTTTAAAAAGTAAATGAGCCTCGTCGAAAAAGAAAACCAGTTTAGGCTTATCAAGATCGCCAACCTCGGGCATATTGTAAAAAATTTCGGCCAGTAAACTCAATAGAAAAGTGGAATATAAAGAAGGCTGATCCTGAACATCAGAAATATTCAATAAACTGATGAGTCCCTTTCCGTCAACCTTTTGGAAAAGATCCTCAATATCGAATGACTTTTCGCCGAACATTTGTGAAAGGCCCATTTGTTCAAGTCCAACAATCTTTCTTAAAATTGTACCGGAGGTAGAAGAGGAGATTTTACCATAAGTATCTTTAATTTCCTGTGCACCGTTTCCTTCAGATAAATAGCTCAATAGCTTTTTAAGATCGTTAAAATCAACCAACGCCATTTTATTGTCATCTGCATATTTAAATATGGCAGCAAGAACGCCTGTTTGCGTATCATTAAGATCTAAAATCTTGCCTAAAAGAACAGGGCCAAATTCAGATATGGTAGCTCTCATTTGAGCGCCTATTTTTCCCGATAAGGAATAAAGTTCTACTGGAAATCCGCTAGGCGTAAATGCTATATCCAGAGCTTTTACACGTTCTTCTATATTTGCGTTTGATTCACCTGGTTTATTTAATCCGGACAAATCGCCCTTAACATCCAGCATAAAAACTGGAACACCTGCGTTTGATAACTGTTCAGCTATTAATTGCAGCGTTCTGGTCTTTCCTGTTCCTGTTGCCCCGGCAATAAGCCCATGTCGGTTCATCATTTTCAATGCTAAATTAATCTTAGCATCCGCACAGATAGTGCCGTCCAACATACCTGCACCTAAGTAAATGTATTCTCCTTTAGGGCTGTATGATTTTTGAATTCTTTCTATAAACTCTTGTTGACTAGCCATTTTATCGTCTTTTAGGTAAATATAAAATTTTCTATTTCTTTATAACGTTTTTTACCCAATTATCCATTTCCCAAAACATATGAAATACTGACTCCCTGGCTTCAGGCTGATGGCTTTCATTTGGTAGTAAAACCAATCTGGAGGGAATTGCATTGGCTTTTAGTGCTGCAAAATAACGCTTGCTTTGATCAGGCTGGGTATCAAAATTCTCCTCCTCGTTACTATGTATCATTAAAAGTGGAGTCCGTAATCTATCCGCCAGATTAAAAGGAGAGAACTTCTTATATAAATCTATTGCTTCCCAATAAGTTCTTTCTTCCTGACCGAAGCCAAAAGGGGTTAAAGCAGTATCATAAAACCCATTGATACCTATTCCCGTTGCAAAGTATCCCTTATAATGTGTTAACATATTTGCTACCATAAAAGCACCATAGCAGTCTCCACCAATAACTATCCGGTCTCTGTCTGCTATTTGCAATTTTACCAATTCATCTATAGCAGCAACAGCATTCTGTTTAATTTGTTCCAGAAACGTGTCGTTAGGTGTATCATTACTTTCACCAACAATAGGCATATCCAGTTCAAGAACAGCATAACCTTGCGTTGTCCAGTAAATGGGAGAGTTCCAGCTTAATTCAGGCGATTTAAAAGGCGAATTTTTTACTGCCGATGCCGCTCCCGGAGTCTTATATATTTTTGGCGAAGCCCACATGATTACCGGTATGCGACCTTTTGATGCGCTATAGTCTTTTGGCAGATACAGGGTAGAAGAGAGCTTTAACGCGTCTACACGCTTATAATTAAGCAAACGTTTGGTGATACCGTTTAAGGGTAGGTAAGGATTGTCAAAATTACTTACCTGATATTCCTTTTTAGATTTGATATTCTGATAGAAATAGTTTACAGGTTGTAAAAAAGATTCTCTTTGGTACACTAATTTTCCATTGCTGCTATTATAGTGCAAGGGTAACTCGTAATAAGGTGCTCTGGAACGGAAAACCGTATCCGTAACTTTTGTTTTTACATTAAATTTTAAGAGATAAGGTCTGTCTCCATCCGAAGAGGCACCTTTCGAGATACTAAAAATATTCACGTTGCTTGGGTCAAATCTGCGAAATTGATTTCCCTCCAATAGCAAAATATCTTTATTGTATTCGTTTTTAATAGTAAGAAAATCACCGGGATCGCTATAAGAATCTTCGTAATATCTGTCCCAAAGGTTTACTCTGTAAGATTGGTTACCCGGTTTAATAAACACACGTCTTTCGGTTCTGGTCCTCCACCAGCGTTCTGTTACTATGGCTATTTGGTCATCTCCCCAGGTAATACCTTTAAAACGTAGATAACAATCGGCCAATTTTACAGGCTTTTTGTCATCCATATCCTGCATATAAATAACGTCTCTTATTGAAACTCTGTAATTGGGGTTTCCTCCGTCTTGAGCCTCAACCCAGATATAAGTTTGCGGTTTATCATGTCGCCACTGAAAATCTCTTTTCCCGTCGAATACAGCGTCGAAACCAATAGGCAGATTATCCAGTACAGGTGTTCTTGAAAGTGGTTTTACCAAAACTCCATACTTGTCGTGGATATTAGTGCTGTACGCAAACTTATCTAAAGTAACTGTGTAAGAGTAGGGTGCGTTTATTGTTTCGGTCATTACCAAAGTACCGTCTGGTGAATAGTCGAATTTTTTATAGATAGCCGGATTGCCAAAATTAACGATATCTCCACTTAAGAAAACAGTTTTAAGTTGTGCTGTAAAATGTTCTTCAAAAAGTGCTTCGTCTTCAGCGTTTTGTAATAAATCTAAATGCAAACTGGTACTCAGGGCTTTTTCTTCGCTATTAAAAATGATAGGAGATAATTCCTTTGCCCTGTTATTGTTTTTCTCAGCTACTTTAAACTTAGCTAGTATAGCCTGGCTATCCGGAGCCCACTGATAAACCTCTCTATATGCACTATTTAAGGGCTGATCGGAAAGCCTTTTTGCATTGTATGTTACTAAAGAAGCAGTCCATAGTTCCAAACCGTTCGGTCCCTCCATACAAAATGCTATTAAATTTTGATCTGGAGAGAAACTAACATGCGATATTTTGTAGGAATTAGGTAAACCCGCAAGCTTTATTTCCTGATTAAATTCTAAGTTTTTAACAGTGATTTTAGTAAAATACTCTTGCTTGATATTGCCACCTTTCGAGTCTAACCTTTCGCCAGCCACTTTAAAAGCAGCCCGTCTGATAACATTTATTTCCGTAAAAGTGTTTCTTTCTAAAATAACGATGTAATCACCGGTATTGTTAAACAAAGTTTGTCTTTTTACAGAGTTATTAACTAAATCTTGTATTTCCTGTGCAGGCTTCTGGTAACCGGTATTCTGTTGCGCAGTAACTGAGTATGTGGTAATGGAAAGAACAAAAGCCGGAATGACAAACATTCCGGCAATTTTAGAGATTGCTTTTGGCATTCTATTTAAAATGATTGTAGTTATTTGATATATCTGAAGTCTTGTCCGTTTTCGATATTCAATAAAGATTGGTATATCAAACGAATAACATTTTCTACGTCTTCTTTATGTATCATCTCCACCGTCGTATGCATATATCTTAACGGTAGGGATATCAGTGCAGAAACAACACCATCGTTAGAATATGCAAAAGCATCAGTATCTGTACCTGTAGAACGGGAAGAGGCCTGTCTTTGGAAAGGAATATTGTTTTTTTGAGCTGTTTCTACCAATAACTTGTTCAGGTTATTATGTACAGCCGGAGCATACGAAACCACAGGCCCTTTACCACACGCCAAATCACCTTGAGTAATCTTATTAATCATTGGAGTAGTGGTATCATGAGTAACATCAGTAACAATAGCCACATTAGGTTTAATACGATGAGCAATCATCTCAGCGCCTCTCAAGCCTATTTCTTCCTGTACCGCATTAACAATGTATAAGCCGAAAGGAAGCTTTTGCTTGTTTTCATGCAGCAAACGGGCAACCTCTGCAATCATAAAGCCACCGGCTCTGTTATCTAATGCCCTGCCTACATAATAACGGTCGTTTAGCACCATAAATTCATCTTCGTAAGTAATCACACAACCCACGTGAATTCCCAATGCTTCCACTTCTTCTTTAGAAGTACATCCGCAATCCAGAAAAATATTCTTTAACTGAGGAGTTTCTTCTTTTTCACCTCCATGGCGAGTGTGAATAGCAGGCCATCCGAAAACAGCTTTCACAATACCATTATCTGTATGTATATCCACTTTTTTAGATGGAGCGATTTGATGATCAGAACCACCATTTCTAATTACGTAGATTAACCCATCTGATGTAATATAATTGACAAACCACGAGATTTCATCTGCATGGGCCTCAATAACCACCTTATAATCTGCTTTTGGATTGATAATACCAACAGCAGTTCCGTAATTATCTACATAGTATTCATCAATATATGGTTTTATGTAATCCAACCATACTTTTTGCCCTGTATATTCAAAACCAGTAGGAGATGGAGTATTGATATAATTTTCTAAAAATTTTAGAGATTTCTCTGTTACAATCTGTTCTTTATCGTTTGCTTTTTTCTTCGTCATGTTCAACAATTAAAATAATAGCCAAATAAGCAGCTTATTACCGCTTGAAGAGGTAAATCTATTAAATTTCCTTTTCGATTGTCATAAAATTGATTCCGTTTTTTGTAAAAGTTTTACCATTTGAAACGAAACCAAACTTTTTATAGAAGTACAGTGCAGAGGCTCTGGCATTACACCAAATAGTGTTTTTCTCCATCAGTTTAGCATGGTTAAGAACGTACTCCATTAACTGAGAGCCGATTTTCTTGTTTTGGAACTCGTCTCTTACAGAAAACTTTCTGAAAAGTAACTTGTCGCCGTCCTCATATACAGAGACTACTCCCGCAAGTTTATTGTCCACAAAAGCACCAAAATGAGTTCCAATAAAATCATCATCAAGCTTAACGGCTTCAAGCCCCAAGTCGGGGTAAAGCACTTCCTGTCTAACATTCCAAACTAATTCTGGGGTTACTTGCTCTATATTTAAGTTTATCTCCATAAAACAGGTTTTATATAGTATTGATTACACAAATATGTGTTTTGTTGTTTTAAAAAAATAATGCTTTTAGCATAAATTACGAGAATATGAATATTGAGCTAGCTATACAATTTAAGAGTGCCCAAAAACACCCGATTATTTATAATTGAATTCAGGGGCTGGTTGCTTCAGTACTGTTAAATAACCTGTATCAGCTATTAAATAGCTTTGAGCAGAGTCGAAGATTTGTTCACAAAAACTCCGACTCTGTTTTATCGAAAAATTAGTACCTGATCTTTACAACCAGTTTCCTAACCAAGCTGTTTTCCTTAGCTTTTACATTCGGCATATGTGCGTCAGCAGGGAAAAAGATAAAGTAATTATCCGAATTAGCGTATCTCATATTGCCTTTTCCGTCATTCTTATAAAGAATATAATCTTTCTCTTCATCATATGGCCGTGTAACTTCTAAAGACGGAATATCCCTGTTTACGCCCATTAATTCCTCACCTTTAATAATATATTGGATATCTATGTTCTTATAATGAGATTCATAGACGCTATCTTCCAGATTATTGGTCGTGTACTCTGCTATATTGACAAAAACATCATCACTCAAATCAATTCGGCCTAAAGGAAGTTCTTCTAAATTGTTTTCTGTTAAGAATTTAAAAGCTATATCCCAACGATCGGGATATTCTTTATAATGTGCCGCTAAGTCTGTTAATGAAATGGAAGCGTCTGGTTGCGGTTCGAAATTACTTTGAATACCTGTTTGATCTATCTGTAAGTGCATATTAATTATATTTAATCTTCACAACCACTTTTCTGGTTTCTTTAATCTCACCAACTTTTACAGTAGGGATATGAGCTTCTGTAGGGAAAAAAATAAAATAGTTTTTCGAGGTAGCCAAAGAAAGGGGTTTTGCGTCATATTCGTATAAAGCTACATCTTTTTTTTCGTTATAAGGTTGGATGACTCTTAGCTTTTCCCAGTTTCTGTTACTTCCCATGTATTCTTCTCCTTCAAACATGTATTGCAAGTCAATCCATTGCTCGTGGCGTTCGTATTTACAATCTTTCAAATCCTTGGTTTTACCTTTAGTATAGTTGACATAAACATCAGGACTCAGGTCATAACGACCATAAGGCAGAGTTTCGAAGTTTGTTTCGGCCAAAAACTTATAAGCAGCTTGCCAGCGTTCAGGATGCTTTTTGTATTGTTCTTTCAATACTTTCATATCAATAGAGGGATCAACATGTGGTTTAAACTTACTTACAATAGTGTTGTTTGCTATTTTAAAATTAGGAGTATCGATGTTTTTTACCGATTTACAGCTAACTATGCTAAGAGCGATTAACGCGCCAAATATTAAGGTGTATTTTTTCATTTATTGAAAATTAATAATCATGGGCAATTTAGTTTTTTTGATAAATGTATTCATAGAAAAAGTAGCGATTTTTTTATGTATTTATAGTTTTTAATTCTACGAGTTTTTATACTATGCCTCTATGATTCTCTTCTACCTTTAGAGAAGATATTCAAAGAGTGGAAAAGGGTATTTATGCTTTTTGCCTTTTCGTATTAAGTTTTCAATCTGCTACTGAATATAAAATTTATATCTTTGATTTATGAATCATTTAATAGCCCCATCTATACTTTCTGCAGACTTTGCGAATCTAAAAGAAGATATATTAATGCTGAATAACAGTGAAGCCGACTGGATACATGTAGATGTTATGGACGGACTTTTTGTTCCGAATATCTCGTTTGGTTTTCCTGTTATGGCTGCTGTGAAAAACTACGCATTAAAACCATTGGATGTGCATTTAATGATAGTAGATCCAGACAGATATTTGGAAGCATTTAAAACCGCGGGAGCAAATGTAATAACAGTACATTACGAAGCTTGCACCCATTTGGACAGAACAGTACATAAAATAAAAGAATTAGGCTGTAAAGCAGGAGTTGCATTAAATCCGCATACACCGGTAAGTTTATTAGAGAATGTAATCGAAGAAATAGATATGGTTTTGATTATGTCGGTAAACCCGGGCTTTGGGGGACAGAAATTCATTCAAAACACTTACAACAAAATCCAGGAACTAAGAGCTATGGCGAATGAGAAAAATCCGTCTTTACTAATAGAAGTAGATGGCGGGGTAAGCAGTCATAACTCTTTAGCTTTGCTAAAAGCAGGAGCAAATGTTCTTGTTGCAGGAAATGCAATTTTTGGAGCTGATGATCCGGTGCATGCAATTTCGGAAATGAAGAAATTAAGTCCAGATATCTTTCAAGTATAAGATCCCTCTCCTGATGCTAAGAATTCTTATTTCCCTCTTTCTTTTAACGGGATTTCAAGTTTTTGCACAACAAACGGCTTATATAAGTGGAGTTGTAAAAGATGCGGAGGGAAATAGGCTTAATGAAGCTTTGGTTTTTGTTCAAAACACAAAACATCTGACCAAGACTAACACAAAAGGTGAGTACACTCTTGTTTTGCCCACAGGTAAGCATCAGGTGAGTTTCAGTTATATAGGTTACCGCACCTTGAATATTGCTATCACATTAAAATCTGGCGATAAACTTACCCGTGACATTATTTTTGAAGCCAATCAATTGCTGTCAGAAGTAAGGGTAATTGATCAGAAAGATAGAAGAGAAGGTATAACGATACTCGATGCGAAGAGTTTCGAGCAATTTCCAAATGCATCACAGAGCTTTGAAGCTATGCTTAAACAGCTTCCAGGTGTTTCTACTAATAACGAGTTGAGCTCACAATATTCCGTAAGAGGTGGGAATTTCGACGAGAATCTGATTTACATTAACGATATTGAGATATTTAAACCGTATCTGGTAAGAAACGGACAGCAGGAGGGACTTAGTCTTATCAATCCGGATCTGGTAAAACATGTTAAGTTTTCTGCCGGAGGTTTTTCCCCCCGTTATGGAGACAGGATGTCTTCTGTACTGGATATTCAATACAAATCTAAGGATTCGCTTACCGCAATTGCCAGTTTAGCTACCAATGGATCTTCCTTAACTCTTTTCGGAGAAAAAAAGCATTTAAGTTTTGCGTTGGCCTACCGGAACAAGAAAAACCAGTCCTTACTAAAAAAGCAACAAGTCACCGGTTCTTACAATCCAAACTTCAATGATTTACAGGCTATTTTAAATTATCAGTTCAATAAAAAGTTTAATGTTGATTTATTAGGGATATATAATAAAAGTGAGTTTGGATTGGTGCCAGAATCAAGAGAAACGGTATTTGGAACATTGCAGGAAACTTATCGTTTAAAAGTTGACTACGAAGGACAGGAAAAAGATGCTTATGAGAATACGTTAGGAGCGCTCTCTCTGAATTATAAATTTAATCCTGCTATTAGCCTTAAATGGATTAACTCGATATTTTCTATTAAAGAAAAAGAACATTTTGATATTTACGGTCAGTATGTCTTCGAAGAAATAGAATCTGATTATATGGGAGGTTCTTACGGACAGGTGAAAGCAAACAGAGGCTTTGGAGCTTATCAGGACTATGGACGCAATGAGTTAAATGCCAATATCTACAGTTCAGAATTTAAACTGAACTATATCAAAGAGAAATCAGTATGGGAAGCAGGTTTGAAATACCAGAGAGATGAGTTCAGGGATAAATTGAATGAATTTAACTTTCTGGATTCAGCCGGTTATTCTTTGCCAAATTCTAATGGGAACGGACTTGAAGTTTACGATTACAGATATGCTGTTAACAAGATAGATATCAATAGAATATCCGGGTACTTAATGAATGCAAACGATCTTGGAGACAAATGGTCTTATACTGGAGGTTTGCGCTTTATTTATAATACCTTCACTAAAGAATTTATTCCCAGCCCACGTTTAATCCTAACCTTTCACCCAAAGAATGATAAAGACATACTTTATCGTTTTGCAACCGGCTTATATGTTCAATCACCTTTTTATAGGGAAATGAGAGATCTGGACGGTTCCATTAATTATAATATCAAATCCCAAAAGTCGATACATCTTGTAGCATCATCAGATTATAAATTTGAAGGCTTGGGAACCCAATTAAGATTTATAAGCGAACTTTATTATAAAAAGCTGAAAGACCTTGTTCCGTATGAATTAGAAAATCTAAGGATACGATATCTCGCCAACCAGAGATCAAATGGCTACGCGGTTGGGCTCGATTTTTCATTAAGCGGAGAATTTGTAAGAGACTTGCAATCATCTTTTAGGCTATCTATCATGAAGACCGAAGAAGATATTGAGAACGATGGAATAGGCTATATTAAACGTCCGACAGATCAAAGGGTGAATTTCTCATCCTTTTTTCAGGACAGGCTATTTAATAGCCCTACCTATAAAGTACATCTAAATATTCTTTATGGTTCCAAATTACCTGCATGGCCGCCGAAGACACAAAACTATGCGAGCAATTTTAATATCCCGGCTTATAAAAGGGTAGATATTGGTTTTTCGAAAGATTTATTAGATTCTGAGAGCGAAAAACGCATCCGGCTTTTAGATAATTATTTTAAAAGTTTTACTTTGTACGCCGAGGTATTCAACCTGCTGAATATTAATAACACCGTATCTTATTTATGGATTAGCGATATCAACAATAATCGTTACGCAATTCCTAATTATTTAACATCGAGACAGCTCAATTTTAAGATTATTGCAAAATTTTAAAATAAAATCCTAAAAAGATTTTATTATCTTAAATTTGGACCAGCAAACAAACTTATAAACGAGAAATGAAACATAACTTTGGCGCAGGTCCATGCATTTTACCTCAGGAAGTATTCAAACAGGCTTCAGAAGCAGTATTAAATTTCAATAACACGGGACTCTCAATATTAGAAATATCGCACCGTAGCAAAGAATTTATTGCTGTATGTGAAGAAGCTGTTCAGTTAGTTAAAGAATTGATGAATGTGCCAGAAGGTTACTCCGTTTTATTCTTGCAGGGTGGTGCCAGTTTACAGTTTTTAATGTCGGCAATAAACCTTTTACCAGAAGGTGGAAAAGCAGCTTATTTAGAAACTGGAGTTTGGGCTAAAAAAGCTATCAAAGAAGCTAAGAACTTCGGGGAGGTAGAAATAGTTGCCAGCTCAAAAGATGCAAATTTCAACTTTATACCAAAAGGATATACAGTACCGGAAGATGCAGCTTATTTCCATATTACATCTAATAATACTATATACGGAACAGAAATGTTCGATTTTCCTAAAACGAACGTTCCTTTAGTTTGCGACATGTCTTCTGACATTATGAGCAGGGAAGTTAATGTTTCTGATTTCGGTTTAATCTATGCTGGAGCACAAAAAAATATTGGCCCTGCAGGAGCAACTGTAGTTATCGTTAAAAATGATCTCTTAGGAAAAACTGGAAGAACTATTCCTTCGATGTTAGATTACCAGGTCCACATCGACGGCGAGTCTATGTTTAACACGCCTCCGGTATTTTCTATTTATGTTGCAATGCTAAACTTAAGATGGTTAAAAGCTAAAGGTGGAGTAGCGGCAATTGAGAAAGAAAACATAGCAAAAGCAGACGCTTTATATGCAGAAATCGACAGAAACCCATTCTTTAAAGGTACTGCTGCTAAAGAAGATCGTTCCAGAATGAATGTTACTTTTGTAATGGAGAATCCAGAGCTTGAAAAAGAATTCTTGAAATTAGCTGAATCCAGAGGTTGCATTGGAATTAAAGGACACAGAAGTGTTGGAGGTTTTAGAGCCTCTATTTACAACGCATTACCTATTGGCGGAATCAATGCTTTAGTAGCAGCAATGCAAGAATTTGAACAAAGTCAAAAATAATTAACAAGTATTTCCTGACTGGAAGTTTTTCGACTTTTAGCCAGGAAGATTTATATATAATAAACTATGAGAATTTTAGCTAATGATGGAATTGACCCGATAGGAAAAAAGCTATTGGAAGAAGCCGGAATTGAAGTTGATACGCAAAATATCCCTCAGGAAGAATTAGCATCAAAGTTAAATGCCTATGATGCAATAACCGTAAGAAGTGCTACTAAAGTTAGAAAAGAATTAATAGACGCTTGCCCCAATATCAAATTAATTGGACGTGGTGGTGTTGGTATGGATAATATCGATGTAGAGTATGCAAGAAGCAAAGGAATCTTTGTTGAAAATACTCCGGCTGCATCATCTTTATCTGTAGCAGAACTTGTTTTCTCTCACTTATTCAATGGTATCAGATTCTTGTACGACTCTAACAGACAAATGCCCGTTGTCGGCAATACTGAATTTGCTAAATTGAAGAAAAAATATGCCGCTGGTATCGAATTGAAAGGAAAAACAATAGGTATCATCGGTTTCGGAAGAATTGGTAAAGAAACAGCTAAAGTTGCTTTAGGATTAGGGATGGATGTATTAGCTTATGACATTTATGATTTTCCGACAACTTTAACTTTAGATTTAACAGCCGGAATTAAAGTTGATGTTCCTGTTAAAAAAGCAACTCTTGATGAAATTCTAACTCAATCTGATTTTATCAGCTTACACGTTCCTTTTATTGACAAGCCTATTTTAGGAAAAGAGGAGTTTGAGAAAGTAAAAGCCGGCGTTGGTATCGTTAACTGCTCAAGAGGTGGTATAATTGATGAGTTAGCTTTAATAGAAGCATTAAACAGTGGTAAAGTTGCTTTTGCCGGTTTAGATGTTTTCGATAATGAGCCTACTCCAAGAGAAGAAATCTTAAAACATCCTAAAATTTCTTTAACGCCTCATATCGGGGCTGCAACTAATGAAGCTCAAGAAAGAATTGGAGTGGAATTAGCAGAGATTATTATTAAAAGATTGAAAGGCTAAGCTTTTCCAGTTTATAACAAAAAAGGTTCGGAATTGTATTTCGAACCTTTTTTTGTTGGTATTTCTATTATAAAGCTTTAGGAAGTAATACCTTAGCGAAAAAAAATCCACCAGCGATTTTCTATTCAGCATTCTCATCTTCCGAATACATCTGATCTATAATCTCTTTGTATTTATTTTCTATAACTTTTCTTTTCGGTTTTAGAGTAGGAGTGATTTCACCTTCTTCCATACTAAAAGGGTTCCGCTTTATCTTAAAGTTCTTAATACGTTCGAATTTAGCCAGTTCCTGTGAATATCGCTTCAGATCCTGATCAATCCATTTTCTTATTTCCTCATCATCAATAAATACATCAGGCTTTT
Organism: Pseudopedobacter saltans DSM 12145; assembly: GCF_000190735.1. Lineage (GTDB taxonomy): Bacteria > Bacteroidota > Bacteroidia > Sphingobacteriales > Sphingobacteriaceae > Pseudopedobacter > Pseudopedobacter saltans. Next base: position 1,194,195 of record NC_015177.1, read on the forward strand.
CGAAAAAAGAATCGCGTAAATCGAAAGCTTCCTGCAACGCTTCCCGGGCAGGTATAATGATCGCGGTAACATATTCTCTTTTATCACCAATTAAGAAAACTCCTTCTATTTTCGGACTTTTCAAATAAGTGTTTTCTACCGGAGTCGGATAAATGTTTTTGCCAAAGGCATTAACCAGCATGTTTTTAATTCTGTCTGTAATCTGCAGGTTACCCAAATAAAATCTGCCCACATCACCCGTATGAAACCAACCATTACTATCAATTACTTGTGCTGTTTCTTCCGGTTTATTCCAGTAACCCTTCATCACACAATGCCCTCTTACAACAATTTCGCCTTCTTCAGAAGTGAAGTTTGGGTTAAACGATGAGTAAGTTTGTATTGTGACAAACTCCTTCGTTTCTACATCTTGTACGCCAACCTCTATTCCGGGAATAACACGACCTACCGTACCGTAAACTTGTCTGTTAAACTCGGTAACAGACATAACAGGAGAGGTTTCCGTCAATCCAAATCCTTCCAATATCTTTATTCCCAGATTACCAAAGAACTCACCTACGTTCTTAGGCAAAGCTGCACCTCCAGAGATCATAAACTTCAACCTACCACCAGTTTTCTCAATAATTTTGCTGAACACCAATTTTTGAGCAATAGCATATTGAATAGATAACTTTAAGCCCGGTTTTTTACCCGCTTCTTTAATTGTCCTGTGTTTCTGCCCAATATCAAAAGCCCAAAGGAAAATTTTAGCTTTGGCTCCTCCTGTAGAAGTTCCGCTTTTAATCGCCTTGTCATGTATTTTTTCCAATAGACGCGGAACACATGAGATAACCATTGGCTTTACTTCTTCCATATTTTTAGCCAAAAGTTCTAAGCTTTGAGCAAAAGCAATTTGGCTTCCCATTGCACAGCATACATAATAGGTAGCTGTCCTTTCAAAGACATGGGAAAGCGGTAAAAATGATAAAAAGATATCGTCGGGTTCTATTACCGGAATCTGGTTTAAACACTCTCTAACATTCTCTACAAAGTTCCGATGCGTTAACATAACACCTTTAGGTGTTCCTGTAGTACCAGAAGTATAAATCAGCGCAGAAAGATCAGAAGGAATAACATTTGCTCTGCAAATATTTATTTGTTTGGATAATTTAGGAAAACTATTAGCTCCTTGATTAAGTATAGATGAAAAGTTAGTTACCCCTACATTCAAGCTGCCTGTGGACTCTATTATTTTTTCATAGTCATCAAAACTGGTTACTATTCTAATCAATTCTGGACAGTTATTAGCAATTTTTATTGCCTTTTTAAGTAAGAACGGACTACCCACCAATAAAATCTTAACTCCCGAATCTTTTAAAATATATTCAATCTCCGATTCGGATAAAGTAGGGTAGATGGAAGTATTTACCGCTCCAATTTGCTGGGCTGCCTGATCGAAGAAAACGTATTCAGGTGAGTTCTCAATAATAAAACCTATTCTGTCACCTTTCTCAATACCATTATCCAGAAAATAAGCAGAAATATGATCCGCTTTTTCAAGTGTTGTTTCAAAAGAAATTTCTTCCCAGTTATCTTTTAGTTTTCTCTTTAAAAAAGTCGTATCGGGTTGATGTATATGAGCTACAACATTTCTAAGTAAGTTGGGAATAGTGAGGTTCTCTTTATCTTTTATTGGATTCATGGTGCCTTCGTTCGATTTGGCAATAATAACTTATTTACACAAATAATGCAAAAGGGACACCTTTAAAAGCTAAAGATGTCCCTTTTGATGTATTAAATTGTTACTGTGATTAGAAAGCAAATCCAACAGAGAATGATAATACTCTATTATTGATTTTTCCATTATCGTTAGGGTCACTTCCAGGATATAAATTAGATAAACCCAATCCATATCCAGCACCAATGTTAAAACCAGAAGTGAATTGGTAACCTACTAATCCATTTAAACCAAAGTCTACAGTTTTTAGATCGTCATTATCTCCGTTACCAAACTTAAGATCTCTTTCTGATTCAGTATTCCCTATAGTAGTTTTGGTTTTTCCAGCGATATTAAAACCAACATAAGGCCCTGCACCAATGAAGAAGTTACCTGGTCCAGCTGGAATGTGTCCAACTAAATTCACAGGAATATCAATACTCATGGTGTTCATTTTATTAATGGTTTCAACGCCAAGAATTGTAGAAGAGTTTTTACCACCTTTTCCTTGTAACGAAATTCCAGGTTGAACAGATAATCCTGATGAAACAGGTATATCAGCGTAACCAGTAATATGAAAATTAGTATTTACCTCAGAACTGGTAGAAGCATCGTTCATTTCGTATTTGTACTTCGGCAAGTTTACTCCGGCTTTTAAGCCAAATTTTGTAGTTCCAACAGATGAAGTTTGCGCATATGCAGCGCTTCCCATAATGAAAGTAGCTGCTACTAAAAATAACTTTTTCATAATATCATATTGTTAATTGTTGGGTTGTCGTATTCAATAGACAGTCCAAAAAACAACAAACGCATAAAAAAACTCGTATTTGATTGATTATGAATCAAATTTTAATTCAGCTATTAAGCCCTTTATGAAAAAGAAAGTGTAGGATTTTATATACAAATGTGTCGTAAAAGCTATAAATCTTTGGTGTTAAACGTATCCCCCTGACTGATATCTCCGGTTTGATATCCCTTTTTAAACCACTTCATTCGCTGTGCAGAGGTACCATGCGTAAATGCATCGGGTACAACATAGCCCTGAGCTTGCTTCTGTAATTTATCATCACCAATAGCATGCGCTGCATTTAAAGCCTCTTCAATATCACCATCGTCCAGTAAATTATTTGATTCCTGATAATGAGCCCAAACCCCGGCATAAAAATCGGCCTGTAATTCTAACATAACAGAAAGCCTGTTATATTCAGCTTCGCTTACCCGACCTCTGGCTTCTTGTAAAACCCCGTTTGTACCTAATAAATTTTGCACATGGTGGCCAACCTCATGAGCAATTACGTAGGCCATAGCAAAGTCGCCACCAGCATTAAATCTATTTTTAAGCTCATCGTAAAAAGATAAATCTATATATACTCTATTATCGCCCGGACAATAAAAAGGACCTACGGCAGAATTGGCTGAACCACAAGCAGATTGAACACTGCCTTCAAAAGTAACTAAGGTGGGCTCTATATATTTCTTTCCGTGATCTCTGAATATTTTATTCCAGACATCTTCAGTATCAGCCTGCACCACACGTGTAAACGCTTCTGCTTCGCTTTGAGGTCCATTTGAATTTTCTGTTTGACTCCCTCCAGACTGGTCTTGCAACGTACTTAATAACTGACCAGGATCCTTGCCAAACAAAAGTCCCAGAATAATAATCACTACCGTTCCGATACCGCCAATTGCAATGCCTTTTCCCCGACCCCTGTTTTCAAAATTATCACTTTGTCTGCGTCCTTGCCATTTCATACTTCTAAGATTAAAACAATTATATAATAGAATTTTTTAAAATATGTTTTTGTGTTTTATTTGTATTCACTAACATTCAAGTTAGATAGAGCTATTATGCAAGTTGAGAAAATATTAAAATTCAATCAAGCTTTTAATCAAGAGTCCGATTCAAATTTAGCAATAGATCAATTAGACTTACTTTTTAAAAAAAACATGTATGACATTCACGACTTGTTATTTAGTTATCACTACACAAAACGAGAACGGGTTTATGATATCATATTAAATAAAGAAGATTTTATTTACTCCAATGGGAGAGGAAGCTTTCTTGCAAAATACATGATAGGCTTCTTCAATGGTTGCGCAGATTTGGACTTTAATAATACAGAGAAAATGAAAATCACGTTCTCTGTAGATTTTAAAAACGATACAGTTTTATTAATAGGAGAGTACATTCCGGATGAAGAACAGCATGAAATATAGAGAAGATATTTTATCTATATCTTTTATCTATAAATTGCCCAATTAATTGTACGTTTTCTGTCAACAGACATTCATCATAAAATTGATCGAGAAACCAGCCCCCGTTTTCTTTGTCTATGATTCCAACACGTTTAGTGTTTTTGAAAATTTCAAATCTGTTTTTATCTAGGTTTCTTGCGTAACAAACTTCGTCTCTGAAAATACCGGGTACCTGGAACTTTTCCATTAAAATTATTTTTAGAGAACAAACATACTATAAAAAAACAAAGAGCTTCGTAAATTCCGGAGCTCTTTGTTTTGCTTTTTCAAAGGTAGATTAAGAATACCTAAGTAAAAACCAATATTGTGCCAATTATTTTTTTAATCCCACTCTGTGACCAGTACCTGAATAATATAAAATCATTAAATAACAAGGTAATGCTATCCAATAAGCACTATGAGAGCCTACTACATGAGCAATTTGTCCGTAAAGTAGAGGAATAACAGCACCTCCGGCAATTCCCATTACCAATAATCCTGATGCAGCACTTGTAAACTTTCCTACACCTTTTAAAGCAAGTGGCCAAATTGCAGGCCATATAAGCGAATTAGCAAGTCCTAATAAAGCTACAAAAAGCAAAGAAGTTATTCCTGTAGTAAACACAATCCCTGCGGTAAATATAATACCCAGAATAGCACAGAATTTTAGAGCTCTGTCTTGAGCCAGATACTTTGGAATTGTGATTATACCGATAATATAACCAACAACCATTGCTACCATAGTAAACCCGGTAAAGAACTTGGCATCGTCAAGGGAAATTCCCTGCGAAACTCCATACGCGATAATAGTATCCCCGGCAAGTACTTCAACACCAACGTAACAGAATAAAGTAATAAAACCTAAAATAACATGCGGGAAATCCCAAACACTTTTCTTGTCTTCGGAAATTGTGTGGTGATTGCTGGTTTCTTCCTCGTCTCCTTGCACTTCAGGTAGGTTTGCTCTCGAAATCCAGAGCGACAACAAAATCAAAACAATTACAATTCCTATATATGGATTAACTACCTGTAACGCAATTTGGTCTAATGCCGCAGTGTATTCCGAAGCAGACATAGAATCAATTTGCTTGGTAACTTTATCCGCTTCACTTAAATTAAGGAACATCCCTAAAATAATTGGAGCTGCCGCACCAGCAAACTTATTACATATCCCCATGATACTAATCCGCTTAGCAGCTGTCTCAACAGGACCGATTATAGTAATATATGGATTTGATGCTGTTTGTAAGATAGCTAATCCTCCTCCCATAATAAACAATCCCAGTAAAAACAGGAGATAGGTTCTGGAAAATGCAGCTGGAATAAACAGCAATGCACCCAAAGCCATAATTCCTAAAGAAATGGACATCCCTTTCTTAAAGCCAAATCTGTTTAGAACCCAGGTAGACACCGGAGCCATTACAAGATAGGCAATATAAAATGCGAATGTTACAAAATAGGATTGCACTTCGGTAAGCTGACAAGCTATTCTCAAATAAGGAATAAGTAGAGAGTTTAGCCAGGTTACAAAACCGAAAATAAAGAATAGGGCACCTATGATAACCATAGGGCCTATTGTTGATTGTTTTGAATTTTGATTCACCATAGATTTGGTTTAAATTTAAGTTTAGTCGTTGTATTTTAGAATTTCCATCTAATAAAAGCTTCAATAGCTTCGTAATTAGCCAAACCTAAAGCGTCATAAGCTCGGGCTGTTTCACTAGTCCTTTCTTCAGCTCTTACCCAGAACTCTCTGGCATCATCACCAGGGAATACAGGAAGATCTTTCTGAGATTGGTGCTTAAATATAGCTAAACGTTTTCTTTTTACCTCTTGTGGAGATAAAGGAACAGCCATTTCTATTTCATGAATTTC